>CAVULV010000005.1:0-53585 GCA_963742445.1 uncultured Acidimicrobiaceae bacterium
CAGGATACTGCTCATGCTAGACATGTAGCGGCTCACGTCAAGGGGGATTGCCGACTAGGCCGTGCCGGACCGGGGACCGTGCCAGACCGGGGACCGTGCCGGGCCTGGGGCCGCGCCGGACCGGGGACCGTGCCGGGCCTGGGGCCGCGCCGGGTCAGAGGCCGGCCGGGAACGTGAAGGACTGCGGGGCGACGACCTTGCCGACGTCGAGCTGGATGACCGCGTGCGGGGTGAGCTTGATCGAGCGCGGGTCGCCAGCGAACCGCTTGCCGTTGACGAACGCCTTCACGTGCCCGGTGACGCGCCCGACCTGGGTACCGCTCAGCGGTCGTCCCCACACATCGAAGAACTGCCCGAGCGTGTAGACGCGCTGGACCGGGGACTCGATGTGGACGACCCCGGTGGAGTCATGAGTGTGCAGCCAGTACAGGCACTTGCCGCCCTCGACAAAGCCGTCCACGACCTGCTGCGGCCCGGGGATCCCGATCCCGGCCGGGACCACTTGGCGGGCGCCGGAGGCGTAGATCGTCAGGTGGGCATGGATGTGATAGGCGACCTGCTCACTGGTCTGGCACGCGATGCCGTCCACGGTGGCCCCCGTCGGCGCGGCGCGTACTCCCTGCGCCGTCGTCCGCCCGCCCGTGAAGGCGATCACCGCCACCACGACGAGCGCGACGGCCGCCAGCACCGCCGCACCCGCCAGGATCCGCAACCGGGTCTGCCGCGCCCGCTGCTGCCGCCTGATCTCGGCGAGCTTGCGCTGGGAGTTGCGCGCTTGACCGCGACGTTGTGACATCGGGCTCTCTCTCATTTGGCCAGAACGGCCCGGCGCAAAGCATCCCGTTCCCCCCCACAATGCGCGCCCGTTCCCTCACGCAGAGGCTAGAACATGCCCGGGACCGGTTAACGCGTGACGAGGCTCCCACCAGGGCAGTTAACCTCGTCACCGCCGATCAGGTAGCGGGGCCTCCGGCCGATGCCGCATGATGTAGTGATTTTGCACTGCTGGGCCACGAGGGGTTTCGCTCTGCTGGACGAAGAGGGGAAGCGTGAGAGACGGAGGTCCGCAGGAGTCCGCCGAGTCCCGGCGGCGCGCGTCCTCCGATGATGCCGGCGGCCCCCGCCATGGCCGGAGGCCCGATCTGGACCCGGCCGCTGGCCGAGGCCCTGCCGCCGACCCACGAACCGGCTCCCTCACCGGCCCGCGGCCGGGTCCGCCGACCGATCCCCGGCTGCAGGCGCGTGACCCCCGTAGCGACCCCCGGATGGCGCGGCGCACCGATCCTCGTGGTGATCCTCGGGCCGCGCAGCGCACTGGCCCGCACACCGATCCGCGGATGGCGCCGCGGACCGGGCCGCCGGCCGATCCCCGGCTGCAGGCGGGTGACCCCCGCACCGACCCCCGGATGGCGCACCGTACTGGTCCGCACACCGATCCGCGGATGGCGCCGCAGACTGGCCCATATACCGATCCGCGGATGGGGCCGCCGACTGGTCCCCACACTGATCCGCGGATGGGGCCCGGGAGCGGCCCGCTGACCGATCCCCGGGCGCGGGAGGGTGATCCCCGCATCGACCCCCGGATGGCGCGGCGCACCGATCCTCGTGGTGATCCTCGGGCCGCGCAGCGCACTGGCCCGCACACCGATCCGCGGATGGGGTCGCGGACCGACCCGTTGACCGACCCCCGGCTGCAAGCGCGTGACCCCGGTTCTGGGCCGCGGATGGCGCCGCGCACCGACCCGCGAATGGCGCAGCGCACTGGTCCTCACACAGACCCGCGGATGGCGCCGCCGCCGGATTCTCGTACCGATCCGCGGATCGCGCAGCGGCCGGGTTCCCATACTGATCCTCGGGCTGCTCAGCGGACGGGCTCCCATACCGATCCGCGGATGGGGCCGTCGGCAGGTCCCCACACTGATCCGCGGATGGGGCCGGGGACCGGCCCGCTGACTGATCCCCGGCTGCAGGCGCGTGACCCCGGTTCTGGGCGGCGGATGGCGCCGCGCACCGATCCGCGGATGGCGCAGCGCACTGGTCCCCACGCTGATCCGCGGATGGCGCCGCAGACTGGCCGATATACCGATCCGCGAATGGCGCAGCGGCCGGGTTCCCAAGCCGATCCGCGGATGGGGCCGTCGGCTGATCCCCACACTGATCCGCGGATGGGGCCGGGGAGTGGCTCGCTGACCGACCCCCGGCTGCAGGCACGCGATCCCCGCACCGACCCGCGGATGGCGCGGCGCAACGATCCTGGCACTGATCCGCGGACCGGCGGGCCTCGCCCTGACACGCGGGCGGGATCTGGGGCGCATCAGCGGCCAAGATCCGGCTCCGGGCCGGGGGCGGGTCCACAGCCCGCGTCCCGGCCAGGCCCGGACGCCGGTCCACGGCGGCGCGGGTCGCCGGACGCGTCGTCCGGCTCGCGGTTCGGCCCGCGGCCCTGGTCGGGCCCGCAACCCGGCTCGGCTGACCCGCGATCGCGTCCCACCAGCGGTCCGCATACTGATCCGGGCGGCGGTGCGCCCCGCGGCCGCGGGGAGGCCTTGGGCCGTGACCCTCGCACGCCGCCCGCGCCTGGTGCCACGCGTGGTCCCGAGCAGGCTTACCCACGGCCCAGTGCCAGCGGCCCAGGTGCGGGTGGTCCTGGTGCCAGCGGTCCCGGCATGAACAGTCCCGGTGCCGGTGGTACTGGTGCCAGCGGTCCCGCTGGCGGAGGGCCGGGCGCCAGGAGGCCCGGCGGCAGGGGGCCAGGCCGGGAGTCCGGCCGGGACCGCGAGCCCAGCCGGGAGCGCTACGCGGGCCGTGAGTCCTTTCCGGATGGCGCCCCGCGCCAGGCCGGGCCACCGGGAGCCGCCGGCTACGACCAGCTCAGTCCGGCTCCGCCGCGCCGGCCTGGCCGGGCGCGTGGGCTCCCGCCTGGCGGCACTGACGAACCCCGTGGAGGGGCCCGCGTAGCACGGTCGGCCCCGCGGGCGACGATGGCCGGCCCGGGTGAGCGCAGCAGTCGCGGGGAGCCTTCCGGCCGGGGCAGATGGAAGGGCCTGAAACGGTCACGGGTCTGGTTGCTGGCGGGCGCGGCTGGGCTGGCCGTGGGCGTGGTGGTGGTGACGGTCGGCGCATTGCTGCTGGGCGGCAGCGGCCCGGCCCATGCGCTCGTCACGCCAGCCAAGCTCGGCGCTTATGTCCGCAAACCCCAGCTTGAGCAGCAGATGAACGCGAAGCAATTGCAGCAGCAGGTGGTCGCCAAGAGCGCCGGCCAGGCCAGCGATGTAGTCGATGCGGTATACGAGGCCAACTCGGCTGCGGCCGGCGGCACCAGCCCGCGGGTGATCCTGTTCATCGGTGGCCATCTGTCCGGGGTCTCACCCACCGGCTTCATCACCAGCTTCACGGACCAGTTCAAGGGTGCGCGCATCACCGGCGCGGGCAGCATGGGCGGGCAGGCCGCCTGCGTCAACGCACAGGAGAACGTGGCCGGAAGTGTGGCGCTGTGCACCTGGGCGGACAACGACACCTTCGGGCTCGTAGCCTCACCCACCATGGACGCGGCGCAGCTGGGGACGCAGATGCGCGCGATCCGGCCCGATGTCGAGCACGTGACCAAGTAGGTCCCTCAGTCAGGGTCCCGGCTGTGCTGTGGCCGCGGCTTGCGGAGCGAGAGACGGGCAACGGCGATGGTAATGGCCGCAGCCAGCACCGCCAGGCCGATGATCTGGCCGCCGACGAGGCGTGTGCTGAGCGGGAACGATGCCGACACCTCGCTGACCTTGACCGGGGTGGACGACGCAGACGGGTCGGCCGAGGGTGTCACCTGAGGGAAGTTCAGGCTGGGGTCCGTCACCGGGCTGGGCAGCAGAGGCAGCCTGGCGGACGGAAGCACTCCTGCCGGCAGGCTTGTCCCGGGCAGCTGCGTGCCCACGCCGGCCGGGGTGAGTCCTGCTCCGGCGGTGCCAGCACTGGACGCTGGGGCCGCCGCCGTGACCAGGACGCTGCCCGACGCCGTGGCGGAAGCCGCCGATTGTGGTGAGGTCCCGGTCGCCGTAAGGGTGAGGTGAGCGTTCGCAGCGTTCTGCGGCGCCGCGACCGCCGCCCGCAACTGGACGGCCTGGCCGGCGGTCAGAGCGACCGAGCACGAGTTTCCGCCAGTCGCCGGGCACACCGTGAAGCTCGGTGTCAGCTTGCCCGGTGCCGCTGTGATGCTGACCTTCGCGGTGCCGTTCACCTTGCCGGCCAGCCAGACCCACACCGCATAACGCGCCTGCCCGCTCGGCCGGACGCTGGCTGCCAGCGCCTGGACGGTCAGGCATAGCGTGTCCGCGGTGGAGGATGGCGAGCTGGAGGGACTGGGACTAGGGCTGCTGGTTGACGGGGTAGGGGTCGGGCTACTGGTCAACGGGGTGGGGGTCGGGCTGGCGGATGACGGGCTGGTGGTTGGGCTCGCGGACGACGGCGTGGGCGTCGGGCTGGCGGGCGGCGGCGTGGGCGTCGGGCTGGCGGGTGCAGAGGAGGCCGCGCTCGGGCTGGCTGCCGGGCTGGTCGTGCTCGCTGACACGGCTGTGAGCTGGGCCGCGCAAGGGTTCGCAGCTACGGGCGCGGCGCTAGCGGGGCCGGCCAGTAACACCCCGGCTAGGCTCGCCGGAATGATGATAAATCCAGAAATAACGCCAAGCGCATGGGCCGTGGCATGCCGCCTGCTCATGGATCCGCCCTCGCCACCGTGGTCATCCCCGTCCGGGTCGCGTTCGCTGCCATGATGAGCCTGTCAACGCGGGAAACATTCCCCACTTCCTCCATTCGACACCTGGCCGGGTGGCCAAAGGATCAGCTCGGCCTAAAGGCACATAAAACAGTCGGCAACGACAGGCTCTAGGGACGGAGGGACGATGGCCGCCGCGTGGACGCCGCCGGATGACGTTCTCACCCGCCCGGCGCCGCCTCCCGATCATGTGATCAGGTACGGCGCCGGCCCCGAGCACGTCGCCGACGTCCGGCTGCCTGGGGCCACATCGCGGCCGGCCCCGCTTGTGATCTTCCTGCACGGCGGCTTCTGGAGGGCGGCATACGACCGGTCGCACACCGGGCCACTGGCCACCGCACTGGCGGCAGCCGGTTACGTCCTGTGCGTGCCGGAGTTCCGGCGGACCGGGCAGCCGGGTGGCGGCTGGCCAGGGACGTTCGAGGATGTGGCCGCCGCGGTTGATCGCTCGCCGGCATTGGTCAGGGAGGCGGCGGCCCCGGGTGTCATCGCCGATGGGCCGGCGCTGCTGGCTGGGCACTCGGCCGGCGGCCACCTGGCTTTGTGGGCGGCGGGCCGGCACCTGCTGGGACCGGATTCGGGCTGGCATACCGGCATCAGGGCCCGGGGGGTGGTGGTACTCGCCGGTGTGAGCGGCCTGGCTGACTGCTACGACCAGGCGCTGGGCAATGACGCGGCCGCCGCCCTCATGGGCGGCAGTCCCGCCCACTTCCCGCAGCGCTACCGGGCTGCCGACCCGGCGGCCCTGCTGCCACTGGGGTGCCCGGTCAGGCTGGTGCACGGCGCGCTGGACGACGTGGTCCCGCCGTCGATGAGCCGCCTGATTGGAAAATCGGGGTAGGCGTTGCGGCTTGGTCGTAGCGTTCAGAGGTCCGAGAGGCTGGCTCCCGAACCGCCTGCCGGCCGTTCGCGGTCTGGCTTAATAACGAGGTGCCAGCCTGTCGGGTCTCGCCGTGGCGTGGCTCGTAAGAGGCGCGACGCCGATCCGGAATCAGGCATGCCCGCCACGGTCCTTCCCCCGATGATGACGAAGGAGCGGGCTGATGACAGCAGTAATGATCGGCGTTGATCCGCACAAGGCCTCGCACACGGCGGTGGCGATCGGCGCGGCCGAGGAACCGCTGGGCGAGCTGCGCGTACGCGCCTCGGCGGCCCAGGCCGGGCGGCTGGTGGCGTGGGCCGCTCCCTGGCCGGAACGGACCTGGGCAGTCGAAGGCGCCGGCGGCCTGGGCTACCTGCTGGCCCAGCAGCTGGTGGCCGCGGGCGAGCTGGTGCTTGATGTGCAGCCCAAGCTGGGCGCCCGGGTGCGGCTGCTGGCGACCGGGGCGAGTAACAAGAACGACCCCAACGACGCCCGCTCCGTCGCGATCGCGGCACTGCGCTCGGCGGCCCCGCGGAAGGTGACAGCCGAGAACCACGCGGCCGTGCTCAAGCTGTGGTCCAAGCGTCACCGGGACCTGGGCCGGGCACGCAACCAGGTCGCCTGCCGGCTCCACGCCGTGCTCTGCGACCTCCTCCCCGGCGGCATCTCCAAGGAGATAACCGCAGCTAAAGCCGCTCGTGTCCTGGAGGAGATCGAGCCGTCCGGTGCCGTGGCGCTCGCCCGCCGCGAGCTCGCCGCCGATTTCCTCGATGACCTTCGCCGGATCGATGCCCAGATGCTCGACACCAAGAAGAAGCTGGCGGTGACGGTCCGGGCCTCAGGCACCACGCTCACCGGGATGTTCGGCGTCGGCCCGGTCATCGCCGCCACCATGATCGGCTATGTCGCCGACACGTCCCGCTTCCCCAGCCGGGACAACTTCGCCGCTTACAACGGCACCGCGCCCATCGAGGTGTCGTCGGGGAACCGGAAGATCTACCGGCTGTCGCGGCGCGGGAACCGCCGCCTCAACCACGCCGTCCACATGGCCGCGGTCACCCAGATCCGCTACCGCCACAGCGACGGCCGTGCCTACTACGACCGCAAGCTAGCCGAGGGCAAGACCCCCAAAGAAGCCCTCCGCTGCCTCAAACGGCGAGTCAGCGACGGCATCTACGCCCGCCTGCAGGCCGACGCCCGCCATGCCGCCGCATTTACCAGGACCAAGGGCCCGGGAGGGCAACCGGGGAACGACTCTGTCGCCAGCGCGGCCGGCTCACACCCCGAAAACCAGCTCTTCGGCCAAGCCACTCCCGAGCCCGCCACCACCCTACGACGCCCGGACGGAGCCGCACGCACCCGTCCGGCACCAGCCCCGAAGAAAAACCGGAAAGGCTCTTGACACAAAGAGGCTTCGTTATGCGGCGCTTGGTCGCGCTGCTGGCGACGACGCCACTGTGGCGGAGTTGCCGGGCGCCAGCCATCTCGATGTCATCGACCCGCTCTCGCCAGCGTGGCCCCAGATGATGGCGGCGTTCAAAGACCTGGCCCCGGTGACGTTCTCATCCCCGTAGGCCGGCCATCAGGCGCCAGCTGGCCTGGGGCTGGCCGGGCAACGGGACTGGCACCCAGTGATTCGGCACGGCGCCGGTGGGCGTGTATGCTCGCCTCGCGCGGATGTGCCAGTCCGGTGGGAACCCGCCCGGGCCGCTCGATCACACCCGATCGGATCGGCCGAAGGACGCGCGGCAAGCCGTGCCCCCTTAGCTCAGTCGGCAGAGCGTCTCCATGGTAAGGAGAAGGTCTACGGTTCGATTCCGTAAGGGGGCTCCAGGTCGTGGTGTATTTTCGAACATCTAACCGGATACCACGGCAGCCGGAAAGTGGCCAGCTGGCTCCTCACCCCGCCTGGCAAGCTCACCGACGGCGACCGCACCGCGCTCGCCCAGATCACCGCCCAGTGCGAGGAACTCGCGACCAGCCGTGACCTGGTCCGCGAGTTCGCCAACATGCTCTGCCACTAGCATGGCGAGCACCTCGAAGCCTGGGCCGCCCAAGCCGAGACCAGCCCGGTCAGCGAACTACGAGGCTTCAGCAAAGGCCTGCGCAAGGACTGGGCCGCCGTCACCGCCGGGCTCACCACCCCTACAGCTCCGGCCTGGTCGAAGGCCACGTCAATCGCATCAAAATGATCAAAAGACAGATGTACGGCCGCGCGAAACCCGACCTGCTCCGCAAACGCGTCCTGCTCGCCGACTAACCGTCACGGAGAGTGGGCCAGAGCCACCGCAACCTGGCCATTGACAGGCATCAAGAGTGATAGCCAGGCTCAGACGCAGCCGACAGCGAGCGACGCCGAACAACGGTTCGTGCGCGCGTGGCGTTGGCGAAGTCCTGGATGATCGTGCCGCACTTGCTGGCTGCGGCCCGCTCTGGTGAGCGCGGCGCCTGGGGGGCCATACCAGTGGTTTCGTCGATCGTAATTAACGAATACCAGTGGTATTGACAGGTATAGCCTCCGCCCGCAACCATGGTGAAATGGTGTCCGCTCGGGCCGCCGTCAACCATACGGTCGCGACGCCCTTGTACGTGCAGATCGCGCGGCTCATCGTCGAGCAGACGTCCGGCGGCGGTCTGCAACCGGGCGCCCGTCTCCCGTCCGAGCGGAGGCTGTGCGCCGAGCTCGGTGTCAGCAGGGTCACCCTGCGGAAGGCGCTCGCCACCCTCGTGGATGAAGGCGTGCTTGAGTCGTCGCAGGGCCGGGGTTGGTTCGTCGCCACCGGGGTGCTCGGCGAGCCGCCGAATGCCTTGCGGTCCTTCAGCGAGACCGCTCGCATCCGCGGGCTCGAGCCGAGTGCCCGGGTGCTGCACTCCGGGCGCCTGGAGGCAACTCTCAACGAGGCCGAGAGCTTCGGCGTTGCGCCGGGGAGCGAGCTCTTCGAGTTGCGCCGCATCCGCTGCCTCGACGGCATCCCGGTTGCTTGTCACGAGAGCCGGGTACCCCTCTCGCTGGCCCCCAGGCTGGTACACGTCAACTTCACGACCGCATCGCTCTACGGAGAGCTCGAGCGGGCAGGGGTCCTTCCCGTCCGGGCCGAGTACGCCGTTGAGGCGGCTGAGGCCGACCGGGAGACCGCCAAGCATCTCGGGCTTGAGGTGGGCGGGGCGGTCCTGAAGACGGTGCAGACCGCCTATGCCGCCTCCGACCGAGTGGTCGAGCTGAGCGCCACGATCTACCGGGGAGACCGGTACCGGTTCCGCGCCTCGCTCTACCGGCCGTTGCTGGAGATCGACGGATGGTGACGCCTCGGGACCGCCTGCCCTCGGACGCCGTCGGCGTCGGAGTCGTCGGCTCAGGCTTCATCGCGGACACCCACCTCGCGTCGCTGGCGGGGGTGCGGGGCGCCCATGCCGTGGCTGTGGCCGGACGGACGACCGAGAGCGCCGTCACCCTGGCGGCGCGGCATGGCATCAAGGACGCCTATGGCGACTACCGCCAGCTGCTCGAGCGTCGGGACGCCGACGTCGTGCTCGTGGCCTCGCCGAACGACACGCACTGCCAGGTCGTGGTAGAGGCCGCTGCCGCCGGCAAGCACGTTATCTGTGAGAAACCGCTCGGCCGGACGCTGGCGGAGGCCGACGTCATGATCGCCGCCACCGACCGGGCTGGTGTCCGGCTCATGTATGCCGAGCAGCTCTGCTTCGCCCCGAAGTACGTGCGAGCGAAACAGCTCATGGAGGAGGGCGCCTTCGGCCGGGTCTTCCAGATCCGGCACGGCGAGCAGCACTTCGGACCCCACTCGGAGTGGTTCTGGCAGGGGGCGAGGGCAGGTGGCGGCGTCATGATGGACATGGGCTGCCACGGCATCGAGCTCATCCGGTTCATGTACGGCAAGCCCGACGTCGAGTCCGTCTCGGCGACCCTCGGCACGCTCGTACACGGCGGGCGCACCGACCTCGATGACCACGCCCTCGCAGTCCTCCACCTGGCGGGAGACCGGCTCGGGCTCATCGAGACGAGCTGGGCACGACCCGGGGGGATGAACGACCTCGTCGAGATCGTGGGAGACGGCGGGGTCGCCTACGTCGACCTGCTCCGCGGCTCCTCGATCGTCGCCTACAGCGAGGAGGGCTACGGGTACGCCGTCGAGAAGGCGGGTGACACGAAGGGCTGGAGCTTCGCCATGTTCGAGGAGTCCTGGAACTACGGCATGCCGCAGGAGATACAGCACTTCGTCGACTGCCTGCGCACCGGGTCCGAGCCGCTCGAGACCGGGGCGGACGGCCGAGTCGCCCTCGAAGTGGTGTACGCCGCCTACATCTCTGCCGGCCGGGGCGAGCGCGTCCACCTGCCTTTGCAACTGAGCGACGAGGAGGCGGCCACGGCTCCCTACCTCCTCTGGAAGGGGAGGCGCGCCGCCCCCACCTGACCTGTCGTCCAGGGCCGGCCCGGCCGCTGCCTGCCCGACCCCTTATCGCCGCCGTGAGGTTGGATCATTCGCCCACAACCAGCTTCAGCAGAAGAGGCAGACATCGATGGAAGACAAGCTTGAAGGAAACGCCCCGGGCGTCCGGTCCCGGAGGGAGTTCCTTGGTGCCCTCGGTACCGGAGCGGCCGTGCTCGGCGCCGGGGGGCTCCTCGGGGCCTGCAGCTCCTCCTCATCGACGCCGGCCACGTCGGCCTCGTCGAGCAAGCCGATCAGGGGGGGCACCCTGCGAGTCGGCCTCACTGGGGGCGCCAGCACAGATACGCTCGATCCCCTCGCCCAGGTGACCCCACCCGACCTCGCCCGGTCACCCCAACTCTTCAACTCCCTCATCGCCTTCGAGAGCAACGCCCAGCTGCGATTGCAGCTCGCCGAGGAGATGGTGCCGAACTCCAACGCCACGGAGTGGACCATCCGAGTAAAGAAGGGCATCACCTTCCACAACGGCAAAACCCTCGGAGCCGACGACGTCATCTTCACCCTGCAGCAGTGCCTCAACCCGAAGTCGCCGGCCCCGACTGCCGCCCTCCTCGTGCCGCTGGACCTCGCCGGGGTCAAGATGCTCGACCGGTACACCGTGCGCATCCCCTTCAAGAAGCCATACTCGGCCTTCCCGCAGATGATCCAGAACTACAACCTGCCGATCATGCCGACGGACTTCGACCTGAAGCATCCCGTCGGCACGGGTCCCTTCGAGTACGTCTCCTTCACGCCTGGCGTGACGAGCACGTTCAAGCGCAACCCGAACTACTGGGAGACGGGCTTGCCGTACGTCAACGAGGTCGTCATCACCGACTACGCCGACGAGACGAGCCTCACGAACGCCCTCCTCTCAAAAGGGGAGGACGCCATCGGCGCCATCGAGGTAGCCTCCGTGCCCACGGTCAAGAACGGTGGCCAGGTGGTCGTGTACTCGAACGCCGGCGGGATCACTCCCTTCACCATGCGATGCGATCAAGCGCCCTTCAGCGACGTCCGCGTCCGCCAGGCCATGCGGCTCATCGTCGACCGCCCGCAGATGCGCGAGGTCGTATTCGGTGGCCACGGCCTCCTCGGCAACGACGTCACCTCGCCCTTCGACCCGGCCTACGACAAGTCGCTCCCCCAGCGGGTGCAGGACATCCCCAAAGCCAAGTTCCTGCTCAAGGCGGCCGGCCACGAGAACTTGAAGGTCACCCTCGTCACCTCGCCCATCCAGCAGGGAGCGGTGTCGGCGGCCACGGTCCTGGCCCAGCAGGCGAAAGCGGCCAACGTCAACGTGGTCCTGCAGATGGTGCCGACGTCGGTGTTCTACGGGCCCAACTACCTCAAGTGGACCTTCGCCCAGGACTTCTACTTCTACTCGCCCTACATGCTGCAGGCGACCGATGCGTTCCTGCCGACGTCACCGTACAACGAGACCCACTTCGATGAGGCCCACTACAACAGCCTGTACGCCCAGGCCCAGGCGATCACGACGCAGTCGGCCGTGACCCCGGTCGTGCAGGAGATGATGCAGATCGACTACAACCAGGGCGGGTACATCATCCCTTACTTCAACCCCGTGATTGACTCACACTCGCCCAAGCTGCAAGGGGTGCTGCCGGCCCAGACGGGAGCAGCCCTCAGGAACTTCGAGTTCAAGTACTTCTGGTTCTCCTAGCCAGATGAACGGACGGTCTGTGGGAGTCGGGTTCGTCGGCAGCGGCTCGGTCGTCTGGGCCTATCTGCGAGCCCTCGACGCCCTTGTGGCCCGCGGGCTCGCCTGGCCGGGCCCCATCTCCGTGCGCCGCCAGGAGGCCTGGCCGGAGATCATGAGCCGGCGGCCGGGGGCACAGATCGTGCCCGACGCCGCCGCCGTGATCGAATCCGACGTCGATGTGGTCGCCATCCTCACACCTCCGAGCAGCCACGCCGAGATCGCCCTGGCGGCCCTCGAAGCCGGCAAGCACGTGCTCGTCGAGAAACCCCTTGGCATCACCCGTGCCGAAGCCGAGGCCGTGGTCGGGCTGGCGGCCGACCACGGCCTGTACGTCATGGCGGCTCCGTTCGTGCTCCTGTCGCCGACCGTCCAGGAGCTGTGGCGCCTGGTCGGCGGCAATGAGATCGGGACGGTGCACTCGGCGCGGGCGCTGTACGGCAACCCGGGCTCCACCTGGGCCCGCTGGTACCACGAGAGCGGCGTTGGACCGCTCGGCGACCTGGCGGTCTACAACCTCAAGACGCTCACCGCCCTGCTCGGCCCGGTCGGCGAGGTGCTGGCGGCCGAGAGTACGGCCGTGCGTCCCCGCGTGGTGGGCGACATGACAATGGCCGACCCGGATCCGGACACCATCCACTTCGTGCTTCGTCACCGCGACGGCGCCCTCTCTTCTGTCGTCGCCAGCCACGCCATCCAGCACTACCGTCGCACTGCCATGGAGCTGTACGGCACGACCGGGACGATCAACCTCCTCGGCGACGACTGGGCACCCGCCGGTTACGAGGTCTGGCGCAACGACGAGGGAAGCTGGCAGCTCGTCGAGCCGGCCGACGAGACGTGGCGGTGGACCGACGGGTTGCGCGAGCTCGTCTTCGCTGTCCGGGACGACCGCCCGCCGCTGCAGGAGCTCGGCCAGGACCTGCACCTGATCGACGTATTGGCGGCGGCGCGGGAGGCCGCCCGCACCGGCACGGCCGTCATGGTCGGCTCGGACTTCCCGGCCATGGCACCGCCTCCGGCACCGCCCCGCCGTGAAGGCCACGTCCACGACCGCACGCGCCCGGTCGACGAGCAGTTCTAAGGAGCCCGATGCCCGACGACACCGCCGCAACCGAGGAGCCGCAAGCTCCCGGTCCTGGTACTCGTACCCGGGTGACTCCGTCGCCTCGGCCCAGCTACGCCGGGGCGACACCCGTCCGCGCCGGCCAGACCGCCCTTCACTTGTGGGGCGATGCCGAGGCGGGCGAGGTGGCCGACTGGATCTACGTGTCCAATGAGCGCATCCACCATCTGGTCTTCGGCTTGCCCCCGGGCGGGGCCTTCCGTCACTCGAACGACTTCCGGACGATCTTTGCCGCCGACGAGCTCCTCTACGTCCTCGAAGGCACTCTCGTGATCGCCAACCCGGAGATCGGCGAGGTCCATCGGTTGGCCGCTGGCGAGGCGGTGTCGTTCCGGCGGGACACGTGGCATCACGCTTTCAGCTACGGACCCGCACCGCTCCGGGTGGTCGAGTTCTTTGCGCCGCCGCCGGCCGCCGGGGCCTCGAGCGCCTACGCTCGGACGAAGGAGATGCTGAGTGAGTCGCGCTATCTCGATGAACGCTGGGTCGGCGGTTGGCCGGAACGCAAGCAGGAGCATGACAAGGCGGCCACGATGCGAGTCGCCCGGGGCGACGGCGACCTCCTGTGGGAGGTCGCCGGAAGTGATGGCGGCGCTCTCGCGGGCCTCTACCTGAGTACGGAACACCTGCACGCCGGTCGAGTCGAGCTCCGTCCTGGCGGACGGACGGGACCGCGGGTCCACGGCGGCGACCTGTCCCTCCACGTTCTCAGAGGGCCGCTCCACGTCCTTCTCACCGACCGCGTGGGCCTCAGCGGTGAACGCTGGTTCGAGCTCGCCGACGGTGACGGCTTCTACGCCCCGGCAGGCACGAGCTACGAGCTCTTCAACATGACCTCGCGGGAGGTGGGCACGCTGTTCGCCGTGGCGCCCGACTATCGATGAGGTTCCGCGATGCCATTGCCGCCCAGGGCCGCAACCTTCGCCAGTCCGGCGCCGTCGTGGCGGCCGCCCTCGGGCAGCTCGATCTCGAGCCGTGGAGAAGCCACTGCCTGGCACTTACCGGCATGGGGGCGAGCACCTATGCCCTGTCAGCCGTGCTGCCAGGTTTGCTCGACGGTGGACAGCGAGCCCTCGCCCTGGCGGCCGACGAGCTCGCCGCCGCCGTGTCTGCCGCCATCGTCGACTCGGTCGTAGTGGTCAGCCAGGGAGGTACGAGCACCGAGACCTTGGAGGCGATATCGACCGCCGACAGACTGCCGCGCCTCGTGATCACGAACGACCCAGTATCGCCGGTGGCGGCCCTCGCCGACAGCGTGGTGCCCCTCGGACTGCTAGAGGACAGCGCCGTGTATACCCTCGGGTACACGGCGGCCATCCAGGCGCTCGGTCGTGTGACCGAAGCCCTCGTCGGCCCGCCGGACGACGGGTGGGAGGCGCTGCCGGACACCGTTGAAGGCGTCCTGGCCGGGTCGGCGGCGATCGTCAGCCGGCTCGCCGATCGGCTGGGGGTGCCTCGGGCAGTGGACTGCGTGGGAAGCGGCGCTCACTCCGCCGCCGCCAGCGAAGGCGCCCTCGTGCTGAGGGAAGCCGCCGCCGTGCCGACCTCGTTTCATCCCCTCCGTCAGTACCTCCATGGCCCCATGGAAGCTCTCGGGGACGGCCTCATCCTCGTGGTGATCGGCGCCGACCGGGAGGTCCGCCTCGCCCACGACGTCGCCGCCGCCGGTACAGACGTGCTCCTAGTCACCACAGCTGACGCGGAGCCGGCTGACCACCTGGCCGTTGTCCGCCTGCCGGCGCTCGAGCCCGCTCAGCTCGCCGTGCTCGAGATCCTCCCGATCCAGCTGCTGGCGAGCGAGCTAGCGGCCCGGCAGGGGCGTGAGGTGACCGGGTTTCGTTTCGAGCAGGCCGACACGAAGGTGGCGGGGCCCAAGCGCGGCCAGGCGGGAAGCCGGCCTGCTGGCCTCCACTGGGGTTCCCTCGGTATCGACGTGGGCGGCACCAAGCTGGCGGTCGCCCTGACTCGTGGCCGCACGGGCGTCCTGGAGTTTTTCGAGGCCGCCCCCACCCCCAAGGAGGACGCTGAGGAGATCTGGCGGGCAGGGGAGCGGCTCGTCGAGCAGGCGCTCGAGCTCGCCAGGCGTGAACGGATCGAGGTGGCCGGCATCGGCGTTGCCGTCCCGGAGGTGATCGGGCTCGACGGCCGAATCCTCAGCCATGCGGTCGTCCCCGGCCTGGACGGCGACGAATGGCGGCGGCGGCTCGAGCGGATCGCCCCCGTCGTGGTCGAGTCAGACGTGCGGGCGGGCGCAAGGGGAGAGGCGGTGCGCGGGCGGGGCCGTGGCCTCCGGTCGTTCTGCTACGTGAGCGTCGGCACCGGCATCAGTTACGCCCTCGTGCTCAACGGCGTCATCTACCGGGGCGCCCGCGGTGCCGCCATCCAGCTCGGGAACTCGGTGGCGGCCGAGTGGGAGACAGATGGTGTTCGGCACAAGTGGGTGCTCGAGGAGATCGCCTCCGGCCCGGCGATGCTCACCCGCTACCTCAAGCTGGGTGGCATCGGTGCCACAACTGAAGCGGTCCTGGCGGCCTACGGCGAGCAAGAGGCCGCCACGCGAGCGGTGAGGGAGACCGCCCGTGCCTTCGGCATCGGCCTCGGTCTGCTCGTGAACCTGCTCGACCCGGACGTCGTCGTGGTCGGCGGCGGCCTCGGCAGCGCTCCCGGTCCCTTCTGGGACCTCGGGGTCGCTGCCGCCCGGGATCATGTCTGGTGCGACGCCGCCCGCAGTCTCCCCATCCTTCAAGCCGAGCTCGGTCCGAGATCGGCAGCCGTCGGTGCCGCCATCGTGGGGTTCGAGGCGTCCCGGCCGGTACTTACGTGACCAAGAGCCTCGTCCAGCGGTGGGTGCCTTCGTCGATTGTTGCCAGCCTGCGCGAGGTTTCCTGGAATCTCACGGTTTGGCCCCTATACCTCCGCTCGCTTCAAGCCACCATTCCACCTGTGCTGGGGCGGGTTCCATCACTCTGATGGGGTGAAACCGGCCGTCATCCCTCCAGCAGCCCAGCTCACCCGCACCAGCCACTACTGGCGGCGATGACTCATATATAACAAAATAAGGCTGTAGTACTAAGCCGACTAGAAGTGGGCAGGATCATGACCTTTGCTGAAGAACGAGGCACAGATGGGGTGATACTCGACTTGCCAGGGTGTAGGTCTCCCTTCGTGAGTTACACCTCTTCGAGGGACCTACGCCTGTCGCACTTCTAAACGGGGGATGTGACGCCACCCCGGGCATGCCCGGTCACGCTGTGATTAACACGGTCTTCCCGGGCTCAAGACCTCTCCTTCGGGCAATGACGCATAGCTACAGCCGGGCGCGATCTCGATCGAAGGCTATCTACAGGCGGCTGAAGGGCCGAGCGATGAGAGCGACCAGCGGTAGAATGAAGAGCCGGATTAGCGTTGAAGGAGATGGCGGTATGATACGACTTGATAGCCGAGGCGCACTCAGCACGTCCCGATGACTACTCGATTCTGGCCACCGCCTCGTTGCTCGAGCTGCTCGGCCTCGTCGTTCGCCTCTGGGTCCTCGACCTCGCCTGCGGACATGGAATGGTCGTGAGGAAATTGGCGAAAGACGGCGCCGACGTTGTGGGTGTCGACATCTCGCCGAGGCTGCTCGAGACAGCACCGGGGCTCGGAGCCTCAGAGCGCCCCGGCATCTCCTGTGTCGAGGTTGATGCGACTGCTCCCGGCTTGCTCGAGGAAGAGGTCTTCGATGCGGTCGCCTGCAACTTCGGACTTGGCGACATAGACCATCTGTATGGCGCCCTCGCCAACGTGGGCCGCCTGCTCCGCCCCGGCGGCCGTTTCGTTTTCTGCATCCTCCACCCTTGTTTCCCAGGTGCTGGCCGAGTCTCGGCGTCGTGGCCGACCGGCGGCACGTACCACGGCGGAGCTTGGTGGCTATGGGCCGACGAGCTTTCGAGGATCCGCTACAAGGCAGGAGCGACCCATCGGGCCGTCTCCTCGTACTTGAAGGCCCTTGTTGACTCCGGCCTCGTTGTCGACCGCGTCGCCGAGCCGCCGGCCGACAGAGATTGGGCGGACGAGCGATCCGGCACGGCCGGAGCGCCTGTCTATCTGGTTGTGCGGGCGCTCAGGCCTCCAAGCCTCGCGGTCTAGCTGCCGTGACAACGCTTCGGGTCGTCAACGCCTTGTTGGTCACACCCTCTGGAGTTAGAGAAGGAGGAGTGTGGTCAGAAGACGGAGTGATCGGGCTCGTTGGCGACAGCGGGCGGCTGCCGGGCGCCGATACGACCATCGACGCTGCCGGGCGTTTCCTGCTGCCTGGACTCATCGATCCGCATGTGCACCTCGGCACCGGAGGGAGCGCCGACGACGCAAAGTTCCTTCAGGACCTCGGAACCGAGACCCAGGCGGCGGCCGCCGGGGGCATTACCACGATCGTCACCGATCATGAGAACGCTCACGGGCAGAGCTGGATAACGACGCTGATTGAGCGAGACGGCGAAACCCTGTTGCAGCATGCGAAACGGGCAATCACAGGCCGGTCTCCGGTAGACGTCCGCTACACGGCGAACCCGAGCTCTGCTCGCCACCTCGAAGAGATGCCGAGGCTTGTGGAAGCGAGCGTTACGTCCTACAAGATGTTCCCGAGCTACGTCGGCGAGGAAGCCGAGGAGTTCGGCATCGCCACCGTAGGAATGGACTATATCTACGAAGCTCTCGAAGTCATAGCCTCACTTGACCGACCGTGGCGCCCGACGACGGGGATGGTCCATTGCGAGGAGCCTTCTATCTGCGCTCTTTTGAAGGCGCGCCTGCGCAAAGCGGATAGCTCGCTTCGCGCCTGGACACGCGCCCGGCCGGCGATCTGCGAGGCGATGCAGATCGGAGACGTCGGCCTCATCGCCAAGGAAACAGGGGCGCGCATGTACATCCCGCACGTCTCATCCGAAGAGGGGGTGCGGATGATCGAGTACCTGCAAGCGCGCGGGGCGAGGATCGCAGGCGAGACCTGTCCGCACTATCTGGTGAGCGAGTTCCCATGGCAGGCGGGAACATTCGGCAAGGTCAACCCTCCAGTCCGAAACGGGCCCGATCGCGATCAGCTCTGGCGCGCCCTTTCGGACAATCGCCTCGAGGCCCTCGGCTCTGACAACTGCCGCTACAGGCTCGCCGAGAAGACCGAGAAGGACGTGTGGGACGCCATCCCGGGTTTCTCGGAGATCTACCTGTCTCTTCCGCTCATGCTCACCGAGGGAATCAGAGCCGGGCGAATCGACTGGCCGACGCTCGCTCGCATCGCCTCGGAGAACCCCGCCCGCTGCTTTGCGATGTACCCGAAGAAAGGTGCTCTACAGCCTGGCTCGGATGCTGACTTGACGATCGTCGCGGCGGATGAGCGCTGGACGGTGCGGGCTAAAGACTTCGCCCACCCCGCCGAGTACTCGCTCTACGAGGGGATGGAGATGACGGGCAGATCGGTCATGTCGATCAGGCGAGGCGAGGTGATCGCCGAGCCGGGATGGATCGCGGCTGGTGGCGGGACTTACGTTAACACCCCGCCGCCGCCAGCAGTCGCGGCTCGCTAGTCGGCTCTGGGCTTGGGCTAGCCGGGGAGCCTATCGGAGAGGTGGACGCCCTTCGGCTTGTCGGCGAGGACCTCTCCGTCTCTGGCGACGACCTCGCCGCGGTGAATGGTGGCGACCGGCACCCCTCGGACCCGCTTTCCCTCCCAGAGCGAGTAGTCGCTCTTTCCCCGGTAGCGGTGGACCCCGAGGGTCATCTCCTGTTCGGGGTCGAGGACGACCAAGTCGGCATCTGCGCCGGGCGCGATGACTCCCTTGCGCGGGTACAGGCCGTACTGGCGGGCGGCGTTCTCTGAGGTGACTTTGGCCAGCAGGACAGGAGAGATGCGCCCTTTCGCCACGCCCTCGTTCCAAAGAAGTGGCAGCGTGTCTGCCACCTGCACGTTGAGGCCGACCCGGCACTCCCAGAAGTCGACCCCGCCCTTGTAGCGGCTCGAGTAGGTGAGGGTGTCTGTCCCGACGAAGCTGATAGTGCCGTCCTTTATGCCGGCCCACAGGCCCTCGCGATCGGCGTCCCGTCGAATGGGCGGCTGTACCTTGGCTTTGGCGCTCAGGCCGGCGGCGTCGAACTCGTCGGCGGTGCCGCAGAGAAAAGCAGCCAACGTCTCGCCTTTTATGTTCATCCCCCTCTGCTTCATCGAACGGATCGTGTCGACGGTGAAACGGGAGCTCACGTGCACCGGGTACATCGTCACGCCAACGGCGTCGGCGATGAGGCCGTACCCGTGCACTTGCAAGCTTTCTGCCCAGTCCGGGCTCGTTTCCGACCACGAGACCAGACTGCCCTCGGGATCCATCGCCCGGATGCGGTCCACCATCACGCCGCGAGCGGTCGGCTCCTCGGCATGGATGGAGGCGAAGGCATGAGAGCCGGTCTTCTTGATGAGCTCGCACGCCTGCAGGAAGAAGTCGGGCGGGATGCCGTTCGGGTCCATGCCGAATGAGGCCGCCTGCTCGCCGACATAGCCGGTGTAGAACTTGAAGGCCGTCCCGCCCTCGGCCATGATGCCCGGAATCTTCTCGATCTGGTTGCGCCGGGTGACGACGGTGTTGATCTTGTAGTCGACATGGCTGTTCCCGCGAGCGCAGGCAAGAGCGCGGTGGAAGAGCTCGTCGAGCGGACTGTTCTCGATAAGGGTCGTGTTGCAGATCGTCGTCACGCCGCCGATGAGGCAGTCCCGGCTGTCGTGCCTGAAGTCCTCCCGCATCGAGTCGTCGGTGTCCTCGTCACCGATGCCAAAGTGGACGTGGGGGTCGATGAGGCCGGGGAGCACGACCTTTCCTTCGAGGTCGACGACCTGGCGACCGTCACCGAGCTCGGGATCGGCGCCGACGACCGTGATGCGCTCGCCGTCGACGGCGACGCCGCCCAGCAGCTCGCCGTGCGGCGTCACAACGAGGCCCCCTCGCAGCACCAGATCGTGCATCACCAGATCACCGTCCTTGTCTCATGAGGCTGTCGGTTCTTCTGTAAATCAGCCGGGCAGCATTCGCAAGCACTCTTTCACCTGCGGGATGGCTCTCGTCGCCGAGCTCGGGATGGAACTGGGTGCCCCACCAGCCTCGAGCTGGCACGTGGATCGCCTGCACACAGGCGGCGTTGCGGGCGATGACCTCCACGCTCTCGGGCACCTCGGTCACCTCGTCGCCGTGGTTCTGGTAGAAGCCGGCCGCCTGAGAGAGCCCTTCGAACAGATCGTTTGACTGGAGTTCGACTTCGACGAAGCCGTGTTCGGGCGAGGCGGCGTGGCCAATACTGCCGCCGAGAGCCGAGGCGATGAGCTGCATCCCGGCGCAGATGCCGAGCAGTCTGCCGTCGAATTCGAGGATCCGTCGGCGAAACGCTGCCAGCTCCGATTGGTCGTGGGCCGCCCAGGCGCTGCGCGAGCCGCTCAGGACGGCCGCTTGCCCTTCGATACCCGCCCGGTTCGCTTCGAGATAGTGCTTCACTGAAACCGGTGCGCCGGTGAGCTCACCGAGGCGCGCCCGCAAGGACTCGAGCCGGTTGACAGTCACCGAGTCCCGAGCGCCGGCGTGCTCCGTGTCGACGACGACTAGAGGCCCGAGCGCCATCTCAGCCTGTCACTCCAGCCACGCCGTCTCCCAGCTGCAGTTGCCGAGCGGGATTCCGCCTCCGGCGCCGCTCGGAAAGCCGTTCACCTTGGTGCTCATGAGGTCGACGATCTTGTTGTAGGCCGCGATGATGTAGCCGCCTTGGTTGAAGTCGATCTGCTGCATCTCGTGGCAGATGTCGGTCCGCTTCGCCGTGTCGAGGGTCGCGTTCGCCTGGTTGTAGAGCGAGATGTAGGCCGGGTCGTTGAAGTGGGTCTCGTTGAAGGGCGAATCCGGCAAGGTCGCCTGCGCCACCTGGGAGAGGTACGGGTTGTAGTCCCAGTAGTCCTGGGCGAAGGTGTAGTGCAGGTAGCCCTTGCCGAAGAAGGCAGACGAGGGGACCTGGTTCAGGTTGATGGTGACGCCGGCCGCCCGCGCCTGCTGGGACAGCACTTGAGCACAGGCGATGGCGCCGCCTGCGATGTCGGAGGTGACGAGCTCAACGGTCAAGTTTTCGTGGCCGGCTTGCTTGAGCAGGAACTTGGCCTGGGGGATGTCCTGGGATCGATGGAGCGAGGCGTTGTAGTCAGGGTCGTGCTGGCCGAAGATGTCGTTTCCGACATCGGCGTATCCGTCGAAGGCGACGTTGACCAACTGAGGGCGGTTGACGATGAGCCGCATCGCCTGGCGCACCCGCACGTCGTTGAAGGGCGGCTGGTTGACGCGCATGGTGAAAGGGATCCACTGGCCGCCGGCCGAGATGACTGACTTGAGGCCGGGGATGTTTTTCACCTGCCGGGCGGTGTTGTGGTCTGCCTCAGCGTAGACGTTCACGGTCCCGGACTGCAGCGCATTGAAGGCGCTCTGGGGGTCGGCGAAGGAGTCGATGATGGTGATGCCGTCGAGGTAAGGCAGGCCCGACTTCCAGTAGTTGTCGTTTCGCTCGAAGACGCTCTGCTGGGCCGGCGTCATGCTCTTGAACTTGAAGGGTCCGGTGCCGACCGGGTTCTTCGGGTCGTAGCCGACCGGGACGATGCCGTAGTTGTAGCTCGGGAAGAGCTGCTCGGGGAGGGTCGCCAGGGGTCGCTTCATGTGGATGCGAAGGGTGCGGGCGTCGAGGGTCTCCATGTTGTTCAGGTTGACCTGAGAGAGAACCGAGTAGCCGTTGAGCGGAGCCTTGGGGTCGGCGATGCGGCGGATCGTGTAGGCGACATCCTCTGCCCCGAGGGTCTTGCCGTTGTGGAAGGTGACGCCGGAACGGACGCGGATCGTCCAGGCGGTCGCATCGGCGTTGGGCGTCATCTCCTCGGCGAGCTGGTTCACCACGCCCGTGCCGCCGGTGTTGTAGGTGACAAGGCCGTTGTAAAGAGCTGTCACCCGGATGAGGTCGGGAGTGCTGACCTCGGCGTCGGCATCGAGAGTGTCGCTGCTCGAGCCGCCGAGAACTGCGACAGTCAGGTGACCACCCTTCTTTGCTCTTGACGTCGCGCTGGCCGGCGATGTCGTGGCTCCCGTGCCGCTTCCGCTGCTGCAAGCCTCAAGAAGGCCGCCGCCGGCCAGAAGTGCGGCTCCCGCGCCTCCGGCGCGGAGCAACTGGCGCCTCGTGAGGGAACCTTCAGCAGAGCCGGTTGATTCGCGCAGGACGTCCATTTTGCCCCTCTGCATGAGAGAACTGCCTGGCCCTCTTGTAAACCGATCTTGGTAGCATAGTTAGACCAAAAACGGTCCGTCAACCGTGCCCGAGAGGCCAGCAGGGTGCTGGCTACGCCCTCGAGCCGCTGCTTCCCCCCTCTTCTGGCGAGCGTGCTACCGGTCTGGAGCGAGGGATGAGGAACGCCGGAACGCGCCTGATCCGAGCCCTCCCATACGTGATCTCGCAGAGCCGCTCGAGGTGGGCGAAGTGGTCGTCCATAACGTCCTCGATCTCGTCGGGGTCGCCTCGCATGATGGCAGCGAGCGTGGCGTCATGGAGGTCGAGCCGGACAGAGATCGGCTCGTCGTCGACGACCGAAACGACAGCCTGCAGCTTTCGGTAGATGGACCGCATAGCGAGCTCGAGCTCCCGGTTACCGCTCGCTCGCCACATCTGGCGGTGGAAGCGAGCGTTGCTCAGCCAGTACTGCTGGGATTCGACCGGAGCGGCCCTCTGCAGGGCGAGGGTCTCGCGCATGGCAGCGAAGTCCTCCTCCGTGCCCCGGAGCGCTGCCAGCTGAGCCACGCGGGGCTCGAGAGCGCGCCGGGCTTCGAGAATCATGAAGACGTGCTCGGTCTCGAGCGGCGACTGCGGGTCGGTGAGGTCCGGGACCCAGACCGAGGCGACCCTCGTTCCTCCCCCCGGCCCGGCCACGACCGACAGGACGCCGGCGTCGCCCAGTATCTCGAGCGCGTCGCGAAGGGTCCGGCGGCTCACGCCCAGGGCGGCCGCCAACTGTCGTTCACCGGGAAGCATCTGGCCTTGCGGCACCTTGCCGACGCGGATCAGGTCGGCGATCTGGTCGATGACGGCATCTACCGTCCGCGGCACTTCTACCGGCGAGAAGAGCGAAACCGAAGCTCTCGAACTGCTCTGGGACATCTGCCTCCCCGTTCTCAAGGCGTTGACGTCACGACCCGTCGGCATCCGGCGAGAACTCGTATGCGGCTGCGTAACCGTCTCGTCGTGCAAGTTCTACGCGATCGGCGAACGAGCTGGAGAGATGCTCTGCGAGAACGTCCTCCCGCCATTCGAGCCCGGAGACGCATCGATCGGCGAAGAGATGCGCCACAGCTCCGACATCGGCCAAGGCGCCGAGCAGGTGCCGTGCCACAACAGGCTCCATCACATTGAGCTCGAGCTCTCCGCTGGCGGCCGCCGCCTCTACGATCGCAGCCGTCCCCCTGACCTCGAAGGACACCTGCATCACGAGCTCTGGCATCACCGGGTTCATCTTGCCGGGCATGATCGACGAACCAACCTGGACGGCCGGCAGCTCGACCTCGTCGATCCCGCCGAGCGGCCCTGAGCTCAAGATGCGCAAGTCGGCGGCGATTTTGGCCATAGCCAGTGCGCTCCTCACGAGATGCGAGGCAACGGCGATGAATTTGTCGAGGTGGGAAAGAGCGTCATAAGGATCTTCGACCGGCGTGACCGCAAGCCCGGACTCCTCGGCCAGGTACCGGACAGCTAGCTCCTTGTATCCTTCGGGTGCCCCGAAACCCGTCCCGACGGCTGTCGCCCCGAGCGGCACAGCGAGCAGTTCCGACGAAGCCGCCTCCAGGTCTCTGGCACAACGCTCGAGAGCACTCGCCTCGCCGTTCCCGGTTGCCTGGATCTCGACAGGCAAGGCGTCACGCAGGCACGTCCGGCCGATCCGCAAGAGACCACCCACCTTTTCTCCGGCGGAGCGGATCGTCTCAGCCAGATAGCGCACGCCCTCGACGGCCTGTCCTGACCGGACCACGACGGCCAATTGCAGGGCCGTCGGGTAGACGTCGTTCGTTCGACTGGGAGCGGTTGACGTGATTGTTCGGGTTGACGACGTCGTAGACCCCGCGGGGACGACCGAGCAGATCGGCCGCGCGGTTGGCGATCACCTCATTGGCGTTCATGTTGGTTGCGGTTCCGCCGCCACCTTGCACGACGTCGAGGGGAAAGTGCTCGTCGAGCTCGTTCGCCGCCACTTCCCTCGCCGCTTGCAGGATCACACTTGCGAGGTCGCCGGGAACTTCGCCGAGCTCTTGATTGGCCCGGACCGAGGCGGCCTTTACCTGCCCGAGCGCGGCGATCAGCTCCGGACGATCGGCGAGCGTCAGCCCGGAGACCCGGAAGTTGGCACGACCGCGCTCAGTCTGAGCGCCGTACAGTGCGGCCTGCGGAACCGCGATCGGGCCAAGCGGGTCTCTCTCGAGCCGCGTCGGAGCTTCACCGTCGCTTCCCTGCACACTCGGTCGCGGCATCGGTTCCTCGGGTTCGCTGTTGGTGCCTTTACTGATCCATGATTGGTCTCTGACGATACCATCGGGCTTCACCGGCCGAGGAGGGCGACATGACGAGGCTTCGACTGATCGGACTCGGTGGCACGATCGCCTTCACAGACTCATCCACCGGCGCAGTTCCGTCTCTCAGTGCGGGTGATCTGCCCTTTTCGCCTGAAACCGGTGACGAGATCTCTTCAGTCGATGTCGCCAACATCTCGAGCATCGGTGTCGGCCCAGCTCATCTGGTCCAACTCGTCGCTGAGATCGAGAAGGCCGTCAAGGAGCGCTGCGAAGGGGTGGTCGTCTCGCATGGAACCGACACCATGGAGGAGTCGGTGTATCTGGCGGCTCTTACCGTTGAGCGGTCACAAGTTCCAATCGTGTTCACCGGAGCCATGCGCCATCACGGGTCTCGGGGAAGCGACGGTGCTGCGAATCTCGCCGACGCTTTTGCAGTGGCGCGGCAAGGCGCGAGAGCCGGCCTGCTCGGCCCTTGCGTCGTGATGAACGGCGAGGTCCACTCGGCGCGCTTTGTTGCCAAGCGTCACACCGTCCGGTTGAACGCTTTCGAGTCGCCCGACTCCGGCCCTGTCGGCTGCATCAATGAGGGCCGTACCTCCATCTGGTTCACGCCGACATACATCGATTACGTCGGTCCATGTCCGCGAGGCGAGTGGCCGGATGTCGAACTGGTCACCATGGTGACAGCCCTCAACCCGACGAGGCTGCGCCCTTTGCTTGCGAGAAAGCCGGATGGTGTTGTGATTGCCGGCTTCGGCGGGGGTCACGCGCACACGGCCATCCTCGAGCTGATCGATGAGCTCATCGCTGGCGGTGTATGTGTCGTCGCTGCCTCCCGCTGCGGCGCGGGCGACACCTTGCGCAGCACTTATGGAGTGCCCGGCACGGAAATCGACCTACAAGAACGGGGTGTGCTGATGGCAGGCACGCTCAGTCCGGCCAAGGCAAGGCTGCGCTTGCAGGTGGCCCTCGCCAACGGAGTTGCACCGCCGTCAGTGTTCCCGCTCGAGGACTGATGCCATGAAGAAGCGGGCCTCCGCTTCTGGCTGATGCTGGAAGTTGCAAGCGTCCGTCTCCACCAGTCAGGGAGGCCCTTATGAACGGAGACTACGCCGGGCGGCAGGTCGTCGGAATGGATCTGCACCGGCGCCGCAGCGTGCTGGTCCGGATGAGCGAGGACGGCAGGAAGCTGGGTGCCGCCCGGATCAGCAACAGCCCGGCGGCGCTGCGGGCCGAGATCGCCCGGGCCGGTGAGAACCCGCGGGTCGTCCTGGAGGCGACGTATGGGTGGTACTGGGCGGCGGACACGCTGGCGGCGGCCGGGGCGGAGGTGCACCTGGCGCACCCGCTGGGGGTTAAGGCATACGGCTACCAGCGGGTCAAGACCGGCAGATTTCGACGACGTATTCACCGAGGAGATGGGCCTGTACGGTGGCGCGCGCCGGAGGCTCCGAGGCGAAGAACTCCCGGTAGGCGGTGTTGTAATCGGCGAAGTCGCGGTCGGCGTCTTCGAGGAAGGCGGTGACCGTGCACACGTCTTCGAGGGATGCGCCGACATCCTCGAGGCACGCTTGCATGTTGCGGATGCGCTGTCGGGTCTGCTCGGCGACGTCGGGCCCGATGACCGCGCCGTCGGGGAGGGTACCGACCATGGCGGCAAGGAAGAGCATGTTGCCTTTCCGCACGCAGTGGCTGTACGGCCCGGCCGGGGCCGGGAGCCGGGGGGAGTCGAACGTGCGCTTCATGGTGACCTGGTCTCTAGAGCAGCTTGCGGGATAGTTCGTCGGGGTGGAGTGAGGCGCTGAGGAGCGTCGAGAGGGCCCCGGCGGCGCCGATCACGACGGGTCCGAGCATGTGGGCGGTCGTCATCGGCATGGCGAAGGCGGGCGCGCTGATGCTCAGGGCGCCGTAGAGGCCACGAGAGCCGACGACCGGCGCTGCGACGCAGCGGACGTCGCGTTCGTTTTCTTCGTCGTCGATCGCATAACCACGGCGTGCGATCGTCTGGATTTCCTTGAGCAAGACGGTCCGGTTCGTGATGGTCCGCTCGGTCCTGGCGGCTAGCGGAGGCCGGAGGAGTGCGTCTCGTGGGCTGGGATCGACTGCGCTCAGGATGGCCTTGCCGATCGATGTGCAGTGCAGGGGCAGTTCCATCCCCACCCGGGAGGTCAACCGGTACGGGCGACGGCCGTCGAGCTTGGCGACGTAGACGGCGTGGGTTCCTTCGAGGATGCCGAAGTGGACAGTCTCGGGAAACTCGTCTTGAATCTCCCGCATCACTGGGAGCGCCAGGTCGATGATGGCCAAGTTGTCCTGGAGCTGACCTGCGAGGGCGAGCAGCTTCAGTCCAGGGCCGTAGATGCCGTCACCGCCTTGGGCGGCGTACCCCCGGTCGGTTAGGAGGGCGAGGATCCGGTGAACAGTCGGCTTCGGCAGCCCGCAGCGCTCAGCGATCTCGATCAATTTGGCGCGCGGCCCGAGCGCGGATAGGGCTTCGAGGACGTCGAGGACGCGCTCTTGCGCCCGCCTGTGCGGAACAGCGACGTCGTCGGCGTCCGTCTCGGGCCGCTGCCGCCGCCCCTGCGGTGGGGTTGATGAGTTTGCGGTCATCGCCGGGAGGGTGGCGCCGTCACTATGCTGCCCTCCGCCATCACCAGCTCGAGGCGACGGAGGGCGTCGAGGGAGCGGACTGGGTCGCCGCCGACGACGATCACGTCGGCCACGGCGCCGGGGCGGAGGACCCCGACGTCTTCGAGTCCGAGGAGTTGCCCCGCACGGCCGGTGGCCGAGGACAGGGTTTCGAGCGTCGTCATGCCAAGCTCCTGCATCGTGGCCAGTTCGGCGATCATGGACTCGATGCCAAGGGGGAAGTAAGCAGGGCCGGCGTCGGTCGCAGCGGCGATGTTGACGCCACGCTGCAGCGCCCTTTGGAATGACGCCGCTTGCGAGTTGACGATCCCGGCTGCCTTTTGTCGGACGTAGCCGGGAATACCGGACTCTTCAGTGGCCTCGGCCTCCACCTTCGTGCACTGCAAGGCTGCCGACAGCCACGTGCCCCGGGCGGCCATGCGGTTGACGGCGGGGTCGTCGAGGTCTATCCCGTGTTCGATGCTGTCGACTCCGGCGTCCAGGGCGAGGTGGGCGCCGTCCCGATTGGAGCAGTGGGCAGCCACCCTGCGTCCTCGGGCGTGGGCCTCGGTAGCGGCGGCCCGCGCTTCCTCGATGGTCATCTGGACGTCCTCGACTCGCTCGTGCGGGCTCGCGGTACCGCCGGTAAGCATGAGCTTGATCCAGTCGGCCCCGACGCGCATCTCCTCGCGCACAGCTTGGCGGACCTCGTCGACACCGTCGGCCCGGACGCTGAGGGCGGCGGCGTGACCGCCCGTCGTCGTGATGGCCCGCCCGCTGATCACGAGCCTGGGCCCCGTGAACAGGCCGGCGTGCTGCGCGTGACGGACACCGAGCAGGCCGTGGTGCGGATACCCGCAGTCCCGAACGGTCGTGACGCCCTCGCGGAGCAGCCGCTCGAGGCCCCGGGCCACCGCGACGGTGTCAAAGGCGACAGCGGCGTCCCGGCTCTCGGGCCAGTCGCTCGGGCCACCACAATGCAGACCGCTCAGGTGGACGTGACAGTCGATCAGACCCGGCATGATGGTGGCGCCGGGGAACTCCAGGATCGTGTCCCCGGACCCGGCCGTCCGGTCGCCAACGGGACCTGCCGCGACGATCCGGCTGCCGTCGACGACGACCTCCGACTCGGCCGCCGCGTGGTGGCCGAGCCCGTTGACGAGGCCGTCCGCGCGAAGGAGCAGCAGCCCATTCATACGGTGATGAGCTCCCACGCAGCGCGCGAAAGGACCTCGCAACCGTCTCCGGTTACCAAGACGTCCTCCTCGATGTGGAACAGGCCGTAGGCGGTGGCGACGCCGGGCTCGATCGTGACGATCATCCCCGGCGCGAGAATAGTGGGGTCTTCCTCGGAGATGTGGGGCGGCTCGGTCACGTCGCAGCCAACGCCGTGGCCGACCCGGCCGGCGATCGTCGAGACAGCTGAAGTGACCGGCGCCGAAATGCTGTCCACCTGCTCGTTGACGGCGGCCGCGATCTCCGACACCGGAACTCCGGGGGCGACCATGGAGACGCCGAGCTCCCCGATCTCCCGGATGGCACGCTGCATGTCGACCTGCTCCGAGGACGGCCCCCCGATGACGGCGGCCCGGCCGAAATCCGACCACATGCCCTCAACGGCGCACCCTCCGTCCATCCAGACCATGTCGCCGGGCTCGAGGATGCGCTCGGTGCCAGGGCCTAGCACGACGTCGTAGTTCCCGGTACCGGAGGTTATGTTGACCCAGGGAGTTGCTCCCCCGCCGAGGCGCATCGCCTCCGCCATGGCACTTAGCACGTTGGTCTCTCGCTGGCCGGGGGAGATGCCTCGAAGGGTCGCCGCGTAGGCGGCGGCCGTGATGTCGCAGGCGGCGCGCGTGGCGGCGATGTCCCAGGGCGCTTTGACAATGCGCAGCTGCCACAGCAGGGCGGCGGCGTCGCCGATCGTTAGTGGTGCGAGCTCGGCACGCAGACGGTTAACCTCGGCCACCGGTATGCCGAGTCGCTGCTCGTAGCCGAGCTCCATCCCCAGGCGACCCCGGGTCAGGCCATGGTCGCGGAGGACCTGGCGCAGCTCGTCGATGGGCGCGACGGAGAGGCGCTGGTAGCACCGGACGTCGTTGACCCACGACAGGCGCTCGGCCTCGTAGAACCGTCCGGTGTGGACGAGCAGCGTCAAGTCCCGCTCGGACACCACGAGGAAATACGGCCGGGCCAGGTTGACATCGACGTAGGGGAAGCCGGAGAGGAAGTTGAGGTTCGTCCCTCCGGAAAGGAGCAAGACGTCGAACTCCGACGCCCGGAGGGCGTCACGCGCCTGCCGGAGACGGTATCGGGCCGTCTCGCCGCGGGTCGTCATATCCGCGATGCCGTCCGGGCCAAGATGCCGCCGTCGACGAGGAGGCTCGTCCCGGTGACGAACGAGGCCTCGGGTGAGGCGAGGAACTTGACGCAGGCGGCTACCTCCTCGGGCCTTCCGATACGGCCTATCGGGATGTCCTCGGCGGCATAGCGCATCAGGGTCTCCTTCTCTTCGGACCGGACGCTTGACCACGTCATCGGCGTGTCGATGGTGCCCGGGACGACGCAGTTGATACGGATGCCGTCGGCGGCGTAGTCGACGGCGAGCGTTCGCACGAGCCCCTCGATGCCGGCCTTGGCCGCGCTGTAAGCGCCGGTGCCACGCAACACGTTCCGCCCCAGGACAGAGCCGAACAGGACGATGGAGCCTCCACCCCGGGAGCGCATGATGGGGATCACGGCCCGGCACCCGTTGGCGCTGCCTTTGAGGGTCACGTCCACGATGCGATCCCACTCGTCCGGCGCGACGGTGTCGATCGGGCCGAGCGTGCCGATGGCGGCTGCCGCAACAAAGGTGTCGATTCCCCCGAACCGGTCCGTGGCTGCGGCCACCGCGTCCTCCATAGAGTTGCGGTCCGCAACGTCCGCCGTCACCGTCAACAGCTCGGCACCGCCGACGCGGTCTGGAAGGTCCCGCTCGAGCCGAGCCAAGCTCTCGGGGTCCGTGTTGACAGCGACGATCCGGCTTCCCGCCGATGCGAATCTCTCGCAGCAGGCGCGTCCGATACCGCCCGCCCCGCCGGTGACTATCACGACCTCCTGGTTCGTCACGAGCGCTCCCGGCCTCTGGGGGCGCCGAATCGCCGTCGTGCGACGCAGACGCCCATCTGAAGCATGGCGGCTTCCCGCCACCCTCGACCACGGCGAAGGCCACGCTCGTGCCCGACTTCCTTGACATCCCAGTCATCGATGTATCTGCCGACCGCGGAGAAGGCCCGCCCTGGATCGCCGACGCGCAGCGCCTTGCCTGGGTCGACACAATCGGCCCGGCCCTCCACCTCATCTCGCCCTGGAGCACCATCGGTCGGGTGTTTCCGCTGGCAAAGACAGTGGGATCCGTGGTGGTGCCGGCCGGAGCGCGTAACGTGCTTCCGCTCGCCGGGCAAGGCGGCCTCGACGCGATCGACCTTGATGACGGCCGGACCCGGACGGTACTTGAGCTCGACCTCGGCCGCCCCGATGCCTTCCTCAACGATTCGCGCTGTGACCCGGCGGGGAACCTCTGGGTCGGCGTGACGACGCTCGGCGAGACGCCGGGCGCGGGAATGCTCGTGCGGATCACGCCGTCGGGTGCGATTACGACCATGCTCGACGGCCTCACCACCCCGAACGGCATGGACTGGAGTCCGGGCAGGACGCTCTTCTACTTCGTCGACCCGCCGAGCCGTCGCATCGACGTCTATCCCTCTGATGCTCGAGATGGCTCCCTCGGCGAGCGACAGACCTTCGCCGCCTTCGGCTCGGGCGATGGATTCTCTGACGGACTGACGGTCGATGCGGACGGCTTCGTGTGGATGGCGCACTGGGGCGGGTCCAAGGTGAGCCGCATCGCACCCGGGGGCGAGCTCGATCGAGTCATCTCGCTGCCGGTGACGCGGCTGCCCATCTGCACGCTCGGCGGCGCAGATCTGTGCGACCTGTACGTTACTACGGCATCCAAGGATTTCGGCGCCTCCGGCGAAGCGGACGAGCGCTACGGCGGTGCGCTGTTCCGGGCGAGGGTGGAAAGCCCCGGCCGCTCGCTGAGGCGCTTTGATCTGCGGCTTTGAAGAGCTCGCCGTGAAGGCCGGTCGCTCCGGGTCCCGGTCGCCGGTGTACCTGGACCCGGAGTGCCAGATCCCTAGTCCAACCACACGTGCTCCCAATCGGCGTTGCCCATAGGGATCGCGGTCGCCGTCGGCGTCAACCCGTGGACCCTGGGACTCAGCAAGTCGAGCTGGCGGTTGTACGCGGGAATGATGTAGCCCCCCTCGTTGAAGTCGATCATCTGCATCTCGCGGATCAGCTGCTTTTGCAGATTCGGGTCGGTGGTGGCGTTGACCTCGGCGTACAGCTTGTTGAACTGGGGGTTGTCGAAGTGTGTCTCGTTGAACGGCGAGTAGGGGAGCTGGCTCTGCGAGATCGTGGCAATGTACGGCGGGTTCCCCCAGAAGTCCTGCGAAAAGGTCCAATGTAGATACTGCGCGAAGTACTGGGTGGATGCGTCGTTGGCTATATGCACGTGAACGCCGGCCGCGGCAGCGTTTTGGGCGAAGATTTGTGCGCATGCAACCGCGCTCGGAGCTATGGCCTCAGATGTGACCAGCTGGATGCTCAAGTCCGGGTAACCGGCACTCTTGAGCAGGTGCTTGGCGAGCGGGATGTCCTGCTCGCGGTGGAGACTGTGGTCGAAGTTGGGGTCCTGCGGGCAGAAGACGTCGTTACCGACGATGGCCAGTCCGTCGTAGGCGGACTCGACGATAGACGGTCGATCGATGATGTACCGGAAGGCCTGTCGGACCCGGACATCCCGGAACGGCGTTCGATCGACCCGCATCGTGAAGGGCACCCACTGATCTGGCGTCGAGATCAGCTGTTGCACCGAGGAGTTGCCCTGGAGCTCGCGGGCGAGGGCCAGCGGCGCTTGGGTGTAGGCGTTCACGACCCCGCTCATGAATGCGTTCTGGGCGGACGTGGGATCCTGGAAGGAGTCGATGATCATGAGCTGGTCTAGATATGGCAGGCCGGACTGGAAATAGTTGTCGTTGCGGGTGAAGACGCTCTGCTGGCCGGGAGTAAACGACTTGTACTTGAACGGGCCAGTACCGACGGGCGCTTGCGGGTTGTAGCCGACAGGGACGATCCCGAAGTAGTAGAGGTCCGCAATCTCCTCCACGAAAGTGGAGTACGGCGTGAGCATGGTCAGCTGGAGCGTGAGCGGGTTGACGATCTTTATTCCGTTTGGATCGAGCGGCCGAAGCGCAAACGCACCCGTCTTGGGATCCTTCGGGTCCATGATTCGCTTGAAGGTGTACACGACGTCTTCGGCGGTGAGCGGTTTGCCGTCGTGGAAGGTGACGCCCGGTCGGAGCCGGATGGTCCAGGCGGTCCCGTTCTTGTTGGAGGAGATCTCCTTGGCGAGGACATTGGCGACGCGACCGTCGGGGAGGAACTGGACCAGCGCGTTGTAGAGAGCCATCAGCCGCAGGTTGTCGACCTGGCTGACGACCTTGTGGGCGTCGAGAGTGTCCGACTGCGAGCCACCGACGATGGCGACACGCAGGTTGCCCCCGTGCTTGGGCGCGCCGACGCTCGCAGTGGTCGGCGAAGATGCGGCCGTCTTTGAGGAACTACAGCTTGCGAGCAGTCCGCCCGTCGCCGTGACGACACCGCCCATGGCCGCGGCGCCGAGGAATCCCCTGCGTGTCAGCCGCCGTCCCACGGCCGCTTCAACCACTTCGTTCCTGTCATTGTCCACTTTGGCCCTCCTCTCTTCGATGGTCTCCATCGAGCTCCCTCACACCGGGCCGACGGTCTGACATGCCGTTAGCGCACGACTCGGGCCGAGCCGCCCTTCATCACGTGCTGGACCTCGGCCAACGTGGCCATGGACGTATCTCCGGGGGTCGTCATGGCAAGAGCCCCGTGGGCTACGCCGTACTGCAGGGCATCCTCGACCTCCAGGCCTTCGAGGAGCCCGTAGATCATCCCGGCGGCGAAAGAGTCACCGCCGCCGACACGGTCCATGACTTCCAGGTTCCTCAACTCAACGCTGCGAACGAGTTCCCCCGCCGTCCAGCACAGTCCACCCCACTCGTTTCGCGACGCGGAGTGGACCCTGCGAAGGCTGGCAGCGATCACGTGTAGCCGAGGGAAATGCTCCGCCACCTCGAGGATCAGCCGCTCGCTGGCCTCCCCGCCAAGGGCGGTCAGGTCTCCCTTGGCCTCGAAACCAAGTGCCAGCGAGAAGTCTTCCTCGTTTCCGAACAGGACGTCGGCGAGCTGGATGAGCCGCCGGTTGACCCCGACGGCAGCTGCGCTGCCTCCCCGCGACGCCCAGAGCGACGGCCGGTAGTTGAGATCGAACGAGACGGTGACGCCGTGGACCCTGGCCGCTTTCATCGTCTCCTCGGCCAAGAGGGCAGTGCTCTCCGACAGACCGGCGAAGACACCACCGGTATGGAACCACCTGGCACCTTCATCGCCGAACACTCGGTCGTAGTCGAGGTCGCCCGGCGCCATCTGGCTCGCCGCAGTGTGGCCCCGGTCCGAACATCCGAGCGCGTTTCGGATGCCGAAACCACGTTCCGTGAAGTTAAGCCCATTGCGGGCTGCCCGTCCGACCCCGTCGAACGGCAACCAGCGCACATTCGAGCTGTCGACGCCTCCTTGCAGGATGAGGTCCTCGAGCAGCCGCCCGACGGGATTGTCCACGAAAGCCGACAGGAGCGCAGTTCGCAGCCCGAAGCAGCGGCGCAGCGCGCGAGCGACGTTGTACTCAGCGCCTCCCTCCCATACCCGGAACGAGCGCGCCGTTGCAATCCGACCCTCTCCCGGATCCAGCCGCAGCATGACCTCGCCGAGGGCCACGGCGTCCCAGCGTGGGGCTCGAGTCCGCCGCTGCCCGTGGCCGTGGCCGAGCGGGCTCACGATGCCAGCTCCGGGCGCGCCCTGCATACAGCGGCGCGAGCCGTCCGGGCCCTCAGGGCGATCTCGGCGAAGTCGTCCGACTCGACCAGCCCGCGGGCGGAGATGGCGGAAGTCCCGCAGGCAACGACCTGCGGCAGGCGGAGGTAGGCCTCGAGGTTCTCGAGGGTCACTCCGCCGGTCGGGATGAGGCGGGCTTCGGGCATGGGCGCAGCGACAGCCCGGATAAACTCCGGTCCGCCGCCGACGTCAGCCGGGAAGTATTTGACGACGCTGACGCCGAGGCTCATAGCTACGTGGATCTCGGTTGGCGAGAAGGTGCCGGGGAAGACATCGATCCCCTCGTTCTGGCATCGGGCAACGACGTTGGCATCAGTGACGGGACAGGCTACGAACTGAGCGCCGGCTTCGATTGCCTGGACGGCCTCGACCTCCGACCGAACCGTCCCCGCCCCCACGAGCACGTCGGGGACAAGTTGGACGGCGAGAGCGATAGCACGCAGGGCAGCCGGTGTGCGGAGCACAATTTCCGCTACTGCCAGGCCCCCGTCACGCAAGGCCGAGAGTACGCCTTCGACTTGCTGTGGGAACGAGACCTCGACGATCGGCACCACCCCGGCTTGGGTAATCGTCTCCAGGACGTCGCTCACCGGTGACGCCTCCCTCTCCTCCGGTGCCGGGCCGGGCTCAGTCGAGGACCTCGAACCGCTCGAGTGCTCCCGGAGCAAGGCTGACGCCCAGACCCGGGGCCTCACTGAGAACAATCTGGCCGTTGACCATGGCGAGATCCTCGGCAACGAGCTCTTGGCGCAGTGGCGAATCCGTGAGTTCGGCAGGCAGGTACTCGATGAAGATGCAGTTCGGTGATGCCGCAGCAAGGTGGGCAGCCGCGGCGATGGAGATGCCGCTCTTCCATGCGTGGGGGACGATGAGCCGCCCCTCGCGCTCGGCATGCCTGGCAACCCGGAGCGCCTCTCCGAAACCGCCGACCCGACCGACGTCGGGCTGGGCGACATCGACGGCGCCTCGGTCGATCAGTTCATTGAATTCGTAGTGGGTCGCCAACCACTCTCCCGCTGCGATCTTCACGCCAAGGTCACGTCCATGCAGCTCGGCGTAGCCGGCGACGTCGTCGGAGCGGAGCGGGGTCTCGACGAAGAAGACGTCGAGATCCCTCCACTCGCCGATGCAGGCGGCAGCTCGGTCGACGTCGTCCCACGCGTATCCCACATCTACCATGACGGTGATGTCCGGCCCGACGCCGTCTCGGACGGCGGCGACTACCTCGGTCACCTTGTCGTCGCCCACGCGGATGCCCTGATGTGCGTAGGGACCGTCGAAGATGAGCTCAAGCTTCACGGCCCGGAAGCCGAATTGTTCCGTCGCCCGCACGGCCCAGTCGACGATGGCGGGCTTGAAGTCGGCGAAGCGTGCCGCGTCGGGTAGCAGCGATGCGTACGGGGTGATGGGACGGCGCTCGCCGCCTAGGAGCTCGAAGACTGGAACACCCGCCGCCTTCCCGGCGATGTCCCAGAGCGCGATCTCAAGTGCACCAATGGCATGAATGACGGCCCCCCGGCGACCGTTCATGGCCGAGCCTACGTAGAGCTTCTGCCACAGCCCCTCGGCATCTAGAGGGTCCTCGCCGAGAAGCATCTCACGCAATGACAGCCCCATGCTGTGCGTGCTGGGAGCTTCGACGCAGGCCCGGGCGATCCACGGATTGAGGTCGGACTCGCCGATGCCGACGATGCCTTCGTCAGTCTCGATCTCGACCACGAAGTCGTCCTGGGCCGAGCTTGTGGCATCCGTCTTCACTACGGGCACGACGAGCAGGTGCGTCCGAACGTCCGTAATCTTCACGCTTCTTTTCCTCAGGGGTCAGCGCGATGAGCGGTACCGACAGGCGGACGATAACTTCGGAACGTCATTCCGTCAAGTGGATAGTACGGCGGCGTCACTGTGTTGTGGGCCGGGTTCGGTGGTGAGTCTGTGCTGGTAGTGGCTGTGGCGGGCTTGGCCTTGGTGGAGGCGGCGCCGGGCACCGCATCAGCGCCGGGACCGGCTCCAAGGACCCGCGCCGGTATGACTGGGCCTGGGTCTGCGCCCATCAGCGCGGCCACAGTCTGCTGATCCGCCGCGGCAGCAACGGTGAACCCGCCCTCTACCGGTACTGGTCACCTGCCCGGCGCTGCTGGCCACTTCGGCCCGTGTCGCTGGTATACGCTGGGCTGTGGAGGAAGGTTTCCAGGCCGCCAAGGGTCAGGTGGGTTGGAAACTATACAGGTGCGCACCTGGACCGGTTGGCACCGGTTCGCCGCCCTGCCCATGCTCACCCTCGCGTTCTTGATGGCCGCCGATCCCTGGCATGACGCCCGCCACAGCGCGCCTATCGCGCTGACCGCCGCCGGAGATCCGCCGCCTGTTCAACGGCCTGGTCATCACCCGCTCCGGGCCCTGGATGACACCCCACTGCGCGCCATCACCGGCATCCAGCACTGGTCCAGCTGGCGCCTCCACCAAGGCCAAGCCCGCCACAGCCACTACCAGCACAGACTCACCACCGAACCCGGCCCACAACACAGTGACGCCGCCGTACTATCCACTTGACGGAATGACGTTCCGAAGTTATCGTCCGCCTGTCGGTACCGCTCATCGCGCTGACCCCTGAGGAAAAGAAGCGTGAAGATTACGGACGTTCGGACGCACCTGCTCGTCGTGCCCGTAGTGAAGACGGATGCCACAAGCTCGGCCCAGGACGACTTCGTGGTCGAGATCGAGACTGACGAAGGCATCGTCGGCAATGGCCGCAGTCACTGCAACTGACGGGGACCGGCGTCCGGTTTCTTGGAGGCAGGCGCATCCGGTTCCGGCTCTGGTCTCCCAGCGGGCCCTCGCCGGAATCGTCACGCTGTTCGTTGTCTCGGTGGTCGTATTCCTGGCCACCCAGGTTCTGCCCGGGAACGCGGCCTATGCCGTGCTCGGCCACACGGCGACGCCAGCGCGCCTGCACGCCCTCGAAGTCCAGTTGCATCTCAATCGCAGTCTGTTCGATCAGTACTGGGCCTGGCTGTCCGGGCTGCTCACCGGCAACGCCGGAACTTCGCTTGCCAATGGCCAGGGCGTGTGGGGCCAGGTCTACCCGCGTTTGATCAACTCCGCTGGCCTGGTCTTCATTAGCGGCGCGATCGGCAGCTTCCTTGGCGTGGCACTCGGTGCGGCGGCGGCGCTCTGGAAGGGCGGCTGGATCGACCGGGTCACCTCCGTTACCCTGCTCGGCGTAACGTCGTTGCCCGAGTTCGTCGTCGGCATTGGCCTTATTGTTCTGCTCGCGACGGTCGTCAGCCACCTGCTGCCGGCGGTGTCGCTGCTCCCGCCAGGGACGTACTTCTGGGACGCGTCGGCGTCGCTCGTACTGCCGGTCGCCACGCTCGTTATCGTCATCGTCCCGTACATCTTCAGGATGACGCGCGCCGCGATGATCGAGGCGCTGGAGTCGGACTATGTCGAGATGGCCCGCTTGGAGGGGCTGTCGCCGGTGCGGGTCGTCGTGATGCACGCGCTGCCGAACGCCATCCCGCCGGTGATCCAGGTGATCGGCCTGACCTACTTGTATCTCGCCGGCGGCATCGTGATAGTGGAGTTCCTTTTTAACTACCCGGGTATCGGCCAGGGACTTGTCAATGCGGTCCAGGACCGTGACATCCCCATGGTCCAGTTGATCGTGGTGGTGCTGGCAGCGTTCTACATCTTCATGAACATCCTGACCGACGTAATTGCCTTGCTCGCCACCCCGCGCCGCCGGATCTCGGGCTAGCCATGGCTGCCGACGACACAAGTGTCCTTCCGGTATCAGCCGGGCGGCTGCGCCGGCATTACTGGCTCGCAACGCTCGGCCAGGCCGCCCGGACCGGTAAGGGCGCCGTCGGCCTTGGCTTGGCGGGCAGTATCGTCCTGCTGGCCGCGGTGGGCCCGTTCATTGCGCCGTACTCTGCCACCCAGTTTGTGGGCGTGCCCTTCGCACCGCCGTCGGCGCACTTCTGGCTCGGCACAGACGTGCTTGGGCGAGACGTGCTGTCCAGGGTGCTGGATGGCGGCTGGGTCCTGCTCATCATGGCGGCCTGCGCGACGGCCTTCGGGGTGCTGGTCGGCGCGGCGCTCGGTGTCTCGGCTGCGTATCTGCGCGGACGTCCCGACAGCCTGATCATGCGGGCGGTTGACGTGTTCCTGGCCTTTCCGCAGCTTGTCTTCGCCCTGCTGCTGGTCAGCATCGCCGGGCCGCGGCTTTGGCTCATCGTGGTGGCGGTCGGCCTCTCGCACGCGCCGCAGGTCGCCAGGGTGCTGCGCTCGGCGACCCTGGGTGTCTCCGAGCGTGAGTATGTCAAAGCGGTGGAGATGCAGGGCGTGCGCCCGGTCAGCGTCATGACTAAAGAGATCACCCCGAACCTGGTGGCTCCGCTCATGGTGGAAACCGGCCTGCGTCTGACGTACTCGATCGTGATCATTGCGGGCCTGGCCTTCCTCGGTTTCGGTCAGCCACCACCCGCTCCCAGCTGGGGACTTATGATCAATGAGAACCGGATCGGCCTGGCGTCCAATCCGTGGGCCGTCATCGTTCCCGTAATCCTGATCGCGTTGCTCACCATCGGCACGAACACTTTCACCGACGCCGTCGCGAGCGTGGCCATCGGCGTCGACAGGAAGCCCGAAGAGGCGGCCCTGATCGACGACATCGCACCGCATGCCGTGGACGTGCCATGACGGACGGCCGCGACCCGACCGTTGCAGCGTCGTCGCTAGCGGTCACGGCCGCGACGGACGGTGCCGCCCGGCTGACGGTGACCGATCTTGAGGTCGGCGTCGGCGCCCGGGGGCCGAACGTCGTGCGCGATGTCTCGTTCACCGTGCAGGCCGGCGAGGTTCTCGGGCTGGTCGGCGAATCGGGGTCCGGCAAGACCACCGTCGCCCTGTCGCTGCTTGGGTACGCCCGCCGGGGACTACAAATCAGGTCCGGCTCGGTGCTGCTCGACGGAATCGACCTGGTCGCACTCGACCCCCGTGAGTTGCGCGCCGTTCGCGGGGCCAAGGTCGCTTACGTCCCCCAGGAACCATCGGCCGCGCTCAACCCGACGCGGCGCATCGGAGCGATGCTCGGGGAGGCGCTGCACGCCCACGGCTACGAGGGGGCGGGCGACAGGGTGGCCGAGGTCCTGCGGGAGGTCCACCTTCCGTCCACCCCCGACATGCTGCGACGGTACCCGCACCAGCTCTCGGGCGGCCAGCAACAGCGGGTCGCCGTCGCCCTCGCCTTCTGCTGCCGGCCGTCGCTGATCGTGTTGGACGAACCGACGACCGGGCTCGATGTGACGACCCAGCGCCATGTGCTCGATACGGTGCGCACGATGTGCCGGTCGTATGGGGTGGCGGCCGTCTACGTCACACATGATCTGGCGGTCCTGAGCGGCCTGGCCACCATGGTGGCGGTTATGTACGCGGGCCGGATTGTCGAGATGGGCGACATGAGCCAGGTCTTCGGGTCACCCCTACATCCCTACACCCGCGGCCTGATGGCCGCCGTGCCGTCCCCCAGCCGCGCCGAGGTCCTTACCGGCATCGACGGACAGCCCCCCCGGCCAGGCCGCCGCCCGCAGGGGTGCAGCTTCGCCCCGCGATGCCCCCATGTGATCGCGGCCTGCCGGGCGACCGCACCGGAACCGGTGGTCGTGGCCGGGCGAGAGGTCCGCTGCCTGCGCGTGGCTGAGATCCCCCCCTACGACAGCAAGCGCGTGGCGCTGGTCACCAGCGCACCCACAGCGCAGGCCCCGCCGATGCTTCAGGTTGACGGTTTGGCAGCACGGTACGGCCCGGCACAGGTCATCTTCGATGCCAGCTTCAGCCTCGAACCGGAGTCATGCCTCGCTGTCGTCGGAGAATCTGGCTCGGGCAAGACGACGCTCGCGCGATGCATCGCTGGCGTGCACCCGAACTGGAGCGGCCAGATGGTCTTCGACGGCGCTCGCCTCGCCGCCCGCGCGCGGGACCGGCCAAAGCCTGTGCTGAAGCGGATCCAGTACGTGTTCCAGAATCCGTATACCTCGCTCAACCCCCGCAAGACGATAGGGCAGATCATCGCCCAGCCCCTCGAGCACTTCCTCGATCTCTCGTTCCGGGAGCGGTCCGACCGGGTCATCGGGGCGCTGGACGACGTCCGCCTGGGCCGAGATTTTCTCGAGCGCTACCCAGACCAGCTCTCAGGAGGAGAGCGCCAGCGCGCTGCGATAGCCCGTGCCCTCGTGGTTGGGCCAGACCTCCTTATATGCGATGAAGTCACCTCCGCGCTGGACGTCTCGGTACAGGCGGTAATCGTCGAGCTGCTGCGGCGCCTGCAGCGCGAACGCCGCCTTGCGATGATCTTCATCACCCACAACCTCGCGCTCGTACGAAGCATCGGCCGCGACGTCGTTGTGCTCCAGGCAGGCCGGGTGGTGGAGAAGGGGCCGGTCGACCAGGTCCTCGGACAACCGCATGACCCCTACACGATCAGCCTCATCGAGGACGTGCCCAAGCTCGCATCCAATATCGCTAATCAGGGACCAGTACCCGGATCATGACCCCCCGCGGCGTTACTTCGGGAGCCAAACAGATGACATGAATGAGGAGGACCTCCTCAGCTCAGGGCACGCTGGGTGTAGGCGAAGTTCAGAAGTGTGCCCCCCGGAGGCTGAACTCCTCCCGACGCAGCAGGTCGCCCACGCGTCACGCCTGAAGGCCACCGCCGCCCGCGGCGATCCGGGGCTCACCGTGCACATTGCCGGGCCAGCCGCCAGCGGGCCGATATGCCTGAGCTGCGGGTGCGCGGCCACTGGACTGCCACGCCGGCTCATAGGCCTGTGTCCATTGTTAGCCGCCCACCGGCGATGAGATCACTCTCGGCCGAAAGGCGGCTAGCACCATCACGACACGAACGCGAAATGCTCGAAATCGAAATTGGAAAGGGGCTCGCCGGTGCTACATGTCGTGTATCCCGTGAGCTTCGTGCTGTAGGCGTCGAACAGGTCGCTGAAGCACGGGATGATATAACCGCCCTCGTTGAAGTCGATCATCTGCATCTCATGCTCGATCTCGGTGCGCAGAGTTGGGCTCAGTGTCGCGTTGGCCTGCTTGTAGAGACTGATGTACTTCGGGTTGTCGAAGTGGGTCTCGGGGAACGGCGACGTCGGGAGACATGTTTCCGCGACTTGAGCGAGGTAGGAAGAGTAGCCCCAATAGATTTGCGAGAATTTCGAGGTAAGCCAGTAGCCGGGAGTGAAGAATGTTCCACTCAGGACAGCATCCACATTGACCGTTACCCCGGCCGCGAGGGCCTGCTGTTTGAAGACCGTGGCCGTGTTGACGGCAGCCGCGTTGATGCCGTTGGAGGTAACGCACTTGACCGTCAGGTTATTGTCGTATCCCGCGCTCTTGAGTAGTTGCTTCGCTTGGGGAATGTCCTGCTCCCGATGGAAGGCGCTCTTGTCATAGGCGGGATCGTAGGGAGAGAACACGTCGGCGGCGAGGGTCCCATAGCCGGCGAGAGTGGTAGCGATAATCTGCGGCCGGTTGACGATGAGCCGGAACGCTTGTCGCACCCTGACGTCGTTGAATGGTGGCTGGTCGCATCGCATCGTAAAGGGCGTAAATCCGCCCGTCTTGGAGGGCAGAGGTTTTACGGCCGAGTTGCCCGCGAGCTCCTTCATCTGGGCCCCTGTAAGGGAGCCGGCACAGTTGACGACATTGCTCACCAGTGCATTCTGCAATGAGGTGACGTCGGCGAAGTCGACAATTTTGAGCGAGTCGAGATAAGGCAGTCCCGACTTCCAGTAGTTCTTGTTGCGAACGAACACACTTTGCTGGCCTGGAGTGAAGCTCACGTACTTGAACGGGCCGGTCCCGTTCGGTTTGTCAGTCGCAACCCAGCCGTCAGGCACCATATACAGCGAGTACCAGAACGACGACAACTGATCAAGGAAACTTCCGTACGGGATCTTCATCGGGACCGAGACAGTGAGCGAGTCGATCTTCTTGAGGCCTTTGACGTCGATGGGAGAGATCGGGGCTGCGCCGGCCAGCGGTTTCTTAGGATTGAGAACCTGCTGGAACGTGTAGATGACATCATCAGCACCGAACGGCTTTCCGTTGTGGAACGTGATGTCGGGTCTCAGCCGGATGATGTACTCCGATGTCGATCCCTTAGGAGCTATCTCCTCGGCAAGCACGTACTCGTTCTGCGACTGGGCATTCAACTGCATGAGCGGCTGATAGAGGTTCTGTGCGCGGGCCACGTCCAAGTAGACGACGGTTAACAGCGGGTTGAGTGTGTCGCTGCTGGATCCGCCCGTGAGTCCGGCTCGCAGATCTCCGCCCTTGCGGGCCGACGCCCCCGAGCTCTGCGGCTTCTTCGGCGCTGACTCGCACGACGTAAGTGCCCCCAGTGCTCCTAGTGAGCCGACTGCGACAGCGCCGTGGAGGAACCGCCGCCGAGTGACCGGCTGGGTCCCGTCCTGTGCCTGACCAGCCTCTGGTTCGGCAGGATCCATTTGTGTCCTCCTTAGTTTGACCCTCTCTTGGGCTGAGGTACCGCAGTGAGGTATCTCAGCTCCGCTTCTGCGGTTTACGGGAATCGGCACTCACCCCAGATGCGATGACTCCGGAGATCAAGAGCGTAGGTACACTAGCGGGTTCTGCTCCTGGTCGTCCAGCACATCACCGACGGCCAGGCGCGCAACCTGCGCGTTCGTCAGGATGTCCTGCTGCCCGTTGAACGTCGAACCGTCAGGCATATAAGCGACGGTCATCGCGAATCGCCGCTGAGGAGTCATGTTGGCTCCGGCACCGTGGGCTGTACGCCCGTTGTGCACGACGGCGCTACCAGCGGGTACCGGGCAAAATACTGGTTCGATCTGAGCGAGCTCTGGATAGAGACGGAAGAGAGCTCCCAGGTCCGGGTCGACCTGGGCGTTCTTGTAGTCGCACAGCCGATGAGACCCTGGGATATAGCAGAGTGATCCGTTGGTCAGAGTAGCGTCACTGAGAGCAATCCAAATCGTCAGGGCATCCGGCGAGGTGAACCCCCAGAAGGGAATGTCAATATGGAATGCGGTGGGGTTGGCCCATGGTTCCTTGATGAGCGCCTGGTCCAGCCAGATACGCATTCCTTGGACGTCGGCCAATTCTGTTGCTATCTGACCGAGCCGATCATCGAGGATCAGCCGGCAAGCATCTCTGTCAGTTTTCCACAGGTTGATCTTCTGCATGAAGACTTTGTTGTAGTACTCGTCACTCTCAGTGAAGCCCCCGCTGCGAAAGGACTCCTCGTAATTCTCTCCGTCCAACGGAAGGCGGGTACTCCGCCCTTCGATGGCGTGTGGGATGACACGTTGCCAGGTCGCCAACTCCGCCGCGTCCAACAAACTGGGAAGGACGACGAACCCGTTCTTTTGATAGTGCTGAATTTGCTCTTGCGTGACTTTCAGCATGGACGGTGCTTACTCCTCTCCGTGACCTTCAGCATGAACGGTGTTTGCTCCGATACGGCCGAAGCTGGTGATTTCGCCGGACTCGGAGCCGAACAAGGGCGGGGCCCGAGGGCGAAACCGTTGACGCCGTGATCGGCTGGGGGAAGCTCGCTCACTTACCATTCGACTTACCCTGCCTGCGACGCGTGGGTAGAGCTTTGACTGCGCGCTCGAGCTTGCGGATCGCCCTCTCGACTGCATCGAGATGCTCGTCCATCAAAGCAGCCGCGGCGTCGCCATCGGCGGCCTTGATCGCCTCTAGCACCCTGCGGTGTTCGCGCGCAGCGCTGGGTCCGCGGGGGCGAAGGGTGGACTCCGCCAGCGACTGTTCTTCCATGATCTCTTGAAGGTCCTCTACCAGCCGCAGGAACAGCACGTTGCCCGTTGCCCGGGCAATGGCGCAGTGGAAGGCACTGTCGCTACGCAGTGTCTGCTCTGGCGTGGTCGCCTGCTCATGGCGCTCGAGGCAGAGGGTTAGCTCCTCAAGATCACTGTCCTTCCGTCTGATAGCGGCGAGCCGTGCCGCCGGCACTTCGAGACATCGACGTATCTCGTTGAGGTCCGCGGCGGAGTGCTGCCCGACTGAGGTCAACATCTTTGTCACGTTGGAGGAGACGAAAGTTCCACTCCCGGCTCGAGGCTCCGTCAGGCCGAGAGCTTGGAGGCGCCCCAGCGCCTCCCTGACGATGGATCGACTGACCCCAAATCGGCGCGACAGCTCCGCCTCAGACGGCAGCCGGTCGTTCACTTTTAGTTGACCTGATTCGATCAGCCCGATGAGCTGCGAGCGCACCTCATCGGCAGCGGTGCGGCGGTCGATTCGACGTAAGGGCAATAGGTCGGGTTCGGCCGATTGACCTGAATGCCTGACTGCTCGCTTGTCCGACAGGTGCATGTTACGATTCTGCCATCGCAGTCCACGGGGCGCAATGCGCTGCACCGGTACCTCGACAGACACTGCCGGAGACAGCCTGTCGGGCTCGTCGGGGTGTCTTGTCGACCACGAATGTCGCCGTGCCAAGCAAGCGGACCGCTGGTGTCAGCCGCACGGCGGCGGGATGGAAACCATGACCGTCGCGGCGGGTGGCACGCCAGGCCAAGAGGCGGAAGTCCCACCTCAGGTGATCGTGATCGGCAACCTCACGATCGACGACATCGTAAGGGCCAATGGCACGACATCGCTGCGCTCGCTCGGCGGTAACACGATCTATGCGGCCACCGCGGCGAGGATCTGGGGCGTCGGGGTCGGCGCCGTCGCACGGGTTGGTGATGACTTCCCGCCGGTCGCCTTGGCGCGTCTGCGAGACGCCGGCGTTCGACACGTTAGGCATTCACCCGATCTCTGGACCCACGTTGAGGTTCTGGATCCTCTACGGCGAGGACGGAGGGCGGACCTTTGTGAGCGGGACGCCGACGGAGCGCGGCATCGAGGTTGCTCCCGCGCCGACCGACGTTCCCGCAGGATGGCTCGAACGGGCTCGCCGCCCCGTCGTTCACGTGGCGTCGATGCCCCTCATGGCCGCGGCCCGCATCGTCGGGCACGTCCGCTCGGTGTCGCCGTCCGCTACGATCACGCTCGACCCACACGGGGAGTGGCGCTTTGACCGGGAGGCTGTGCTGACCATTGCACGGCAGGCAGATGTTTTCCTTCCGAGCCGGGAGGAGCTGCAGTGCTTGCTTGGCTACGACGACCCGGAGCGGGCCTGCGCCGAGCTGATTGTCGAAGGTGTGCGAGCGGTCGTGGCACACGACGGTGCGAACGGGGCGTTGGTGGTAACGGCCGCTGGCTCATCGGCGAGGGTCGCTGCAGCCGATGTCGTCGTGGTTGACGAGACCGGCGCCGGCGACTGTTTCTGCGGGGGACTGGCCGCTGGCTTGGCGCTCGGAGACGACCTCCTCGACGCGACACGGCGCGGCGCGGCGAGCGCGGGAGCGGCGCTCGGGGCCAGCGGATCGCTGCGACTGATCGATGGCCGGGCGACGCTAGCGACTCGGTTGCTCGCCGCGTACCGGCACGACGCACTACCCGGCGGCGGAGATGGCATCGCCGCCGACGCCTACGACATCACGCTCATGCAACGTGAGATAGAGACGGTACCTGCGGTCATCCGCTCCCAGTTCGGCGACCCGTCGCCAGACGTGACATCGCTGGTGGAATCGCTGCGCCAGTCGGCCACGCGCCACCTAGTGTTCGTCGGCTGCGGCGACTCAGCGTTCGCTGGTCAGGCCGCCGTGCTGGCGTTCAATCGCCATACCGGGCTCAGCGTGCGGGCAGAGCACGCCCTCGACTTTGCCCGCTACTCCGTCCGGTATCAACCGCCGGACACCACGGTCGTCGCGGTCTCGTTCTCTGGCATGGCTGGACGAACCATTGAGGCGGCCCGGCAGGCGAGGGCCTTCGGGCACCGAGTCATCGCACTCACCAATAGTCCCGACAGCCCGTTGTCCAAAGAGGTCGACGCTATCTCGCCGATCAACGTCCCGACGCTCGGGTCGTCTCCCGGAACGAGCACCTACCTCGGTATGCTCGCCACCTTCCTGGCGTTGGCCGCTCAGCTCGATACAGACACCGGCGGCAATGCTCGCCACAGCAGGTATGTGGACCAGTTGGCGATGTTGCCTCAGCTCGCAGGCGAAACGCTGGCAATGTGCGCGGGTCCATCGTTGGTGGCAGCACAGCGTCTACTCGGGGCACGGATTGTCACCTTCCTCGGCGCCGGGCCCAACGAGGCTAGTGCACGATTCGGGGCGGCGAAGCTCTTCGAAGGTGCTCAGCAGCTCGCGGCGTCGACGAACGTCGAAGAGTGGGCGCACGAGCAGTACTTCACGACGCAACAGGGCGATCCAGTTGTTGTGGTCGCCCCGAGCGGTGCGGCGAGCGATCGGGTCGAAGAGATCCTCGCCGAGCTCGCCTACGTGGGCGCCACGATTATTTTCGTAGGAGACAAGAAGCCGACCGGTCCGGTCATCCACCTTCCGCTCGCCGACGGCGCACCCGAGGAGCTCTCGCCTGTCCTCGCTGCGCTGCCGCTCAGTCAGCTGGGCTTTCATTTCGCCTCCCTGACCGGCAAGCGGAGCTACAACTTTCCGAACGAGCAGGCAAAACAAGAGCATTACGAGACCATTCACCGTGCGACCGTGGGCGAACCGGCGTGACCTCGGAAGGATCCGAGACACGGATCAGATCCGGTTCAGTGCCAGAAACCTTGGATCTGGTCATTCGAGCGCCTCGGGCGATCATTCCCGGTGAAGGAGAGGTTGCGCGCGCGATCGGCATACTGGATGGACGAATCGCCGCCATCGGTCCGCTCCATACGCCGTTTCCAGCTGAAGCCGAGCGGGAATTCGGTCCAGATCTGGTCGTCATGCCCGGAATCGTCGACTCGCACGTGCACGTGTGCGAGCCAGGCAACACCGCATGGGAGGGCTTCGAGACTCGCGACCCGAGCGGCCGCCGCCGGCGGGATCACGACCCTGGTGGATATGCCGGTTCAACAGCGAGCCCCCGACAGTCAACGTTCGCGGCATTGCAGCTCAAGACCCGGGCAGCCGCCGGACAGTGCCACGTCGACGTCGGATTCTGGGGTGGCGCGATACCCGGCAACCTCGACCAACTCAAGGCCCTTCGTCAAGTCGGCGTGCTGGGCTTCAAATGCTTCATGGTGTCGGGCTCGGAGGAGTTCCCTCCGCTCGACGTTGGGCTAGTGGAGGAGGCGCTAGGAAGGATCCGCGGCCTTGGCTGTCCGTTGCTCGTCCACGCCGAGGACAGCGTTGCCATGGCGGCTTCTCCGTCCCCACACAGCAGGGTGTATGCCGACTTTCTCCGGTCGCGACCGCGAGGAGTCGAGAACCTCGCCATTGCTGGGATCATCGAAGCAGCAAGACGCGCCGACACGCCCGTCCACATCTGCCACCTCTCCAGCTCCGACGCCCTCCCGATGATCGGCTCTGCCCGGCGCGACGGCCTAAAGGTCACTGCCGAGACCTGCCCGCACTATCTGGTTCTCGATGCGGAGAACATCCCAGACGGCGCCACGACCTTCAAGTGCTCCCCTCCGATCCGTGAGGAGGCCAATCGTGACCTTCTCTGGGACGGGCTCAAGGGTCATGTGCTCGATCTGGTGGTCTCGGACCACTCGCCCTGCATCCCCCAGATGAAGTCACGGGACTCCGGCGACTTCGCGGATGCCTGGGGCGGAATCTCCTCGCTGCAGTTCTCCCTTCCGGCGGTCTGGACGGAGGCACGTGCGCGTCAGTGCTCACTAGCCGACTTGAGCCGGTGGATGTCGGAGGGGCCGGCGCGCTTGGCTGGTCTTGCGAAGAAGGGCTCAATCCAGGTCGGCAACGATGCCGACCTGGTGGTCTTTGCCCCGGACGAGGTTCTCGTCGTTGATCACGCACCATTGCAGCACCGCCACCCGGGCACTCCTTACGACGGCCGCAGGTTGCAGGGAGTCGTCAAATCCACGATCCTGCGGGGCGAACAGACAGATGTGTCCCGTCCGCGCGGTCGATTGCTCAGCGCGAGCCTCTCTTGACCACCTGCGCAAAGGACGACGAGTGACGGCGACGTTAGGTTCTCCCGATTGCGACGGCGTGCCCGGGACACCGAAAGTGGGTGGGCAACTGACGTCGGTGATCGACCTTGCCTCCCGCTGGTTGGGAGGCAGCGTTCTCGCGGCTAGTGACGAGTCCTTCGGCGACAAGGACAACCTGCTCAATCCCGGTCCCGCCACCTATCAGGGTGGCCGCCTCGGGAACCGTGGCGAGATCGTTGACGGCTGGGAAACACGACGTCGGCGCCAACCCGGGTACGACTGGGCAATCGTAAGGCTCGGCGCGCCGGGGAGGATCACGACTATTCAGGTGGACACCAGCTTTTTCACCGGGAACTTCCCGGAGTCTTGTCGCGTCGAGGTATGTGGTCAGGAGGGCTACCCCGGGCTGCGCGAGCTGGACGGGCCGGCAGGTTGGGTGGAGGTCGTCCCGCAGTCCCCGCTCGAGGGAGACCGCGTCAATGTCTTTCCGGTATGTGACTCTCGTCGGTTCACCCACGTCAGATTGTCGATCTTTCCTGACGGGGGTGTCGCGCGGCTGCGCGTATCCGGACAGGTCCTCCCCGACCCGAGGCAGTTCGACGGCGTGACCATTGATCTCGCCAGCCAGGCCGTTGGTGGGGCTTTGGTCAGCTGCAGCGACGACTTCTATACCTCGCCGTCGCTACTGATTCGGCCGGACGAAGCACGCACGATGGGCGACGGTTGGGAGGCGCGTCGGCGCCGCGGTCCTGGTAACGACTTTGCGATCTTCCAGCTTGGTCTCGAAGGTGATATACGCAAGGTTGTCGTTGAGACGATCTATTTCCGATACAACGCGTCGGGCGAGATAGCGGTGCAACGCTGCGGTCAACTGCCGGCTCGTCTCCGCAATCAGACGCCTGGGAGCCACTGGTGGAGCGCACGATCGTGCAGCCCGATACGCAACCACGTCTTCATGGTTTCGAGCCGTGCTTCAACCGCCTGCGTGCGGCTGGACGCCTTCCCCGACGGGGGACTCTCTCGGTTTCGGTTGATCGGCTGGGTCGATCCGGCCGCTCGGCGCAGGGCCGGCTACGACTGGTTCAATTCGCTGCCGCCCGACCAGGCCACGCACTGTCTAACGGACGCGGGCATCACCGGAGACCTCGCCGCTCGGGCCCTCGAGCAGCGACCCCTGGCCACGAATTGGCTCTCCAGTCAAGTGAGCACAGTTGGGTCGTCGTGGGGGACATCGGCGGCCGAGAGCCTGCGAGCCCTCGCCGCGATGCTCGAGGGTCCTGTAGACAGAGACGGCTCACGCTGAACGAGGTGGCGCGTTCGGTGCTCACCACAATGGACAGTGGTTGCGTCCAGGACGGCTGACCGGCGACAAGAAGTCAAGGAGGCACGAAGGAATGGCGAACACGACGAACGAAGGCGGCAGCTCCGGAAACAGCCAGGCCCGCCCACCAGGACCGGTTAGCCTGAACCGTTACGATGTGGAGCCCGCATGGGCCGGCTTCAGACCTTCAGCAAGCTTCCAGTTTGCCTGACCCCAGAAGACCTGCGAGCCGGCCAGATCGATGTCGCGGTTGGGGGTGCACCGTGGGATGGGACGGCTATCAGCCGCAGTGGGGCCCATCTCGGCCCGCAAGCTATCCGATCATGTGACCATGTCCCGATACCACCGCTAGCTCGGCCGCATCTGCACGTTGGCGTCGATCCATTCGAGCACCTGAAGATGTGCGACTACGGCGACGCCAACATTATTATCGGTGACGTTGACCGCACATTCGCTAATATCCGGAGCTTTGTGTCCGAAATTGTGTCCTCGAACGCGATCCCACTTATTCTCGGCGGAGACCACGGGATAACATGGCCGAATGCCACCGCTCTGGCGGATTCCTACGGATACGGGAACGTGGGGATGGTGCACTTCGATGCACACGCCGATACGGCGCCAGATATGCAGGGCGTGCTGGCAAGCCATGGTACGCCCATGCGGCGGCTGATCGAAAGCGAGGCCGTGCGTGGACGGAACTTCGTACAGATCGGGCTCAGGGGCTACTGGCCCGGCCCGGACGTGCGTGCGTGGATGGAAGAACAAGAAATTAAGTCGCACTTCATGGCCGAGATCCAAGCCGAGGGGTTCGACCGTGTCCTGGACCGCGCGGTGGACGAAGCACTCGACGGAGCCGACCATCTGTTCGTGTCGGTTGACATCGACGTGGCCGACCCATCATGCGCGCCGGGGACGGGAGCCCCCGAACCTGGCGGCCTCACCAGCCGGGAACTCCTTCGCGCCGTCCGGCGGCTGTCAGCGGAGGTCGGCATCGCAGGAATGGACGTAGTCGAGGTGGCCCCGCCATACGACGTGGGCAACAACATCACCTGCCTGCTCGCCCACCGCTGCGTGCTCGAGGCAATGACCGGGATCGCCATGCGCAGGCTCGGCCTCACAGAGCGTGACTACCTTGAGCCACGTGCCGCCCACGGTCCCGGCGGTCCCCGCGGCGCGCAGGATCGCAGGTCAGCTGAGTAGAGAGGAGTCTGCATCGTGGGCCGTGTGCTTCTCATTGGCGAGTCATGGTTCAGCTACACGATCGAGGTCAAGGGATTCGACTCATATGTCCACGGCGGATACGAAGAGGGAACGAGGTGGATTCAAGAGGCACTGGCAGGGGCGGACACGAGTTCGTTCATCTCGCCAGTCACCTGGTAGCGGAACAATTGCCTCATTCCCTGAACGAGTTCGATCTGATTCTGCTCAGTGATATCGGGGCCAACACGTTCTTGCTGGCACCCGAGACATTCGTCCACGGACGGGTACGGACGAATCCGCTCGCTGAACTGGCAGACTACTGTCGTCAAGGTGGCGGCCTGGGCATGATCGGCGGCTACCTCTCGTTCGCGGGCTTCGGCGGCCAGGCGCACTACGCGGGCACACCGATCGAGGCAGTCCTGCCCGTGTCCATCTCACCAGGCGATGACCGAGTTGAGGTACCGGAAGGAATCACGCCCACCATCGAGCTCTCCGGCCACCCCGCGCTGGGCTGAGCCACCGTGCTTGGACCGCTGCTTGGCTACAACAAGGTCACGGCCCGCACCGACGCTGAACTCGTGGTGCGATGCGGCGCCGATCCGCTGCTCGCGGTGTGGGAAGTAGGAGCAGGACGTTCCTTCGCCTACACCAGTGACTGCGGCCCCCACTGGGCGGCTCCTGCATATCTCGACTCGCCGTCTTATGCAGCACTCTGCGTGCGAGCTAGCAGGGTGGGCCATGGGCCGGGCATAATCCAGCGCTCGGCCAATGCGCGGCACGGAACCCGCAGCCAATGATCGCTGCGCTTAAGGAGGCATGGTGGGACGGCTTGTGGTAGTGGGCAGTTACAACGCGGCTATGACGGTCTACAGCCCTGAGTTGCCGCAACGCGGGGAAACCGTCCTTGGCAATGACGTTGACATCGGCCCAGGGGGCAAGGGTGCAAACCAGGCTATCAGCGCGCGACGTCTCGGGGCGAACGTGACGTTCGTCGTTAAACTTGGAAGCGACACATTCGGAACCGAGGCTCGCGAGCTTTTTCGCACAGAGGGCCTCGACGGCCGCGGTATCCTCAGCGCGGACACACACACCGGAATAGCGCTCATTCTGGTGGACCGGAATGGCGACAATATGATTTCCGTTGCACCCGGTGCAAATGAGTTCCTGACCGCCGAGGATCTTGACAGCATTCCGGGCCTGTTCGAAGGGGCATCACACCTTGTGTGCCAGCTCGAATGCCCCTACACCTTGTTCGTCGGGGCCGCCACACGCGCGCGCGCGGCCGGCATTGTTACCGTGCTGAACCCTGCTCCGGCAGCAAAGCTGCCGGAGACCACCTATCAGCTCGTGGATGTGCTCACGCCTAACGAATCCGAACTCGCTACCCTTACCGGCATGGAGCTCAGTACGCACCCCGATATACGAAAACGCGGGACGACGACTGCTCTCCTACGGCGTCGGATGCGTCGTAGCGACCCTCGGCCACCGGGGGGTCGCATGGATCACGCGCGAGGCATGCCACTGGTTCCCAGCCTACGGCGTCACGCCACAAGATACCACAGGCGCAGGCGATGCGTTTAGCGGTGCTTTCGTCGCTGCCTTGGCCAGCGACCAGCCTATGGAACAGGCCATTGACCTGGGCATGAGAGCCGGTGCGTTCTGTACCACCCGACGGGGCGTGATAGCCGGGCTTCCACACCTTACCGAACTGGATTACGAAATCCCGAATAGACGAAGTCCCGACTAACCGATCAACCTGGCCGCGCAATGCTGAGTTAAGCCCAGACTGAATCGCCCTGGCCGCCGCGTGCCGCAAGATTTCCAGCATCTGGGTGGCGCGTCGTGCCGGCGATAGCCTCGCCTTGAAGCCAGTGCCAGCCGTCGCCTACCGGGCACCGGTAAGCCCGCAGATACACGCCGTCGGTTTTGCGGCGGGCGAACCATAAGGCGGCTGCACGCGTCGGATAACGAACCTTGCCGCACCATGGGCATGTCCTGGACACTCCTGCAAGCCTGAGCGCTTAATCGTGTTCACGCACGTGCTGTGACGGGCTTCTGCGGCCTGTCCTTGTCTGCGCTGGCGCGGCGTATCGCCGTGGAACTGTGGGCTGCGGAAGGTACCGTAGGCGCCATGACTGCACAGCCTGCCGGGTCAGCCGGCGTCGGCCCGCATCAGGTGATTCGATCTGGGCGGTGAGTCCGCTGTCGTCGTTCCGGTAGCTGAGTACGGCGCCTGCGGGCGCTGGAGCAGTTGGCATCTCCGCAGGAAGGGGAGGATGCGGAGACCGCGGCAGCCTTGGAGGAGTACCGGGAGTGGTCAGCGGCTGGGCGGCCTGGCGCCATCTCACACGAGCAAGCGCGCAGGCTGCTGCTCGGTGACGGCCGGTGAGGGTGGAGTGGTCGCCAAGGGCTGTGACGACGGCCTCCCGGTTCCTGGATGACGCCGAGGGCATGCGGGCTGTGGTAGCGGCGTTAGACGCGCTGGCCGGGGATCGTATCCTGCACAGTCGTTCCGGTGGGGAGAGATGCTGCGGCTGCGCATCGGCAGATATCGCATCATGTACGTCGTCGAGGGCGATCTGATCACGATTGAACGAGTTGACCGGGTCAGCGGAATCTGAGCGCGAAGTTGGTGGCGTGCTGCAACCTTGTGAAGATCAAACTGAGTGGCAGATCGAGTGGCAAACAGCGCTCGTGAGAGCCTGTCCCGGGCTTGCGGGTGCTGGTCGGTGCTCGTGTTCTGCCTGGTCACGCGCTGTACCAGCGACAACCGGAACCATGCGGTCATCCATGGTAAGGAGAAGGTCTCACGGTTCGATTCGTAAGGGGGCTCCAGGTAGTGGTGTATTTTCGAACATCTAACCGAGTACCACGTCAG
>CAVULV010000006.1:0-316156 GCA_963742445.1 uncultured Acidimicrobiaceae bacterium
CCGCCGAGGCGGCCCGGCGCGGTGCGCGCTACTGCCCGCTCGACCCCGCCAACGAACACCCCGCCGCCGACCGGTGAGCCTGTTCCGCGACAAGGGCGTCGTGCTGCGCACGTACCGCCTGGGCGAGGCCGACCGCATCGTCGTCTTCCTGACCGAGCGCCACGGCAAGGTGCGCGCCGTGGCCAAGGGCGTGCGCCGCACCACCTCGAAGTTCGGCGCCCGCCTGGAGCCCCTCACCCACGTCGACCTGTTGTTGTGGCAGGGGAGGGGCGACCTCGACATCGTCAACCAGGTCGAGGTGCTCCAATCGTTCCGCCTCATCCGGGAGGACCTGGCCCGGATGCCCCGCGGCATCGCGCTCCTCGAGGTGACCGACCAGATGGCCCAGGAGCGCCATCCCGACCCCCGCCTCTACGCCATGCTCGTCGGCGCGCTCGGGACCCTGGCCGACGAGCGGTCCGATCCGACGTTGCTGGCGCCGGCGTTCTTCCTCAAGGCGCTCGTCCTCGAGGGTGCCGGGCCCGTCCTCAATGTCTGTGCCGCCTGCGGCGAGCCTGACGGCACCGTCGAGCTGGTGGCCTTCGACCTCGTGGCCGGCGGCACCCTGTGCCGGGCCCACCGCAGCGGGCGGCCGATGAGCCCCGCCGCGCTGGCCCTCCTGGGCCGCATCCTCGGCGGCGACCTGGCCTCGGTCCTGGCGGGCCCGACCCCGCCGGCGGCCGACGAGGTGGCCGAGCTGGCCACCGAGGCCATGGAGGTCCATCTCGACCGCCGCATCCGCTCGGTGCGCTCGACCGCGGACCTTTGAGCGCCTTCGGGGTCTACGTCCACGTCCCGTTCTGCCGGGAGCGCTGCGACTACTGCGCCTTCGCCACCTACACCGACCGCGACCACCTGATGGAGCGCTACGCCGACGCGTGCGTTCTCGAGCTGCAGCGCCTGCGGGGGGCAGGTGGCCTCGCCCCGGCCACCTCCGTCTTCTTCGGAGGGGGCACCCCGTCCCGCCTCCACCCCGACACCCTGTGCCGCCTGCTCGACGCCATCCCGCGCGCGCCGGGCGCCGAGGTGACGGTCGAGTGCAATCCCGAGGACGCCGACGACGCGCATCTCGGCGCCTACCGGCGCGCCGGCGTGACCCGCGTCTCCTTCGGCCTGCAATCGACCCACGCGCACGTCCTCGCCGGCCTCGGCCGCCGGCGCGTGCCGCACGCCGCCGAGACGGTCTCCGCCGCGGTGGGGGCCGCCGGCTTCGCCACCTGGAACCTCGATCTGATCTTCGGCGCGGCCACCGAGAGCGACGACGACTGGGCCGCCACCCTCGACCGCGTCCTCGGGCTGGCGCACCCGCCCCCGCACCTCTCGGCCTACGGCCTGACGATCGAGCCCGGCACGCCGCTGGCCCGCGACGCCGCCCGCCATCCCGACGAGGACGCGCAGGCCCGGCGCTACGAGCGGACCGAGCGGGTGCTCGCCGCCGCCGGTTACGCCTGGGAGGAGATCTCGAACTGGGCCCGGCCCGGCCACGAGTGCCGGCACAACCACCTCTACTGGGAGCAGGGCGACTACGCCGGCATCGGGTCGGCGGCGCACTCGCACGGCGACGGGGTGCGGTGGTGGAACGTGCGGACGCCCGACCGCTACATCGACGCCGTCGGGGCCGGCCGTGCCCCCGAGGCCGGCCGCGAGGAGCTGACCGCCGGCCAGCGCGACTTCGAGGCGCTCTCGCTCTCCCTGCGCACGCCGCGCGGCGTGCCGTGGCACAGCCTGGAGCGCCCCGAGGATCTCGAGGGCCTCGTCGAGCGCACCGGCTCCCGGGCCGTGCTGACCGTGCGGGGCCGCCTGCTGGCCAACGAGGTCAGCGCCAGAATCCGCTCCGGTATCCTGCACCGATGAACGAGACGGCGGGTGCCCCTGCCAACGACCTGATGGAGAAGGTCGTGCGCCTGTGCCGGACCCGCGGTTTCATCTTCCCCTCGGCCGAGATCTACGGCGGCTTCCGCTCCACCTACGACTACGGCCCCCTCGGCGTCAACATGCTGCGCAACGTGAAGAACGCCTGGTGGCGCTCCATGGTCCAGCTGCGCGACGACGTGGTCGGCCTCGACGCCGCCATCCTGTCGCCCCCGGCCGTCTGGGAGGCCTCGGGCCACCTCGAGACGTTCACGGACCCGCTGGTCGACTGCCGCAACTGCCACGAGCGCTGGCGGGCCGACAAGATCGACGGCGCCTGCCCCAACTGCGGGTCGAAGGACCTGACCGAGGCCCGGGCCTTCCACCTGATGTTCAAGACCCACGCCGGCCCGGTCGAGGACGAGGGCCACATCGCCTACCTGCGTCCCGAGACGGCCCAGGGCATGTTCACCAACTTCGCCAACGTGCTCGGCACGACGCGCAAGAAGCCGCCCTTCGGCATCGCCCAGGTCGGCAAGTCCTTCCGCAACGAGATCACGCCGCAGAACTTCGTCTTCCGCACCCGCGAGTTCGAGCAGATGGAGTTGGAGTACTTCGTCCCGCCCGACGATGCCCAGAAGTGGTTCGAGTACTGGCTCGAGGAGCGCATGCGCTGGTACCTCGACCTCGGCATGCCGGCCGACGAGCTGCGCCTACGCCACCACGATCCCGAGGAGCTCTCGCACTACTCGCGCGGCACCGCGGACGTGGAGTTCCTCTTTCCCTGGGGCTGGGACGAGCTGGAGGGCATCGCCAACCGGGGCGACTACGACCTCTCGGCGCACGCGTCCAAGTCGGGGGAGTCGCTGGACTACTTCGACCAGCAGGCCAACGAGCGCTACACGCCCTACGTGATCGAGCCCGCCGCGGGCGCCACCCGGACCATGATGGCCTTCCTGCTGGCCGCCTACGGCGAGGACGAGGTGGGCGGCGAGCCGCGTACCGTGCTGCGCCTGCACTGGCGGCTCGCCCCCTACCAGGTGGCGGTGTTGCCACTCTCGAAGAAGGACACCCTCGAGCCCCTGGCCCGCCAGGTCCTGGCCAAGCTGCAGCCGCACTTCATGGTCGATTACGACGTCACCCAGAGTATCGGGCGCCGTTACCGCCGCCAGGACGAGATCGGGACGCCGTGGTGCGTGACGGTCGACTTCGACTCCCTCGAGGACGACGCGGTGACCGTGCGCGACCGCGACACCACCGAGCAGGTGCGCGTGCCCATCGCCGACCTCGTGGCAGAGCTGCGAGGTCGCACGGGCGGGGAGTAGCGCCCGGCGGCCATCGCCGCCGACGGACGCTCAGGAGTGGGCCGGCGCCTCTGCGAGGCCGATGTGGATGCGGCCCACGTCACCACACCGGGTGTCGTGCGGCGGCCACCCGGGCGGTCGGGGTCAGGCGACCCTGCGGTACTTGCGCACGGCCACGGGGGCCAGGATCACCAGCAGTCCTGCGCACCACAACAGGGCGGCGACCACGGCGCCCGAGTCGTGCAGCACGCCGCCCACCATGAGCGACCGCGCGGCGTTGACCACCTGGGTCACGGGTTGGTGGTAGGCGAAGCCCTGCAGCCAGCCGGGCATCGTGGCGACGGGGACGAAGGCCGACGAGGCGAAGAGCAACGGGAAGATCAGCGGGAAGACCATGACCTGGGCCGTCTCCGCGTTGGGTGCGGACAGGCCGATGTAGGCGAACCCCCAGCTCAACGCGTAGGCGAACAGCAGGATCAGCAGCACCCCGCACAGGAACAGTGCGACGTTGGTCCCGATGCGGAACCCCACGGCGTAGCCGACGGCCGTGATCAGCGTGACCACGAAGACATTGCGGACCACGTCCGCCGTCGTGCGCCCGGCCAGCACCGCGGCCCGGCTCATCGGCAGGGCGCGGAAGCGCTCGATGAGGCCCTTGTGCAGGTCCTCGGAGAGACCGGCTGCCGTGCTCATGGCGCCGAAGATGACCGTCTGCACGAAGATGCCGGGCATCAGGAACTCGATGTAGTGCACGCCCGGGACGTGGATGGCCCCGCCGAAGACGTAGGTGAAGAGCAGCGTGAACATGATCGGCTGCAGCGTGGTGAAGAAGAGCGCCTCGGGCGTCCGGGTGAGCGCCAGCAGATTGCGCCACGTGATCGTCATGACGTCCGACACGGCCCACGACAGGCGATTGCCCTGACTCGGCTGGTTGAGGCGTACGGGTGCGGTCATGGTGGTGGTCGTCATGCGGCATCCTTCCCGTCGGTCACGTCGCCCTTGCGCGCTCGGCCCAAGCCTCGCTTCGGCTTCGCCTCTTCCTCGCCGTCGACGATCGAGGTCTTGTGGCCGGTCAGGCTGAGGAACACGTCGTCGAGGCTGGGCTCGCGGAGCGCGAGACCGGCGATCGGGATCTGGGCCGCATCGAGCGAGCGGAGCACGTTGGCTCCGGCTTTGGGGCCGTCCGTGACCGTCAGCTCGATCACGAGGTCCTCGACGACCGGCGCCTTCTCCGAGAAGGGCGAGACAAGCTGGACCGCTCGGCCCAGGGCATCCTGGTCGGCCAAGGTCACCGAGACGACCGACGTGCCCAGGTCGGCCTTGAGCTGCGCCGGCGTCCCCTCCGCGATGACCCGCCCGTGGTCGATCACCACGATGTCGCGGGCCAGGCGGTCGGCTTCCTCGAGGTACTGGGTGGTCAACAGGACCGTCGTGCCGTCGCGGACCAGGTCCTCGATGGCGACCCACAGGCCCTGGCGGCTCTGGGGGTCCAACCCGGTTGTTGGCTCGTCGAGGAAGAGGACGGGCGGGTTCGCCACCAGCGCGGCGGCCAGGTCCAGCCTGCGGCGCATGCCGCCCGAGTAGGTCTTCAGGACGCGATCAGCGGCTCCGGCCAGTCCGAACTCCTCGAGAAGCTCGCCGGCCCGGCGCGACGACACCTTGCGGCTCAGGTGCGAGAGGCGCCCCACCATGTGGATGTTCTCCCGGCCCGTGAGGTTCTCGTCCACCGCCGCGTACTGGCCGGCGAGCCCGATGATGCGCCGCACCGCATCGGCGTGGGAGACCACGTCGTGGCCGAGCACCGAGGCGCGTCCCGCGTCGGGACCGAGGATGGTGGAGAGGATGCGCACGACCGTGGTCTTGCCCGCCCCGTTCGGACCGAGCAGCCCGAGCACGGTGCCGGCCTCCACCTCGAGCGAGACCCCGTCGAGGGCGCGCACGTTCCCGCGGGGGAACACCTTGACGAGGTCGTGCGCCTCGACGGCGAGCGTGCGATTGGAAGAATGTGCCATCAACAAAGAAACTTAGTGATAAAGTTACTTACATGTCAAGACAGTGGTCCCGCATGGAGCTCGTGCAGCAGCTGCGCAACGAGATCATGGGCTACTTCGGCGCGGCCAGTGACTTCGATGAGGGCCTGGCCAAGAAGCTGAAGCTGAGCCGGACCGACATGCGCTGCCTGGACCTTATTGGCCGCCTCGGCCCCATGACCGTGGGCAGGCTGGCCGAGGAGAGCGGGCTGACCACCGGGGCGGTCACCTTCATCCTGGACCGGCTCGAGGAGGCCGGCATGGTGGTGCGCCGGCGCGACACCGAGGACCGTCGCCGGGTGTGGGTGGAGATCGTCCCCGAGGCCCAGGTGCGGCTCCAGGGCCTGCAGCAGCCCATCGCCGAGGAGATGCGCCAGGTGGCCCAGCGTTTCAAGGCCGACGAGCTGGCCATCGTGCGCGACTACATGCGCCAGGCCAAGGAGGTCTTCCAGCGCCAGGTCTCCGGCGCGTCCGGCGGTGCGGCCCCGGCCGGACGCCGGCGAGCCGGCCGGGCCGCCGCAGCGCTGACCGACCGCTTCGGAGTGGTCGGCGGGGGAAAGTAGGCTGGCCCAACCCCGTCCCAGGTCGGGACGGGAGTGTGACCACCCAGTGACCGCGCTCCGCCACGCGGTTCGCCCGTCCAGGGCAAGGAGGCCCGATGCCGTACGTCTTCGATTTCGACCACACGCACGCCCGTCCGCCGATGGAGCTCAAGGATCTCCTGGGCGGCAAGGGCGCCAACCTGGCCGAGATGACGTCGGTACTCGAGCTCCCCGTGCCCCCGGGCTTCACCATCTCGACCGACGCCTGCCGCGACTACATGGCGGGCGGCTGGCCCAAGGCTCTCGACGCCGAGGTGGCCGCGGCGCGCTCCCGGCTCGAGAAGGCCATGGGCAAGACCGTCGGCGACGCCGCCGACCCCCTGCTCGTCTCGGTGCGCTCGGGCGCCAAGTTCTCCATGCCCGGCATGATGGACACGGTCCTCAACCTGGGCCTCAACGACGAGTCGGTGGAGGGGCTGGCCAAGCAGACCGGCGACGAGCGCTTCGCCTTCGACTCGTACCGGCGCTTCATCGCCATGTACGGGCGCATCGTCCTCGAGCTGCCCGGTGAGGAGTTCGACTCGCTCTTCGAGGCGGCCAAGGAGCTCGCCGGGACGACGTCGGACGCCAAGGTCCCCGTCGAGTTGCTGCGCTACCTGGTCGACTCCTACCAGCAGATCGTGGAGCGCCACACGGGCAAGCCCTTCCCGCAGAAGCCGGCGGAGCAGCTGCGCGGCGCCATCGAGGCCGTGTTCCGCAGCTGGAACGGGCCCCGCGCCATCGCCTACCGCGAGCGCGAGCACATCCCGCACGATCTCGGCACCGCCGTCAACGTGCAGGCGATGGTCTTCGGCAACCGCGACGACAACTCGGGCACCGGCGTCGGGTTCACCCGCGACCCCGCCACGGGCGCCAAGGGCGCCTACGGCGACTTCCTCGTCAACGCGCAGGGCGAGGACGTGGTGGCCGGCATCCGCAACACCGAGCCCATCGCGGAGCTGAAGAAGCAGTTCCCCAAGGTCCACGCCGAGCTCCTCAAGATCTTCGCCCGCCTGGAGTCGCACTACCGCGACATGTGCGACACCGAGTTCACCATCGAGCAGGGCAAGCTCTGGATGCTCCAGACCCGGGTGGGCAAGCGCACCGGCAATGCCGCCCTCAAGATGGCGGTCGACATGGTGCGCCCGAGCGACCTCGGGATCTCCAAGTCCGAGGCCGTCATGCGCATCACCGAGGACCACCTCGACTCGGTCCTCCACCCCCAGTTCGCCGGCTCGGGCTACGACGTCTGGGCCAAGGGCCTCGGGGCGAGCCCGGGGGCCGCGGTGGGCCGCGTCTACTTCACCGCCGACGACGCCGCCGCCGCGGCGGAGCGGGGCGAGAAGGTCATCCTGGTCCGCAACGAGACCTCCCCCGAGGACGTGCACGGCATGCTCGCCGCCGAGGGGATCCTGACCGCCCGCGGCGGCCTGGTCAGCCACGCCGCCGTCGTGGCGCGGGGCTGGGGCAAGCCGGCCGTCGTCGGTGCCGAGGTGCTGCGCCTGGGACCCCATTCGGTCACCGTGGACGATGTGGTGCTCTACGAGGGCGACTGGATCTCGCTCGACGGTGGCGCGGGGATCGTCGTGGCCGGCCAGGTCCCCCTCACGGCCGCCGAGCCCCCGGCCGCCTTCGACACCGTGTTGTCGTGGGCCGACGAGATCCGCAAGGGCCACCTCGCCGTGCGGGCCAACGCCGACACGGGGGACGACGCGGCCAACGCGCGCCATCTCGGTGCCGAGGGCATCGGGCTGTGCCGCACCGAGCACATGTTCCTCGGCGAGGACCGCCTGCCCGTCGTGCGCCGCATGATCCTGGCCCACTCGCCCTCCGAGGAGGCCGAGGCGCTCGAAGAGCTGCGCGTGGTCCAGCGCGAGGACTTCATCGCGATCCTCGCCGCCATGGACGGGCTGCCGGTCACGGTGCGCCTGCTCGACCCGCCCCTGCACGAGTTCTTGCCCTCCACCGAGGAGCTGGCCCACAAGGAAGCCACGGTGGGCCTGAACCCCGAGGAGCGGCGCCTCTACGAGGCGGCGCTCTCGTGGAAGGAGTCCAACCCGATGCTCGGGACGCGCGGCGTGCGGCTCGGGGTGATCAAGCCCGGGCTCTACGCCATGCAGGTCCGCGCCCTGATGGAGGCGGCCCGCCAGCGGGTGGCCGACGGCGGGCATCCGATCATCGAGATCATGATCCCCCTCACCGTGGCGCGGGCCGAGCTGGCGCTCGCCCGGGGCTGGGTCGAGGACGCGGTGGCCGACGTCAACAAGGAGCGGGCCCCGCGTCCCTCCAAGGGGGCCAAGGCGAGCGCCGTCAAGGCGGGCAAGCTCGAGGTGACCATCGGGACGATGATCGAGACGCCTCGGGCGGCGCTGCGGGCCGCCGAGATCGCCGAGGTGGCCGAGTTCTTCTCGTTCGGGACCAACGACCTGACCCAGATGACCTTCGGCTTCTCCCGCGACGACGTCGAGGGCCGGATGATGGACGCCTACCTCGAGCTCGGCCTGCTGCCGCGCAACCCCTTCGAGGTCGTCGACTTCGACGGCGTCGGCGAGCTGGTGCGCCTCGGTACCGAGCGCGGCCGGGACTCCCGGCCCGGCCTCAAGGTGGGCGTCTGCGGCGAGCACGGCGGCGACCCCGCCTCCATCGCCCTCTTCTACGACGCTGGGCTCGACTACGTCAGCTGCTCGCCGTTCCGGGTCCCGGTGGCCCGCCTCGCCGCCGCCCAGGCGGTGCTGGCCGGAGCAACCGGGGCCTGAGCCACGCCACCAGCCCCCGGGGTCGCGGTGGGGCGCCGACCGGAGGCCGCTCGGGGCAACCGGAGACAGGCGGGTGGGGAGATGGGGAGACAGGCGGGTGGGGAGATGGTTAGTCTCGGGGTCACCCCGGCAACCCACGATGCAACCAAAGGCGGTTGCATCGCCCGGTGCCGAGGGGCAAACATGGCGGAGGCGGTGGTACCACACGTGTTGGCAAGTGCCCGATTGGGGGAAACATGAGACGCCGGCGGCGGAAATACCGGGTCGGAGCCTGGACCGTGAACTTCACGAGCGCCGGCCTGGTCGCGTCCGCCATCGTCGTGGTCATGGAGGTCACCGCGCCGTCCGGCGTGCCACCGGGAGTCTTCGCGTCACCCTCCCATGGCAGCGGTCCCAGCTCGCCCGTGCTCCCCTTCGAGTTCACCGCCCCGGCGTCGGCACGTGAGCCCGTCTCCGCGCTCGTGTTCGGTGTGACCGCGACCCCGACCACGACAGCGACCCCGATCACGACAGCGGCGGCGACGTCCGGGTCCGGGGTGTCGCAGGGCGGAACGGCGTCGGTGCTGTCGCATGCTGCGGCGCCGGCCAACACCCAAGTCCCGACGACAGCCCTGCCGCCGGCGGTGCAGAACTTGAGCGCCATCGCGGCGCCGGCCGGCCGTGCGGACAACGGTTCCGGCAACTCCTCTGATGTCACGAATGCGGGTGTGGCCGCGGCAGATGGACGTTTCTCCGCAAGCGGCAACGCCCCCAACCGCTCCGACGGCAACGGGAACGGCGGCAACGGGAACGGCGGCAACGGCAACGCCGATCACGGTGCGGGCGGCGACGGTCACGGTCAGGGCCAGTCGTTCACGAACGCGGGATCGCCGGCTGTGCAAGGCACCTTCGGTTCGTCCGTCCCGGCCGGTGCCACTGCGCCCCCGCAGCGAGGCCCGGCGCCCAGCACCGGAACCGGTGACCCATCGAGCAGAGGGTCCCAAGAAGGCGGGCCCTCGGCAGCGGGACACAGCTGGGGCGACGGCCAGGACGAACAGCCCGGCGGGCCCCCGGGGCATCCTTCCCACGCCAGAGGGTGAGGGCGCAGACGTCCTCGACCGCTGATCGCCGCGGCGTCTGAGGCAGTCACAGGCCCAACAGCGCCGCGGTACCGTCAGGGGATGGGCATACCGGATGAGGAGGTCGCCCAGGTCCGGGCGGCCACCGACATCGTGGCCCTCATCAGCGAGCATGCGGCGCTGAAGAAGGTGGGCCGGCGCTGGAGCGGGCTGTGCCCCTTCCACACCGAGAAGACGCCCTCGTTCAGCGTCAACGCCGAGGAGGGCTTCTACTACTGCTTCGGCTGTCAGGAGTCGGGCGATGCCATCACCTTCGTCCGCGCCATGGAGCACCTCGACTTCGTCGACGCGGTGCGGCTCCTGGCGGACCGGGCGGGCGTCACGCTGCACGAAGACCAGGAGATGGGGCGCGACCACAAGCGCCGTTCCGAACTGCTCCAGGCCATGGAGCGTGCGGTCGAGTGGTACCACGAGCGGCTGCTCCGCTCGCCCGATGCCGGCCCGGCCCACGACTACCTGCGCTCTCGCGGCTACGACGGCAACGTGGTGCGCCAGTTCCGGCTGGGGTGGGCACCCGACGACTGGGACGCCCTCGCCAAGGCACTGAAGTTGCCCGAGAAGATCCTCTCGGACTCGGGACTCGGCTTCGTGAACCGGCGCGGACGCGCGCAGGACTTCTTCCGGGGCCGCGTGCTCTTCCCGATCTGCGACCCGTCGGGACGCCCCGTCGCCCTCGGCGGTCGCATCCTGCCGCCCCGACCCGGCCAGGCGCCGCCGGACCGTCCCGAGCCCAAGTACAAGAACTCCCAGGAGTCGCCGATCTACTCCAAGCGACGAACGCTCTACGCGCTCAACTGGGCCAAGCACGGCGTCATCGCGCAGGGTGAGGTGGTGGTGTGCGAGGGCTACACCGACGTCATCGGCTGCTTCCAAGCCGGCGTACCGTGGGCCGTGGCAACCTGTGGCACCGCGCTGGCCGAGGAGCACTTCACGCTCCTGCGCAACTTCGCCAAGCGCATCGTGCTCGCGTACGACGCGGACGCGGCGGGCCAGAGCGCGACCTCGCGTGTGTACGAGTGGGAGCGCAAGCACGAGGTCGACGTCGTGGTGGCGGACCTGCCCGGCGGAAGCGACCCCGGTGATCTGGCTCGGACCGACCCCGGCGGGCTGGCCCGCGCCATCAAGGAGGCCCGGCCCTTCCTCCAGTTCCGGGTGGACCGCATGTTGGGAGGCGGCGACCTGACGACGGCGGAAGGGAGGGCCCGGGCGGCTGAGGCGGCGCTGACGGCGGTCGCCGAGCACCCCGACGACCTGGTGCGTGACCAGTACGTGATGCAGCTGGCGGACCGGTGCCGCGTCGATGCGACACGGCTCCGGGAGCGCCTCGACCACCTGCGGGCGCATCCACCGGCCGAGAGCACGTCTCGGCGCAGCCGTTCCCGTCGTGATGAGCCACCACCGATGGAGTACCCCGAGGACGACGGCGACCGATACGCACCCGCTGACGATGGGGGCGGTGCGGCCCTGGTGGCAGCGCTGCGACCAGGGCCTGGGCTCGAGGCGCTCAAGTTGGCCGTCCACCGACCCGAAGATGTAGCTGACCGAGTGCACGCGGTCCTCTTTGCCGACCCTTTGCAGCGGCACGCGTTCATCGCACTCTTGGAGAACGACAGCGTGCACGAGGCAGTGGAGTCCGCGTCACCGGAGGTGGCGAGCCTGTTGCGACGCGTGATTGTCGAAGAACCGATGGCTGGCGACCCGGACTTGGGCGACCCGGTCGATTCCGTGGTCGCGGTGCTTCTGCGCGAGGCGGCACGGCGCGCAATGGCCGACATCGAGATCGAGTCACGAGCCGGGGGCGACGACTCGTGGCAGGCCCAGGCGGCAGAGACCGTGCAAGTGCGGCTCTGGCTGCGTGAACTCGAAGAATCTCCTTCCGGGCGCGACCCTGCCGATCGGTTGGTAGCGTGGTTGGTCCAGAGGGACACCGGGGAGTGACACAGTTGGCAGGACGAGGGTGAGCGAGGAATCGGCAATCGCGATCGACGACGACGGTGTCGACGCGCCGCCCGTGACGCCCGATGCGCTCGCGCCGATTGCGCACGTCGCGTTGCCGCCTGGCGTCTCGCAGGTCGACTTCGATGCCGCGCTCGCCATCGGACGCGAGAAGGGACAGCTGACGCAGGACGAGCTGATCGAGGCCTTGCACACGGTGGAGCTCACCCCCGAAGTGCTCACCACGCTGCTCACCCGCATCAACGCCGAGGGCGTCGAGCTCGTCGAGGAAGACGAGGTGGAGCTCGCCGTCGTCGAAGTCGTCCCGCGGAAGACTTCCCGCGTCGGGAACAGGTCGAACGGCGCGAAGACGGAGACCCGTCGTGAGACCAACGGCAAGCGTGCCGTATCGGCCGACTCGGGAGGCAGTGCCGAGGACCCCGTCCATACCTATCTCAAGGAGATCGGCCGGGTCCCGCTCCTCAACGCCGAGCTCGAGGTGGAGATCGCCCAGACCATCGAGGAGGGGAACGCGGCGGCGGCCAAGCTGGTGGCCCACGATCTCGCCGTGGCGGGGGAGGGGCCGAAGGAAGACCTGCTCGATGCCGGCGAGCAAGCCCGGTGCCGGCGCTTCGTCCGCAATGGACTCAGGGCCAAGGACGAGCTCATCGAGGCCAACCTGCGGCTGGTCGTGTCGATCGCCAAGCGCTACCGCAATCGCGGCCTGGCGTTCCTCGACCTGATTCAGGAGGGCAACCTCGGACTGATGCGCGCGGTGGACAAGTTCGACCACACGAAGGGCTTCAAGTTCTCCACCTATGCCACGTGGTGGATCCGCCAGGCCATCACCCGCGGCTATCGCCGACCAGGCGCGCACTATCCGGATCCCGGTGCACATGGTCGAGACGATCAACAAGGTGGTGTGGGCACAGCGGCAGCTTCTCCAAGAACTCGGTCGCGAGCCGACGATCGAAGAGGTGGCGCACCGGGTCGAGCTCCCGATCGAACGCGTACGCGAGATCCTGCGCATCAACCAGGACACGGTCTCGCTCGAGCAGCCGGTCGGTGACGAGGACGACTTCAACCTCTCCGACCTCATCGAAGACAGAGGAGCCGTGGTCCCCGACGACGCCGCCACGCGGTCGCTGTTGGATGCGGCGGTGCGGGAGGCGCTTGGCCACCTCTCCGAGCGCGAGCAGGACGTCGTACGCCTCCGGTTCGGGCTGGACGACGGCAAGATCCGCACCCTCGAGGAAGTGGGCCGGGAGTTCGGTGTGACCCGGGAGCGGGTGCGCCAGATTGAGTCCAAGACCCTGGCCAAACTGCGCCGGCCCGATGCGGCCCACCTGTTGAGGGACTACCTCGAAGAGTCCTGATCCGTGCCCTCGCGGGTCCCGCCGACATCAGCGGCAGTACGGCCCGCTGCTAACGTTCGGGGCTGATTTCTCAACCCTTTCCGGGGTAGCTCAATGGCAGAGCAAGCGGCTGTTAACCGCTAGGTTGAGAGTTCGAGTCTCTCCCCCGGAGCATTCCTCGTCATAGGTCACCTGTGGGAACTAAAGGCGCACGATCGTCGAATATGAGCAGGATCGTGCGTTTACTGGACGATTGCTACAGCTGCGCTGCGTCGCTTCCGAGGCAAGGGCCGTGACTATCCTGCAGCCATGGCGTCGGATAGGAGCAAGACGAGCGAGCCCAGTTTGCCGCTAATCCTGGCTCGCGAGCTCGCTGCCAATCTGGCGACTCCGATGTTCTTGATCGACGCCGGAGGCATCCTGGTGTTCTTCAACGAAGCGGCTGAACTCCTGCTCGGAAAGACCTACGGCGAAGTCGGGGGCATCACCGCCCTCGAGTTCGGAGCGATGTTGGAGCTGGAGAATGTCGACGGTACGCCAATGAGGCGCCGCGATTCGCCCGCAGGTGTCGCGTTTTACGAGCGCGAGCCCGCCCACCGAACGCTCTTGGCGACCACCCTCGACGGGTCCCGCCAGCCGTTCGAGGTCACCGCGTACCCTCTCTTCGGCCATGTTGGCGAGATGCACGGTGTGCTCACCGTGTTCTGGCGGGCGAAGGAATGAGGATCCGCGTGTGGGGTTGCCGCGGGTCGTTGGCCGCGCCAGGCGCCGACACGCTCAGATATGGCGGCAATACCTCGTGCGTGGAGGTGCGTGGAGACAACGGCGAGCTGCTTGTACTCGACGCGGGCACGGGTATGCGTCCGCTCGGAGTAGCCATGAGCGGCGATGGCACTGCGCGGATCGACGTGCTGCTCAGCCATCTCCACCTCGACCACCTGCAGGGCCTTGGCTTCTTCCGCCCGCTCTTCGAACCGGGTCGCGAAATCCATCTTTGGGGCCCGTCCTCACCCGTTCAGTCGCTGGCCGACAGAATTTCGACCTACCTCTCGCCGCCACTGTTTCCAGTGCGATTGGCCGATATCCCTGCCCATCTGGAATTCCACGATGCTCCCGAGGAACCGATGAGGATCGGGTCATTGACGGTGCGGGCGTCGCTGGTCACTCATCAGGGACCGACCGTCGGATACCGCATAGAGGAACGAGGGCGTTCCCTGGTCTACCTTCCCGATCACGAGCCTGGGCTCGGACTGGGGCTCTCCGGGCGTCCGGTCGAGTGGGTGAGCGGCTACAACCTGGCCCACCGCGCGGACCTGCTGTTGCATGATGCCCAGTACGGCGATGGCGAGTATCCCCACCACATCGGTTGGGGCCACTCGGCTATCGGGCACGTGGTTGACTTTGCTCGCATGGCTGAGGTCGACCAGTTGCTCCTCTTCCATCATGATCCGTACCACACCGACGACGAATTGGAGTTGTTGGTCGCAGATGCACAGAGGTGCTGGGGACCCGAAAGCAGCCGGGTCCAGGCTGCATGCGAAGGCATGACCGTCACCTTCGCCGCGGAAGGCGTCTCGATCGACCTGGCCGGCGGTCGCGCTCGAACGAACTCATAACCTCCGTGGTGTGTGACGCTCGCCGATCTGCTCAGGAAACCATGACGGCTGAGAATGCCCTGATCTCCCGCGCCGCGGCCTTCTTCCGCGCCCGTGTGTGGGTGGCCCGCATTGTCCGCGAGGAGGGTTGCAATCAGGATCTGGGTCAGCAAAGTTGGGCCCGGGGGAGCCTGGGTCCCTTATGGCAAATGTCGCCGAACATCCATTTCGGCTTGCAAAGCCGTGTTGCGCGTGTGAGTCCCCTGTCCCATCCTCGGTCCGTAAGTAGTTAGTTCCTGGTATGCACGGTACCCATTGCGGTGGGGATTCGAACGTCTATGCGCGGCCCTCGCGCTCACCAGAGCCTTATGAGGGCTTGCTTCTGGCTTGACCCCCAGATCGGGCTGGAAATCGCTCTACGTACTTTGGCGGCAAGTCCTAACACAATGATCACAATCGACCGATCGGCATGAATTAGTTTGGCGCTGTGCCCCTTGACTCGCCGGGATCATCGTCCCCTCCGAGACGACGTGATCATGTTGTGATCACGGGTAGCGTGCGCGCCGACCCCAGCTCGTTGGTTCAGTTCCGCGGTGCCCGCGGTCTCGAAGTGGGACCTGTTCACGGATGAACACGCGGTTTCCCTGGTCCCGACATTCGCTCCACAACCTTTCGAGAGGATGGCCGAACCGGATCCGACGCGGCGTGTTGGTCACCGGCTCCTTCTCCGTGTTGGTGACCCTGGTCGTCGTCTGCGGGATCCCTGGTCCGGGCCGTGCCGGAGCAGTTGCGCCCGGGTTCTCCATCGTCACCAGTCCTGCGCTCGATCCACCATTCGATCCGGCCATTACCGACTACGTCGTGCGCTGCACCTCCCCGACGACCTCGGTGACGACCACCGGGTCTGATCCCGTCACCATCGCCGGGACGACGTTGCCGGGACCGGCCAGCGTGAATGTGCCATTGAGCGCCGGCCAAGGCGTGACGGTCAGTGATGGTGGCGCTTCCTACGAGATCCGCTGCCTTCCCAGCGACTTCCCCGACTACACCTCGTCGGTGACGGGGACGCCGCAGTCCAACGGCTACCTCCTGACATTCGGCCAATACACCACGGTGTTCGACAAGGACGGTGTTCCGGTCTGGTGGTACAAGGATCCTGGCTACGCCTCACCAACCGACGCCAAGTTCCTCACTCCAACGACGGTCGCATACTGGGACGGCCCTACCCAGAGCTACGAGCTGCGGGGTCTCGACGGATCGTTCCAAGGCGCCGTCGGTGGGGGAGACATCCCACTGAATCCCCACGACTTGCAGCTCCTGCCCAATGGGAACTACCTCGGCATCATGGATGTGACAACCGATTGCCCGGCCGACCCAAGCCAGTGCATCGATCTGTCGTCCTGGGGCCTCTCGGCCCAGTCATCGATCCTTGACAACGTGATCGTGGAACTGAACCCGTCGAACCAGATCGTCTGGTCGTGGGACACGGCCCAGCATGTCAACCTGGCGGCGGAGAACGTCAACTGGCGTGATCAGTATCCCGATGTCATCCACATGAATTCGATCGAGTACGACGGCAACGGGGGCATCATCTTGAGTGCACGCCACCTCGACGCTGTGTACCGAATCGACATGGCCACGGGCGACATCACCTGGAAACTGGGAGGCACGCCGACCCCGCAGAGCCTCACGGTCGTCGGTGACCAGTATCTCGACGGCGGAGGACAACTCTTCTCCGGCCAGCACTATCCCCGGCTCCAACCGGACGGGTCACTCACGGTCCATGACAACGGAAGCAGGGCCAATCGACCACCCCGCGCCCTGCAGTTCACGATCGACACATCGACCGACACGGCCACCGAGGTCGAGCAGGTCGCCGATTCTCGTGCGCCGACCTCACCTTATACGGGAAGCGCCGAAAAGCTCTCGGGCGGGGACTGGGTCATGGATTGGGGCGGAAGTGACTTCACGACGGACCTGAACGCTCAAGGTGTCCCACAGCTCACCATCACCTACCCCGGTCGGTTTTCCTATCGCTGCGGCGATGTCACCGCATCAGTGCCGGCTCTGCGCCAGGGCATGGATGCCATGGTCCCACCAGCGACGTACACCGCGCCGACGAATCCATGGGGGTACTGGATGGCGGCGTCCGACGGCGGCGTCTTCGCCTACCACGCGCCCTTCTTCGGATCGATGGGAGGCAAGCCCCTGAACGCGCCGATCACGGGTATCGCCGCTGACCCACAGACCGGGGGTTACTGGGAGGTGGCGTCCGACGGCGGGCTCTTCGCGTTCAACGCCCCGTTCTTCGGATCGATGGGAGGCAAGCCCCTCAACAAGCCGATCGTCGGAATGGTGGCGACACCTGATGGTGGGGGTTACTGGGAGGTGGCGTCCGATGGCGGGATCTTCAGCTTCGGTGACGCGGCATTCCACGGCTCCATGGGGGGCCAGCCCCTCAATGCGCCCATCGTCGGTATTGCGTCCTCCCAGGACGGACTGGGTTACCTCGAGGTGGCCTCCGACGGGGGGATCTTCGCCTTCGGCGACACCGAATTCTTCGGATCGATGGGTGGTCAGCACATCAACAAGCCGTTCGTCGGCATTACCGTGGACCAGGCGACGGGCGGCTATTGGGAGGTGGCCTCCGACGGAGGAATCTTCGCCTTCAATGCCCCCTTCTTCGGGTCGCCCGCCACCACCGCACTGCGTCAGCCGGTGATCGGAATGGCTTCGACGTCCGACGCTCAGGGCTATTGGGAGGCGGCGGCCGATGGGGGGATCTTCAACTACGGCGACGCGGCCTTGTGGGGCTCCCTGGGCTCGATGTCGCTCAATGCGCCCGTGATGAGCATTGCAGCCAGCCCCACCTGAGGCAATGCGGCTCGCTCGGCGCCCTGTAGGCGGAATTGGAAACGTCTCGGCATTGGAGGCGAGCTCAAGGTCGAAGACGCTGCTCTTGTCCGTGAGAATCCGAGATTGAGCGTTGCCGAAGTTCGCGACCGGGCCAATAGTGCGTGGTTGCTCTCTCGTTGCCCTCTGGGCCCGGCGGCACGGCCGTCTCGGGCTAGAAACTGGGTCGCCATGGCGAGCGACGCAACGCGAACGAGTCTGAACGTCTTCCGGGGCGAGCTGCGTTCCTGGCTGGGTGACCACCTCACCGACGACGTGGTCCAGGCCGGCAGCCATCAGGTCGAGGGTGCCAACCTCGAGATCCTGCGCTCGTGGAACCGGACTCTCGCCGACGGCGGGTGGGCGGCGCCGTCGTGGCCGGTCGAACACGGGGGGCGCGGTGCCGGCGTCGACGAGCAGCTCGTCTACCTGGAGGAGATGAGCCGGGTGCGGGCCCCGGGGCCGCTCAACGTGATCGGCGTCTCGAACATCGCCCCGGCGATCATGCACTTCGGCACCGCCGGGCAGAAGCAGCGGTTCCTCGCGCCGATGCTGCGCGGGGACGAGATCTGGTCCCAGGGCATGTCGGAGCCCGAGGCCGGCTCGGACCTCGCGGCGCTCCGGACCCAGGCCGTCGAGGACGGCGACGACTTCGTGATCAACGGGCAGAAGACGTGGAACTCAATGGGCCACTTCGCCGACTGGTGCCAGCTGTACGTGCGGACGGATCCGACGGCCACGAAGCACCAGGGGATCACGTGCTTCCTCGTCGACCTCACGACGGCGGGCATCGAGGCCCGTCCGCTGACCACGATCACGGGCGGGCAGTCCTTCGCCGAGCTCTTCTTCTCCGACGTCCGCGTCCCCCGCTCGGCCATGCTCGGTTCGCTCCACGAGGGCTGGGGGGTCGCCATGACCACGCTCAGCCACGAGCGTGCCGGCGTGGCGAGGCTGCACCTCGGCCTGGCCAACAAGCTCGACGACCTCCTGGCTGATCCGCGGGCCGCCGCGGGCTTGCGAGATCCCCGGCTGCGCGAGCGCCTGGCCCGTGCGTACGCCGACATCGCATGCATGCGCTATCTCACCGAGCGGTCCCTGGCCGACCCGTCGGCCGCCGGCGCGGGCGGCAGCCTGGCCAAGCTGGCCTGGGCCCGCTGCGACCAGGAGCTGGCGAACCTGGCGGTGGACCTCATCGGGCCCGGGGCACTCTCGGATCGCTGGGGGGAGAACCTGCTGTCGGTCCGCCAGGCGTCGATCGCCGGCGGGACGTCGGAGATCAACCGCAACATCGTGGCCGAACGCGTGCTCGGGTTGCCGCGGTGATCCCGCGAACGGCCGGGTTGGGACGGGCGCCGGCACGACATCTAGCGTGACCCCGGCAGTACCGTTCACCCGCCCGGCCGATCGAAACGAGGAGCGCATGGCCCGTGTCGCCATTGAGGAGGGGTTCTTCCGGATCCCCGAGGACCCCGCGGAGCCAGCCGCGCCTGCTCGGGAGCCGCTGCCCGGCCTGCGGCGAGGTGTTCTTCCCGCGGCGGCTCGTGTGCGCCAAGTGCCTGCACGAGGGAACCGAGGACACGGAGCTGTCGACGTCGGGGACGATCCATACGTGGACGTACTGCCACGTGCCGCTGTTCGGCAAGAAGGACGCCGACGTGACCGGGTACGGCGTGGCGCAGGTCGACCTGCCCGAGGGACCGCGGGTGCAGTCGATCCTCTCCGGCGAGCGCGACGAATTCTCCATCGGCATGACGGTGGAGCTCGACCTCGAGACACTGCGGCAGAACTCGAACGGGGACGACGTGGTGATCTATCGCTTCCGGCCGTTGCGCGACGCGGCCGCCGGCGGCGGTGCCGGGGGTGGGGCGTGACGCACGGGCTCCGCTTCGACGGCGTCGCCGTGGCCGGCATCGGCATGGTGCGCTTCGGGATGTTCCGCGACATCCCGGGGGCGCACCTGGCGCGCGACGCCGGGCCTGCTGGCGCTGCACGACGCCGGCCTGACCCTGGCCGACGTCGACGAGGCCTTCGTGGGCTACATCCAGCCGGCCCCGATGCTGGGCATCAAGGCCATGAAGGAGCTCGGGCTGACCGGCTTGCCGGTCACGCACATCGAGAACGCGTCCGCCACCGGGCTCGTCGCCTTCCGCGAGGCAGCGTGGGCGGTGTCGTCCGGGCGGGCCGACGTGGCCATGGCGCTGTGCTTCGACAAGTTCACCGACATGACCGGCACGGGCGGCCGTGGCGCGGGGCGAGACCAGATCGACGCGCCGATCCTGCCGGCCGCCTACTTCGCGCTGTGGGCGCAGCGCCGCATGCACGAGCGGGGGACGACGCCCGAGCACTTCGCCACCATTGCGGCGAAGAACTGGAACTACGGCGCCGTGTGCCCCTTCGCCCACCGCCGCTCCGACCACGTCGTCACGGCCGAGGAGGTGCTCGCCGCCAAGATGGTGGCCGAGCCGCTCACGACCATGATGTGCTGCCCTCCCGACGACGGGGCCGCCTGCATCATCGTGGCCCGAGAGGACCTGGTGCGGTCTCGCCAGCCCGGCCGGCCGCTGGTGCGGGCGCTGGCGTCCGCGCTCACGTCGGAGACGTATGCGCCGGGACACACATTCGTCGGGCCGGTCGTCGGCCCCTCGACCATGACGCAGTTCACCGCGTCGCAGTGCTACGAAGCGGCGGGGCTCGGGCCCGAGGACGTCAGCGTCGCCTACTGCCACGACGCCTTCGTCAACGAGGAGCTCGAGTACTACGAGCTGCTCGGCTTCTGCGCCGAGGGCGAGGCCGAGAAGCTCGTCGTCGAGGGCGAGACCGGGCCGGGCGGCCGCATCCCGTTCAACACCGACGGCGGGCTGATCGCGCGGGGTCACCCGGGCGGGCCGACCGGTGTGGCCATGCTCCACGAGGCGGTGCTCCAGCTGCGGGGCGAGGCCGAAGGGCGCCAGGTCGAGGATGCCCGGGTGGCGCTGGCGCATTTGGTGGGCGGGGGCAGCATCGCCACCGTCAATCTCTTGGATGTGGAAAGGAGCCGAGCATGACGACCAGCGACGAACGCCGGGCCGCGGGCAAGGAGATGCAGGGCCAGCTGTGGCCGGCCATCCTGAAGGGCCCCACGGGCGCGTTCCCGGCGGCCAAACTGGCGCCGGACTACTTCGACCACGTGCAGCAGAGCGCGTTCGGCGACATCTGGTCGCGCCCGGGGCTCCCCGTGCGCGACCGCTCCATGATCACCGTGGCCCTCCTGGCCGCATTGGGGCAGCCCGACGAGCTGCGGTCGCACCTGGCCGGCGCGCTGAACGTGGGGATCACGCGCGAGGAGATCGTCGAGATCCTCATGCACGTCTCGATCTACGCCGGCGTGCCGGCGGCCGGTTCAGCGCTGCGGGTGGCCGCCGAGGTGCTCGGCACCGAGTGAGCGCGGCTGTGCGCTCCTGATCCTCAGGCCGGGTTCCAGCGCAGCGCCACACCGGCCCGCTGCTCGGCGACGGCCACGAGCTCGCTCCAGTCGGCACCGCCCAGCCCGTCCGCCACGGCGCCGTCGAGGACGCCTTTGACAGCTGCGGCCACCGGGGTGGGGGCGCCGAGCGCCGTACCCCAGTCCACGATGAGGCCGGCGTCCTTGGCGGCCAACTCCAGCGCGAACTGCGTGGGTCTGCCCCGCCCGTCGATCGTCTCGACCTGGCGGTCGATGTAGAAGTTCGACGCCCCGGCCGTGCGCAGGATCTCCACGGCCTTCTGCACCTCGATGCCCGCCTTGGTGGCCATGGCCAGGCCCTCGAGGCTGACCCACGTGGTCGTGAAGGCGACGAGGCTGTTGAGCAGCTTCATGGTGTTGCCGAGGCCGAGCGGACCGACGTGGAAGGTGGCGCGGCCGAGCGGCTCGAGCACGGGCAGGACGCGGGCCACGGGCTCGTCGTCGCCACCGACCATGAACACGAGCATCCGCTTCTCGGCACCGATGGCCCCACCCGTGAGGGGCGCCTCGACGAGGTGGTGCCCGGATGCGGCCAGGCGCTCGCCCAGCCGGCGCACGACGGCGGGGCTGTTGGTAGAGAGGTCGACGAGGATCGTCCCCGGCGCGGCGGCGCCGGCCCACGCCTCGGCCACGGCCGCCACGACGTCGGGGGTCGGCAGCGACAGGAGCGTGACGTCGGCCTGGCGGGCCACCGAGCCGACGTCCGGCGCGGCGCTGGCGCCGGTGATCGCCGCCACGGCCGACGGGTCGACGTCGTGGACGACGACCTCGTTGCCGTCCGCAACGAGGTTGGCCGCGATGGCCCCACCGATGTTCCCCAGCCCGATCACACCTGTCGCCATTGACCCTCCCCGAGTCCGAAACGCCCTGGCAGCGCCCCTGAGCGCCAATGGGGCCAGAGCGTATAGTGGAAACTCGCTCGAGCGTCAGAGAACCCCAGGGGGGTCAAGTTCATGGGTCTGCGGGACCACGTCATTTGCGACAGCGACCTCCACGTGATGGAGCCGCCCGACCTGTGGGAGCGCTACATCGACCCGGCCTACGCCCACGCGGCACCGCGCGGGCTCTCCGAGATCACCCGCGACATGCGGGTGCGGGTGAAGAACCACGTCATGCTCCGGATGGGCCCGACCCGCCCGATGCGGGTGGAGGGCCGCAAGACGGGGTGGCAGAAGGAGCACGACACCGTGTACGCCGCCTCCGAGGCCCGGGGCTGGGACGCACCGTCGCAGATCGACGCCATGGACGCCGAGGGCCTCGACCTAGCCGTGCTGTTCCCCTCACGGGGGCTGTTCGTGCTCGGCCTCGACTCCTCCGAGCAGATCGGCGCGGACGGGCTGGAGCCCGAGTTCGCCACCGCCATCGCCCGCGCCTACAACGACTGGCTCAAGGACTTCTGCGACCACGCCCCGGACCGGATGTTCGGTGCCGGGATGGTGGCGGCGCACGACGTCGCCGGCGCCGTCGTCGAGGCGCGCCGTTGCGTGGAGGAGCTCGGCTTCAAGTCGATCTTCCTGCCGCCGGCGGCGGTGAACCGGCGGCCCTGGCATCACCCCGCCTACGACCCGCTGTGGGCGGAGATCGAGCGGCTCGGCGTGCCGCTGGCCTTCCACGGCGGCGGCCAGACGTACCTGACGCCCGACTTCGGGCTCGAGGTGCTGGACCGGCTCATGCTGTGGCACACCTTCAGCCAGCCGCTCGGGATCCAGTTCGTGACGGCCTGCCTGTGTGGCGGCGGCGTGCTCGAGCGCTTCCCCGATCTGAAGGTCGCGCTGCTCGAGGGCAACTGCTCGTGGGCACCGTGGTTCCTCTACCGCCTGGACGAGCACTGGGAGTGGACGGGCTGGTACGAGGCGCCCGAGCTGACGATGCCGCCGTCGGAGTACTTCAGGCGCAACTGCTGGGTCTCGGTCGAGGCCGACGAGGTCACGGTGCCGCACTTCGTGGAGACCTTCGGCGACGAACGTCTCATCTTCTCGACCGACTACCCCCACGGCGACTCGAAGTACCCTCACGCCGTGGACACCTTCGACAAGCTGCCGCTCTCCGACGAGAGCAAGGCCCGCATCGTGAGCACCAACTGGTCGGCGCTCTACGACATCCCGCTCGTCGGGAAGGTGTGACCCGGTCCGACACCGGTCACGCCGGCGGGACGCGACGCCGCCTGCTGCAGTCTGGGCGTCCCCCCTGCGGGATGGTGACCCCGGCGGGTCGGCCCGGTCAGGCCCATCGAACCCACGCACCCGGGAAGGAGTGACATGCCGATCTTTCAGACGGCCCATTACCAGGTGGAGGCGTCCGCAGTCGAGGACGTGAAGGCTGCCATTGCGGAGTTCGTCGCCTACGTTGCGGCGAACGAGCCGGGTACCAAGATGTACACGGCCTGGGAAGCCGTTGACGACCCGACGAAATTCGTCCACCTCTTCGAATTCGCCGACGAGGCGGCACACCAACGACACGGCGGCTCGGATGCCGTAGCCGCGTTCGAGTCCGTCTACCGTCCGGTGCTCGTCGGGGGACCGGTGGTCTTCACCGACTACCACCAGGTGGCGACGAACCAACACCCGTAGTCCCTCACGGGCGCGTGGGAACGACCCGTCTCGGGGGCGCGCGCTCGTCGCGACGTGGGGCAGTGACGGCGACGAGTTGACCGATCGTTGTCCGGCGCCGCCTTCCGGTGCGCCGATGCAACCGGAACGCACCGTGATTGCGAGACTCGCTCGATAGATTGCGCGTCGATCGGCCGCTGCGGTCGGGTCGTCGGTTTGAGGGGGCAGTCGTGGAGCGGTCGGAGACGGGGGCGATGATGCGTCGTGCGCCTGCTCGGCGATCCCGTCGGCGCAGCCGGTTCGCGGGTCACGACATCGGACGCGGAACGATCACGATGCTCCTGGGCTTCGCGTTGGGCGCCGGCGTGATCCTCGGTCTCGGGGGTGTCGGCCTGTCGGCCGGCGCGGCGACGCAGAGCAGCCCACAGACCAGCCACGATGCCCAGCAGAACGGCAGTGACTTCTGGTTGGCGAGCCCGTCCGGGGCGGTGTGGAACTTCGGGAACACGCAGTCCTACGGTTCCGCCGCCAACGTGCCGCTGACCCACCCGATCGTCGGCATCGCCCCGACCAAGGACGACGGCGGGTACTGGCTGGTCGCCTCCGACGGGGGCATCTTCCCCTACGGCGACGCTCCCTTCGAGGGATCCACCGGTGGGATCGCCCTGACCAAGCCCATCGTCGGGATCACGCCGACCAACGACGATCAGGGGTACTGGCTCGTCGCCTCCGACGGTGGCATCTTCGCCTTCGGGGACGCCACCTTCTACGGATCGACGGGGGGCATCGAGCTGAACCAGCCGATCGTCGGGATGGTCTCGACGCCCGACGGCAAGGGCTACTGGCTCGTCGCCTCCGACGGTGGCATCTTCAGCTACGGCGACGCGCGCTTCGAGGGGTCGACCGGTTCCATCCGTCTCAACCAGCCCATCACGAGCATGACGTCCACCACGGATGGGCTCGGGTACTGGCTCCTCGCCAGCGACGGCGGGGTCTTCAATTTCGGTGACGCCGAGTTCAACGGGTCGACGGGTGGCGCCCCCACGCCGGACCCGGCCCAGAAGCTCGTCGCCAGCACGGACGGCCCCGGCTACTGGATCGTGGACCAGAACGGGACGGACCATCCCTTCGGGGGTGCCCTCGGCGCACCGCCGGCCCAGGGTCTCCTATTCCGGCCGGTCACTCCGGGCGACAAGGCGGTCCTCTTCGCCTTCGCCCAGTTGGGCAAGCCCTACATCTGGGGTGGCAACGGCCCGGTGGGCTACGACTGCTCGGGGCTGGCCCTGGCTTCGTGGGAGAACGCGGCGGGCATCGTCTTCGCGCGGGTGGCCAACGACCAGTACCACACAGCCGGGCAACCGGTCGCGATGGACTGCGCTCGCGAGCGGCGACCTCGTCTTCTGGGGATCCGACCAGGCCGACTGGACGAGCGTGTACCACACCGCCCTCTATGTCGGTGGCGGTCAGATCGTCGAGGCGACCGGTGACCACGTGCAGCTGAACACGCTGGGCCAGTGGGGGCAGGGCGACCTCATGCCGAACGGCCGCCGCCCGTAGGCGCACCGCATCCCGTCCCGCCGGCCGGCCCGGCTTCGCCAGGATGAGATGAGGGGCGGTGACGACAACGTGTTCCCCCGATCACCGCCCCTCGGTTTGGATGCTGACACCCGGCTCCCCGCTGCCATAGAGCCGACCGGACTGTCCCTCGCACAACATCTCCACAACGGGCTCGTACGGCACCGCGGGTCGGGAGATGCGCCTGCGTCAGGCCGGGACCCCCAGGCTCAGGGTCTCGGAGTGCCAGCGCCGGCCCAGCGCGTCGCAGGCGACCAGCAGGGAGTCCCGGCGGCCACCGTCCCGGGCCGGTGCCCCGATCACCACGGCGACGTGGAGCGCCTCGATGAGGTCGGGGGTGCGGTCGAGCGTCTTCGCCGGGACCTCGTAGGCGGCGTTGAGGGGGGTCGGGATCACGGCCGTCGAGTAGCCCTGGCGCTCGAGCTCCCCGCACAGGTCGATGAGGGGACGACTCCCGTCGGCCCGCACGACGTGGAGGGCGAGCATGACGGCGATCCCACCAGGCCGGAGCAGCGCCGCGCCCTCGAGCAGGAAACGCGACGGCAGCTCGATGCCGTCGAGGCCGCCGTTGGCGTAGATGCTGACGGGGCCGTTCGTCCCGGCACCCGTCGGGACCCACGGTGTGTTCGCCGCGACGAGGTCGAAGGACCCGGCCCGCAGCCCGCCCGTGACGTCCGTGCGGACGGTGAGCCAGACGTGCCCGGGCGGGCGGTCGTTCAGCATCATGGTGCGGCGGGCCGCCACCGCCGCCCGGTGGACGATGTCGGTGGCTATGACGCAGCGGTAGCGCCGCGACAGGGCGGCGGCGAGGAACCCCGTGCCCGTGCCCAGGTCCACCGCCCGCTCACCCCGGGGTGCCAGGCGCAGCGCGACCTCGACCAGCAGGGGGGAGTCCGGCCCGAGGTAGACCATGTCCGGCCGGTGTCCCGCATCGGGCGTGGCCAGCACGAGCTCGGGGCTGGCGAGCAACCGCACGCGGCTCGTCACGTCCGACCGCTCGGCATCGACGTCCAGCACCCCCGCGTGCACCAGGGCGTCGAATGCCGCCGCGCCGAGGGACGCCCGGACGGTGCGCACCGGGCGCCGGGCCCCGGCGACGAGGTCGACGAGGGGGCCGCCTCCCGCACCCGCCTCGTGGCGTACCGCCGCACCGAGGGTGGCCCACAGACCGGGATCGACCATGGGCGCGGTCAGTAGATCTTGCCCCCGCCCTGGACGTACAGCGCAGCGTTGTTGTAGGCGGGCGAGAAGGCCGGGAACGGCTTTTCGCCGCCGGCACCTCCGGGATTCTCAATCTTGACGAAGGCGTCGAACATGAAGCCGGCCACCTCGGGGTAGTCGTCGGCCGCCCCTCGCAGGAGGCCCGCCTCCTCGTCGGTCAGGTCGAGATCACCCGCGGCGGAGAGGTCGCCGGCCGCAACCTTCTGGCGCACGTCCTCGTCATCGATTGCCCGCAGACCCTGGGCCAGATCCTCTGCTGACATGGCGTCGACCTCCTCGTTGCGTCCTCCGGCCAACTTGGCCCTTGCGGAGGTGATGACGGCGACGAACCGGCGGGGTTACAGCACCGGGGCGCGACGGGAGAAGCGGTCGTGACCACCTCGTTCCCAGCGGGAGCACGCGCCTCCCGGTGGAGGGTCACCGCAACCGACGACCCTCCACCGGTCGGAGGTCAGGCGACCTTGCGGAACGCCGTCTGGGTCGTCACGCCGGGCAGGTAGACCTTGCTGAGCTCCTTGTCCACCTTCTGGTTGAAGCGCGGTGTCGGCGGCGATGGCGTCGCCGGACCGCTGCATCTCCTCGATGGAGGCGTAGACGGTGACCCACTCGACCGACCCGTAGGCGCCCGTGACGTGCATGCCGAACGAGGTCGGGCAGCCGGTGACTTTGCTCGCCGCCTGCGCGGTCTCCACCCCGAGCTCGATCCCCTTCACGCTGCCGCCCGGTGCCAGCGTCGCCTGCACCGTCGTCGCGTACTGGGCGTCGATCTCGGCCGACTTGGGGTCGGCGTGGATGAACTGCAGCAGGTGGTCGTCGATGGGGTCACCCGACGCGTGCGCGCCACCCTCTTCGACCAGGTTGACGTAGCCCGAGTCGGCGATCAGCTTGTTCTCGATCGTCTCGAGCTCGACGAGGTTCTCCACGGTGGCCGTCCACACCAGCCGGCCCGAGCTCGGCGAGAACACGGTGGTCCACAGCTGCACCGGGGTCTCGGAGATCTGGTTGACCTTCTCGGTCATCCTGAGCGCCCAGTCCAGCTGCTTCTGGGGGTTTCCCTCGCCCAAACGGGCGGTACGACTGAACAGATACATACGTTTCCCTCCCTGGTTCGCAAGCGTGCCTGGGACTCGCCGTACCGCTCGACGACCTGCCCCGGACGAAGGGGGAACGACAATCGTCCGCTTGCCCCCTTCGGGTGCACCCTACGCCCGCTGCAACCCGAGTACCAGGGTCAGGGCCACAATGTGCATTGCAACCGGGCCCGGTCCGTTGTCACGGGCTCAGGCCGAGGGGCCGGACCAGTCGGCGTGGGGATCCGAGGCCGGGAAGGACTCCTCTTCCTGCTCGTCGATGTGACGATCGATGCGTTCACGGGTGTCATCGGACGCGTGGTCGTTCTCGCCGCCGGGCTCCGGAGCGTCGGTCTCGTCCTGCGTCGGATCGGGCATGGGGGCTCCCTGTCACACGGACCGGCCGGGGGCAACGGCTCGTGCGCCCGGACACCGTCACCCTATGGCCGATGGGGCAACGACGGCTCGGTCGTCGAGCACCGGGAGCCGGTCCGGCACGCGGGCCTCGGTCCGCGCCACCCACACCCGCTGGCCCGCGGCCACGCCGAGTTCGGCCGCGCTGCCCCGGCTGAGCTGGACCCAGCACGTCTGGCCGTCGGCGAGGTCGATGTCGACTTTGACCTCGAAGCCGAGATGCGTGACGCGTGCCACCGTGCCCTCGAACGCAGCGCCGGCCGGCCGGCCGTCCTCCGTGCGGTGGACGATGAGGTCGTGCGGGCGCACCCAGGTGCCGTCGAGCTTCGTCGCCGGCCCGAGGAACGTGAGCACGAACTCGTTGGCCGGGTGGTCGTACAGCTCCGCCGGAGTGCCCACCTGCTCGAGCCGTCCGTGGTTGACGACGGCCAGGCGGTCCGCCACCTCCATGGCCTCCTCCTGGTCGTGCGTCACCAGCACCGTCGTCACGTGCAGCGTGTCGTGCAGGTCGCGCAGCCAGCGGCGCAGCTGCGTGCGCACCTGCGCGTCGAGCGCGCCGAAGGGCTCGTCGAGCAACAGGACCTTGGGCTCGATCGCCAGCGCACGCGCCAGCGCCATGCGCTGGCGCTGGCCGCCCGAGAGCTGCGACGGGTAGCGCTCGGCGAGGTGCGCCAGGCCGACCAGTTCGAGCAGCTCGTCGACCCGCGCCGTGATCTCGGTCTTGGGGCGGCGGCGGATCTCGAGGCCGAAGGCGACGTTGCGCCGCACGGTCAGGTGGCGGAAGGGTGCGTAGTGCTGGAAGCAGAAGCCGACGCCGCGCTGGCGCGCCGGCGCGGCGGTCAGGTCCTCGCCCTCGATCGTCACGGTGCCGCTGTCGGGCGAGTCGAGACCGGCGATGATGCGCAGCAGGGTCGACTTGCCGCCGCCACTGGGCCCGAGCAGTGCGGTGAGCGACCCGCTCGGGACGTCGAGGCTGACGTCGTCGAGCGCCACGGCGTCGCCGAAGCGCTTCGAGATCGACTCGACGCGGATGCTCATGCCGCCACCCTCCCGTGCCAGGCCTCCCGGTTGCGGTCGGTCACCGTGAGGAGCAGGAGAAGGACGAGGGCGGAGAGGCACAGCGCCACCGCGCCGACGTAGGCGCTCGTGGTGTCGAGGTTTTCTATGCCGGCGGAGATGAACAGGGTCAGGGTCTGCGTCTTCCCGGCGATGGCACCCGACACGATGGCGACGGCCCCGAACTCCCCGAGGACGCGGGCGGTGGTGAGCGTCACGCCGTAGGCCAGACCCCGGCGGATGTTGGGCAGGGTGATGCGGCGGAACACGGCGATCGGGCCGGCGCCGAGCGTGCGGGCCGCCTGCTCCTGCTCCGTCCCGATCTCCTGCAGGACCGGAAGGACCTCGCGGACGACGTAGGGGAGGGACACCGCGGCCGAGGCCAGGACGATGCCGGGCACGGCGTAGATGACCGTGACGTGATCGGTGGACAGCCAGGTGCCGAACCAGCCGGTGCGGCCGTAGACGAGGATCAGCGACAGCCCGATGACGACGGGGGAGACGGCGAGGGGGATGTCGACCAGCGCATCGAGCAGCCAGGCGCCCGGGAAGCGGTGGCGGGCCAGGATCAGCGACACACCTACGCCGAAGATCGTGTTCAGCGGCACGGCGATAGCGGCCACGAGGAGCGTGAGCACCAGGGCATGGAAGGCGTCCGGCGCGGTGATGGCATCCCACGCCGTGCCGAGCCCGTGTTGGAAGGCGCGGTAGAACACCGTGGACACGGGCAGGACGACCAGCAGGGCCAGGTAGCCCAGCACGGCGACGCGCAGCGGCAGCCGCCAGCGCGAGCGCCTCATATCGTCTCGGGGACTTCGAAGCGGCGGCGGGCCCAGCCGATGCCGACCAGCACGAGCAGCGAGATGGCGATGAGCACGACCGAGACCGCGCTGGCCGCGGAGAAGGCATCAGGGGTGTCGCTCTGGGTCAGGCTGTAGATCCACGAGGAGGCGACCTCGGTCTTGAACGGGAGGTTGCCCGAAATCAGCACGACCGAGCCGAACTCGCCGACGGCGCGGGCGAAGGCGAGGCCGGCGCCGGCCAGCACCGAGGGCAGGATGCTCGGCACGATCACGCGGCGGAGCACCTGGCGCTGGCTGGCGCCGAGGGAGGAGGCCGCCTCCTCGGTCTCCGCATCGAGCTCGGCCAGCACCGGTTGGACGCTGCGGACGCAGAAGGGCAGCGTCACGAAGGCCAGCGCGCACGCGATACCGAGGCGGGTGCCGGCCAGGTTGACGTGGAACGGGCTGCTCGGCCCGTACAGCGCGAGCAGCGTGAGGCCGGCCACGATCGTCGGCAGCGCGAAGGGCAGGTCGATGACCGCGCCCACGAGGGCCTTGCCCCGGAAGTCGTCGCGGACCAGCACCCAGGCGATGGCGAAGCCGGCGACGGAGTTGACCACGGCCACGGCGAACGAGATCCAGAGGGTCAGCTCCAGCGCGGCGACGGCCTCCGGCTGGGTGACGGCGGCCCAGAACGCGCTCCAGCCGCCACTGAACGCAGTGGTGAACAGCGCGGCCAGTGGCAGCAGGACGAGGAGCGACAGGTAGGTGACGGCGAGCAGCGGGCCGCTGGCGCGCCAGGCCGCGTGCCCTGCCGCGGCCAGGACGGGGGCGGGTCCCGTGGGGGGGTGACGGTGCCCTCGCCCCCGCCCTGGGCGGCGGCCGGTGGACGCGTGGTCCCCGCCCGGGAGGCCCAGGTCGGCGACGCTGGCGTCCACGCCGGTCACGGGTCGCTACCCGCTCGCGGTGGAGACGCCGAGCGACTGCTCGACCTTGGCGACGATGCCGGTCTGGGGGTCGAAGAACGACTTGTTGACCGACGTCCAGCCACCCAGGTGGTCGATGGTGAACAGCGTCTTGGGTTGGGGGAACTTGAACGTGGCCGCCACCGACGGCAGCACGGGCCGGTAGCCCTGCTGGCCCCACACGGTCTGGCCGGCGGGGGAGAGCAGGTAGGCGAGGAAGGCCTTGGCCGCGGGCCCGGCCGTCTTGGTGACCGCGATCGGGTTCTGAATGAGGATCGTCTGCGGCGGCGTGACGACGTCGACGGGCTCGCCCTTCGTCTTGGCGTAGAGGGCGTCGTCCTCGTAGTCGAGGAGCACGTCGCCCTGGCCGGAGAGGAAGGTCTGCAGCGCGGCGCTGGCACTGGAGGGCTGCGCCACGGCGTTGTGCAGCAGCTTGGCGAGGTACTGCTGCGCCTGCGCGGGCGTCTCGCCCAGCGCTCTCTCGGCCCCGTAGGCCGCCATGATGTTCCACTTCGCGCTGCCCGAGCTGAACACGTTGGGCGTGATGACCCCGACGCCCGACTTCACCAGGTCGGCCCAGGTGGTGATGTGCTTGGGATTCCCGGGGCGCACCACGAACGAGACGATGGAGTCCGTCACCATGCCCTTGGTCTTCCCCTGGTCCCACGAGCTGGACACCAGCCCGGCCTTGACGAGCTTGGCCATGTCGGGCTCGAGCGAGAAGTTGACCAGGTCGGCCGGCAGCCCGTCGACCACCGAGGTGGCCTGCGTGCCCGAGGGCCCGAAGGAGGGCGAGACGGTGACGCCGGCGCCCGCCTTCGTCTTGGCGAAGGCGGTGGCGAGGACGGTGTAGGCGGGCTTGGGCGTCGAGTAGGCGACCAGACTCACGCTGCCGCTCTGGGCGCCGGCGGGGAGCGCGCTCAGGGCCAGGGCGGAGGCGGACAGGGCGAGGGTGCCCACGGCGGCGATCCGCCGGCGCGGGCGGCGCCGGCCGGGCCGAGACGGCACCGGGCGCGGCTTGGGTGGGGGGTTCGTTCGTGCATCGAAGCACCCTAAACCACGCGGGTTGCTAAATACAAGTGGAATAGTCATGTATTGCGACCGGCGGACGCCGGAAGGGAAAATCCCTTGTCAGCGGTGGTCCAGGGCGGGGTCAGGCGCGCCGGGCCTGGGGGCCCTGGGCGGCCTGCCGGGCCTCTTTGGCGTCGAGCATGGCCCGATCCGACCGGGCCACGAGCTCGGCCAGGGAGGCGCGGTCGCCGGCCTCGCGGGTGGTCCAGCCGAAGGAGACCCCGACCGCGCCGCCGACGTACGCCGCCGTCCCCGGGTCGGCGAGATGGTCGCCGATGCGCCGCATGACGGCGGCGCACTCGGCCTCGCACAGGCCGCGCGCCAGCGCCAGGAACTGGGTCCCGCCGATGCGCGCCAGGACGTCGTTCGTGCGGAAGGCGACCGAGAGCGCGCGCGCCACGGCCTGGAGGGCCGCGTCGCCGGCGTGGAGCCCGATGCGCGCGTTGAGCTCCTGCACGTTCTCGACGTCGGCGAAGAGGATCATGACGTCGGAGCCCTCGCGGTCGGCCGCCTGCAGCAGGCGGTTGCCGGCCACGAGCAGTCCCCGGCGGTTCTGGAAGCCGGTCAGCTCGTCGCCCTGCGCGAGCTCGACGAGGCGGGCACTCAGCTCCTCCATCTCGCGCTCGATGGCGAGGCGCCCGGCGACGTCGTGCAGGATGCTCAGGATCTGGACGGCGCCGTCGGGGTCACGGAACGTCCGTGTCGTCGTCTCCATCTCGACCATCCGGCCGTCGCCCCGGCGGAAGCGCACCAGGCCCACCCACGACCCGCTGCGGTCCCGCTCGGCGATCGCCAGCCCCCAGCGGGGGTCCTCGTGGTCGACGAGGCCGGCCATGCCGAGCCGGCTGATGTCCTCGGGGCCGCGGCCGAGCAGCGCGGCCGCGGCCGGGTTGGCGCCGGTGATGCGGCCGCCGGGCGTGGAGAACAGCACACCCTCGGAGGTGTGTTCGAACATGGCCTGGTAGGCCGCCGTCGCGACGCGTTCGGCGGGCACGATCTCGTGGATCACCATCCCCGTCGCCTCACCACACGGACCGCGCCACGAGGGTCATTGCCTGTGCGATGGTACCCAAGCGCTGCTGCAATGGCGGTGATGGTGCGCGTTGTGACTTTCGGCTCTCTTGATCGCGGCCCCCTCAGAGCCGATCAATTTGAGAGCGCTCGTCTGTGTGTCGTTCGGATGCACGGCCATCGGGGAGCGCCGCTTCGCGTCCGGCGCCCGACCCGTCGGAGGCCGCCGCCTCCGTGGCCCACGACCGCTCCGCGTCCACCGCGGCCGATGCGACCGCGCCGCACTGCACCGTGGGACCTTCGACCCTGGCGTGCGCGCCCCGGACCGCCCACAGTGGAACCGTCCCCTCGAAGAGGAGGTGCCGACCTGGTTTCGGTGACGACGAGATCTGCCGGAACTCTCAGGACCTGGCGTGACAAGGGGTCGTGGGGTTCCGGCGGAAGACCCTGCACGAGGTTTTCGATTCGCCCCGTCCCGGTGCGCCCGGTGTGGCAGGCGGCAAGGGCGCTCTCGAAACGACCCCCTCCAGCTCTGACGGGCTGAAGGAACAGCAGGGCGGCTGGACGCACAGCCCGGCGGTCCTCCCCCCCTATGCCGCCGGGCGTGCGGTCGGCCCCGTCCCGGTCCGACGAGGCGATCGCGCCACCCCATCCCCGCTGCGGTGGAGCGCCCGCTCTCGGGCATGGTCCCGGGCGTCGCGGGCGGCGCGCTGATGGCGCTCATCGAGAAGCTGGTGGCGCCGTTCCGGTCGCGCCGCGAGCTGCGACCCCCCGAGCCGGCGGGCGAGGCCGGGTCGGGCTAGGAGACGCCCAGCCGGCTGTTGTAGCTCGAGATGGTGCTGTTGACGTTCGACTGGGCCGACTTCACCGCGTTGGAGGCCGACACGCCGCCGGTGAACATGGAGATCTCGGCGTTCAAGATGTCGGTGCGCACGCCGGCATAGGGGCCGATGACCGACCCCGAGGTCGCCGGTGTGTTGGCGCCGTTGTTGATCTCGTTGTAGGCGACCTTGTACCCGGGATTGGTGGCCCACAGGTGTTGGACGGTCGCCGTCTGCGCCGAGGACTTGCGCACCGGGATGTACCCCGTGCCCGCCGCCCAGGTGGCCTGGGACTGGGTGTTGCAGAGGTAGGACAGGTACTGCCAGGCGGCGGCCTGCTGAAGAGCGGGCACCTTGTTCGAGATGTAGACGCCGGAGCCGCCCGGCTCGACCCCGCCCTGCACCGAGGAGCTATAGACGGGGAAGGACCCGATGCCGAGCTTCACGTTGGAGTACTGCCCGCTCCCCAGCAGCTTGGTCACCGTGCCGAGCGCCGCCGAGGTCTCGAGGGTCATGCCGTACTTGCCGCTTCCAATGCCGAGGAGGTTGTCGTACTCGTTGGGGCCGGTCGACGGGTTGGTGGTGGCATCACCCGAGGTCACGAGCTGCTTGAGCTGGCCGAAGATGGAGACTGATGTCTTGTTGTTGAACACGCCTGCCGTCGCCCGCGAGCTGCGGCCGTTCTTGTTGTTCACGAAGAGCGTGTTTGCCGTCGCCAGCCAGGTCTCGAGGTGCCAGGGGTCGAGTACCAGGCCCATGCCCGAGCCGGAGGCCTTGAGCGTCTTGGCGTCGGCCACCATCTGGGAGAGGGTGGCTGGGGGACTGCTGATCCCGGCCTTCGTGAAGGCGTTCTGGTCGTAGTAGAGGATCGGCGCCGAGACGGCGAAGGGCAGTGCCCACTGCACGCCGTTCACCTTCCAGTAGGCGAGGGGGCGCGGGAGGTAGTCGCTCGTCGAGTACTTGGCGGCGTTCATGCACGACTGGACCGGGAGGAAGGAGCCGGTGTCGATGGCCGCCTGGGTGCGCTGGTCCTCGAGCTGTGCCGCAGCAGGCAGCTGCCCGTTGGAGAGGCCTGCGAGATACTTCTGCCACGTGTCGTCGTACCCCGACTGGGTGACCAGCGTCACGTGCACCTTGGACTGCGACGAGTTGAAGGCGGCGGTGATCGCCTGCAGCGTCGTCAGGTTGGCGCTGTTGGCGGACTCCCAGAAGTTGATGCTGACCACGCCCTTGTTGTTGGCGAGGGCCTTGAGGTTGCAGGCGGGGAGCTTGGTCGCCGCGCCGGCCGCCGGCGCACCGGAAGCGGCGATGACGGCTGTGGTGGCGGTGGTGGCCGATGCCACGCACAGCACGGCGGCGGCGAATCGGGAGAGGGCGAGAGGTCCGCATGTCTATTGCCTAGCACCGGAGCCGCCGCGTCGGCTGGCGCCCTACTTCACCGCGCCGGCGGTGAGGCTCCGCACCAGCTGCTTCTGGAAGATGAGGAGCAGGATCACGAGCGGCACGAACGCCAGGACCGCGCCGGCGAGTGAGACGGGGATCTGGGTCACCTGGCTGCCGAGGAGCTGCTTCAAGCCGAGCTGCACGGTGTAGAGAGGCGTCGAGCCGCCGGTCGAGACGAGCGGCCACAGGTATTGGTTCCATGCGCCGAGGAACGAGAACACGGCGAGGGCGGCGAGCGAGGGGCGGGCGAGCGGCACGGCGACCCGGGTCATGAAGCGCAGGTGCCCGTACCCGTCGAGCTGGGCCGCCTCCTGGAGGTCGCGGGGGATCTGCAGAAAGGCCTGGCGCAGCAGGAAGATGCCGAACCCGGTGGCGAGGAAGGGGATCGCCAGGCCCTCGTACGAGTTGAACCAGTGCAGGGAGGTCACCGTGTCGAGGTTCGTGATGAACGTCACCTCGAGCGGGATCATCAGCGTGGCCAGGCAGACCACGAACAGGGTGCGCTTGAAGGGGAAGCGCAGGAACGCGAAGGCGTAGGCGGCGAGGATGGAGGTGACCAGCTGGCCGATGACGATGACGGCCGTCATGATCGCCGAGGTCGCCATGTACTTGGACATTCCGCCGGTCGTCCATGCCGTTGTGTAGTTGTGCCACTGGGGGTTGGTCGGGACGAGCGGCGGCGGCTGCTGGACCAGCTGGTCCGGCGCCAGCAGCGAGTTGACGATCGTGATGTAGATCGGGAAGATCACGACGATGGCTGCAGCCGTCAGGGCCGTGTAGCTGCCGATCGTCCGCAGCCGCCGGCTCCGCTTGCGATGCGGTGCGGACTCCGACGCCGTGTCCCGCGGCGCCGTGATCTCGGCCCCCGGGGTCTCAGCGGGCATAGTTGACCCGCCTTTCCAAGAACCGCATCTGCAGGATGGTCAGGCCCAAGATGATGAGGAAGAGGACCGTGGCCATGATGGCGGCGGCGCCCGGGTTCTGGTCGATCGTGTTCGTGTTGACGATGTTGTAGATGAGCACGTTGGTGTGCAGCCGGGCCGCGTTCTGGGGCCCGATGAGGATGTCGACCGCGCCGAAGGCCTGGAAGGCGTAGATCGTGCTCACGACCACGGCGAAGAAGATGGTGGGGGAGAGCAGCGGCACGGTCATGCGCCAGAACCTCGTCCACGAGCCGGCGCCGTCGATGCGGGCCGCCTCCAGCAGCTCGTCGGGGACCGACTGCAGCCCGGCCGACATGATGATGAACGAGAGCCCGAGGAACTGCCAGATGGTGATGAGCGCCACCGAGGGCAGGGCCCAGGTCGTGCTCTCGAGCGCAGGCGGGGTCGGGTTGATGCCGAGCCAGGGGAGCAGCCCGACGACCGGGTTGAGCAGCGTCCCGAAGACGACCGAGGCGACGGCGACGGAGCTGACCACCGTCGAGGAGAAGATCACCCGGTACACCGTCATGCCCTTGAGCTTGCGGTGGGCCGCCACCGCGAGTGCGAGCCCGAGCATGAGGCTGATCGGCACGACGAGGAGCACGAAGACGAACGTGGTGACCAGGCTCTGGGTGAACGAGGTCGATGTGATGGTCGGGATGATCTGGTGCAGGCCCACGTAGTGCGCCGGCAATCCGGGAACCGGTGGCGTCTGGTAGAGCATGAGCTTGAAGTTGCGCACGAAGGGATAGAAGGAGAACACCCCGAAGAGCACCATGGCGGGGACGAGCAACAGGTAGGCCAGCGCAGCTTCCTTGCGCAGGCGCCTCCGCAGGCCGCCGTGGTCGATCGGCGGGGCGACCGCGCTCACCGCCGCCTCGACCGGCATGCTCGCCGCCGTCACGGTCCCCCCAGCCGCTCGCCGGTGGCCGAGTCGAAGAGGTGGTACGCCTGCGGGTCGTCGTCGACGGCGATGCGCACGGCGTCGCCGATGCCGGGCTTGGCCGCCCCCGCGTTCTGGCGCACGATCACCCGGGCCCCGGTCTCGGTGTGGCAGATCACGTGCGTCTCGGCGCCGAGCAGCTCGACGATGATCACCGAGGCGGCGATCGAGCCGTCGGGGCTGAGCCGCAGCGACTCGGGGCGCAGGCCGAGCACGACGTCGGGGCCCGTGCCCCGCACCCTCTCGGCCACCGCGGCCGGCAGCGGCACCGAGGCTCCCGGGAAGGCGACGCAGAGCGTGCCCCGCCCCGTCCCGCCCGCGGCGTCGGGCGTCCCGCTCTCGACCAGCATCCCCTCGACCAGGTTCATGCCGGGGCTGCCGAGGAAGTGGGCGACGAAGGCGTTGGCCGGGTGGGCGTAGAGGTCCTCGGGCGTCGCCACCTGCTGCAGCTTGCCCTCGCTCATGACGGCGATGCGGTGCCCCATCGTCATCGCCTCGACCTGGTCGTGGGTGACGTAGAGCGTCGTGGTGCGCAGCCGGTTCTGCAGCTCGACGATGTCGGCGCGGGTCTGCACGCGCAGCGCGGCGTCGAGGTTCGAGAGCGGCTCGTCCATCAGGAAGACCAGCGGCTCGCGCACGATGGCCCGCGCCAGCGCCACGCGCTGGCGCTGGCCGCCCGAGAGCTGCGCCGGCTTGCGGTCGAGCAGCTCGCCCAGCCCGAGGGTCTCGGCCGCCCGCTTCACCTTGGTCGGCGCGCTCCTCCTTGTCGACGCCGCGCTGGCGGAGCGGGAACTCGATGTTCTTCCCGACCGTCAGGTGCGGGTAGAGCGCGTAGCTCTGGAAGACCATGGCGACGTCGCGGTCCTTGGGATCGACGTCGTTGACGACGCGGTCGCCGATGGACACGGTGCCGTCGCTCAGCTCCTCGAGCCCCGCCACGAGGCGCAGCGCCGTCGTCTTGCCGCAGCCCGACGAGCCGAGCAGGACGAGGAGCTCGCCGTCGGGGACCGACAGCGTGAGGCCGTCGACGGCCGTGGTCTCGCCGAACCGCTTGGTGACCCCCTCGAAGCTGACCTGTGCCAACGTGCTCCCTCCGGGCGGTCGTCGCCCCGCCCATGCCGATCGACTCGCCGCACGGTAGCTGGGCGCGGCGCCGTCGGCCCGGAATACCGCGCCGGGCCGGCACCGGTGGACGCCCGCAACCGGGCGTCAGCCGGCCGGGATCTTCCAGCCCATGCCCTCGGCGATCTCCTTGCAGGTGGGGCACAGGCCGTAGCGCCCGGGGTCACGGCCCGGGACCCACTCCTTGCCGCAGAGCGCCCGCACCGCGGTGCGGTTGACCATGCCCTCGACCACGCTCGGGCCCATCGAGACGAAGTCGCCCCCCTTGGGCGTGTAGCCCTCGAGGACGATGTGGGCCATGCGGTCGTGGTCGCCGTCCTCGAGGTCGGGCGCCGGCCGGGACGGGGCCAGCGTCGTCCCCCCGGCCTGACCGGGGCCCGGAGCTGGGGTCGTCCCGTCCACGGGTCCCAGCGTAGGCAGGACGGGGTGGTGGCCGCCCCGTCGTCCTGCTCCGCCCCTGGTCCGGGGGCCGGACCGCTCGGGAATGAGGAACCCGCCCATATGGTTGACCAGTCAGAGGAAACCACAGAAAGACTCCCATGACGAACGAAAACGTGACACTCCCATTGCTCCCGTTGACCTCCGGGGTGGTCCTGCCCGGCATGGTCTTCACCATGGCGCTCGAGTCCGACGAGGCCCGGGCGGCCGTCGAGGCGGCGCGCTCGTCGGGCGGCCGGCTCCTGCTGGTGCCCCACATCGACGGCCGTTTCGCCAGCGTCGGCGTGATCGCCGAGGTCATGGAGGAGGGCGACCTGCCCGGCGGCCTGCCGGCGGTGGCCATCCGGGGTGACTCCCGCGCCGTCATCGGCACCGGCGTCCCCGGCACCGGGGACGCGCTGTGGGTCGAGGTCGAGCCGCTGGCCGAGCCCGAGCCCACGCCGGCCGTCCACGAGCTGGCCCGCGAGTACCGCGCCGTGCTCGAGAACATCCTGCACTCCCGCGGCGCCGGGCGCATCGCCGCCCAGCTGCGCGACATCACCGAGCCGAGCCGCCTGGCCGACGTGGCCGGCTACTCGCCGGACCTGTCGCTGACGCAGAAGGTCGAGGTCCTCGAGACGCTCGACGTCGAAGCGCGGCTGCGCCTCGTCCTCGGCTGGGCCCGCGACACCCTGGCCGACCTCACCCTGCGCGAGAAGATCAAGACCGACGTCGAGGAGGGCATGGAGAAGACGCAGCGCGAGTTCCTGCTGCGCCGCCAGCTCGATGCCATCCGCAAGGAGCTGGGCCAGATCAGCGGTGACGGCGACGACGCCGACCCCGACGACTACCGGGCCAAGCTCGAGGCGCGCGAGCTGCCCGAGCACGTGCGCAAGGCCGTCGAGCGCGAGGTCGACAAGCTCGAGCGCACGAGCGACCAGAGCCCCGAGACGGGCTGGATCCGCACCTGGCTCGACACCGTGCTCGAGCTCCCCTGGGGCGTCGAGTCCGAGGACCGCCTCGACATCGCCGAGGCGTCGCGCATCCTCGACGCCGACCACGACGGGCTCGAGGACGTGAAGGAGCGCATCCTCGAGCACCTCGCCGTGCGCAAGCTGCAGGCCGAGCGCGGCCTCGCGCCCGTGGACGGGCGCGGCTCGGGGGCCATCCTGACCCTCGTCGGCCCGCCGGGCGTCGGCAAGACGTCGCTCGGCGAGTCGGTGGCGAACGCCCTCGGGCGCAAGTTCGTCCGCGTCTCGCTCGGCGGCGTGCGCGACGAGGCCGAGATCCGCGGCCACCGCCGCACCTACGTCGGGGCCCAGCCGGGCCGCCTGGTGCGCGCCCTGCGCGAGGCCGGGACCATGAACCCGGTCATCGTGCTCGACGAGGTCGACAAGATCGGCGCCGACTACCGGGGCGACCCGTCCTCGGCGCTGCTCGAGGTGCTCGACCCGGCGCAGAACCACACCTTCCGTGACCACTACCTCGAGGTCGACCTCGACCTGTCGCGGGTGCTGTTCATCGCCACGGCCAACGTGAGCGAGACCATCCCCGGCCCGCTGCTCGACCGCATGGAGGTCATCCGGATCGACGGCTACACCGAGTCCGAGAAGGTCTCCATCGCCCGGCACCACCTGCTCGGCCGCCAGCTGACCCGGGCGGCGCTGCGCGAGGACGAGGTGCAGATCAGCGACGACGCGCTGCGCGCCATCGTGGCCGACTACACGCGGGAGGCCGGCGTGCGCAACCTCGAGCGCGAGCTCGGCAAGCTGCTGCGCAAGGTGGCGACGAAGCTGGCCTCGGGTGAGCGCACCGCGCCGGTCGCGGTCGAGGCCGAGGACGTGCGGGGCTGGCTCGGCCGGCCGCACTTCTTCTTCGAGGCGGCCGACCGCACGAGCGTGCCCGGCGTGGTCACCGGCCTCGCCGTCACCGGCGCCGGCGGCGACGTCCTCTTCGTCGAGGCCAGCGTGTCGGACGGCGCCGAGGGCCTCACCCTCACCGGACAGCTCGGCGACGTGATGAAGGAGTCGGCGGAGATCGCCCTGTCCTACGTGCGCTCGCACGCGGGGGAGCTCGGGATCGACCCGGCGGCCTTCGCCGGCAAGCGCTTCCACGTCCACGTCCCCGCCGGCGCCGTCCCCAAGGACGGCCCGTCGGCCGGGGTCACCATGACGACGGCGCTCGTCAGCCTGCTGCGCGGGGTCCCGGTGCGGTCGGTGGTCGGGATGACCGGCGAGGTCACGCTGCAGGGCCGGGTGCTGCCCATCGGCGGGGTCAAGCAGAAGGTGCTGGCCGCCCACCGGGCCGGCCTCACCGAGGTGGTCCTGCCGGAGCGCAACGGCCCCGACCTCGAGGACGTGCCCGAGGAGGTGCGCAAGGTCATGACGTTCCACCTGGCCGCCACCATCGCCGACGTGCTCACACCGGCATTGTCCGGTGCGGGCACGGAGGCCGCGGCCGCCGCCGGCGGCGGCGAGCTGGGCGCCGCGGCCTGAGGCCGGGCAGACTGGCGCGGGTCCCACCGGCCCGGGCCGGTACGACGGAGCGACAGGCGATCGGAGCGCACATGGACGACAAGGAGATCGTGGGGCGGATCAGCGAGCTCGCCGAGGAGGAGCAGCGCCTCGAGGAGGCGCACGTCGGCGAGGGGCTCAGCGACGACGAGCTGCGGCGCAAGCAGGAGCTCGAGGTCGCCCTGGACCAGATGTGGGACCTGCTGCGCCAGCGCCGGGCCAAGCGCAGCGCCGGGCCAGGACCCCGACGCCGCCCAGCCGCGCTCGCCCGACGTCGTCGAGCAGTACCTGCAGTAGGTCAGGCCCGCCGGACGCGCCGCCACACGAGCGGCGCCAGGGCCAGGACGACGAAGACGGCGACCGCCAGCGCCCACAGGAGGCCGTACGACCCGTAGCCGCCGTAGCCGAAGGCGACGGTGTGCACCCCCGGCCCCACGACGACGCCGACGAGCGCCGGCGCCACCATGACCGTCGGGACCGGGCGCCCGTTCACGGTGGCGCGCCAGCCCGGGTCGTAGGACGCGCTGAGGACGACCGTCGCCCTCCGGTTCGTCCGGACCACGGCGCGGGCGACGCCGTTGGCCAGGTCGGCGTGCTCGGTGAGCACCCGGCCCGGCGGCCCCTCCGGCACGGCGCCGGCGCCCCCGCCGTCGGCGCGGCGGCCGCCTGCCCGTTGAAGGCCACCGTCAGGTCCCGCGCCTGGCGCAGGAGCGGGGAGGCGAGCAGGGCCTGGCTCTGCGAGCCGACGTCGGCCCGGGTCGCGGTGAGCACGCCCGTGGTGTCGTACACGTGGATGTAGCCGGGCTGGGGGAGCGCCCACAGGCAGTAGGTGCCCGCGCAGCCGACCCGGTGCGCCGGGACCGGGGGCGCCATCGTGTCCGGGACGATGACGTACCCGATGCCGAAGAGCGGGTAGTCGCCCGGGTTGCCCTCGTCGAAGAAGTACTCGGGGTCCGTCATGAGCGAGGCGGTGCGCAGCGTGTAGCCCACCTCGTCGACGTTCTTGCTCTCGAGGTACTTGAACACCGGGACCGCGCCGACGAGGAAGTCCTGGCCCCAGTTCGTCGGGAGCCCGGCGTAGACGCGGCCCTGCGGGTGGGCGCGCACGTAGGCGAGCAGCCGGTCGATCTGCGGGTCCTGCCGGGCGTCGGCGTCCGCCTGCAGGCCGATGTTCGTCGCGTTGTGGCCGTCGTAGGAGTCGAGCGCGCTCCAGGCCGGTGCGAGCCCGATCACGAGCGCGACGATGCACGCCGCCGCGACGAGCCCGCGGCCGGCGGGCTCGGTCACCCGGGCGCGCCGCTCCTCGGGGAAGAGGCGCAGGGCGGCGTCGAGCACGAGGCGGCCCACGAACACGACGCCGATCCCGGCCAGGAGGATCCCCGAGAGCTGCAGGCCCATCTGGAAGCGCCGGATGAAGATGTCGCTGCTGCCGGGCAGGACGCGGTACAGGGAGCCGAACGTGGTCCGCCCGAACGTCATGAGCAGCGTCACGACCCAGATGCTCACCAGCGCGCGACCCGCCACGCTCGAGCGCCAGCGCGCGATGCACACCGCCAGGCCGACCCCGACGAGCACCGTGACGACCGGCCAGCGGCCGGCGTCGTAGATCTGGCCGGTGAAGAGCCACGACAGCATCTGACGGGCGCCGTACCCGTTCTCGAGGCCGGTGCCGCCGAGCACCTGGTTGCGCGCCGCCCAGTGCGACTGGTCGAGCAGCGGCACGATGACCCAGGCCGAGGCGCCCAGCGCGGCGACGCCGACCACGAGCGCGCGTCCGAGGCGGCGCCACAGGTCGGAGGGGACGAGGAACGGCCACACCACCAGCGGCACGAAGGCCAGGTACCCCGTCTCGAAATGGAGGGCGACCGTCAGCATGACGAAGAGGACGGCGGGCAGCGCGGCGCGCAGTGACGACAGGGCCCGGTAGGTGAAGCCCCACGCCAGTGGGAGCGTCCACGCCGCCCACAACTGCGTCCACACGCCGTAGCCGACCCAGACGTACGCCTTCGTCTCGTAGCCGATGCCGGCGGCCGATGCGAGGAAGGGCGACACCGCCGCGGCCGACGCCGCGGTCCAGCGGCCCAGGCCGAACAGGCGGCCGCCCCAGTACACCGAGAGCGGCCACAGCGCGAGCAGCAGGTACAGCGACCAGCGGAACACGGTGTCGGGGTCGAACGCCGTCCCGATCGACCCCGAGATCATGGAGGGCAGGCTCTGGTAGTGCAGGTACTGCGGCGAGCCCAGCCCGAGGTAGGGGAACCAGCTCGTCAGGGGCAGGTGGCCCTGGCTGATGCGGCTCGCCGCCACGCGCACCATCTGCTGGTGCAGCGAGCTGTCGTCGAGATACGGCACGGCGCGCAGCTCGGGGCGGAGCTCCCACAGGCCCCACACCACGGCGACGGCGACGAGCGATCCACGGGTCCCGAGCCGGCCAGCGGGGCCGCCGGGGGCGGTCCCGTCGACGGCGCTGGCGCACCATGGCCGGGCGGCGCCACGCCGGGCGGGTCTGGCCGCGGGTGCCCGCACCGGGGTGTCGGCAAACCCTGTGGGGCTGTAGCTCAGCGGTCAGAGCAGTAGGACTCAGTAATCCTGGGTCGGGGTTGATCCCCACCAGCCCTACCGACTGCGGTTGACCCGTTGGGTGGACCGAACCGATGCGTGCTCGCACGCTCGGGAACCCCGGCCACCGAGCCGCCAGAAGGGACCAAAGTCCCGGCTGCCGTCTCGCACCCAGAGGACAGTTGAAACGTGATCCGGCGGCCCCGCCATGAGCACCCACGTCGGGGTGCCTGCACAGAGGTCCGAAGGGGTCGCTCCTCTCTCGTGAGCAGCGGCTCACGATCGCGAGCCGGCCGAGCAGGGGGAGGGCAACCCCCGCCTGGCGCTCCTGTTGGCCATGGCCATGTTCGTGCTGGTGGTCGACACGTCGCTGATGAACGTGTCGATCTCCGCGGTCATCAAGGACCTGCACACGACGGCGAGCGGGGTCCAGTCGGCCATCGCGCTGGAGGCCCTCGTCTCCGCGGCCTTCATCCTGACCAACTCCAAGTTGGGCGATCTCATGGGACGACGGCGTGCCTACGTGATCGGCCTCCTCGGCTATCTCGTGGGTGCGGTGGCCATGACCCTCGCCCAGAACTTGAACACCATCATCATCTTCTGGGCGGTCATCGGTGGGCTCGGCGCTTCGCTCCTGCTGCCGGCGATGCAGTCCCTCATCCACGGGAGCTTCGCCCGAGCGGCCCACGGCGGGCGAGCCTCGGCGGGGCATCGGGCCAGCCGGGCGCTGGCCCGCTCCGGGCGGCTTCCTGACGACCTTCCTGTCCTGGCGGGTGGGCTTCGGCCTCGAGGCGTTGATCATCGTCGGTGCTGTCCGAGATCCGCCTCGTCAAGGACGTCCCCTACACCGGGCCCCGCCGGATCGACGCCGTGGGCTCCATCCTCTCCATCGTCGGCATGGGTGGCCTCGTGCTCGGCATCCTGGTCTGGCAGGAGGGCGGCCGGTACGTGCGGGCTGATCATGGGGATCGGCGCCGCGACGCTCGCCGCGTTCGCCTACTGGCTGGTGTGGCGCAAGCGCCACGGGAAGCCCACGCTGCTGGATCCCGGCCTGTTCAAGCACCTGAACTTCCGCATCGGGATCTCGCAGCAGATGCTCCAGCAGATCACGCTGGGCGGCGCCATGATCGCCCTGTCGCTCGCCCCTGCTCTCGATGTTCGGCATGGCCTGCTCGCCGGCCGGAAGGCAGGCCGATTCGCGGCCCGCACAGATCGTCCTGACCGGCTTCGCCCTGAGCACCGTCGGTATGGCGGCGATCATTCCGCTGGTGCCGAGGGTGGACTTCGGGTCGTATCTCGTCATCGCCCTTGGTGATCTGCGGCTCGGGTCTCGGCATGCTGGTGTCGCAACTGAACAACTTCACGCTGGCACCCATCAGCGAAGAGCGGGTGAGCGAGGCCGCCGGCGTGAACTCCGCGGCAGGATCGTTCGGGCTTTCATTCGGGCTCGCCATCGCGGGCTGGACTGATGCTGTGGGCCTTGGCGCTGAGCTTCAACCACCAGGTGCAGGCCAGTCCGGTGATCCCGCCGGCCCAGCAACAGCAGATTTCGGGGGAGCTCGAGCACGATGCCGAGATCATGAGCAACACGCAGCTCCAGCAGCAGATTGCCGGGGAGCCCAAGGCGGTGCAGGACGAGATCCTCGCCATCAACACGCATGCCCGGAACCTCTCCCTCCAGATAGCGTTGCTCGTTCCGGCCCTGGCCTCACTTCTCGGTTTCGCCAATTCGTTCCGCATGCGTCGGCTCCCAGACATCACGCCGTCGGCGGACATCGAGGGTGTCGGCCTCGCCTAGAACGAATTGTCGACCGCGGAGGGGTGTCGTTGATCGGGGATCCATGGCGTCACCGGCGCCGCCGAGACGGGCAGGCGCCAGGCGTGCTCGTTCGCTGGTCCCGCTCGCCCTGGTGGTCGCGCTGTCCTGCTGGCGGCCTGCTCGAACCAGCCCTCGACCTCGACGTCGGGTTCGGGCGCCCCGCACTCGCCGAGCGCGGTCGGCCCGATCCCCCGGTTGTACCCGGCGCGGGTCGCGGTGTACGGCGACTCTCTCGCACAACAGGCGCAGCCGTATTTCAAGCGGCTCATGGCAGCCGAGGACACCTCCAACACCACCTACTACTCCTCGCACGGGGGGACGGCGCTCTGCGACTGGCTGGGCCGGATGCGCACGATGGCGACGACGACAACACTTCGAGGCCGTGATGCTCGAGTTCAGCGGGAACGCCACCACCCCCTGCATGGCTGACGTCGGCTACTACACGCCGGCCTACTACGCCAAGTACCGGGCCGACACGATGGCGGCGATCGGCATCTGGGTCCCGAACCGGTGCCCACGTCTTCCTGGTCGGCGCCCCGGTCACCCGAGAGCAGCAGGAGTCCGTGCCCAACTGGGACGCGCTCAACCGGCAGTATGCCCAGATTGCGGCGGCCGATCCCGGGCACGTGACGTTCGTCGACGCCGGCCTGGCCGTCGAGGGCCCGGGCGGGACCTACGCGCAGACCTTGCCCTGCTCCATCGGGGAACCGTGCACGGGGCCGGTGGTCGACGGTGTGCGGTCCAACATCGTCCGTTCCGCGGACGGCGTGCACTTCTGCCCGGTCGCCGAGGTGCGCGAGTCGTGTCGTGCCTACTCTGCGGGCGCCTTCCGGTTCGCCGCCGCCATGGTGCACGGGTTGGTGACCGCTCCCGGCCCGGCGCCGGGGTCACCGCAGGCCTCGGCGGGGTGAGCGCCGCTCCCCGGAGCGGCACGCCCTTATCCGCCGGGCTCCCCGGCCGCCCAGGCGACGGCGCCGCCGGTGAGGTTCTCCGCCGTCCAGCCCGCGTCGCTCAGCGCCTTGGCGGCGGTGGCCGAGCGGCCTCCCACGTGACAGGCCACCACGATGGTGACGTCGCGGCGGCAGCTCGTCGAGCCGGTCGCCCAGCTGGCCCAGCGGGATGTTCACGCCGACGGGGTAGGCCCAGGCCGCCACCTCGTCCGGCTCGCGCACGTCGAGGAGGAAGACGTCCTCGCCGCGTGCGATGCGGGCCTTGATCTCGTCGGGCTCCACCTCGGCATAGGGCATGGAGCCCAGGCTAGGCCGGGCCGCCGTGTCACCGGCCGGCCGAGGGCCGCCGGTAGCCTGGCGCGATGGCCCTGCCTCGGAAGTTCCTCAACGAGGACGAGGAGCTGCTGGCCGAGCTGCGCCCGCACTGGATCTTCCTCTTCGGCCCGCTCTTCACGTCCATCGGGGTGTGGGCGGGGATCATCGTGCTGCTGGTCGTGTGGCGCAACCCGCCCGGGTGGACCAACTACCCGTTCCTCATCATCGCCCTCGTCCCCGGGCTGTGGCTGCTGGGCCGCTACGTCCGCTGGCGCTCCTACGACGTCGCGCTGACGTCGACCCGCATCCTCGTGCGCCAGGGCATCCTCGGGCGCGACACGGTGCAGTTGCGTCTGCAGCGCATCACCGAGGTCAACATCCGCCAGGCGCTCATCGAGCGGATCCTCGGCACCGGGAGCCTCGTCATCGACGTGCAGGGCGAGGACGACTCCATGACGCTCGAGTACATGCGCAAGCCCGCCGTCGTGCAGCGCGTCATCAACTCGCAGATCAACGAGATCGTCGGGGGCGGCCACCGCGAGCCCATCCCGACCGACATGCGTCCGTTCGACGAGCGCGGCCGAGCGCGACGCCGCGCCGAGCGAGGACGGACGACGAGCAGGACGACGACGACGAGCACGACACGCCGCCCTTCGGCGTGAGCGCCTCGTCCGCCGACAGCCCACGGCGCCGGGCGGCCAGGGGACGGACCCGGGCACGGGCGGGCGGGCGGCGAGCGCCGTCCCCTTCGAGCTGCGGGACCGCCTCATCGAGCTCGACGACCTGCGCAGGCGCGGCATCCTCTCCGAGGAGGAGTTCGCCGCCAAGAAGAGCGAGCTCCTCGAACCGCATCTAGCGGCCCCCGGCGGCACCCGGCGCTGCACCCGAGCGTCGACGCGCGTGTCGTGCCAGGATCTGGGCAGCCACGAACGAGGGAGGATCCGTGCACGCAGTCGTCGTCAACGTCGAGATCACCGACCCCGATGCCGCCCGGAAGGGCCTCGACGAGCTCGTCCCCCAGGTCAAGGCGGCGCCCGGGTTTCGTCGCCGCCTACTGGGTCCGCCTCGACGACACCCACGGCACGTCCGTCGCGGTGTTCGAGACCGAGGAGCAGGCCCGTGCCGCCGCGCCGCCGGCGGACGGCAACCGCACCGGGCGTCACCTTGACCAGCGTCGCGATCGGCGAGGTGCTGGCCGAGCGCGTAGAGGCCACGCCGGGGCGGAGGAGGCGTCACCGCGCCGCGGACTACCGTGGACCGGCGTGGACGCCCCTCGATACCGCTGTGACGGCTGCGGCAACCTCACCCGCTTCGACGTCACCGTCTCCGAACGGACCAAGTCCTTCTACCACTACACGGTGGGCGGCGACAGCTCGTCGTCGAGGACACCGAGGTGCTCTCCCGGCACGTCGACGAGGTCGTGTGCCGCTGGTGCGGCCACGGGCGCAGCGTGGTCGAGATCGGCGAGGACGAGCACACCGAGCCCGGCGCACCGTCGAAGGTGCCGTGACCGAGCCGCCGGCGGAGATCCTGAGCCGGCTCCGCCCCATCCCCACCTACACCGACCATCCGACGACGCGCCCGCACGACGTGGCCGGCGTCGACCCCGAGGGCGCCCCCTGCCGCGTCGAGGTGACGGAGGCCGCCGCGCCGGTCGTGCTCCTGTTCCTCTCGGCGGCCTGCCTCGGATGTCGCGACCTGTGGGAGGGCCTGGCCGGCCTGCACGCCGGCCTGGCCGACGCGGCCCGGCTGGCCGTGGTCACCCGGGGCCCGGAGAAGGAGGACCCCGCGGCGATCGCGGCGCTCGCCGGCGACGCGCCGGACGCGCTCGGCGTCGCGGTGGTGATGAGCACGACCGCGTTCCCGAGTACCGGGTCGCCGGCCCGCCCTTCCTCGTGGTCGCCGCGGCGGACGCGGTGCTCACCGAGAGCGTGGCCTGGGGCCTCGACCAGACGCTGCAGGTCTGCCTGGCCGCCCTGCGCCCGGCCTAGCGCCGTGGCACCGGGGCGTGTCACACCCCTCCGTCATGCTTGGCCCGTACAGAGAGGGTCATCGTCATGCCGACATCCAGGGACACCGACTTCGAGCCCCGCACCGACAACGCCGGCGGGCTCACCATCGACTGCGACTGCTGTGCGTTGCGGGGCACCGCGGCCTGTGACGACTGCGTCGTCAGCTTCCTCCTCGGGCGGGAGCCCGACGACGCCGTGGTCATCGACGCCGACGAGGCCCGCGCCATGCGCATGCTCGAGCGCGCCGGCCTCGTGCCGACGTTGCGCTTCAGCACGCGGGCCGGGTAGCGGCCGCAGGGCGGGCACCGCGGGCTCGGGCGGCCGCGCGACGAGGGGCCCGGTGAAGCGCCACCTGCTCGTCACCAACGACTTCCCGCCCAAGGTGGGCGGCATCCAGAACTATCTCTGGGACCTGTGGCGCCGGCTCGACCCCGTCGACCTACGTCGGTGCTGACCGCGTCGTCGCACGACGGCGCCGCCGCCTTCGACGCCGAGCAGGCCGAGCGCGGGGTGCACATCGAGCGCGTGCCCGAGCCCATCCTCTTCTTCCCGACACCCGGTGCGCTGGCGGCCGTGCGCCGATCGCGCGCCGAGCACGAGGTCGACCTGGTCCTGCTCGATCCCGCACTGCCGCTCGGGCTGCTCGGGCCGCCGCCTCGACGTGCCCCTACGGGGTGATCCTCCACGGCGCCGAGGTCACGGTGCCCGGGCGGCTGCCCGGATCGCGCGCGGCGCTGGCCCGGGTGCTCGCGCGACGCGCGTGGTCGTGTCGCGCCGGCAGGTACCCCGCCGCCGAGGCGCTCCGTGCCGCCCGGGGATCGCCGGCGGGTGGTCGAGATCCCGCCCGGGGTCGACGCCGCCGCCGTCACGCCCCTCAAGGCGCCCGAGCGCGCGCGCGGCGCGCGCCCGGCTCGGCCTGCCGGCGCACGGCCCGCTCGTCGTCAGCGTGAGCCGGCTGGTGCCGCGCAAGGGGATGGACGTCCTCATCGAGGCCGTCGACCGCCTGGCACCCTCCTACCCCGACCTGGTGCTGGCGATCGCCGGCGACGGACGGGACCTGGCCCGGCTGCAGCGGCTGGCCGTGGCGAGCCCGCAGTGCGTGCGGGTCCTGGGCCGGGTGAGCGACGACGGACCGGACCGCTCTCCTCGGCGCCGCCGACGTGTTCGTGATGGCCTGCCGCAACCGCTGGTTCGGCCTCGAGCAGGAGGGCTTCGGCATCGTGTTCCTCGAGGCCGCCGCCGCCGGCGTCCCCCAGGTGGCGGGCGACAGCGGGGGAGCGTCGGAGGCCGTGCTCGACGGGGTGACCGGCCTGGTGGTCGAGGCGACCCGGGGACCCCGGCGCCGTGGCCGAGGCCCTGCGCAGCCTGCTGGCGGACCCCGCCCGCCGCCGCCGGATGGGCCGGGCGGCGCGGGCCCGGGTGCAGGAAACCTTCGACAACGACGTTCTCGCTTCTAGGCTGGCCGAGGCCCTGGCCGGAGTGGCAATCTGATTCACCGCTGTGCCGAGGGGCACCGAGGACAGGAAGGAAGCACTGAGCGTGGCCGACACAGCTACAGAGCACATCTCGGTGGCGGCACCCCCCGAGCGCTGCTTCGAGGTCGCGGCCGACCTCGAGCGCTACCCGGAGTGGGCCGCCGACATCAAGGAGATCGAGGTCAAGGAGCGTGACGACCAGGGCCGTCCGCTCGTCGGTGACGTTCCGGGCCGCCGCCTTCGGCCGCAGCACGAGCTACACGCTGGCCTACGACTACGCCGAGGCGCCGCACGTCCTGGCCTGGAAGCTGACCCAGGGCGACATCACCACCAAGCTCGACGGCAGCTACGTCTTCGACCCCGCCGAGGGCGGTGGCACCGACGTCACCTACCACCTCGAGGCGGAGCTGCGCGTGCCGATCCCCGGTTTCATCAAGATGCGGGCCACGAGCCGCATCATGGCGACGGCCATGCGAGAGCTGAAGGCGCGGGTCGAGTCCATCTCGTGAGCCCCGAGCGGGCCTGCCGGCCGCAGCCGGCGTCACCTACGGCATCGACATCGGCGGGACGAAGGTGCTCGGCATCGCGCTCGGCCCGGCCGACGCCGTCGTCGCCGAGGCCCGGGTCCCCACGCCCACCGGCAACCGCGGGATCGTGGGCAGCCACGTGGCCGAGGCGGTGGCGCAGGTGGTGGTCGAGCTCGACCGCGGGCTCGGCGCGGCCCGGGCGCCGCGCCCGGTCGGGGTCGGCGCGCCGGGCATGGTCGACCGGCGCGGCCGCCTGTGCTTCGCGCCGAACCTGCCGCAGGCCCAGGGGGTGGACTGGACCGAGCTCATCGGGGACCGCCTGCCGGGCCGGCGCATCCTCATTGAGAACGACGCCAACGTCGCGGTGCTGGCCGAGCACCGCCTCGGGGCCGCCCGCGGCCACGACGACGTCGTGATGGTGACCCTGGGCACCGGGATCGGGGGCGGCATCGTCAGCGCCGGCCGGGTGCAGGTCGGTTCGGCGGGCTTCGCCGGCGAGATCGGCCACATGGTGGTCGACCCCGCCGGGCCCGCCTGCCCCTGCGGGCGGCGGGGCTGCTGGGAGCGCTTCGCGTCGGGCGCCGGGCTGGGCGTCCTCGCTCGCGAGGCGGCGCTGGCCGGGACGGCTGGGCGAGGTGGTACGTCTCGCCGGCGGCGACCCCGAGAGCGTCCGCGGCGAGGACGTCTCGGCCGCCGCCGCGGCCGGCGATCCGGCGGCACCGCGCGTGATCGAGGAGGTCGGGTGGTGGGTCGGGTTCGGGCTGGCCAACCTGGCCTGCGTGCTCGATCCGGAGTGCTTCGTGCTGGGCGGCGGGGTGGTGCGGGCGGGCGACCTCCTCGTCGACGCGGCCCGTGCCACCTTCGCCGAGCTCGTCGAGGGCGGCGACCGGCGCCCGCCCGTGGTGATCGTGCCCGCGGCCTTCGGGAGCGCGCCGGCGCGGTGGGCGCGGCGCTGGCGGCGACGCTGGGTGGGCTGTGGTGATGCGGACCGGTGTCGTCCTGCCGACGTTCCGCGACGACGCCCGACGACGCCTTCGCCGCCGCCGACGGAGGCGGTCGCGGCCGGTGTGGACGGGCTGTTCTGCTACGACCACATCTGGCCGCTGGGCGCAGCCCGAACGCCCGGCGCTGGCGCCCTTCCCCGTCCTCGGCGCGCTGGCGACGCGCCTCGGCCCGTCACGGGCCGAGGCGGGAGGTCCCCTTCCTCGGCACCCTCGTGGCGCGGGTCGGCCTGGCGCCCAACGCGGTCCTCGCCGCGCAGTTCGCCGCCCTCGAACGGCTGGCGCCCGGGCCGCGTGATCGCCGGACTCGGCACCGGCGACCGGCTCAGCGAAGCGGAGAACCGGGCCTACGGCATCCCCTTCCCGCCCGGCGGCGGCGCGCCGGGCCCAGCTGGTGGAGGTCGGCCGCGAGCTGGTGGCCGCCGGGCTCACGGTCTGGGTCGCCGGCGGGACGGCGGGGCGCAGCGAGGAGGCCCGGGCGGCGGGTGCGGTCCTCAACGTGTGGGACGCCGCCCCGGCGCTGGTGGCCGAGCGCTCGTCGGGCCCCGACGGCGTGGAGGTCACCTGGGCGGGACCGCCGCCCACGGGGTCGCCGCCCATGGCCGAGACGGTGCGCGCCCTGCACGAGGCGGGCGCCACCTGGGCCGTGTTCGGTTGGCCGGTCGACGTCGAAGCGCTGGTCGCCGCCGCGCGCGCGGCGGACGCCGGCCCATCGTCGGGAGGCCTCGGAACCGGGCCGTAGACTTCTCCGATGGAGTTCCGCCGGATCAACGGGTTGCCGCCCTACGTCTTCGCCACCATCAACGACCTGAAGGCGGCGTCGCGGCGAGCCGGCCGGGACGTCATCGACCTCGGCTTCGGCAATCCCGACCTGCCCTCGCCCGACGTGGCCGTCGGCAAGCTGGCCGAGTCCGCCCACAACCCGCGCAACCACCGCTACTCGGCCTCCCGGGGCATCCCCAAGCTGCGCAGCGCCATCACGGACCTGTACCGGCGCACGTTCGCCGTCGAGCTCGACCCCGAGACCGAGGTGGTGACGACCATCGGGGCCAAGGAGGGCTTCTCGCACCTCATGTGGGTGCTGGTCGGCCCCGGGGACACGGCGCTGGTGCCCTCCCCGTCGTACCCGATCCACATCTGGGGCCCGCTGTTCGCCGGCGCCGACGTGCGCCAGGTCCCGCTGGCGGGCCCGGCGGTGCCACCGAGGGCGAGGGCGCGCCGGACCCGGGCGACGCCTTCTTCGACGGGCTCATGCACGCGTGGGAGGAGTCGTGGCCCAAGCCACGCGTCATCGTGCTCTCCTTCCCGCACAACCCGACGACCGCCTGCGTCGACCTGTCCTTCATGGAGCGCCTCGTCGCCTTCGCCCGCGAGCACGAGGTGGTGCTGGTGCACGACTTCGCGTACGCCGACCTCGGCTTCGACGGGTACGACCCGCCGTCCATCCTGCAGGTGCCCGGAGCCACCGACGTCGCGGTCGAGATCTACACCATGACCAAGTCGTTCTCCATGGCGGGGTGGCGCGTGGGCTTCGTCGTCGGCAACCGCGAGATCGTCGCGGGCCCTGACCAAGCTCAAGACGTACCTCGACTACGGGACGTTCCAGCCCATTCAGATCGCGGCCATCGTGGCGATGAACGAGGCGCCGGACTACCCCAAGGAGATCAACGCGATCTACCGGTCACGCCGCGACACGCTCTGCGACGGGCTCAACCGCATCGGGTGGCACCTGGTGCCGCCCAAGGGGACGATGTTCGTCTGGGCCCCCATTCCCGAGCCCTACCGCGAGATGGGCTCGCTCGAGTTCTCGAAGTACCTGGTCAGCGAGGCCGACGTGGCCACCTCGCCCGGTGTCGGGTTCGGCCCCGGCGGCGACGGGCACGTCCGGTTCGCGCTGATCGAGAACGAGCAGCGCATCGGCCAGGCCGTGCGCAACCTGCGCGGCGCGCTCACCAAGCTGGGCTAGGGCCTCCTCAGGGGAGTCCTGCGCCGGGCACGGTCGTCCGCGCCTTCTCAATGGCGCCCTCGTGGGTCAGGCGGCGCTTGTTGGCGTCGCTGTCGACCGCGGTGACCATGTACAGGGTGCGGCGGTCGTCGTCGCCCAGCATGCAGGCGTAGCAGTTCATGGAGGTGACGACCCGTTCGAGCACCTCGCCGCCCTCGGCGACGCGGACGCACTCGGGCGCGAAGGCGTTGGAGACCCAGATGGAGCCGTCGGCACAGAGGCAGATGCCGTCGGGCGCGATGCCGGACAGCGCCGCCCACTGGCGGCGGTTGGTGAGCGTGCCGTCCTCCTCGCGGTCGAACGCGGTCAGCCGGCCGCCCATGCTCTCGGCGATGATCAGGGTCGCGCCGTCCGCGGTGATCACGGTGCCGTTGGGGAACGCGAGGTCCGCCGCGGCCTCACAGCTGGTGCCGTCGGGATCGACGCGGCACGAGGGACGCGGGTGCGATGGCACTCGCGTCCACCGTGCCGTCGTAGAGGCCGTCGAGGTCGAACCCGAAGTTGCCGGCGTAGGCCTGGCCGTCGGCGGCCACCACCATGTCGTTGGCGTGCCAGGTCGCCCACGGCATCAGGTCACCGTGGTGCACGATCGTCCCGTCGGGCTCGCGTCGCATGACGGCACGGTCGAGCCGTGAGTTGATGAGGAGCCTGCCGTCGGGGAGCCAGCCCAGCCCGGCCGGCTCGCCCTCGAAGTCGACCTCGACCCGGCGCTCGCCGTCGGGCGACACCGAGAAGACGGCGTGGTCGAAGAAGTCCGAGTACCACAGCCGGCCGTCGTGCCAGCGTGGGCACTCCCCGAAGTACAGGCCGGACAGGAACGGCTCTGCGGTCACGGCGTCGCTCGTCACGGTGTGGCTCCTCCCCTCGGGCTCGGCACCGGCAGTTCAGCACAGCGGGCCGTGCCCGGTGCAGCGCCGACCCCGGGGGCTACCTTGGGCCCGTGACGTACTGGGTGCTCAAGGTGGTGCTGACCCCGATCTTCTTCGTCCTGTACCGGGTGAAGGTCGAGGGGCGGGAGAACATCCCCAAGCCGGGCCCGGCCGTGCTGGCGGCCAACCACCAGTCGTTCTGCGACTCCTTCTTCATCCCGCTGGTGGTGCGGCGCAAGGTGACGTTCCTCGCCAAGGCCGAGTACTTCGACTCGTGGAAGACGGCCTGGTTCTTCCGGGCCGCCGGCCAGATCCCGATCCGGCGCGACCGGGGGGAGCGCCTCGGAGCGGGCGCTCGAGACGGCCCGCAACGACGTGCTCGGCGACGGGCAGCTCCTCGGTCTCTACCCCGAGGGCACGCGCACGCCTCGACCAGTACGTGCACAAGGGCCGGACCGGGGTGACGCGGCTCTCGCGCGAGTGCGGCGTGCCCGTCATCCCCGTGGGCGTCGTCGGGACGGTCGAGGTGCAGCCGGTCAACTCCAACGTCATGCGCCCGTTCAAGACGGTGACGATCCGCTTCGGCCCGCCCATGCAGATGGACCCGCCCGAGAACCCGGCGGACCCGCTCGAGAACCACGACCACACCCAGTGCCGCGCCTTCACCGACCGCCTGATGCACGAGATCGCCCGGCTCTCCGAGCGCGAGTACGTCGACGAGTACGTGCCCGCTCGCGCGAGCGCCGCCGTGGCCTGAGCGAATCCGCAGCCCAGACGATCCGTAAAGAATCTCGAAACAGCCAGTTCACATTGACCGCCTAACGTCTGTCTCCATGGCTGGGTACGTCGTGCGGATCGCACTGCCCGACCGGCCCGGCGCCCTGGGCCTGGTGGCCAGCCGGATCGGTGCCGTCGGGGGCGACATCGTCGCCATCAACATCCTCGGAGCGCGACGACGGCCAGGCGGTCGACGAGTTCGTCGATCGAGATCGGCGGCCACCATCTCATCGAGCTGCTGCAGAGCGAGATCCACGAGGTGGACGGCGTCTCCGTCCTCGAGATCCGGGCGGCGGACTCTACGACGCCGGCGGGCTGACGACGTAGGCGCACACGTGTGCGCCGTCCATGCAGGTGCGCCACCCGGCGCACCGTGCGCCCCGGGCAGCGCGTCGCGGATGAAGGCGAGCTCGCTCGTGCACGCCTGCGAGAACCCGTGGGCCACGGTGAGGATGGCGCAGTTGTGCTCGGTGATGCGCCAGCTGCCGTCGGGCAGCCGCTCCGCCTCGGCCAGGTAGCCGTCCTCGTCGAGGATGGCGGTGAGCGCCGCGACCTGCTCGTCGAAGGGGAGGTCGGCGGTGCGGGGCGAGCGCGCCGGCGACGCGGCGCCGGCGCCGCTGCTCGAAGAGCTCGTCGACCTGGGCCGCGTCCGGGCCGCCGAGGTACCCGAGCAGCTCGGTGGTGAGGTCGCCGTAGCGCTTGGGGTAGAGGGCCTCGGCCGCCGCGGTCAGCTCGTAGACGTGCCGGGGCCGTCCGCGGCCGGCGCCCCCGGGGACCTCGTCGCGGTGGGAGAGGAGGCCGTCCTCCTCGAGGCGCGTCAGCTGCATGCGCACGGCGGCCGGGGTCAGGGACAGCGCGCGCGGCGACGGCGGCGGCGTCGAGCGGTCCTTGGCGCTTCAGCGAGGTTGAGGATGGCGCGCCGCGTCGTCGGCAGCTGCTGCAGCGGCGACTCCGCCGTGGCGGTCGGCGTCGGCGGCGCCCGAGGTCGGCGGTCACGGCAGGATCAGGTGGACGTCGCCGAACTCGTGCCACAGGTAGCCCTCGGCCAGCGCGGCCTCGTAGGACGCCTCGAGCAGCGGCCGCCCGGCGATCGCCTCGAGCATCGGCGAGGTGCGACGCCTCGGGCTCGTGCCAGCCGGTCAGGAAGCCGTCGATGGAGCGGACCGGGGCGCTCGGGTGACACGACGGTCTCGGTCCAGCCCTCGCTCGGGTGCACGTGCCCATGCTCGTCGACGACCGACTCGAGCGCGCGCACCACGGTGGTGCCGATGGCGATGACGCGGCCACCGGAGCGGCGGGTGTCGTTGACGCGGTGGGCCGTGGCGCAGCGAGACCCTGAAGTACTCGGCGTAGGGCGGCTCGCTGGCTTCGAGCGAGGCCACGCCGGTGTGCAGCAGCGAGGGGCGCCACGCCGACGCCCTTGGCCACCAGGCGGGTCAGCACCTCGGGCGTGAAGGGGCGGCCGGCGCTCGGCATCTCGGCCGAGCCCGGCTCGGTGGCGTACACGTTCTGGTACGCCGCGATCGGGTAGCTGCCGCTGGACGTAGCCGTAGCGGATGGGGCGCCCGTGGCGGGCCAGGTAGCTGTGCAGCCGCTCGGGCGTCTCGACCGCGGCGAGACCCACAGCCGCACGCCGTCGCCACCGGGGCCGGGGGAGTAGGGGGCGAGCAGGGCGACGTGGCCGCCGTCGGGCAGGGCGATGGTGTCGCCCGGGCGCCGCGCTCGAGGTGGGCCGTCGCCGTCGCGCCGGACCTCGACGGTCCACAGGCCGGCCGGCAGCTGGGTCGAGAGGTGCACCTGCGACGGCGCGCCGTCGGCGCGCCGTGCCGTCGAGCTCGGCCGGCGAGCGTCCCCGAGGTGTTGATCGACGACCAGGTCGCCCTCGTCGAGGAAGCGGGGCAGCTCGGAGAAGTGCGAGTGCACGAGCGCGCCGTCGGACCTGGTGGCCACCAGCATGCGCACGGCGTCACGCGTCATGCCCCGGTACTCGGGCGGCGCCGGCGCCTCGAGCTCGGGCGGCAGCGAGAAGGAGAGCGGGTGCAGCTCGGGCAGGCGGGCCGCGGCCACGGAGTCCGAGCGCGCGGAGCGGCCAGGGCGGTCATGCCACCGCTCCGTCGGACGCAGCTCGGCGGCGCGGTAGCGGCCGCTCGGGCGATGCGCTGTCGATCAGCTCGAGGAAGGCGGGCACGACGGTGGCCGGCTCGGGCCGGTCCGAGATGTCCTCGCCGGGGAAGGCGGCCTGGTGCATGGCGGTGCGCAGGTCGCCGGGGTCGACCGACCACACGGTGAGCGCCGGGGAACTCGACGGCGAGCACGGCGCCCGAGGTGCTCGAGCGCGGCCTTGCCGGCGCCGTAGCCGCCCCAGCCCTCGTAGGCCTCGACGGCGGCGTCGGAGGTGATGTTGAGCACGCGCGGGTGCGGAGCGTCGAGCAGCAGCGGGAGCGCGTCCTGCACCAGCCCGAGCGGCGCGACGACGTTGACCTCGAAGGCGACGCGCAGCTCGCCGAGCGGGTAGTCGGCGAGCGAGGGGAGCGGCGACGCGCCGAGCGTCCCGGCGTTGTTCACGACGAGGTCGAGGCCGCCGAGCTCGAAGGCGGCGCGCGGTCAGCTCGTGGCGGTGCTCGGGGTCGGTGATGTCACCGGCGAGCGGCGACGACGCGTGCGCCGCCGGGTGCCGCCTCGGCGCGGATCCGCTCGGCGGCGGCGTCGAGCGTCGTGCCGGTCGCGCCCGTCGATCACGAGCGACCAGCCGGCTCCTGGCCAGCCCCGCTCGCCAGCGCCTCGCCCGAGCCCCCGGGATGCCCCTGTCACGATGGCCACGCTCATGGCTGCCCACCCTTCCGAGCGGCGGGTCCGCTCCTCTGGGTAAATATAACAAGGATTAGCCTTGCTTTATGCCCTGCGTGGGTGTCTACCGTCGATCCGGCCGGAGTGGGACGGTCGAATGCAGCGGAGGCCGGACGTCACCGCACGGTGCGGAAGAACCGCCGTCGAGCCGTCGGCGTCGACCGCGAGCCGCCGGCGGGTGGAGTGCCCCAGTAGCGAATGTCGGGGAAGCGTCGTCGGGCAATGCGACGGGAGGGTCGGAAGATCTCCTCGGGAAACACCGAGACTCCCAGGGGGACCGAGACCGAGCCGGTGCGCAGGTTGCGGGCCGACTCCCAGTACGATCCGGGCCGACGAGGCGCCGGTCGCCGGAAGCCAGTAGAGCATGATCGTTGTCGACGGATTCGATCAGGCTCGGCGAGGAGCTGGCCCAACGGGACGTCACCGTCGAAGCCGCGGTGATCGATCCGATCCGACAGCAATGCTCGAGACATCCACGGCGGCATCATACGTCCGCGCGGTCAGTGACGCGCGTAGCCGAGTGTCTGCGGCCTGGTCGACTGCAGGTGACTAACCCGAGTCGGATCTGAGCCCGACGACGATGCTCCGGGCGGTGAGCTGCAGACCTGCTCGAGAGTGGTCCCGTCGGAGCCGAGCTCGCCGACGCTCGTGGAGGCGCCGTGGAGCCGCGCCGCCGTGCACGCCGACCACGCGCGCCGCGGTAGTCGGCCGTCGCGTCGTGCAGCACGCTCGTGAAAGCTCCGCCGGAGGCCCCCTGTGCGACGACGTACTCGCTCCCCGGCGGCGGTAGCGAACCCGTCCGCGAACAGATCAGCGCTCCCGCGAGCGAGGCACGCCATCGGCGATCCGCCGTAGTCTGCTGTCGACGCCGGCGGCCCGTCGAGCCGAAGGCCAGGAGCCCGGCGGGCTCGTTCGAGATCTTCGACGCCGTGCCCATCGGGACAGCCGACGCGGACGACGCCGACGTGCGTCGTGGTGAGCGCCGCCTGGACGCATCGCCGCCGATGGCGACGGTTCCCGCCACGGTGACGGTTCCCGGATCGGCAATCGGGCCGTCGAGGACACTCGACGACTGTGACCTGGCCACCCGTGGGTCAACGAGTCAACGTGCAGCGGCTTCTCGGAGGCCGAGACCTCACGCGCAGGCAAATCGAATGTGTCGAGGCCGTCGATCGAGCCGCGGCGCCGATGGTGAGGCTGCTGCCTGTTGAGGTGGTGAGCTCACCGACGGAGACCGATGCATCGTCAGTATGTCGGCTCGCATTGCCAGTGATGCACGCACGGACTGCGTCAGATACTGCACGGGGACGCCTAGGGCTCCAGTTCGTCAGCGTGTTCCAGTCGGGGTCCGGGCTGCGCCCGTCCAGGTGTCGCTGGCAACGCGAGTCCGCAGATCGTCGATTGTGGTGAGGGGGACGTCGATCCTGAACGGCTCTATGCGAGAAGCGGTTTGTTCGCTGCACTGTGCGAGCGTAGGTCTCGGTGGATTACAAGAAGGGCCCGGCGAGGTCGGTACCCATCCCAATCGGTAGGGGCAGGTCACCTCACGTTCAGGCTGGCCGAAGGGCACGGGTGGTCGGCTGCCGTCTTGGAGGTCGCCGCCCAGCCCATCGACTTCTCGACGGCACGGCGCCAGACGGCGTAGGCGGCGTCGCCAGCTCGGCCGGCAGCTGCGGCTCGAAGACGGACTCCGCCTCCCAGAGCGCCGACAGCTCGTCGAGCGACGACCACACGCCCTCGGCCAGGCCGGCGAGGGTGGCGGCCCCGAGCGCGGTCGACTCGAGCGAACGCGGCCGCGCCACGGTCATGCGGCTCTGCTCGGCCTGCAGCTGGAGCAGGAGGTCCATGGCGGCGGCGCCCCCGTCGGCCCGCAGCGCGGAGAGGGGGTAGGAGCAGGCGGCGGCCATGGCATCGGTCATGTCGCGCACCTGGAACGCCATCGCCTCGACGCAGGCCCGGGCGATCTGGGCCCGGCCCGCGCCGCGGGTGAGACCGGTCACGATGCCGCGGGCGGTCGGGTCCCACCACGGGCTGCCGAGTCCGGTGAGGGCCGGCACGAACGTGACGCCGCCGCTGTCGGGGACCGACGCCGCGAGCGGGCCGATGTCGGCGGCCGCGTCGATGATGCCGAGCCCGTCGCGCAGCCACTGGATCGCCGCGCCGGAGACGAAGGCCGAGCCCTCGAGCGCGTAGGCGACGCGGCCGTGCGACCCGGCCGCGTGCGTCGCCGAGGTCCCAGGCGCAGCTGACCGTCAGGCCGTCGGGCGCCGGCGGGCGTTCGGGGCCGGCGTTGGCCAGCGCGAAGCTGCCCGTGCCGTAGGTGACCTTGACCATGCCGGGATCGAAGCAGGCCTGCCCGAAGAGCGCCGCCTGCTGGTCGCCGAGGACGCCCGAGACCGGGACGCCGTCGAGCACCGCCGACGCGGGCCCGAGGTCGGCCAGCGCGGCGGTGCCGAAGCGGCCGGCCGAGGGGCGCACCTCGGGCAGGGTGTGCAGCGGCACGCCGAAGAGATCGCACAGCTCGGGGGACCAGGCCAGGGTCGCCGTATCGAGCAGGAGCGTGCGGCTGGCGTTGGACGGGTCGGTGGCGTAGGCGCCGCCCGACGGCCCGCCGGTGAGGTTCCACAGCACCCAGGTGTCGACGGTGCAGAAGGAGAGGTTCGGGTCGCCGGCCGCGAGGGCGAGGTCGCCGTAGCGCAGCAGCCAGGCCGCCTTGGTGGCGCTGAAGTACGGGTCGAGGACGAGGCCGGTCGTCTCGCGCACGAGGGGCAGGTGGCCGGCTCGGGTCAGCTCGGCGCACAGGGCGGCGGTGCGGCGGTCCTGCCACACGATGGCCCGGTGCAGCGGCTGGCCGGTCGAGCGGTCGAAGGCCACCAGGGTCTCGCGCTGGTTGGTGATGCCGATGGCCGCCACGGTGTCGCCGGCCTGCGCCAGGCGGTCGCCGACCTCGGCCAGGGTGGCCCGCACCGCGTCCCAGATCTCGGCGGGGTCGTGCTCGACCCAGCCCGGGCGGGGGAAGTGCTGGGTCAGCTCGCGGTAGGCGACGTCGGCGACCCGGGCCTGCTCGTCGACGACGAGGGCACGCACGCCGGTCGTGCCCGCATCGATGGCGACGACCTTGGCCATGGGGGGCTGACGCTAATGGTTCGCGGGGATCCGGCGTCGTGGGGCCGGGCCCAGCGGCCCCTCCCGCGCTAACCATCGCGAACGGCCCGTGACCTGCAGGGATGGTGCGCGCCTTTGGTTGACAAGGGCGTAACTACAGTGCTGTAATGACACAGCATCTCGTGTCTCGGGGGAGGGCCAGCCACTATATGTTGTGGTGAGGCGACTCCGCCCCCTCCCGGGCAGGCAGAGCGAGCAGCGACCCCCGAGACACCGCCCACGAGGAGGACCCCAGCGCCATGGCCATCGCCCCCCAGCGATCCGAGATCGGCATCCGCCGGCACTTCACCACCGAGGGTGTGCACCCCTACGACGAGGTGCGCTGGGAGCGCCGCGACGCCCGCATCACGAACTTCCGGGACGGCACGGTCGCCTTCGAGCAGCTCGGCGTCGAGGTGCCCGAGACCTGGAGCGTGAACGCCACCAACATCCTGGCGCAGAAGTACTTCCGGGGGACCCTCGGCACCGAGGAGCGCGAGTGGTCGCTGCGCCAGGTGGCCGACCGGGTGGCCGACACGCTCACGGCCTGGGGGATCAAGGACGGCTACTTCGTCGACGACGAGGAGGCCGTGGTCTTCAACCACGAGCTGAAGCACCTCATCATCCACCAGAAGGCGGCGTTCAACTCGCCGGTGTGGTTCAACATCGGCGTCCAGGGCGTGCCGCAGCAGGGGAGCGCCTGCTTCATCCTCTCCGTCGAGGACACGATGGACTCGATCCTCAACTGGTACACCGAGGAGGGCGTCATCTTCAAGGGCGGCTCGGGCGCCGGCGTCAACCTGTCGCGCATCCGCTCCTCCCACGAGCTCCTGAAGGGCGGGGGCACCGCCTCGGGTCCGGTCAGCTTCATGCGCGGGGCCGACGCCTCGGCGGGCACGATCAAGTCGGGCGGCAAGACCCGGCGTGCCGCGAAGATGGTCATCCTCGACGCCGACCACCCCGACGTCGAGGACTTCGTCTGGTGCAAGGCGATCGAGGAGCGCAAGGCCCGCGTGCTGCGCGACGCCGGCTTCGACATGGACCTCGACGGGGCCGACAGCCACTCGACGCAGTACCAGAACGCCAACAACTCGGTGCGGGTGACCGACGAGTTCATGGAGGCCGTGCTCGACGGGCGCGACTGGGAGCTCACGGCCCGGACGGACGGGACGGTGGTGCGGACGGTGCCGGCCCGTGACCTGTTCCGCCAGATCGCCCACTCGGCCTGGGAGTGCGCCGACCCGGGACTGCAGTACGACACCACCATCAACCGCTGGCACACGGCACCCAACACGGGCCGGATCAACGGCTCCAACCCGTGCTCGGAGTACGTGCACCTCGACAACTCGGCCTGCAACCTCGCCTCCATGAACCTGATGACGTTCCTCGACGGGAACGACGAGTTCGACGTGGACGGCTTCAAGGCGGCCGTGTCGGTGGTGTTCACCGGGATGGAGATCATCGTGGGCAACGCCGACTACCCGACCGAGCGGATCGGTGAGACGACACGCGCCTTCCGCCAGCTCGGCATCGGCTACGCCAACCTGGGTGCGCTCCTGATGGCCCAGGGACTGCCCTACGACTCCGACGCCGGGCGGGCGTGGGCGGCGGCCATCACGGCCCTCCTGACCGGGCACGCGTACGCCACCTCGGCGCGCACCGCGGCCCGCATGGGTCCCTTCGCCGGCTTCCACGAGAACACCGAGCCCATGCTCAACGTGCTGCGCATGCACCAGGCCGAGGCGGCCCGCATCGACGAGGACGTCGTCCCCCCGGAGCTGCTCTCGGCGGCCCAGGAGGCCTGGGACCAGGCGGTCGACCTGGCCGAGGCCTTCGGCGTGCGCAACTCGCAGGCGTCCGTGCTGGCGCCGACCGGCACGATCGGCCTGCTGATGGACTGCGACACCACCGGCGTCGAGCCCGACCTGGGACTGGTCAAGACCAAGAAGCTGGTGGGCGGCGGCACGATGTCGATCGTCAACCAGACGGTGCCGCGTGCGCTCACCAAGCTCGGCTACTCGCCGGACCAGGTGGACGACATCGTCACCTACATCAACGAGCACATGTCGATCGTCGGTGCGCCGCACGTGGCGCCCGAGCACCTGGCCGTGTTCGCCTGCTCCATGGGTGACAACACCATCCACTACTCGGGCCACATCCGCATGATGGGGGCGGTCCAGCCCTTCATCAGCGGCGCCATCTCCAAGACGGTGAACATGCCCGAGGACGTGACGGTCGAGGACGTGGAGCAGCTGCACATCGACGCCTGGCGCCTGGGCCTGAAGGCGGTGGCCATCTACCGGGACAACTGCAAGGTGGCCCAGCCGCTGTCGACCACCAAGAAGGAGGCGGCGGTCGTCGAGGGCGGCGACGACGCTCCGGCCGGGTCGGAGGCGGAGGCCAAGGTCCGGGCCGCCGCGGCCCACATCGCCGAGCTGGAGGCGGCGCTCGCCCACGAACGGCAGCGGGCCGAGTCGCCGCTGGTGGTGGGAGCGGTGCGCGAGCGCCTGCCCCGCAAGCGCAACTCCAAGACGTTCTCGTTCCGGGTCGCCGACTGCGAGGGCTACGTGACGGTCGGCGAGTACGAGGACGGCCGGCCGGGCGAGGTGTTCATCAAGGTCTCCAAGCAGGGCTCGACCCTGGCCGGGATCATGGACGCCTTCTCCATCTCGCTGAGCCTCGGCCTCCAGCACGGCGTGCCGCTGGCCACGTTCGTGCGCAAGTTCGCCAACATGAAGTTCGAGCCGGCGGGCATCACGGACGACCCCGAGCTGCGCATCGCCACCAGCCTCATCGACTACATCTCGCGCCGGCTGGCCCTCGACTACCTGTCGGTGCCCGAGCGCACCGAGCTCGGGATCCTCTCGACGCAGGAGCGCACCCAGCCGACGCTGCCCGGCGTCGAGGAGAGCGCCACGCCGTCGGTCGGCCTGGTCGAGGACGGGCTCAGCCCCGGCGTCACCGGGGCGGCCCGGTCGGAGCCGGCGGTACGGCCGATGGCCCGGGCGGAGCAGCACGACGCCCCGCTCTGTTACAACTGCGGCAACACGATGCAGCGGGCAGGCTCGTGCTACGTCTGCGGCAGCTGCGGGTCGACGAGCGGGTGCTCGTAGCGCGGACCCGCGAGCGGCGATGCTGGTCGATCGCCCTCAGGGCGTGCAGGCCCAGGCGCCGGTGACGTGGACCTTGCCCTTGCCCGGATTGCCCCTGAAGGAGCTGTAACCGGCGAGGGTGATGCTCACCTTCCCCGTGGTGTGGGTGGTGGTGATCGTCCCGTTCTTCGTCTCCGAGGCCCAGTTCCAGTTCGTCGTGCCGTCGGGCGTGGCGCCGATGAGGGCGACGTTCGGGTCCCTCGCCGTTCGACTGGGCGAAGTTCTTCCACGTCCCGGCCTTGGGTGCGTAGAGCTGGAGGGTCCACTTGGTGGCCGGCGCGCCCTTGAGCGTCCCGTTCGAGCATGAACGTGGCCCCCTTCGACGTGACCACCTGCTGGCTGCAGGGCGTATTGGGCTCGCTGAGCGTTCCGCTGACCGAACCGGTGAACTTGAACGAGGTCTGACTCGGGGCGGCTGCCGCACCCGCCATCGCCGGCGCGACGAAGAGCGCCAGCCCGCATGCAGACGCGATGACGCCCTTCCTGACCACTGTGAACGCTGGCATGACCGTCCTTCCTGCGCCGGATGGCGCCTCGGTTCCGGAGGGATGACGAGGCGGTGGGCCGGGGGTTACAGCGGGCAGCGACCGCTAGTTCATGGCGTGGGCGCGCTCGCGGAGGATGCGCTGGAACTGGTGGACCGCGAGCGTCGCCGGCACCGTGCTCTCCATGAAGTCCCGCAGCGCCCGGAGGAATTCGCGGGGTGCCTCGACGTGGGGAAAGTGACCGGCTCCCGCCACGATCTCGAGGCGGCTGTTCGGCATGGCGGCGTGCGCATCGTGGGCGTGGCTGACCGGGATGATGGAGTCGTCCTCGCCCCAGACGATCAGCGTCGGGACCTGCTGGGTGAGATAGAGGCGGTCCATCGCACTGACGGTCTGGCCTCCGGGATCGATGACGGACCGGATGGTCCTGATGAACGACTGACGGTTCGCGCCGTCGGTCAACGAGGCGTACGACCGCCACATCTCGCCGACGCGCGGCATGCGGATCCCTCGGGAATGGAGCAGCCGGCTGAGCTCGTCCCCGGGCGCCCGGACGAACGGCGGGAAGATGATCGGCATCAGGTACTCGGCCCCGGGCAGGGTCATGAACCGCAGCAGCCAACTCACCTCGCGGCCGAGCCCGCCGCTGTCGACGAGGACCAGGCGCTCGCACCATTCGGGGTTCTGGTAGCAGAACTGCATGGCGACGCCCCCGCCGAAGGACTGGCCGACCACGGTCGCACGGGGGACGCCGACGACTCCCAGCAGGTCGCGCAGGACGTTGGCGTAGGCGCCCAGCGAGTAGTCACCGGTCGGCTTGGCCGACTGACCGTGGCCCAGCAGGTCCGGCGCGATCACCGTGTACCGCTCGGCCAGGTCGGGCATCACCTCCCGCCACGCTCCGGAGCTCCCGGCGATCCCGTGGATCAGGAGGATGGCGGGCCCCTCGCCGGCCATCCGAAACCCCAGGTCGTGGCCATGAATCTGCACGTGCTGTAGTTCGAATCCCACTGTGCCTCCGTTGTCGGAGCCGAACCTACCCTGCCTCCGGTACCCGGCGGCGGGAGGTTCGGAGACGAGTCCGGCTAGGAGGCTGATGCCGGTGGTCGCCACCGCCCCGGGCTGGAGGGGTGACGGCGGCGCCACCACGGGCTGGAGGCCCGCCCCCTCCACGTCGATGGACGGCAGGACGCGGTCCAACCAGTGCGGGAGCCACCAGGCCCGCCCGCCGAGCAGCGCCATGGCCGCCGGGATCAGCGTCATGCGCACGATGAACGCGTCCGACCGCGACGCCCACGGCCAGCGCGAAGGCGATCTCCTTCGTGATGAGGTCACTGGCGATGACGTAGCTGGCGAAGATGGAGAACATGATGATGGCGGCTGCCGTGACCACCGGTGCCGACATGCCGAAACCGGTCCGGACCGCCTCGACGGGAGGCAGGCCGGATGTGTGCTCCTCGCGCATGCGGCTGACCAGGAACATCTCGTAGTCCATGGCCAAGCCGAAGAGGATGCCGGTCATCATGAGCGGCAAGAAGCTGATCACGGGAGCAGAAGCCGGCAGCGCGACCAGGTTGGCGAGGTGCCCGTCCTCGAATATGTAGACGACGGCGCCCAGCGCCGCACCGATGGTGAGGAGGAAGCCGAGGACCGCCGTGAGCGGCACGAGGAGCGAACGGAAGACCAGCATGAGCAGCAGGGCGGCGATGCCCACCACGACGAGCAGGTAGAGCGGCAGCGCGGCGCCGAGCTTGGCCGAGACGTCGATGCCGAGTGCCGTCGGCCCGGTCACGAGCACGCGCGCGCCGAACGGTGCCGCCACCGCTGCCGACTTCTCGCGGATGGTGGCCACGAGGTCCTTGGTCGCCGCCGAGCTCGGGCCCGACGTCGGGATCACGTCGACCACGGTGACGTTCTTGGCCGCGTTCTGAATGGGTGAGGAGACGGAGGCGACACCGGGCACTGCCGCCAGGTCCTTGGTCGCCGTCTCGGCGACTGCGACGGGATCCAGGCGGGCGGGCGCATCGACCACCACGAGCAGCGGCCCGTTGATTCCCGGCCCGAAGCCACGAGCCAAGAGGTCGTAGGCGGTGCGCGCCGTGTCCGCCTTGGGCAGCGTCCCTGCGCTGGGCAGGCCGAGGTCCAGCTTGAGCAGGGGCGAGGCAATGGCCAGGAGCAAGATCACCCCGGCGACGACCACGAGCACGGCGCGCCTGGTGGTGAACGCGACCCAGCGGGCGAAGAAGCCCCGGCCGGGTGCCTTGACCCGTGACGGCTTGATCTTGGCACCCGCGAACCCGAGGAGGGCGGGAATGAGCGTCACCGCGATCAGGACAGCCACGACGACGGTCCCGGCGGCGCAGAGCCCCATGGCGGTCAGGAAGGGGATGCCCGTCACGCTCAGCCCGGCCAGTGCGACGACCACGGTGCAGCCGGCGAAGACGACGGCCATTCCCGCCGTCCCTGCCGCCGTGGACGCGGCCTCCTCGGGCGACGCACCGGTGCCCCTTTCCGCTCGGTAGCGGTGGACGATGAAGAGGGCGTAGTCGATCGCCACGGCCAGGCCCAGCATCGTGGCGAGGATCGGTGCGGTGGCCGACAGCGAGATGACACCGCTCAGCGCGTTGATCGCGGTCAGCCCGATCCCCACCCCGATCAGTGCGTTGAGCAGGGGCAGGCCCGCCGCGACCATGGAACCGAAGGTGATCGTGAGCACGAGGAAGGCGATCAGGAGACCGAGGGCATCGGAGTTCTTCGTCGTCGGCTGGTTGACGATGCCCCCGCCGAAGGCGACCGTCATGCTCTGGGCGCTCGCCGGCCGGGCCGACGCAACGAGGTCCCGCTTGGCCTGGGCGCTGATGTTGCTCGCCGGGACCTTGAACGCGACCGTGGCGTAGGCGATGCGACCGTTCTTCGACATCGACGTGCTGCCGTACGGGTCGGTGACGAGCAGCACCTGAGCCCCCCGCCGGGCCTGGGCGATCGATGCCTCGACGGCCGCCTTGATCGTGGGGTCGTGCAAGGTCGTGCCCGCCGGGGCCGCGAAGACGATCTGCGCCGTGGCGCCCGAGGCGGCGGGGAAGCGCTGCTCGAGCAGGTCCATCGCCTGCTGGGACTGCGTGCCCGGAACCGTGAACTGCGTCGACTCCGGCTTCGAGACGATGACCGAGATGGAGGCCACCGCGATCAGGATCATCAGCCATGCGAGCAGGGTCGCCCAGCGATGTCGAAAGGTGCCCCGACCGATCCGTGCCAGCAGTCCCGCCATCAGTTCCTCCGCGTCAGGCTAGGCCGCCGGGCCCCATGGAACGGGGAACCGGTTCTCGTGGTGCCTCACGATGCACCCGGAGGTGCCGCCGCCCCGCCCGTCCACGCCCACAAGGTTCTTGTGTCGGTCGCGAGGGGCGACGGGTTGAGCCCTCGTGCCCAAGAGGCCCTGCGTACGAACGATGCGGGCTCTCAGCGCCTCGGCGTGAAGTGGTAGCTGGCCGGCGCGGCGAGCGGGCTCAGCGTGACCGACCGCTGGCCCGAGCTCACGACGATCTTCGTCCCTCCGGCGCCGACGTCCACCTCGGACGGACCGAGCAGGATCTCCTTGTGGCTGGTGCCCGGCTCGAGGATGCCCTCGAACGTCGGGTGCTGGCCGAGGACCCCGATGCTGACCCAGGATCTCCCCGTCGTCGTGGCGACCGTGACTTGGTACGCCGGGACCGCGATGCTGTAGTTGGCCGAGCCGCCACCGGACGGCAAGGCGGTGAGCAACGGGGCCTTGGGGTTCGTGACCGCCCCGTGGTGCGCGGGGGGCGTGCTGCTCGTCCCGGACCCCCCGCCGTTCCCGCTGCCGATGACCCCGGACTTGACGAGCCCGAGCGCCGCCCCGGCGGCGATCACCGCCAGCGCCACGATGGCGACGGCGACCCGGAGCCAACGGGCCGAGCCCGGCCGACCCGGGCCCCGGCTGCCGCTCCCGACCGCCGGGATCTTGTCGGTGTCGCCGTAGGTCGGGTAGGCCAGGGCGTCGGGGAAGAGCTGGCCCTGGCCCTCGGGTCCGAGCTGGTGGAACACGGTCGTGTCAGACGGCTCTGCACCGGGCACCGCTTCGCCGGGATGCACCTCCATCGCCATCTGAGTCCACCTCCAACGCCCGGGTCTCGGCTACCTCAATTATGACCCGGCCTCGCCACAATTTTTGCACGCATCAACCCACGCTGCGGCCCGCCCCGGCACCACCGTGGCCCACCCACAGGATCCCACGTCACGGGGTCAGGTGGGTGCCAGGACGCGAACGAGCCCCTCGGGGTCCCCAGGACCCGCGACCGGCTCGATTCGGGTGCCCCGGGCGCCCTCCGCGGGCCTCCCCGGATCGGTGGTTGCCCCGCCGGACCGATCCCACGGCGTGCGGGCTCAGCGGCCCACGCTGCCGTCGACGAGCTCCCGGGTGATGTCCATGTGGCCGACGTGGCGCGCCGTCTCCTCGATGAGGTGGTATACGGCCCAGCGCAGCGTCGTGGGGCGGAGGTCGCCGGCGGAGGGCAGGTCGAAGGAGGTCGCCCGGTCGAGCACCGCGTCGGCCAGCGCGCTCTCGGCACGGTAGAAGGCGACCGCCTCGGCGGGGCCCCACCCGTCGGGCAATTCGAACATGCGGGCCCGCCAGCCCATGTCCATGGGCTCACCGGCGCAGATGGCGCGGAGCCAGAGCCTCTCCGCATAGCCCAGATGGACCACGAGCACACCCAGGGAGTTGGCGGTCGGAGCCGGCGTCCAGCGCAACTGTTCGGGCGTCAACCCCTCGACCTTGTCGATGGCGCTGTCACGCAGGTGCTGGAGCCATGCCCTCGCCATCGGCATCTCGGCGAGGGGCACGGCCTCCTCGGGCCGCGCCACGCGCAATTGCGGCGGTGTCTCCGGCACGGGGCCCGCCCGACGGTGGGACGTCAGGACGCCGACGCGGCGCTCATCGGGGCGAGGGCCAGCGCGACGCCGACCATCCCGACGCAGATGCCGTGCCACAGCCGACTGTGCTTCACGATCGCCACCTCCACGGTCTCGAACTGCGGAATCGACGCTACAGCACCCGTTGCGGTTACGAGCGGTTCCTCCGTACTCCGTAAGGCCTGGTCCGGGGCCCCGCGGGTGGGACAGGTCCGGCTCCCTTGGCATAGGGTGTGGTGCCTGACGGGGCGTCAGAAACGGGGGCGACGAGTTGGACGATCTGAGGGGCAAGGTGGCGGTGGTCACCGGGGGAGCGGGCGGCATCGGCCGCGGCATCACCGAGGCGTTGCTCGAGGTGGGGGCCCGGGTCGTCATCGCCGACGTCGAGGCGCCCGTCCTCGAGGTGGCGGTGAAGGAGCTGGCCGCCGGCGGTGAGGTGCGTGGTGTCGTGACCGACGTCTCCTCGCCCGAGTCGGTGGAGGCGCTGGCGGCCGACGTCTTCTCCCGCGAGGGTGCGTGCCATCTCCTCTTCAACAACGCCGGGGTGACCTCGGGCGGGGGCGGACGGCCCTGGGAGCAGGAGGCCAACGACTGGACCTGGTGCTTCTCGGTCAACGTGTTCGGCGTGGCCAACGGCATGTTGTCGTTCGTGCCCCGGATGATCGAGTCCGGCGAGCCGGGCGTGGTGGTCAACACCTCGAGCATGGACGGCGGCATCGCTCCGGTGCCCTACGCCTCGGTGTACGCATCGAGCAAGGCGGCCATCTCGTGCCTGACCGAGGCCCTGGCCCACCAGCTCATCGCCGCAGGCACCGATCTCCGGGCGGCCGTCTTCTACCCCTCCGGCGGGTTGCTCGACACGGGGTTGTGGACGGCCCAGCGCAACCGTCCCGCCGAGCTCGCCCGCACCAAGCCCCGCCCGCCGGCGCCCGGCACCACGTTCGAGGAATTCAAGGCGCAGCTCGCGGCGGCGGGCCGTACGGTCGACGTGATGGACCTGCGCGAGCTCGGGCGCTTCTGCGTGCAGGGCGTGAAGCGGGGCGACTTCATCATCGGGCACGGGCTCGAGGAGGCGGCGTCGATGCTGCACCGGCGGGCCGAGGCGATCGGGGCCGGACAGCTGCCCCCGGCGGCGTTGAGCTGATGACCGCGACCACGACCGTTCCGGAGCGCTACACCGTCGTCTCCGCGGACGGGCACGCCGGGGGCGACATCGGGGACTACCGGCCGTACCTGGCCGACGCGCTGGCACGACGAGTTCGACGCCTGGGCGGCCGAGTACGTGAACCCCTATGCCGACCTGATCGCGCCCATCGCGTACCGCAGTTGGGACAGCGACCGGCGCCTGGCCGAGACCGAAGCCGACGGCATCGCGGCCGAGGTGCTGTTCCCCAACACCGTCCCGCCGTTCTTCGCCGAGGGCAACCTCGTCGCCCTGCCGCCCACGCCCGAGGACTACGAGCGGCGCTGGGCCGGCGTGCAGGCGCACAACCGCTGGCTGGCCGACTTCTGCGCCGCGCACGCCGGGTCGCCGGGCCGGCATCGTGCAGGTCTTCGCCAATGACATCGACGACGCCCTCGCCGAGGTGCGCTGGGCCGCCGCGACCTTCGACCCCTTCGGCGGCATCCTGCTGCCCTCCATACCACCCAACTCGCACCTGCCTCCGCTGTGGGAAGACCACTACGAGCCGCTGTGGCGCGTCTGCGCCGAGCTGGACGTCCCCATCAACATCCACGGCGGCAGCGCCCTGCCCGACTACGGCGAGCACGAAGCGGCCCGGGCCATGATGCTGATCGAGATCCCCTGGTTCAGCCACCGCTCGGTCTGGCACCTCATCTTCTCCGGCGTGCTCGAGCGGTATCCGACGCTGCGCTTCGCCGTGACGGAGCAGGGCGTGGCCTGGTTGCCCCGGGGACTGCAGACGCTCGACTGGTTCTACGGGCGCATGACGACGGCGAACGCCGCCGAGGCCAACTTCTTCGGAGCCGCCGCGGCCAAAATGACCCTGACCCCCACGGAGTACTTCGCCCGCAACTTCTGGATCGGCGCCAGCTTCTTGCGCCCGAGCGAATCGCCCCTCTGCCGCGAGCTCGGCGTCGGCCACGTGATGTGGGGGGCCGACTACCCGCACTCCGAAGGCAGCTACCCCTACACGAGGGAGGCGCTCCGGGTCGCGTTCGCCGACTACGCCGAGCCCGACGTGCGGGCCATGGTCGAGTCGACGGCGGCGCGCTTCTACGGTTTCGACCTCGACCTGCTGCGCCCGATCGGTGACCGCATCGGGCCGCTGGTGTCCGACGTGGCCCAGCGGCTCGCCCCGGAGAATTGGCCGACCAACACGACATGCAACGCGTTCGACCCCACGCAGATCCTGCGGGCGTGGTGACGAGCCGGATGGGAGGAGACATGACGACAGTGCGCTACGGCGCCCGGGCGACCCAGGTCAACCGGGAGATCGATGCCAAGAAGGCGGACATCTGGTCCGAGGCGGTCACGGCCGTCTACGAGACCGACCCCGAGATCGTCGCCGCGGTCCTGCCGCCGCCGCTGGTGCCCGGACCCGACCCGCTGGTGCGCATCACGATCACCCGGGTCGAGATGCCGGGCCTGCCCGTGTTCGGCGCAGGCTGGATCGGCGTGCAGGCCCGCCACGAGGACCGGCTGGGGGAGTACCCGATCCTGATGCCGATGACGACGGAGCAGTCCCTCATCGGGGGGCGCGAGGTCAACGGCGAACCGAAGAAGCTGGCCGAGGTCGACGTCACCCGCGAGGGGGACAACGTGTCGGCCCGCATCGCCCGCATGGGTTCGGTGATCTGCGAGATCACCGGCCGCATCTCGGGCGTCCGGGACAACTACGAGTTGGCCAAGACGGACTTCTGGTTCAAGCTGTCGCCCTCGTGCGAGGCGGCCGGTGTGCTCGACCAGGATCCACTGCTCGTCTACGGCGAGAAGACCGAGCGGACGCGGGTGCACGAGTCCATCGAGGGTGAGCTCATCCTGAAGGAGGCGCCCCTCGACCCGGTGGCCGACCTCGTGGTGCGCCGCATGGTGGACCTCAACTGGACCGAGCGGGCGTCCACCCAGGTCGGCCGGATCATCGGCCCGGTGCCACGTGCCGGCCTCGAGCCCTTCATCCACCAGCGTTACGACGACATCTCGGTGCTCGGGGCGAAGCGATGAGCGACCGCTACACGATCATCTCCGCCGACGCCCACGCGGGGCTGCACTGCGAGGGTTACCGGCCGTACCTCGACGCCCGGTACCACCCCCAGTTCGACGACTACCTGGCGGAACGCCAGGCCAACCGGGACGAGCAGCTCCAGATGAATTACGACTACATCATGGGGTGGGAGACGGAGAACGAAGAAGGGTTGCGGGGCGCCTGGGACATCGAGCAGCGCGACAAGGAGCTCGACGCCGACGGCGTGGCCGCCGAGGTGATGTTCGCCGACGCCGACGCCATCACCGGGATGGCGTCGCCACCCTTCGGGGCCGGCCTCTCCGCCGGGGCCATCGCCGACCCCGAGCTCGCGTTCGCCGGGGCACGGGCGCACAACCGCTTCCTGGCCGAGATGTGCGCGCGCAGCCCGGAACGGCACGGCGGCATCGCGCTGGTGCCCATCACGCACGGCGTCGAGCGCTCGGTGGCCGAGATCGAGTGGCTGGCCGAGCAGCCCGGCATCCGCGGGATCATGGTGCCCACCATGTGGCACGACCTCGTGCCCTACAACCACCCCGACTACGACCCGGTGTGGGCCGCCTGCCAGGCGGCGGGGTTCCCCGTGCACACCCATTCGGGAGAGGCGCCACAGGACGAGTACAACGGCAACATCGGGATCTACCTGGCCGAGGTGGTGTGGTGGGCCGCGCGCCCCATGTGGCACCTCCTCTTCTCCGGCGTGTTCGAGCGCTACCCCCGACTGAAGTACGTCGTGACGGAGGCGGCGGCCTACTGGGCGGCCGACATGATGTGGAAGTGGGACCAGTACATGGGCGGCGGGCACACCACCAAGAAGATGGCTGCCTTGCTGAAGGGCAAGATCTCCAAGCTGCCGTCGGACTACTTCGGCGAGAACCTCTTCATCGGCGCCTCCACCATGTCGCGGGAGGAGATCCGCCGCCGCCACGTGCTCGGGTGCGACGTCGTGATGTGGGGGACCGACTACCCGCACCCCGAGGGCACCTGGCCCCACACACAGGAGCGCCTCAAGAGCGACTTCGGCGGCATCCCGGTCGAGGATGCCCGCAAGCTGCTGGGCGAGACCGCGGCCCGCTGCTACGGGTTCGACCTCGACGCCCTCCGCCCCATCGCGGAGCGCATCGGGCCGACGCCGGCCGAGCTCGGGCAGGATCCCGCGCGGCGCACCGACCCCGAGGAGGTCCGGGCCGCCCGCTGGTGGAAGGACGAGTACCAGGTTCAGGCACCGGGCTGAACGCCGCGCCGTGAACGCCGGGCACATGGAGTACTGCGCCAGCGAGGACTGGCGCACGCTGGTCCACGAGACGATCCTGCCGGTGGCGTTGCAGGGCGTGGAGCTCGGCGACGACGCCATCGAGATCGGTCCGGGCCCGGGTTTCACCACCGACGTCCTGCGCACCGCGACGGCGCATCTCACCGCGGTCGAGCTCGACGAGGGCCTGGCGGCCGCGCTGGCCGGACGGCTGGCCGGTGGCAACGTCGACGTCGTGGTGGGCGACGCGACGGCGCTCGACTACCCGCCGGGCCGCTTCACCGGCGCCGCTTCCTTTCACATGCTCCACCACATCGCGCCCGCCGGGGCGCAGGACCGCGTCTTCGCCGAACTGGCGCGGGTCCTCGTGCCGGGGGGCACGCTGGTGGCCGCCGACGGGACCTACAGCGAGGGCAGCGCCCTCTTCCACGAGGGTGACACCTACAACCCGATCGCCCCCGCGGAGCTGGCGCCCCGGCTCGCCGCCGCCGGGTTCGCCGATGTCGAGGTGCGGACCTACGACCTCGGCTGGGTGTGCACGGCGCGGGCCGGCGGGGCGTAACCGCACACCGTCCTGGGCGCGCCGGCCCGACGACTCGTGACCAATGGCACTACCTGCCCAACCGGGAGTGCCGGGACAATTGCCTGCAGTGCCCGTTCTCTTCGGTCTGCTGGCCGCGTTGTCCAATGGCCTCAACGTCGTCATGCAGCACGTGGCCAGCATCGGCGACCCACAGCAGTCCAAGGGCTGGCGCTTCGTTCGCTACCTCGTCTCCAACCCGTTGTGGCTGCTCGGGTGGGTTGCGCTGGCCGGCGCCTTCATCTTCCAAGCCATCGCCCTGCACAACGGGCCGATATCCGTGGTCCAGCCGCTCCTGGTCACAGAGCTCGTCTTCGTTCTCGTCCTGCGTTGGCTCTGGTTCCACCAATCCATCCGGAAGGTCACCTGGTGGGCGGCCGGCGTCACCTGTATCTCGTTGACGATCTTCCTCACGATGGCCGAGCCCACCGGCGGCAGCACCCTCCCCACCAGCGGCGCCTGGGCGTCTGCCGGCACCGTCACGGCCGCCACGGCGGCCCTGCTGGCCCTACTCGCTCTGCGCGGCTCGCCGGGAAGGCGGGCCGCGTTCTTGGGGGCGTCGGCCTCCGTTCTCTGGGCGCTTGTGGCCACGTTCATCAAGGCGACGACGGACGAGCTGACCCAGTCCGGCCCGCTCGGCCTGTTCACCCACTGGCCGCTGTACGCGCTCGCCTTGACCGCACTGTCGGCCGAATTCCTGATGCAGGCCGCGTTCCACGTGGGGCCGCTCAGCCTGTCCCAGCCGTTCATCGTCATCGTCGACCCGATCGTGAGCATCGCCCTGAGCGTGTGGATCTTCGGGGAGACGTTCACTCCGAACGTTGCCCGGCTGACCGTCGGATCGCTGTCGTTCGCCGCCATGTGCATCGCCGTCACCGTGCTGGTGCGCACGGCCCCGGCCACGATGGATCCGGACCCCACCCCTGCGCTGGCTGGGGCCTAGGCATCACACAGCAGGTTGCCCCCCGGTGCCACGGAGGGTGTGGTCAGCCCGTGGCTCGCTCCGTTTCGCGCCGGCGCCCGTGGGGGCCGGCCGACCCAGCACACCACGCCGGAGGGCGGCGGTGACGACGGCCAGCCAGGCCGCGACGAAGGCGATGCTCCCCAGCGTGTCCGTGCACCAGTGGACGCCGAGTTCGATCCGGGAGTACCCCACCGCGACGACCATGAGCGCGGCGAGCGTCCAGGCGAGCGCCCGTGCCCTTCGGGACCGGACCGACGTGGTGGTCGCCAGGGCCAGGGTGCCGAAGAGCACCACTGCGACCGCCGTGTGACCAGATGGCCACGACGATCCGTGCGCCATCGTCAGCCACAAGCTCCGGGGCGGCCGCGGGCGCTCCACCAACGACTTGGCGACGGCCACGCCTGCCGCCTCGCCCGCCCATGCGACGAGCACGACACCCACGACGAGCAGAGGGAGGCGTCGGCCCACGCACAGCACGGCAAGCAGGCCGAGGCAGACCGCCAGCGCCACCCAGGAGCCGAGCCAGGTCACGACCTTCATGGCCGAGGTCAACGCAGCGGTGCGGTCGGCGACGACCAGCGATGTCACGTGGCGATCGAACGCTCCCACCGTCGCCGAGTGCGTGACGACCTCCCCGGCCCCGACGAGCAGCGCAGTGAGGGCGACCCACACCCCGACGAGCAACGCCACTCCTCCGCCGACGCTCCGCCCGCGTGACACTCCGGGTGCCGGGGCGACGTGCTCGCCGGCTGCATGCCCGTGGCCGGTCACGCCCTGGCCGGTCGTCGCGGCGAGCCCCGGGCGTCGCCGGGCGATGACTCGGGAAGCATCGCGCTAGAGGCGCCGGTTCGTCCGCATCCAGTTGAAGTTCAGGACGGTTGTCATGATGCCGAGCAGCGCTCCCGCAGCTCCGAGGAGCAGTCCCCGGCCGGGCCGGGCCGGTCCACGCCACCGCTCGCCGGCCACCAGGCCGAGACGGCGTGACCGTCGTGCTCGAATCCGTCCGGGGCCCCGGCGCGGGCGGCGCCGGGGTCGGGGTCGGGGTCGTCTGGCTTCTGTGCGTGAACGGTCATCTCTCCCTCACCTCCACACCAGCTTGGATGGCCGGGACCGGGCGGAGCTAGGGGCCAAGGTCCCAGCGTGGTGGGCCACGCCCTCTCGGTGGCCCTCGACGACGCCGGCCGAGGCCGATGCGCGAGCCGGGTGGCCCGCTACATCTCCCCCACGGGGAAGAAGTCGGGCCAGTTGGTCTGCATCGACGCGCCATCGGCGACGATGGTGGCCCCGCAGACGTACCGCGCCGCGGCGGAGCACAAGAAGAGGACCAGGGCCGCCATTTCGTCCACCGTCCCCATCCGGACCGTGGTGCCCTCGGCGACCAGCTCGTCGGTGAAGCCCGCTTCGGTCCGGCCGACGGTGGCCAGCTCCGACTCGATCATGCCCGGCGTCGAGAACACCCCCGGCGCCAGCGCGTTGATGGTCACGCCGCGCCGCATGAGGTACGGCGCGAGGGTCTTCACCATGTTGACGACACCGGCACGGGCGGCGCCCGAATGGACGAACATCGGCGCACCACGCTCGAAGGAGAACGTATGGACCACGTTGACGATGGAACCCGAGCTGGCCTCGGCCATCGGGCCCATGAAGCGGCTCGTCACGTTCCAGGTCCCGTTCAGGTTCAGGTCGACCACGGCCCGCCAGCCGTTGTCCGTGATCGTGCTGGGCAGGCCCGGGAATTGGCCACCTGCGTTGTTGACGAGCACGTCGACCCGGCCGAACCGCCCGTAGACCGCGTCGCGCAGCGCATCGACCTCGGCCGGCTCCCTGATGTTGGTCGGCACCGCGGTGCAGCTGCCGCCCACCGCCGTGATGGATGCCGCCACCTCGTCGAGCCGGGCCGCGGTCCGCCCTGCGATCACGGCGTGCCCGCCGAGGTGGGCGAAGGCGTGCGCGACCTCGCGCCCGAGTCCGGTGCCCCCACCGGTGATCACGGCCACCTCGTCCTCGAAGATGCCCTGGGCGAAGACGGCCACCGCGGGTCCGGGCTCCCAGGTCATCGGGGGATCACCCAGCGAAGTCCCAGCTCTCGCCCTTCTCGTAGTGGTGCAGCACGTTCTTGGCGATGAGGATCCGGTGCACCTCGTCGGGGCCGTCCGCCAGCCGCAGTGTGCGGGCGCCGAGGTACATCTGGGCCAACGGGAGGTCGTTGGTGACCCCGGCGGCGCCCCAGACCTGAATGGCGCGGTCGACCACGCGGATGTACGCGGCCGGGACGAAGACCTTGATGGCGCTGATCTCCGTGCGGGCCTGCGGGTCCCCCTTGTCCACCTTCTCGGCGGCGTGGATCGTCATCAATCGGGCGGCCTGCAGGTCCATGTAGCTGTCGGCCACGAAGCCCTGCATGAACTGCTTGTCCTTGAGCAGGCCGCCGTGGACCTCGCGGGTCAGCATGCGCTCGATCATCAAGTCGAAGGCGCGCCACATCTGGCCGACCGAGTTCATGCAGTGGAAGATCCGGCCCGCGCCGAGTCTGTCCTGCGCGGCCCGGTGGCCGTCGCCGACCTGGCCGAGCAAGTTGTCCAAGGGGACATGGACGTTGTCGTAGCGCACCTCGCAGTGGTCCGACTTCGGGCTGCCCCAGATCCCGATGCCGCGCTCGATGATGACCCCCGGATTCGACGTGGGCACGATGATCTGGGCCATCCGTCCCGGGCCCTCCTCGTCCTTGGACTCCTTGACCCGGCACATGACGATGAAGAAGTCCGCCGCCAGCCCGTTGGACGTGAACCACTTGTGCCCGTTGATCACCCACTCGTCACCCTCGCGGATGGCGGTGGTCTGAATGGAGCGCGGGTCCGAGCCGGCGTTCTCGGGTTCGGTCATGGAGAAGCCCGACTGCAACGTCCCCTCGACGAGGGGGAGGAGCCACTTCTTCTTCTGCTCCTCGCTGCCGTACTTGACCAGGATGGTCTGGTTGCCCGAGTTCGGGGCCACCACGCCGAAGAGCGATGCGGCTCCCACCGCGTAGGCGAGGATCTCGTTCATGTAGGCGTGGGCCATGAAATCGATGCCCATGCCGCCGTACTCGGGGGGAAGGTGGGGTGCCCACAGTCCCTCGGCCTTCACCTTCTCCTGAATCTGGAGCCGCAGCGCCTTGGCCTCGGCGCGCTCGGCATCGGTGACGTTGCTCCCCCGGGCATGCCAGAGGAGCGACTCGTTGGGCAGGATCTTCTCGTTGACGATGCGGGCCGTGCGGAGCCGGATGTCGTTGATGTCGTCACTGAGCCCGGCAATGGGCGTCACGTTGATGGGCATGGGTTGGTCCCCCGTGGGTCTTCGTCTCTCAGGCTCGAACCTTACGCAGATCCCTGGCCCGCTTCGACCCGGCCACCCAGCGCCCGGTCAGGGCCCGCTCGTAGCGGCCGCGCCCGACGAAGCTGACCGCCCAGCGGGCCAGCGCGCCGAACCGGTTCTTGAAGCCGGTGAGGAAGGTGATGTGCACCACGAGCCAGAGCAGCCAGCCGATGAACCCTCCGACCCGCAGCGGCCCGACCTTGGCGACGGCCCGGAAACGGGAGATCACGGCCAGCGTCCCGAGGTCGCGGTAGCGGAACGGCCGCGAGGGCTTGCCCTCCAGCCGCCGCACGATCGTGTGCGCCGCGTGGGCGCCCGACTGCATCGCCACCTCGGCCACGCCCGGCAGGTCGTCGAGGGTCATCAGGTCGCCCACCACGAAGATCTCCGGATGCCCCGGCACCGAGCAGTCCGGCCGCACCGGGATCCGTCCCAGCCGGTCGGTCTCGACGCCTGCGGCCCCCGCGAGGTGCGCGCCCAGCCCCGACGCACGGGTGCCGGCCGCCCAGACCTTGGTGGCGGCCGGGATCCGCTCCGTCGCTCCGTCACGCTTCGTGATCTCCACGCCCCGGTCGTTCAGGTCGGTCACCATGGCGCCGAGGTGGATTTCGACCCCCATGCGGGTGAGGTCGTGCGCGGTCATCCGCGACAGGCGGGGACCCATTGCGCTGACCAGCCCGTCGGTCCCCTCGACCAGGACCACGCGGGTCTCGTGCGGGTCGATCCTGCGGTAGTTGCGCCGGAGCGCACGCCGCGAGAGCTCCTTGAGCTGTCCGGCCATCTCGACCCCGGTCGGGCCTCCACCCACGACGACGAACGTCATCAGTCGCCGGCGCTCGTGCTCGTCCGGCTCGGCCTCGGCCAGCTCGAAGGCGCCGAAGATCTGGCCCCGCAGGGCCAGGGCGTCGTCGAGCGACTTCACGCCCGACGCGGCGCGGCGGAACTCGTCGTGCCCGAAATAGGACGTCGTCGCGCCGCCGGCGACGATCAGGCTGTCGTAGCCGATCGTCAGGGGCTCGCCGAACTCGTCCGCGTGCACCTGGCGGGATCCCACGTCGATCCGCTGCACTTCGGCCAGCACCACGCGGAACGAGGGGTAGTTCCGCAGTACGTCCCGTATGGCAGGGGCGATCTGGCCCTCCGACAGGATGCCTGTGGCGACCTGGTAGAGCAGGGGCTGGAACAGGTGGTGGTTCGTGCGGTCGATCAGCGTCACGCGCACCGGTGCCCGCTTGAGGGCGCGGGCGGCGAAGAGGCCGCCGAAGCCGCACCCGATGATCACGACGTGGTGCCGAGAGTCGGTCTCGTCGGGCCCGGTCACAGCAGGGTGTCCACCACGGTCTGCACGTAGAGCGCCAGGGGCATGTCCCGGACCTCCTCGAGCGTGAACCAGCCGACCGCGTCCGTCGTGCCCTCCGCCTCGGGCCGCAGGGTCCCTTCCCACGAATGCACCCGGTAGATCAGGCGCACGGTGTGCAGGTTCGTCCCGTCCGGAGTCGTGCGCACGTCGGAGAGGACTTCGAGCAGCGGGCCGAGTGACACCGTCAGTCCCGACTCCTCCTCCATCTCGCGGCGCAGGGAGTCCGGTGGGCTCTCGCCGTGCTGGACGCCGCCGCCCGGGAGGAACCATCGACCGCGCAGTGTGAGGGCGGGCGAGGCCCGGGCCAGGAGCAGGCGGCCCCCGGCGTCGCGGGCCACCCCGTACGCGGCGATCCGCTGGCGCTGCTTGTCTGTCGGCACTGGGGGAATGCTGGCCCCCGCCGGGGCTGCCCGCCAACTCCGCCGGAAACTACCCTGGCCCCGGCCCCCGGCGACGACACCGGCGGGCGGAGGAAAGGGAGTGCGCACATGGACACCGCGGCCGAGCTCGAGGCCATTCGACGGCTCAAGTACGCGTACTTCAGGACGCTCGACCTCAAGCAGTTCGACGATCTGGCGCTGCTCCTCACCGAGGATGCCACCACGTCCTACGAGGACGGCAAGACGGTGCTCGAGGGCCGGGCTGCCATCGCCTCGTGGCTGTCGGCCGTCCTGGGCGACAGGGGCATCGTCACCGAGCACCACGGCCATCATCCTGAGATCACCTTCACGTCGGACACCACGGCAGACGGGATCTGGTACCTCCAGGACCGCGTCATCGTGCCGGCGGCCGACGTCGAGATCGCGGGGACGGCCTTCTACGACGACCGCTACCGATTGACCGGGGAGGGGTGGCGCATCGCACACACGGGCTATACCCGCATCTTCGAGGAACACCGCACGCACTCCACGTGGGAGGTGCGATCGTTCACCTCTCGCTTCGACCAGCCGGGTTGACCCCCGGGCTACATCTCGGCGCGGCTGGGCGGGCTGAAGGTGAAGCCGGGGTCGAAGAGTGTTGCCGGCCCGAGCACCTTCTCCAACGCTTCGACGAAATCGGGCTCGAGGTCCAGCTCGAGCGCCTTCACGTTCTCGGCGATCTGCTCGGGCCGGCTGGCCCCCACGATGGCGCTGCTGACGTTCTGGTTCTGCAGCACCCACGCCAGGGCCACGGAGGCCGGGGTGTAGCCGGCCTCGCGGCACAGGGCCGCATAGTCCTGCACGGGCTCGAGCACTTCGTCGCGCAAGAGCCAGCTCATCTCGCCGCCCTCGGGTCCGGTCGCACGCGTGCCTTCGGGCGGCGTCGCGCCCGGCAGGTACTTGCCCGTCAGGATGCCCTGGGCGAGCGGCGACCACACGATCTGGCTGACGCCCTCCTTCTGGCACAGCGGGACCACCTCAGCCTCGATCACCCGCCAGATCATGGAGTACTGGGGCTGGTTGGAGACGATCCGGTCGAAGCCCATTTCGTCGGCCAGCCGCAGGGCATCCTCGATCTGGGTGGCCGTCCACTCCGAGACCCCCACGTAGTGCACCTTGCCCTCGCGGACGAGGTCGTCGAAGGCCTGCAGGGTCTCCTCGAGCGGGGCCTCGTAGTCGAACCGGTGGGCCTGGAGCAGGTCGACATGGTCGGTCTGCAGCCGCTTCAGGGATGCGTGCAGCGACTCCATGATGTGCTTGCGGGACAGGCCGCGGTTGTTGGGGTTCGGGCCCGTCGGCCAGTAGACCTTGGTGAAGATCTCGATGGAGTCGCGCGCCACCCCGTCGAGGGCCCGGCCGAGCACCGTCTCGGCCTGCCCCAGCGCGTAGACGTCTGCCGTGTCGAAGGTGGTGATCCCGGCGTCGAGGGCGGCTTTCACGCACGCCCGGGCCGTGTCCTCCTCAATTTGGCTTCCGTGCGTGATCCAGTTGCCGTACGACAGGGCGGAGACGAGCATGCCGGAGCGTCCGAGGTGGCGGTAGTCCATGCACCCGAGCGTAACCGGCTCCTCCTACGCTCGTCTGGTGGCCGGAGAGGAGACGCTGCACGTGCGCCGGGGGCTCGACCTCCCTCTGGCGGAGATCTCCTGGCGTGCCACGACGTCGGGCGGACCCGGTGGCCAACACGCGAACCGCACACTCAGCCGGGTCGAGGTGCAGTTCGACGTCGAGCGTTCCGTGACGCTCGGCCCGCGCCAACGGGCCCGGCTGCTCGAACGCCTCGGCCCCACGGTGCGTGCGAGCGCATCGGAGTCGCGTTCCCAGGCGCGCAACCGCCAGCTGGCGCTCGAGCGGTTGGCGTCGAAACTCAGTGCCGGGCTGCGGGACCAGGCTCCCCGCCGTGCCACCCGGCCGACGAAGAGCTCGCAGGTGCGCCGGGTGGAGCAAAAGCGCCACCGCGCGCAGACCAAGCGGGCACGGAGGGCGCCTCGGCCCGACGAGGACTGAGATCCCGGGGACTCAGGCGGTGAAGGCGAAGCCCGACAGGGCGGCGCCAAGGTACCCGTCGAGCCGGCCCAGCAGCTCGGCGTCCTCGTCGGCCCGCGGTCCCCGCAACACGGTCAGCGCGGCGTAGCCCTGGGCGACCAGTGTGGCGTCCTCCGACCCCGCGTCGGCCAGTCCCAGGTCGCTCGAATGGGGGAACGGGGATCCCACCGTCAACACGATCTGGCCCTTCTCCTCGGGCTCGCCCTCCATGATGGAGCGCGCCGCCTCGGCCGCGGCCGGTCCTTCGATCTCTTCGCGGTTCGGTGCGTCCCACGACCCCGAGCCGCGGGCGGACTTGATCAGCCCCGCCCCGCTCACCCGGGCCCAGCGCACGCCACGGATCTCCTCGGGCGGCAGGTGCGGCACGTTCAGGTTGAGCACCGTCCGCGCCGGGGCGGCTGCGAGCATCGGGATGAGCGCCACGGCGAGGTCCGCCGCCGACTCCCAGGGGTCGGGCTCGGTTCCGACGCGCAACGAGACCGCCAGCGCGCTGATCCCGAGCTGGCTCGCGGTCAGTGCGGCGCCGACCGTGCCCGAATGCAGCACCGAACGGCCGACGTTGACACCGTGGTTGATGCCGGAGAGCACCAGGTCCGGCTTGGGCCCCACCGCCCCCAGTGCGCCGGCGATCACCGACAGCGCCGGCGGCGCGTCGAGCCCGTAGGCCTCGACCCCCTCAGCCCCCTCGACGATGGCGCGCTGGTAGGTGATCGTGGTCCGGTCCGTCACCGAGCCGACCGCGGCGCTGGCGCCGCTGAAGTTGGAGCTCGGTGCGACGACGATGATCTCGTGCGCAGGGGCCGGCCCGTCGGACCCCGCATCGGCCGCCCAAGCGACGAGCGCCCTGGTCAGTGCGGCCAGCCCCGGCGCTCCCACCCCGTCGTCGTTGGTGACGAGAATCCTCACGTGCGCCCACCCTACCGGTCACCGCAGGCGACCTCCGAGCCCGTCACCTCATGTTCGTGCCCCGGTAACCGGGGCTTCACCGCGGCGGCGGAGCCCCTCACCCCTTCTCTGGCCCTGGTCTGCTTCAATTCACTCGCAATGCCGGCCCGCACGCCCAGGATCTCCGTCGCCTCGCCCACGGGCCAGCAGTGGCGCATCGGGCACGGCCGTCAGGAGGTCATCGTGTGCGAGGTCGGTGCCACCCTGCGTGCCTATGCGGTCGGGGACTTCGCGGTGATCGACGGCTTCGGCCCCGACGAATGGTCCCACTCGGGCCGGGGGCAGGTGCTCGCCCCCTGGCCCAACCGGTTGGCCGACGGCCGCTACGAGTTCAACGGGGTGCGGGCCCAGGCCGCCCTCGACGAGCCCGAGCGGCGCAACGCCATCCACGGCCTCGTGCGCTGGCTCCCCTGGACGCTCCAGACCAGGCACCAGAACCAGCTCTCCCTCCGCCTCCAGCTCCATCCCCAACCGGGCTACCCGTTCTCGCTCCTGCTCGAGCTCGAGTACCACGTCGGCAGGGACGGCCTGACCGTGACGACGCGCGCCCAGTCGCTCGACGAGGGGCCGATCCCCTTCGGTCTGGGGTTCCACCCTTACCTCACCGCCGGGCCCGAGACGGTCGACGGGGCGATCCTGCACGTTCCGGCGCGCCACACGCTCGACCTCGACGACCGCGGCCTGCCCACCGGTGCGCTCACGCCCGTGGAGGGCTCCGACCGCGATTTCACCGCCTCGCGCTTCGTCGGCCCGGCCGTGCTCGACACCGCATACACGACGCTGGAGCGCGACGCCGACGGCAAGGCCCGGGCCAGCCTCGATGCGCCGGGCGGCGTCACCGGCGCCACGCTCTGGGTGGACCAGGGGTTTCCCTATCTCATGGTCTACACCGGCGACACGCTGCAAGAGGTGCAGCGCCGCCGTCGCGCCGTGGCGATCGAACCCATGACCTGCCCGCCCAACGCGCTGCGCACCGGCAAGGACGTCATCGACCTCCAGCCCGGCACCGAATGGGCGGCGCGCTGGGGGATCACCCCCCGGTGACCACACGCCGATGAGCATTGCGCCGCTGGAGGGACAGGTCGTCGCGGTCACGGGCTCGTCCAGCGGGATCGGCGCCGCCACGGCGCGTGCCTTCGCCGATGCCGGCGCGGCCGTCGTGGTCAACTCGTCGCGCACCGTTGCCGAGGGAGAAGCCGTGGCGGCCGCGCTGCCCGACGCCCTGTACCTGCAGGGTGACGTCACGGATCCCGGGTTCGGTGACCGCCTGGTGGCCGCCGCCCTCGACCGGTGGGGTCGCCTCGACACGTTGGTCAACAACGCGGGGACCACCGCGCTGATACCGCACCAGGACCTCGCAGCCGCCTCCGTCGACGTCTGGCGGCGCATCTTCGAGGTGAACGTGTTCGGCACCTGGGCCGTATCGGTCGCCGCCATGCCGGCACTGCGTGAGGCGCACGGCTCCATCGTCAATGTCGCGTCCATCGCCGGCCTTCGACCGACGGGCTCCTCCATTCCCTACGCCGCGAGCAAGGCGGCGCTCAACCACCTGACGGTGCTCCTGGCCAAGGTCGTCGGTCCCGAAGTCCGGGTCAACGCAGTGGCGCCCGGGCTGATCGACACTCCGTGGACCGAGGACTGGGACTTCGTGCGCGACGCCGTCCGCCAGGTCGCCCCGCTCCGGCGCTCGGGCCAGCCCGGGGACGTGGCCGAGGTGATCGTGGCGCTGGCCGGTGCCACGTATGTGACCGGGCAGGTCGTGGCCGTCGACGGCGGTCTGACGATCGCCACCTGAGCGGCTCAGGCCGGCGGGGTCACCATCCAGCGCACCGCCGCCGAGAGGGCGCGGGCGAGCGGCGTCACCGCCGCCGAGTCGACGAAGAGGTCGAGGGGTCGTGCGAGGGACAGCCCGAGCTCGCGGCGGGCCCAGTCCGGGAGCACCCCGACCGAGGCCGCCAGCACCAGGGAGTAGACGGCGCGCTCGGTGGGCCGCCGTGCCACGCCCCGCACGAGCCAGTCCCGCGCCGCTCGCGCCTGTGGCCCGGCATGGAGATCGGGCCGCACCCGCAGCAGGTAGCTCTCCACCTCGTCGACGGAGCGCGGCGCCCAGGTGGCCCCGAGGGCGTAGGCGACCGGGGCGACCTCCTCGTAGTAGTCGTCGCACTGCTCGGGGGTCAGGGGCACGGTCCCGTAGCGGCGCGCCGCGGCCAGGAAGCTCGAGACCTCGGCCACGTGGATGAACGTGACCAGTTCGGGATCGTCGGCGGAGTACGGGCGCCCGTCGGGGGCCGTTCCCCTGACGCGCCGGTGCACCCGCTGCACCTGGGCGATGGCCGCCTCCGCCTCGGCCGTCGTGCCGAACGTCGTGGCGGCGACGAAGGCCGCCGTGCGCCGGAGCCGGCCCAGCGGGTCCTCGCGGTAGCCCGAATGCTCGGCCACGCCCGCCATGGCCAACGGGTGGAGCATCTGGAGGAGGAGCGCGGTGACGCCGCCGATGAGCATGGAGGGCAGGTCGGCATGCACGAGGCGCGCCACGACCGTCGGGCGCCAGGTAGGCGTCGTCCGGATCGGTGGCGATCGCCTGCGGCTTCTCGTTGATCCCGATGGCCCGCCGCACGTTGCGTGCCATCCCGCCCCGTGCGGGCGACGCCAGGCCGCCCACCAGCCGCAGCGGGGCCACGGCGACGGTGCCGCCCAGGGAGGCGGCACGCTCGACGGGGTTCAGGGAACTCATGGGCAGAGCTTCGCACGTGGCAAAGTGCAGTCCATGCGCTTCGTCGTCGTCGGGGCAGGTGCAATCGGGGGCGCAGTCGGCGCCCGCCTCTTCCAGAAGGGCTTCGACGTCACCCTGGTGGCCCGGGGCGAGCACGGCAGGGCCCTGCGGTCGGGCCTGGTCCTCGAGGCACCCGACGAGGCGCTGACCCTCCCGATCGCGGCGGTCGCCGATCCCGCCGAGCTGGCGTGGGACGAGCACGCTCCGGACGACACCGTCGTGCTGCTGGCGGTCAAGGGACAGCACACCGAGCACGCCCTCACGCAGCTCACGGCGGCGCCCCCGACCACGCCGGTGGTCTGCATGCAGAACGGCGTGGAGAACGAGCGCCGGGTGCTGCGCCACTTCGCCAACACGTTCGCCATGTGCGTCATGTGCCCCGCCACCCAGCTGCGACCCGGCGTCGTCCAACTGCACTCGGCGCCCGTTTCGGGGATGCTCGACCTGGGCCGCTTCCCCGCCGGCCTCGACGACCTCGGCCAGGGCATCGCGGACGCCGTCGCCACCACGTCGTTCCAGTCGGTCGCCCGACCCGACATCATGCGCTGGAAGTACCGCAAGCTGCTCATGAACCTGGCCAACGCGGTCGAGGCGCTCTGCGGCCCCGAGGGCCGGTTCAGCGCGCTGGCGAAGGCGGCCCAGCGCGAGGGCGACGCCGCCCTCGCCGCGGCGGGCATCGACGTGGCCAGCTCCGAGGAGGACCGCGCCCGCCGCGCCGACAACCTGCAGCTGTCGCCGACCGAGTCGGGCGAGTGGCAGGGCGGGTCGAGTTGGCAGAGCCTGGCCCGGGGCGCCGGTTCGATCGAGGCCGAGTTCCTCAACGGGGAGATCGTGATGCTGGGCCGGCTCCACGGCGTGGCGACGCCGGTGAATGCGTTGGTGCAGCGTCTCGCCGTCCGTGCCGCAGCCGAGGGTGCACCCCCCGGCTCGTGGCGGGTCGAGGACCTGAGCGCGCTGGCGGGGGTGCCCCATGGCGGGTGAGCGGGCGAACGCGCTGGCCGACGACTTCGCCGCGGCCAACGAGGACGCCCTGGCGTTCACGCGGGGGTGCACGGAAGGGGAATGGGCCCTCAGCGTGCCCGGAGAAGGGTGGTCGGTCGGCGTGCTGCTCCACCACATCGCCGAGGGGCACGCCCACGGCACACGCTGGCTCGGGGGGATGGCCCGCGGGGAGGGCGTGGCCGAGACGTCCGAGGACATCGACCGGGTCAATGCTGCGCACGCCGTCCGGGCGGAGGCGGTGGGCCCGGCGGAAACCATGGCCCTGCTCGAGGTGAACGGCGCCCTCCTGGAGGAAGTGCTGCGCGGTCTCAGCGACGAGGACCTCGAGCGGACGGCGCCGTTCGGGCCGGCGGGCGGGCGGCGGCTCCCGACGGGGGACCTGGCGGCGGTGGCGGCCCGCCACACACGCGAGCACCTGGCGCACGCCCGCGACGCGGTCGCTCGGGCGTGCTGAGGACGCGCTTCGTCAGTCCCAGGCGCCGTTGCCGCCGACGCGCTCGACGCTGATCCGCATCACGTAGCCCGGTGGCGGGTCGTCCATGGGCGGGAACCGGACGTCCGGCCCGAGGTAGCGGTGCGCCAGCTGTTGGAGCAGCTCCGGCGCGCCGCCGTCAGTGACGCGGGCGGTGCCGTAGAGCACCAGGTATTCGGCCAACCCGCCGGGTCCTGGTCTCCCCGTCTCGAGGGAGATCGCGACCCTCGGATCGCGGGTCACGTTGCGCAACTTCTTGTGGTTGAAGAGGTGCCCCGCCACCACGTCGTCACCATCGAGCCCGATCCAGACGACGGTGACCTGTGGGCTGCCGTCGGGGTTCAGCGTCACGAGGTGCGCGAGATGGGCGCCCTCGATGGCGCGGCGAACGGGCGCTGCGAGGGGCGGCATCAGTCCGCGTGGAGGGCGGCGCGCACCTCGTCCGCCCGGTCACCCACGTGCAAGCCGGGGGTGTCGATCCGCAGTTCGTGCACCGTGCCCGTGAACGGGGCCGGTGGCGTGTAGCGGGTGGACACGGGGAGGCCGATGTCACGACCGAGCCGGAGCCCGGCGCCGCCGTGTTGCATCGCCACCGGCAACCCGCCCTCGAGGGCGGTCCGGTCGGCCTCGCGGTCGTCCAGCAGAAGGACCAGACGACCGGGCGCGCCGCCCTCCCCGAGCTCGCACGAGACGACGACGTCGTGGCGGCCGGCCGTGAGCGCGGACGGTGCGGCGAGCTCGAGCGCGTCGGCTGCCCGGGCGAACGTGAAGTGAACGACGCCGTCCACCACGTAGAGGGCGAAACCCCCGAACCAGTCGCCGAGGGCGAAGATGACGCCGTCGGCCCGGCCCGGACCGACATCGACGGCGGCCGTCATGCGGAAGCCGCCGAACAGGAGGGGGATCGACTCGTCGGCCACCGGGCCACCACCGGGCCGGTAGCTGCGCGACGGTCCCGCCGGCCAGGCGGGTGGGATGAAGCCACCGAGGCGATCGACGAGGCCGTCGGACACGGGCAGGACGTTGTTCCGCCCGGCCTCTGCGCTCCACAGGTCCGCCAACGTGCGCACGCGCTCCGGGTGTTCGTCCGACACGTCGATCGCCTCCGAGAAGTCCACCGACAGGTCGAAGAGCTCCCAGTGGTCCTCGGCGAAGCTCCGGCTGCCGACGGCGAGCTCCTCCTCGTCGAGGACGCCGGTGCTGATGTGGTCCGTGGTGGCCTTCCACCCTTCGTGGTAGATGGAGCGCGAGCCCAGCATCTCGAAGTACTGGGTGTGGTGCAGCTCGGCCGCGTCGGGGTCCTCGAGCACCGCGAGCAGGCTGACGCCGTCGACGCCCTGCTGGGCCACGCCGTCCACCTCGGCGGGGATCTCCAACCCGGCGGCGGCCATGATCGTGGGCATGAGGTCAACGGCGTGCGCGAATTGCGGGCGCACGGCGCCCGGGCGGGCAATCCGACCGCCCCAGTGGACGATGAGCGGCGTGCGCGTGCCTCCGAGCCAGGTGTAGCGCTTCCAGAGCTTGTGCGGGGTGTTGCCCGCCCAGGCCCAGGCCCAGGAGTAGTGGTTGTAGGTGGTGAACCCTCCCCAGTCGTCGTAGTGGGCGAGGTTGTCGGCCAGCGACTCACGGAGGTGGGCGCTGAACCGGTGCTCGTTGGCGCTGCCGATCTTCCCCCCCTCGGCGCTGGCACCGTTGTCGGAGAACACCACGACGAGGGTGTTGTCCATCACGCCGAGGTTTTCGAGCGAGGAGAGGATGCGGCCGATCTGGGCGTCGGTGTGGGTCAGGAACCCCGCGAAGACCTCCTGCTGCCGGCTCAGCAGTCGCCGCTCGTCCCCAGACAGCTCGTTCCAGGCCTGCACCCAATCGGGCCGCGGCGTGAGCACGGTCCCGTCGGGGACGATCCCCGCGTCGACCTGTCGGGCGAACAGCTCCTCCCGCCAGGAGTCCCATCCCTTGTCGAAGACGCCTCGGTAGGGGTCGACCCACTCGGGCGTGACGTGGTGGGGCGCGTGCATGGCGCCGAGGGCGAAGTACAAGAAGAAGGGCTTGCCCGGCGCCGCCTGCTGCTGGTCCTGCACCATGCGGACGGCTTGGTCGGCCAGGTCCTCGCTGAGGTGGTAGCCCTCTTCGGGCCGCCGGGGCGGGTCCACGTAGTGGTTGTCGCAGACCAGGTTCGGGGCCCAGTGGTTGGTGTCGCCCTGCAGGAAGCCGTAGTGGCGCTCGAACCCGAGGCCGAGCGGCCACGAGTCGAAGGGCCCGGCCGCCGAGCGTTGCCATCGGGGGGTCAGGTGCCATTTCCCGACGGCCAGCGTCGAGTACCCGGCGTCGCGCAGCAGCCGGGGCAGCGCCGCCGCCGTCCTGGGCAGGCGCGCCTGGTAGCCGGGGAACGCCAGGGGGATGTCGGCCAGGAAGCCCATCCCGACCGCGTGGTGGTTCCGGCCCGTGAAGAACGATGCCCGGGTCGGTGAGCACAGCGACGTGACGTGGAATCGGTTGAAGGGCGCCCCGCCGGCGGCGAGCGAGTCCATGTGGGGCGTGCCGATGTCCGAACCGAATGCGCCCAGGTGCCCGAACCCCGTGTCGTCGAGCACGATGACGACGACATTGGGCGCGCCCGCGGGTGGCTTGGGGTCGAGAGGAAAGCGCGGCGTCGACTCGGCCGCGCTGAAGCCGATCTGCTGGGGCTCGTCCATGTGCCGAGGGTAGACGCTCGACCGCCGGATGCGCCGTGCGCAGGGCTAACGTTGGACCCGATGCAGGGTCATCTGCCCGGACCGCCCCAGCCCCACTTCCCCGAGGGGCTGGCGCCCTTCATCGGCTACCTGGCGACCCGGGAGCCACGCCCCTATGACGACCCGCCCGAAGAGCCGGCATGGGGGGAGGCCGAGGACGGCGTGCTGGACCTGTTCGCCGACGTGGGGGAGTGGGAGCCGATGCACCGGCCGCTGGTCAAGGCGACGGCCGTCGTCGTGTCCGCCTCGCTGGCTCTGGCCGCCGTGAGCACGGTCCTCGAGGTGCTCCTCACCGCTCACTGACGGCGCCGGCGCCGCACCAGCGTCCAGGTGGCGACGCCCACCACGACGAGACCCCCGGCGATCGCGGGTGCGACGGCCCAGGCGCCCGAGCTCCCGCCGTGTGCCGGTGCCGTTGTCGTGCTGGCCGGCACCGTGGTGGTGGGGTGGGTCGGCGTGGAGGACGTGGGGCTCGATGGCGGTGTCGTGGCGGCGGGAGCCGAGAAGGCCACCACATGGTTGGCGCCGGTCGCCAGGAGGAGCCCGGCCCCCACCGACGGCGTCGGGAAGTGGTTGGCCGGCACGCCGACGGTGGCGTGCTGCCGGACGGCGCCGGTGGACGGGTCGAGGCCGTAGAGGACGCCGTCCTGGCCGATGGTCCACACCAGGCCGTCGGCGACGATGGGTGGGCCGCCGCCGACCGGCGCCCTCCAGAGGAGGCGCAGCGCATGAGGGGAGGCCGACGCCCGCACGGCGATCGTGCCGCTCAGGCAGGGCAGGAAGACCGTGGGGTCCACCACGGCGACCCCGCCGTCGATGTCGTCGGGACAGGCGCCCGGCAGTGCATCCTCCTGGCCGCCGATGCCGCCCAGCCTGGCACCGTCGAGCAGGTAGGCCACGCCGGACTTGCCGGCGGCCACCACCTGACCATCGGGCAGCAGGGCGGGCGCGGTGGAGAGGTCCAGGTCGGTCGCGTTGTTGCGGGCCCATTCCGACGGGGCGAAGTACTGCAGCAGGTGCAACGACGGCGAGAGCTCGAGCACCGAGTCGCTGTTGTCGTAGGCCTGGCCGGCCGACGCGACCGAGCCGTTTCCTGCCGTGACCCAGATGTTGCCGCCGGCATCGACGACCGGCGCCGCGCCGCCCATCCAGATCGCGCCGCGGCTCTCGCCGTCGGCGGCGTCGACATCGAACGTCGCCGCGGTGCCACCCGTCTCGGGCACCGAGATCACCCAGCCTCTATATGACCCGCAGTCGCCGTAGTTCCCGCCGAAGCCGAAGACGACACGTCCCGCATCGAGCGTCAGTCCGGTGCGTTGCAGCAGCGCCGCCGCGGTCGATCCCCTCGGGTCGACGCCCTGGGTGAGCTCCGTCTTGCCCGTCGCCGTGCTCAGCCCGACGAGCTCATGGGCCGGGCTCCCGTTCGAGAGCTCGTCGGCGACGACGAAGAGCTCCGAACGGGCCTCGTCGATCACCGGCGTGCCGGTGATCCCGACGCTCGGGGCGATGTTGCCGCAGGGGAGCGACCCCGAAGGGACCGGCGTGCCGACATGGCTCGACCATTCCACCGTGCCGTCCGCGGCGGAAAGCGCGTACACCGTGTCGCTCTCGGTCGCGACGAAGATCCGCCCGCCCGAGACCAATGGCTCGCCGTAGAGCTGGCCGTCGAGAGACGGCGACGTCCAGGCCCGCGAGGACAGGGTGACCGAGGAGACGGCGGTGGCGACGCCGCTTCCCGTCGTGCTCCCGTGGTAGAGGGTCCAGGACGGCGCGGCCGCGGGCGCCGTCGTCGAGGTCGTGGTGGCCATGGCCCGTGCACTCCCGGCGAGGGTGAGCAGCACGAGTACCGCCCCCGCGATGCGGGGCCATGGCGCCCAGGTCCGCCTCATCGTGTCGCTCTGGGGGGCAGCAGCCGCGTCAGCCTCCGGCGCCGGAGCGACCGCGCCGGCGCAGCGTCGAGTCGACGGCCACGGCGACCAACAGGACGATGGCAGTGGCGATGTCCGTCCCTGCCGTGCTGATGTTGAGCAGGGCGAGACCGTTGGTCAAGGTCGCGATCACCAGGCCGCCGAGCAACGGATGGATCGGCTTGCCGTGCCCCCCGAAGAGGCTTGCCCCTCCGATGACCGCCGCGGCGACGGCGTAGAGCACGTATGTTCCGCCGTCGAAGCCCACCGAGATGGAACCGAGGCGCGAGGCGTAGACGACAGCGGCCAGGCCGGCGGTGAAGCTGCAGAGCGCGAAGGCGATGGTCCGGATCCGTGCCACGTGGATGCCGGCCCGCCGGGCCGCTTCGGGGCTCGCACCGATGGCGTAGATGTAGCGCCCGAGCCGGGTGCGTGCGAGCAGGAACGATTGGGCGACCAGGACGACCAGGACGAAGGGGATGACCCACGGCACCCCGCTCACCGGGCTCGCCGCGATCCCGCGGTTCAGGTTGCAGATGTACACCAGCACGATCCCCGCCACCGCGACGGCGCCAACGGTGAGGAGGGTGATGCTGAGCGGCGGTGTCGTCAGTCCCTTGGCCCGCCGACGTGACGTCCGCACGACGGTCGCGATCCCGTAGAGGCCGACGAGCACGAAGAGGAGGATCCACCCGGCCGCCGGGGTCATGTTGCCACTGACCAGATCGGCGACGTATTTGTTGGTGATCGTGATCACGCCGCCGACCGCGCCCTTGTCCGTGTCGAAGACGAAGATCAGGACCCCCTGCCATCCCAGCAGGCCGGCGAGGGTCACGACGAACGACGGGATCTTCAAGCGGGTGATGATGGTGCCCTGGAAGGCCCCGATCAGGGCACACGCCCCCATGCCCACGATCAGCGCCGCCCACCAGACCCAGTTCTGCGGCGCGCCGATCAGAGCCATGGCGATGGACGCACCGACCGCGCCCACGAATCCGACCGAGAGGTCGATCTCGCTGAGGATGAGGGCGTAGAGCTCGGCCATGCCGAGCAAGATGATGAAGGTCGCCTGGACGAAGAGGTTGACGATGTTGGTGGACGTCAGGAAGGCGCTCGACTGCACCTCGAAGAAGATGCTGATGACGATGAGTCCGACGATGATGGGCAGCGCGCCGCTCTCGCCGCTGCGGATGCGTCTCCACCAGGCGTGCAGGTAGTCGCCGATCGATTCCGCCAGGACGTCCGGCGCCAGGACCACCAGCTCGTCGGGCGCGATGGCGCTGTCGGGTGCGGGTGCCGCCTCGGAGGTGGAGGCGCCGCCCGGGCTCTCGTCGGGCGCCACGGGGTCGATGGTGTCCGTCATCGTTGCCTCACCCGGCGGCTTCTGCCCGGGACGACTCGCCCGTGGTCATGTAGTCCACGATGACCTGGCGGTCGAAGTCCTCGGCGGGGCCAGACGCCACCATCTGCCCCAGGTACAGGATGGAGATCTGGTCGGCCACTGCGAAGACGTCGTTGAGGTTGTGGGAGATGAGAATGACGGCGGTGCCCTGGCTCGAGAGGCGTTTGATGAGCTCGAGCACCATCCGCGTCTGGGCCACGCCGAGGGCGGCCGTCGGCTCGTCCATGATCACGAGCTTGGCGGCCTGCATGACCGCCTTGGCCACCGCGACCGACTGGCGCTGGCCGCCGGACAACGACGCGACGGGTTGGCGGATGGAGCGGACCGTCGTCACGTGGAGGTCGGTCAGGGTCTGGCGCGCCGCCAGCTCCATGGCGGACTCGTCGAGCAGGCGATGGCGGAGACTCTCGTGCCCGAGGAACATGTTCTGCACGATGTCGAGGTTGTCGCACAGTGCCAGGTCCTGATAGATGGTCGTGATCCCGTGCCCCTCGGCGTCATTGGGGGTATGGAAGCGCACATGTTTGCCCTCCCAGAGGATCTCCCCTTCGGACGGCTCCCACAAGCCGGCGATGGTCTTGATGAGAACCGACTTCCCGGCGCCGTTGTCACCGGCGAGGGAGGTGACCTTGCCGGGCGGGACCGTGAAGTTGACCCCGTTGAGCGCCCGGACCGCCCCGAAGACCTTGCTCACTCCTCGCAGTTCGAGCAGTGGTACCTCTTCGGCCATGTTGCCCCCTGTCACGCTGCCGCCGTCGAGCACGGACCTCCCATGGACCGACCCCCCGTCGAGGACGGGGGGTCGGTCTGGAAGCGCTTCTGTGGGATCGACACTACCCATCAGGGCTTGACGATCCAATGATTTGTGGTTACGGCGTGATACCCGCTGCGGTGCAATCGCTGGCGAAGGAGCCCGCGCACACCTGTGACGCCGGCACGAAGTTGTCCTTGATCACCGTGGCGTTCATGTTCTTCGTCGTCACCCACTTCGGCGTCTCGAGCACCGAGGGGACGTTGACGCTTGCCGTGGTGTCCTTGGTGCTGCCGTTGACCAGCGCCGACGGCGGCTTGACCCCGGCCCGGAGGTACAGGGCGAGTGCGACTGCGGCCTGTGCCTCGAGGTAGATCGGCTTGTACACGGTGCCGCACTGGTAGCCGGACAGCACGTTCTGCAATCCCGTCAGCTGGGCGTCCTGACCCGTGGTCGGGAAGGTCTTCGGCTTGACGTGGAGTGACTGCAGGTACGTGATGATCGCGGCGGCATTCGCATCGTTGGGAATGAGCGCAGCGTTCGTGCTCGGGTGCGCCGTGTAGACGGCCTGGAACTCGGTCTCGGACGTCGGTGCGTCCCAGGACCCGGCCGTGTGCGCGACTGCGACCCACTTCTTGCTCTTGAACAGCGGGTTGATCACCGAGTCAGAGCCCTGAGCGAACAGCGTGGCGTTGTTGTCGGTCACCGCGCCGTGCATGACGACGACCTGCGGCTTCGAGACGTGCCACGCCTTGACGCAGCTCACGAGGCCCGCGCCTTGCAGCTTGCCGACCGTCACGTTGTTGAAGCTGACGTAGTAGGCACGGCTGCCGCCGAGGGTCAGGCGGTCGTAGTCGACGACCTTGACCCCACGCGATTTCGCGTACGACTCGATCTGCGCGCCGACGCCGGAGTCGAGCGGGTCGACCAGCAGCACGGTGGCGCCGTTCGAGATGTCCGTCTGGGCGTCGGTCAACTGGGTGGCGTCGCTGCCGAGGGCGTTCTGGACGACGTACTGGGACGAGCTCAGGCCGGCGGTCGTGAGCGCCTTGGTGATGTCCGGCTGGTCGAACTCGACATAGCGGGTCGAGCTGACGGTGTCGGGCAGGATGGCGGCGACCTTCCCGTGGCCGGACGCAGCCAGCCCCTTGAACGCCTTCATGGCGGTGAAGCTGTTGGTGAATGAACTGGTCGAGACGTTGGACGGCCCGCTGGCACGTACCGAGGCAGAAGCCCCCCCGTACACAGCGCCGACCAGCATCGACGACACGGCGAGGGAGAGCCCCCCGAGCATGCCTGCCCTGCGGAATCGCACGTTGTCTCCTTTTGGTCTTGGTCCCACCCGTGAAGCGGGCCCCCGTGACTGCCGCCATCCCCCAACGGGGGTGACCGTATTGCAGTTTCGTTTCAGCTTCTTGAACCTTATAGAGGACAAGGTCCCTTTGGGGGGAGCGTCCCGTGGCGTGGCGCTCCCGGAACGGGCAACGGGCGTGGATCACGAGGCGGTCGCGGCGGTCCACGCGGCGGCCCCGGAAAGGCCCGCGTCGTCCCCCAGGGCGGCCGGCACAATGGTCAGGTCGTCCGGATGGTGTTCGGGACGGCTCAGCACCGTCTCGCGGAGCGGGCCGAAGAATTCCTCCCGCCGCCCGAGACCGCCCCCGATGACCACGAGGCTCGGATAGAAGGACATGACGAGGTTCGACACGCCCACGGCGCAGGCGGCGATGGCACCCTCCCAGATCGCGATCGCCCCGGCGTCCCCACCGGCCACCGCCGCCGCCACCTCTTGCGCGTTGCGGGCGGTCAGCCCGGCCTCGTGTGCGATTCGGGCCACGCCGCTGCCCGACCCGAGCTCCTCGAGCGTGCACGGGGACCGTTCCCGCCAGGCGTGCCAGTCGATGACGGTGTGGCCCACCTCGGCCAGCGACCGCCTCCCGCGCAGCAGTCGTCCGCCGAGCACGACCCCGGCCCCGATCCCCGTCGAGATGGTGAGGTAGGCGACGTCCGCGGTCCCCGCGCCGGCGCCGAACGCGGCCTCACCGACCGCCGCCAGGTCGGCGTCGTTCGCGATGTGCGCGGGCATGCCCAATTGGAGCGACAGCTCGTCCCTCGAGAGGCGGTCCGGCCAGCCCTCGGGCAGGTGTGGGGCCCACATCAGGCGCCCGTGCTCGTAGTCGACGCCCCCGGGGAGGCCGACGACCGCATGCGACACCGGGCCGTCGCGCGCGTTCGGCGCCGACCTCCCTGATGAGCTCGATCAGCGCACCCGGCACGTCCGCATCGCCGGGCGTGGCGGACGACAGGCGCAACAGGACGTCCCCTCGCGGCCCGACCAGTGCAGCCCGCATCTGTGTGCCGCCCACGTCGGCCGCGAGGACGGGCTGTTTCGTCACCGTGCATCCCTCATGACCCTCAGTATTCCGCGGGGACGGCCGGGCCACCACCGGCCCGTGGCGGTGGTCACCAGGTGGTGACGGCGTACGTCTCGGGCGCTCCCTTCAGGTGGGTCAGCAGCTCGCTCTCGTGCAGGAGACCCGTCTGGGAGCCGACCTCTTGCACGACGCTCATGGCGTTCACCGGGGCCCAGGCCAGCGCGGTCTCGAGCGGGTGTCCCTTGACCAGTGCGGCAACGAGCGCGGAGGAGAACGCGTCCCCCGCTCCGGTCCGTTCCGTCGGCGGCGAGGGATCGGGGAACGAGGGGACCCGATAGCGCTTCGACCCGTCCGAGGCGTAGGCGCCGTCGGGCCCGTCGGTCACGACCACGATCCGTGGCCCGAGGCGGTGCAGGGACTCGAGGATCTCGGAGAGCCGTCCGTGGTCCCCGCCCCCGATCTCGACCGCCTCTTCGCGGTTGCAGATCAAGAGGTCGGCCCGCCGGTACAAGCCCCGCATGGCTGCGACGCCCTGGGCGATCTGGAACGTCCCCGGTTGGAACGCGAAGGAGACGGTGGGCACGGCGTCGAGCCAGGCCACGAGCTGGTCGTAGTACTCGGCGGCGTCCGAGCCGACCGAGCTCAGGTAGAGCCAGCGAGGCACCTCACGGGGGCTGAGATCCGGCCAGTGGTAGTCGTACAGCTCGTGGCGCACCAGGATCGTCCGGTCCTGTCCGAACCAGAGGACGAAGTTCCGGTTGCTCGGCTGTCGGGGGTCGAACCGCACCAGGTGGGTGTCGACCCCCTCGAGCTCCAGTGCGGACTGCATTGTGCGGCCGATGTCGTCGGTCCCGACGTGGGCCGCGATGGCCGTCGTGAGCCCCAGCCGGGAGAACCCCACCGCGGCATTGGCCGCGTTCCCCCCGCCTCGACCGTCAGCGCGTACTCGAAGGGGACCTTGCCCCCGAAGGGCAGGTCCATCCAGTGCCCGTGGTCGTCCGCCCAGATCCGGATGTGCGCATCCGAGAGCCTGATGAACACGTCGGTTGCGGCGTCGCCCACGCTCAGGACGTCATAGTGCGCCATGGGGATATGTGACCCCGGATCGGGCGGATCCGACAGGGCATTTGGTCACGATGCCGAGGTCATGGGACCAAATGCCCTACGCCGGCACCTCCTCGGGCCCGTACCCCACCTTCTTCAGGAGGCGGCGCAGGTTGGCGAGCTGTTCGGTGTCGATGTCCTTGTGGCGTGGCTCGAAGGTCTCGGTCTCGCCGTCTATCGTCACGACGAGGTGGCCCTTGTTGGTCTCCAGCACCGTGCCCAGGGCATTGAGCAGGGAGACGATCGAATGCCATTCGATGTTGTGGCTCGTGGGGTGCCGGAAGATCTGGGCCAGCGTGTCCCGCTGATGGCTATTGACGTGCTCTGGGCTTCCCACGTCCGGACCTCCCGTCTCGTGTGCTGCCGACGGCCGACGCGACCGTGCTGGCACTGCCGAAGTGTGCGCGAACGGGCAGGGTATCGGAAGTGCCGAAGGACCCTTCTGCGAGTGCGGCCACGGGGTGCTCCTGCCCGCCCGGACCTTTGGCCCTACCGGCTCCGGGCAACGGGAAAGAAGACTGGGGCCGGGTCCTTCGACCCGGAGACGACGCCACCACGAGAGGAGGCAGGATCATGAGCACCGGAGACGAGTGGTCCCCCGACGAGGCTCTCGGAACGGAGACCTTCCGCCAGGGCGACGTGGCCGAGGACGAAGGTGAGCGCACCAACCCCTCCTTCCTCGAGGAGCTCGAATTGGATCCGTCGCTCGACCCCGCCCTGGTCGCCGACGAGTTGGAGCTCGAGGAGCTCGGGGCACAGCTCGACGACCCCGAGCTGCTGGTCACCCTCGAGGGTGGCATCGACGACCCCGATGGTGTCGACCTTCCCCCGCCCGCCACCGCGAGGCCGAGGAGGGCTGGGACCTGAGCGCTCCCCTCGCCACCCGGGACGATCGCCGCCGCGGGGGAGGACGATTAGTCCAGGACGTCCGGGTCAGCCGGAGCCGGGCGGCCGCGTCGGCGAGGTCCGCCCGGGCGCGGGGGTCGGCCACCTGCTCGATCAGGAGCTGCGCCTGCGCGTGTTGCGATCGCCCGAACAGCTCGGCGCACCCGTGCTCGCTGATCACCGCCGAGTGCTGGAAGGAGGTCACGGGATTGGCCAGCACCGGCACGACCGAGGACGTGTCCGTCTTGTCGTGCCAGGCGTGCAGCGCCACGATCGCATGGCCGCCGGGAGAGTGCAGCGCACCGGACACGAAGTCGGGTTGGCCGCCGAACCCCGAGTGGATCTGTTCGTCGATGAAGCTGGCGTTGGCCTGCGCGAACAGGTCGACCTGCATGGCCGCGTTGACGGAAAGCATGCACGGGTGCGCGGCGATGCGCGCCGGGTCGTTGACCGTCTCGGTCCGCAGCATCTGCAGCTGCTCGTTCCCGTCCGCCCACCCGTACAGCTCGGGTGAGCCGATCAGGAAGGAGGTGTACACCGGCACTGCCGGATCGAGCGCGCCGGCACGGTCGAGGTCCATGACCCCGTCGCTGATCATCTCGGACCAGACGCGGAGACCCCGCCGGCCCGACATCATCCGGGCCGCCACGGTGGGGATCAGTCCGATGCCCAACTGGAGCGTCGTCCCATCGGACGCGAAGGAGGCCACACGTTCGCCGATGGCCGCCGCCGCGGTCTCGGAGCCGTGCCCCACGGGCGAGGTCAGGGGCTCGTCGACCTCGATCACACCGTCGACCCAGTCCAGGGGGATCTCCCCGGCGCCGAAGGTGTAGGGCATGTGCGGGTTCGCCTGTGCCAGGACCAGGCCGGCGCGGGCCCGGACTCTGGTCGATGGCGGCGGGCAGCACGTTGACCTCAATCCCGAGGGAGACCTTGCCGTCCCGGGGGAGTGAGGTGTGGAGCAGCACCGCATCGGGTCGCCGGACCGTGTCGAAGAGCCGCGGGACGAGCGAGAGCCGCATCGGGAGGTAGTCGAGCATCGGATCGTGGCGCATGCCGGGGCCGACGAACGGCGTCTCGCAGATGAAGGACGGGTGTTTCGAGAAGTCGTATTGAGCGTTGAGCTGGAACACGCGGCAACTCTCGAGTGCCTGGGCGAGACCCTCTATCAGCGTGAACGGCGTGGCGGCATTGCCGGAGATCACGATCCTGGGCTCGTGCGGGCCCAGTGCACGGACCCGTGCCACCACCTCCTCGAAGGAAAGTGTCCGCATGGGACTCAGTGTCACAGAGCCACACGGCGGCAAACAGGGACATTGGACCCTATCGGCCTTTGCTGTCATCAGGGACGATCGGTGCAGGTGGCGTGCACAAGCGCCGTCGTGGAGGTATGGGTCGTGCAGGAGATTCGATGGTTCGAAGAGATCCGGCTCACGGATACGGATTCGGTGGGCGGCAAGGGGGCCAACCTCGGCGAGCTGACGGCGGGCGGTCTTCCCGTGCCACCCGGGTTCGTCATCACCGGGGAGGCCTACCTCGAATGCCATCGGCCGGGCGGGCATCCGGGAGCGGCTGGTCGCCATCCTCGCCGAGGCCCGCACCGCATCCCAGGAGGACCTCGACCGCTTGGCGGCCGAGGCCCGCGACCTCGTGCATGCGGTCCCCATCCCCGAGGATCTGGCGGACGGCATTCTGAAGGCCTACCGCAAGCTCGGCAAGAACGTCCGAGTCGCCGTGCGCTCGTCGGGCATCGGCGAGGACGCCGAAGGCACCTCGTTCGCCGGCATGAACGAGACGTTCACCAACGTCGCCGGCGACGAGGACGCGTCCTGCGCCGCGTCGTGGACTGCTGGGCCTCGCTGTGGAAGGCCCGCTCCATCTTCTACCGCGGCGACAAGGATCTGACGGCGGAGCCGTCCATCGCCGTGGTCGTGCAGGAGATGATCCCGTCGGTGCGCTCGGGTGTGATGTTCACGATCGATCCTTCGACCGGCGAGACGGATCACATCGTGATCGAGGCCGCCTTCGGTCAGGGCGAGGTGGTCGTCAGCGGACAGGTCGAGCCCGACACCTACGTGGTGTCGAAGGACGGGCCCCGCCTCCTGCACGCCCGCGTGGGCACCCAGTACTTCGAGATCGTGCGTGGGCCCGACGGCGAGGACCAGCGGGTCGATCTCGACGCCGCCGAGGGCGGCCGCAGGGTGCTCTCGCGACGAGGAGGTGCTCGAGGTGGCGCGCATCGGCTTGGCCATCGAGGCGCACTACGGCTCGCCGCAGGACACGGAGTGGGCCATGGCCGGAGGCAAGACGTACCTGGTTCAGTCACGGCCCGTGACCGCCGTTGGCGGCCTCGCCGCTCCGGCCGTGGCGGCCGAAACGGGCACCCTGCTCGTGCAGGGGCTGGCGGCCTCGGCGGGCAGGGCCTCGGGGGTCGTGCGCGTGCTGCAGACACCGGACCAGGGCGAGCGCCTGCAGGCCGGTGAGGTCCTGGTCGCCCCCATGACGAGCCCCGATTGGGTGCCGACCATGCGCCGCGCCGCCGCCATCGTGACCGACGGTGGCGGCATGACGTGCCACGCCGCCATCGTCTCGCGCGAGCTCGGTGTGCCCGCCGTCGTCGGTGCCCGCACCGCCACGACCGTGCTGCGCGACGGCGAGCTCGTCACGGTCGACGGCGCCCAGGGCACCGTGACCGAGGGCGCGGCCCCGGCCGTGGCCGTCCCGGCCGTGGCGGCAGCGGCGCCGGCCGGGACGAGCGGCCCGGGAGCGCTCGCCACGAAGATCTACGTCGAACATCGCCTTCGCCGATCACGCCGAGGAGGTGGCCGCGCTCGCCGGTCGACGGCGTCGGCCTGCTGCGCGCCGAGTTCATGGTGACCGATGCCCTGAAGGGGGTGCACCCACGCAGGCTCTTGGAGCGCGGCGAAGAGCAGACATTCGTCGACAGCATGGCCAAGTCGCTGCTGCGCATCACCAGGGCCTTCGAGCCGCGGCCCGTCGTGTACCGGAGCATCGACTTCCGGTCGCAACGAGTTCTCCAACCTCGAGGGGGGCGACCGAGTTCGAGCCGCACGAGGAGAACCCGATGATCGGCTATCGCGGCTGCTACCGCTACGTCCGCGAGCCGGACCTGTTCCGGCTCGAGCTCGACGTCCTGGCCCGGGTGCTGCAGGAGACGCCGAACATCGTGCTGATGATCCCCTTCGTGCGCACGGCCTGGGAGCTCGAGGCCTGTCTCGACGTGATCGACACCAGCCCCGTCGCGGGCGCGCCTGCCCGGTGTGGGTGATGGCCGAGGTGCCGTCCGTGGCCTACTGGATCCCCACCTACGCCACCATGGGGATCACGGGCGTCTCCATCGGCAGCAACGACCTGACCCAGCTGATGCTCGGGGTCGATCGCGACTCCCAGGTCTGCGCCGACGTGTTCGACGAGGCCGACCCCGCCGTGCTCGACGCGATCGGGCGCATCATCGGAGGGTGCCAGGAATGCGGGCATCACCTCGTCGCTGTGCGGCCAGGCGCCGTCCAACCGGCCGGCCTTCGCCGAGCACCTCGTCCGCCAGGGGATCACGTCGATCTCGGTGAACCCGGACGCCGTCGAGGCCGTGCGCAAGACGGTGGCGGCCGCCGAGTGGCGCATGCTGCTCGAGGCCTCGGTGCCCGGCCGACCCGAGATGTCGGGCGGCGTGGCGCCCCGCCACCCGCTCCGCCGCCGTCGCTAGGAGAACGGCGCCGGCCCTGGGGCGGGAGCGGCCAGCCGTAGGGTTACGAGCGTCCCGGTCCCAGCGGACCGCGCCGTGGACCGGGCAGACTGGTGTCCCTGTGGGTGACGCCGCCACGTTCCGACTCGACGGCCATGTGGCCACGATCACCTACAACCGGCCCGACGCGCTCAACGCCGTCAACGCCGAGATGCGACGCGACCTCAACGACGCCTTCTCGCGTTTTCGTGACGACGAGGAGGCCTGGGTGGCCATCGTCACCGGCGCAGGGCGGTCGTTCTGCGCCGGCGCGGACCTGCGCGACGGAGCTGGGTCCACCGGTGAGTTCGCCGGCACGTTCTGGGAGAAGCCGACGCTGAATTCCTTCGAGAGCGGGTGGGAGATCTTCAAGCCCGTCATCGCCGCCGTGAACGGGTACTGCCTCGGTTACGGGCTCACGTTGGCCAGCTGGTGCGACTTCGTCCTGGCGAGCGACCGAGCCGAGTTCGGGCTCCCGGAGGTGAACCTCGGCGTGCCGGCGATCGTGGCGTCCATACGGCTGCCGCAGCGGGTCAACTGGGCCGATGCGATGGAGCTGCTGCTCACGGGCGAACGCATCGGTGCCGAGCGAGCCCTCGCCATGGGTCTGGTCTGGCGGGTCGTCCCCCATGACACCCTGCTCGACGAGGCGAATGCCCTGGCCGCACGCCTCCTCAAGGGCGCGCCGCTGGCGCAGCGCGCCATGAAGGAGATGGCGATGCGGACGCGCCACATGGCGACGTTGGAGGCCATCCGCTTTGGCGAGACCATGCGGCACGTCGCCGGCGGGACCCGGGACGCGGCGGAAGGTCGCCAGGCTGGGGTTGAGCAACGACCACCGCGTTGGTCCGGACGATGACGCGGTCCTCAGTTCGTCGCTGAGGACTGGTTCAGGGCAGCCACCATGAGCCGGGTGGCCTGGGTGATGTGGGACTGACACTGGTACTGGGCGGCGAGAAGCACCATCAGGTGGGAATCGAAGGCGTCGAGGTTCCGTCCGTTGAGCAGCGAGAGGATCGCCCCGGCCTTCGTGTCGTTGCCCAGGGCACTGCAGACGAGCCTGGCGTCGGCGATCAGGCCGGCATCGCTCTTGGCAGAGAGCGACCCGCCCACTTTGCGCATCAAGACCAGGTAGGCCGCCCGGGGGTCCTTGGGCAGCGACTGGTCGCCGTAGTAGACGATCGCCTCGGCCAGGGCGGCCGCAGGAGCCGCGGCCGCCAAGCGGGGCACCTGACCGGTGGGGAAGGCGAGCAGGCTGAGATCAGAGCCCACGCTCTGCAGCGTCACCGCTCTGCCCCGGAGAGAGGCTGTGGCGCACCATCCAGACCAGGGGGCCGGTCTCGTAGAACTCCTGGCCGCCGGGGCCCTGGTTGGCCAGGCCGTTCTCCTTGGAGCTGATCCAGGCGTGGTCGAGAGGCTTGGTGCACGGGCCGGTCACCGAGGCACACCGGGCGAGGCCGATGCCGTACCGGCTGTTGCCCCAGGTGTTGGCGGAGTAGAAGAGCCAGAACTCGTTCTGGTCCTGAATCATGGAGGGGCCTTCGACGAGCCCACCCTCCCACGACTGGGTCGCGCCGATCAGCGGATGGGCGGGCCCGACGGTGGAGAGGCCGTCGGGAGCGAGCTGCTGGGAGTAGATCACGGTCGGCTTGTCGCAGCAGTCACCGTCGCTCTTCCACAACAGGTACGGCGTCCCGTTGGACGAGACGAACACGCTGGGATCGATGGCCCCGCCTTCGTCGAGCGGGCAGATGAACGCCGAGCCCGAGGTGTCGGTAAAAGGCCCCGCCGGGTTGGTCGACGTTGCCCGGGAGATGCACGCGGCACTGGTTTCCCCCCGGGTGGTACGGACACACCCGGTGAGGGGCGGGGAGGCCAAGCAGCCCAAGGGGACGACTGCCGGTGTGGAGTAGTACAGGACATAGGTCCCGTCGGGTCGCGCCCAGACGGACGGACCCCACTGGAAGGCGGGAACGGTCCAGTGCGGCACTGTCGGCAGCGCATCCCCGAGGAACTGCCCGGCGAACCCCACGTTCCGGGCGAGTCCGATGACCGGCACGTTCGCCCCGGAGTGGTAACGGGAGGGGCCGCTGCTGGAGGCGTAGATGTAGAGCACGTTCGGTGTGCGCAGTCCGAACGGGTCAGCGAAGTTGCCGTCGTAGATGGGCTGGTCGTGGAGGAGTCCCGAGAGCACGTTGAGCTGCAGGCCGTTCTCCATGGAGGGATGGGCGCCGATCGGACCGGAGGTGAGCGCCGACCCCGGCGGCGGGTCGATTTGGCCGGCCCGCACCGGGCTCTGCGGAATGGTGATGCTCGTGCCCGTGGTCGTCGTCGTGACCGACGTCGTGGCGTTCCCCGCACGACGCCAGGATGCAGGCGGCGAGTGCGCACCCGGCGATCCCGGCCACCCAGGCGGAGCGTGTCCTCACCGGCCAGCCCTCCGCACGCCCACAGCATGGAGTCCCGACGACGTGCCGTCAATGGCCGTTGCCCAGGACCCGGAGCTTCCTCTGCGGACTCGCAATCGCGAAGCCGCGCTCAGATCTCCTCGGGCACCATCTCGATCGCGCCACAGGGGCACTCCTGGACGCACAGGCCGCAGCCCTTGCAGAAGTCGTAGTCGAAGCGGTACCCGTGCGCCTCGTCGACCTTCATCACCGCGTTGTCGGGGCACACCCCGAAGCAGTTGTCGCACTGGAAGCAGTTCCCGCACGACATGCAGCGGCGTGCCTCGAACAGCGCCGTGGACTCGTCGAGGCCGCCGACGACCTCGTCGAAGGTCGAAGTCCGGCGGGCGGCCTCGAGGCGGGGACGCACCGACTGCGGGCGCGTCGGCGTAGTACCACGTGTTCAGGTGTTCGGGCGTGGCCAGCTCGTGGCGGGCCGGGCGCTCCCACGTCGCGCCCGTCCAGCCAGGCGTCGACGGCCCGTGCCGCCCGCTTGCCGTGGCCGATGGCGTCGGTCAGCGTCCGCGCGCCCGCCACGATGTCGCCGCCGGCGAACACGCCCGCGGCGAGCCGTCATCAGGTCGGCCCCGACCGGAACGACCCCGCCGTCGACCGTGATCTCCGGTGTCCCGTCGAGCAGCGACAGGTCCGCCTCCTGCCCCAGCGCCAGCACGACCGAGTCCGCCCGCAGCTCCTCGAACTCGCCGGTGGGCTGCGGGAATCCGTCGTCGTCGAGCTCCATCCGCTCGATCGTCAGGACCTCGCCGGCCTGGCCGACGATGGTCGACAGCCACTTGAGCCGGACCCCCTCCTCGACGGCGTCCTGGACCTCGTCGACGTTGGCCGGCATGCGCTCCCGGGTGCGCCGGTACACGATCACGGCGTCGTCGGCGCCGAGCCGCCGTGCCGTGCGGGCTGCGTCCATGGCGGTGTCGCCGCCGCCGTAGATCACGACACGCCGGCCGAGAACCGGCGGCTCGCTGTCCTCCGTCTCGCGCAGCAGGGACACCGCGTCGAGGATTCGGGCGGAGTCGCCGGCGGGGATGTCGGCGTGCTTCCCGCGCTGCGCCCCCACGGCGAGGAAGGCGGCATCGAAGCCACCGTCTTCCATTGCCTGCGCCAGATCCTCCACCGGGTGGCCGCAGACGATCTCGACGCCCATGGACGCGATCCGTGTCGATCTCGCCGTCGACGACGTCCCGGGGCAGGCGGTAGGAGGGGATGCCGTAGCGCATCATGCCGCCGGGCAGTGGCGACGACTCGAAGATGACGACCGCATGCCCGAGGAGCCGCAGGTGGTAGGCCGCCGAGAGCCCTCCCGGGCCGGAGCCGACGACGAGCACCCGCCTGCCCGTGGGCGCCCCCGGCGGGTCGGGCGCCCAGCCGTCCTGCAGCGGCGCGGTCGCCCAGGAAGCGCTCGATGGCGTTGATCCCGACCGTCTCGTCGACGGTGGCCCGGTTGCAGGCGGTCTGGCACGGGTGGAAGCAGGCTCGCCCCATGACGGCGGGCAGCGGGTTGTCGCGCATGATCTGGCGCCACGCCGCTTCGTAGGAGCCGTCCTCGGCCAGGTACAGCCATTGCTGGATGTTCTCGCCCGCGGGGCACGCATTGCTGCACGGGGGGAGACGGTCGACGTACACGGGCCGCTCGACCCGCCACGAGCCGGTCTTGTTGGCCAGGCTGGAGCCGACCTCGAGGGTGATGGCGAAGGGCTTCTCCGTCACGGCCCCACGGCCTCGGCCTCGAGTAGCCCGTAGCGGGCGATGTTGCGGTCCGCCATCGCCTGCAGCGCGGCGATGATGTCCGGCCGCGCCGGGTTCCCCGCCGCGTCGAAGAGGTGCCCGTAGCGGCTCTGCAGGCGCAGGTACTCCTCGACCGGCGCCGGACGTCGGATGGTCGAGGCGCGCACGACCTCGCCGTGCTCCGCTTCGAACACGGGGAAGAGCCCCGTCTGCGTCGCCAGGCGGGCGACCTTGACCGTGTCGCCCGGCGCGGAGCCCCAGCCCAGCGGGCACGTCACCAGGATGTGGATGTAGCGAGCGCCGTGAAGTTCCATCGCCCGCGTGACCTTGTCCTCGAGGTCGTGGAGGTCCGCCACGGTTGCCGTCGCGACGTACGGGATCCGGTGCGCCATGGCCAGCTCGGGCATGTTCTTGCCCTGTCCGAAGGAATTGCCCGGATGGGGGCCGACCGCCTCGGTGGTGGCGGTCCGCGCTGCCGGCGGGGTCGCCCCCGACCGCTGCACGCCGGTGTTCATGTACGCCTCGTTGTCGTAGCAGATGAAGAACACGTCATCGTTGCGTTCGAACATGCCCGAGAGGCACCCGAAGCCGATGTCCACCGTGCCGCCGTCGCCGGCCTGGCTGATCACCCGGGTCCTCGGCGCGGCCCTTGACCCGGAGCGCCGCCGCGACCCCGGTCGCCACCGCCGGCGCGTTGCCGAAGAGGGAGTGGAACCAGGCGATCTGCCACGAGGTCTCGGGGTACGGGGTCGAGAACACCTCGAGGCAACCGGTCGCGTTCACCGCCACCATCTGCCCGCCCGTGGCGCGCATGGCGGCATCGAGTGCGTATCTGGCACCCAGCGCCTCGCCGCACCCCTGGCAGGCGCGGTGACCCGACGTCAGCGAGTTGGCGCGTCCGGCGTCCGACTGCACGGTGCGGTCGGAGCGGTTCACCAGCCGGTTGCCGACGGCGAAGCTGCCCACCTGATAGAAGCGCACGCTCATCCTCAGCCGATCCTCGAGGCGACGACGCCGAGGTCGCGCAGCATGTTCTCCGCCGTGGGCCCGGAGCGGCGCCGTGTGGCCATGCGCTCGAGCTCACGCTCGACCAGGGCCATGTTCGAGGTCGAGGAACGTCAGCCGCTCCGACTCGCCCCGGAGTGCCGCCTCGAAGACCCCTCGCAACGACGCCTTGGTGATGGGACGGCCGCCGAGTCCGGCCACCACGGTGGAAACGGGAACGGGGAGGCCGCTCAGCGCCATCGCGATGTCGGTCGAGAGCACACCGCCGAATCCCACGCTGAAGGCCTTCTCGAGCACGACGACGTCACGCGCGCTCCCGAGCGCGTTGCGCACGGCGTCGATCGGGAACGGCCGGAACGACGTGATGCCCAGAGCGCCGATACGGAGCCCGGCGTCGCGTTGCTCGTCCACGACGTCCTTGATCGTCCCGAGCACCGAGCCCATGGCGACCACGACCACGTCGGCGTCGGCGCTGCGGTAGGGGTGCACGAGCCCGCCGGAGTCGCGCCCGAAGGCTTCTGCGAACTCGGCACCCAACTCGCCGAGGCGGCCGAGCGCGGTCAGCTGGCGGGCATGGGCCAGGTAACGGACCTCCTCGAACGCTTCGGGTCCGACCATGGCGCCGATCGAATAGGGATCGGCCGGGTCGAGGACCTGGCGCGGCTCGTAGGGAGGGAGGAAGGAGTCCACCAGCGCCTGGCTCGGCAGGTCGACCCGCTCGGTGGCGTGGGTGAGGATGAAGCCGTCCATGTTCACCATGACCGGGACGGACACCTCCTCGGCCAGTCGGAAGGCCTGGATGTGCAGGTCGGCAGCCTCCTGGACCGTCTCGGCGAAGAGCTGGACCCATCCCGCGTCGCGCGCCGCCATGGCGTCGCTGTGGTCGTTCCAGATGTTGATCGGGGCGCCGACGGCGCGGTTGGCCAGCGTCATCACGATGGGCAGCCCGAGCCCGGCGGCGTTGTAGACGGCCTCCATCATGAAGAGGAGACCCTGGCTGGCGGTGGCCGTGAAGGAGCGGGCCCCGGCAACGGAGGCGCCGATCGCCACCGACATCGCCGCGAACTCGGACTCCACGTTGATGAACTCGCAGGGCGAGAGCTCGCCCTTCTTCACCATTTCGCCCAGCGTCTCGATGATGTGGGTCTGCGGGGAGATGGGGTAGGCGCACACGACCTCCGGCCGGCACAGCGCCACTGTCTGAGCGACGGCCCGCGAACCCTCAATCTGCCGCAGCACCGAGCATCGTCCTTCCGTCGGCGCTCATGACCCCGCGCGCCTGCTGGAACAGCTCGGCCACCGCCGCCACGTTGCGCTCGGCCACCGATGGGCTGGCGCTGAAGCGCTCGCGGATCGCCGAGGAGATCGCGCCCACGGTGACCTCGGCGGTCAGGGCGGCGAACCCTCCGAGCATCGCCGCGTTGGGGAGCGGCTTGCCGATCTGCCGCAGCGCCACCTCGGTGGCGGGCACCGTGAGCAGGCGCTCGGGCCGGAACCGGGAGGCCAGCGAGCCCAGCCCGAGCTCGTCGAGGGCCCGGGAGGAGTTCACCAGCAGGTAGCCGTCGGGGCCGAGGCCAGCGAAGAGATCGACCTGGTGCACCAGGGTCGGGTCGATCACGATCACGCAGTCCGGTGCCACCACCGGCTCCCGGGTCCGGATCGCCCGCTCGTCGAGCCGGCAGTAGGCGACCACGGGTGCGCCCATCCGCTCGGAACCGAAGCTCGGGAAGGACTGCGCGTGCCGGCCCTCCTCGAAGGCGGCGAGCGCGAGCAGGTCCGCCGCCGTGACGGCGCCCTGCCCGCCCCTCCCGTGGAAGCGAACTTCGAACACCGTTCCAGCGTGCCTGTGGCTCTGTGGGTGCAGTAGAGCCAAAGGTCCCCGGTGCCCGGGACCCGGACGTGACGAAAGTCCCTGGTGCTCGGGGCAGGGACGGGCATCAATTGGCTTGCCGTGTCCCGGGTCCAGCGCCCGGCCCACTCAGGAGGAGCGAACGATGAAGATCGAACTGACCGATGCGCAGGCGGCGGACCTGCGTCGAGCTCCTGCGGGGGGCACTCGGCGACCTGAGCTCGGAGATCGCAGCGACGGACAACGCGGCGTACCGCGAGGGACTGCGCAGCCGGCGGGCTTCCCTCGAGAGCGTGCTGGAGCTGATGAGCGCACAGGGGTAGCGGATTCGATCGGGGACCTTTGGCACTACTGCGCACCGGGGGCCGATGGGACCATCGAATCGGAAGGGGCCCCATGGCCCCCCGACGGGATGGAGAGGTCGACGATGGCCGTGCGAGTCGCAATCAACGGGTTTGGCCGGACGGGACGCGCCTTCCTCCGCGCCGCCCTGAAGTCACCCCACGACGTCGAGGTGGCCGCCGTCAACGACCTCGGCGACCCCGAGGCGCTCGCCCGACTGCTGGCCCGCGACTCGGTCCACGGGCATTTCCCGGTGCCGGTGTCCGTCGAGCACGACACGATGATGGTCGGGTCCTCTCCCGTGACGATGCTGATGGAGCCCCACCCGGCCGAGCTGCCCTGGCGCGAGCTGGGCATCGACGTGGTGATCGAGAGCACGGGCCGCCTCACCAGCCGGGAGAAGGCGGCCGCCCACATAGCGGCGGGAGCGCGGCGGGTGGTCATCTCCGCGCCGGCCAAGGACGCGGACGCCACGTTCGTCGTCGGCGTCAACGAGGATACCTTCGACCCCGGTCGTGACTTCGTCGTCTCCAACGCGTCGTGCACGACGAACTGCCTGGCGGTCCTGGCCAAGGTGCTCGACGACGCGTTCGGCCTGGAGCAGGGCTTCATGACCACGGTCCACGCGTACACCGACGACCAGCACCTGGTCGATGCCCTCCACAAGGACCCGCGGCGCTCCCGGGGGGCGGCGATCAACATCGTGCCGACCACCACCGGTGCGGCGCGGGCCACCGGGCTCGTGCTGCCCGACGTCGACGGGCACCTCGACGGGTTGTCGCTCCGCGTCCCGGTGCCGGACGGATCGATCACGGACCTGGTGGCCCTGTTGGCGGCGACGCCCACTGTCGAGGAGATCTGCGGCGCCTACCGCGCCGCCGCCGAGATGGGGCGGCTCGCCGGCCTTCTCGAGTATTCCGAGGACGACCTGGTGTCCACGGACATCGTGGGGTCCTCCGCCTCGTGCATCTTCGACTCGAAGCTGACGATGGCGCAGGGCAACCTGGTCAAGGTCCTGGGGTGGTACGACAACGAGACCGGCTATTCGAGCCGGCTCGTCGACCTGGCCACCATCGTGGGTGGCGCGGGGGAGCACTGATCGTCGAACTCGTCCCCGACGTGGCCCCGCGGCGCAGCGCTCGTCGCGCCGACCCCCGAGCGGCGTAGGTTGGGAGCAGTGCATGCCGGAGACGATGCGGTCATCGCCCTCGACGGCCTGGACCGTCTGATCGCGCTGCTCGTCGCACGCGGGTACCGGACCATGGGGCCGGTCGCCCGGGACGGTGCGATCGTGCACGACGAGGTAGCCCGTGCCGGCGACCTGCCTGCCGGCTGGCACGACATCCAGGCTCCCGGCCGGTACCGCCTCGAGCAGGCGGGCGACCCGGAGCTCTTCGGCTGGGCCGTGGGGCCGGCGTCCTGGAAATCCGAGTTCTTCCAGCCTGCGGAGACCGTGTGGCGGGCGACGATGAGCGACGGAGCGGTGTCCCTGCGGGTGCCGCCGCCACCCGACCGGCCGGTGGCCATCGTGGGCGCACGGCCCTGCGAATTGGCCGCGCTGGACGTGCTCGATCGCGTCCTCGCCGGCGGTGAGGTCCCCGACGACCGCTACAGGGCCCGCCGCGCCGGAACGCTGATCGTCGCGGTGGAGTGCGGAAAGCCGTCCTCCACCTGCTTCTGCACCTCGATGGACTCCGGTCCCGACGCGGGTGCCGGGTACGACCTTGCCTTGACCGAGTTACTGGCGGGTGCGCACCGCTTCTACGTCATGGTGGGCACCGAGGCCGGTGCGGATCTGCTCGGGGAGTTGGACTGGACCGCTGCGACGGATGACGACCGCCGTGCCCGCCTGGACGTGGTGGACGGGGCGCGGGCCGGCATGGGGCGCTCCCTCGAGACGGAGGGGCTCGCCGCCCTGTTGGGTCGCAACCTCGAGCACCCTCGGTGGGATGAGGTGGCCGAACGGTGTCTCTCCTGCGGCAATTGCACGCTCGTCTGCCCGACCTGCTTCTGCGCCGACGTCAAGGACGTGAGCGAGGTCGACGGCACGATCGAGCGCCGGCGCTCATGGGCCTCCTGCTTCGATGTCGACCACTCCTACCTGCATGGCGGCCCGATCCGGCCCAGCACGTCCTCGCGCTACCGGCAGTGGCTGACCCACAAACTGTCGACGTGGTGGGATCAGTTCGACACCTCGGGCTGCGTCGGCTGCGGGCGCTGCATCGCCTGGTGCCCCGTCGGCATCGACATCACCGAGGAGGCGGCCGCCATCCGCAGCACCGACGGTGCGCGGGCGCCGGGGGACATCCGGTGAGCCAGGCGGCACACGACCTCCTCTCGGGGCACGCGTTCCTGGCCGGTTTCCCTCCCGAAGCCGTTGCGCTCGTGGCCGAGCAGGCGGAGCCCGCCTCTTTCCGTCCGGGCGTGCTGCTGTTCCGGGAGGGAAGCCCCGCCGAGGTCACGTATTTCATCACCAAGGGCACTGTGTCCATCGAAGTCCACGCGCCCAACCGCGGACCGATGGTCGTCGAGACGCTGAGGGCGGGGCAGGTGGTCGGGCTGTCGTGGGCCGCCCCTCCATTCCGCTACCAGTTCGACGCTCGTGCCGTCGACGAGGTGGAGGTGGTCTGTGTCGACACCGCCCGCTTGCGGGTGGCGCTGGCGGAGAACCCCGTTGTCGGGTTCCTTCTCCTGGACCGGCTGGCGGCTGTGATCCTCGAACGGCTCCAGGCGACCCGCATCAGGCTCCTCGACATCTACGGTAGGAGCGATGCTCGCTGAGGCCGCGGCAGAGTCCGCCGACCCTCGGGCCCCTGGTCCCCGTGCCGTACGTGGTGGTGGGCCGGCGGGAGGAGGCCGCCGACGTGGTGACGCTCTCGATCGAGCCCTCGCAGGGGGCGGTGCCGGCCTTCCGGCACGGCCAGTTCAACATGGTCACGTCCTTCGGACGGGGCGAGGTTGCGATCTCGATGTCGAGTGCCCCGGGCGCTCCGGGACCGGTCGAGCACTCCATTCGCCGGGTCGGCGCGGTCACCTCGGCGCTCTGCGATGCCCCGGTGGGCTCGCTCGTCGGGATCCGTGGGCCGTTCGGGACATCGTGGGGCGTCGACGAAGTCGAGGACGGCGCCGACGTGGTGGTCATGGCGGGCGGCATCGGGTTGGCACCGTTGCGCGGTGCGATCCGGGATCTCGTGGCGCGCCAGAGGGCTGGACGCGGCCGTGTCTTCGTGCTCGCCGGCGCTCGCTCGCCTGACCAGATCCTCTTTCACGAGGACCTGCTGGTCTGGAATGAGGCGGGGGCCCACGTGGGGATCTCCGTCGACGTGGCCGCGCCGGGTTGGACGGGGCTGGTCGGCGTGGTCACCGCGCTACTGCCGGGCGCACCGTTCGATGCCCCCGGGGTGCTGGCGCTGCTGTGCGGGCCCGAGATCATGATGCGCTTCGGCGGCCGTGCCCTGGTGGACCGGGGGGTCGAGGCCGGGCGCGTCCGGGTCTCGCTGGAGCGCAACATGCAGTGCGGCATCGGCCTCTGCGGCCACTGCCAGCTCGGGCCGCTGCTGGTGTGCCGCGACGGCCCGATCGTCCGCTACGGCGGGCTGGCCGATGCGCTGTTCATGGAGCGAAACCGGTGACGCCGGAAGAGATCCCCACGTTGGCCGTGTGGAAGTTCGCCTCCTGTGACGGGTGCCAGCTGAGCCTTCTCGACTGCGAAGACGAGCTGCTGGCCCTCGCCGGTGCGGTGAGGATCGCACATTTCACCGAGATGACCCGTGCCCATGTCGATGGCCCGTACGACGTCTCCCTGGTCGAGGGTTCGATCACGACGGAGGAGGACGCCGAGCGGATCCGAGCGGTGCGTGCAGCGTCCCACCGACTGATCACCATCGGTGCGTGTGCCACCTCGGGCGGCGTCCAGGCATTGCGGAACGCCACGGCGGAGGGTGAGTTCGTCAGGGCGATTTATGCCCACCCCGAGTACGTGTCGTCACTCGCGACCTCGACCCCGATCTCCGCCCATGTGCCGGTTGACTTCGAGCTCAACGGGTGTCCGATCGATCGTCATCAGCTGCTCGAGGTCATCACATCCTCACTCGTCGGGCGGCGCCCGGTCATCCCGGATCACACCGTGTGCCAGCAGTGCAAGGGCCGGGGCACGGTCTGTGTCCTCGTTGCCCACGGGACGCCGTGCCTCGGACCGGTGACCCGGGCAGGCTGTGGTGCACTGTGCCCTTCGGTCGGCCGGGGCTGCTACGGCTGCTTCGGACCCGTCGGCGGCGCGAACCCGGATGCGCTGTCGAAGCATCTGCTCGCACAGGGTATGACGCCCCTGGACGGGTCGCGCCTCTTCTCTACCTTCTATGCCGGCAACGAGGTGTTCGGCCGCCAGGCGGTCAAGCTCCGGGCACGCGCCGGAACCGATCCGACGGAGGCAGCGACATGACGCCTCCCGATGAGCGCCGGCGCACGGTCTCGGTCGAGGGATTGGCGCGTGTCGAAGGTGAGGGCTCGCTGCGCGTCGAGGTGCGAGACGGGCGGGTGGAGGACGTGGAACTGCAGATCTTCGAGCCCCCTCGGTTCTTCGAGGCCTTTCTCCGAGGTCGCCGTGCGACCGAGGCGCCCGACCTCACCGCCCGCATCTGCGGCATCTGCCCGGTGGCGTACCAGATGAGCGCCTGCGCCGCAGTGGAGGACGCCCTCGGGGTCGACGTCGGGCGTGGCATCGCCGACCTGCGCCGCCTCCTCTACTGCGGCGAGTGGATGCAGAGTCACTCGCTGCACGTGCACATGCTGCACGCCCCCGATTTCCTCGGATGCCAGGACGCCGTGGAGATGGCGCAGCTGCACCGGCCGGCCTTCGAGCGGGGCCTGGCGCTGAAGAAGATGGGCAACCGCATCATGGAGACGGTCGGCGGGCGGGCCATCCATCCCGTCAATGTGAAGGTCGGGGGGTTCTACCGCGCCCCGAGCAGGGCCGAGGTGGCCGCCCTGGCGGCCCCGCTCACCGAAGCACTCGACAAGGCGCTGGCCACCGTGGAATGGGTTGCCGGGTTCGACTTCCCCGACGTGCAGGGCAACTACCGCTTCGTGGCGCTGCGTGAGCCCGGTCGCTACCCGCTCGAGTCGGGCCGAGTTGCCTCGTCCGACGGTTTGGACACGACCCCGGCCGGGTTCGCAGATCTGGTCGTCGAGGAACATGTGGCCCGTTCGACCGCACTCCACGCCCGGCTCGAGAACCGGCTCGAGTACCTGACCGGTCCGTTGGCCCGCTACGCCCTCAATTCGGCCGAACTGCCCGACGTGGCCGCCGAGGCCGCGGCGCGAGCGGGTCTGGGTCCCCGCTGCACCAACCCATTCCAGAGCATCATCGTGCGCGCCGTCGAAATCGTCTTTGCCTGCAGCGAGGCACTCAGTCTCGTCGAGCGCTACGAGCCGCCTGATCCCCCCCACGCGCCGGTACCGGAAGGTGGGGGCGTCGGCACCGGTGCCACGGAGGCGCCGCGCGGCCTTCTCTTCCATCGTTACCACATCGATCAGGGGGGTTCGATCACCGAGGCGCAGATCGTGCCTCCGACGTCGCAGAATCAGATCACGATCGAGTCGGACATCAGACGGACCGTCCAGGCTTCGCTCGAGCTCACCGATGACGAGCTGACCTGGAGGAGCGAGCAGGCGGTGCGCAACCACGACCCCTGCATCTCGTGCGCGACGCACTTCCTCGACGTCACCGTCGTCCGCTCGTGAGCTCCGCCAGCCCGCGGCGCGTCGTGCTGGCAGCCGTCGGCGCCGAGTTCCGCGGGGACGACGGTGCCGGCCCCGCGGTGCTCGATCGAGTGGGTGAGCTCGACGGCGTGGACATGCTCGGCGCGTTGGCCTCACCACTGGACCTCCTCGGTGCATGGGACGGCGCGGACCTCGCCATCGTCATCGACGCCGTCGTCGGCATGGACCCGCCCGGGGGAGTGTGCGTCATCGACGTGGATATGGCGTCCGCACCAGGGGTATCCGGCCGGACACGGTCGACCGCGAGCAGCCACGGTCTCGGCGTGATCGATGCGCTCCGTATCGCCCGCGCCATGGGCAGGGCACCAGAGCGAGTGCTCCTCGTCGGCGTCTCGGGCGGGGACTTCGAAGGGAGGGCCCGGCTCGGCCCGGCGACGTCACGTGTCGTGGAGCAGGCCGCCCGACGGGTCGTCGAGCTCGCCGGAGCGATCGCCTTCGGCGAGGATCGACCCTCACCTGGAGCCTCAGGGCATGCAGAACGCCTCGGCCCACGCCGGACCGGGTCGTTCCAAGGGGACCATCGGCACTAGCCCGCGGAGGCGGGGAGGGAGACACTGCAAGGGCACCGAGGAGGTGGTCATGAGCTTCCGCGATCGGATGGATGCCGGTCGTCACCTGGCCGAGGTGGTGCGGGGCGCCGGCATCGCCGAGGCCGGGACGGTCGTCCTGGGACTGCCGCGCGGCGGCGTCCCGGTGGCCTTCGAAGTGGCACAGGCGCTTTCGGCGCCCCTCGACGTCATTGTGGTGCGGAAGCTGGGTGTGCCGTTCCAGCCCGAGTTGGCCATGGGTGCCATCGGCGAAGGAGGAGTGCGCGTCGAGAACGAAGAGGTCCTGCGCACCTGTGGCCTGCATGCCTCCGACGTCGACATGGTCGAGCGTCGCGAGCGCCCCGAGCTCGAGCGTCGTGCCCGCGAGTACCGCAGCGGTCACCCGCGAGTGGATCTCCACGGGCGGTGTGCTGTCATCGTCGACGACGGCATCGCCACGGGATCAACGGCTCGTGCCGCCTGCCAGGTCGCGCGCGCCCACGGGGCGGCCCGTGTCGTGCTGGCCGTGCCGGTCGCCTCGCGCTCTGCGGTGATGGGACTCCGCGACGTGTGCGACCAGATGCTCTGCGTCGAAGTTCCCGAACCCTTCTATGCCGTGGGGGAGTGGTATCGGGACTTCTCTCAGACAACGGACGATCAGGTCGTCGAGCTTCTCCGCCTCGCTGGAGACGCCGATGGCGGCCGGACTGGGCGCGACCCCGGTCACGACGGTCCTATCCGTGACGAGGACGTCGACATCCCCAGCGGCGACGTGATGCTGACGGGCCGGCTGACCGTCCCGGCCGGCCCGATCGGAACGGTGGTCTTCGCGCACGGGAGCGGCAGCAGCCGCCACAGCCCGCGCAATCGCTACGTGGCCGGTGTCCTGAACGAGGCAGGCCTCGCCACGTTGCTGGTCGACCTTCTCACCGTGGAGGAAGAGCTGGATCGTTCCTGCGTGTTCGACGTCCGGTTGCTGGCCCACCGCCTCGACGACGCCAGCCGGTGGGCGGGACTCCAGCCCGGTGTGGCGTCGGCGGGAGTCGGCTTCTTCGGCGCCAGCACCGGCGCCGCCGCAGCGCTGTGGGCCGCGGCCCAACCTGAGTGCCCTGTTTCTGCGATCGTGTCCCGTGGCGGACGGCCCGACCTGGCGGCGCCTCTTCTCCCGGCGGTGAGGGCGCCCACACTGCTGATCGTGGGAGGCCGTGACGAGGTGGTGCTGGAACTGAACCGCAACGCGCAGGCAGAGCTGCAGTGTGAGAGCGTGCTCACCGTCGTACCGGGTGCCTCGCACCTCTTCGAGGAGCCCGGCGCGCTGGAGACGGTCGCCGGCCTGGCTCGCGACTGGTTCGTGGAGAAGTTGGGATCGTGAAGGAACCCTAGCGATAGGTGAAGTTCATGGCGTTGGACGTCCTGCCCGAGGTGTTGATGGTGACCGGCACGGCTGTGAGGCCCGCTGACGGCGGGACCGTCACGCTGCAGGAGTTCTGCGTGGGACAGTTCGTCGGTGCCACCTGACCGTTGAACGTGGCCACGATCTGGCCGTTCGTGCTGAGGAAGTTCGAACCAGCCACCTGGAGGGCCTGGCCCGCGGCTGCGCTCGACGGCGTGAGCGCGGAGATCACCGGCGGTCCACCCGGGGAAACCGGCGCCGTGCTGGTGGTCGTGACGCCGGTGGTGGGGGATGGACGAGCCGATGCGCCGTTTCCGGAGCCGCCGGCGCGGTGGGCCGGGCGGACCGTCGGGCGATGACCGGGCGCCGTGACGGTCGAAGTCGCTACCTTGGAGGTCTCGTTGGCGGTGGCCAACGAGACCACGAGACCGGCCGCTGCGGCCAGCAACAGCACTGCGGCAGCCACCACGGCGGTGACGAGTCAGCGGTCGAGTGGCGTGTCTCGTCCCGTGCTCGCTGCAGGCGTGTCGACCGTGCGCCTCCGTGGCAGGGGAGGCGCGGGCGACGCACCGCCGGCCGATTCCCGGGCGCGCCGCACTGCGCTCTCCATTGCGCCGAGCGCACGGCCGCTCGGCGTGCCCTGGGGCGGTTCTCCCGCGTGCCCGTCCGTCATCCGGTCCTCCCTTGCCTACCCTTCCCCGAACTGCTGCTCTCATGCATCGAGCAGGTGACGGTCGGCGTGGGGTGGCAAGCGTTGGCAGGAGGGGCCGGTTTCGTGCGACCCTGAACGTCGTGTCCCCTTTCCGCCAGATCGTCGTGTGCGACGGCGACGAGACCGGCCAGGAGCTGCTCAATGAGGCACTGCGGGTCCTCGTCCCCGACGTGGTGGGCTTCGACCTCGACCTGATCCGGTACGACCTTTCCCTCGAGAACCGTCGCGCCACGGCGAACGGGGTGGTCCGCGATGCGGCCGCCGCCATGCGCGAGACGGGCCTGGGGCTCAAGGCGGCCACGATCACCCCGGAGACGACCGGTGACGTCGGGAGCCCGAACCGCATCTTGCGGGAGGGCGTCGGCGGATCCGTCATCGTCCGGACGGGACGGCGGATCCCCGGCGTCGCACCACCCGCCCCCGTCGTGCACCCGATCGTGGTGGTCCGCATGGCGGTGGGCGACGCATACGGGGCCGAGGAGGGGCGTAACGGAGAGCCGGGTGCCGGGACGGAGCAGGCCTGGCGGACCGAGCGCATCGACCGCTCCGTCTGCCGTTCGGTGGCTGAATTCTCCTTCCGCACGGCGTCGCAGCTCGGTGCGTGCGTCTATGGCGGCCCGAAGTGGACCGTCTCAACGGTGTACGAGGGGATGCTGAAGGAGGAGATGGACAGAGGGGCGTCCCGCTATCCCGGGGTCATGTACCGCCCGACACTGATCGATGCCGCCTACGCGGGCCTCCTCACCGAGTCGAGCGGCAGCCCCCTCGTGGTCCCGGCCCTCAACCGTGACGGTGACTGCCTCTCGGACCTCGTGCTGGCCCTGTTCGGATCGATCGCCGGCGCCGAGTCGGTGCTGCTGGCCCTCGACGACGACATGCACCCCGTCGTGGCGATGGCCGAGGCCCCGCACGGCACAGCGCCCTCGCTGATGGGGAAGAACGTCGCCAACCCGATGGCGATGCTTCTCGCCTGTGCCGCCGTGCTCGACTACGCCGCGCAGGGCGATGCCGACATGACCGGGACGTCGGCTGCCATCCGCCGAGCCACCTTGGGTGCCGCCGCCGACGGGATCCGCACTTTCGATCTGGGCGGAGAGGCCTCGACGTCGGAGGTCGTGGACGAGGTGTTGGCCCGGCTGCGTCGCGAGCGGTGAGGGCGGTTCGTAACGGGCAGTCGAGGTCGAGACGGACGCGAAACCGTGTCCGTTCCGTTGCGGAATCGTTGCTCCATCCGCTTCCGTCGGCTTTGAAGCGTCGCACTGACCTGCGCCATCCGCCACGAGTAACAGGTCCTCCACAGCCTTTCCTCTCATGTGGATTGTTGCAGAGACGTCACCTTTGCCCGCGGACCGACCGGCGCGTGTTTGAAGGCTGACCACTCCGGGTATACAGCCGGGTCTGGAAGCCGCGACGAGCGATCACCTCAACGCGAGGGGACCGAAGAGGTCCCCGTGCGCCTGCACCCTGTGCAGTACCTCGTCCGTGGTGAAGCGGAGGAGCGCGGGGTCGTTCTTCTTGGCGCAGCCGTAGACCTCGGCCAGAGTGACCGGCGTCGAGACGGTTGGAATGGACTTTGCTCGGACCGAGTAGACACCGATCGTTGTCTTTGCCGGATGGTTCTGGCTCCAGTCGATGAGAACGCGACTTGGTCGCAACGACTTCCGCATGTTGGACACGACCAGGTCCGGATGCTCTGTTTCGAGCTTGCGAGCAACATCGTGCGCGTGATCGCGCAACGCGTCCCATGTCGTTCTGGGTCTCGTCGGAGCGTACAGCTGTAGACCCTTCGATCCGCTCGTCTTGGCGATGGCGTCCACATCTTCCTTGGCGAGTTCGTCAACGACCCACTGGGCGACGACGCAGCACTCGACGATCGACGCGCCCTCGCCCGGATCGAGGTCGAACACCATGAAGTCGGGATTGGCGGGAAGCTTGCGATGACGCCCGACATGCCACAACGGCACGTGGAACTCGATCGTTCCGAGGTTGGCCGCCCAGGCCAGCGTCGGGAGATCGTTCACCATCGCGTAAGGGATCGCGTCGCTGCCGTCGGTGGAGGAGACGGTGACCGAGCGGACCCATGGGGGTGCGTGCGATGGGATGTGCTTCTCGAAGAAGAACTTGCCTTCGACCCCGTCGGGAAACCGCTTCATCGTCAGCGGCCGTTCCTTGACGTGCGGCAGCATCACGTCGGCGATCCGCACGTAGTAGTCGATGAGCTGACCCTTGGTGAACCCGCACTCCGGGAAGAGGACCTTCTCGAGGTTGGAAACGGACAGCTCTCGCCCCGCGATGGTGGTGCGGGTCACCGACCTCGGAACGCTCACGAACCCTCCGCGACGACCTCGTGCGGGGCCTTGTCCGGTCGCAGGCCCCGCCAGGTCGGGTGTCGGAGCCGGCCCGCCGCCGTCCACTCGCCGAACGACACTTCGCCCACGAGCTCCGGACGGACGAAATGCGCCGCACCGGCGTCCGTGCGCGGAAGCGGGGCAGTGAATGGGCTGTCGGCCGACACCAGCGGTCGGAGGTCGTCGAGCAGGGCCAGCCGGTCGGACGCGCTGAACCCGGTCCCGACCTTCCCGACATAGCGCAACCCTCCATCACTTGGAATTCCCAACAGGAGCGCCCCCAGGCTCCCGACGCGCTCGCCGCGGCCCTCCGTCCAGCCCCCGATGACGATCTCCTGGGTCCGGAAGGTCTTGACCTTGACCCAGTCCGCGCTCCGCCGACCCGGCCGGTAGGGGGAGTCCAAGCGCTTGGCCACCACGCCCTCGAGCCCGTTCTGCACGGCGGCCGCGAGGACATCTTCACCGGACACGTCCCGGAAGGACTCGGTCGTGATGAAGCTCCCGCCCGCGAGCTGCAGTGATTCGAGTGCGGCGCGGCGTTGCTCGTAGCCTTCGGTCAGCAGCGAGTGCCCACGCAGGTAAAGGACGTCGAACGCGACGAACGTCACGGGGTCCATAGCCGCCCGACGGCGGGCCTCGCGCTGATTGGCGACGTGCATCCGGTGCTGCAGTGCGCCGAAACTGGGGCGGCCGTCCTCGCCCAGTGCGACGATCTCGCCGTCAAGCACGCAGGTCGTCATTCCGAGAAAATCTCCGACGTCCGCCAACTCGGGGAACGCGACCGTGATGTCCAGGTCATTCCGGCTCAGGGCCCGGACCCGACCGCCCTCGACGAACAGGATCGCCCGCACGCCGTCCCACTTGATCTCGAAGGCCCAGGGTGCGCTGTCGGCGTGGTAGCCGACCGGACGTCGCCAGCATGGGCTTCAGGGAGGTCGGTAAGGGGTCAGCCCGGGTCGAAGGGCCGTGCAGATGGATCATCCAATTGCGGTCCTTCGTCTGGAACAGGACGTAACTCCCCGACACCGTCGCACCGTGGAGGACGAACTTCACCTCGCGGTCGGACCACTTCTCGACGTCGTAGTGGCCCTTGTCCCAGATGAGCATCCGGCCGCCTCCGTACTCCCCCCGCGGTATCTCGCCCTCGAAGGTGGCGTACTCGAGCGGATGGTCTTCGGTGTGCACGGCGAGATGATTGTGGTCGGGAGCCTCTGGCAGGCCCTTGGGGAGGGCCCACGAGACGAGGACGCCGTCATGCTCGAGGCGAAGGTCCCAATGCAGGCTGCGCGCATGATGCTCCTGGATGACGAACCGCGGCGCGCCCTTGCGCGTCGTCGGACGCCGGCCCATCGGCTCCGGGGTCTTGCGGGTGTTCCGCTTGGCCCGGTACGTGTCGAGGGCGTCGGAGCGCTTCGTGGCCCGGGACCCTGGCGATTGTGGTGTCACCACCCACCACGGTACCGAGTACTCGGGTTGACCGGGCCAGGGAGGGTGTCGACTCGACGCCCGGCACGATCGAGTCGGGGATCTGAATCGACATGACGAAGACACGAACACGGGGGAACGCCCTCGATCTACTCGAAGAGGAAGAGGGGAGCTACGCAGGCGCTTCACCACGTTGCGCCTCAGGCGAGGTGCCGTCCCCGGCTGGTAGCTCGCTGCGAGTGTCCCGACCGTCGTGGCGGGGACCACGGACGGTGTTCCCTTAACGATCGGCGGGGCGGAAGAGGGTCGCCACGGCGTCGCTCATCTGGCCGAGGCAGAAATGGCACCCTTTGAATACAGTGATCCAGCCGAGCACCCCAGACGAACGGTGTTCGTATCCCTCGGACAAGGAGCCCTTCTGTGATTGCTATCTACATCGTCACCAAGAACATGACTTCTGAGCAGCACACCCAGGGCCGCGCCCGTCTCACCGAGGCCGGGGCACCTGAAAGCGCCATGAAGCTCCACTCGTGTTTCGGCGAAGAGGGAAAGCTGCAGGTCTTCGACATCTGGGAAAGCCAAGAGGCGTTCGATGATTTCTTGACCTACCTCGGGCCCGTCATGGGAGAGCTAGGCATCGAGTTGGAGCAGCCGCCAGTCATCATGCCGCTCGTTGACCTCGTTCAGCAGTAGCGACTGAGAGCCACAAGCCTGCACCAGCGCCCGCCGGAAAACCGAGGGCCGTAGACGTTCGCCGCTGCCCCGATGTGCCGGAGTGCCGCCGTCCCGGCGTTCTGGGGCAGGGCTTGGAGCTGACCTCAAAGCAGATCTCCAAGAGGGAGTCAGCCCTCAACGGACGAGGCGAGGTGCTCCAATGTCAGACTCATCGTCGTACGGTTTCGCTCCGTGCGATCTTCGATGCCCGAGGTCTGTCGGCTGAATTCCAAGACGGACTCGGGCCGGAGATCATCGCTCCACTCGGTGACCCGGCACCCCGATTCGGTCGGCTCGAACCGATAACCCCAGGTGGAGTAGTGGAACTCCATCATGGAACACTCGAAGGCGAACGCCCGCCCTGGGTTTGCCTCAATGACTTTGCCTTGTGTGGTCCACTGATGCTCACCGTTGCGGTTGTGGCCGTCGAAGGTGGCACCGACAACCGGGCATTCGAAGCCTTCGTGCCATTCGCAGGCATAACACTCCTCCGACCACTCGCCCATGCGGGTCACGTCAGCGATTGCGGCGTACGCAAGTTCAGGCGAAGTGGCGATGTCACGAGAGATCTCAATCCGATTGGCCATGATCCGAAGTTCACTACACCTCTCCGAGAGCTGTCGAGCAGGGCAAGCGGCTCATTCCCAGTTTCCCGAGGCAGGGGTGGTGTGTCCGACCTACCCGGCAGTATGGGGGCACTCTCTACCGATGTCAGCGTCGCCGGAGATCCGAGCAGGGTACTAACACGGTGGTGACCGACGTTGAAGCTGTGTGACCGAGGTAGCTCGTCGGCAAGTCTTGGGCTGGGACGCAAGGCGGGCCGGATGGACGGCGTGCCAGCATGGGGCCATGGATAGCGTGACATCCCCGCGTGGCGCGACCGGCGACGCTGCGGGGTGGGACCTGCGACCCATGGCCCTCGACGACGTCGAAGCGGCGATGGCCGTGGTCGAGGCGGCCGATGCCGCGCAGGCAGAAGCGGGTCTGCTCCCGCCGCGCACCCCACCGAGCGACGCCCAGTTGGAGGCCAGCCGCGTGGGCCATGCCCGTTTCGTGCAGCGCGACGGGCCCGGAGCCTGGGTGGCGGTCTCGGAACGGAAGGTGGTGGGCGTTGCCGAGTCTGTGCGACGGGAGAGCTTCTGGGGGCTGTCCATGCTGTTCGTCCACCCAGAGTTCCAGAGCCGGGGAGTGGGCGAGCGGCTCCTCGAGTCGGCCGTGGGCTACGCCGCCGGCGCCACCCAGCGCATGATCCAGTCCTCGCCCGACCCCCGGGCCATGCGCCGCTACTTCCTGGCCGGACTGGCCATGCACCCGACGGCCGAGATGGGAGGCCAACCCGACCGCCGGGCCATCCCACCCTCGTTGCCCGGTCGTGATGGCGATGAGGGGGACCTCGAATTGGTGGCCGAGGTGGAGGCACAGCTGGGCCGTTCGCGTACCGAGGACGTGGCGTTCGCGCTGAGTGACGGGCGTTGCCGCATTGACGTGGTGGACAGCGACCCCGGGCGAGGGTGGGTGCTTTGGCATCCGGACCGACTGGTCATGCTGGGGGCAACTGACGAGCAGACAGCCGCCGTCCTCCTGTGGCGGTTCCTCGCCGGCTCTGAGGGACAGATCCTGGTCCACGGGCTCACCTCTGCCCAGCAGTGGGCGTTCGACGTACTCCATCAGGCGCGTCTCACGGCGCAGATTCGCGGGTCCTTGTTCGTTGACGGCATGGCCATCCCGGTCCCCTGGATCCCTTCGGGCTGGTACTTCTAGACGCTGATCTGTCCCCGTCGATCTCGGCGCCCCTTCCGAACAAGTCTGGGTTTTGGGAAGCAGACCGCCCAATCGCGTGCTCGACCGAGACCCTGTTGCGCCGGAGTTCCTTGGCTTCCTATCCACATCGTGCCGGAGTACCTCACAGTGCCGGCGAACTGGGGCATTTAGCCCCTTGGTCCGGGGGCAGATCAGAGCGTGAGGGGATCGGAGTTCGCAACAAGGGACGGGTTCTGACGCCAGGTCTGCTGAGGAGCATCGACGTACAGCTCGATCAGGTTGCCGTCGGGATCACTGATGTAGAGCCCTTGGCTCACCCTGTGGTCCAAGGCCATGTGCACGGTCAGTCCCGCGGCGTCGAGCGCTGCCCGTACGTCAGCGAGGTCTGTCAGCGAGTCCCCGACCTTGAGGGCGAAGTGGTGGAGTGCACCCCCTGGCGGGACGTTCGCCTCGACGAGGGCCAAGTCGTGATGAGCGTTCCCGGTTGACAGGAACGCCATCGGACCCTCACCGAAGTCACGGCGTGCGACCTCGTGCAGACCGAGCAGTTCGTAGAATGCAAGGGATTGACCCAGGTCGCTTACTCGAAGGACGAGATGCCCGACCTTGGAGACGGCGATTGTCATGCTGACCTCCGACCACCGCGAGCTCGGTTCACCGCGATCGTACAGCGGCCGAGCGCCCCGAAGCGCTTGATCGGCTGTACCCCAGCCCGCCGTACTGGGCTACTCGCTTGGATAGTGAGCCTCAACCTCCAAGAGAGTGTTGATCATGGGAGGTAGATAGGTCTGATCGATCAATCTGGGAAGCTCAAATCGAAGCCACGGTGACCGCCAGCCTTCATTGGGGCAAGCCTCCCCTGTGACGTCGAAGTGGCCGAGTCCGTCACCCCGAAGCTCGAGTTTGAGGGTTCCGTCAAGGTCGGGGGAGAAAAGAACCTCCTCTTCCAAGGTCTCGTAGGCCCGTTCTAGGTCGGATCGGAATTTGCGGATGGCGAGGGTTTCCCAATCCGCCTCAAAGCTGCAAGAAACGGATGAACGACCAGATCGATCTGAACCCGAATCTCGCCCCAGCCATCGCTTCTGCGACCCATGGCTCCGAACGTCGCCTGAATGTATTCAGCGTCTTCATTTCCGATGAGCAACTCCACGGGGAGATCTTGTCACTCACCTGTTGATGCGCCCCCTCCCGGCAGCGGTATGGGATGGCCTATAAGCAGTCGGATACTCCGCCGGTCTTAGCCCCGGGGTGCGAAGAACTCAAGTGCGATGTTGTCGGGATCTCGAAACGACAATGCCGAGTAGTAAGGCGTGTCCACGATGCCACCGTTGGGGATGCCGAGTTCGTTCAGACGGATTTCCCATGCCTTTAACTCATCGCGGTTGGCACAGCCGAAAGCCAGATGATCGAGCCCCGGCCGCCGCTCGTTGAACGGCTCAGTGCTGTCCAAGTCAGGGAACTGAGTTACGCCAACGATTGTGCCGCCGGTAAGCCAAGCGACGCGCTGGAACGGACCTGTGTCCTCGTCAAGGATTGGGTCCGAGCCGAACAGATCCTTGTACCAAGGCACACTCCGTTCAAGGCTCGTAACCGTTAGCGCCACGTGAGTAATCGCAGGGAACTCAGGCATCTCTTTTCTCCCCTTCGCACCTCGTGGACGCAGCGAATGCTACCTCTTTGGCTGGCAACTCTCGGGGAGTAAATGCTATCTGACAGCACCAGTCGCCGCGCTAACTGAGGCCCCCGGTCCCGGCGTACTGGGGCATGCCGGCATATAGACGTCGGAACCTTGAGGTCCATCAAACCCCAGATCTAGGATCAATGAACCTCTCGAGTGAAGGACCTGGAGTTCGCGGACATCACCAGCGTCTCAACAAATGGATGGTTGCTGGAGCTCTGGGCAGCCTTTCGCTGATGTTGGCAGCGTGTGGGGGCTCGTCGCATCCGCCGTCGCAAACGGGATCTGCTTCGGGTGCAGCCAAGTGCAAGTACCTGACAAGCGCTGATTTCACCGCGATCGGAATGACACTGCACGGCCAGCCGATCGCCAATCATGAGTCCGCCGTCCAAGTGATCGATTGCTACTACAACCTAGGAAGTGAGACCGATCTCGCCTACTTGGACTTTTTCGACACTCCATTTGCCGGGCAGCAGAACTACACCAACGCAACACTTCCAGGATCTGGAGGGGGAAACCCCATACCAATTGACGGAGTCGGAGACAGTGCCTTCTGGTTACCCAAGGGCAACACCCTCTTCGTCAAGAAGGGTGGGACCGTGTTCCAGCTCAAGCTCAACGAGTCGGGCAAGTCAAATGCTCAAATCCAAGCTGATGCGACACAACTTGCTCCAGAATTGCGGGACGGATCTCCTAGGACCCGATTGCGAGTGAGCGAAGCGGCTCCCCGACTTCCTTGACGCGTCCGAGCTACCTCGGTGCGTCCGACCGTCCCTGCAGCGAGGATAGCCAGGCGACGCTGATCGGCAAGCCCAAGGGGGGAACAAGATCGGGTCATTCGGCCCTAGGCCGAGGATCAACCCTTTGGAACTGTGTCGACATGAACGGGGTGATCTAGGCGAGCCTGCGCAGATTCACGCGGGCGACAAGGCCACTCGCCATGCGAGACTCTTCCGCGTCCGCTGAAGTGAAGCATCGTCCCATATCGCGCGCCCTAAATCCCGGCCGCCCCTGCAAACGTGGTGGACGGGGTTTGGTTCGTCACCGGGCCTTTGCGGCAATGTCACCGGGACTTCGCGGCCATGTCACCGGGACTTTGCGGCATCTGAGGTGTTTCCAGATAAGCACCTGAGCGATCTGGCGAGTTTCCTCGGCCCGATCCGATCGGGCACAGGTACAGTCGTGAACCGATGCAAGTGTTCCCACCCGCGAGGCGAAACGCCGTCTCAACACATGGCGGGCCGGTCGAGCATCGGCGTTGGTTGTCGTCGTGTTGTTGGGCGCGTGTTTGCTGACGGCTTGCCAACCGAACGTCCTAAGCAGCGGCATCACCGGCGGGTCAGGCGGAGGAGAGAGTTGGGCATGCACGAGCGACGTGCCGAGCTACGACGCCTCGCAGGGCGGCTGGGTGTACTGGGAGAACGGCGGATGCCCGGTCTACCCGACGATCTGGGGCAACAATGACCCGAACTTCGTTGGCTACAATGTTCCGGTCGTAGGTCCAACCAGCGGTGGCGTCGTGGTGGTGAACCAGAACGTCTGGAGCCCCATCTGTATCAACAGCAGCGGCGCTCTTGTCAACGTGAACGACGCGACGTGCGTCGATCAAGAGACCCAGACCGAATATGCCAACAGCGGGTCGCAGGCTCAGTTCATCAACACCACCCCGACCAATCCCAGTGGCGGGGTCACGGCCTTCCCCGCTACGGGAACCTACGCGTACCACGGGGTCGTGGACAACTACACGTCGCTGGTGCAGACCTACAACCAAACCCTCCCTATCGACTCGCACTTTGTCGGGTGGGCCATGACGGAGGACTACTTCACCGAACCCGGCTACGCAGTCTCAACCAGCAGTTACGAGGTGTCGATCCAAACGGATCAAAACGACCCAGGCACCTCGGGCGGTTCGCACACCTGTCCATCGACGCTGTCCCAGAACGGTAGTGGTGCCGGATGGAACTACGGCATCGTCGCCAACGATGTCGACATCGACGGCACTCTCTGGCACATATGCGACGGCCAGAATAATCACCAGTCGAGCGGAGCCTGCAAGACCACCTATAACTATTGCGGACAGCTCGTCTTTCACGAAGGCTGCGACGAGAACGCCTGGCCGAACACACCGACTACCTCGGGCACCATCAACACCAAGGACTTCGTGACCTACCTGGAAACTCACGACGTACCGCGGTCGGTCGGCCTCGGGGGCGGAGCCACCTGGGGGAGCGTTGATGATCCGTGCTCGGATCCCTCCCAACCGGCCACGGGCAGCCCTGGGGCGTATGCGTCCTATCCCTACATCACACCCGGCGCTTCGGTGGCCAACCTTGCACTCGGATGGGAGGTCGTCTCGACAAGCGGTGTGCCCGAGACGCTCAACCTCAACGGGTTCTCGATCACGGCCACCAAGTGACATGGCCACCAACACCTCTGACTTCCCGAACCGGGTCGACCCCCCGGCCCAACGCCCCCATCCCCTTTATCGGTAACTGCATCACCACTGGGAGAACAGTGGGTGCCCGATATACCCGACGATCTGGGGCAACACCGACCCGTCCTTCGTCGGATGGAATACCACCGACGGTCCCACCGACGGCGGCGTGGCGGCTGTAGGACAGGACGTATGGTCACCGATCTGCACCGACTCATCGGGCAACCTGGCCGCATACCGCCCCGTCTCGCATTCGCAGCTCTTCCGATCAGTTCGTTCGATCCCCGGCATCGTGAGTGCTTGCTACGAATCAATTCAAGGGACAGAGGCACTAGCCCATAAGTGCCTGATTCGTTAGGGGGCAGGGTCGGAACGCCACAACAAGCAGCAGTCAGGGGCGGCCGGAGGCCGGCGGAGCGGACCCTTGACGGCTGCGCCGGGAGCTCCAACCAAGTTCCACAATTGCAGTGGCCGGCCGCCGAGCGGCCGGCCTGGATGCCCTCTGGAGCCACTGCGCCGAGTCTCTGACCCCCCCACCGATCCTGTCGGATGGTGCGGGGCCACCGAGGCAGCATGAGACACCAACGGACAGCGCCGATCTTCGAGACCGAAACTTCGGAAGCGAGAAGGGGCCGAAGGCCCCGGCCGGCGGCCGAGGCGGCGCCGCAGCCGCCGCTGACGGCAAGGGCGGCTTGAAGCAAGTACAGAGGAGTCCTGACCTTTTGGGTCCTGGGGCGGTGTCTATCGGATCGTTCTGGTGGGTGATCTCTAAGGGTCACGTCATCTTCTTCGACTGCTCGCTGTTCACCGGCCGCACCGGACTTCCGCAGCGCCCGCAGGGGCTCGAGGAGGCCTGGAGGAGCGCCCGTGAGGAGGTCGGCCTGGCGGAGCTCCGTTTCCACGACCTCCGTCACTTCGCCGGCACCATGGCAGCCGCTTCGGGAGCGTCGACGAGAGAGGTGATGGCCCGCGGCGGATGGTCCTCACCACAGATGGCACTCCGCTACGAGCACGCCACCCAAAAGCGTGACCGCTTCATCGCCCACACCCTCGAGGCGCTGTCACAGTCGATCAGAGAAGCACCGGACCGACCGGCGGTCACCGCCGACGACCGTGGAGATCGCGCACGTTCGCGCACGCAGCCCGCACGACGACCTTCAGACGAAAATGACGCCATTCAAGAAACGAATCCTGATCAGGATGTTTCGGCCCCTCGAGTGCGCCCCTCGGGATTTGAACCCGAAACCTGCGGATTAAGAGTCCGTTGCTCTGCCGTTGAGCTAGAGGCGCACCGCAGAGTGTAGGCGAGCGGACATCGCGGCCAGGGAACGGTGGGACTGCACCGGTGCCGTGATCCCCGGTTTCGCCGGTCCGGGCTTGTATCCCGGACCGGCGACCCCCCCGAGGAACACCCCTCCAATTGCCTCCCAGAAAACGGTGCGCCGAGAGGGTAGCACCAGAGAGGCTGACACGGTCGTCAGGTACACTCGCCGCGATCTGCCGGCGCGCGGCAGTCCGGTACGGGGATCGAACCAGCACGCCGGCACGGCCTGGAAGGGAGGGCGGTGGAGCTCGAATTCACGAGCGACCAGGAGGAGCTGCGTGCCTCCGTCCGTTCGTTCCTCGACAGGGAGTGCCCGCTCGAACTGGTCCGTGGCGTCGTCGAGAGTGGCGAGGCACCCGAGAGTCTCTGGAGCGCCATGGTGGCGCTCGATTGGCCCGCGTTGACGGTTCCCGTCGAGAACGGTGGGCTCGGCCTCTCCGTCGTCGAGATCGCCGTCGTCGTCGAGGAGCTGGGCCGGTCGGTTGCCCCCGGGCCTCTGCTCCCCACCGTCACCCAATTCGCTCCCATCGTCCGGGAGGTCGGCACGCCCGACCAGCGCCGGCGCTTCCTCTCGCAGGTGGCGACCGGCGCCGTCACGGGGACCGTGGCGTTGGCCGACCACCCGCGCGGATGGTCGTTGGACGACCTGACCATGACCGCCGAGCGCGCCGAGGGTGGCTGGGTACTCGACGGCACCAAGCTCGGGCTCGTTGCACCGGCCGGCACGAGCGAGGTCGCCGTCGTCGCCCGCGCCGGGGACGGTGTGGGTGCGTTCGTCGTGCCCGCAGCCGAGGCCCATCTGGCGCCCGTGCACTCGCTCGATGCGAGCCGTCCCCTGAGCAGCGCCAGGCTGGACCGCGTGCTCGTCCCCGACGACAGGGCACTGGGGGAGCCGGGCAGTGCCGCGTCCACGCTCGGCGTGACCCGCGCCCTCCAGGAGGCGACCCTCGCCCTCGCCCTCGAGACGGTGGGTGTCTCCGACGCGCTCTTCCAGATGGTGCTTTCGTACGTGAAGGACCGCAAGCAGTTCGGGGTGCCGATCGGCTCCTTCCAGGCGGTGAAGCACAAGATGAGCAACATGTTCGTCGCCATCGAACGCGCCCGCTCCCTGTGCTACTTCGCCGTCGCCGCCATCGACGAGGACACGCCGACCCGGGCCGCCGCCGTCTCCATGGCCAAGGCAGCCAGCGACGACTGCCAGCGCATGGTGTGCCGTGACTCGCTCCAGTCCTTCGGCGGCATCGGGTACACCTGGGAGCACGACGGGCACCTCCTCGTCAAGCGGGCCGAGTCCAGCGGTGCGCTCTTCGGTGGCTCCGCCGACCACTCGCTCGCCGTCGCCGCCGCGCTGGGGGCGACCCGCGACTGAGAGGCAGACTGGCGGGGTGCGGCCCGGCGAATGGCTCATCGCGTCGCTCGACCTCGCGCCGCATCCCGAGGGCGGGTGGTACCGGCGCACCTGGGTGGCGGAGGCGGTGGACGGTGATCGACCCGCGGGCAGCGCCATCTACTACCTCCTGTTGGAGGGCGACGTCTCCGCGCCGCACCGCATCGACGCCACCGAGCTCTGGCACTTCTACGCCGGCGACCCGCTCGAGCTCACGCGGGAGTGGCCCGATGGACGGCGCCACGTGGCGATCCTCGGGCCCGACGTGGCGGCGTGGGCAGGTGCCGCAGGTGGTGGTGGAGCCCGGCGTGTGGCAGTCGGCTCGCCCGCTGGGCCGTTACTCGCTCGTCGGGGCGACCGTGACGCCGGCGTTCAGGTTCGAGGGATTCGAGCTCCGAGAAGGGTCCTGAGCCCGTGGCCGCTCGTGTGACGCGTCTGATAGGCAGGGTGTGCTCGTCGGACGCACCAGGAGGCCACATGAGCGAGACCCAGGAGCAGGGGCTGTCCGCCCTGCTGAACGAGACCCGCACCTTCCCGCCTCCCGAGGGTCTGGCCAAGGATGCCAACGCACAACCCGGCATCTACGCCGAGGCGCAGGCGGATCCGCTGGCCTTCTGGGAGGCGCAGGCGAAGCGGCTGACCTGGGCCGAGCCGTGGTCACAGGTGCTCGAGTGGGACGCCCCGTTCGCCAAGTGGTTCGTCGGCGGCAAACTCAACGTGGCGGTGAACTGCCTCGACCGGCACGTCGAGGCCGGTCTCGGCGACCGCGTCGCGTTCCACTGGGAGGGCGAGCCCGGCGACACCCGCACCATCACCTACGCCGACCTCCTGGCCTCGGTCTGCCAGGCGGCCAATGCGCTGACGGAGCTCGGCGTGCGCGCCGGAGACAAGGTCGCCATCTACCTGCCGATGATCCCCGAGGCGGTGATCTCCATGCTGGCCTGCGCCCGATTGGGTGCGCCGCACACCGTGGTCTTCGGCGGGTTCTCCTCAGACGCGCTGCGGAGCCGGATCCTCGACTGCGACGCTCACTTCGTGATCACCGCGGACGGCGGCTACCGCCGGGGCGCCGCCAGCTCGCTGAAGCCGGCGGTCGACGAAGCGGTGGAGCAGTGCCCCGACGTCGAGCGGGTGCTCGTGGTCCGGCGCACCGGCCAGGAGGTGGCCTGGGACGACCGGCGGGACGTCTGGTGGCACGAAACAGTGGACCGGCAGCCGGCCGAGCACGAGGCCGAGGCGTTCGACGCCGAGCAGCCCCTCTACATCATGTACACCAGCGGTACCACGGCCCAGCCCAAGGGCATCCTGCACACCAGCGGCGGGTACCTCACGCACGTCTCGGCGACACACCACCTGATCTTCGACCTCAAGCCGGAGCGGGATGTGTTCTGGACGGCCGCCGACATCGGCTGGGTCACCGGCCACAGCTACATCGTCTACGGCCCGCTGGCCAACGGGGCCACGTCCGTCATGTACGAGGGCACGCCCGACACGCCGGCTCGGGACCGCTGGTGGCAGATCGTCGAGCGCTACAAGGTCAACATCCTCTACACCGCGCCCACGACGATCCGGACGTTCATGAAGTGGGGCGAGGACCTGCCGGCCAAGCACGATCTGTCCAGTCTGCGCCTCCTCGGGTCGGTGGGGGAGCCGATCAATCCCGAGGCCTGGATCTGGTACCGCACCCACATCGGGGGCGACCGCTGCCCGATCGTCGACACCTGGTGGCAGACCGAGACGGGCGGCATCCTGATCACGCCGCTGCCCGGGATCACCGCCACCAAACCGGGTGCGGCCATGACGCCGTTCCCCGGTGTCGCGGCCGACGTCATCGACAGCGACGGGCACTCGGTCGGCAACGGCGAGGGCGGGTACCTCGTGCTCACCGAGCCGTGGCCCGGCATGCTCCGTGGTATCTACGGGGACGACGAGCGCTACCAGGAGACCTATTGGTCGCGGTTCCCCGGCCGCTACTTCGCGGGCGACGGCGCCAAGCGCGACCAGGACGGCGACTTGTGGCTGCTCGGCCGGGTGGACGACGTGATGAACATCTCGGGGCACCGCATCTCCACGACCGAGGTCGAGCACGCCCTGGTGGGCCATCCCGCCGTCGCCGAGGCGGCCGTCGTCGGCGCCAACGACGCCACCACGGGCCAGGCCATCGTCGCCTTCGTCACCGTCAAGGGCTCCGAGGCGGCCGACGGGGAGAAGGGCGAGGAACTGGTGCGCGCGCTGCGGGACCACGTGGCCCGCGAGATCGGGCCGATCGCCAAGCCGCGGCAGATCATGCTCACGCCCGAGTTGCCGAAGACGCGGAGCGGCAAGATCATGCGGCGCCTGCTCCGGGACGTGGCCGATGACAGGCCGCTCGGAGACGTCACCACCCTGCTCGACCCGACCGTGGTGAACTCCATCAAAGACCACATGGCCGAGGGCGGCGACGACAAGGAGTAGGACCGACCGGCGCCTACGCCGGCGCGTGCACCTCGAGCACGGTCGCCGACCCCATGCCGCCGCCGGCGCAGAGGGTGCCGACGCCGATGCCTCCGCCGCGGCGGCGCAGCTCGTGGATGAGGGTCACCAGGATGCGGGCGCCCGACGCCGCGATGGGGTGACCCAGGCCGACGCCGCCGCCGTTGACGTTCACGATGTCGTGCGGGAAGCCGAGCTTGCGCGCGGAGGCCACCGCCATGGTGGCGAAGGCCTCGTTGATCTCGACCAGGTCGACGTCGGACTCGGTGAGCCCGGCGCGGGCGAGGGCACGGGGGACGCACACGGTCGGCGCCAGCCCGGTCCGGGCCGGCTCGATGCCGCACGAGTTCCACGAGCGGACGGTCGCCAGTGGCTCCATCCGGTGGGCCTCGGCGTAGGCCCGGGCGACGACGACGAGCGCGGCACCACCGTCGGCGATGCCCGAGGAGTTCCCCGCCGTGACCTGGCCGGTGGGGCCGGTCAGCGAGGGCAACGCCGCCAGCTTCTCGAGCGAGGTGTCGCGGCGAGGGTGCTCGTCGATGCGCACGGTGACCGTCTCGGCGCGCCTGGCCGGCACGACCACCGGCACGATCTCCTCGGCGAAGCGCCCGTCGTCGGTGGCGGCGATCGCCCGCATGTTGGAGTGGTACGACCAGTGGTCCGACTCCTCGCGGGTGATGCCGCACTCGCGGGCCGTGTTCTCGCCCACCGTGATGAGCGTGTTCATGTTGGGGGCCTCGGGTGTGTCCGGGTGGCTCGGCGGCGAGAAGCGCTCCATGCCACCGAAGGGGAACGGTGACTTCTCGAACAGCACGGGGTAGCGGGTCATGGACTCGACGCCTCCGGCGACGACCGCGTCGGCCATGCCGGACCGGATGTTGGCGGCCGCCGTCTGCACCGCCATCATCCCGGTGGCGCACTGGCGCTGCACGGCGCCACCCGGCGTGTCGGGCGGGAGACCCAGGGCGACGGCCACGTAGCGGGCCGTGCAGCCTCCCCCCTGGACGGCTTCGCCCAGGATGATGTCGTCGATGTCGTCCGCGTCGATGCCGGCGCCCGAAATTGCGCCGGTCACCGTCTGCATGCCGATGTCGTGCAAGCTCAGTCCGGCCAGGCCGCGTCCGGCACGGCCGACCGGGGTGCGGACGGCGGCGACGATCACGGCGTCGGTGTCGCTGGTCATGGTGGCTCCTCAGGCCCGCACGAAGACGGGGATCGTGAACTCGTCGGAAATGGGCTGGAACGCCACCCGCAGCGGCATGCCGATCCGCAGCTCGTCGAAGGGGCAGTCGACGACGTTGGTCATCATGCGCGGCCCCTCGGCCAGGTCGACGATGGCCGCCACGTAGGGCACCCGGTCCCGGAATGGCGGCTGGTCGTTGTTGTAGATGACCGACCAGGTGTAGAGGGTGCCCTCACCGCTGGCCTCGTACCATTCGACCCGCTCGCTCCAGCACTTCGGGCAGAAGGGCCGCGGGTAGTAGGAGTAGGCGTCGCAGTCGAGGCAGTGCTTGATAAGGAGGCGCTCCTCCTTGGCCGCCTCCCAGAACTCGATCGTGTCGCCCTCGGGCGTGGGGAGGTCGAAACGGACCGTCGTCATGGCGCCTCTTCCCTAGGTCGTGTCCCGGCGGCCCGCGCCCCCGGGCAAGCAAACTCTGTCAAGCGAATCGCGTGCGCAGCCCCGGGATTGATCCCGGAGTCACATCGGCCATGGTGCAACGAACCTGACGCCGGCGTCAACTTTCGTGCAACGATGAGGACCAGGTGGTCCAGTCCGCCGCTTCGGTCTCATGCCCCGTACGTGTCCAGTCCGGTCGGACAGGCGTCACCAAGTCGGCAAACCTGGCTACCTGGTGAGCGGGATTATGGGCGCGCACAGTGGGATACTGCTGACACATCGCGGCCGGCCGCGGTGAGCTGTCTGAGATCGGCGGCAACGACCGTCGCGACTGGAAGGTGATCGGTGCGTTCGCCACTCTGTGACCTGGTCGAAATTGAAGTTCCGATCATCCAGGCGGGGATGAGTATCTTCACATCGCCCGAACTGGCTGCAGCGGTCTCGGACGCAGGCGCGCTCGGCAGTCTCGGTGCGTGGAACCGTCCAACCGATCAGCTCCAGCGCGAGCTCGATGAGCTCCGTGACTTGACGGAACGTCCCTTCGCCGTGAATCACGTGGTCCCGGATCTCAACGCGGATGCATTCGCGGCGACACTTGAGCGTGCTCCCGCGGTCGTCTCGTTCGCGCTCGATGACGCGGGCGTCGAACTCGTCGGCCGTGTCCACCATGCTGGCGGCCTTGTCATGCAACAGATCACGACCGTTCGCCAGGCGCAGCTCGCCGTCGAACACGGTGTCGACATCATCGTCGCCCAAGGGGGTGAGGCCGGCGGCTACGGCGGCACCGTGAGCACCCTGAGTCTGGTTCCTCAGGTCGTTGACGCCGTCAGTCCGGTCCCGGTCGTCGCTGCGGGTGGTATCGCCGACGGGAGAGGCATCGCCGCCGTCGTGACCCTCGGTGCAGCCGGCGTCAACCTCGGCAGTCGTTTTCTCGCCTCCGCCGAGTCACCGGTCGGAGAACGGTGGAAGAAGGCCTTGGTCACCTACCCGTCCGAAGACTGGGTGCAAGCTGGGTTCATCAACGCGATGAACCCCAACCCCGGGACACTCGGATACCGGACACGGTTACGTCTCTTGCGTACCGAGTTCGTCGAGCGCTGGGAGGCGCGAGCAAACGAGGTCGAGATCGACCCGGCACCAGTGCTCGCCGAACTCAACGAGGCGGTCACGACCGGCGACAAAGAAGCACTTCTCGTCGTCGGCGGCCAGAGCGCGGGCCTCATCCGACACGTCGAACCCGCAGGCGCGATCGTCCGCTCGCTCGTCGCCGAGGCGCGAGAAGCGCTCGCCGAGGGCGCACAGTTTGAGCTCTAGGTGGCTGTGCAAGGGCCGCGACGCGCCCAACCCCTCGCACGACGAGTGGGCGACATCCCGCGCCTTGCATGACGGTTGTGCCTGCGGACTGTTTCACCCTCCCGGCGATCGGGGCCAGGCTGGCTCCCACGACTTGCAGGAGCCCGGCGATCCAGTCTGCGTGCGCCTAAGCCTCCGGGAGACGCCACACGCTGACATGCCAAGGGCTGTCACCTGTGAACGGCGAGCGATCCCACCAGCCCCATCGATGTTCCAGCGTCATTCCCGCGATCCGAGCCATCAGGTCCAACTCAGCCGGCCACACATATCGGAACGGTGCCGTGAATTCGGTGAAGCTGCCATCAGGAAGTCGGTTGAAGTGCCGCGAACGGGAGATCTGCTTGTGCGTACGATCAATGAAGTCGTCGATGCCGATGTAGTCCTCTGTCAACGCAAACGCGACGCCGGAGTTGCCCGGTGGTAGCTGGCGAAGACCGGGCACGCTGGTCTCTATTACAAAGCGGCCACCGGGGCGAAGGTGCCGGGCAGCGTTTTCGAAACACGCCACTTGTTCGTCCTGCGTCGTCAGGTTCGTGATCGTGTTGAAAACCAGGTACACAAGGGAGAACTCGCCTTCGACGAATGTCACCGCCATGTCGCCTTCGACGGCCGCAATATCGCTCGCTTCGGGTTTCGACCGCAGCACGTCGAGCATGTCTGCGGACAACTCGATCCCGGCGACCGGAACACCCCGGGCAGCCAAAGGGACGGCGACCCGGCCAGTCCCAATAGCGAACTCCATCGCCGCTCCGCCGTCGGTCAACTCGACCAGACAGTCGACGGTCGCTTCGAGAACACCCTCGGCGAACATCCCCGTCCCAGGTTGGTCATAGGTTCTGGCGATCTCGCCGACGAATCGGTTCTCGGGCACACTCCAGCTTGGTCCTACCTGAATCGGCTTGCAACGTCCCCGCCTTACCCCATAGATGCCGGACTATCCCACCGCCCCGGCGTTCGGGGGCACATTTCAAGTCCTACCGCAACGCTCAGACATCCGTGAACGCCTTTGCCGCATGATCCTCAAGTGTGACAGGTGCTCAGACCACTCGTCGGTCTCCCGGAGGGCTCGGTCGTGCCGCGTCGCTACACTCATCGTGAGTGCGGATCGGTGTGCTGACTGGTGGCGGGGACTGCCCGGGGCTGAACGCCGTTATTCGGGCTGTTGTCCGGAAGGGCGTTCAGGTTCACCGAGACCAATTCGTGGGATTCCGCGATGGTTGGCGCGGAGCGCTCGATGGAGATTCCGCACCGCTGGATGTTTCCGATGTCCGAGGTATCCTGCCTCGTGGCGGGACCATTCTTGGCTCTAGTCGTACGAACCCATACAACTCCGCGGACGGTGAGCACCGTGTCCTCCAGACCGTAGAACGGTTGGGTCTCGACGCTCTCATCGCCATTGGCGGTGAAGACACCCTCGGCGTGGCGACAAAGCTCGCGACCGCCGGTCTACCGATCATCGGGGTGCCCAAGACCATCGACAACGACCTGAATGGAACCGACTACACGTTCGGATTCGACACGGCCGTCACGATCGCCACCGAGGCCATCGATCGTCTCCACACAACGGCCGAGAGCCACCACAGGGTGCTCATAGTCGAAGTTATGGGGCGTTACTCCGGCTGGATCGCCTTGCACTCCGGCATGGCCGGTGGGGCGAACGTGATCCTGATTCCCGAAAGGCCGTTCTCGATCGAGGAAGTGTGCGGGTTCATCGAGCGGCGATTCGCCAGCCAATATGCCCCTATTGTCGTGGTGGCGGAGGGTGCGTTGCCGATAGAGGGCACGATGCCCGCGCGCCCGCATGAGGTCGACGCGTTCGGACATGAGCGGCTCATCGGCATCGGGACGTTTCTGGAGGAGGAGATCGCCCGGCGGACCGCCAAAGAGGCGCGCGCCACCGTCTTGGGTCATGTGCAGCGAGGTGGTACCCCCACGGCCTTCGATCGGGTCCTTGCCACCCGTTTCGGGCTTCACGCCGTTGACGCCTTGCACGACGGGCACTCGGGCCAGATGGTGGCCCTGCATGGCACCGCCATTGAGCTGGTGCCGTTGGCCGAAGCGACGGCCATTCTCAAGCTGGTATCACCGGAGCTGTTTGCGGAGGCCGAGGTGTTCTTCGGCTGACTTTGACGACCATACCGAGAGGGCACTGCGAGGCGGCGTTCGTCGCGCCATTGTGGTCCGAGGACAACTGGCGAGGGTCGGCATAGCTGACTCCTACCCGGCGGACGGGGGCAGCCGGGTCAGCCGAACTGCACTCGAATGACCGACGCCTCCTCCACCGCTCCGTTCTCGGCGGAAATCGTGTAGAGCACGACGGCTCCGTACTCCGTGTTGGCCTTTGTGAACGCGAGTGAGCCGCTGAACGGTCCCATCGCGTCGCTCCTGCCGGTGACGTAGCCCTCACCGAGGGGTTTGCTGTTGCCGTCCTCGCGCACCTGTGTCTGGACGGTGCCCTCGTACGCCATGGCGGTCCCCTTCAAGATGACCGGAGACGTGATGGAGGCGTTCCAAACCGGTTCGGTCAGACTGATGGCGGCGGTTCCTGCTCCGAGGACCCACCACGAGTTGTCGGAACCGAGCTCCCTCACCAAGACGGTCGTCACGGGTGGTCCAGTGGAATACGGCATGACGGGCTGGACGGGAACCTCCCCCGAGCGGGCGTCGCCACGTTGGAACTGGCCGATCACCGGATTGACCATGTGGAGGTAGTCGGTTGCAAAGCCCCTGGCCGCTGCTTCTGGAGTGCGGTAGCGGGTGCTGCTCGCCGCCGTCGGCCACACTGCCGTCCACGTGGCGGATTGGGGCGACGTGGTACTCGTCGCTGCTGCAGCGGTCGTCGACGTCGACGTCGACGATGAAGAAGATGGGATAGAAGCGTTGTTGCTGCAGGCAACCGCCCCTATAGGTAGCAACCCCAGCGCCGAAGCAATCGAGAGAAACCCTTTCCTCATGGTCCCAATCGTGTCCCCAGACACTGAGGTTTGGCAGGGGCGAAGGTCACGGGAGGGGACATCGGTCGCCGTGTTACGCCGCACAGGATCTACCGTGCAGGACTGCCCCAGTTGTGCCTGCTTGAGATCGGGGACAGAGCATCCGAAGCCACGACTAAGGCGAAAATGCTCGGTGTATGGTCGCTCGCCATGAGACCGAGCCAGCCCACAACGGGGTGGGGCGCATGACGTCGAACCCGAGTTCGGCCATGGAGCGAGGGGTGTCGCAGTGTTCATGGATGTCAAGTTGGTAACCCCGCGCTGACTAGGGCCGCTGTAGGCTGACCAGGCGGCCAGTCCACCGCCTCGGTCTCATGCCCCGCCTTTGTCCAGCCCGGTCGGACAGGGGCATTCCCAAACCGGCGGCGTACTGGGACACCTCTGACCGAGGTGGGAATGGCGGCGAAAATGACAACTAATGCTTGTGTTGGGGGTGGTGGCGGTGGGGGTCGTGGTGCGCGGCAGCTTCATTGGCGGCAGAACACGCCCCGCACCAGATGAGCCGCGCTGGTGGTTCAATCCTGATCACCTGGTCGATGGGTTCGGTGCGAGTGAGGTAGTGGTCATGGATCTTGGCATGGTCCATGCACACCCCGGCCCCACATGAGTGACACACCGCCACGGCGACAGTGGACACGTTGGAATCGGTGCAATCGAGGCAGTTCATCCGATGCTCTCCTTGTTCGCATTGGGCCGAGTCTCAGCCGAGGAATAGAAGCGGCGGCGGGCCCAGAGGGCGACGTAGACCAAGCTCACCAGGACCGGAACCTCGATGAGCGGACCGACTACACCGGCGAGCGCCTCACCCGAGGTCACTCCGAAGATACCGATAGCCACGGCAATGCCGAGTTCGAAGTTGTTCCCGGCAGCGGTGAAGGCGACCGCCGTGTTGCGCTCGTACGGAAAGTGCATTCGGAGTCCGAGAGCGAAAGCACCGAACCACATGACTCCGAAGTAGGCGAGTAGCGGCAGTGCAATCCGGGCCACGTCCCACGGGTCGCTCGTGATCTTGTGACCCTGTAGGGCGAAAAGGACGACGATGGTGAACAGCAGCCCGTAAAGCGAAAGAGGGCTGATCCGTGGAATGAACTGCTCCTCATACCACCGGGTCCCTTTGGTCCTCTCGCCGATCGTGCGGGTGAGGAACCCAGCGGCGAGTGGAATGCCAAGGAAGACCAGCACGATCTTGGCAATCTCCCAAATGGTCACGTGGAGAGCAGCCGTGCCCAGGCCGAGCCAACCGGGAAGGACTTGGAGGTAGAACCAGCCGAGCAGTGCGTAGGCGATGATCTGGAACACGGAGTTCACGGCGACCAGCACAACCGCAAGTTCCCGGTCACCACAGGCCAGGTCGTTCCAGACGAGCACCATGGCGATGCATCGAGCCAGGCCCACGATGATCAATCCGGTGCGATAAGCCGGAAGGTCGGGCAGCATCAGCCACGCCAAGGTGAACATCAGTGCCGGCCCGACGACCCAGTTCAACAACAACGAGGTACCAATGGTGCGACGGTCCCGCGCCACACTGCCAACCTTGGCGTATTTCACCTTTGCCAACACGGGGTACATCATCAGGAGCAGACCGATCGCAATCGGTAAGGAAACCGTCCCGATCTTGACGGTGTCGAGCCACCCGTTGAGGCCGGGGATCGTGCGTCCGAGTACGAGTCCCAGGGCCATCGCCGCGACTATCCAGAGCGGCAGGAAGCGGTTCAGCAAGGACAACCGGTGCAACACGTCAGCCTCATTGGGTGCGGGTGCAGCCGTGGTCAATGACCCATTGCCCTGCGGGCCCGATCCGCCTTTGCTCCGGTCGAAGGTGTCGACAGCCTCCGGCCGGACGCGAAAGACATGCGGGATCCGGGAGCCGCTCATGACCTGACGGTATGACCCAGATCCCTTCGTGGCCAGGGTCCAAAGTCCTGCCGAATCCGACGGAAGGGCGTGCAACGGTGGGGTGGTGCACTGTCCCCGATGTGCCTGCTTGAGATAGGGGACAGGGCATCCCAGGCCACGACCAAGGCGAAAGTGCTCGGTGTATGGTCGCTCGCCATGAGTCCGAGCCAGCCCACAACGGGGTGGGGCGCATGACGTCGAACCCGAGTTCGGCCATGGAGCGAGGGGTGTCGCAGTGTTGATGGACGAACATCTGGCCCGCATGGCCGCCGAATTCGGTGACCGTACGGCCTTCGAGGTGGTCGACGTCGGGTCCATGACCTTCGCGGAGTGGGACGGGGCCGCCAACGCCATGGCGCGGCGCCTCCTCGAGGCGGGCCTCGAGCCGGGTGGCCGCGTGGGCATCCACCTCCGGCCCGAGCTCGCACTGCGATGGCTGGTGTCCTACTCGGCGGCGCACCGGGCCGGAGGGGTCGCCGTGCCCATGAACCCGCGCCTGGCCGAGGCCGAGGTGGCGCACGTGCTGGCCCACTCGGGCGCCACGGCGGTGGTGGCCGACGGCGACCTGGTGGGCCGCGACCTCGAGGCGGCCGGCGCCCGCCTCGTCGCGCTGGTCGACGCCGGCAGGGACGCCACCGCGGCGCCGGCGGGCGAGCCGGCGCCGGTGCTCGGCTGGGCCGAGGCCGTCGGGGGTGACCGCTCTCCGTTCCAGGCGCCGCGCCAGTCCGACGACCTGGCCGACATCCTCTACACGTCGGGCACCACCGGTCGCCCCAAGGGAGTCGCGGTGCGCCATTCCAACGGGTCGATGATCGGCGCGGTCGAGCCGAACTGGTCTGGCGGCGGCTGGCTGCACGCCAGCCCCCTGTTCACCTTCGCCGGCATCGCGCTGGTCTACACGCCGATGAAGATGGGCATGCAGGTGATCTACCAGCCGCGCTTCAACGCGGACAGCTGGCTGCGCGTGGTCACGGAGAAGCGGCCGATGTTCGTGTTCCTGGTGCCGGCGATGGCGCACCTGCTGATCGACCACCCCCGCTTCGACGAGACCGATCTCTCGTTCGTGCAGATGTGCTCGGTGGGCAGCGCGCCGCTCGCCCCCTACGTCGTGGAGCGCCTGCAGGAGAAGATGCCCGACGCCATGGTGTCGAACAACTACGGCATGACCGAGGCAGGCTCCGCCTACTGCATCATGCCCAAAGGGGAAGCGGTCAAGCGCCCCGGTTCGGTCGGCCAGATTGCCGCCCCCGCCGTCGTGCAGATCGTCGACGAGCACGACCAGCCGCTCCCACCAGACGTGGTGGGGGAGGTACGGCTGCAGATGCCGGGACGCCAGCGCGAGTACTACGAGGACCCCGAGGCGACGGCCGAGACCTGGCGTGACGGCTGGCTGATCACGGGCGACCTCGGCAAGCTCGATGCGGACGGCTACCTCTACATCGTCGGCCGCTCCAAGGACGTCATCATCCGTGGCGGGAACAACGTGCACGCCACCGACGTCGAGCACGTGCTCGTCCAGCACGACGCCGTCAGGGAGGTGGCCGTCGTCGGCGCGCCGCACCCGGTGCTCGGCGAGGACGTGGTGGCCTTCGTCGTGCTCCACGCCGGCGCGGCCGCCGATGCCGAGGAGCTGCGTGCCTTCGGGCTGACGCAGCTCGCCGACTACAAGGTGCCCCGCCAGTTCATCTTCGTCGACTCGTTGCCCCGCAACCCCACCGGCAAGGTCATCAAGCCGGAGCTGCGGGCCCGGCTGGCCGGCACGCCCGGCTGAGCGGGCCCGGCTCCCGCCTCAGAACCCGGCCGCCGCGACGAGGGACCGCAGGGCGGCCATCTGCTCGCAGTAGTGGCCGGGCGAGTGGTGCTCGAAGCGCACGCTGAACCCGGTGGCGCCGAGGGCGACATAGGAGGCGAGGAACTCGGCGGTCCGGTCCGGCTCTCCCTGGGGGTCGATCGGGGGCTCGGGGGCAAGGATCAGCTTGAACGGCCGGCCATGCTCCCCGCTCCGGCGGGCCAACGCGTCGCGCACCTCGGCCTGCGTCAGCAGGTCGGTCAGCTCGTCGAGCTTGAAGCCGAAGGGCATCCAGGCGTCGCCGAGATCGAGGGCGCGCCGCAGCGAGCGACGGGTGCGGCCCCCGACCCAGACCTCCACCGGCCTCTGCAGGCCGGAGGGCTCGACGATGAAGCCCTCGAACTCGTAGTGGGACCCGTGGTACTCGGGCAGCCGGTGGCCCCACGAGGCACGGATGGCGCGGATGGCGTCGTCCGAACGTTCGCCCCGGCCCTCGAAGGCGTGCCCGAGAACCTCGAACTCGGCGTGGAGCGATCCCACGCCCACACCGACGATGACACGCCCGCCGCTCAGGACGTCCAGCGTGCCCAGCCGCTTCACCAGCTCGAGCGGGTGGTGGTAGGGCAGGACCGCCATGTGGGTCAGCAGGCCCACTCGCGAGGTCTTGGCGGCGAGGAAGCCCAGCGTCGAGAAGGGGTCGAAGTAGCGGCCCCCGCGCACCGTGGATGCCGCCGCAGGGGATGGCGATGTGCTCGGAGCAGGCCACCCAGTCGTAGCCGAGCCGCTCCGCCTCTTGCACCACCGCTACCACGTCGTCGACGCCCGCCGTCACCTCCCATTCGGGGGGATCGAAGCGCGGGTTCATGTGCAGGGCCGGCGTCACGATGCCGAGGGCCAGCGCCATGTCCCGCAACGTATCCGTCACGGCGGTGTCGCGCCCGCTGGAGTGGCGTGGCCGGCGCGGGCTCCCCCGGCGTGTGACGCGTGGATGAACTCTTCCGTTTCTCCGGCCGACGTGTGCGGGGGACGGGACCGGGTCTCGTATACTTGGTTCATCATGAGGCAGCAGAGCGCGACGCACGGCCGGCTCGTCCGGTGCCTGGGAGGCGGGAACTCCCTGGGTGAGTCGCGCGTCGCCATGGCAGAGGTACAGATCGGTGGGATCCCCAAGCCGTGTGCACAGGAGGTGGCCCCGACGCCATAAGGAGGACTCACCAAGTCCCGGTGTCGAGGAGCCGCTTCCCACAGGGGAGCGGCTCTTTTGCGTCCGGCGTCACAGACCCTGCGACGGGCTCGAGGGAACGGAACGACCATGCACGAGATCGCAAAATCGAAAGTGAGCACCACCATGACGACGAAACTGTGCCGCCACTGCGGCTTCCATCCCGCCTCACCCCGGATCGCGGGCTACTGCTCGTGGGACTGCCATGACGCGGACGACGAGGACGACGGCGACGAGGACGGTGAGCAGGCAGCGTGAACCGGCGCGGCGCGCGCCGGGTTGCGGTTCAGGTGAGCTCGTCGGGGAAGCGCAGCCGGGCCAGCTGGGTCGCCTGTGCCACAACGTGGCCATGGCTATCCCACAGGGTGCAGGTCTCGTCGACCATGCCCCCGGCGACGAGATTGGCCGTCATGCGGATCGCCAGCCAGCCCGGCGCCGGCCAGCACCGCACGTAGGTGGACATCTGCAAGGTGGGAACCCACCCGGTCGAACCGATCATCAGGGTGGCTGGCGGTATGGCGTCGACCGAGAAGAGGAGCGACAGCGGGTCGGGGTCCCGCCCGTCGGCGAAGCGGGACCACCCGCGCAGCTCGGCCGGTGTCCCCGGGGGCGGGGCGGACTCCGCAAAGGGGACGCTGGCCGGGTCGAGGCGGAGGTCGACCACTTCCATGACGCCGACCTGGACGCCGGTCGGCAGGTGCGACGGGAGGCGGACACAGCGCTCGGGGTCGGGTAGCCGGAGCGGATCGATGCCGGCGTAACGGACCGCGTCCGTGGTGGGGACGTCGCCCAGCACGAACACCGCGTCGACCAGATCGGCCCCGTCCTGTGCGAGGACGGCGCGCACCTGGGCCGCCGAGCGCCCGTGGCGGAGCACCGTCGTGTCCACCGTCGCCGGCCCGAGCTGAGGCGGTCGCAGGTAGGTGATGGAGGAGGACACGACCTCCCAGCCCCAGCCGTCCCCGCCCCTGCCGGTGGCGAGCGCCGCCCGGCCCAGGAGCGCCAGCAGGTAGCCGCCGTTCGGCTTGTCGCCCACCGTCCACAACTCGTGCACGACGGTCTTGAAGCGGTGGGGGTCGTCCGTCGGCACCACCCGGGTGGCCGCGTCGAACGAGAGGTCCTCGAGGGGCCCGCACGCACGGGACCCTAGCGGCGGCGAAGATGTCGCATGACGTTCGACATGGAGGCCACCTTCAGCGAGGACTACCCGTATTTCTACGCGGAGTCCATCGACGACCAGCACTCGGACGCCGACGCCGCCGAGATCCTGGGATTGCTTCAGCTGGAACCGGGGTCCCGGGTCCTCGACGCACCCTGCGGCCATGGCCGCGTCGCCCGTCGCCTGGCCGCGGCGGGGATGCGGGTGACGGGCGTCGACCTCACGGCGGCGTACGTCGAGCAGGCCCGTTCCGACCCGCCACCGTCCGCCGGCACGCTGGACTACCTCGTGGGAGACGTCCGCAGCCTCCCGGTCGAGGGGCCGTTCGACGCCGTGGTCTGCTGGCTCAACTCCTTCGGCTACTACGACGACGCCGATTGCCACCGGGTCCTCGAGCAGTTCCACCGTGTCCTGCGACCCGGGGGGAAGGTCGCCATCGACACCATGCACCACGACGGTGGCGTGCGGCACTTCACGCCTGCGCCCGACGCTGTGATCGTCCAGCGAGGCGACGACACCATGTTCGAGATCTCCACGTTCGATCCGCTGCACGGCCGCATGGTGGTCGAGCGCACCGTCCATCGCGGCGGGCGCCGTCCGGCGGGCCTCGTACTTCGTCCGGCTGCCGACGCCGCCCGAATGGGTCGTGTGGCTCGAGGACGCCGGCTTCAGAGACGTGACGTTCCGCGCCGGCGGCGGAGGGCCGCTGGAGCTCGACAGCTGGGAGATGGTGGTGCTCGCCACCGCCTGAGGCGGCCGGGGGGTCCGCGACACCCCGTGTGCCGCCGTCTACTCTCACCAGCGTGTTGGGGGCGGGGCGACGACAGAGGGAGAGAGCATGCGACGCGCCGGCTTCGTTTCGATCGTGATCAGCTGCATGCTGGCGGGTGCCTTTGCGGCGGCGACGCCACCCGCCTTCCCGGCGGCACCGATCACCGTGCCCCCGACGGTCAACGCCACCTCGTGGTCCGAGGTCAGCGTCCCGTCGTCGGCCCCCGGCACCTTCAACGCGCTGGAGGGCGTCTCGTGCACCAGCTCGACCTTCTGCATGGCGACGGGCCAGACCGGGGCGGCGAACGGCAGCCTGATTGAGATGTGGAACGGCACGTCGTGGTCCGTCGTGGCCAACCCCCCGTTCATCGGCGGGCTCGTCCTGCGCAGCGTCTCGTGCGTCGCTACGTCCTTCTGCGCCGCGGTGGGGACGCTCGGACCCGGGATCCTCATCGAGCAGTGGAACGGCACGGCATGGTCGGTGGTGGTCCCGCCGCTCGGGGGCCCGCTCCCGCCCACACCTTCGGAGCTCCAGGGAGTGTCCTGCACGACCAGTACGGACTGCGTGGCCGTCGGGTCGGTGACGTCGGGGGCCGGGACGGTCCCGCTGGTGGAGCAGTGGAACGGCACGTCGTGGACCATGACGTCCGTCCCGAACCCCGGCGGGTCCACCAACAGCGCGCTCCGCAGCGTGTCGTGCAGCGGTGCGTCCTTCTGCGCCGCCGTGGGGGACAGCGTCCAGGGGAGCACCACGGTCACGCTCGCCGAGCAGTGGAACGGGTCTGCCTGGTCGATCGCGTCCAGCCCGAACGGATCGGGCGCCTCGGGGGCCCACAACACGCTGGTCGGGATCTCCTGCGCGGGCAGCTCGGTGTGCCAGGCGGTCGGATCCTTCGGTGACGGCGTGAACGCGGGGAGGACGCTGGTCGAATCGTGGGACGGCGCCACCTGGGCGGTGGTGCCGAGTCCCAACGTGTCACCCGGCGAAGCGGACCAACTCAGCGGTGTGGACTGCTTCAGCGCGACGACGTGCAGCGCGGTCGGTCAGTCGGTCGACCCCAGCACCGGTTTCGACCCCCTGGAGCTCGCCTGGAACGGCTCCACCTGGTCCGTCGTGCCGAACCCGAGCCTTCCGTCCGGGAGTGTCCAGACCTCTGCGGGCGCCGTCTCCTGCGTCACCGACTGGGCCTGCGTGGCGGTCGGCGCGACGAACAACGCGGGGATCATCAACCCCTTCGCCATGTCCGCACCGATCGCGCGGTCGGGCTACCGCTTCGTGGCGACCGACGGCGGCGTGTTCAATTACGGCGCCGGCGCCCCGTTCCTCGGCTCCATGGGTGGCACACCGCTGAACAAGCCCGTCGTCGGCATGGCCGTCATGTCGGCCGGGGACGGCTACGACCTGGTGGCCTCCGACGGGGGCATCTTCAACTTCGGCTCGGCCCAGTTCTACGGCTCCACCGGGAGCATCCATCTCAACATGCCGGTCGTGGGCATGGCGCTGACCGCAGACGGAGCGGGCTACTGGCTCGTCGCGTCCGACGGGGGCATCTTCAGCTACGGCGACGCCCAGTTCTACGGGTCGACGGGCTCCATCCACCTCAACAAGCCCATCGTCGGCATGGCGGCCACCCCGGACGGCAAGGGCTACTGGCTCGTCGCCTCCGACGGGGGCATCTTCAACTACGGCGACGCCGCGTTCTTGGGCTCGGCCGGCTCCCTCGTGCTGAACAAGCCGGTGGTCGGCATGGCCGCCCCGGTGTCCGGGGGCTACTACCTGGTCGCCACCGATGGCGGCATCTTCTCCTATCCGACCAGCGGCGGGCCGCCGTTCTTCGGCTCGACCGGCTCCCTCGTCCTCAACAAGCCCATCGTGGCGATGACCGCCGTCGCGGGCGGCTACTACCTCAGCGGCTCGGACGGTGGGGTGTTCGCCTACCCGACCGCCGGCGGGCCACCCTTCTTGGGCTCGACCGGCTCCATCCATCTCAACGCACCGATTGTGGGGATCGGCGGGTAGCTCAGCAGAGGTCCCGCCGAGGTCTTCGACAGGACGGTGCGGGCCGCCAGGAGGGCCCGGACCGGAGCGGGGCGGCGGCCGCCAGGCACGGCCGGCGCGCGCCGGTTGCGGGCTCCGGCGCAGCTGTACCTAGGATCGGGCCATGAGCGCAGGGATCGCGGCCTGGGGGACCTACCTGCCCTATTGGCGGCTGCAGCGCTCCGCCATCGCCGGCGTGCTCGGCAGCGGCGGCGGCAAGGGGACCCGTTCGGTGGCCTCGCACGACGAGGACACCACGACGTTGGGCGTGGAGGCGGGGCGGCGTGCCCTCGCCGTGGGCCCCGGAGCGGAGGCCGTGCAGGACCTGTTCCTGTCCACCCCGGACCCGACGTACCTCGACAAGACGAGCGCGACGACGGTGCACGCGGCGCTCGGCCTCGGCCGGGCCTGCGGCGCCTACGACTTCGCGGGGTCGGCACGCTCCGCCACCGCCACCCTGCTGCAGGCACTGACCGGCGCCGCCGGGGGTGCGGGCGGCGGCGGGCGCACGGCCATGGCCGTCCTCGCCGACCTGCGGACGGGGCTCGCAGGATCGCCGGAGGAGCGTGACAGCGGCGACGGTGCCGCGGCCTTCGTGTGCGCGCCGGAGGGCGCGGTGGCCGAGCTGGTCGGCCGGGGCGCCGCCAGCGACGAATTCCTCGATCGTTGGCGCGTGCCGGGCGAGGCCGACTCGCACGTGTGGGAGGAGCGCTTCGGCGAGGAGCTCTACGTGCCCCTGGCCCGCGAGGCGTTCGCGGCGGCGCTCAAGGATGCGGGACTGGCCGAGAGCGACGTCGACCACGCCCTCGTCACCGGCCTGCACGTGCGGGCGGTCAAGTCCGCGTCCGCCGGCCTCGGCGTCCGCGACGGTGTCCTGGCGCCGGACCTGACCGCTGCGATCGGGAACCTCGGGGCCGCCCACGCCGCCGTGGCCCTGTGCGACGTGCTCGAGCGCGCCGAGCCCGGCCAGGTGGTCGCCGTGCTGTCGCTGGCCGACGGCGCGGACGCGTTCGTGCTGCGCACCACCGAGGCGCTGCCCGGCGCGCAGCGGGACCGGGCCGCCGCCGGGGTGCCGTCGGTGGCAGAACAGGTGGCCGCCGGCCGCGACGACCTCCCCTATGCCACGTTCCTGACCTGGCGCGGCCAGCTGCGCCGGGAACCGCCGCGGCGCCCGGACCCGGAGCGACCCGGTGCCCCGACGGTCCACCGTTCCGAGCGCTGGAAGTACGCCTTCGTGGCCAGCCGCTGCCAGGTGTGCGGCTTCCGCCACATGCCCCCCACGAGGGCCTGCCTCAACTGCCATGCCATCGACCAGATGCAGCCGGAGCGGCTGGCCGACGTGCCCGGCACCGTGGCCACCTTCACGATCGACCACCTGGCCTTCAGCCTGTCGCCGCCCGTCGTGGGGGTCATCGTCGACTTCGACGGCGGCGGGCGCTACCGCTGCGAGATGACCGACGTCCGCGCGTCCGAGCTCTCCATCGGGGACCGCGTCGCCATGACGTTCCGCCGCGTGTGGACGGCCCAGGGCGTGCACAATTACTTCTGGAAGGCCCGGCCCGCCGGGGGCACGGGGCCCGGTGGCGGGACCGGCGACGCGGAGCGAGGAGACTAGGGCCATGGCGAGCAGCGGCATCCGGGACCAGGTGGCCATCATCGGCATGGGCTGCACCCGGTTCGGCGAGTTGTGGGACAAGGGCGCCGACGACCTCCTGACGGACGCCGCCACGGAGGCCGCGGCATCGGCCGGGCTGTCGATCCACGACATCGACGCCTTCTGGCTCGGCACCATGATGTCGGGGGTGTGCGGCGTGACGCTGTCGCGCCCGCTCAAGCTCGACTACAAGCCGGTGACCCGGGTGGAGAACTACTGCGCCACCGGGTCCGAGGCCTTCCGCAACGCCTGCTACGCGGTGGCCGCGGGCGCCTACGACGTCGCGATGGCCATCGGCGTGGAGAAGCTGAAGGACACCGGGTACTCGGGGCTCACCGGCATCCGTGCCGTGGGGGACGGCACGGATCCGGGGCTGTCCTCGCCGGCCGCCTTCTCCTTCCTGGCCCCCTCCTACGCCAACAAGTACGGCGTCGACCGGGACCAGCTGAAAGAGGTCATGAGCCGGATCGCCTTCAAGAACCACCAGAACGGGGCGCGCAACCCGCGGGCCCAGTTCCAGAAGGAGGTCTCCATGGAGACCATCGCCAAGGCGCCGCTGGTCGCGGGCGACCTCGGCGTCTTCGACTGCAGCGGGGTGAGCGACGGCGCTGCGGCGGCGATCATCTGCCGGGCTTCCGACGCCCACCGCTACTGTGAGAACCCCCTCTACGTGAAGGCGCTCGCCTTCGTCGCCGGACCGGCGGCCGGCCCGATCGACCCCGCCTACGACTACACCACGTTCGAGGAGGTCGTGCGCTCGGCGGCGGACGCCTACGAGCAGGCGGGCGTCACCGAGCCCCGGACCCAGCTCGCCATGGCCGAGGTGCACGACTGCTTCACGCCGACCGAGCTCGTGCTCATGGAGGACCTCGGCTTCGCGGAGCGGGGCACCGCGTGGAAGGAGGTGCTCGAGGGCACCTTCGACCGCGACGGGGACCTGCCGGTCAACCCCGACGGCGGGCTGAAGTCCTTCGGGCACCCGATCGGCGCCTCGGGCCTGCGCATGCTCTTCGAGTGCTGGCTGCAGCTGCGGGGCGAGGCACCGCCCGAGCGCCAGATCAACACCGTCGGCCCCGGCCGGACGCTCGGGCTCACGCACAACCTCGGGGGTGCGCCGGGCGAGGGCGTCAGCTTCGTCGGCATCGTCGGCACCGAGCTCGGCTGATGGGCGCACAGGGGTCGGGCGACGACCTGCTGGCCGAGACCGAGGACCAGGCCGCGCTGCGCCAGCTGGCCCGCGACGTGGCCGGCCGCGAGGTGGCGCCCCGGGCGCACCAGGCCGACGAGGAGGGCGTGGTGCCCGCCGAGGTGCGCAAGGCGCTCGCCGCGGCCGACCTGCTCCGCATCACGGTGGGGGAGCGCTGGGGCGGCCTGGGGCTGGGCGACGTCGAGGCCTCCGTCGTGCTCGAGGAGATCGCGCGGGCCGACGTGTCGTCGGCCATCTGCTGCCAACTGACGTTCAACGGCCCGCCGCGGGGCATCGAGCATCTCGGTCCAGACGCCATGAAGGAGCGCTGGCTCCCGGCGGTGGCCGACGGTGACGCGCTCATCAGCATCGGGATCACCGAGCCGGACGCCGGCTCGGCCGTCCAGAACATGCGCGCCGCACTGGTGGACGACGGGCCCGGGCGCTGGCGCCTCAACGCCTACAAGAACTACTCGACGCTGGGCGACGTGGCCCAGGGTGTGCTCGTGTGGTGCCGCTGGCCCGGTGGCGAGGGGGCGAAGGGCATCGGCGCGGTGATCGTCCCGACCGACCGCGAGGGGATCTCGGTCACCGGGCGCCACAAGGGGATGGGGATCCATGCCGCCACCGAGGCGGAGCTCGCCTTCGACGGGGTGGAGATTACGGCCGACGACGTGCTCATCGCAGGGGACCCGTCGAGCACTGACGCCTTCAAGGTCCTGCTGTCGCACCTGAACCACGAGCGTTGCGGCAACGCGTCCATGTGCATCGGCGCCGCCCAGGGTGCGTTCGAGCACGCCGTGCGCTACATGAACGAGCGCGTCATCGGGGGCCGGCCGCTGGCCGAGCTGCAGGGACTGCAGTGGAAACTGGCCGACATGGCGGTGCAGCTCGAGGGGGCCCGGCTGCTCCTGGCCCGGGCCGTGCGGCTGGCCGGACCGGGCGGGACGCCGCCGCCCCTCGAGACCGCGCTGGCCAAGACGGCGGCCAACCTGGCCGCCAAGTTCGTGTGCGACGAGGCCATGCAGATCCACGGCGGGTACGGCTACTCACGCGAGTACCCGCTCGAACGGGCCTACCGCGACATCCGCGGCCTGTGCTTCGGCGCCGGGACGGTCGAGGCGCAGCGGAATTTCATCGGGCTGCGGGTCGCGGCCGGTGGGCGCACCGGCTCGCCCGGGTGGAAGGACCCGCTCGCGGGCACCTAGACTAGGCGGTGACGCGGACCGCCACCACGTAGGGTGGCCGCCATGGGCGGGGGACGCTTCGACTACATCGCGGTCAACGCCGCAGCGTGGGACCGGCGCCATGACGAGCAGTTGCGCACGGCCCGCCGCGGTTGGTCGGCCACCGAGCCGCAGTGGGGCATCTTCCACATCCCAGAGCGCACGGCACGGCTCTTCCCCGAAGACCTCGACGGCAAGGACGCGCTCGAGCTCGGCTGCGGGACGGCCTACGTCTCGGCGTGGCTCGCCCGCCGCGGCGCCGCACCCGTCGGGGTCGACCCTTCGCCGGGCCAGCTCGACATCGCGCGGCAGCTCCAAGAGGAGTTCGGGCTGTCCTTCCCGCTCGTGCGGGCGGCGGGCGAGCACGTGCCCCTGGTCGACGAATCGTTCGACCTCGTCATCAGCGAGTACGGCGCCGCGATCTGGGCCGATCCCCACGCCTGGATCCCCGAGGCGTCGCGGCTCCTCCGGCCCGGGGGCGAATTGGTCTTTCTCGGGAACAGCTCCCTGCTCATGCTCTGCGCGCCCGACGAGGACGAGGTCCCCGCCACCGCCGAGCTGCTCCGGCCCTACTTCGGCATGCACCGCTTCGAGTGGCCCGACGACCCCACCATCGAGTTCCACCTCGGCCACGGCGACTGGATCCGCCTGCTCCGCGCCAACCGCTTCGAGATCCTCGACCTCGTCGAGTTCCAGGCGCCGCCGGATGCGACCTCGGACTACGGCTTCGTCGAGGCCTGGTGGGCGGCGCGATGGCCCTATGAGGAGGCCTGGCGTGCCCGGAAGGCGGGCTGACGACCCCGCCCCCCGGCGGACGGGCGTAGGGTGGGGCGAGGAGCTTCCAAGGGAGGGCACATGACCTCGTCGAAGACTCTCGATGTGGCACTGCAGCTCGATGCGCACCACCTGCCCGAGACGAACGGCCGCATCCCGGTCTGCCGGCGGTGCGGGGCCCGCACGGACGACGTGGCGGGCTCGCACCACACGGTGCGCGAGAGCCAGGTCACCCGTTCGAACGAGTGGCTCGTGGCCCAGGCACGGCTCTGGCAGATCGAGCAGGCCCGGATCGCCCGAGCCCGCTGAGCACCGGGGTCCACTCCTGGGCGGACCGGGACGCCATGGCGGGAGGAAGCGTGGCCCGGCCCCGACGCCCTGCGTCACGGCTGTTGCCCGCCTACGATGACGCCGGCGTCAGGCAGGTGACCGGGGGATCCGAATGGGGATGGGCAAGGGGAAGGGCTTCAGGCTGGCGGCCTCGCTGTGCCTGGGCGGGCTCCTGATCGCCGACGTCACGGTCACGGCGACGCCGTCCGGCGCGTCGGCTGCGTCGGGGAGCGCCGCGCTGGCTGCCGCTCCCGGCGACAAGGGCCAACCGGGGTACCTGGTCTACTGGGACCAGAACGAGGAGGTGGACTTCCTCTCGATGCCCAAGGGCGTCCAGGGCCAGCTCCTCCCGGCCTGGGACCTCAACGGGCAGATGTGCGTCCTGCCCGGCGGACGCTTCGTCGGCGGTTACGACCCGACGCTCCCCGGACAGCACAACCTCGGCGGCCTCAAGCCGTACAAGCAGCCGGCCGACGGGGAGGAGCTCGACCGGCCCAACGGCTCGTTCAGCGGGCAGACCCTCTACGTGCCGGGCCCCTACAAGCTGCGCGGCCAGCACGTCGGCGGCGACTCGCCACCCAGCGCGAACGGCGTCTTCAACAACAACCAGACCTACACCGGGTGCGCGGTCGACAGCCGGCACAACGTCTTCGGTGCCGACATCGCGACGGCGCAGGGCGACTTCCCCGCACCCAGCAGCGGGCGCCTGGTGGAGTGGTTCGCACCCAGCTACAAGACCTACTGCATCGTCTACGGCCCCACCACCGGCGGCGTGGGGCCGCACCACGTCGACGGCACCGGCGGGCTGGCCCAACCCGGCACGATGGCCGTGGCGGCCAACGACGACCTGCTGGTCCCCACCGTGGGCTCGGGCAGCGTGCTCCGCTTCGCCCATGCGTCGTTGCCGGCCACCGCGGCACAGTGCCCCGGCGGGGTGTACCCGCGCGACAAGGTGCAGGTGTCGACGTTCGTCAAAGGCCTGTCCTTCCCGGCCGGCATCGCGCTGGACCCGACGTGCGGCTGCTACGCCATCAGCAGCTACATCGGCGATCCCTCCATCATCTGGGTGAGCGCGAGCGGGAGCCCCGAACCCGGCCGGGGCTCGGTGCCCGGCACGACGGTGGCCGAACTCGGCAAGAGCCCCGACCAGTACAACCCCTTCGGGATGGCCTTCGCCCCCGACGGGACGCTCTACTTCGTCGACATCCACATCGCGTGCAGCGGCCCTCTCACCGGGTGCGGACCAGCGTCGTACGGGGGACGGGTCATGCGGGTCACGTTCGCGGACGGTCGACCGTCGGTCCCGGCCACGGTGGCCGGCGGGTTCGACTTCCCGACCAGCGTGACGATCTGCGTCCCGGCGCACGGGCGCTGCCCGTACCCGTCGGGCAAGATCGTGGCCCCGCTCTCGGGCCCGTCCGAGAACCCCGCACCCGCCCGCGGGCCCGCCGTCGGCGCGCAGGCGACGCCCGGCTTCGGCTGAATTGCCCGCGGTGCCGCTTGTGACGGGAGCTCGAGCGTCTGCCGTCGTGGCTCTGCCGGGTCCTCTGCGGTGTGACGCTCGGAGCCGTGGTGTCGGCGGCAGCGCTCGGCACGGCCACGCCGACGGGTGCCAACGTCTCGGCATCGTCGACCCGGATCCAGTCGGCCGGCACCGGCCCGTGGGATTGGCCGTCCTACGGCCACGACGCCCAGCACACCTTCCACGGCCGGACGACCCTCACCGAGGCGTCGGTGCGGACCTTGCGCCAAGCCTGGTTCTTCCCGACCGGTGACGCCGTGACGGGGACGCCGACGGTGGTCGGCGACACCGTGTTCGCGGGATCGTGGGATGACTCCTTCTATGCGCTGAACCTCCAAACGGGGAATCTGCGCTGGAAGGTCCGGCTGGCCTCGCAGGACGCCATCACCCCGTACCCGGGCCAACAGCCCCGGGACGCCACGTCCGACGGCGGCCTGGTGACCTCGTCCGCGTGGTTCGAGCCGGCATCGGGCAAGAGGCCTGCGCTCGTCATCTTCTCGGGGGGCTACACGCTGTACGCACTGCGGGCCGCGACCGGAGCGGTGTTCTGGAAGCACGACTACCCGGGGGTGCCCGGTCCGCCCGACCCGAATGCTGACAGCACACGGATCTTCTCGTCGCCGGTGGTGGCCGACGGTCGCGTCCTCTTCGGCGTGGACGAGGACGGGCAGCAGGCCTCGGCCGGCTACGTGGCAGCGGCCAGCCTCGACACCGGGGATCCCGTCTGGGAGTTCCAGACCGACGTAGGTGCGCCGGGGAGCACGCAGGTGCTCGACGACAGTTGCGGCAGCGTGTGGTCCTCTGGCACCGTCCTGCCCGACCTGGGGCTGGTCGTCTTCGGGACGGCCGACTGCAAGTTCGGCGGTTCGGCGACCTACGCGGATTCGGTGATCGCGCTCCGCATCGCCAACGGCAGGCTGGTGTGGAAGTACCACCCGATCGGCCACGCGCCGGCCTGTGACGACGATTTCGGGGCCAGCGCCAACGCGGGGATCTCCGTGGGCGGGAGGACGACGTTCCTCGGGGTGGGGAGCAAGAACGGCACCTACTACTCGCTGAACCCGCGCACGGGCGGGTTGCGCTGGTCGTCGAACGTGGTTTTTGGCGGGTCGTCCGGGGGCTTCATCGGGACCACCGCCTACGACGGCCGCCAGGTCCTCGGAGCGACGGCGCTCGGCGACTTCCTCCCCACCTCACGCGGGACCCTGCCCGTGTGCGACCCCTCCGATCCTCGCGATGTTGCGCAGCAGAACCCGACCGACCACGCCTTCGACGCCGCAACGGGGGCGGTGCTCTGGCAGGCGGACAACACGGCGTCGTTCTCGGCCACCACGGTGGCCGGCGGGATGATGTTCAGCGGCCTCGCCCTGGCCGCCAAGGCGATTCAGGTGCGAGACGTCTCGAGCGGGCGCCTGCTGGCGCAGGTCGGCCTGAGCCAGTTCTCCTGGTCCGGCATCGCCACCGTCGGCGACGCCCTCGTCTTCGGGGTCGGCACCACCGCGTCCTCCAGCTCGTCGGGCATCGAGGTGCTGACACCGGGCGGGGTGCCGCCGGTCGTCCCCCCTCGGGCTGACCGGGGAACGGGAGGCCCCGGCGGGCGCGACAATGCGGGACCGGCCAGACCGGCACCGGCCTGGCCGGCAGCTTCGGGCGGGTGGGCGGAGGAACGGGGACAGGCGTGGGCTTCCGACGACGACACCGGGGCGGAGGGGAGGCGCTGGTGCTGTGCCTGCTCGCTCTCGCCGCCCTGGTCATGGTGGCGGCACCGGTGGCGGGCAGCGCGGGCCCACCGGCACGCAGCGGGGTCACCCCGGCACGTCTCCGCGCCCACCCCGACGGCGACCCGGCCCCCACCCGCCGTCCTCGAGGGAATGGGACCGCCCTACGCCGTGCGAACCGAGTCGATCACGCTGTTCGACCCGAGCCGGTCGACGCCGGCACGCGGGTCGGTCCCGGCCTCACCGGGGCGGCGCCTCGTCACCGACCTGCTCGTCCCGTCGGGAGCCTCGGGGCCCCTGCCCCTGGTCGTCTTCGCCCACGGCTGGAACAGCGACCCGTCGTTCTACGCGCCGTTGCTGCAGCAGTGGGCCCAGGCGGGCTTCCTCGTGGCGGCCCCCGTCTTCCCTGACTCCACCGATCTGTACGCCGGCTCGCCGGTGAGCGACTACGCCGACCAGGCGCTCGACATGTCCTTCGTCATCACCTCGCTGTTGCACAGCCAGGTCGTGTCGGTCGACCGCTCGCGCATCGCGGTGGCGGGCCATTCGGACGGCGGCACCGACGTGGCCCTCTTCGCCCTCGATCCGGCCTACGCCGACCCACGGGTGCGGGCCGTCGTGTGCATGTCCGGCGAGCTGCCCTCAGGGGTGGCGCCCTACGCCGTCGGCGCCTCGCCGGCCGCGCTGCTCGTGGCGGTGGGGTCGAACGACGAGTACGGCCTCAGCACCCGGACGCCCCTGGTGTTCCAAGAGGCGCAGACGTCATCGAAGGCCATGCTCATCGAGCAGGGTGGCGACCACATCGGCTCCTTCGTGGACGCCACGCCGCCGGCGGCGGCCATGCGGGAGGAGACGACGCGCTTCTTGGAGCTGGCGCTCGAACCACGGCCGCCGACCTCGGCCGCCGTGCTCGGTGCGATGCAGCCGGTGGGGTCACCGGCGCTGACCATCGTCCCGCCGTCGTGAGGCCCGTCCCGCGTCGGCGCTCCCGTCAGCGGGCCGCCCCGCGCGCCGACCGGGCTGTCAGCGCTGCATCGCCTTGGTCTCGACGTACTCCTCGAGGCCGTAGCGCCCGCGCTCACGGCCGATGCCCGACTGCTTGTAGCCGCCGAAGGGCGCGCTCGGGTTGAATTGGCCGCCGTTGATGTCGACCTGGCCCGTCCGCATCTGCCGGGCCACCCGCTCGGCCCGAGCCGGGTCACCGCTCCATACCGCGCCGGCGAGCCCGTAGGGCGTGCCGTTGGCGATCTCGATCGCCTCCTCCTCGGTGTCGTAGGGGATGATGGACAGCACGGGGCCGAAGATCTCCTCCTTGGCGATCGTCATGTCCGGCGTCACCTCGGAGAACACGGTCGGCTGGACGTAGAAGCCCTTCTCCAGGCCCTCGGGCGCATCGGCGCCGCCCACGACCAGCTTGGCGCCCTCCTCGATCCCCTTGTTGATGTAGCCACGCACGCGGTCCCGCTGCACGGAGGAGACGAGCGGCCCGAGCAGCTTGCCCGCCTCGAAGGGGTCGCCGGGGGCGAAGCCCGCCACGGCACCGGCCGCCAGCTCCTCCACCTCGGCCAGCTTGTCCCGGGGGACGAGCATGCGGGTCAGCGCCGAGCAGGTCTGACCCGAGTTCATGTAGCAGCCGAACAGCCCGGCCGGCACCGCGGTGGCGAAGTCGGCGTCGTCGAGCAGGATGTTGGCCGATTTGCCCCCCAGCTCGAGCGACACCCGCTTGATGCCCTCCGCCGCCAGCTCCATGACGCGTCGTCCGGCCCGGGTCGAGCCGGTGAAGGAGACCATGTCGACCTTGGGGTGGGCGGCGATCGCCTCGCCCACCACGGGTCCGACGCCGCTGACGAGGTTGAAGACGCCCGGTGGCAGGCCGACCTCGTCGATGACGTCGGCCAGGATGAAAGCGTTGATCGGCGCCACCTCGCTCGGCTTGAGCACGACCGTGCAGCCGGCCGCCAGGGCGGGGGCGACCTTCAACACCACCTGGTAGAGCGGGTAGTTCCAGGGTGTGATGGCGCCCACGACGCCGACGGGCTCGCGCACGACGAGCGAGTTGCCGATCTCCTCTTCCCAGGCGAAGGACTCGGCGGCCTGGGCGGCGTCCGCGAACGCGCCCGCCGGCAGGCCGACCTGGATGGCGCCCGAGAGCGTCATCGGCATGCCGACCTCGTGGGAGATGACCTGGGCGATCTCGTCCGTGCGGGCGCCGAGGGCCTCGCCGATGCGGGTGAGCAGCTTGCCGCGCTCCTCCCGCGAGGTGGCGGCCCAGCCGGGGAAGGCGGCCGCCGCGGCCAGGACGGCCTTGTCGACGTCCTCGGGTGTCCCCTCGGGGATGGTGGCGAAGACCTCTTCGGTGGCCGAGTCGATGACGTCGAGCGTCCCGCTCCCCGTCGAGGGGACCCAGGCCCCGTTGATGTAGATCTTGTCGCGGACGTCCATGGGATGCCCTCCCTCGTGGTCGATGCTGTCGGGCCCCACCCTACCCAGGACCGCCGCGGGATGGCTCCGTGACCCCCGGGCGGCTGCTCAGCCCTTCTTGCCGAGGAGCGGGTGTTCGCCCATGCCCACCGGCTGGAGGTGCTGGCCCAGCACCTCGTGGAAGTGGTCTGCCACCTCCTGGGGGGTCCAGCCGCCCTCACGCCACATGGTGGCGATCTGGCGGGGCGTCTGGAAGAGCGTGTAGGCGAAACCGGTGCGCCCGAGCACCTGCCCGTTCACGTATGAGGCGCACTCCGAGGCCAAGAACGCGATGAGCGGCGCGTTGAGGGCGGGGTCCTGGTCGGCAGGCGGCTCCGCCCCGGCGTAGAGGCCCTCGGTCATGCGGGTGAAGCCCGCCGGCGCTACGGCGTTGACCGTGATGCCGTACTTGCCGAGCTCGAGGGCCCACACGAACGTCATGCCCATGATGGCGGCCTTCGCCGCCCCGTAGTTGGTCTGCCCGAAGTTGCCCCGCAGCCCGGCCGAGGAGGTGATGTTGACGATGCGGCCGTAGCCGGCGTCCTTCATGAGCGGTGCGGCGTGGCGCACCGTGTTGAAGGTGCCCTTCTGGTGCACCGCGACGACGGCGTCGTAGTCGGACTCGTCCATCTTGACGATGGTCCGGTCGCGCACGATGCCCGCGTTGTTGACCAGGATGTCCACGCCGCCGAAGGCGTCCTGCGCCGCGGCGATGATGCGGCCGGCGCCTTCGAAGTCGCTGACCGAGTCGTGGTTGGGGACGGCGCTGCCGCCCGCCGACTCGATCTCCTTGCAGACCACGGCGGCCGGGTCGTCCCCCGTGCCCTCGCCGCCGAGCGTGACACCCACGTCGTTGACCACGACCTTGGCTCCCTCAGCGGCGAGGCAGAGGGCGATGTCCCGCCCGATGCCCCGACCCGCACCCGTCACCACCGCCGACCGACCGTCGAGAAGTCCCATGGGCGAAGAGTACCCCGGCGCCCTGTTCCCTGACAGCGGTGTCAGGCATTGCGGCCGGGTTGTACCATCGGGGGCGACCACGGGGCGACGAAGGTCGTCCGTCGAGCGGTGAGGAGCACCCGAGCCATGGCCACCAGCATTCCGAACGCACCAGAGCAGATCGTCGCCGCCGCCAAGGAGCTGCTCGAGAAGGGGTTGGTCGAGGGGACGTCGGGCAACATCTCGGCCCGGATGGAGGACGGCAACATCGCCCTCACGCCGTCGTCGCTCGACTACCGGATCATGACCGTCGAGGACATCGTCATCGTGAACCCGGCCGGCGACGTCGTCTCGGGCGAGCGCGGCCCGACCTCGGAGAAGTACCTCCATCTCGCCGTGATGGCCGCCTACGAGGACATCGCGGTCTGCATCCATTCCCACGCGATGCACGCCACCATGTTCGCGGTCGCCCAGCAGGACATCCCGAGCTGCATCGACGAGTTCACCGTGTATCTCGGAGGCGACATCCGCTGCACCGAGTACGCACCGAGTGGCTCACCCGACCTGGCCGAGCAGGTGGTGAAGGCCCTCGAGAACAAGGGCGCCGCGCTGATCGCCAACCATGGCATGGTGGCCATCGGCACGACCATGGAGAGGACGATGCACAACACCGCGCTGGTCGAGCGATCGGCCCGGATCATCTGGGGCGCCAAGCAGCTCGGTGCCATCTACCCGCTGCCCGAGAAGGTCAACCAGAACTTCGCCAACGTCTACCCCTTCATGCGGTAGGCGGAGGTGGGGGACGGGGTCATCCGGGCCCGGCTGGCCGACCTGGGGCTGACACTGCACGGTCCGCACCCGCCACACGACCCGCTGGACGCCGTGGTGGTGCACGGCGGGGTGGCGCGCACCTCCGGGCAGCTGCCGCGTATCGCCGGCGAGCTGACGTGCCTCGGCCGGCTGGGTGACACCGTCACCGTGGAGGAGGGCCGGGAGGCCGCGGCCGTCTGCGCGCTGAACGCCCTGGCCGTGCTGGAGGCGGCGCTGGGCTCACTGGACCGCGTCGAGCGGGTGCTGACGGTGACCGGCTACGTGGCGTCGGCCCCGGACTTCCACGAGCAGCCGACCGTCGTGGACGGGGCCAGCCGGGTGCTGGCCGACGTGTTCGGCGAGGCGGGACGCCACACGCGCTCGGCCATCGGGGTGGCGGCACTGCCGCGGAACGGCGCCGTCGAGATAGAGGTGACGGTCGCGCTCAGTGACTGAAGGCGGCGTTCATGACGGGCCGAGCCGCCGCGGCCAGGTCCCAGTAGCCGGTCGTGCCCTGATCGCGTAGTTCGGTGACGGCCTTGATCGCCGCGCCGTAGGCGGCGACCGCGATGGCTCCGCCGACCGAGATGCGGCTCACCCCGAGGCCGGCCAGCTCGCCGACCGTCGGGGCGCCCGGCACGACGAGGACGCTCACCGGAAGGTCGACCGCGGCGAGGAGGGTGCGCAGCTCGGCGGGTTCGACGACCCTCGGTGCGAAGAGAACGTCCGCGCCGGCCTCCTGGTAGGCCTGCAGCCGGGCGATCGTGTCGGCCAGGTCCACCCGGCCGTGCAGGTAGTTCTCGGCGCGGGCCGTCAGCACGAAGCCCCCCGGCGCACCGTGCGCGGCCTCGGCGGCGGCCCGCACGCGCTCCGCCGCGTGGGCCCGCTCGTAGATCGGGTCGCCGGCCCGCTTCGTGAAGTCCTCGACCGAGCCGCCGGCGAGGCCGGCCGCAGCGGCGGCGGCGATGGTGGCCGCAACGTCCTCGGGGTCGTCGGCGAAGCAGTTCTCGAGGTCCGCCGGACACCGGCACGTCGACGGCGCCGGCGAGCTCGCCGGAGTGGGCCAGGACCTCGTCGCGATCCATCATGCCGTCGGCGCGCCCGCGGGTGGCGGCGAACCCGCCGCTCGTGGTGGCCAGCGCCTCGAAGCCCAGTTCGGCGAAGAGCCGGGCCGACCCGATGTCCCATGCGTTCGGCATGAGGAGCGGTGTCCCGGGGACGTGGAGAGAGCGGAAGAGCTCGGCGCGTCCGTTCGCCGAACCCGCCGTCGTAGGGGGAGCCATCACCGCACCGTACCGGCGCCGGCCGACGCTCCGTGCGGTCGGCTCAGCCTCCTGCGGCCGCCGGCTCGGGGAACTCCCAGTACTGGAACTCGCAGGTCATCGGCAGGATGTAGCGGACGTAGAGCGAGTGGATCTTGACCACCTTCTGGTCGTCCATGTGGAGGTCGATCAGCTCCATGCGGTCGTCGGTCTTGCGGAACGCCTCGGCCCGTTCCTGGATCCCCTTCAACTCGTCGAGGGAGCCGACCGCGAACCCGTAGTGGTCCATGCGCGGACAGCGCATCGGGTCGTCCTCGGCGATGAGGAAGATGAACTGGTCCCAGTGCACGCAGCTGAGGATGAGACGCCGGCGGTCCTCGGTCATGACCTCCATCTCCTCGAAGCCGAGCACCTCGTGGAAGAAGCGGCAGAGGTCGGACCGGCTCTCCGCACCGAGCAGGTCGGCCGGCAACGACATGGCGACATGGTTGAAGCGCGGGTTGCCCGTGGGGTAGTAGGGGTGGGCCATCAGGCCCGCACCTCGGGGATCACCATCACCTTGCCGGCGATGCGACCGAGCGCCAGATCCTCCAACGCGTCGGTGATGCCGTTGAGCGGCACGTCGTCGGGGTCGATGAGGAGGTCGGCCGGGAACCCGTCCGAGGCGAGGAGCTCGAGGGCCCGCTCGAAGCCGCCCAGGTCGTAGACGAACGACCCCGTCACCGTCAGCTCGTTGAGGATCATGCGGTTGATGTCGAAGGTGGGGTGCTCGATCCCCGCGCCCACCATCACGAGGATGCCGCCGCGAGCGAGCTGATGGAAACCGGCCTCGATCGCGGCCCGGTGACCCGAGCATTCCAGCACGACGTGCACGGCGCGCGACGACATCCGCTCGGGCTCCCAGGAGGGGAACACCTCGAGGTCGGCCGGGTCGACGACGGCGGTGGCGCCGAGGGCGGCGGCGAGGCGGCGGCGACCTTCGTGCGGCTCGACCACGGCGATGTCGTCGATGCCCATGGACCGCAGGGCCGCGATGCTCAGCGCGCCGATGGGGCCGGCCCCGAAGACCATCACGGTGTCGCCGGGCGCCACGCCCGAACGGGTGATGCCGTGCAGGGCCACCGACAACGGCTCGGCCAGCGCGGCGTGACGCGGCGAGAGCCCGTCGGGCAGTCGCAGCACCCCGGCGGCCCGCGCCACGACGTATTCGGCGAAGGCACCGTCGGTGTGGTCGGTGATCATGCTGTTGCGATTCTCACACTGCGACGGCTTCCCCTCCCGGCAACGCCGGCAGGTGCCGCAGCGAGGGGAGGCGCCGCCGACCACCTGCTCGCCGACCGACCACCCGGTCACGTCGTCGCCGACGGCGACGATGGTGCCGCTCCATTCGTGGCCCGCCACGGCGCCGGGCTTGAAGCCCCAGCCGTCACGCAGCTGGTGGATGTCGGACCCGCAGATGCCGCAGGCGTGCACGCGGACGACGACCTGGTCGGGCCCGGGGCGCGGGACCGGCCGCTCCTCGACGGTGATGACTCCCGGCGACACGTAGACGGCCGCCGCCATGACGTCGGGGAGCGGGCCCGTGGCCGATCCCCCCTGTGACCCTGACATGGGCGTCAGGCTATGCGCTGGCCAGCAGCCAGGCGAGGCCTCCCGCGAGATGGCGCAGATAGGCCGGCGTCTCCCAGGCCCCCGGGAAGTGGCCCAGGGCGCTGTAGAAGGTGCGCGCCGCGCCGTCCTCCAGGCTCCAGGCGAGCGGGAAGCCGCAGTCGGGGACCCGTCCACCCGGCGCCGCTGAGGTCGACCTGGTCCTCGGCCAGCCGCAGGAGGACCCGGGCGTCGGGACGCAGGTCGCGGAAGAGGTAGACCTCGTCGTGCCACTCCCAGCGGGCGCCGAGGTGGGCGGTGGCGGGGTGCTCCGGGTCCACGACCTCGACGGCGAAGTCCTGGGTCCAGGGGTGGCCGTCGAAGCGGGCGCCGAGGACCGAGCCGTACTCGGGCCAGGTGTGGCTGGCGTCGGTGGCCGAGTGCACGCCGAGGACGCGCAGCTGCCCCTGCCGCCACGCCTCGAGCGACTCCATCCTTCTGCTCGGGCGACCAGGGGGTCTCCCCGATGGTGAAGAGGGCCAGGACCCGGGCCGACGCCAGCTGGCGGGGGGAGACGTCGCCGACGTCGGTCACCACGGTCGGGGAGAGGCCGGCCAGGCCGGCCAGCTCGGCGAGCCCGGTGGCGGCCTGGGCCAGGACGCCGTGGACGCCGGCCGGCCCGTCGGCGTAGGGCGCCACCTGCGTCACGATGAGCATGTTGTCGGGCACGCGTGGAGTGTAGGGCTGGTGCGGCGGCCCCGCCCGGTGGTCGAATGCACGGGACCGGGAGGGCAGCAGGGCCTGCGAGCACCGGCGGAGCGCGAGGAGACACGACGTGGGGACTGCGAACGGCGACAACGAGACCGCGGCGGCACTGGCCGCGTTGGGTTCGGCGACGCTGGGCGAATCGGGCGGGCGTGCCGCGGACCGCAGGCTGCGGCCGGCGTGGCCCGGCGCCGCCGTGGCCGCCCCGGCGTACCCGGTCGGTTGCACCCCCGGGGACAACCTGGCCGTCCACGTGGCGGTGACGAAGGCCCCGCGGGGGAGCGTGCTCGTCGTCGACGTCGGCCGGGTGGCCGACCGCGGCTACTGGGGCGAGGTGCTCACGACGGCGGCCGAGGCGGCCGGGCTGGCCGGCCTCGTCCTCGACGGCGGCGTACGCGACGTCGCTGCGCTCGAGTCGCACGGCTTCCCGGTGTTCTCCTCGACCATCGCGCTCACCGGCGCACGAAGGACAAGCCGGGGACCGTCGGGGCCCCGGTGCGGGTGGGCGGCGTGCGGGTCACGGCGGGGGACTGGGTGGTGGCCGACGTCGACGGCGTGACGTTCGTGGCGGGCGGGGAGCTGGCCGACGTGCTGGCGGCGGGCCGGGCACGCGAGGCGAAGGAGGCCGGCTTCTTCGAGGCGCTGCGCGCCGGCTCGACCACGGTGGAGCTGCTCGGGCTCGACCCGTCACTGGTGCGGCGAGGGCGGGGCGTAGGCGCCCGCGGTCGGGCCCCGGGACTCAGGTACCGATCGAGGCGAGGATCGCGGCGAACGCGGCCGGGGCGGTCACGGGGAGCAGGTGGCCGGAGTCGATCCGGACGACCTCTGCGGGCGGGGGGAGCCGGCCCGCCATCTCCTCCTGGGTGGCCGGGCGGCACCGGGCGGTCGCGCTCGTTCAGCACGTAGGTGACGGGCACACCGGTGACCCCGGCCCACGAGACCGGTTGGAAGTAGTGGTGCACCGTGTCCTCCACGCAGCGAACAGGGTCGACCACGTAGGCCAGCGTGTCGTCGTCGAGGGGGTCCCCGCCGTAGGCGGTGCGGAACGACTCGGGTCTGCGGACGGGCCCGGCAGGGTGATGGTGCGGCCCTCGCGCTCCGCGGCGGCGATCGCCATGACGAGCCCCTCGCGGTGGCGCTCCTTCATGCAGTCGATGCCGCAGCCGTCCTCGGCCGGGACGAGCGCGGCATTGAGCACGACGGCGCCGACCCGGCCGCCCAGGGCGGTCACGACGCCCGGCACGACCAGGCCCCCCGAGGAGTGCGCCACCAGCGTGAGCGGCCCCTCGGGCGCGCCGCGCTCGATGTCCGCGACGACCGAGGCGACCTCGTCGCCGACCGACAGCCTCGCCAGGTCGGCGGGCCGGTCGGCCCGGCCGGGAAGGTTGACGGCGAGCGCCGGACCCGGGAGCAGCGGGAGCAGGCGATCCCAGAAGCGCGCCGTGGTCCCGCCGCCGTGCACCAGCACGACGGTCATGGTCGCGATCGGGCCGGACGTGGACTGCATGACGGCGGAGGATATCCGCCGGGGGCATCCGCCGCTGCCCCCGCTCGGTCCGGGTGGCACAATGCGAGGCATGACCGAGGACGAGAACGTCGGCAGCGGCCACCGAGGAACGTCTGGAGGTGCGGCGGACGATCCCGGCCGAACCCTCCCGGATCTTCGCCCTGCTGAGCGACCCGCAGGGCCACGTCACCATCGACAGCTCCGGCATGTTGATGGACGCCACGGGCGAGCCCGCCACCAAGGTCGGCGACGAGTTCGTGGTGCACATGGACCGCGAGGCGCTCAACGACTACCCGATGGGCCGCTACGACGTGACGGTGACGATCACGAAGCTCGAGCCCGACCGCGAGATCGCCTGGACGATCCTCGGGCAGATCCGCCCGCAGATCGGCCATGTGTACGGGTACACCCTCGAACCGGCCGAGGGTGGCGGGACGCTGGTCACCTCCTACTACGACTGGTCGGAGATCGACCCGCAGTGGAAGCAGGCCGACATCTTCCCCGTCATCTCCGAGACCGCGCTGCGGGCCACGTTGGGCATTCTCGACCGGACGCTGGCCCGGTCCAGCACATGGTGAGCGCGCCCGGCTGACGCGACGGACGGACGGTCAGCAGATGCGCGGCAGCGGGTCGCCGACGAGCATGTCGACGATGCGGGTGCCGCCCATGGCGGTCCGCAGCACGACGATCCCGGGCGGCTCTGCGTGGATCTCGCCCACCCGCACGGCACCGGACCCCTGCGGGTGGGCGCGCAGGGCGGCCAGGGCCGCTTCCGCCTCGTCGGGCGCCACCACCGCCACGAGCTTCCCCTCGTTGGCCACGTAGAGGGGATCGATCCCGAGCAGCTCGCAGGCGGCGGCCACTTCGGGCCGGACCGGCAACGACGTCTCGTCGAGGACGACGGTCAGGTTGCTGTCCCGCGCCAGCTCGTTGCACACCGTCCCGACGCCGCCGCGGGTCGAGTCCCGCAGCCACCGGGTGGCGGGCGCGGCGTCGAGCAGGCACTCCATGAGGCCGTGCAGCGGAGCGGTGTCCGAGCTGATCTCGGCCTCGAGAGCCAGGTCGCCGCGGGCCAGCATCACGGCCGTCCCGTGATCGCCCATGGTGCCCGAGACGAGGACCACGTCTCCGACGGTCACCTTCGTCGCCGCCAGCTCCCGGCCGGCGGGCACGACGCCCACCCCGGCGGTCGTGATGTACATGCCGTCGGCGGCGCCGCGATCGACCACCTTGGTGTCGCCGGTGACGACGGCAACGCCGGCCGCGGCGGCAGCCTCGGCCATGTCGGCCACGATCTGGCGCAGTTCGTCGATCGGGAACCCCTCTTCGATGACGAAGGCGGCGGACAGGGCGATCGGGCGGGCCCCCATCATGGCCAGGTCGTTGATGGTGCCGTGCACGGCGAGGTGTCCGGCCGATCCGCCCGGAAAGCGGAGGGGCTTGACCACGTAGGAGTCGGTGCTGAAGGCCAGACGCTCGCCCGACGGCAACGCGAGGACCGCCGCATCGGTCTGGGCGCCTGCCGGCTCGCCGGAGAACGCCGGCAGGAACACGGCGTCGAGCAACGCGGCGGACGCCTTCCCCCCGGCGCCGTGCGCCAGGGTGACCACGTCGCCCTGCAGGCGGGGGCGGCGACGGCGGAAGGCCTCGATCCGCTGGAACACGACGGCCTCGCGGCCCGAGGGTCCGGCATCCCTCGCGGTGTCGGTCACGGTGACCCCGTCGCCCCGAGGTGACGCTGCACCGTCGACCACAGCTCCAGCATCAACGCGTCCTGCGTCTCCTGAATCCGGTGCACGCTCTCCGATCGGACCACCAGGCAGTGCTGCACCGCGTCGCTCACCGCCATGGCCGCGCCCTCGTAGCCGCACAGGCCGACGGTGAGGAGGCCCCGTGCCGACGCCTCCTCGAACGCGCGCAGCATGTTGACCGAGTCGCCGCTGGTCGAGAAGCCGACGGCGATGTCGCCCGCCTGTCCGTGGGCGATGACCTGTCGGGAGAAGACGAGCTCGAACCCCACGTCGTTGGAGAGCGCAGTCAGCACCGCCTGGTCGTCGACCAGGGACAGCGCCGGCAGCGGCCGCCCGTGCGGCGGGTCGGCGGAACAGGTCCACCGTCCCGTCGGCGTCGGTGGCGCTGCCGCCGTTCCCGAAGGCGAGCAGCCGGCCGCCCGCCGCGAAGCAGGCGGCCATGGCGGACCCCGCCACCTCGATGGCGTCGACCACAGCGATCGAGCGTGGCCGCGCGCAGGGCGCGGCTGTCGGCCATCTTCGACCGGGCCGAGCGCGCCAGGTCGGCCATCAGGGCGGCGCCGTCGCGCTCCTCCGCCTCGATGAAGGGATAGAGGAACCCGGTGGGCTCGGCGCTCATGACCCGGCACCGCCCAGTGCCGTGATGGCGACGCCGGCGTGCACCAGGAGCAGGTCCCCCGGCGCGACCGGGGTCACCAGGCTGGCGTCGATCGCCTCGCGCCGGCCGGCGACCACCACGTCGACCCGGCCGTCGGGGTGCACGGCGCGCACCTCGGCCACCCGGCCCTCGTCGGAGCACGTCACGCACACCTCCTCGGTGCCCTCCGGCTCGGGCGCGAGGAGGCCCGGATGCTCGAAGACCACGTGGGTCAGCTCCCACAGCAAGTGGTACAGGAGCACCATGTCGCCCGAGCGTGACGCGGCGGCCGGGTCGACCCCCTCGAGCCAGACCACGTGGTCGGCCGCCCCGCCGGGCGGGCGGCCCCCGGCGCCGAGCCAGAGACCGGTCAGTCCCCATGCGTTCGCCCGCGTCAAGAGGTCGGCCGCGCAGACGTCGTCGGCCGAGCTGACGGCGAGCAGGACGTCCCCGGGTCGGGCTGCGAGCCGGACGGTCGCCGCGGCGTCGGCGGCGCCCACGCTGACCGCGGGCAGCGCACGCTTGCCGACGATGACGGGGTGGACGAATTCGACGGCGACGTGGCGACCGTGCGACGGCCACTGCGGCGCCACGCACCACATGGTCGCCCCGGCGGCGAAGCGCCGGGCCAGCGCCAGCGATGCCACGGCCAGATCCGCGGCCGGACCCTCCTCGAGCCCGGTCCCCGGCGACGCCTCCACGACGGCCATCATGCCCCGGTCTGCCCAACTGGGCGGTAGCCGGCGACGGCGGCCTGGCCCAACGCGAGCCCGCCGTCGTTCGGAGGCACCAGGCGGTGCGTCAGGACCTGGAAGCCACGCGCACCGAGCGCACGGCGGGCGAGGTCGACGAGGAGCACGTTCTGGAACACCCCCCCGGTCAGGACGACATGGGTGACGCCCGTTTCGTCGCGCAGGCCTTCGGCAACTGAGGCGATCAGGTCGGCCACCGCGCCGTGGAACCCGGCGGCGATCGCCGCCAACGGGGAGGCCCGACTCGAGATCGTCGACGATGTCCGCCAGCACCGTTCCGGGGTCGATCTCGCCGTCGGAGAGGTCGAAGCGGTACCGGCGCGCCGCGCCGACGTGGGTCTCGGCGCACCATTCGAGCTCCATGGCGGCCTGGGCCTCGTACGTGGCGACGTGGCGGAGACCGAGCAGGGAGCTCACGGCATCGAAGAGCCTGCCCATGCTGGAGGTCGGGACGCAGTTGACGCCGCGCTCGAGCTGGCGTCGCAGCGCGGAGCGCTCGACCTCCGAGGCTGCCGCGACCGGAGGGAGTGACGTCGGCCCAGTCGATCCCCGCCGCCCACAGGTGGGCCAGGGCGGCGCGGTAGGGCTTGCGGATGGCGGCGTCACCGCCGGGCAGGGGGACCGGGCGCAGGTGCGCGGCGCGCACGAAGGAGTCGTAGCCGGCGACGAGGACCTCGCCGCCCCAGATGGTCCCGTCCTCTCCGTATCCCGTGCCGTCGAAGGCGAAACCGATGACGCGCTCGCCGGCCGGGATGCCGTGCTCGACCATGGCGGCGGCGACGTGGGCGTGGTGATGGTGCACCAGCCGGACCGGGAGTCCCGAGTCGTCGGCCCAGCGACGGGTCTGGTAGCCGGGGTGGGCGTCGGCCGCCACTTGCGTGGCGTCGATGCCGGTACAGGTCGGCGAACTGCCGGGCGGAGCGCTCGAAGGCGGCCAGCGTCTCGAGGCTGCCCATGTCGCCGATGTGCTGGCTCATGAAGGCGTCGTGCCCCGAGGCCAGGCAGAACGTGGTCTTGAGCTCTCCGCCGACGGCCAGGGTCGGCACTGCGGGGAAGGGCAGCCGGACCGGAAGCGGGGCGTAGCCCCGCGAGCGGCGCAGGGGCACCTCGAGTCCAGCGTCGACCCGGATGACCGAGTCGTCGCAGGGAACGTGGATGGGCCGGTCGTGCAGCAGCCACGCGTCGGCGATGGCGGCCGAGGCGCCGCCGGGCGTCGTCGTCGTCGAAGCAGATGGGCTCGTCGGTCAGGTTGCCGCTGGTCATCACCAGCATGCGGGGCGGCGACTCGCCGCCGCACCGGGCACGGGTCGAAAGAGGAGGTGGTGCAGCGGCGTGTAGGGCAGGAGCACCCCGATCCGGGGGTTGCCCGGGGCCACCCCCGTCGAGATGCACGCCCCAGGGCGCTTGACCAGGAGCACGATCGGGCGCTGGGAGCTGGTGAGCCGGGACGACTCCTCGGGATCGATGCTGGCCACGTGCCGGGCCTCGTCCAGGCCGGCGACCATGACCGCGAACGGCTTGTCCTCGCCGGTGCTTGCGCCGACGCAATCGTTCCACCGCCATGTCGGACGTGGCGTCGCACGCGAGGTGATAGCCCCCGAGCCCCTTGACGGCGACGATGGCGCCGCGCCCGAGTGCGTCCTGGACGGCGCCGAGTGCAGCATCGGAACCCTCGACCACGCCGACCCGACTCCTCGAACCAGATCCGAGGACCGCACTCGGCGCACGCGATGGGCTGGGCATGGAAGCGGCGGTCGGACGGATCGTGGTATTCCTCCGAGCAGGCGTCGCAGAGCGCGAACGTGCGCATGGTGGTGTTCGGACGGTCATAGGGGAGCTGCATCGTGATCGTGAACCGGGGCCCGCAGTTGGTGCAGTTGATGAAGGGGTAGCGGGCGCGGCGGTTCGCCGGATCGGACATCTCGGCCACGCAGTCGTCGCAGACGGCGACATCGGGAGACACGAAGGTCCGCACGGCGCCGTCAGCGGGGCTCTCGACGATGCGGAACCCGACCTGCTGCGATGCCGGGCGTCGCACGGAGTCGACACCGAAGATCCTGGCCAGCGGCGGCGCGTCGGTGACCAGACGCGACGTGAATCCCTCGATCACGTCGGGAGGACCCTCGACCTCGATGAACACGCCCTCGGTGTCGTTGCCGACGTGCCCGGCGAGACCCAGCTCGCAGGCCAGGCGGTGCACGAACGGTCGGAAGCCCACCCCTTGGACGACCCCGACCACCCGGATGCGGCACCGCACCGGGGAGTCCGGCGTGGCCAACGAGGTCATACCGCGAGCTGGCTTCGCCGCCCCAGAGTCACTGCGGCCTCGCGGTGCATCCGTCCGAAGTTGTAGTACGCCGCGCAGGCGCCTTCCGAGGAGACCATGCAGGTGCCGATCGGCGTCTCCGGCGTGCAGGCCGTGCCGAACACCTTGCATTCCCAGGGCTTGATGACCCCTTTGAGCACCTCGCCGCACTGGCAGGCCTTCGGATCGGCGACCCGCACGCCAGGGATCGCGTACTTCAGCTCGGCGTCGAAGGCGGCGAATTCGGGCCGCAGCCTCAGCCCGCTCTGGGAGATGAACCCGAGGCCGCGCCACTCGAAGTGCGGTCGCAATTCGAAGACCTCGGCGAGGATGGCCAGTGCGCGTGGGTTGCCCTCCTCACGCACCACCCGCGTGTACTGGTTCTCGATCTCGCAACGACCCTCACGGATCTGGGTCAGCAACATGGAGATGGCCTGCAGGATGTCGAGCGGTTCGAATCCCGCGGTGACCAGCGGCAATCCGTACTCGGCGGGCACGAACCGGTAGGGGCGCTGACCGACGACCGTCGAGACGTGGCCGGGCCCGAGGAAGCCGTTCAACCTCAGGTCGGGTGACTCCAGAATGGCCCGGAGCGGCGGCACGATCGTGACGTGGTTGGAGAACACGGTGAAATTCGGGACGCCCCTGGCCTTCGCCTGCAACAACGTCAGCGCGGTCGACGGTGCCGTGGTCTCGAAACCGACGGCGAAGAAGACGACCTGCCGCTCGGGAGTCTCCATGGCGATCTTGAGCGCGTCGAGGGGTGAGTAGACGAAGCGGACGTCCGCCCCCTCCGCCTTGGCGGTGAGGAGGTTCCCCTGACTGCCCGGTACCCGCATCATGTCGCCGAAAGAGGTGAAGATGACGCCGGGCTCCCTGGCCACCGCGATGGCGTCGTCCACCCGTCCCATGGGGATGACGCAGACCGGGCAGCCCGGGCCGTGCACCAACTCCACGTTGGCCGGCAGGACGTGTTCGATCCCGTGCCGGTAGATCGTGTGGGTATGGCCCCCGCACACCTCCATGAACTTGAAATGATCATCGCCGGACAGAGCGGTGATCTGGGCCACCAGGGCCGTGGCCGCCGTCGGGTCCCTGTACTCGTCGACGAACTTCATGTGGTTCAGGCCGCCCGACCCAGCTTCGCCACGTCGTCGGACAGCCCGAGGATCCCCGCGATGACCTCCGCCCTGCGCTCGAGCACGTCACGAGCGATGGAGATCCCGCCGGCGATGAAGTCGTGTACCTCCTCGGAGGTACTGATGGTGTGCCAGGCGTCTTCGATCTCGGACCAACCCTCGGAACCGGCGCGGCTGCCGAGCGCAAAGCCGACGATGACTCCGATGATGACTCCCATCTCAGCCACCTCCTGTTTCATTGGAAATCTTGGATGACCAGAATGCTTCCAGTTCCTCTTCGTAGGCCTGGCCCATCAGTTGCAAGGACGCCAACGCCAAGGCCGCCTCTTCTTCGTCGATCTTGGACATGGCGAACCCGACATGGATCAACACCCAGTCGCCCGTCTTTAGCTCCTCGTCCTCGAGCAGCCCGACATTGATGATCCTGGACACGCCCGACACGTCGACTCGCGCCAGGTGCTCGTGCACGTCGGAGAACTCCTTGAGTTGTCCCGGGATCCCGAGGCACATGTCAGTCGTCCTCCTACGCCTGCTCGGCGGCGATGATCTCGACCCTGATATCCACTTCGGGCTCGACCTTCAACATCAGCACCCGGGGTGGCTGCATGCCGAACTCACGGATGTCGAACCGTGACGACCCTTCGAGGCTAATGGTCTGGTCATTGAGGCGCCGAATGACCATGACGTCCTCATGGGGCCGAGTGACGCCGCGGAAGGTGATGTCTCCCTTGACCATGTAGCTGGCCTGCGTCTCATCCTTCTCCATGTGCGCCAGGACGCCGTCGATCGTGGGGTACCGCCGCGCTTCGATCCTCTTGTGGAGCTCGCGGTCCTCTAGGCGGTTGCCCGAGCTCAAACGGTCGACCGAGAGGGTGAGCCGCCCGCCTGGCTGCGACGTGAGGTCGACCGTGCCGTCGGGCGCGAGCGTCAGTTCCACGAAGCCCTCCAGGCCACTCGTGCTCGAGTGAATGGGATGCACGTTCGAACACGCGTCGATCCACACGTGGGAGCGCTCGGGGGAAATGCGGTACGTGGCCACAGCGTTACGTTCGCTTGATTCCCATGGATGGGGCGGAACCGGGGATGGCCACCTGCATCTCTCTCATCATGAGGTACCGAGAGCGTCGGCCCGCCTTACTCCCGAGACGCCGCCCCTGCGTCACGCGCACTTGGCACAGCGTCCGAGCATGGCGAAGTGGTGCGGATCGATGGTGAACCCGAATTGCGCCGAGCTTCTCCGGCCAGGACGTCGAAGAATGTGTCGGGCACCTCGATCAGCCTGCCGCACTCCTCGCAGACGAAGTGCCCGTGCACAGCCGTCGCCAGGTGGTAGGTCGCCGGTCCGTGCCCGAAATGGGAATGGACGACGATACCCAGCCGTTCGAGGTCGTCGAGGTTGCGGTAGATGGTGGAGATGTGGATGTCGGGCGCCTCGGCCTGGACCTCTTCGCTGAGTTCCTCCGCCGTCCGGTGCCCCTTGGACGCGAAGAGCGCACGCAGGAGGAGGCGTCGCGAAGAGGTCACCCGGCCGCCGTGCTGCCGCAAGAGCTCGAGGGCACCCTCGAGTGTGATCGCCTCGGCGGGTCCCGCCGGTTCGGTCGGGGAGCGGCTCACGTCGCGATCGTACCGGGATGGGTTCAACTTCCGTGGCGACGAAGTCACTATTGCGAAGCAATCGCAATAACCGTACAGTTCCTCGAGACGACCGCCGCGGGAGGTGCGAGCAGATGGCAATGGCGCCGAACTGTGCAGACACCGCGACGTCGAGGTTGACGCGCCGAGAGTGGGCCCAGGTCGCCGGCATGGCGGCGGTCATCGTTCTTCTCAACGTCGTCGGTTGGGCGCTGCTGTCCCGGGCGGTCGGCCATCACTTCCATGTCTCACAAACCAAGCTGTTCGGGCTCGGTACGGGAGTGCTGGCCTACACGCTCGGCATGCGCCACGCCTTCGATGCCGATCACATCGCCGCCATCGACAACACCACCCGTAAGTTGGTCAGCGAAGGGCAACGCCCGCTGGGCGCCGGATTCTTCTTCTCGCTCGGCCACTCGACCGTCGTGTTTCTGCTGGCCCTTGCGCTCAGCTTCGGCATCCGAGCCCTCAACATCCAGGTCAGCCAGCAGACGTCGGGTCTCCATTCGGTCACGAACGTCGTCGGAACCTCCATCTCGGGCACGTTTCTGTACCTGATCGCCCTGGTGAACCTGTGTGTGCTCCTGTCGATCGCCCGGTTGTACCGCCAGATGAGATCGGGGCGATACGACCCCGTCGAGCTCGAGCGCCAGCTCGACAAGCGCGGGGTGATGAACCGGCTGCTCGGTGGCTACGCGCGGCGCATCGACAGCTCCTGGAAGCTGTACCCCGTCGGTTTCCTCTTCGGGCTGGGATTCGACACCGCGACGGAGGTCGCACTCCTTGTCATCGCCGGTTCGGCCGTCGTCGGCGGACTTCCGCTGTACGCCATCGTGTCGCTCCCGGTGCTCTTTGCCGCCGGCATGTGCACCTTCGACACGCTGGACGGCTATTTCATGAATTTCGCCTACGACTGGGCGTTCGCCAACCCGATGCGCAAGGTCTTCTACAACCTCACAATCACCGGCTTGTCCGTTGCCGTTGCGTTCTTCGTCGGCACCATCGAGATCCTCGGGCTCATCGGACAACAGGCCAATCTGAGCTCACCCTTCTGGGACTTCGTGCGCGGCTTCAACCTCAACGCAGCCGGCTTCGTGATCGTCGGCCTGTTCGTCGCGACGTGGGCAGTCGCCCTCTTGTACTGGCGCCTGGCCCGGGTCGAGGAGAAGTGGAGCTCCGCGCTGGCCCCGGAGTCGATGGAAGAGATCGTGTCGGCCTGACCCCGGCCCTCGTCGTTCTCAGGTCGGTATGCTCCAGGCGAGGTGCCAGCGATGCATGAACTCTCCATCTGCAACGCCATTGCGATCACGGCGGAGAAACACGCGGAGGGGCGTCCGGTGTCCCAGGTCAAAGTCAGGATCGGACACCTGCGCCAGGTCGTGCCCGATGCCCTGCAGTTCAGTTGGGAGGTCGTCTCGAGCAGCACGGACCTCAAGGATGCCGAGCTCGTCATAGAGCAGGTACCCGCCGTGGTGGAGTGTCTCGCCTGTACAGCACGCACGACCCTCGACATGCCGATCCTCGCCTGCGGGGCCTGTGGGGGGTTCGACGTCGAATTGCTGAGCGGCGAGGAGCTCCTCGTGGTGTCGATCGATCTGGTGGACGCCTAGCCGTGGGTCGGTTCCATGCCCACGCCGACGACACGAATCACGCCCACGAGCACGATCTCGAGCAGCACGAGCACGACCGCGACGTCGGCGATCATTCGGGGTACACCGAGACGGGTCAGACGCGCATCACGATCCTGGAGAACCTGCTGTCAGAGAACGACCGGGTCGCTGACGACAACGGGCATCGTCTCGCCGCTGCAGGCGTCCATGCGGTGAACCTCATGTCGTCTCCGGGTGCCGGGAAGACGACGCTCCTGCGCAAGTCCCTAGAGATGCTCGGCGGTTCGGTGCGCATCGGGGTGCTGGAGGGAGACATCGCGACGAGCCTCGACGCCGACCGTCTCCACGGTGCCGGCGCCGCTGCCATCTCCGTCGTCAACACGAGCGCCGGGTTCGGTGGCGAGTGCCATCTCGATGCGGTGATGGTCCGGTCCGGCCTCGAGCGCCTGCCGTTGCCCGAACTCGATCTCCTGATTATCGAGAACGTCGGCAATCTGGTCTGTCCGGCAGAGTTCCGGGTGGGGGAGGACGCCCGGGCGATGGTTTTCTCGGTCACCGAAGGTGAAGACAAGCCGCTGAAGTACCCGGTCATGTTCCGGGTCGCGGACGTCGTGGTGGTGAACAAGATCGATCTGCTGCCACACCTCGACTTCGCACTCGACGAATTCCTCGCCAATCTCTCCGGGGTCAACCCGACGGCCCGGGTGATCATGACCAGCGCCCGCAGTGGCGAGGGGGTGGACGAATGGTGTGGCTGGCTCGCGGACCAGGGCCAGGGGGTTGTCGACGACTCCTTTCCGCAGGCAGCGCCCACGGCACGATGAGGAGCCTGGCAGCCCCGGTCAGCGCGTTGGAGGGCTGAACCGCGGGCGCGTCGTGCCGACGATGAGCGCGGCTGAGGAGGACGTGACAGAACCGGCGGCGTTCTCGATGACAGCGCGGTAGCGGTACCACTGCTCACCCGGGGTCACCGGGCTCACGGTCAGCGTGTGCGACGGCGCCCCGGGGAGGGGGCTGAACGAGACGCCGTCGTCGGTCGACACCTGCCATTGCACGTCCGGCGCCGGATCACCGGTGGTCTGGACGAAGAATGTTGCCGTGCTACCGGGTACCGCCGTTTGATCCGTCGGTTGTTGGAGGAGCTCGGGGACAACGGCGGGCACACTGTGCTCCACAGCGGGTGTTGTACCAGCGGCCAGCGACTGAATGGCCGACATTCCGACCACTGGTCGGTTCAGCTGCAGGCCGCCCGCAGATCCAAAGAACCCGGCATCGCCGTAGTCGAAGATCCCGCCGTCTCGCCCGACCATCCAGTAGCCCTGGCCGTCGGCTGTGCGAGCCATGCCGACGACCGGTGCACGCAACGGCGTGCCGCCGGTCGACCCGAAATAACTGACGTCTCCGAAGTTGAAGATGCCACCATCAGACGCCACGAGCCAGTAGCCGCCACCATCGGGGGCCGCGGTCATCGCAACGATCGGCTGTTCGAGTGGCACGCCACCGGTGGAGCCGTAGAAGTTGGCATCGCCATAGGCGAAGATTCCTCCGTCGGACGCCACGAGCCAGTAACCGAGTCCATCGATCGATGACGCCATGCCCACGATGGGCTTGGCGAGGGTGAGGGAACCGGTGGAGCCGTAGAAGTTGGCATCGCCGTAGGCGAAGATCCCACCATCGGACGCCACCAACCAATAGCCGGCACCATCGGGTGAGGGAACCATGGCCACGATCGGCGCGTTGAGATGCATGCCGCCCGTCGATCCATAGAAGATGGCGTCGCCGAAGGCGAAGATGCCACCGTCGGATGCCAACAACCAGTACCCGGCGTCGTCCGGCGTCGCCGCCATGCCGACGATGGGTGCATTCAGATGGAGGCTGCCGGTGGAGCCGTAGAACTGCGCACCTCCGTAGCTGAAGATGCCGCCATCGCTCGCGACCTCCCAATACCCAGGTGCGGCGATTGGTTCGACGGCGATCACGAGAGCGGCATCGCCGGTAAGGAGGTTGGCGTCGGTGACCGTGAACGTGACGGAGTACTCACCGGAAATGGTCGGAGTTCCGCTGATGGTTCCGTCGGATGCCAGCCGCAGCCCGGGAGGAAGCGCTCCGCCCGTGACGGCCCACGAGTAGGGCGCCAAGCCCCCCATGGCGTCGAGCGAGCCTGTGTAGGGCACCCCGATGGTGCCGATGGCCAGGCTGGTCGTCGTGACCGTCGGTGGTGCGGAGAGGGTCACGATGGTGCCCCCGAAGTTGGTGCCGGCACCGACCGCTTCGCAGTTGGCGGCGCCGGCGCAGGCAACACCGACGAGGGAGCCGATCCCGCTGGGAACGGCCTGGCTCGTCCAGCTCGAGGCTCCGTCGGCCGTGTCCAGGATGCTTCCAGCACCGACGGTGGTGCAGTCTGTCGCGCTGATGCAGCTGACCGAGGAGACGGCGAGGCCGCCGTCGGGACTTCCCCTATCCACCCATTGCACGCCGCCATCTGAGGTGGAGATGACCCGTGAGCCCACGGCAACGCACGTCGAGGCACTCGGGCACGAGACGCCGCTGAGGCTGCTGACACTGGGAAAGACGGATGGCGATGTCCAGGTGCTGCCGCCATTCGTGGTGTTGAGAACGGCAGCCGTTGGGCCTCCGGAAGACGAGCCCACGGCGGCGCAGTGGAGTGTGTCGACGCACGAAATGGCGGTGAAGTTGGACACGGTGGCTGGAAAACTCTCCCGCGCCCACACCGTTCCCCCGTCGGTCGTCACGATGATGCTCGGCGAACCGGTGCCGGCGTTGAAATCGCTCACTGCCTGACAGACGCTGGTGCTCGCACACGAGATCGCGGTAAGGGTTCCCGTTCCAGGCGGAACAGTCTCTGGCGCCCACGATGTGCCGCCGTCCGCGGTTCCGATCAGGACGGGACTGCCGAAGATCCCGAACCCCACCGCCGTGCAGACCGAGGGCGACGCGCAAGAGATCCCGTTGAGGCCACTCACGTCTGCGGGGATCGGCTGGGCGTTCCATGCATAGCCGGCGTTCCTCGAGCTCAATACCGAATTGAGCCCAGCTGCGAAACAATCCGCAGTGCTGGGACATGAGACCGAGTTGATCGTGCTGGTACCGACGGGAGGACTCTGAGCTGTCCATGACAACCCACCGGTCGTGGTCCCCATGATCGTCGATCCCGCTCCGTTGTTGCCGCTGCTCCCAACGGCTATGCACGCAAGCGCGGTCGAGCACGAGATGCCCGTCAGATCGACTGCGTTGGTGGGAGCGCTCTGCGAGGTCCAAGTGGAGCCGCCGTTCGACGTGTAGATGACGTACGGCGTCGAGTTGAGATTCGTACCTACGGCGATACAAGTCGTTTCGTTTGGACACGTAATCGAGTTGAGTTGGGAGCCACGTGGGATCGAGGAAGGTGCGGACCAGGTCGAGTCAAGTCGACACGTGCTCTGAGGGATGGTAGCGCCACCACCCTGGGCAATTCCAGACAGCTACGCATGTCGATGGACGTTGCGCACGAAACAGCAGATAGCACGTGACCAGATGGTTGGCTCAGCAAGTGTGGTCCAGTGGCTTCCATCTTGAGTGCCGACGATGGATGGATTTGAGACTGACAACCCCGACCGCTACACAAGTAGTCGCATTTGAACAGAGACACTCGCAAGAGAGTTGCAGTCCCGGCGGGAGCGGTCTGGGGATTCCAGGTTGGACCGTCTGTTGTCTGGACGATTCTCAATCCACCGACTGCCGTGCACTCGTCGATCGTGAAGCATGAGATCGACTCGGCCGGGAACGTCGAGTCCTGCAGGCTCCAACTGGTTCCTCCGTCCGAGGTCTTCATGATCCCCGAGCCGCCTCCCGCGTAGCAGACCGACGCGGAGGGACACGAGACCGTGGCGAGGGTGCTGACTCCGACGGGCGGGGACGAGCTGCTCCACGTAGCGCCGCCGTTGTTGGTCACGATGATGGAGGCGACCTGGCCACCGTCGTCACCGACGGCCACGCAGGTCGCAGAGCTCGGCGAGATGCTCGGTGCACACGACACCGCTCGCACGTTCGTCAACGGCTGGTAGCTGGCGGTCGTCTGCCAGTGAGGTGTGGTCGCCCCCGCGGGCGGCGTGAGCGTCCGGGTGCCGAGGATGCCGACGAGGGCGAGGGCCAGCACCGTCGACAGCGCCACGAGGGTGAGTCCTCGGACCGTGCGCACGGCCACCTCCTCCACTCAGGGGAGAGTCATCAAACGGCTTTTGGGATCGTATCCCTCGACTTCGGAGAAGTCACCAGGGTGATGCAACTCCGGGGAACGGTCGCCGTTACGAGGGCTGCGGTGCGAGGAGCACCGCGTTGGGCGGCGTCCGCCCGGCCAGGACGTCACAGACTCCCTGGCAGGCCAGCCGAGCCATCCGCGTCCTCGTGGCAATCGTCGCGCTCCCGATGTGGGGGAGCAGCGTGGCGCGGGGAGCCGTCAACAGGCGCGGGTTGAGGGCCGGCTCGCCGTCGAACACGTCGAGCCCGGCGGCGAAGAGCGTGCCCGCCTCGAGGGCGTCGACCAGCGCATTCTCGTCGACCACTGGCCCGCGGGCGGTGTTGATGAGAATCGCCGTCGGCTTCATGAGAGCCAGCTCGGCCGCCCCGATGAGATGGCGGGTCGACTCGTTCAAGGGCACGTGCAGGCTCACGATGTCGGAGCGCCTCAGCAACTCGGGCAGTGCCGGCACGAATCCACTGAGGCCTGTGTCGTGGCGGGTCGTGTGGATGACCTCCATGTCGAATCCGGACGCCCTCTGCGCCACCGCCCGTGCGATGCGACCGAAACCCACCAGGCCGAGTGTCGCACCGTGCACGTCCCGGGCGAGGTGCGTGCCGAATCCCCAACCGCCCCACCGGCCTTCTCGCAGATCCCGCTCGGCGTCGGTAGCCAACCGCGTCGCCGCGAGGATCAGCAGAAACGTGAGGTCCGCCGTCGTGTCATCGAGCACTCCCGGTGTGTTGCACACCGTGACGCCCACCTTGGTGGCCGTTGCGACGTCGATGTTGTCGTACCCGACCGCTGCGTTTGCCACCACGCGCAGTCGCCCGGCTCGTCCCGATTCGAGGACGGCTGCGTCGATCCGGTCCGTGAGGTGGCACACGATGCCATCGAAGTCCGGGGCCAGCCTCGCCAGATCCCCAGGCGCGAGCGCGGCGTGGGCGTCGGGTTCGACGATCTCGATGTCCGCTTGGAGGAGTGGATCGGTGCCGCCCTCGGTCAATGGGCGTGTGACGAGAACGCGTGACACCTAGTGCGTCGTGTAGTTGATGACGCCGGCACCCTTCACGCCGATGGCGAAGCAGAAACAATGGATGGGGGCGTGGTCGCTGATGGGGCGCAGCGAGTGCACCTTGTCCGGCGGGATGTACACGAGGTCACCCTGGGTAGATCGGGCGATCCTCTCCGTCGATCGTCATGATCCCCTTTCCCGACATCACGTAATAGAACTCGTGGGTCGGGTGCGAGTGCGGGTCGACCAGGCCTCCGCCCGGAACCTCGAACTCGTTGACGAGCTCGAGGTACCCCCCGTCAGTGATGTCCTTGAACTCACGGGATTCGATCATCCACCAGACCGGGACAGTGCCGTTGTGCTCGACGACCGGCGCCTTCGCCTCAATGCTGCGGACATCCATGCTGAGGGCCTCCCAAGTTTTCCTAGACTGACTCCGCTGTCAGGTTAGGCCGCGGGACACCGGGACGCACCGCCGTGTGACCCGTTCGACGAGGTGAGAGTGAGCGATGTCCACAAACGGGTCACCAGGGGAAGCGCCGATCGTCGTTCCGGAGCCGCCTGACGGAAGCTGCGTGGTCGCCCTTCGGCTGGCTCCCCGTGGCCGACACCGACCCCCGGGACGGCGACCACCGGATGACCTTCGAATGGGCGGACGCCCATGTGAACCTCATCGGCCACGCCCGGGCCGAGGTCCCAGAGACCGACCATGGCCTGCGCTGCGAGATGCTCTACCGCCACGACACCCACACCCAGTCCCTGATGTCGCTCGACGTGGCGGCCGTGATCGCCGTTGCGCCCGCTGGTGTGGAGTTCAGCGACGGAGCGGACGTCGAGTCGATCCGCGCCTTCCGCATCGGACCCCTGGAGCCGCTCGTGCTGCACCGCGGCACGTGGCACTGGGGTCCCTTTCCCGTCGATGCACCCGAGGTGCACCTCTTCAACGTGCAGGGCCTCCGTTACGCGGAGGACAACCGAATGGTGGACCTGGTGGCCAAGGGGTTGGCGATCGAGGTGGATCTTTCGTGACCGGGATGACCGGGACGGGCGCGGTCCGTGGAGCTTGACGACGCCGAAGAGGCGGAGGTCGTGTCGGCGACCGTGGCAGACCTCGTCCATGCGATCTCGGCGCAGGATGCCGGGCCCGACACCCAGGGGCGCCCGACCTTCACGACGACCAGCCCCAATTGGTGGGTCGGCGGCCGCACCTTCGGGGGGATGGTGGTGGCACAGGCACTCAGCGCCGCTCTCCGGACCGCGCCGGCCGGATTCGACGTGCATTCCCTGCACGGCTACTTCCTGCGGCCGACGGTCCCCGGTGCCCGCACGACGCACGTCGTGGAGGCCGTGCGGGACGGCCGGTCGTTCAGCGTCCGAGACGTCGTGAGCTCCGTGGACGGTAAGGACACGTTCCGCATGACGTGCTCGTTCCACCTCCCCGAGGAGGGCGCCGACTACCAGCTGCCGATCGGTCCCGGGATCCCGCCGCCGGGGGAGATCGCGGGGTTCGAGGCACCCTTTCCCTTCGACATCCGGGAACTCGGCGCCACCGAGCAGCGGCAGGACGGCACCTATCTGTCCACGCGACGGTGCTGGTTCCGCACCCGGGAATCCCTTCCCGACGACCCCGGGCTGCACGCTTGCCTGCTGGCCTACTTCTCCGACATGACGGGCGCCGCCTTCAGGCCGCTGAGCCTGGGCACGTGGGGCACCCACACCGACGCCAGCCTCGATCATGCCGTCTGGTTCCACCGTCCCTGGCGGGCGGATGCCTGGAGCATCTTCGACCTGCACGCCCTCGTGAACGCAGGCGGCCGCGCCACCGTCCGCGCCACCATGCACGGCGAGGACGGCTCGCTGCATCTGAGCATGGCCCAGGAGCTGTTGATCCGGGAGCTCGACGAGCCGCTGGTTTTCACAGCGCCACCCTGGGTGAACCGGGACGTCGCGTCAGGGGAGGGTCATGGGTCTGCTTGAGGGTCGGGCGGCGGTCGTCACGGGCGGCGGCTCCGGGATCGGCAGGGCCACCTGTCGTCGCATGGCCGAAGAGGGTGCCCGGGTCGCCGTGTTCGACGTCGACGGGGATTCTGCCCAGGCTGTCGCACACGAGGTCGGAGGGGTCGCCTACGCCGTCGACGTCGGTGATCCCGACGCGCTGAAGCGAGCCGTCGACGCAGCCGCATCCGAGCTGGGCGGCCTGGCCATCATCTACAACAATGCGGGCACGTCCGCCTTCAACCGGCTGCACGAGCTCGATCCGTCCGAATGGGACCGCGTCCTCCGCGTCAACCTGACCGGCGTGTGGGCGGGCATCCGTGCCGCCGCCCCGCATCTGCTTGCGGGCGGTGGTGGCTCCATCGTGAGCACCGCGTCGATCAGCGGGACGCGGCCTGCTGCGGGGGAAGGGCCGTATGCCGCCAGCAAAGCGGCCGTCGCGGCCCTGACGGCGTCGGCTGCCCTCGAATACGGCCCCACCATCAGGGTCAACGCGGTGTCACCCGGCATGATCCGCACGGCCATGACCGCTCCGTGGTTCGAGTTCATGCCGGACCAGGTCGAACGCTTCGAGACGGGGACGCCGGCGGGACGGATCGGCGAGCCGGAGGACGTGGCCGACGTCGTGGTCTTCCTGTGCTCGGACCTGGCCCGGTTCGTCACGGGGCAGAACATCGTCGTGGACGGCGGGCTGACCCTGCACGGCTCGGGTGTCGACGGCATCTTCGACCGGGTGTTCCCGCAGGGATAGCAGATCACCGGCCCGGCGCCCGCCTCCTCAGGCGTTGGGGTCGAAGAGCGCCCGGTAGACCATGGTGGTCATCGTCTCGAGGGCCACGTCGTCGATCGGCTGTCCCACGAACTCGCGCAGGTAGTGGAACCGGTCGAGCATGGCCAGCGTCGCCATGCCGGCGGCATCGGGGTCGATGATGTGGCCCGAGGAGTCGGGACCGATGTGCTTCGAGAGCGCCCCAGACATGACCGTGAAGGTGTGGCGGATCACGTCGATCAGCTCGGGGTCGATGGTGGCCAGGTCGGTCCAGGACCGGAACAGCGGCGCGTACTTGGTCCAGAGGTCGGAGTAGGCCCGGATCCAGGCGTGGACGTCCTCCCACCGCGGGGCGTCCCCTTCGGCGGGGAGCGTGCTGAGGGCGTCGTAGAGCTTCTGCGCCTCCGTGGCGGCCTCGGTGACGAGTGCCCGCAGCAGATCCTCCTTGTTCGAGAAGTACAGGTAGAACGTGCCGTGCGATGTCTTGGCGATCTCCACGACGTCGTTGACGCGGGTGGCGTGGTAGCCCCGCCGGTCGAAGGCGACCATCGCCGCATCGAGGAGCCGGCGCATGGTGCGACGACCCTGGCTGCGCAGGACGCGCTTGCTGGCCGGCGCGCCGACCGCGTCGCCGTCGGGGAGGGCCGGGCCGTCGAGGCTTTCGGAGACGTCGGCCGGCGTCGTCGTGGACAGAGCGTCGGTGGCAGCACTCGAGGAACCCCGCGCCGTGGCCACCTTCTTGGCTCCCGAGGTGTGCACCGGTGCCTTGGTGGCGGATCCCGGGTCACGTCGGACTCTCGGCGATCCCATGCCCGGTGGATCGTAGTGCCGGACGTGGTCGAAATGGCTAACCTGACACGGTGGTCAGGTTTGGTTGGGGCAAAAAATGAAGCAGGACCAGGGAGTTCGCGTTTCGTTGCCCCAGGCGACGCCGGTTCTGTGACGCCGGAGACGTCCGCGCCGACAGGCCCGGTGGTGACCTCGCTGGCCGACGCGGTGCGTCGCCACGTCCAACCCGGAGACACCGTCCACGTGATGATGGGGCACAGCCGTTGGACGGCCTCGGCCCGGGAGCTCGCCCGTCAGTTCTGGGACACCGATCCGGGCTTCACGCTGGTGATGACCAGCCTCGGCGCCCTGGGAGCGCTGTTCTTCCGCGGCGGCCTCGTGCGCAAGGTGGTCACCGCCTACTCGGGGAACAGCTTCCCGACGTACACGCCGAACCCCGTCTTCCGCCAGGCCTACGAGTCGGGCCACGTCGAGGTGGAGCACTGGTCGATCCTCACGCTCACGCAGCGCCTGGAAGCCGCCGCCCGCGGGCTGCCCGCGGCGGTGACCGGGTCGCTCAAGGGGTCGTCGATGGCCGAGAACGAGGCCTTTCGCGTCGTCGACTCGCCGTTCGGTCCCCTCGGTCTCCTCGAGCCCTTGGTGCCCGACGTGGCGCTGGTGCACGCGGCGGCCGCCGATCCGGCCGGCAATCTCGTCTTCTCCGAGCCCCTGCTCGACGGTGTCTGGGGTGCCTGGGCCGCCCGGCGTGGCGTCGTCGCGACCGTCGAGCGCGTCCTGGACGACCTCGAGGGGCTCGGGCACCGGGTGCGGGTCCCCGCCCACCGCGTCCTGGCGGTCGTGGAGGCGCCGTACGGCGCTCACCCGGGCGGTTGTTATGCACCCGGCATCCCCGTTCGCAGTTACGGCGAGGACATCGCGCACTGGAACGCCGTCGCCGACGCCGCCGCAAGGGACGAGCTCGACGACTACGCGGACGAATGGGTCCTCGGCCTGGCCACACACGAGGACTACCTCTCCCGGGTGGGCACCGAGCATCTGCTCTGGCTCGAGGGGCGCTCCGACCCGATGTCGTGGAAGGCCGATGCCGACGCCAACCCGGTCGTCGAGGACCACGTGGTCACGCCGTGGGAACAGGCGGCGTCCCTGGGGGCGCGGGAGGTCGAACACGTCGTGGCCGCGGTGGACGCGGACGCCGTGCTGGCGGGCGCCGGCGTGGCCAATCTCGCCGCCTGGGTGGCCGTGGCGCGGGCCCGGGCCGCAGGGAGCACGGTGGTGCTCACCGCGGAGCTCGGCCTGTGGGGCTACGAGCCCACGCCGGCGGACCCCTACATCTTCAACCAGCGGGTGTTTCCCGCCACGCCCTATCTCTCCGACGCCTCCGCCGTCCTCGGCATGGTGATCGGCGGCCCGGGGACGACGACGGTGGGGTGCCTCGGCGCAGCGGAGGTCGACAGCGACGGGTGCTTGAACTCGACCCAGCTGGCCGGCGGGCGGTTCCTGGTCGGCTCGGGTGGGGCCAACGACGTGGCCAGCCGGGCCACGGCGTGTGTCGTGGTCACCCTGGCCCGTCCCGAACGGCTGCCGCGCCGGGCCGCCTACGTCACCTCGCCGGGGGAGCGGGTGACGAGCGTGGTGACGGACAAGGGCGTCCTGCGCCGCATGGACGGGGTGCTCCGTATCGCCGCCGTGCCGGCAGGGGAGGGCTCGGTCGAGGAGCGGGTGCGCGCGTTCGCGTCGTCATGCGGCTACGACCCCGAGGTGGCGCGCGAGGTGGAGGACCTGCCCGCGGTGAGCCTGCAGGAGGTGCGGGCGCTGCGGGAGTTCGACCGTCAGCGGTTGTTCCTGGCGTGAAGCGAGATGTTGCAGGGGTGAGGAGCGAGATGTTCAGGGTGAACGGTGGCCGAAAGGCCCTACAACTACAGTGACCGCCGGCGGTCAGTAGATGAGCGGCGAGAGCCGGATCGGGGGTATGTGATGACTGTTTGGAAAGATGGGGAGGCAACGAGAACGAGGCGCAACGGCACCCTGGCGCGGGCTGCCACCGGCACCTGCGCCTTCTTGATAGTGGCCGCGGGAGTGGTCCTGATCGGCCCGGCGTCGAGCGCGACGGCGGCGGTGCGCCCGCTGGCCGCCACCAGCGCCGCCTGCGCGGCGGCGAACAAGTCGCCCGGCGTCACAGCGAGCACGATCACGACGGGGACCATGTCGACGCTGACCGGGCCGATCGCGTCGAACTTCGAGTCGCTGGTGCCGGGGATCCAGGGGTACTACGACTATGTCAACGCCCACGGCGGCGTGGACGGCCGCAAGATCGAGCTGACCTATAACACCGACGACACCGGGAACCCGAGCCAGGACACGGCGCTGGAGCACACCCTGGTCGACCAGGACCATGTCTTCGCCGTGGCGGGAGTAGCTACCGCCTTCTTCACCCCGACCTACTTCGTGCAGACCTGCACCCCGACGTTCGGCTACAACGTGACCGCCAACTGGAACGGGCCGGTCAACCTCTTCGCCGCCGGTGGGTCGATCCAGGACGACGCCGCCGGCGACCCGGCCTGGATCTACCTGGCCAAGCAGGTCCAGAAGACGCCGTCGGTGGGCGTCCTGGCGTACAACATCGCCTCCTCCAACGCGTCGTGCAACCAGGCGGTCTCCGCCTTCAAGGATGCCGGCATCAAAGTCAGCTACGTGGACACGAGCATCGGCTACGGCACCAGCGTCATTCCCGACGTGGAACGCATGAAGGCGGCCGGGACCAATTTCGTCCTCAGCTGCATGGACGTCACCGGCAACATCAGCCTGGCCCGCGGCGTCAAGCAGTACGGGATCCAGGCCAAGCAGCTGTGGCTCGACGGCAACGACCAGAGCACGCTGAACCAGTACCAGGACCTGATGCAGGGCGTGTACTTCAACATCCAGCACGTGCCGTTCAATGCACCGCAGAAGAACTATCCGGGGCTGGCGGCGTACATCACCGCCATGAAGAAGTATCAGCCGAAGTGGGTCTACGACGAGGTCGCGATGCAGGGCTGGGAGTCGGCGGCGTTGCTGGTGGCAGGCCTGAAGGCGGCCGGCCCGAACCCGACGCAGCTGGGCGTCGTCAACGCCATCAACAAGATGACGGCCTACAGCTCCAACGGGCTTACGACTCCGGTCAATTGGAGCCCTGGAGGTGGCGGCCACACCTATCCCATCACGAACAGCACCTGCAGCGCCTTCATCCAGGTGCAGGGAGACAAGTACGTCACGGTGCTCGCCAAGAAGCCACAGGTCTTCGAGTGCTTCAGGCTGTCCGGATCGATCCTGAACGGTTCGGGCGCCAACCCGGGCAACAGCTACACGCACGCCGTGCTGATCAAGCCGCCCGCGGGCACACCGGTCGGTTGAGCGGCACTGCGAGGGCGTAGCGAGACCGCAGCGGGGATTGGGGGACGTCGGGAATGGAGCAGTTCTTAGGTTTTGCCATTCCCGGCGTTCCCTATGGCTGCACCTACGCCATCGTTGCGGTGGCCCTGGTCCTGACCTACAGGGCCACCGGCGTCTTCAACTTCGCGTTCGCTGCGCAGGCCTACGTGGCGTCGCTGTTGTTCACCGCGCTGATCCAGAGCGCGCACTTCCCCGTCTGGCTGGCCTTCGTCATCGCGGTGGCGGTGGTCTCGCCACTCCTCGGGCTAGCCTTCGACCGGCTCCTCTTCAGCCGCATACCGAACTCCAACAACATGGCGAAGCTGGTGACCAGCATCAGCCTGCTCGTCGGCATCCCCGCGCTTGATGCAGGTGTTCATCCCGCAGAACTACTACGCGCCGCCGAGCATCGTGTTCGACCCCAACACCGTCTACTTCACCCTGGCGGGGGCACCCTTCAACGGGCTCGACATGAGTGCGGTGGTCTTCACCTCCCTGGTGTTGTTCGCCATGGGCATCATGATGCGGCTCACCCCTTTGGGCCTACAGATGCGCGGGGCAGTCGAGAGCCGGCGACTGGTGCAGCTCGACGGGGTCAATGCCGGCGGCGTTGTCGCGGTGGCCTGGGTGATCTCGAGCTTCCTGGCCGGCCTGGCCGGTGTCCTGCTGGCGCCGAACTTCGGTCAGGTGCAGGCTCAGCCGTTTCTCACGCTCATGGTGGCGGCCATCGCCGCCGCGGCCTGCGCCGCCTTCCGCTCGATGGCCGTCGCTGCATTTGCTGCAGTGGCGATCGGGATCGCCACCTTCACGCTGCAGGGGTACCTCCCCACCCAGAGCTTCTTGTTCACCTCCATCCTGCCGAGCCTGCCGTTCCTGGTACTGGTCGGGGCGCTGCTCTTCCATCCCGGGATGCGCAACCTGGAAAAGGGCACTGACCCGTTGGCCTCCGTGGACCCGCCACTGCCGCCACTGGCCGCAGCGGTCCGGACTCCGGCGATGGGCCACGTCATAAGGGTGCTCTGGTACGTCCTGCTGGGAGCCTTCATCCTGTCGATGCTCACCTGGATGCCCCGGGACTGGGAGAGTGTCCTCAACCAGGGGCTCGCGTTCTCGACGCTGTTCCTCTCGATCACTTTGATCACCGGCATGGGGGGCCAGCTGTCCCTGGCTCAGGCCGGCCTGGCCGGGGTGGGCGCCTTCACGGCAGCACAGCTGGCCAACCACCTGGGCCTCTCGATGATGGCCGGGATGCTGGTCGGTGCCGCGTTCGCGGCCATGGTGGCCATCGTGCTCGCCGCGCTCTCGCTGCGCCTGCGGGGACTCGGCCTCGCCCTGATGACGCTGGGTGCCGCGCTCGTGTTCGACAACGTCATCCAGAGCTCACAGACGCTCGGTGGGGGCTCCGGCGGGCTCGGCCCCCTGAACAACGTCGACTGGGGCAGCCCGTTCGGCCTGCTCAACCCCAATGGCCACGCCCTGTTCCTGGCCACCTTCGCAGTCCTGGTTGTGGTGGTCCTGGCGATCCTGATGATCCGGCGCGGCACCGTCGGCCGGTACCTGGGCGCCATGCGAGGGAGCGAGACGGCCGCCGCCGGCATCGGGATCAACCTGACCTGGCAGCGCATCCTGATTTTCGCCCTGTCCGGCGCGGTGGCGGGCATCGGGGGCACCCTGCTGGTGGTACAGCAGGGGGTCGCCAACCCCCAGCAGTTCAACTACGTCTTCAGCCTCGCGTTCGTCGTCATCGTGGTGACCACGGGTGTCACGACGGTCGAGGGGGCGATCCAGGGCGCGTTCGGGTACGTCATCATCCAGAAACTCCTCGGGTACGCGCCGCCCCAGTTCGCCAACCTGACATTCGTGCTCTTCGCCTTCGGCGCGCTGACCTACGCCCAACACCCCGAGGGTATCTTGGAGTTCCAGAAGCGACGCTCCATGCAGCGCTTCGAACCATTGTTCGAGCGCTGGTTCCCGCGACCGACGACCGATGCGGGCCCAGCGAGCAACCCGCTGATGGCGGGTGGCTTGGGGGAGGAGGCGGTCCATGGCTGAGGAGCAGCCGCTCTTGGCGCTGCGCGAGGTCTCGAAGTCCTTTGGGGGCATCAACGCTGTGCAAGGCATCACGTTCGATGTCGCGGCCGGGGAGAGCGTGGGCCTGGTCGGGCCGAACGGCGCCGGCAAGACGACCCTCTTCAACTGCGTCTGCGGGCAGCTCAAGAACGACGGCGGGAGCATCGAGTTCGAGGGCCGGTCGCTCAGGGGTCTCCCCACCTACAAGCGGGCCCGCCTGGGCATCGGGCGCACCTACCAACGGGCCGAGGTGTTCGCCGACATGACCGTTCGGGACCATCTCATGGTCGCCGAGCGCGCCCGGACCCGGCACCGGCCGGCTCTGGAAGGACCTCTGCGGCATGAGTACGCCGACGGAGGAGGAGCGTCAGAAGGTCGAGAGCACCATGCAGCTCGTCGGGCTTACCGAGCTGGCGGACACGCCCGTCTCAGCCCTGGGGCTCGGAAACTGCCGGCTCGTGGAGCTGGCCCGGGCATTGGCGGGCGAGCCGAGGCTCCTGCTCGCCGACGAGCCCTCGTCGGGTCTCGACGAACACGAGACAGCCGATCTGGCCGCGGTGCTCCGCATCGTCCAGCGCGACCGGGGCACCGCCGTCCTGTTGGTGGAGCACGACCTCGGCATCGTGGCTGACGTGGTCGACCGGGCGGTCGTGATGGACGTCGGGTCCAAGATTGCCGAGGGGACCTTCGCCGAGGTGATGGACAACCCGTTGGTGCGCCATGCCTACCTCGGGCAGTCGGCGTGACCGACACCGGCCACGGCCTCGCCTCCGGGCCCGCCGGCGCGGCGACGCTCGATGACGGCGCCATTCTGGAGGTGGCGCACGTTTCGGCCTCGTACGGCCCATACCGTGCGCTCTTCGACGTGTCCTTCGACATCCCCGCCGGCGGTGTGGTGGCGCTCATCGGCTCGAACGGCGCCGGCAAGTCGACGGTGGCACGGACCATCACCGGCCTTGTGACGGCGACCGAAGGCTCCGTTCGCTTCGCAGGGACCGACGTAACCCGGACGTCCGCCTGGAGGATCGCGCCGGCTGGGCATGGCCCACGTGGTGGAGGGCAGGGGTATCTTCTCCAGCCTCACTGTCGAGGAGAACCTCGCACTGGTCTTCCGCCAGCGCGCCCGCCGCACCAGCGTGTCCGAGAACCTGGCCCGGGCCTACGAGGCCTTCCCGATCCTCGGCGAGCGCCGCAAGCAGGCGGCCGGGACGCTCTCGGGGGACAGCAGCGCCTGCTCTCGCTGGCCAAGGTGCTCGTGGTGCCACCGAAGCTGCTCGTCGCCGACGAGCTCTCGCTCGGGCTGGCACCGGTCGTCGTCGATGCGGTCTACGAGAGTCTGCGAGGCCATCAACCGCAACGGCACGGCGATGCTGGTTGTGGAGCAACAGGTGGACCGGGTGCTGAAGCTGGCCAGCAAGGCGCTCGTGTTGGACCAGGGACGGGTGGCCTACGACGGCGACCCGGCGGGAGCGGCCACGGTCATCGACCAGCTCATGTCACGCCGCGAGCAGGCGGGCTCCCGGGCGGCCGCCCTCGTCGTGGAGGGTGAGCGCGTGCCAATGAGCGGGGAGCTGGTGGCGGAAGTCGCGGTCGCTGACCGGAGCAGAGAGGAACGTCAATGAGCGGAGCACGAGACCCGGTCATCGTCGACGTCGTGCGCACGGCGTTCGGCAAGCGTGGGGGTGCGTTGGCCAACTGGCACCCCGCCGACCTCCTCGGGTTCGCCCTGACCTCGCTGATCGAGCGGACCGGCGTCGACCCCGAGCGCGTCGACGACGTCATCGGCGGCTGTGTCAGCCAGGTGGGCGAGCAGAGCACCAACATCGCCCGCAACGGGTGGGTCTCGGCCGGGTTGCCACAGGACGTGCCGGCGACGACCGTCGACCGCCAGTGCGGCTCGTCCCAGCAGGCGGTCCACTTCGGCGCCGCGGGGGTGGCGGCGGGCCACTACGACCTGGTGGTCGCCTGCGGGGTCGAGGTCATGAGCCGGGTGCCGCTCGCCTCGAACGCACGAGGGGGCGTGGGGCCCTTCCCGCCGTCGTTCATGGAGGAAGTCGACGGTCGCCTCTGGACCCAGTTCCGGGTGAGCCAGGTCCTGGCCGAGCGCTACGGCATATCGAGGGAGGAGATGGACGCCTACGCCCTCGAGTCGCACCGCCGGGCGGCGGAGAGCTGGGACAGCGGGCACTTCGCCCGCGAGGCCCTCGCGGTGCCGATCAAGGCGGAGGACGGAAGCCTGACCGGTGAGTTCCTGCGCTCCGACGAGGGCATCAGGCGCAGCACCACGTCCGAGGCCCTCGCCGCCCTGCCCCCCGCCCAGCACTGGGAGCCCGACACGGCGCCCGACATCACCGCCGGCAACTCGTCGCAGACGACCGACGGCGCCGCCGCCATGCTGATCGCCGACCGCTCGGTCGCCGAAGCCCTGGGCCTGCCGATCCGGGCCCGCTTCGCGCACTTCGCGGTTGCCGCCGACGACGCCGCCATCGTGCTCTCGGCGCCGGTGCCCGTGACCCACAAGCTCCTCGAGCGCTCCGGGATGAAGGTCGACGAGTTCGACGCCGTCGAGTGCAACGAGGCGTTCGCCGCCATCGCCCTGATGTGGCAGAAGGCGTTCTCCTACGACCGCGGCCGGCTCAACCCCCGTGGTGGCGCCATCGCCATCGGCCATCCGCTGGGCGCCAGCGGCGTGCGCCTGATGGGCGACGCTCCTGAACCACCTCGAGGCGACCGGTGGGCGCTACGGGTACCAGACCATGTGCGAGGGCGGCGGCCAGGCCAACGGCACCGTCATCGAGCGGCTGGGCTGACCCCGCTCCCGGCCGCGGCCTCGGCGGCCTGTGCGGCGAGCAGCGGCTGGATCTTGCGGGTCACGACGAGCCATTCGACCACGAACGTCAGTCCCGGGACGAGCCCGGCGACCAGCATCAAGAGGATCCACGGGATGCGCAGCCGCGCCTTGAGGGCCAGGAGCCCGGCGGCGATCAGGTACACGATGTAGAGGTAGCCGTGGCCGATGCCGAAGATCGCGACCTCGGCCTTGAACCCGCCGAAGCCGGCGCGGAGACCGGCGAACAAGAAGAGCGGGATGATGAGCACGCCGACGATGTTGGCCATCAGCTGGTAGCGGAAGAGCGCCCCCTCCAGACTGCGCTCGGTCAGCCGCCTCACTGCGCCCGTCGCACCACGACCTCGTCGCGGTTGCGCCAGGTCTTCGGCCCCTTCTCCGCCAGCTGGGCCAGCCGCGCGTTGTAGGCGGCCAGCTCGGGGTCCTCCCCCGGGCCGGGCACGGCGCCGGAACGGCCGGACGGCGACCTCGACCGTCACCGTCGCGTCGCACGGGCACGGCCTGTTGGTTCTGGCGCCGCATGCCCTTGAGCCCCACGGTGTCGTAGTCGGTGTGGAGGAGCATCCACCAGAAGTACAGCGCGAGGAGACCGAAGACCGGCCACATGACGGAGTAGAGGAAGCTCAGCTCGTTGCCGTCCTGGGCCCGGTTCACCTGCCACCAGGCGGCGATGGCGCAGCCCGAGACGACGACGATCGCCGCCGCGTGCAGCGACACGGCTCGCGCGGAAAGCCACCGTTGTCGCACGCGGGCCATGCTACCGGCCCCCGATCGGACGAAGATTTCGCCGCTAGCCTGGACCGGTGCACTCCGCAGTGACCCGGCCCGAGCCGCCGCAAACTGGTGCCGAGCGTCCGATGCTGGCGACCTGGCTCGACTATCAGCGCTCGACGCTGCTGTGGAAGTGCGAGGGGCTCGACGGCACCGACCTGGCCCGTCGGGGCGTCCCGCCGTCCGGACTCAGCCTGCTCGGCCTCGTGCGGCACATGGCCCTGGTGGAGTGGTGGTGGTTCGACCACATCTTCCGTGGGAGCTCGTCGCCCGAACCGTTCTCGACCGTGGACGACCGGGATGCGGACTTCAACGATCTCGACCCCGACAAGGCCGGGGCGGACATCGACCTCTTCCGGCGCCAGTGCGAGCTCTCACGCTCCATCGTCGAGGCCACCGGGAGCCTCGACGACCCGTCGGCGTCGACGGAGAAGTCGACCTTCTCGCTGCGGTGGATCATGATCCACATGATCGAGGAGTACGCGCGCCACAACGGGCACGCCGACCTCCTGCGCGAGCAGATCGACGGGGCGGTGGGCGAGTGAGCATCCGCGTCCGTCCGGGCGACCGGACGGAGTCGGCGCCGGTCCGCGACCCGCGCCGCCGTGGTGCCCGGACGCGACTAGATACCCCGAGTGAAGTTCTCGCTTCGCCAGATCCTGGCCTCCGCCGCGGGCGCCGTGATCGCCGCCGTCATCGCGTCGATCTTCGGGGTCAAGGGGACGATCATCGGCGTGGCCATCGGGTCGGCGGTCGCCACCCTCGGGACGGCGCTCGTGGCCCAGTCCATCGAACGGGGCCAGCAGGCCGTCAAGCAGGTCGTCGTGCGGGCCCCCGAGTCGTCGACGCCTCCTGCGCAAGCTGGGGGCGACGGGCCCGAGCGGTGAGGCGGCGTCACCGGCCGACGCCGAGCCCACGGCCGGAGCCGGGACCGGGACGGTCGAGATGCGGTCGACCGGGGCGCCGGTGGGCGAGACGCAGCGACTGGAGATCTCCGCCGCAGCCGATGCCCCCGCCACGGAGCGCCTGGAGGCGACGACCACCCCGATGCAGCCCGCCCGCGGCCCCGCCCGGCGGTTCTCCTGGCCCACCATCGCCGGGACGGCGGCCGATCGTGTTCGTGCTCGCGCTCATGTTCATCACCGCCGTCGAGCTCATCTCGGGCAAGCCGTTGGCGTCGATCTTCGGCAACGCCGGCAGCGGGACCACGCTGAACAACACCCCCCCGCCGGCCTCGACGACCACGACGTCGACGACCACCACGACGACCAGCCGACGACGACGTCGTCGACGACCACCACGACGTCGACCCCGACCAGCTCCACGACGAGCACCACGGCGCCGACGGGCAGCTCGACCACCACGACGTCGCCGGCGGTCTCGACGACCACCACGACCGGCGTGGGCGTGACGTCGACGACCGGTGAAGTCGCCGGCTACCAGCCCTTGAACTCGGACGGTCGGCGCTCCACGAAGCTGGCGATGCCCTCCTTGGAGTCGAGGGTGTTGGTGACCAGCTCCTGCCCGATGGCCTCGTCGTACAACGAGGTCGCACGGTCCACGTCGAGGGCTCGATTGGTCAGCCACTTGGCGATCCAGATGGCCTTGGTGGGCCCCTGGGCCAGGCGGCCGGCCATCTCCTCGATCGTCGCCTGGAGCTCGGCCCGCGGCACGACGCGGTTGACCAGTCCGATGCGGTGGGCCTCGGCCGCCGGCACGTCGTCACCGAAGAAGAAGAGCTCCTTGGCCTTCTGAATGCCCACCAGGCGGGTGAGGATCCAGGCCCCGCCGGCGTCGGGCGCGATGCCACGCCGGACGAAGACCTCGACGAACTTGGCCTCCTCGGCCATCACCACCAGGTCGCAGGCGAGGGCGAGATGCATCCCGCCGCCGGCGGCCGTGCCGTTGACGCCGGCGATGACCGGCTTCTCGCAGTCCAGGATGCTCGTGACGAGACGCTGCCAGCCGTCGCGGATCATGCGGGAGCCCTCGCCCACGACGCTGTCCGGGGCGTCCGTCGGGCTTCGCCCGCGGGGGCAGCCGTCCGCCGCGCAGGTCGGCCCCGGTGCAGAAGGCCTTGTCGCCGGTGGCGGTGATGACCACCACGCGTACGAACAGGTCGGCCGACGCGTCGCGCACCCAGTCGGCGATCTGGTCCCGCATGAACTGGGTCATGGCGTTCGCCGCGTCGGGCCGGTTGAGCGTGATCCAGCAGATGCCGTCCTCGATCCTGCGGATCAGGTCGCTGCCCACCGGGTCCTCGGTCGTGTCGCTCATCGGTCTCCTTGTGTCCGTGCCGGCCGCTCAGGCCAGCACGACGAGGGCGTCGGCCGCAACTGCGCCGGCCGGACCGGCCAGCAGCGGGTTGATGTCGACCTCGGCCACCTCGTCGGACAGGTCGACCGCCAGGCGCTGCATCTTCATGAGCACGTCCACCAGGGCGGCCCTGTCCGCGGCCGGCTGTCCCCGCAGGCCCCGCAGCAGGGCGGCGCCCCGGAGCTCGTCCAGCATCGCCGTGGCGTCCCGTGCCGTGAACGGGGGGACGCGGAACGTCACGTCGTGCAGCACCTCGACGAAGACGCCGCCCAGGCCGAACATCACGACCGGTCCGAACAGGTCGTCGCGGGCGATGCCGACCACCGTCTCCACCCCGGCGACCATCTGGGCCACCAGCACGCCGTCCACGGTGGCCTTCGGCGCGGCCTTCTTGGCCGTGGCCACGAGGCGCTTGTAGGTGCGGCGGGCGTCCTCCTCGTCGCGCACGCCGACCGCCACCAGGCCCAGGTCGGACTTGTGCGGGATGTCCGCCGACACGATCTTCATCACGACGGGGAAGCCGATCTTCTTCGCCGCCTTGGCCGCCTCCCCCGGCGACGTCGCGACGCGCTCCTTGGGCAGCGCGATCCCGTAGGCCTTGAGCAGGGCCTTGGAGTCCTGCTCGGAGAGGCTCTCGCCGCTCGGGCGGCGGACACCGCGCGGCGCGAGCACGGGCAGCGCCGCCCGCCGGGCGGGGCTCGGCCGGAACGCCGGGCGAGTGAAGGCGGACTGGTACGAGGCGGCGAACCGGTGATGGTCGAAGTAGGCCTTGGCCGCCATCACGGCGTTGGTGAAGGTGCGGAAGGTCGGCACCGAGCTCTGGAGCAGCGTCTTGGTGTAGGCCTCCTCCGTTCCGACGGGGGACCCCCACACCACGAAGATGGGCTTGTCGGTCGTCGCGGCCGCCTCCACCAGGTCCTCGCACAGCTTGTTGCCCATGGAGGGGAGGGCGCCGGTGATCGGGCACAGCAGGAGGTCGACGTTGGGATCGGCGAGCATCGTCTGAATGATCTTCGGACCGCGCCAGTCGCGCACGGGGGCGCCCCCGTTGTCGACCGGGTTCGAGACCCGCAGGTACGGCGGGATCCACTCGTGCAGCTGCACCTGCGAGGCCTTGGTGAGGGAGGGGAGCTCGAGTCCCGCCGCCGCGACCATGTCCGCCATGTGCGCGCCGGTGCCGCCGGAGATCGAGTAGACGCACACCCGGCCGCCGGCACCACGGGTGAGGCGCCGGACGGCGCCGGGCGCGGGTGCCGTGGTGCGGGCCAGCGCCGCGGAGACCTCGAGGAGCTGGTCGAGTCCGTCGACTCGCTGCACGCCGTACTGGCGGAAGACGGCGGAGACGACCTCGTCGGAGCCGGTGAGGTGGCCCGTGTGCGCCTTCGCCATGGACGTGCCCTCGTCGGTGCGGCCCACCTTCACGGCGACGACGGGGACCTTGCGCCGTGCGGCCGCGTCCGCGGCGAGCTGCAGTGTCCGACCGTTCTTGAAGCCCTCGATGTAGCACGCCACGGCGCCCGTGGTCTCGAGGCTCGAGAAGTAGTCGATGAAGTCGGCCGACTCCATGTCGGCCTCGTTGCCGGCAGGCGCCCAGTGCGAGAGCTTGATGCCGATCTCCTGACCCTGGAACACCGGGCGGCCCTGGTGGCCGCTCTGGGTGATCAGGGCGATCGCCTTGCCCGGGAGGTCCTCGCGGAAGACCTCGAAGGCGTTGAGATTCGTGTTGGGCCCGAGCACGTGGAGCTCGCCGCTCTCGATGATCCGCTCCATCTGCTCCTGGAGCCGCTCGCCCTTGGCTCCGACCTCGGAGAAGCCGGCCGCGAAGACGACGGCGAACTTCGCCTTGGCCGCCACGGCGTCGCGCAGGATCGGCAGGGGCTCGCCGACCAGGATCGCCACCAGGTCGAGTTGCTCCTCGATGTCGGTCAGCGCCTTGGCGCAGGGGCGGCCCGCCACCTCCGCCCGGTTGGGGTTGACGAAGTGCACCGTGGCACCGCGCTCCTCGGCCCACGCCGTGATCTTCTGGGTCAGCGCCGTATTGGGGCGCGCGTTGGTGTCCGAGGCCCCCACGACTGCCACCCGCTTGGGTCGGAAGAAGGTGTCCAGGTCGATGGAGCGGAGGGCGGTGGGCCGGCCGGTGATGTCCATCCCGTCGCCCGTCGCCGTGGTTCCCGTTGCCATGTCCCTCCCTGTGCCGCGCCGTCCTGCCCGTCGGCGCCCGTGCCGGTTCGTCCCGTGCAGCCTCACAGCTGCGGCCGCATCCCGCCCAGCTCCGGCGCGGTGCGACGGGCCCAGGGAGGGCCCGCGGGGGCCCTCACCGTATATGACGCCGATGTCAGTGTCGATCCGGCCGATGTGGCGATCGTCCCCGGTGAAGGGCGATTTCGGGCGGAATTGTCGGGTCTCCGCCGGCGCCGTTACGGTGTCTGACAGACGTGTCAGTCTTCTCTCCTGATTGGGGGATCCATGGGCATTTTGGACGGGAAGATCGCCATCGTCACCGGGTCGGGCCACGGCATCGGCCGCGGCGAGGCGCTCGAGCTGGCTGCGCAGGGAGCCAAGGTCGTCGTCAACGACCTCGGCGGGACGTCCTCCGGCGAGGGGGCGGACAAGCGCCCGGCCGATGAGGTCGTCGAGGTCATCAGGGCCCGGGGCGGGGAGGCGGTGGCCAACTACGACGACGTGGCCGACTTCGGCGGCGCCGAGAACATGATCGCCACGGCGTACGACGCCTTCGGCGGGCTCGACATCCTCGTCAACAACGCCGGCATCATCCGGGACAAGATGATCGTGTCGATGAGCGAGGACGACTTCGACTCGGTCCTGCGGGTGCACCTCAAGGGCACGTTCGCCGCAACGAAGTTCGCCTGCATCCGCTGGCGCGAGCGCTCCAAGGCGGGCGAGCCCGTCCGGGCGGCCATCGTCAACACGGTCTCGTCCGCCGGGCTGCAGGGCAACGTGGGCCAGGCCAACTACGGCTCGGCCAAGGCCGGGATCGCCGCCCTCACGATCATCACGTCGCTCGAGGGGTCCCGCTTCGGGGTCCGGGCCAACGCGGTTGCCCCGGGCGGCGTCACCCGCCTCACCGGTGGCGTCCTGAAGGACGTCGAGATCAAGGAGCCCGATGCGTACGGCGACGACGAGTTCAGCCGGCTCAATCCCCAGAACTCGGCGCCCATGGTCGCCTGGCTGGCCTCCGACCAGGCCCTCCACGTCACGGGCCAGGTGTTCCGTGCCGTCGGGACGAACATCGCGCACTACGAGCCCTGGCGGCTGGGCGGGGCGGTCGACAACCCCAAGGGTGCCGAGGTGAAGTGGGACCCGGCCGACATCGCGGCGGAGGTCAATGCGCAGATCTTCCACTCCCGGCACCCCGGCCTGAAGATGGGTGGCGGCTGACCGTCGGCCCGCGCAACGGCCCGTAACCTGACCGGCACCGGTCCGAGGACGAAGAAGGAGAGCAGGAGAACATGGCCAACCGCCGCGTGGCGATCGTGGGCGCTTCGACGTCCGACTGTGGGCGTGTCGATGACAAGACGGCCTTCCAGCTGAACTACCAGGGCACCACACGCGCACTCGCCGACGCCGGGATATCAGAAGTCACGAGGTCGACGGATTCATGTCCTTGACCGGTGCGCTGCCGCCCGTCGAGCTGGCGGAGTACCTCGGCATCCGGCCCAACTGGGTGGACTCGACCGGGCACGGCGGCAGCATCTGGGAGTTCATGGTCGAGCACGCCGCGGCGGCCATCGCGCAGGGGCTCGTGGAGGTCGTCGTGCTCACCTACGGGTCGACGCAGCGAGCGGACCTGAAGAAGAAGTTGCGCATGGCGAACCTGTCCTTCGGCACCCGCGGTCCCGTCCAGTTCGCCGCACCGTTCGGGCACCCCGTCGGGTCGCACTACGCCATGGTGGCCCGGCGCCACATGCACGAGTTCGGCACCACGATCGAGCAGCTGGCCGAGGTCGCGGTCTCCACCCGCTTCAACGCCGGGCTCAACCCCGACGCCTACTACCAGAGATCCGATCACGATCGACGACGTCGTGAACGCCCCGATGGTGTGGGACCCGCTCACGAAGCTGCACTGCTGCATCCGCTCCGACGGGGGCGGCGCCATCGTCCTGACCCACGAGGAGCGGGCCCGCGACTGCGCCAACACGCCCATCTGGGTCCTCGGCACGGGTGAGGCCGTCTCGCACACGACGATGAGCGAGTGGGAGGACTTCACCGAGTCGCCCTGTGTGCGCTCGGGGCAGATGGCCTTCGAGCGCGGCCGGCGTCCGGCCCGAGGAGATGGACACGGTCCAGGTCTACGACGCCTTCACGCCCATGGTGATCCTGACGCTCGAGGGCCTGGGCTTCTGCAAGAAGGGCGAGGGCGGAGCCTTCGTCGAGGACGGCAGGCTCCGGGTCGGCGGCGAGCTCCCGACCAACACCGACGGCGGCGGGCTCTCCGCCGTGCCAGCCCGGCATGCGCGGCATGTTCCTGCTGATTGAGGCGGTCAAGCAGTTGCGGGGCGAGTGCGGTCCGCGCCAGGTGCCCGACGCCAGGCTGGCCTGCGTCAACGGGACGAGCGGCTGGTTCACCGCCGCCGGCACCGTCATCCTCGGGCGCGACTGAGCAGGAACGCCCCGTAGCCTGGGGGCGATGCCCGCGCCCTACGACCTCACGCGGGACCAGCTGGCCGAGCTCCTCGAAGGCGAGCCCGCCTATCGGGTGCGCCAGGTCTGGGACGGCCTCCACGCCCGCGTGCAACGGCCCGACGAGATGACCGAGCTGCCCGCCGCGCTGCGGGCGTCGCTGCAGACCGCCCTGCCCCCGGCGCTGCGTGAGGTCTCCCGCCGCTCGGCCGACGCGGGGCAGACGACGAAATGGCTCTGGGCGCTCCACGACGGGGCCCGGGTCGAGACGGTGCTGATGCTCTACCGCGACCGGGTCACCGTCTGCGTCTCCACGCAGGCGGGGTGTGCCATGGCCTGCCAGTTCTGCGCCACCGGCCAGGCCGGGTTCCAACGGCACCTGAGCGAGGGCGAGATCGTGGAGCAGGTGGCCGTCGCGATGCGAGCGGCCAGACCGCGGCGGCTGTCGAACGTGGTCTTCATGGGAATGGGGGAGCCGCTGGCCAACTACGAGCGGGTCTGGTCCGCGGTCGTCCGGCTCCACGGGTCGATGGGCCTCTCGGCACGGCACCTCACCCTCTCGACGGTCGGCATCGTGCCGGGGATCCGCCGCCTCGCCGCCGAGACCCTGCCGGTCAACCTGGCCGTGTCCCTGCACGCCGCCAACGACACGTTGCGCGACGAGCTCGTCCCGATCAACCGGCGCTACCCGCTGGCCGTGCTGGCGGAGGCCTGCGGCGAGTACGTGGCGGCCACCGGGCGGCGGCTCTCCATCGAGTGGGCCCTCATCGACGATGTCAACGACCGCGGCAGTGATGCCGTCGAGCTGGCCGCGTTCGCGCGCCCGCTCGGCGCCCACGTCAACCTGATCCCGCTCAACCCCACCCCCGGATATCCGGTGGTGGGCTCGCCCGCCGGGCGCGTGCGGCAGTTCCGTGACCAGCTGACCGCCCTCGGCGTGAACGCGACGATCCGCGCCACGAGGGGAGCCGAGATCGACGCCGCCTGCGGCCAGCTGGCGGCCACCGCGGGCGTGACGACGCCTCCCGCTGCCGTCGGATTGTTGCCGCGCGCCCGGGGTGGGTAGAACAGGGGCATGGCAAGAACAACGCGTTCCGGCGTCGTGCGCCCGTCGTGGCTCTGGTTCCTCCTCCTCGACGGCGGCATCGTCGTCCTGTCGAAGCTGGCCCTGAGCAAGCCGGCCTACGACAAGGCAGGTGAGATGAGCGGCGACGCCCTTCCCCCGCGCGAGGTCCTGCAGGCGCTCCTCGTGGCGACGGCGGTCATCCACGCCGCGGAGGCGCTGGCCGCGGGTCGCATGGCCCGCCGGCGCGGCCTGCCCGCCCGGGGTTGGCGGATCCAGACCCTCATCGTGGGCTTCCCCTCCCTGCTGGCGCTGCGCCGGAGCGCCCCGCCCGGCTGACCCGGCAGCGGACCCGATCCCCTCGGGAACGGGCCGGCCGGCGAACCGAATCGCACCCCGGTGCGTCTCTCCTGCGGCACGACCGCACACAGGAGGTCCGGGACATGGCCGACGAAGATGCTGCACCGCCGCAGCCATCGCAATCGCCGCAGCGGCCCCGACGGCCCCACGGCACCAGGGCAGTGGTGTTCGCCGCGACGGTCGGGGCGCTGCTGCTCGGTGGGGCCGGGTTCGGCCTCGCACTCACCACCGCCGGTGCGACCACCCCGGTCCAGGCCGCGGGGTGCGGCTCCTCGGCCTCCCGGCTCACCGTGCAGGGCACCGGCCAGGCCTCGGCGGCGCCGGACGTGCTCACCGCCGTGTTCGGCTTCAGCACCACGGCCGGGTCGTCCAGCGCCGCGCTCGACAGCCAACAACGCCCAGGTCGGCCAGGCCCTGTCGGCGCTGGGCGCCAACGGCGTGGCGCGGCCGGACATGCAGACGACGGGGCTGACGCTGCAGCCGCAGTACGCCTACCCCAAGGGCGTGCCCACCCTCACCGGCTACCAGGTGACGAACACCGTCACCGCCACGCTGCGCCACACGGCGTCCGCCGGCGCCGCGATCGATGGCGTCGTGAACGCGTCGGGTGACGCCGCGCAGATCGACTCCCTCACGTTCTCCTTCGGTGACCCCGCCCAGGTGGAGGGCAGGGCCCGGGCCGATGCCGTCCACCAGGCGGTGGCGCACGCCGCCGCCATGGCGGCGGCGGCCGGCAGGAGGCTCGGTCCGGTCTGCTCCCTGACCGACAACACGCAGCCGTCGCTCTTCCCGCAGGCCTTCGGCGCGGACTCGGCCGCGCGCGGCGAGGCAGTCCACACCGGTTCCGGTCGAGCCGGGCACACAGGTCCAGACGGATCAGGTGACGATGGTCTACGCGCTGGAGCGGCGCTGAGACCACTCCGTGCCCGCGGGCCGCCGCCGCTCAGCGGTTCTTCCAGTTGGGCGCCCGCTTCTCCGCGAAGGCGAGCGGCCCCTCCGTGGCGTCCTCGCTCGAGAAGACCTCGCCGGAGATCTCCGACTCGATCTTGTAGGCCTCGGGCATGTTCGTGGCCAGGCCGCGCAGCGCGGACTCCTTCGTCTTGCGGATGGCGAAGGGGCCGTTGGCCGTGATCCGGTGGGCGTAGTCGTAGGCGCGCTCCATCAGGTCGGCCGGGCCTGCAGACCTCGTTGAGCAGGCCCATGTCGTACGCACGCTGCGCCGGGACCTGGTCGGCGCACAGCAGGAGCTCCATGGCGGCGGGCCAGGGGACCTGCCGCGGCAGGCGCACCGTGGTGCCGCCGCCGGCGAAGAGTCCCCGCTTGGGCTCCATGACCGCCGAAGGTGGCGGTGTCGCTGGCCACCCGGAGGTCGGTGCCGCCGAGCATCTCCATCCCGCCGGCCACGCAGGTGCCGTTGACGGCGGCGATGATCGGCTTGTAGAGCTTGGTGCCGCGGAGGACGGCCTTCACCCCGTCGTCGAGCCGGTACCCGCCGAGCTCCTCGGGCCGCTGCCCGCCCTTCATCTTGCGCTGCAGCTCGGTGATCTGTGGGATGTAGGTCTTGAGGTCGGCGCCGACGCAGAAGTCCCGGCCCACGCCGGTGACGATGGCGACATAGGCGCCGTCGTCCTCGCCGAAGCGGTCCCAGGCCGAGCGCAACTGGAAGAAGTGCTCCATGTCCATGGAATTGCGCGCTTCGGGGCGGTTGATGGTGATGGTGACGATGTGGTCGTCACCCGCGGCGTAGTCGATCGACATGTGCCTCCGGTGCTTTCTGCGGCTGCTGGGGTGAGTCGCGCTCGGGCGCGCGTGCCCTCCGTGCGGACGGCGCGCCGGCTGGTCAGTCCTTGTCCTGGCCGAGGCGTGTCGTGAAGCTGCTCACGCTCACGATGCCCTTGTCGTTGACGTGCGTCTGCCCGCGGGCCCGCGACACCAGCGACGTGTCGACGTCGGACGCCTCGGCCCGCAGGGCCTGCCACGGTGCACTTCTCACGCGGCCGGACGCTGAAGGGGTCGAACTGGAAGTGCTTCATGGCGTTGAGGTGGGTGATCTTGTCGATGTCCTCGTCCGACACGCCCTCGAGGTACTTCATGAGGGCCTCGGGAGCCTGGGGCCACGTCGAGTCCGAGTGGGGGTAGTCGCACTCCCAGGTGATGTTGTCGATGTTCAGGTACTCGCGGCTCTGCACGCCGAAGGCGTCGTCGATGAAGCAGGTGATGACCCGGTCCTTGAAGACCTGGCTCGGCAGCTGGTCGCCGAAGTCCTGGCCCGTCCACTTGTGGTGGTGCTCGTAGACGTAGTCGATGCGCTCCAGGGCGTAGGGGATCCAGCCGATGCCGCCCTCGGACAGGGCGAAGTGCAGGTCCTTGTACTTGCGCAGGATCGGCGACCAGACCAGGTCGGCCGCCGCCTGCACCATGTTGATCGGCTGGAGGCTGATCATCACGTCGATCGGTGCCTCCACCGACGTCATGAGGATCTGCGAGGACGAGCCGAGGTGCATGCAGACGACGGTGCCCTCGTCGGCGCACGCCGTCCAGAAGGGGTCCCAGTGCTCGTTGTGCAGCGAGGGCCAGCCCAGCTTCTCGGGGTTCTCGGAGAAGGTGACGGCGTGGCAGCCCTTCTTGGCCACCCGGCGCACCTCCTCGGCCCCGAGCTCGGGGTCCCAGATGACGGGGATGGACAGCGGGATGAAGCGCCCGGGCTCGGCGCCGCACCACTTGTCGATGTGCCAGTCGTTGTAGGCGCGCACCATCGCCAGTGCCTCGTCCTTGTCCTGGCGGCGGGCGAAGAGCTGGCCGCAGAACTGGGGGAAGGAGGGGAAGCACATGGAGCCCAGGACGCCGTTGACCGACATGTCGCGGACCCGCTCGTGGACGTCGTAGCAGCCGACCCGCATGTCCTCGAGCGAGGTGGGCTCGATCCCGTACTCCTCGGGCGGCCGGCCCACCACGGCGTTCAGGCCGACGTTGGGGATCGTGTTGCCGTCGTAGACCCAGACGTCGGTCCCGTCCTCGAGGCGGATGAGCTTGGGCGCCGCGTCCTGGTACTTGGCCGGCAGCAGCCCGTCGAACATCCCCCTGGGCTCGATCACGTGATCGTCCACGCTGACCAGGATCATGTCTTCCGTACGCATCTCGGTCCTCCCCTTCGGCCGTTCCCTGACACCGGTGTCACCCACCTTATGCGGCGGGGCCGTGCCGGTGCGAAGCGGCCCGACCCCCGACGGCCGGCTCCGCGTCGGAGGTGCCGGCCGGGGCGAGCGACGAGCTGCTCAGGCGCTGGCCACCTGCAGCTCCGGCTCGGGCGCGCACAGGCCGCGGCGGGGGAGGATGATGTCGTCGATGATCCCGTAGTCACGGGCCTCACCCGCCGTCATGTAGTGGTCGCGGTCGATGTCCTGCGCCACCTGCTCGACGGGCCGGCCGGTGTGGTGGGCGATGATCTCGGACATGCGCCGGGTGAGGGACAGCACCTCGCGCAGCTGGATCTCCATGTCCGACGGGGCGCCCCGCGTGCCGGCGGAGCCCTGGTGGATCATGATGCGCGCGTTGGGCAGCGCGAAGCGCTTCCCCGCCGCTCCGCCGGAGAGGATCATGGCGGCGGCCGACATGCCCATGCCGACGCAGATGGTCGACACGTCCGGCTCGACATGCTGCATGACGTCGTAGATCGCCATGCCGGCGTAGGCCACGCCCCCCGGGGAGTTGATGTAGAGGTAGATGTCCCGCTCGTTGTTCTGGGCCTCGAGGAAGAGCATCTGCGAGATGATCAGGTTGGCCACCTGGTCGTCCACCTCCTGGCCCAGGAACACGATGCGCTCGCGCAGCAGCTGCGAGTAGATGTCGAAGGCGCGGTCGCCCCGGTTCCCCTCCTCGATCACGGTGGGGACGAGGACCTGGCGCAGACCCTCGGGGCGGGTCGGGTGCGGGTGTTGCGGGCTGCGGTGTCGCGGGCTCGGGCTCATGGTCGGGCGCTCCTCTCTGCCGTGGTCGTTCCCACGCTATATCAAATATGAGATAATCGGTCACCGTGAGCGAGCGCAGCCACCCGACCGTGTTCCCGGGCTTCCGCGAGATGGCCGAGCGGCGGCGCTCGGTCTCGGGGCAGCTGACCTCGCTCCGCCGGGAGCTCGGGCTGTCCCAGGCCGAGGTGGCGGCCCGCATGGGGACCTCGCAGTCGGCCGTGGCGCGCTTCGAGGCGGGCGACCTCGATGCCCGCCTCTCGACCGTGGAGCGCTACTCGTCGGCCCTGGGGGCACGGCTGGAATGGAGGATCGAGCATGCGTGACGGCGACGAACGCGACTGGCCATGGCTACCGGCGCCGGGCGCCCAGGGCGGCGGCACCGCGGCCCGAGCCCCTGTCCGAGATCCTGGCCCGCCGGCTGATCGAGCAGCGGGTCGTCCTGCTCCACGGCCCCCTCGACGATTCGTCGGTCACGCGCGTCTCGGCGCTGCTCATGACGCTCGATGCGGAGGGCGACGAGCCCGTGACCCTCCGCGTCGACTGCGGTGAGGCGGGCCTCGCCCCGGCGCTGACGCTCATGGACGTGATCGAGCTCATGGGTGTGCCCGTGCGGGCGTTGTGCCTCGGTCAGGTGGGCGCGGGGGCCGTCGGTGTCGTCGCCGTCTGCGCGCACCGGGCCGCCCTGCCGAGCACCCGCTTCTCCCTGCGGGAGCCCGGCACCCAGCTCGAGGCCCACGTGCGCAACGTGGCCCAGTGGGCCGAGCTGCGGGCGGGGGAGCGGCGCCGCTTCTGCGAGCGCGTGGCCGCCGCCGTGGGCAAGCCGGTCGCCGCCGTCGAGGAGGACGTGGAGCGCGGCCGCTTCCTCGGCGCGGCCGAGGCCGTGGACTACGGCATCCTCGACGAGGTCAGCCGGCCCGACGCCGACATCCGCCGGCTGCCGGGCACCGAGCCGCCGCCCATCGGGTTCCGGCCGCTGCGCTGAGCTCAACCAACCCGCCACGCCACGGTCGGGCCGGCAGCGAGCCGTTCCCGAGGCCCGGCCCGGCCGGCGGTCCTACGATGCGGCCATGGCCGCTCCGGGACCTCGAATCGCACCCATGCCGGCCGGCGAGTGGGACGAGCGCCTGATCCGGCTGCTCGAGCGCTCACCCGGGCGGGACGACCGAGCCGATGCACATCTTCACCACGCTGGGCCGGGCCGACCCCGAGCTGTTCCGCCGGTGGCTCGGCTTCGGCGGGGCGCTCCTGTCGGGACGGCTGCCCGGCCGGCTGCGCGAGCTCGTGATCCTGCGCACGGCCTGTCGCTTCGACGGGCGCTACGAGTGGGCGCAGCACATCGAGCTGGGTGTGGCACAGGGCGTCACCCCCGCCGAGCTCGCGGCCCTCGGCGCCGCTGCCGGCGACGGCCTCGAGGCGGTCGGGTGGTCCCCGCTCGAGCGGGCCGCGCTGGAGGCCGTCGACGAGACGGCGGACGACGGCGCGGTGTCGGACGCGACCTGGGACGCGCTCGCCGCGCTGCTCGATGCAGGCGAGCTGATCGAGCTACTCATGCTGATCGGCCACTACCTCATGCTGACCACGGTGCTGCGCTCCCTGCGCATCGAGCTCGAGCCCCGCGCCGAGGCGCTGGCGCTCGCCGTGCCGGGCGGGCCGGCGGCGTAGGGGCCCGGATGCCGGTGCCCCGGTGACCCCGCTCCTCCCCGGCCGGTGCATCACGGTGATCGGCGCCGGCACCCAGCCCTCGCGCGACCCCGACGCACCGGTCGGCAACGGCCGGGCCATCGCCGTGCGGGCCGCCCGGGAGGGCGCGTCGGTCGTCTGCGTGGACCGCGACGAGGCGGCGGTCGAGGAGACCTGGCGCCTCATCACCGAGGAGGGCGGGAAGGCGGCGGTCGTCGTCGCCGACGTGACGACCGAGGAGGGTTGCCGCCTGGCGGTGTCCGACGAGCCCGGGTTGGCACCCGACGGGCTGGTGCTCAACGTGGGCACCGGGTTCGGCATGGGCGTCGCCGGCACGTCGCCCGACGAGTGGGACCGCACCTTCGCCCTCAACCTGCGCTCCCACTTCCTGCTGGTGCGACGCGCGCTGGTCACGCTGTCGGACAACGCTTCCATCGTCTTCATGGGCTCGGTGGCCGGCCTGCGGCCGGGCAGCCGCATCCCCGCCTACGACGCCTCCAAGGCGGGCCTCATCGGTCTCAGCCGCCACGTCGCCGTCGAGGGCGCCCGCCGCGGCATCCGGGCCAACGTGCTCGCCCCGGGACTGATCGACACGCCGCTCGGCCGGGCCGCCTCCGCCGGCCGGCCGTCGCGGACCCGCACGCCGGTGCCGCTCGGTCGCCAGGGGACGGCGTGGGAGGTCGCGGCGGCGGCCGTGTTCCTCCTCTCGGACGAGGCCAGCTACATCACCGGGCAGGTGCTGGCCGTGGACGGTGGGCTCACCCTGGTATGAGCGCGCACTCCGTGCGGCCGCCGTCCCGGGCGCACGCCGCGGCGCAGACGCCGCGCCTCGGCCGGCGTCTGGCCCGTCTCAACCGGGCGGTCACCAACAAGCTGTCCGTGCACGTGGCCGGTGTGCTGCCCGGCATGGGGATCGTCGTCCACGTGGGCCGCCGCACCAGGAACGTCTACCGGACACCGGTCCTGGTCTTCCGGACGATGAACGGATTCCGGATCGCGCTCACCTACGGCCGGGACTCGGACTGGGTGAAGAACGCGTTCGCCCACGGCGCCGTGCGGCTGGTCACGCGGGGTCGCGAGTACGAGCTCAGCGCGCCCGAGGTCGTCGTGGACGAGCACCGGCAGCACGTCCCGCTGTTGCCGCGCGGCACCCTCCGCGTCCTGCGGGTCTCGGAGTTCCTCGACCTCCGCTCGGGCTCGCCCCGGGCCGCCTGCTGATCAGTTGTACGGCCCCGCCGAGCGTCGGAACGGCTCAGGCGATCATCTCCATGCGCAACCCCCGCTGGTCGCGCTCGCCGCCCAGGTGCAGGTGCTCCCCGGCCACGTAGCGGCGCGCCGTCCAGGCGCCGGCCACCGCATCGAGGATGTCGTCGGGTCGAGCACCACGGATGCGAACTGCGCCGTCGGTGTCGATGTCGGGGAACGGTCCGCGCAATGCCGCCAGCCGTTCGAGCCGTCCTTGGGCAGTCTTCTTGGCGTGTCCCATCGGTGCGCCGGCCAATTCGGCGAAGCTCAGCTCGGGGCACATCTCGAAGAGGCGCTCCTGGAGGACGGGCGACATCACCTCGTCGACCTCACGGATCTTGGCGACGATGTTGAACAGCTGCTTCGAGACGGCCTTGCCGCACGCCGCCCGGGACGCCGCGCACGCCTCGGCGTAGCCCGCCGCCGCCAACACGGCGCGCACCGGGGTGGGGAAGACCGAGGACCGCCGCGGGCCGAGCAGCCGGCGCGCCTCGACGTCGCAGCGCCGGGTTGCGGCCACCGGCAGCCCGATCGGGATGTCGATCGCCGCCGCGGCCAGGTGCCCCGCCTCGAGGGCGGCGACCACGTCACGAAGGTCCGCCACCACCTCGACGGACCGCGGGGCCCCGCCGGCCGCCGGCACCGTCGCCACCACCCAGCCGCCCCGGCAGCCGTCGATGCCGGCCACCGTCGGGTGCCGCGCCTGGGTCCGTGCCGGGTCACCGACGATCACCCGGACCACACTGACAGGCGAGGGCACCGGCGACAGCGCCGGATCCGGCCGGCCGGTCCCGACGGGCCTCGCTAGGGCAATGTTGCGAGGTTGACCCCCTCGCGTGGCGTGAGGCGCGCCCGCGCGGCCGACGAGCTCGACCCGCTCGGCCTCGGCCAGCGCCCCTCCCCCCGTCCAGCAGCGCGTAGCAGCGCCCGCCCCCGGGCACGTCGCAGACGAGCAGCGCCCGCTCCGGCTCGCCGTCACGCCCGTGCAGCACCGAGTACGCGGCCACGGTCGCCGCCGTCCCGCCCTCCGGTGAGCCGACGATCGCCACCGCGGGCGCCGCGGCGGCATACGGGGCGGGATCGGCGACCACCCCCGTCCCCGGCGCCGTGGACCACACCCCGTAGGCGTGCTTCTGCATGTGCATGCCGACACCGCTCACCACGCCGAACGAACCGGGGTCGCGGCGCAACGTCTCGGTCATGGCGGCCAGCGAGTGTGTCATGTAGTTGGAGCCCGGGCCGCCGTGGTACGGCAGGCCGCCCGTCTGGGTCACCGCCTGCGCCCGCGGGTCGTCGGGCCCGATGCCGAGGGCGTCGAGCGCGAAGCAGACCGAGCTGGCGAAGCAGGAGTAGAGGTCGAGGTGCGCAACGTCGTCGACGCCGATGCCCGCGCCCGCCAGGGCCGCCCCCGCGGCCGCCGCCATGGCGGGGGAGCGCCACAGCTCGGGGTGGCCGGCCACGTGGGCCGGGTCCTCGGCGTAGCCCCAGCCGCGCAGGTAGACGCGCCGTTCCTCGGGCACTCCCAGAGCGTCGGCCTTCTCGACGCTGGCCAGCACCAGGGCCGCCGCCATGTCGACGTCCATGATCGCCGTCATCAACTTCGTGTACGGGTAGGCCACCATCCGGTTGTCCGCGGCCGCCGTCACGATCTCCTCGCCGCTGCGGGCAATGGGGAACCACGCGTGCGGGCTCCGGGCGGCGACCTCGGTCATCGCCGACATGACGCGCCCCAGCGCGGCGCGGTGGTCGTCCGGCGCCCACCCGCCGTGCGCCCGGCGGGCGGTGTCGAAGAGGGCGAAGGTGAGATAGGCCTCGAAGACCGCGTGGCTGATCTCGGAGGGGTCGAAGTCCATGTCCATCGGGAAGGGCCGCTTCTCCGCCGGCCGGAACGACCATTGCGGGCGCTCACCGGCCTTCTTGAGGCGGCGGACGGTGGCCAGTGCCTCGGCGCCGGTCACCAGCGCCAGGTCGAGGCCGCCCGCCCGGATCTCCCGGGCCGCCTCGGTGGCGAGCACGTGGGGCACCGACCCGCCGATGCCCGAGTAGCGCCGGCGCGCCGGCGACGCCCGCAGCCGCTCGGCCAGCCGGGCCACGGCGTCGTCGTACTGCCAGGACTGCGAGTAGACGACGTCGATGCTCTCCAGCGCGTGGAGGATGGCGGCGCCATCGCCGCTGCCGGCGTCGTCCGCCGCGTCCCGGGCCATCCGCTCCCACATCTCGAGCGGCTCTGGTGCGGGCGCACCGGCGATGCCGACGTCGAAGGGGTGCCAGGTGTGGCGGGCGACGCCGATGATGCAGGTGGCGCGGGGGTCGGCGCTCAACGCGGTGCCGTCGACGCGCCGGGTCAGGAACGCGACTTGCCGGGCATGGCGATGGCCCGGTCGGCGATGATGTTCTTCTGGATCTCGGTGGAGCCGCCGCCGATGGTGGAGTAGCGCTGGAAGGCGTAGAGGCGGGTCCACTTGCCGCGGTCGACCGAGTCGGGCCCGCCCCGGGCCAGCAGGCCGGCCGGGCCGAGCAGGTCGACGGCGAGCTCGGCCAGCGTCTGGGCCATCGACGACCACGACAGCTTGGCGAAGGGGACCTCGGGCCAGTTCTTCTCGCCCTTCATGATTTTGGAGAGCGCCCGCAGCGAGAGCAGCCGGGCCAGCTCGATCTCGGTCCACAACGTGGCGATGCGGTCGCGCAGCGACGGGTCCGCGAGGGCGTCGGGGTTGACCGAGCGGGCCGCCTCGACCATGGCGCGCAGGTCGGCGGCGAGGATGGCGATCTGCGACGCGATGCCGACCCGCTCGTAGCCGAGCGTGCCCATGGCCACCATCCAGCCGGCGCCCTCGTCGCCGAGGCGCCACTTCGCCGGGATGCGCACGTCGGTGAAGAAGATCTCGTTGAACAGTTCCTCGCCCGCCATGTCGCGGATCGGGCGCACGTCGATGCCGGGCGTCTTCATGTTCAGGATGAAGGCCGTGATCCCCTCGTGCTTCTTGCCCCGCTCGATCGCCGTGGGATCGGTCCGCAGCAGGAAGAGCCCCCAGGTGGCCAGGTGGGCGGAGCTGATCCAGATCTTGGACCCGTTGACGACGTACTCGTCCGTGTCGGGGTCGAGGATCGCGGTCGTGCGCAGGTTCGCCAGGTCGTTGCCGGCCATGGGCTCGCTGAAGCCCTGGCACCAGTGCTCCTCCGCCTCGAGGATGGACGGGAGCCACTGCGCCTTCTGCTCCTCGGTCCCCCAGGCGATGATCATGGGCCCGATCTGCCAGATGCCGTTCGTGTTGAACATGCCGGGCGTGCGGTACTCGGCCAACACCTCGGAGTAGAGAAGGCGCTGCATCGCGTTGATGGTGCGGCCGTTGGCGTACTCGGGCCCCCAGTGGATGGCGGCCCACCCACCCTCGTGCAGCTTGCGCTGCCATTTCTGCCGCCGCTGCTGGCTGGCCTCGCCCGACAGGCTTGCGTCGTCCCCGAGGGACTCGGCTTCCAGGAAGGGCGGCAGGTTCTCGTCGAGCCAGGCCCGGAGCTCGTCGCGGAACTTCTCGTCTTCGGGCGCCAGGGCAAAATCCACGCCGGGAAGGGTAGTCGACCGCCGTGTACTGTGACGCCGGCGTCAGGGATCGGCGGAGCGGCCGCGACGGCGCCGCCCGGGAAGGACGTAGGGGAGGCCGTGGACTTCACGTACGACGACGAACAGATCGCACTGCAGGAGGTGGCGCGCGGCGCGCTCGAGCGCGAGTGCGGCCCGGAGCTCGTGCGCCAACTCGCCGAGGACGCGTCGGGCGTCACGCCGGCGTTGTGGTCGGCGCTGGTCGACCTCGGGTGGATCGGCCTCCTCGTCCCCGAGGACCAGGGCGGCTCGGGCGCCGGCCTGCTCGAGATGTGCATCGTGCTCGAGCAGATGGGCCGCATCCCGCTCCCCGGCCCCTTCTTCTCCACCGCGGTCGCCGCCGTGCTCGCCGCCCGGGCGCTCGGGGCCACCGAGCTGCTGGGAGACCTCGCGGCCGGCGCCCGGCGCGGGACGGTGGCCCTCGGGGAGCAGGGCAACGGCGAGCCGCTGGCCACGGTGCGGACCCGGGCGCGGCGCAAGGGGGCGCAGTGGGTCCTGACCGGCCACAAGCCCGCCGTCGTCGACGGGCACACGGCGGACTGGGCCATCGTCGTGGCACGCAGCGAGGAGGGCGTCCGCTCGTACCTCCTCGAGGCGCCCGGCGGCGAGCTCGTGCCCTCGCTCGACCCCACCCGCAAGCTGGCCCGGCTCGAGCTCGACGAGACCCCCGTTGTACCGCTCGGCCCGCCGGGCAACCAGACCGGGCTGTGGCAGCGCGTGCAGGACGACATCGCCGTGGCCCTGGCGGCCGAGACCGTGGGCGCCGCCGACCGCGCGCTCGCGGAGGCGATCTCGTACACCTCGGAGCGGGTCGTCTTCGACAAGCCCGTCGCCACCTACCAGACGGTGCGCCACCGCCTGGTGGAGATGTTCCAGCAGGTCGAGATGGCACGGGCGGGGTTCCAGTTCGCCGCGTGGGCCTCGGACACCGAGGCGCCCGAGCGCGGCCAGGCCGCGGCCATGGCGGCCGGCTACGCCGCCGAGGCCGGCGTGCGGGTGACGGGCGACGACATCCAGCTGCACGGCGGCGTCGGCTTCACGTGGGCCAACGACGCCCACTTCCTCTTCAAGCGGGTGAAGCAGAACGAGCTCCTCTTCGGCGGCGCGGGTGCGCAGCGCCACCGGCTGGCGTCGCTCTTCATCGAGTCGGCGTGAGCCGTCGCCGCCCGAGCGCCCGCCCACGATCCGAGAGTCTTCGACGTGACTGAATCACCCGCTGACTCGGCCCGCTTCACGCTGAGCCCCATGCCGGCCGACCTGGCCGAGCGGTATCTGCGCGACGGCAATTGGGACGACCGCACCCTCGGGAAGCTCTTGAGCGACGCCCTGCTCGAGGACCCCGGGCGCCGCCTGCGGATCTGGTCACCCACCAACCCGTATCTGGGGACGGTGGGGGACGTGTACCACGAGGCCCTGTGCGTGGCCAGCGGTCTGCGCTCCCACGGCCTCGGTCCGGGCGACGTCGTCGCCTTCCAGCTGCCGAATTGGGTGGAGGCCGCCATCACGTTCTACGCCTGCACCATCCTCGGCGTGACGATCGTGCCGATCGTGCACTTCTACGGGCCCAAGGAGGTCGGGTTCATCCTGCGCCAGAGCGGCGCGCGCGCCCTCGTCATCGTGTCCACGTACGGCAAGCGCGACTTCCTGGCCGAGCTGGCGACGGTCCGGGACGGCTTGACCGAGCTCGACATGGTCTTCGTCGTGGGCGACACCGGCGGCGCCCCGGACCTGCTGCCCTTCGACCCGCTGCGCGCGGCGGAGCCGATGGCCGGCCCGGTGGCCGTCGATCCCGACAGCCCGGCCGTCATCGGGTACACCTCGGGCACCACCGCGGACCCCAAGGGTGTCGTGCACACCCACCGGACGTTGGGCTGCGAGGTACGCCAGCTGTCGGGCCACCAGGCGAACCGCGACAGGCCGTCGCTGGTCGGTGCGCCCGTCGGCCATGCCATCGGAATGCTCGGCGGCCTGCTGTGCCCGCTGGTGGGTGGCAAACCGATCTACATGATCGACGGCTGGGACCCGCCCACCGTGCTCGACGCCATGGTCGAGGAGGGCATCGCGGCGGGCAGCGGGTCGACCTATTTCTTCACCAGCCTGCTCGACTGCCCGGGTTTCGGGCCCGAGCACGTCGAGCTCATGCACTTCATCGGACTGGGTGGTTCGCCCATCCCCGACGCGGTCGCCGAGCGGGCCGACGCTCTCGGGATCTCGCTCGTGCGCTCCTACGGCAGCACCGAGCACCCCTCGATCACCGGCTCCGAGCACGAGGCGCCCCGCGAGAAGCGCATCCACACCGACGGCACACCGCTCGCCGGGGTCGAGATCCGCACGGTCGACGAGGAGGGCGAGGACGTCGGGGTGGGCAAACCGGGCGAGATCCTCTCCCGCGGCCCCGATCGCTTCGCCGGCTACACCGACCCCGCCCTGACCGCGGAGGCGATCGAAGAGGGTGGATGGTTCCACACCGGTGACGTCGGCATCATCGACGCCGACGGCTATCTGACCATCACCGACCGGGTGAAGGACATCATCATCCGCGGCGGCGAGAACGTCAGCGCGGCGGAAGTCGAGCAGCTGCTCGCCCACCTGCCGGGCGTGGCGGAGGTCGCGGTCGTGGCGGCGCCCGACGAACGCTTGGGTGAGCACGGGTGCGCCTTCTTCCGCATGCAGCCCGGGACCGACCCGCCCGATCTCGAGGCCGTGCGGGCCCACCTCGCCGCGGCCGGCTTGGCCCGCCAGAAGTGGCCCGAGGAGCTGCGGGTCGTCGACGACCTGCCGAGGACGGCCTCGGGCAAGGTGCAGAAGTTCGTGCTGCGCGAACGGCTGCGGGCCGGGCGGTGAACCCGGGGCGCCACCGCCAACCGAGGAACCCGGCGCACGGGGGTTGGGGGAGGTACGCTCCCGCTGGCATTCCGAGGCAGTACAAATCGAATACGGGTGGTCACATGCGCGCTCGCATCCCCAAGCAGCAGATCGATCTCCTGAAGGAGGTCCCGCTCTTCTCCGGGTGCTCGCAGCGAGAGTTGCGGGCCGTCGCCCAGCTCGGCACGCCCGTCAACGTCGACCAGGGGGAGATCCTCACCGAGCAGGGCTCCGCCGGCCGCGAATTCTTCCTGGTCCTCGACCGGCGTGGCCTCGTGCCGCGTGGGGAAGCGCCAGGTCGCGCAGTTCACGACCGGTGGCTACTTCGGCGAGCTGGCCCTCCTGCACGGAGGCGTCCGCACGGCCGACGTCGTCGCCGAGACGGACATGGAACTGCTGGTGCTCGATGCCCGTGAGTTCAAGTCGATGCTGATGACCACCCCGGGCATCGGCGTCAAGATGCTGGCCCGCCTCGCCGAACGGCTGGCCGACGCGGACGCGCACTACAGCAACTGAGCCCGCCTGATCCGCCGCGGCGGCACGGGGGATCGGCTGCTTCCTGCGAAGCGCCAGCTCGGCCTGAGCGTGGCCGCCGCCTTGGTCTGGCGCCGCCCGACTTACACTCGCTGCGTGCACGTCGTGGGCCTCTACATCCTGCGCAACGAGGCGGACATCATCGAGACCAACCTGCGGCACCACTTCGCCTCCGTGATCGACGAGGCGATCGTGATCGACAACGGCTCCATCGACGGGACGATCGACGTCGTCTCGGAGCTGGCCGAGGAGCTGCCGATCCGTCTGGCCAGCGAGGTCGGCCCGATGTACCAGGCGGACCGGGTGACCCGGATGGCCCGGTTCGCCGCCATGGAGGGCGCGGACTGGGTCCTCCCGATCGACGCCGACGAGTTCTGGGTCGGCGCCGGTGTGCCGTTCCGTGCCGTCCTCGAGGACACGCCGGCCGAGGTGGGAGCGCTCTTCGTCGACCTGGTGACGTTCGTCCAGCGCCGCGACGTGCTGGCGGCGCGACCGGGCTGCCTGGTGTCCATGACGATGCGGCCCGAGCATCAGGTCGGGCCGATGGAGGACCTCCCGCGCCTGGTGCGGGACGAGGAGGTCGGCTGGGTGGAGATCATGTACACGCCCAAGTGCGTGCACCGGGCACGGCCCGGTCTCACGGTGCCGAAGGGAAACCACAGCACCGGCGTCCGTGGCGGCAGGGCGACGGACATGCTCACCTGCCTGCACGCACCGATGCGCGCGTTCTCGACGCTCGCCGGCAAGCTCGACCACGGGCGACGCGAGGCCGAGGAGAACGGGCCCCTCGAGGCCGAGGCGTCGTGGCACGTGAAGCGCTGGTGGCAGATGGCACGGGAGCGCACGCTGGACCGCGAATGGGAGGCGCTGAGCTACCGCGACGGCGCCATCACCGTCGGCGGCCGGTCCCACGAGCTCGTCGGGGACACCCGGTTGCGCGACGCGGCAACGGCCGTGGCGCCCCTGGTGGGCACGACCACCACCGAGGCGGCCAACCCGACGGAGGCGATGGCGCCGGCGATCGGCGCCTACTACTACGCGCTCGACACGGTGCCGGGGTGGTTCTCCCCGCTCGACTTCCGCATCCTCGTCGAGCTCGACCGGCTCCAGCGCGCGCACGGGGTCGGCGGCGACCTCTTCGAGATCGGCGCCTACTACGGAAAGAGCGCGATCCTCCTCGGGCACCTGGCCCGCCCGCCCGACGAGCGGCTCACGGTGTGCGACGTGTTCGAGCACATCGAGGCGATCGACGAAGAGAGCTTCCCGGTGTTCAACCACTGGTATGCCGGCGTCACCCGGCAGGGGTTCGAAGAGCAGTACCACCGCTTCCACGTCGAGCTGCCCGACATCATCGTCGGGGCCGTCGGCGGCCATCGATGCCGTCGGTCTGGCCGGCACCTGCCGAATGGTGCACGTCGACGGCGGCCACAGCTACGACGTCGTCCGCCACGATGCGGCCATCGGCCCGCGCGCTGCTGCGGCCCGGGGGGTTCGTCGCCTTCGACGACATCTCGACGTCGCACAACCCGGGGTCCGCCCTGGCCGTCTGGGAGCTCGTCCTCGGCGGCGCGTTCCGCCCGCTCCTCCTCACCGACGCCAAGCTCTACGGGACCTGGGACGCCGGGGACATCGACTGGGCGGCCCGCGTCGACGAGTGGGTGGCGGGCGAACCGGACCTCGGGACCGACAAGCACACCCTGGCCGGCTGGCCCGTCCGCCGCCTGTTCGCGCACGGCCGGCCGGCGCCGGCCGAGGACCGCCTCGTCCGGATCCCTGACCTCGAGGACATGCCCGGCGGGGCGCCCGCCGAGGCGGCGAGCCCGGCCCCGACCCCCTGATCCGGGGGTGAAGGCTAGGCCGGGCGTCCGAGGATGCGGGCCGTCTCCTGCGCCCGCTGGAGCGACAGCGCGGTGAGGTCGCCATCCTCCTCGCCGAGCACGCCTGCGGCGTGCTGGACGAACAGCCCGACGACCATGGCGCTGAGGAGCCGGGAGACCTCGGCGGCGCCGGCGCGCTCGACCAGGTCGGGCCGGTGCGTGGCGACCCATCGCTCGATCTGGTCCTGGAACGAGTGTGAAGAGGTCGCGGCCCACGGACAGGGCGGTCGACTCGCCGCGGATCGCCTCGCCGACCATCAGGCGGACGAAGTCCTCGACGTCGAACATCGACACCAGGATGTCGGCCAGGAGCGCCGCCAGGCTGGTCTCGTCCGGCCCCTCGCCGTTGAGCTCGGGCCGGGGGGCATGGACCGGGAAGAAGCCCTGTTCCACCAGGACCGCCTGGAGCAGGTCCTGCTTGGAGGGGAAGTAGTGGTACAGCGAGGCCACGTTGAGCCCGGCTGCGCCCGCCAGGTCCCGCATGCTCGTGCCGTCGACGCCCCGCTGGGACATCAGGGTGAGGGCGATGTGGAGGATCCGCCGCCTCGTGGCCGACCCCTCACCGTGGCCCGCACCGATCTGCTCGGGACTGGGGCTCTTGGCGTCGTAGTCGACCGTCATCTGCAGTCCCATTTCTCCGCCTCTCGCTCCGGGAATTCGAATTGAATTCCGTCTGCTGCCCCCTCGGTCTTGCTCCAGGTGAACGCCGGAGTGTGCTCGCTCCTTGCGGTGCAGGCAACGATCCTGCACCGGCGGTCGCCAACCCGAGGGCCCCACCCGCTCTCGACGCCCCAACGCTCGTTTTGCTATATATGACACGGGAGTCAGGTTCGACTCGCCGTGTTGCACCCAACATAGGGGGGAATGGGGCGAAATGCCAGGAATTGATCCAACGGCCGATGCAGGGGCGGTGCCGTTCGACCCCTTCGAGCTGAAGGACATGGTCAGCGGGAGCATCCGGGACCCGTACCCGAGGCTCCACGAGCTGTGCCGGGAGTCGCCGGTCCACACGGGCCCGATCGACCTGGGCGAGGGCGCGGAGATCGCGCGACCCGGCCAAGCCGCCGCCCGTGACGGTCTTCGGGTTCGACGAGGTCGTCCAGGTGCTGCGCGACGACGAGACGTACTCGAACGCCGTCTACGCCGACGTCGTCGGGATGGTGATGGGCCGGACCATCCTGCAGATGGACGAGCCCGAGCACCGGAAGATCCGCTCCCTCGTCGCGTCGAGCTTCCGGTCCCGGATGCTCGAGCGCTGGGAGGACGAGCTCGTGGCCGTCGTGGTCAACGAGCTCATCGACTCGTTCATTCAGCGGGGCCGGTCGGATCTGGTGCGGGAGGTGACGTTCAACTTCCCGGTGCAGGTGATCGCGCGCATCCTCGGGCTCCCCCGCGCCGACTACCCGCGGTTCCAGCGCTGGGCCCTCGAGCTGACGAGCGTCGCGGCGAACTGGGACCGCGGCGTGGCCGCGTCGGTTGCGCTGCGGGACTACTTCGTCGAGGTGATGGCGGAGCGCCGCGTCGCGCCGGGCGACGACCTGATCAGCGATCTGGTGCGGGCCGAGGTCGACGGGGAGCGCCTCAGCGACGAGGAGATCTACTCGTTCCTGCGCCTCCTGCTGCCCGCCGGCGTCGAGACGACCTACCGCGCCACGGGCAGCCTCCTGTTCGCCCTGCTCGGCGACCGGCGCCAGCTCGAATGCGCTCTACGGCGACCGCTCGTTGTACGCCCAGGCCTTCGAGGAGGTGCTCCGCTGGGAACCACCCGTGACGCTCATCTTGCGGCGGGCCACGCGGGCCACCGAGCTGGCCGGCGTGCCGATCGACGAGGGAGCCGACGTCGCGCTGATGATCGGTGCCGCCAACCGCGACGAGCGCAAGTACGCCGAGCCGGACCGCTACGACATGTTCCGTGCGCAGCGCCAGCACGTCGGCTTCGGCTTCGGCGTGCACGTCTGCCTGGGCATGCACCTCGCCCGCATGGAGTCGCGGGTCGCCGTCAACACGCTCTTCGACCGGCTCGGGCCGATCACCTTGGACCCGGCGGCGGAGCCGCCGCACATCGAGGGCCTGGCTTTCCGCTCCCCGCTTTCCCTCCCGGTGGTGTTCGCGGCTTCGTGACACCCGCCACTGGCGGCTAGGTTCGAACGCATGGGCGGCACAGCCAACCCGCTGCGCGACGCCGCGGCCATCGTGGGCATCGGGCAGACCGAGTTCGCCAGGCAGATCGACCGGCCCGAGGGCCAGTTGGCCGCCGAGGCGGTGGTGGCCGCACTGCGCGACGCCGGGATCGCGCCGGCCGAGGTCGACGGCCTGTCGTCGTTCACCATGGAGTCCACCGATGAGGTCACTCTGGCCAAGACGATCGGGGCGGGGGACATCACGTACTTCTCGCAGGTGGGCTACGGCGGCGGCGCCGGGTGCGCCACCATCGGGCACGCCGCCATGGCGATCGCCACCGGGCAGGCCGACGTCGTCGTCGCCTGGCGCTCGCGCAAGCGCGGGGCCCGCACCTCGCGGCCGTGGGCCGTGGCGCCGTCGCGGCTGCCCATTCAGGCGCAGTGGACCAGGCCGTTCGGGCTCCTGCGCCCGGTGGACGAGGTGGCCATGCTCGCCCGCCGGTACATGTACGAGTACGGCGGGGGCCGCGAGCACCTGGCCGAGGTGGCGATGGCCGTGCGGGCCCACGCCAACCGCAACCCGGCGGCGCTGATGCACGACAAGCCCATGTCGCTCGACGACTACATGGGCGCCCGCTTCATCAGCGAGCCCCTCTGCCTCTTCGACAACTGCCTCGAGACCGACGGCGCCCTGGCCGCCGTCCTCGTGTCGGCGGAGCGGGCCAAGGACTGTCCCCACCCGCCGGCGCTGGTGCACGCCTTCGGCCAGGGGCTGCACCGCCAGCACGAGTCGATGGTCAATTACTACTGCGACGACCCGCTGACTGGCCCGGCCTGGTCCTGCGCGGAGAAGCTGTGGTCCCAGTCCGCCATCGGCCCCGAGGAGATCGACGTGGCCCAGATCTACGACGCCTTCACGCCCCTGATCCTGCTCTCGCTCGAGGGGTACGGCTTCTGCAAGCGTGGCGAGGCGCCCGACTTCGTGGCCGACGGGAACCTGCGCTGGGACACCGGGTCGCTGCCGACGAACACGTCGGGCGGTGGCCTCTCGGAGGCGTACGTGCACGGGTTCAACCTCGTCACCGAGGGGGTGCGCCAGCTGCGTGGCACCTCGACCAGCCAGGTGGACGGCGCGCAGACCTGCCTCGTCACCTCGGGCGAGGGCGTGCCCACGAGCGCCATCGTCCTGCGGGCGGCGTGAGCGCGGCCATGGGGGAGCCACTCGACGTCAGGATCGACTGGGACCGTTGCATGGGGTCGGGGAACTGCGTCTTCTGGGCGCCCGAGACGTTCGACCTGAGCGACGACGGCCACGCCGTCGTCCTCGATGCGGCCGCCACCGACGAGGAGCGCCTGCGCATCGCCGCCCAGGGCTGCCCGGTCGGTGCGATCTCGTTGTGGCGCGACGGCGCCGAGGTGCCGCTCGAGGGGGGGACGTAGTGCCGATCGCCGTCACGGAGGAACACGAGTCGCTCCGCCGCACCGCCGAGCGCTGGCTGCAGACGCACTGCCCGCCCGAGGAGCCGCGGGCCGTGGCGGAGTCGCCGTCGTCGGGGTCGGACCTGCCGGCGGTGTGGGAGAAGATGGCCGCCCAGGGGTGGCTGGGACTCCACCTCCCCGAGGCCTTCGGCGGCGAGGGGTTCACGCTGGCCGAGGTGGCCGTGGTCCTCGAGGAGCTGGGCCACGCCCTCTTCCCCGGGCCCGTCCTCCCGACGCTGCTCGTGTCGGCGGTCGTGTCCAGCGTGCGCGGACGAGGCGACGAAGGCCGCCCTGCTGCCCGGCCTGGCCGACGGCACGATCACGGCGGCCGTGGCGTTCGGTGCGCCCGCCCCGGAGCCGGGCGGCGGGTCCGGCGACCGGCTCACCGGTGCGCTGCGTCCCGTCCTCGGCCTGCCCCCGGCGCGGCTCGTGCTCGTGCCGCTGGACCGCGGCCCCGACGGCGCGCGGTGGTGGCTCCTCGACCGCGACCGCGACGGTGTGGACGGCATGGTGTCGGTCGGGGCGCTCCCGGCCCTCGACGCCACCCGCCCGCTCGGGTCGCTCGAGATCGACGGCGAGGGCCTGGTCGTGCCCGCCGGGGCGCTGCGTCGTGCCCGACGCCGAGGTCCGCGCCCTGGCGCTGCTCCTCGTGGCCGCCGAGAGCGCGGGGATCGCCCGCTGGTGTCTCGAGACGGCGTCGGAGTACGCCAAGGTGCGGGTCCAGTTCGGGCGTCCCATCGGCCAGTTCCAGGCCGTCAAGCACGCGCTGGCCGACATGCTGGTGTCCGTGGAGCAGTGCGCGGCGGTGGCCTGGGACGCCGCCGCCGCCTGGAGCGAGGACGGGCACGACGCGGACCTCGACCTCAGCGCGCGTATCGCCGGTGCGGTGGCGCTCGACGCAGCCGCCCACTGCGCCAAGCAGTGCATCCAGATCCTGGGCGGCATCGGCTTCACCTGGGAGCACGATGCGCACCTCTACCTCAAGCGGGCGATGGCCAATCTCCAACTGGTCGCCGGGGGCGATGTCGGCGCGCTCGAGCACGAGGTGACGGCGCTCGCCGTCGGCGGCGCGCGCCGCAACCTGGCCGCCGATCTGCCCGCGGAGGCCGACGCGCTCCGTGAGGAGATCCGCGCCCTGGTGTCCGAGGTCGCCGCGGCGGGAGCGGCGGGAGGTGACCAGCGCGCCGCGCTGGCCGAGGCGGGCTTCGTCATGCCGCACTGGCCGCCGCCATGGGGCCGGGGCGCCTCACCGCTCGAGCAGCTCGTCATCGACGAGGAGCTGGCCGCGGCGGCGGTGGCCCGTCCGCACCTCGCCGTCGGGGCGTGGGCCCTCCCGACGCTCATCGCACACGGGACCGCCGAGCAGCAGGAGCGCTGGGTGCGCCCGACGCTGCTGGGCGCACTGAGCTGGTGCCAGCTCTTCAGCGAGCCCGGTGCCGGCTCCGACCTCGCCGCCCTGAGCACCAAGGCGGTGCGCGTCGAGGGTGGCTGGGTGCTCAACGGGCAGAAGGTCTGGACGTCGCTGGCCCAGACGGCCGACTTCGGCATCTGCCTCGCCCGCTCGGACCCCGACGCCCCCAAGCACGCCGGCATCACCTACTTCATCGTCGACATGCACGCCGAAGGCATCGACATCCGGCCGCTGCGCGAGCTGACCGGGGCCGCCATGTTCAACGAGGTCTTCTTCAACGACGTGTTCGTGCCCGACGATGCGGTGGTGGGCGCCCCGGGCGACGGCTGGCGGATCGGCCGCACGACGCTGGCCAACGAGCGCGTCTCGATGTCGTCCGGCGCGTCCTTCGGCAACGGGGTGGAGTCGCTCATCCGGAGCGTGGCGCGGCGACGCGAACGCGGCGAGGCGAGCCCGCCGAGCCTCGAACAGCGCCTCGGTCACCTCATCGCCGAGGCCCAGTCGGTCGCGCTCCTCGGCCACCGCTCCACGCTGCGGACGCTGTCGGGCGTCGATCCGGGCAGCGGGTCGAGCGTGCGCAAGCTGCTCGGCGTCGAGCACGAGCAGCGGGTCCAGGAGATGGGGATGGCGCTCTACGGCGCGGACGGCGCCGTGCGCGACGGCAAGGCGCAGCGCTGGGAGGAGGGCTTCCTCTCCACCCGCTGCCTCACCATCGCCGGCGGCACGAGCGAGGTGCAGCGCAACGTGATCGCCGAGCGCATCCTCGGCCAGCCCCGGGATCCCGAGCCGGGCACCTGAGCGGACGGCGCCGGTACGATGAGGCAGCGATGAGCCCAGGAACCGAAGGCGAAGACCTCGACGCGTTCGACATCGGCGTGGAGGAAGAAGCGTGGCCGTTCACCTCGGAGAGATACCTCCACGAGTGGGCGCCCGGCGTCCATCAGGCCCAGAACGCGTGGATGGCGTCCATCGACTCCCTGCGCGCCCCCGACCGCAAGACCCACGAGCTGATCCGCATGGTCTGCACCGTCATCGCCCGCCAACCCGGTGGCGTCCAGCGCCACGCGCGGCTGGCCGCGGAGGTCGGCGCCAGCTGGGACGAGATCGCCGGGTCGATCCTGCTCACCGAGCCCGCCTTCGGCATCGTGCTCGCCATTCAGGCGCTGCCCGCCGCCCGACGCGGCTTCAAGCTGGGTTCGGCGGGCTCCCACGAGGACGAGGACGGTGACTCGCCCGTCGACTGACGCCCGTGTCATAGTTGCCCGTGCGCCTCGCCCCTGACGAAACGCTGGTCGAGTTCCGGCGCGAGCTCGAGGCCTGGCTCGACGTGCACCTGCCGTCGGCCGACGTCATGCAGGACGACGCGCGGCGCTCGTCGGCTCATCTGCCCGAGTGGGCCCGGACCTTCCAGCGGGAGATGTTCGAGGCCGGCTACCTCGTGCCGGGTTGGCCGCCCGAGCTCGGCGGCCGCAACGCGACGCCCCAGGAGCAGATGGTCTACTTCGAGGTCATCAGCGAGCGGATGGCGCCGCGCTCGCTCAACCCGCAGGGCCTCTCCATCTGCGCCGCCTCCATCGTCGAATTCGGGACCGAAGAGCAGAAGGAGCGCTTCGTCGTGCCGACCTTGAAGGGGGAGATCACGTGGTGCGTCGGCATGAGCGAGCCCAACGCGGGCAGTGACCTCGCCTCGCTCGCCACGAGGGCCGAGCTACGGGACGGGCACTTCGTGGTGAACGGCCAGAAGGTGTGGACCTCGGGGGCGCACGAGGCCGACTTCTGCCTGTGCTACGTGCGCACCGACCCCGAAGCACCGAAGCACCGTGGCATCAGCGTGCTCATCATCGACATGCGCACGCCGGGCATCACCTGCCGGCCCCTGCCCGAGCTGACCGACCCGCATCACGCCGACTTCAACGAGGTCTTCTTCACCGACGTCGAGGTGCCCGAGGAGAATCTGCTCGGCGAGCTCAACAACGGCTGGAGGGTGAGCCAGGGATCGCTGCGCCACGAGCGGGGGATGCTCTGGATCATGAACGTCTCCAAGATGGAGCGCACGCTGAAGGGTCTCGTGCGCGTCGCCCGGCGCCCCGACGGTCGAGGCGGCACCCTGGGGGACGACCGTCGGATCGCGGCCGCCATCGGCGAGCTCGCCACCGACGTCGCCGCCATGCGCTGCCTGGGCTACCGGGGCTTCGCCAAGTCCACGCGGGGCGAGATGTCCCCCGAGCACCTCGTGCTCAAGCTGTTCAGCAGCGAAGCCGAGCAGCGCGCCTGCATCCTGGCCCAGGAGGCGCTCGGGCTCGAGGGCCTCGACCTCGACGGTCCGGGGCCCAACAAATTCACCGAATGGGACCTCGCCCACTTCGAGCGGGACCCGACGGGACCGGGTGCGACGAGCTCCTTCTACGACGGTCCTTGGGCGGTGCAGTACCTCCGTTCCTTCGCCGGGACCATCGCGGGTGGCACGTCGGAGGTCCAGCGCAACATCGTGGCCGAGCGTGTGCTCGGCCTGCCCCGCGGATGAGGCCGCGGTGACACCCACGTCGGTCCGGCGCGACCGGCCCGGCGCTGCGCCGGCGTGTACGTCGACCACGTCCGATCGTCGTCGGCCCGTAGGCCGGCTCGGCATGCTGGCCGAGACGTCCGCCGAGGCGGCCCGTCGCTTCGGATCGTCCCCTGCCTTCGTCACCGACGAAGGGCTGACCCTGAGCTACGCGGAGTTCGACGCCTTGGCCGACGAGGTCGCGGTGGGGTTGGCCGAGCTGGGCGTGGGGGAGGGGGACGTGGTCGGGCTCCTGCTCCCGTCGGTGCCGGAACACTTCGTCGCCTACGTGGCCGCAGCGAAGCTCGGCGCGGTGACCGCCGCCGTCAACCCCAGGCTCGTGCCGGCCGAGCGCGACGCCGTCCTGCGCGCCGCCGACCCGCTCGCCGTGGTCACCACCGAGCAGCTGGCCCCGGCCGCACTGGCGGGGAGCTTCACGACGGTCCTCGTGGCCCCCGCCACCGACCCCGGCGCCGTCCTCGAGGGCCTCCGCCACCCGGGCACGCAGCCGGCTCCGCTGGCCCCCGACCCGGATCGTCCCATCGCCATCGTCTTCACTTCGGGCACGACGGGCACGCCGAAGGGTGCGGTGTTCTGCGGGCGCCAGATCGGCTTCATCACCCGGTGCGACGTCGGCGAGCAGTGGGGTGGCGGGGGCCATTCCATGGCGGGTTCGGCGCTGGCCCACCTCGGCCCGACGACGAAGCTGGCGGGGAACCTGAAGAAGGGCGGCACCCAGCACCTGTCGCAGAAGCCGTGGAAGGCGGCCGACGCGCTGCGCATGGTGGCCGAGCTCCGGATCACCGCGCTCGGCGGCGTGCCGACGCAGATCGCGCTCATGCTGCGCGACCCGACGTTCGACGGGACCGATCTCTCGTCCGTGCGCGCCGTGGTCATGGGGGGCGGCCCGGCCACCCCGGCACTCGTCCGCGAGGCGAGGGCCCGCATCGGGGCGCCGCTCGCCGTGCGCTACTCGTGCACGGAGGCCGGCATCGGGTGCGGCACGTCGTTCAGCGACCCCGACGAGGACGCCGAGGTGAGCGTCGGTCGGCCCCGGCCCGGTGTGCGGCTCTCGATCCTCGACGAGGACGGCGGTCCCGCCCAACCCGGTGCGATCGGAGAGGTCTGCCTCGGGTCGCCGGCGGTGATGGAGGGCTACTGGCGCGACAGCGGGGCCAATGCCGACGCCTTCACCGAGGACGGCAGCGTGCGCACCGGCGACCTCGGCTGGGTGGACGAGCTCGGGAGGCTGCACCTGGCTGGTCGCAGCCGCGAGCGCTACGTGCGCGGCGGGTACAACGTGTACCCGATGGAGGTCGAAGGGGTGCTGGCCGACCATCCGGACGTCGCCGCGGTGGCGGTGGTGAGCCGGAGCGATCCGGTGATGGGCGAGGTCGGCGTGGCCGTCGTCGTGCCCCAGGCGGACGGCCCCACCCCGCAGCTGGCGCAACTCCGGGACTTCGCGGCCGAGCGCCTCGCCCGGTACAAACTTCCCGAGGAGATGGTCGTGCTCGGCGAGTTGCCGCTCACCGCCGGCGAGAAGGTGGACCGCCGGGCCCTCGAACGGTTGATCGCCACCGGCTGAAGGGAGGCCGGCGGTGAGTGAGCCCCGCTCACGCATCATTGCGCACACGCGGATCGGGCAGGTTGGCGACGCACACGTGACTGCGCGACAACGGAGCGAAACTTCGATCCTGAAAGACGCGATTTAGTCAAAAGGTCCCATTGGATTCGTCACCCCCCGTCCCGATACTGAATGTCGGAAGGGGAATCCCGAAAGGGAATCTCAGAGGGGGGAAGACCACGTGCATCGCCATGCCCGTCGTCGCGTCGCGACACTGCTCGTGCCAATCGGCGCCATGATCATGAGCTCCATCGCGGCCGGGCTGACGAGTGCACCCGCGGGAGCAGCCGGCATCCTGCCTCCGGGCAATCCCGCCGCCAACATCGCGCCCAACAGCGGCGACTGGCTCTCCGCCATCGACTCGGCCGCCTCGCAAGAAGGTGTTGGTTCCATGAACGTCTCGGAGTCCGCGTTGGCCTCGCTGCCGCTGCCCGAGCAGGTGTTCACCGTCGTGAACGACGAGCGCATCGACCGGGGCCTGCCGCCGATCGACTACATGACGGCACAGCTCAACTCGTACGCGCAGAGTGGAGCGGACTCGGGCACCGACCCGAGCTTCCCGAGCTCGGTCACCGGTGGTGCGCCGATCACCTTCGGCGGCTCCATCTGGGCCGGCGGCCTCTCGTCGGTCCTCGAGGCCGACTACTACTGGATGTACGACGACGGCTGGGGTGGCTCGTCGACGACCAACATCGCCTGCAGCCTCGTCAACCTGGCGGGTTGCTGGGGCCACCGCGACATCATCCTGCACCAGTTCGCGAACTGCCCGACCGGCCCGCCCGTGCTCTCCATGGGTGCGGCCTACTCGTCGTCGGGCTACGCAGCCGGCTCCATCGCCGCCATCTTCGTGAGTTCCTGCGCACCGCCCACCGATGCGACGATGACCTGGGGCCAGGTTGCGGCCTCGGTCCAGTCGTCGTCGCGCACGGTCGGCATCGCGCCGCTCAGTAACGGGACGGGATACTGGGAGGCCGAGGCCAACGGCACCGTCGCCGCCTTCGGTTCCGCCCAGGACCACGGATCGCTCTCCGGTCAGCTCAACTCGCCGATCGTCGGCATCGCGGCCACGCCGGACGGGGGCGGGTACTGGCTGGTGGCCGCCGACGGCGGCATCTTCAGCTTCGGCGACGCCGCCTTCTACGGGTCGACCGGGTCGCTGCGCCTCAACAAGCCCATCGTCGGCATGTCGTCCACGCCCGACGGCAAGGGCTACTGGATGGTGGCCTCCGACGGCGGCATCTTCAGCTTCGGCGACGCGCCCTTCTACGGCTCCATGGGCGGCACGCCGCTCAACCAGCCGATCGTCGGCATCGCGTCCGACGCCGCGACCGGCGGGTACTGGGAGGTGGCCTCCGACGGCGGCATCTTCAGCTACGACGCACCGTTCTTCGGGAGCACCGGCAGCATCAGGCTGAACAAGCCCATCGTCGGCATGGAGGGGTCACCCAACGGCCAGGGCTACCGCTTCGTCGCCTCCGACGGCGGCATCTTCACCTTCGGCCAGGCGCCCTTCGACGGGTCGACGGGCGGCCTGCCGCTGGTGGCGCCGGTCGTGGGCATGGCGCCGGACAACGTGACGAACGGCTACTGGATGGCGGCCGCGGACGGCGGCATCTTCACCTTCGGCGGGGCCTCCTACCTCGGGCGTCTCGTCAGCTCGGCCGGGTAGGTCCGGGCGGCGCCTCAGACGACGCCGCGCTCGAGTCAGCTCGGCGAGCTCGGCATCGCTCAGGCCCACCAGGTCGCACCACACCTCGCGGTTGTGCTCGCCGAGCCGTGGCGCTCCCGTGGGCACTGGCGTCGGGTGCCGGGCCAGCCGGGGGAACGGAGCCTGCTGGCGCACGGGACCGATCACCGGGTCGTCGACCGAGACGAGGTCGCCCCGGGCGGCCATGTGGGGATCGGCGAAGATGTCGGCGGCGCTGTAGGCGGTCCCCACGGGCACGTCGTGCTCGACGCAGCGGGCCGTGATCTCCGCCGGCGGTCAGCGCCGCGGTCCACTCGGCGACCAGGCCGTTGATCTCGTCACCCCGCGCTGCGCGCTCGGCCAGCGTGGCGAATCTCGGGTCGGCGGCCAGGTCGGGTCGTTCCATGGCCGCGCACAGGCGACCGAAGTTGGCGTCCGAACCGGCGACGATACAGACGAAGAACCCGTCCGCCGTCGGATAGTTGTCGAGCGGGGCCGAGTGTGACAGCCGGTTGCCCTCGCGCTGGCGCACGATCCCGAGCCGGTCGTAGCCGGCCAGGGTCCATTCGAGGATGCGCAGGACCGATCCGTACAGGGGTGCGTCGATGACGTCGCCCTCGGGTCCCCGGCCCTCGCGCCCGCCGTCCCGGCCGTACAGCGCCGCCACCGCGGCGAAGGCGGCGAACACGCCGGTCAGGTAGTCCGACACGGTCACACCGGGACGCACGGGCGGCCGGTCGGGGTCACCGGTGAGGTGCAGGAGGCCGCCGAAGGCGATGCCCAGACGGTCCAGCCCCGGTCGGGGCGCGTAGGGCCCGCTCTGCCCGAACACGCTGATCCGCACGAACACCAGGTCGTCGGGCAGGTCGTCGGGCCCGAGGCCCCAGCGCTCCATGGTGCCCGGACGGAAGTTCTCGCACACGACGTCGGCCGTGGCGGCCAGCCGCTTGAAGAGCTCACGTCCCTCGGGGCGCCGCAGGTCGCACGTGACCCCCCTCCGCCCGCGTCCCTCGACGGACCAGGACAGCGAGTAGTCGGGCCCGTCGTCCACCGGCACGAAGGGTCCCATGGTGCGCATGAAGTCGCCCTCGCCCGGCAGCTCGACCTTGATCACGTCGGCCCCGAGCTCGCCGAGCAGGCCCGCGCAGAACGGCGCCGAGATGCGCGTGCCGACGTCGACCACCCGGATGCCGGCGAGCGGCCCCGCACCCTGGGCGCTCATGCGCCCGGATCCGGGTGACCCTGGTCCCGCTCCGCCATGACCTCCCGCATGGAGCCCTTCGCCTTGCGCGCCGCCAGCGCGTCGAGCGCGGTGGCCGAATTGTGGACCCAGTGGTGGGCCATGAAGTGGTACTTGAGGGCGTCCCGCTTGCCCATCAACGTTGGCCGTCTGGTTGATGGTGTCCTTCACCGTCTGGGCCGTGACGGGCGGGACCAGGGCGACCCGGTCCGCCAGCTCGCGCGCCGCCGCCTCGAGCTCCGCCCGCGGGACGACCCGGTTGACCAGGCCGAGGCGCCACGCCTCCTGGGCGTCGATGGTGTCGCCCGTGAACAGGAACTCCTTCGCCTTGCGGATCCCGATCTCCCAGGGCTCGACCAGGAGCTCGACGCCGGCACCGGTGAGGCGGAGCACGGGATTGGAGAAGACGGCATCGTCGGCGGCGACGATCAGGTCGCACATGGCGGCGAGCATGAGGCCGGCGGCGATGCAGCTGCCCTGCACGGCAGCGATCGTCGGCTTGCGAAAGTCGTGGATGCGCAGGCACCGGTCGAAGTACATCGTCTTCTCGTGCTGGAACTTGCCTTCGGGGGTCTCACGGAGGGCGACCCACGGATCGTCCCCCTCGCCGCTGACCAGTGCCTTCAGGTCGTGGCCCGACGAGAAGTGCTTGCCCGCGCCGGCCAGGATCACGACGCGCACGGCGTCGTCGGCGTCGGCGCGGTCGAAGGCCGCGTCGATCTCGTCGATCAGCCGGGAGTCCTGGGCGTTGGCGACATCCGGCCGGTTCATCGTGATGGTGGCCACGGCACCGTCGGTCTCGTAGCGGATCGTCTCGAAGTCCTCTGCCATCTCCATCCTCCTGTGTCCCTCATCCTGCCGCGCCGGGCCGGCGGGCTCGGGGACGCTCAACCCCGCGGCAGCCCCAGGACGCGTTCACCGACCAGTGTCCGCTGGATCTCGTTGGTCCCGGCGAAGATGGAGGACGCCTGGTAATACAGCCACGAGCGCTGCCACGCGCCGTCGTCCGGGTTCCCCGGGGCGCCCTCCCAGAGCGGCGAGGCGGCGCCCAGCACGTCGAGCGCGGTCTGGTGGAGCCGCTTCGACATCTCGCTCCAGTAGAGCTTCAGCGCGCTGCCCTCGGGCCCGGGCGCCTCACCCTTGGACAGACGCGTGAGCGAGCGCCAGTTGTGGAGCTGGAAGAGGCGGACCTCCGTCGCCGCCTGCGCCAACTGCTGGCGCAGGCGCCAGTCCTCGAAGCTCCCGTTGGCATGGGCCAGGCGGAGGAGCTCTTCGATGAGCTGCGCGTGGATCACGAGCTGGCGCGGGTTGATGCCCCGCTCGTGCGCCAGCGTCGAGCCGGCGATGGTCCAGCCCTCGCCCTCGTTGCCCACCCGCTGATCGGCCGGCACGAAGACGTCGTGCAGCTCGACCTCGTTGAACTCTGCCTCCCCGGTGGACTGGACGAGCGGATGGACCTCGACGCCGTCGGCGTGCATGTCGACGATGAGCGCCGTGATGCCCTGTTGGCGCTTCGGCGCGTCCGGGTCGCTGCGGGTCAGGCAGAGCCCCCAGTCGGCGAACTGCGCGTAGGAGGTCCAGACCTTGCGGCCGGTGACGCGGTAGCCGCCGTCGGCGGGCACGGCGCGGGTGGTGAGCGAGGCCAGGTCGCTCCCGGCGTCGGGCTCACTGAAGAGCTGGCACCACAGCTCCGACGCCGAGAGGATCCGCGGGAGGAAGCGCTCCTTCTGCTCCGGCGGTCCCGTGGGCCAGCAGCGTGGGGCCCACCAGGTTGATGCCGATGCGACCGACGAGCTCGGGCGCCCGCGCCCGGGCCAGCTCCTCGATCACGACGTAATTCTCGAGCGCGCCCAGGCCGCGGCCGCCGTACTCCTCGGGCCACGTGATGCCCACCCAGCCGTCTGCCGCCAGATCTCCCTGCCAGCGCCGCCCGAACGCGACCGTGTCGGCCAGGTCGTCGAAGCGCGGCGGCAGCCCGACGCCGTAGGGCCAGGGGAGGTGCTCGACGAGCCAGGCCCGGAACGCGTCGCGCAGCACCTCCTGCTCAGCGGTGGCGCGCAGATCCATCCGCCGCAGCATGGCACAGCCGCCCCGACGGATGACACCCGTGTCAGGGATGACCGTAGACTGCGCCGCCGTGGACTTCGACCTCTCCGCCGATCAGCAGGCCCTGCGCGACGCGGCGGCCGCGCTGCTGAACGGGATGGCGGGGCACGACGCGCTGCGGGCCCGGGTGGGCACCGGCGCGATCGTCGGGCACCCTGCCGGGGGCGGGCGAGGTGGCTCCGGCGGAAGGCGACGCCCGCGGGACGCAGCCGGGCCGCCCCGCAGGGGTATGACGCGGCGGTGTGGTCGGCCATGGCCGACCAGGGCTGGCTGGCCCTCGAGCTGCGCCGAGGACGAGGGTGGCCTGGGGCTCGGCCTGGTGGAGGTCGCGGTGCTCTGCGAGGAGATCGGGCGGCGCCTGGTGGCGGCACCCTTCCTGCCCTCGGTCGTGGCACTCGGGGCGCTGAGCGGTCCGGAGGCGCGGGTCGACGAGGGGACGAAGGAGTGGCGCGAGGCCCTCAGCGAGGGCGCGGCGGTCGGGTGCGTGGCCGTCGCGCCCGACGCCATCGCGGTCGCGTCGTCGGCGCCCGGCGGAGAGGCGCGCCTGACCGGGGAGTCCGCGCCCACCGCCTACGCCCCCTCGGCCGACGTGGCCGTCGTCGTGGCCGCCGACGGTGTCTACGCCGTCGACCTCCGCAGCGGCGGGCGGCCCGACCCCGTCCCCGCCATGGACCGCACGAGGGAGCTGGGCGTCCTCGCCTTCGACGGGACCGCGGCCCGGCCCCTGGGGGGTCACGACGCGGTGGCGCTGCTGCTCGATCGCGCCGCGACGCTCGCCAGCGCCGAGATGCTCGGGGCGGCCGACCGGGTGCTCTCCATGACGGTGGAGTACGCCAAGGACCGCGTCCAGTTCGGCAAGCCCATCGGCTCCTTCCAGGCCGTCAAGCACATGCTGGCCGACGCGCTCGTCGACGTCGAGGGGATGCGCTCGACCGTGTACTACGCGGCGTGGTGCGCAGCAGCCGGTGACCCGGACCGGTCGCTGGCAGCCAGCATGGCGAAGGCGTGGTGCTCGGACGCCTCGCGCCGCGTCATGGCCGCCGGGCTGCAGGTCCACGGCGGCATCGGCTTCACGTGGGAGCACGACATGCACCTCTTCGTGAAGCGCGCCCAGCTCGATCAGGTCAGCTTCGGCGATGCGGCGTTCCATCGCGACCGCATCGCGGCCATGCTGCGCGAACGGTTGGACGAGGGCCGAACGTTCTCCTGAGGTCCGTCGCGGCTACGGGCCGTAGTCCCGTGTGGGCGTGCCGTTGATGCGGAGCAGCACCAGCGCCTCGCTCTCCGCCCCGTGGGCCGCCTCGGTTCCGTTGCTCAGCTTCTGGGGCGGCACGACGACGGTCAGGCGGACGCTGATCAGGTACCCGGACCGGACGACGGCGATCTCGGTGACGCTGCCCGCTGCACCGCGGTGGGCTGTGGTGAGCACGATGGCCCCGTCGTGCTCGGCACCCGGGCGGAGTAGGCGGCGAGCGTCTCGGTCCTCGTGTAGGTGCTGCCCGGCGGCCGTCCACGGCGTCGTCCCGCCCACGATGGACGTGTACGCGCTCAGCGCGCAGGTGACGGCCGACTGATCGAGCACGGCCAACAGCCTCGTCGACCTGCCCGTGACCTGATAGACGGCCATGTGCTGCGGCGGGACGAACGCGACGAGGCGCGCCTGGGTGATGGTCCCGGACCCTGTCCCGGCCGACAGGGTGCTGACGACATCCATGGCGAACGACGTCGACCCGGTGGGGGAGCCGAAGGTCTCCGTCGATGCGTTCTGCACGGTCAGCGTGGCGGCGCCCGGTGCGGACGATGCGCCCAGCACGGCGAAACCGAGCGTCGCAACCGCGAGGACGGCCAGGAGCGCGAACGGGATCAGGTTGCGGCGAGGCACGCGTCAGACGCTACTTCGGCGCACCGCGGGGCACGGGCCATGCCAGCCGGCAGCGCTCCGTGAAGTCGACGGATCCGAGGTTCACGTGGCGCCGGCACGTCGGCGCAACGCGGCGCGGTCGGCCTTGCCCGAACCGAGCAGAGGCAACTGATGGAGCCGTTCGACCTTCTCGGGCGTCTTGAACTTCGCCATGCCGCGGCTGGCGAACCAGCGCCGGCACTCCTCGAGGTCGAACGGCGCGCTCGCCTCGACGAAGGCTGCCACGCGTTCACCCATGAGCGGATCGGGATATCCCACCGCCACGGCGTGCCGGACGTCGGGATGGGCTTCGAGTGCGGCCTCGACCTCGGAGGCGGAGATGTTCTCACCGCCGCGGATGATCACGTCCTTCAGACGGCCCACGATGCGGACCCATCCCTCCGCGTCCACGGTGGCCAGGTCACCGGTGCGGAACCAACCACCCCGGGCGATGACGGCCCGGGTCTGGTCGGGGTCCGCATAGCCGGCGAACATCTCGGGCCCGCGGACCCAGAGCTCCCCGGACGTGCCGGTCGGCACGCGCCGCGCCCGTCGCCGGGTCGGACACCCGGAGCTCGACTGCGCCGACGGCGCGCCCGTCGGTGTCGCGGGCCTTCTCGAAGGGGTCGTCGTCGGTGCTGGTGGTGACGGTCGGCGCCTCCGTGGAGCCGTACGTGCGCTTCACCCGGCAGCCGAACGCGCGCGCCGTGTCCTCGACGAAGGCAGGCGTGACCGAGGCCCCGCCGCTCGAGACCAGGCGCACCGACGAGACGTCGACCCCCGGGCCTTCGGCGAGGGCGCGGGCCATCGCGATGAAGAAGGTCGGCGGTCCGGCCAGGAACGAGATGCTCTCGCTCGCGACGAGGGCGAGCGCCTGTTCGGGATCGAAGCGACGGACCAGGACGGATCGCAGCCCGGCTGCGCCGGGCACGAGCACCCCGTTGAGCAGTCCCGAGATGTGGGCCATCGGGGCCGGCATCGAGCACGGCGTCGGCCGGGCCGAGGCCGTGCACCTGCGCCATCAGGCCGGCCTTCCAGCTCAAGGCGCGGTGGGTGTGGAGCACCGCCTTCGGCACGCCCGTCGATCCCGAGGTGAACAGGACGAGTGCGACGTCGGAGGGCCGGCCGGCACCTCCGCCCACCGGCACGGGTGCGCCGCCGAGCGCGCCGGCCAGAGCGGCCGGGTCGGAGATGGCATCGGGCGCGAGCTCGAGGACCAGCGCAGGGTCGATCTGGGAGAGAGCCGCCTCGACGTCGCCGGACCCGAATGAGTGGAGCACGGGTGCCGCCACGGCACCGAGGCGCCAACAGGCACGGGTCAGGACCGCGGCGGCCAGGCTGTTGGGCACCTGCCACGCCACGGCATCGCCCCGGCGGACGCCGCGCTCGCGCAGCCCACCGGCGACGACGGCCACCAGCGCATCGGCCCCGGATGCAGAGAGCCTCGTGTCGCCGTCGACGATCTCGCCGCCGTGGGCCGACAGCAGCGTGTCGAGCGTCGGCACGTCCCAGGGGCCACCCGGTCGCCGGTAGGTGGTGGCGAGACGCGGCACCCAGGTGGGTCGGAGGCGGGCCGTCACGGCAGGGCACCCTACCCGCACCCCACTAACGTGACGCCGATGTCAGTACGGGAGACGGGGCAGCGGTGGACCTCGCACTGAGGCGGGAGGACGAGGAGTTCGCGGCCTCGTTCCGGGACTGGCTCGCCGCGCATCCCCACCGCCCGCCCGCGTTCGTCGACCTGGCCGACGAGGTGGCCTGGGGCCGGGAGTGGCAGGCCACCCTGGCGGCCGACCGCTGGGTGGGCGTGCACTGGCCCAGCGCGTACGGCGGGCGCAGCGCGACGCCGGTGCAGGTCGCGCTGTACCAGAGCGAGTACGCCCGCTCGCAGGCGCCCCAACCGGTGAACCGCGTCGGCATCAACCTGGTCGGACCGACGCTGCTGGCACACGGCACCGAGGACCAGCGCCTGCGTCACCTGCCGCCCATCCTCTCGGCGGAGGAGATCTGGTGCCAGCTCTTCAGCGAACCCGACGCCGGCAGCGACCTGGCATCCCTCTCCACCAGCGCGACGCCGGTCGACGGGGGCTACCTGGTGACGGGCCGCAAGGTCTGGACGTCGTACGCCCAGTTCGCCAGCTGGGGTCTGTGCCTCGCCCGTACCGAACCCGATGCCCCGCGTCCGCAACAGGGCATCACGGCGCTGATCGTCGACATGTCCGAGCCCGGGGTCGACGTGCGCCCGCTGGTGCAGATGACCGGGGACGCAGAGTTCAACGAAGTCTTCCTGACCGACGTCTTCGTGCCGGCCGAGCACGTGGTGGGGACCGAGGGTCAGGGCTGGACCGTGGCCGGCTCGACCCTGGCGCACGAACGCGGGACGAACTTCCCATTCAAGGAGCAGGTCGTCCACGAGACCTACCTGGCCCGCCTGTACGAGGAGGCACGGGCCAACGGCGCGCTCGACGACCCCCTCGTCGCCGACGCCCTGGCGCAGGCCTACATCGACCTCGGCGTGCTCCGGCTGCACAACCTGCGCACCCTGACTCGCCTGGGGCGTGGAGAGGAGCCCGGTCCGGAGTCGAGCTGGGTCAAGCTGACCTGGACGGCCATGACGCAGAACCTCTCCGACGCGGCACTCCTCGTCACCGGGCGCGACCCGGCGTCGGCTGCGGCCGGGCCCTGGGCGAGGCAGTGGCTGTGGAGCAAGGCGGCAGGCATCGCCGGGGGGACGTCGCAGGTGCAGCGCGACATCATCGCCGGCAGGATCCTCGGCCTACCGCGCTGACGGCGGCCCCGCCGCGGCGAGACGGTGGCGGTGCCGGATGAAGTGCACGGTCACCAGCACACCGACGACGAGCCCCACGAGCAGGATCGCGATGTCGTGCGGCGAATGGTGGCCGGTGAAGACCCTCCCGAGCCCGTACGCGCTGGCCGCGACCGAGACCGAGAAGCCCAGCGACGCGACGAGGTTCCAGAGGACGAACTGCCCGTGCTGCATCTTGGCGGTGCCCGAGACGATGGCCGGTGTGAAGAAGACCGCCAGACGCCCCCACCGTGCGTAGGCGCGCTCGCCGCGCTCGACCATCCGCTGGCGGCCCGCCTGGTGCCTGCCGGGCCGCTCCAGGATCTCGCGTCCCCAGCGGTTGCCGATGGCGTACCCGGTGAGCCCGCCGACCTCACCGGCCAGCGTCGAGACCCCCACCACCAGCGCCAGGTTGAGCCTTCCCTGGCTGGCTGCAACGCCGGCGGCGCCGAGCGCGGTGGCGCCGATGAAGGGCACACCGGCCCACGACGCGGCCACCGCCACGAACAGGGCCACGTACTGCCACCAGCTGCCGGCGATCTCCACCGAGCCGAGGATGTGCACGGCCGGCAACTAGGCCTGCCCCGGTTGCGACCCGACGGCGCCGCTCACGTCGCGGGGGAGGGGTTCGCCGTGCCGGTCTCGGTCACCTGCGGCTCCTCGGAGCCGGCGAGCAGTGCGATCCCGACGATCGCGACCACGAGGCCGACGATGGCGGATCCGGAGTGGGAGGCCCCGCCCTTGGCCAGCGACTCCCCGTACACGGCGATGCCGAGGATCACGCTCGAGAACAGGGTGACCGAATTGCTCGACGCCATGGCAGGCGCCAGGACACCGGTCTTCAGCGCGGTCTGCTGCAGGGCGAACCCGCTCACGGCGCTGATGATCAGCACGTAGACCGACCAGCTGCTGAGCAGGGCGAGGACACCGCCGCCGATCTCGGTCACGAACGTCTTGGTGACCGCCGCCTGCAGGCCGTAGCCCAGACCTGCTGCGGCACCGTACGTCAGGGCCTTGGCGGCACCGCGGAAGCGCCTCCCCACGATGAACAGTGCGAGCACGAGCGCTCCCGTCACGAGGCAGGCGGCCCACCAGGCCGCGGCGCCCGGACTCGACGTGCCGCCCTGTGGCTGCCCCGCCGAGATGAAGAAGACGATCCCGAGCAGGGTCAGGATGGCGCCGGACAATTCGCGCCGGCCGATGTGCTGCGCGGTGAGCGCCGCCCCGAGCGGGAGTGCGAGCACCAGGCTGAGCGCCGTGAGGGACTGGACCACGACCAGGGAAGCCCGGTCGAGCGCCATGGCCTGGACGACCCAGCCCGAGGACTGCAGGACGGCGCCGGCCAACCACACGGGACGGTGCAGGATCTGGAGCAGGAACCGCGGGTCATCCCCCGTCGCCGCGGTGCTGAGGGTCCCCTTCTGCTGGAGAACGGTGCCGAGGGCGAACAACACCGCCGCGAGGATGGCCAGTGCCTCACCCATGCCGGACCAGGTTAGGCAGCACGATCGCGCCGCGCCGGGAGCGTAACCTTTGTGGATGCCCGGAACGGACCCGTTGCTCCGCCGTGCCGCCAACAACCTCATCGCGGTGAAGAGGGACCTCGCCGGCGCAGAGGCCGAAGGCGACACGGACCGGGTCAAGCTCCTCGAGGCGCTCCTGGCGTGCGGCGGGGACATCCTCGTCTACCGCCCGCAGCTCCAGCACTACGCGGTCCGCTTCGGCGATCTCGACGGCGCCGACCACGTCGCGGTCATGGTGCCGGGCATCGGCGACGGCACCAACCTGCGCGACGACTGGATCCCCGAGGCACGGACGGTGTTCGACGCGGCCGAGTCCACCGCGGTCGTGCTGTGGAAGGGCTATGACAACCCCGCCGACATCGTGGCCGCTACCGCGGGATCCATCGAGTGCGGCGAGGATCTCCTCGTCGCGGCCGGCGACCTGACGGCCTTCGTGGCCTCACTGTCGCTGCGCCCGGACCAGTCGCTGACCCTGATCGCGCACAGCTTCGGATCCATCGTGGCGGGCGCGGCATTGGCCGATTGCGGCCTGCAGGTCACCGACGTCGTCGTGGCGGGAAGTCCGGGCATGACCGTCGACGAACTCCGCGACCTCCACGTCGAGCAGTCGCATTTCTTCTCCGAGCAGGCGCCCGGTGACGCGATCGCGGAGCTGGGCGTCTTCGGGGCGCCACCGAGCGCACCGACCTTCGGCGGCACCAGGATGAGCACGAACGCGCCGGAGCATGCGCCCGTGGCGGCGCACTCGAGTTACTTCGAGCCGGGGTCCGAAGCGCTCGAGAACATGGTGGACGTCGTCACCGGCGCCTACTCCGAGATCGCCCGGCACCGCTCGGCCTTCCCCGAGATCGCCGGCGGCCTGGTGGCCTGGGTCCTCCGGATGCCCGCCGTGCCCGTACGGATGGCGGGTCGCCACTACCGCGGTCCGGGTTTCCGCCTGCTGACCAACTGGTGCCGGCTGGTGGACCTCGGCGCGAACGAGACGGGCAACTTCGTCGCGGAGGTGCTCGACGAGAGCGAGCGCGCCCTGCTCTGGGTCGCCCACCGCGTCGGCGCGGTCCCCGAGGAGGGGCCGGCCGCACCGACCTCGGCGTCCGGCGGGGGGCGACACGGGCGCCGGGTCCGGCACGGCCGGAGCCCCCACACCGCGAACCTGACAGCAGCGTCAGCAACTGGGCCGGCGTCACGCTACGTTTGCCCGGTGCCCGTCTGGCTGAACGAACAGGAGTTCGCCACCCTCCGGACCGCCTGCGCGCAGATGATGCCGTCCGACCAGGGCGCACCGGGAGCCGAGGAAGCGGGAGTCGCCGACTACATCGACGGCTTCCTGGGCGCCTTCTCGTTCGACCCGCCCCGGATCTGGGCCGGGGGGCCGACCTCGGGCCGCAAGGGCGGCGTCGCCGGCTTCGCCTCCTTCCACCGCCTGACCCGGCTCGACGAGCTCGCCTGGCGCACACGGCTCGAGGGATCGCAGGGGATCCCCGAGCGCGAGTTCAACGGGCCGGTGGTGGGACTCCAGCAACGCTACCGGGAGGGGCTCGCCGCGCTGGGTGAGGACTTCGCCGCGGTGGACGGGTCGGAGCAGCAGCGCCGCTTGCGGGCAGACGAGGCGTTCTGTGAGCTGCTGTGGGAGCACTGCTGCGAGGGCATGTACGGCGCGCCGGAGTACGGCGGCAACCGCGACTGCGTCGGCTGGGACTACATCGGGTACGACGGGGACGTGCAACCCCGCGGGTACAGCGACGCCGAGGTGTCCCTGCCATGACGGCCGACGCGGTCATCATCGGGTCCGGCCCCGGAGGGGCGACGGCGGCCGAGGTGCTGACGCGCGCCGGCTGGTCGGTGGTCATCATGGAGAAGGGGCGCAACCACCTGCTGGACCCCGATGATCCCACCCGGCCGTCGGGTGACTACTCGAACGACGAGATCAAGTTCATCTCGCGCTACTTCCTCGGTCCGGACCCGCTCATCGAGCCGAGGGCGTTCCGGCGCTCCGTCGACGAGGGCGAGCACACGCACGTGGGCGAGGTGAACTCCATCCCCACGACGGTCGGGGGCGGGGGGACCCACGCCGACGGCAAGGTGCCGCGCTTCCGGGAGGAGGACTTCCGCCTCTTCTCCACGTACGGACCGCAGGAGGGTGCCGCGGTCGACGACTGGCCGATCGACTACGACGAGCTCGAACCGTTCTACGCCGAGGTCGAGCGCGCCATCGGCGTGGCCGGTCGCGAGGGTGCGAACCCCTTTGCCGCCTGGCGGTCCGGGCCCTACCCGATGCCGCCCGGTGCGCCGATGTACGGCGCGGTGCTGTCGTCCGCCGCGGCCGAGAAGGTCGGGCTCCATCCCTACGAGGCACCGACGGCCGCCAACAGCATCGCCTACGACGGCCGGCCCGCGTGCAACAACTGCGGGTACTGCGCGTTCTTCGGCTGCCCGATCCATGCCAAGGGCGATCCGGTCGCGCTCCTCACCCGGGCCATGAGGACCGGCCGGCTCGAGCTGATGGCCGAGACCTACGTGAGCCGGATCGTGACACAGGGCCGGACGGCCACCGGCGTCGAGTTCATCGGGCCGGACGGCGCCACCCGCACGATGGACGCCAAGCTCGTCATCGTGGCCGGCGGTGCGATCGAGACGCCACGCATTCTCCTGCTCTCCGGACTGGAGCACCCGGCACTCGGCCGCCACCTGATGGTGCACTTCCAGACGATCGTCGTCGGCCACTTCCCGCACCTGCGTCTGCACCCGCACAAGGGCCGCGCCGTCACGCACGTGCACGACGACGCGATGGTGCAGGACGAACGCTCCCGGGAGGCGGCCCTGGGTGCGGGGTTGCCGTGGTTCCGCGGTGGCCTGGTCGAGCACAGCGGCGGCGGGCTGCCCATCATGGAGGCACGCCACTCGCCGTGGGGCCGTGGCCATGCCGTGACCATGCGCGAGTCGAACCTGCGCGAGCGCATGTGGGCCTTCATCATGCAGGGAGAGGACCTGCCCTACCCGACCAACACGGTCGACCTCAGCCCGTCGGTGCGTGACGTCAGGGGGTTCCCGGTGGCGCGCGTCACGTACCAGCCCGGTCAGCACGAGCTGGCCGCGTCGAAGTACCACGGGAAGATCCTGCAGTCCGTGCTCGAGGAGATGGGCGCGGAGTGGGTGCTCCACACCTCGTCGCCCGGGGTGTCGTACCACGGCGTCGGGGCGACCCCCGTGCCCGAGAGCCGCCACGTCATCGGGACGGCGCGCATGGGTGACAACCCCGAGACCTCCGTGGTGGACCGCTGGGGGCGGGTGCACGCGCTCGACAACGTCGTCGTGGCGGACTCGTCCGTGTTCGTCACATCGAGCGGCTACGGCCCGACCCTCACCCTGGTCGCGCTGGCGGCGCGTGCCGCACACCACCTGGCCGGCACCAAGCCGGGCTGAGCGGCCTCCGGTTCAGCCGACGCCGCGGGTCAGCAGCATGGCGCCGGCGATCGGCCCGCCGCCGTTGGCCACCGCGGCCACCTCGGGTCCGCGCCCACCGGGCCGCACGACCTGGCGTTCGCCGCCCTCGCCGCGCAGTTGCACGCACGCCTCGTGGATGAAGCCGAATCCGTGCAGCCGGCCGCCCGAGAGCTGGCCCCCCGCCGTGTTCAGCGGCAGCAGGCCGTCGCGGGCGATGTTGGCACCGTCCTCAATGAAGGGCCCGCTCTCGCCACGGCCGCAGAACCCGAGCGCCTCGAGCCACACCATGGCGAGGATGGAGAAGCCGTCGTAGAGCTGCGCCGTGTCGACGTCGGCCGGTGTGAGCTCGGTGCGCTCCCACAGGGAGGCGCCGGCGTCGCGGGCCGCCATGGAGGTCATGTCGTCGAACTGGTCCCAGCTCGGCCGCCCCCGCAGGGCCGTGCCGATGGCGTTGATGTGCACGGCCGGGTGGTCGAGGTCGGCGGCGACGTCACGGTGCGAGACGATGACGGTGGTGGAGCCGTCACAGGGCGCGTCGCAGTCGAAGAGGCAGAGCGGCGTCGTGATCATGCGGGCCGCCAGGTAGTCCTCCATCGACATCGGGTCGCTGTAGATGGCCTTGGGGTTCAGGGCCGCGTTGCGCCGCCCGTTCAGCGCGATCTGGCCCAGCTGCTCGCGGGTGAGGCCGAACTCGTGCACGCGGCGCTGGGCGACCATGGCGAGCCAATTGGCGGCCGACGCCGCCCCGAAGGGGAGCGACCACTGCATGAAGCTGCCGAAGCGGGGCATGCGAGCCCCCACCGCCGCCGGACGGCACGCCGATGCCCTGCCGCCCGCCGGTGCCCTGGGCGCTCGCCCTCGGTGACGGTGCGGTAGACCAGGACGTGGCGGGCCAGCCCGGCCGCCACGGCGAGCGCCGCCACCTGCACGGCGCGCATCTGACCCGGCCCCTCGCCGCCCCCGTCGTGCCAGTCGAGGGACAGCCCGAGGGCGTCCTGGACCTCGGGTGTCGTCGGCCCGCCGAAGCCGGCGGTGCCGGCGCCCATGCCGGGGTAGGTCGAGATCCCGTCGATGTCGTCACGGGTCAGCCCGGCGTCGGCGATCGCATCCAACGCCGCCTCGACGGTGAGGTCGAGGTCGGAGCGTCCGAGCCGGCGCCCCACGGCGGACTGCCCGATGCCCGAGATGATGGCCCGGCGCTCCAGCGGCTCCTCTGCCGGTGGTGGGCTCACGACGCGCCCTCGGGCGTGAAGAGCGGCAGCCACACGTCTTCGACGTGCTCGAAGACCACCCGGACCGGCATGCCGACGTGCACGTCGTCGGGCTCGACGCCGACGAGGTTGGTGGTCAGCCGCACGCTGGGCTGCTCGTCGATCGACACCCAGGCGATGATGTAGGTGTCGCTGCCCGGGATCCACTGCTGGTAATTGACGGTGAAGGTCTCCACGTGGCCGCGGCCGCTGACCTCCTGGGGCGCCAGGTCGCGCGACAGACAGCGCGGGCAGACGGGGCCGGGCGGGTGGATGTAGAAGCCGCAGGCGTTGCAGCGCTGCAGCCGCAGCACGCCGTCCGCGCCGGAGGTCCAGAAGAAGGCGACGTCGTCGCTCAGGCGCGGCAGGAGACGCAGGCTCGGGCCGTTGGCAACCATGGCGGCATGTTGGCACATGTGGCGTGCCCGGCGCCGGTCCGGCGGCTCGCTGCCCCGGGTCAGATCTCGAGGACCCCCGCCGCCGCCAGCGCGTGGCGGCCTCGTCGATGCCGCGCACATGGCGGGCCGTGAACCCGATTGTCTCCGCCCCGGCGACGTTGGCCGCGTTGTCGTCGAGGAAGAGCACCTCCACCGGAGCGACGGGCAGCCTCGACGCGACCTCCTCGAAGATCTCGTCGTCCGGCTTGACCATCCCGAGCTCGAAGGAGAGGAAGCGGAACTCGAAGGCATTGCCGATGGGGGCTCCTTCGAAGTGCGTGTCCCACTGGAACGCATTGGTGTTGGAGAGGCAGCCGACCCGGGCCGCGTCGCGCACCGTCGCGACGAGCTCCACCGCGCCGGGATACGGGCCGCCGTGCCACCCGCCGAACGCCTCGAGGAAGGCGGCCGGCTCGAGGGCGAGGCCCCAGTCGCCCACCACCCCGGCGGCGAACTCCTCCGGCGAGCAGCGACCCGCCTCGAAGGCGCGCACCCAGCGGCAGCTCAGCCAGCGCGACCAGAGCTCCTCGTCGCTCCCGATGCCGGCGAGCGCGCGCATGGGGCCGACGCCACCGGGGTCGACGAGCACTCCGCCGAGGTCGAAGAGCACGAACATGCGGGTCGCCGCCATGGCAGTGATGCTACGGGCGGGCCGACGGGCTGAGGTTTAGGATCCTCTTCTCCTTGGGGCGTTCACCACGACGCACCCCGCCGACGTCGAGGAAAGGGAGGACCGCGTGAAGCTGTCCATGACGCTGAGCTACGCCGGGGGATTCGAGGATTCCGCCCGCCAGGCGGCGGAGCTCGAGAAGGTCGGGCTCGACATCGTGTGGGTGGCCGAGGCTTACAGCTTCGACGCGCCCAGCTTCATGGGCTACCTGGCGGCCAAGACCGAGCGGGTGGACATCGGCTCCGCCATCCTGCCCATCTACAGCCGCACGCCCACGCTCATCGCCATGACGGCGGCGGGGATCGACGCCATCTCGGGCGGCCGCTGCCAGCTCGGGATCGGGGCTTCCGGGCCCCAGGTGATCGAGGGCTTCCACGGCGTCGCGTACGACCGCCCCATCGCCCGCACCCGCGAGATCATCGAGATCTGCCGCGCCGTGTGGGCCCGCGAGGCCCCGCTCGAGCACGACGGCGCGGCGTACCACATCCCGCTGCCGGCGGGGGAGGGCACGGGCCTCGGCAAGGCACTGAAGATCATCAACCACCCGGTCCGCTCCCGCATCCCGATCTGGGTCGCCGCCCTCGGTGAGAAGAACGTGGCCATGATGGCCGAGGTGGCCGACGGCTGGCTGCCCATCTTCTTCGTGCCCGACAAGGCCAAGGACGTGTTCGGGCCCGCCCTCGCCGCCGGCACGGCCCGGCGCGACCCCTCGCTCGGCACCTTGCAGATCGCCGCCGGCGGGATCCTGGCCATCGGCGAGGAGTCCGAGGTCGGATCCATCCGCGAGCTGGGACGGGGTATGGCCGCCCTCTACATCGGGGGCATGGGCGCCAAGGGGAAGAACTTCTACAACGCGCTGGCCTGCCGCTACGGCTACGAGAAGGAGGCGGCGGCGATCCAGGACCTCTACCTCTCCGGCCAGAAGGCCGAGGCGGCGGCGCTCGTGCCCTCCGAGCTGCTCGAGGCCACGTCGCTGTGCGGGCCCGAGTCCTACATCAAGGAGCGGGTCGCCGCGCTGGCCGAGGCCGGCGTGACCCACCTCAACGTGAACCCGGTCGGCGCCGATCCGGTCGGCATGATCGAAAAACTGCGAAGCTGGGTGTAGCGGACAGAGGAGCAGCCATGCACGACCTGATCATCCGGGGCGGCACGATCGCGGACGGATCGGGCCGGCCGACCCGGACCGGTGACGTCGCCATCGACGGCAGCATCATCACGGCGGTCGGTGAGGTCGACGGCGCCGCCCGCCGCGAGGTGGACGCCGAGGGTCGGCTGGTCACGCCGGGCTGGGTCGACATCCACACCCACTACGACGGCCAGGCCACCTGGGACCCCGAGGTCTCGCCGTCGGGGTGGCACGGGGTCACCACCGTCGTCATGGGCAACTGCGGCGTGGGCTTCGCGCCGGCGCGGGACTCGGACCGGGAATGGCTGATCCAGCTCATGGAGGGCGTGGAGGACATCCCGGGCACCGCGCTGGCCGAGGGCATGAACTGGAACTGGGAGACCTTCGGGGAGTACCTCGACGAGGTGGAGCGGACCGACCGGGTGCTCGACGTGGCCGGCCTCGTCCCCCACGGTGCGCTGCGCGCCTACGTCCTGGGCGAGGGCCGGGCCAACGACGACCGCCACCGCCGAGGAGATCGCCGAGATGGCGGCCATCGTGCGCGAGGCCGTGCACGCCGGGCGCCATCGGCGTCGTCGACGACGCGCACCATCCTGCACCGGGCCAAGGACGGCGAGCTGGCGGCCGGCACGACCGCCGCAGCCGACGAGCTCATCGCGCATCGGCGAGGCGCTCGGCAAGGCGGGGCACCGGGTCTTCTCGGTGGCCAGCGACATGCGGGACCTCGACCACGAGTTCGCCTGGATGTCGGAGATCTCGCTGCGGGCCGGCGTGCCCGTCACCTACCAGGTGCTGCAGGCCGACTTCGCCCCCGATCTGTGGCGCGAGTGGATCGACCGCGGCGTGGCGGCCAACCGGCGCGGCGCGTGGCTCGTCCCCCAGGTGGCGGGCAAGCCGACGTCGCTGATGGTCGGGTTCCAGTCCACCACGCACCCCTTCGCGCACCACCGCGCCTACCAGGAGATCGCCGACCTGCCCGCTGCCCGAGCGTGTGGCGCGGCTGCGCCGGCCCGAGGTGCGGGCGGCCATCCTGGGCGAGGAGCCCGCAGCCCGGTGGCTTCGTCGAGCTGCTGCGGGCCAACCTGCACAAGCTCTTCCCGCTCGGGCGACCCGCCCGACTACGAGCCGCCGCCCGAGCGCAGCGTCAGCGCGCTCGCGGCGGCGCAGGGTCGCAGCACGCGACGAGGTCCTCTACGACCTGATGCTCGGGCGCGACGGCGAAGAGCTCTTGTACCTGCCCCTGCTCGACTACGCCGCCTGCAACCTGGACGCCGTGCGCGAGATGCTGCTCCACCCGGCCACGGTGCTCGGGCTCGGCGACGGTGGGGCGCACTGCGGCGTGCTGTGCGACGCCAGCCTCCCGACGTTCATGCTGGCGCACTGGGCCCGCGACCGCCGGCGCGGCGAGCGGCTCCCCGTCGAGACCGTGGTGCACCTGCAGACCCGGCGCACGGCCGAGCTCTACGGGTTCCGCGACCGCGGCCTGCTGGCGCCGGGGCTACCTGGCCGACGTCAACGTGATCGACCACGAGGCGCTGGCCCTCGAGCCGCCGCGAGATGGTCTACGACCTCCCGGGCTCGGGCAAGCGGCTGATCCAGCGGGCGCGGGGCTACGTCGCCACCGTCAAGTCGGGGGTCGTGGTGCGCGAGCACGACGAGGCCACGGGCGCCCGCCCGGGCCGGCTCCTGCGCGGGCCGCAGCCACAGCCGGTGCCGATCGACCTGAGTCAGGGCGGGCCCGCCGCCCGCAGCACGTCGGCGAAACCGCGGACGCGCAGCGCGGTGATGCGCGTGCCGTCCGTCTCGAAGACGTCGCGCACCGTGCGCTCGCGCCCCGCCGAGGTGCACGTCGATGTCGACCGTCACGCGGGACCCGTCGACGAGCAACGGTCCGGGTTCGGGCCGGAAGTCCTCGAACACGAAGGTGTGCTCGGTGTAGTAGCGAAGGATGTCCTCGTGCCCGGTGCGGCGGTCCCCGTCCACGTCGAACACGGCGTCCGGCGCGAACAGCCCGCGCAGCAGCTCCGGGGTCCTGGGCCGTGACGGCGGCGAAGTAGTCACCGACGAGTGCCGCCGGTCCGACGTGGCGCGGGGGGAGGCGGTAGATGCCCCGGGCGTTGAGCCCGAGGATCTTGGCCTGGGTGGCCGTGGGGCACGGGGCGATGGTGGCGCGCAGCGCGTCGACGGCACCGGGGAAGGTGGCGTCGTGGTGCGGGTAGTCGCTGCCCCACACGATGCGACCGGGTCCGACGAACGGGGCCAGCACCGGCAGGGTGCGCTCGTCGACCTCGAAGCTGATGGCGCACTGGCGGGCGAAGTACTCGGACGGCCGCAGCGACAGGTCGGGGCAGAAGCCGCCGAAGGACTCGGCCTGCTCGTCGAGGCGCTCGAGCCAGAACGGGGCCCAGCCGCCGCCGGACTCGAGGAAGATGCAGCGCAGGCCCGGATGGCGCTCGAGCACCCCGAAGGCGATCAGCTGGGCACAGGCGAGCATCTCCTCGAAGGGGTGGGACACGGCGTGCAGGACGAGCGGGTTGAACGGGCGGTCCGACCCCAGCGTGGGCACGATGACCGAGCTGCCCTCGTGGATCGCCGACGGGCACGTCGAGCTCCTCGGCGGCGTCCCACACCGTGTCGTAGGCGCGGTCGCGACAGCGAGCGGCCGAGGCAGGGGTTGGGGCGGACGAACCCCGCCACGAAGCCCGAGCTCGGTCACGGCCCGGCGCAGCTCCCGCGCCGCCGCGTCGGGGTCCTGCAGGGGGAGCATGGCCGCCCCGAAGAGCCGGCGCCGGGTCGGCGGCGCAGTAGCCGGCCAGCCAGTCGTTGTACGCCACGGCCAGCCGCGACCGCGGCGGCCGGGTCGTCGACGACGGAGAAGTAGAGCCCGATCGTCGGGTACAGGACCGCCTGGTCGATGCCCTCGCTGTCCATGTCGGCCAGACGCGCGCACCGGGTCCGCCCCGCCGGGGTGGGCGTCGGCCAGCGGGCGGAACCGGGAGGGGTCGTCGAAGGTCGAGCCCGGGCGGGCCAGGTTGCCGAGCGGCACGGCGAGGATCTCGGTGGCGCCGACGACGACGTGCTCGTAGCCGGCCGCGTCCGCGGCGATGCGTGGGCCGCGACGGTTCGGGCAGTCCGGCCCAGGCCTCGAGCGGGCTCGACCACGTGGCCGTCGGCGTCGACGACGGGGCCGGCGCGCGGCGGGAGGTGGTCGTCGCGCCACGGCTAGGGCCGCGGGCGCCAGTCGTCGGCGTCCGGCAGCGGGTGGCGGAAGAGCCGCGCCGCGTTGCCCCCGGCCACCGCCCGCAGCTCGTCGTCGGGCAGCGAGCCCCAGTTCTCCGCCAGCACGAGCTGGGTGTCGGGCCACGACGAGTCGGCGTGCGGGTAGTCGCTCTCGACCATGATGTGGTCGACGCCGATGACGTGGCGCTGCGCGACGGCGGAGGGGTCGTCGATGGAGCAGTACCAGAAGTTCCGGCGCAGCACCTCGCTCGGGAGGAGGTCGGAGGGCCAGGCGTGGCTCTCGGTGCCCGAGGCCGAGTGCGCCAGCACGTAGTCGGCCCGGTCCATCAGCATCGGCACCCAGCCGATGCCGCCCTCGGACATCGCGACGTGCAGCCGGGGGAAGCGCAGCGGCACGCCGGACCACAGCCACTCGCCCGCCGCCAGGAGCGCGTTCACGGGGAACACGGTGGGGAGCAGCTCGAAGGGCGGGTCGGGCGAGGGGAGCGGGGCCCATGCCGAGGCACCCGTGTGCAGGCACACGACGGTGTCCGTCTCCTCGCAGGCGGCGAAGAAGGGATCCCACCGCCCGCTGAAGATGGAGGGCAGGCCGAGCTGGGCCGGGAACTCGGGGAAGCTCACGGCCTTGAACCCCCGCGTCCGCGTTGGCGCGCACCTCGGCCGTGGCCACCTCGACGTCGGCCAGCCAGGGCAGCTGCAGCGGGATGATGCGGTCCGGCGACGGGCCCGCCCACTCCTCGAGGTGCCAGTCGTTGAAGGCACGCAGGCAGGCCAGGCCGAGCTCGCGGTCGTGCGCCCGCGAGTAGACGGCGCCGCAGAAGCCCGACACGAGGGACGGGAAGCAGAGCGAGGCCCAGACGCCGGCCCGGTCCATGTCCTGAATGCGGGCGACGATGTCGAAGCAGCCCGGGCGCATCTCGTCGAAGCGGGCCGGCTCCATGCTCCATTCCTCTCGGGGACGGCCCGACCACGGCGTTGAGCCCACGTTGGGATAGCGGTTGCCCTCGAAGACCCACGACTGCGTGCCGTCCTCGTCCTCGACGACCCGCGGCGCCCCGGCCGCCAACGTCGACGGGCAGCCGCCCCTCGAAGAGGTCGGGCGGCTCAATGAGGTGGTCGTCGACCGAGATCACGGGCACCCTGATCGGCCGGGGCTCGGGGTCGGGCAGCAGCGTCGCCCGGTGCTGCGCCCGCTCCGTCTCGACGGCTCCCACGAGAAGGTGACACTATCGTCAGCGAAGTCGGCCGGCCCGGGGGGTGCGCATGACCACACACGTCGAGCGTCACCACGGGCGTCGGCCTCCTCATCGACGGCACCGTGGTGCGCCGGCGCCGGCGGGACCTACCCGGTGACGAACCCGGTCCGGCCGGCCGAGGTCGTCCTCGACGCCCCGGCCACCAGCGCCGGCCCAGCTCGACCGGGCCGTGGACGCGGCGCGCCGGTCCCAGCCGGCGTGGGCGTCACGGACGATGGAGGAGCGGGCGGCGCGCGGTCGTCGCGGCGGCCGAGGCGGGCGTGGCCGCCGTCGAGGCGGGAGACCTGGCCCGCCTGCTCACCCGCGAGCACGGCAAGACGCACCTCGAGGCGGTCTTCGACACGGCCACCATGGCGCGGCATGGCCACGGCCTTCGCACCGCTCGTGGCCGAGGCGCTCGCCGCTCGCGAGGTCAGTGGCGGGGCGACCCGGATCGAGTGGGTGCCGCACGGGGTGGTCGCGGCCATCCTCCCCTTCAACTGGCCCGTCTCGGTCATGGCCAACAAGGTGCTGCCGGCGCTGCTGGCCGGCGACACCGTCGTGGTCAAGGCGCCGCCGACGTGCCCGGGGACGGTGCTGCTGGTCGCCGCCGCCATGGCCGCGGTGCTCCCCCCGGGCGTCCTCAACGTCGTGAACGGGCCCGACGCCGCCCTCGGCGCGGCGCTGGTCGGCCACCCCGGCGTCGACATGGTGTCGTTCACCGGCGGCGTGGGCACCGGGCAGGCGGTCATGGCCGCAGCCGCCGCCACGACCCGCCCGGTCGTGCTCGAGCTGGGCGGCAACGACGCCGCCATCCTCGCCCCCGACGTCGCCGCCGACGGCGCGCTGGCCGACCGCCTCGTCGAGGCGGCCTTCGTGACCAGCGGCCAGGTCTGCATGGCGATCAAGCGGCTCTACGTGCACCGTGACCGGATGGACGAGACGGTGGACGCGCTGGCCGGCCGGCTCGCCACCGAGGTGGTGGGGGACGGCTTGGCCGAGGGAGGTGACGATGGGACCCGTGCACACGGCCGCGCGCGCGCGATCGCGTGGAGGCGTTCCTCGCCGAGGCCGGCGGCGCGCGGCGCCGCGGTGCTCCGGCCGGGACGGGTCCGGGCCGAGGACGCGGCGGCGGGGGCTACCTCGTCTCGCCGGCGCTCGTGGTGGCGCCGCCGGCGGACTCGGGCATCGTGCGCGAGGAGCAGTTCGCCCCCGCCCTGCCGGTCATCCCCTACGACGACCTCGACGCGGCGGTCGAGGCGGCCAACGACACGCCGTTCGGCCTGTGCGCCTCCGTCTGGAGCAACGACGAGGCGCTGGCCGCCGATGTGGCGTCCCGCCTCTCGGCCGGCACGGTGTTCGTGAACGCCCACGGCATCTCCACCATCGACATGTACGCCCCCATGGGCGGGTGGAAGCAGTCCGGCTTCGGCGTGGAGCTGGGCGCCGAGGGCATGCAGGCCTTCGCCCGTCAGCGGGTCCGGGTGCGCCGGCCGGCGCCGGCCGAGCACGGGGGTGCTGCCGTGACCCTGGCCATCCGCGGCGGGACGGTGGTCGACGGCACCGGTGCGGCGGCCGTCCGGGCCGACGTCGTCATCGAGGGCGAGCGGGTGTCGGCCATCGGCCCCGACGCCGGCCGTGGGGCCGGGGGCGACGCCACCGTGATCGACGCCGGCGGCATGCTCGTGACGCCCGGCTTCGTGGACCTGCACACCCATTACGACGCCCAGCTGTTCTGGGACCCCAATGCCAGCCCGTCGCCGCTGCACGGCGTGACGACCGTGCTGGGCGGCAATTGCGGGTTCTCGCTGGCGCCCCTGGCGCCGGAGCACGTCGACTACATCTCCCGGATGATGGCGCGGGTCGAGGGCATGCCGCTCGCGGCCTTGCGCGCCGGCCTGCCGTGGGACTGGGGCTCCTTCGGCGAGTGGCTCGGCGCACCTCGACGGCCGCATCGCGGTGAACGCCGGCTTCCTGGTCGGGCACTCGACCCTGCGCCGCCTGGTCATGGGCGAGCGCGCCGTCGGCGGCGTTGCCAGCGCGGCGGACCTCGATGCCCTCGAGGGCGGCGCTGCACGCCGCCCTGGCGGAGGGCGCGCTCGGGTTCTCCACCTCGCAGGTGCACACCCACAACGACGGCGACGGGCAGCCCGTCCCCTCGCGGGCCGCCGGCCGGGAGGAGATGGAGCGCCTCGCCGCCGCTCGTGCGCGATCACGACGGCACCACGGTCGAGCTCATCGTGCCCGGATGCCTCAACGGCTTCACCGAGGAGGAGGTCGACTTCCTCGCCACGATGTCGTTGCTGGCAGACCGGCCGGTCAACTGGAACGTGCTCGGCGTCTCGGCCATGAACCCCGACAACGGGTGGAACCAGCTCGCCGCCGGCACGGCGGCGGCGGCGCGTGGCGCCACCGTGGTCGCGCTGACGCTGCCCCACACCATGCAGCTGCGCCTCAGCTTCGAGCACGGTGCCATCCTCGACGGACTGCCGGGATGGCGTGAGGTGTTCGCCCTGCCGCCCGCCGAGCGCATGGCGGCGCTCTCGGATCCCGAGACCCGACGGCGGCTCGACGCCGGCGCGCAGTCCGAGGAGGCCGGGATCCTGCGCCATCTCGCGGTGTGGGACCGCCTCGTCTTCGAGGAGACGTTCGCTCCCGAGAACGCCGACGCGGAGGGGCGCACCGTCGGCGAGATCGCCCGGGCGCGGGGGGTGGCCCCCTTCGACGCGCTGCTCGACGTCGTCGTGGCGGACGGCCTGCGCACCGGGTTGCGGCCTCCCATCGGCGAGTCGGAGGAGGACTGGGTGCTGCGCGCGCGAGACCTGGCAGGACGAGCGCGCCATCGTGGGCGGATCCGATGCCGGCGCCCACCTCGACACCATGTGCGGCGCCATCTACTCGACCTCCATGCTCGGTGACGGCGTGCGGGCCCGCGGCCTGCTCACCTGGGAGCAGGCGGTGCGCCAGCTCACGGACGTCCCGGCCCGCCTCTACGGACTGCGTGACCGCGGCCGGCTCGTCCCGGGCGCCTTCGCCGACGTGGTGGTGCTGGACCCGGCCACCATCGGCCACGGCGCCGTGCGCACCCGCGACGACCTGCCGGGCGGAGCCAGCCGCCTCTACGCCGAGGCGGTAGGCGTCGGCCACGTGCTGGTGAACGGCACCGAGATCGTGCGCGCCGGCGCGTTCACGGGCGCCGTGCCGGGCCGCGTGCTGCGCTCGGGGCGTGACACCGACACCGTGCACGCCGGCTCCGACTGGGCCTGCGCCGCCCTCTGACCGGCGGGTCGAGCGAGGTCAGCCGGCCCGGGAGAAGGCTTCGCGCAAGCGGACGCGCCGTCCCGTGCGCAGGATGGCCCGCCGGTAGACCGCGGTGGCCACGCGGGCCACACCGATGGTGCACACGACACTGATGGCGGCGGAGGCGGCGAACTGCCACCAGGTGACGGCGGAAAGGCCGACGAGGACGGGCATGGCGAAGGGCGCCGTCGGCGGCACGTACCCGAGCACCCGGAGCAACGGCGACGCGTCGCCCGAGGAGGCTGCCGTGATGGCGACCACGTACCCGAAGAGGATGGGGAGGCTGAGCGGGAGGGCCAGGCTCTGCACCTGGTCCTGGCGCTCGGCCATGGAGCCGGCAGCCGCATAGACCCAGCAGTAGAAGGCGTAGCCGAGGACGAGCCACAGCGAGTGTGCTCACCAGGACCAGCGGTGCCGAGCCGTGGAGGAGGTCGGACCCGACGGCCGCGCCGAGCACGAGGGCGACGACGACGACGAGGGCGGCCTGGCCGAAGGCCACCAGGCCGATCCCGAGCACCTTGCCGCTCAGGAGCTGGATCGGCTTGATGGCGGCCAGCAGCACCTCGATGACGCGGCTGGACTTCTCCTCCATGACGCCCATCAGGATCCAGGTGTTGTACTGCGTGAGCATCAGGAAGATCAGGATCAGCCCGATCACCGTCGTCGCGTTGACCTTCGACTTCGAGCTCCCCGGCTGCAGGCTGTGCACGGGGAGCGGCTTGGCGTGGGCCAGCGCCGACGACTGAGCCGGGGTGAGTTGCGCGTCGGCCAGCGCCTTGGCCACCCCGAGCGTGCGCGCCGTGGCGGCGACGAACGTGCGCGTCCGTGGAGGTGTCGTCCGAGCGGATGGGCTGGTTCACCACGAGCTCCCGGCCGTCGAGGATCACGAGGCCGACCGTGCCCGTCCGGAGCTGGGCGCGGGCCGTGGCGGCGTCAGGCTCGTCGACGAAGCGCACGGTCGTGCCGACGCTCTTGGCCGCGGTGGCGACGGTCGAGCGCAGCGCCGCCGGGAGCGGGCCGACGACGCCGACCCGTTCGGGCTGCGTGCGTGCCGTGGACCAGGGTGGGAATGACGATGGCGCCGGCCACGACGGCCAGGATCAGCAGCGTCCCGACCCGGAAGATCCGGCCCCGCACCCGCTCCCGGATCTCGCGGGCGGCCACGAGGCCGGCGTCGCCCAGCCATGAGGCGCCGCGGCAGGTGCGTCGGCGAACGCGGGGTCGGTGTCGCGCCGGCGGCGGGCGCGCAGCGCGACCCGGACGACGGCGATCACGGCGAGAGCGACGAGGACGACGACGATCGTCACGCCAGCGCCTCACGGAACACCTCGGACAGGCGGCGGCGGGCGAACACGAACTCGGTGACCCGGCCGCGGCCATGGCCGCCCGCAGCACGGCATCGCTGTCGACCGCGTCGTCGAGCACGAGCCGCACCTCGCCGCCGGCGACCTCGGAGATCGTCGACGCCGGCCAGGCCGCGTGCCCACGACGCCGTCGCGGTCGCCCTCGCACGCGCACCACCAGGCGCCGTGGGCCGCTCGTCGGCCAGGTCGTCGACCCGGCCGGCCACGACGAGGCGGCCGTGGTCGATGATGGCGACCGACTCGCACAGGTCCTCGACCTGGTCGAGCTGGTGGCTCGAGAACAGGACGCAGCACCCGGCCCGGGCCTGCTCGACCAGCACGTGGCCGATGGCGTCGATCCCGCTCGGGTCGAGCCCGGCCAGCGGCTCGTCGAGGACCAGCAGCTCGGGTCCGTGCAGGAGGGCGGCGGCCAGCTGCACCCGCTGCTGGTTCCCGTGCGAGAGCTCCTCGACCTTGTCCTCGGCGCGCTCGGCGATGCCGAGACGCTCGAGCCATCCCTGGCCGGCGTGGCGGGCGTCGGCCGGCTGCCATGCCGTGCAGCCGTCCGAGGTACTCGAGCTGCTCGCCGACCTGCATGGCGGGGTACAGGCCGCGCTCCTCGGGCATGTACCCGAAGCGGCGCCGCTCGGCCTGCCGACCGGCTCGCCGTTCCAGCGCACCGTCGCCGCCGTCGAGGTCGGTGAGGCCGAACACGGCCCGCATGGTGGTCGTCTTGCCGGCGCCGTTCGGACCGAGGAATCCCACCACCTGCCCGCTCGGCACGGAGAAGGTCAGATCGTCGAGTGCGGTGAGCGAGCCGAAACTCCGGCGCAGCCCTTCGAGCTCGAGGAGGCCGGTCACCGAAGGACCCTATCCCTGGGTGATGCGCTCAGAGGAGCCGGGTTTCGAGCGCCACCTCGCGGGTCGCGTCGCCCGTCTTCGTCAGCGAGTACGCCAGCTTGCCCTCTACCTCGGTGAAGGCGTCCTGCAACTCGGTGCCGAAGAAGACGAGGCCGGTGCCGTTCTCGGTGGCGTAGCCGTCGGGGAGGGTGCCCTCCGCGATGAGGCGGTGGATGAGGGGCCGGCGCTGCTCCTCGGCGTCGTGGTGCGGGCTGTTGGAGTAGGGGAGGAAGGCCAGCCCGTCGGTCACCGGCCGCAGGGTCGGGCCGAACGAGTCGGTCGTCCCGCCCACGTGCCAGCACAGCGAGCCGGCGGAGACGCCCTTGAGCACGACGCCCGCCTCCCAGCACTCGCGCAGCACCACGTCGAGCCCGTGCAGGCGCCACAGGGCGAGCAGGTTGGCGGTGCTCCCGCCGCCGACCCAGATCACGTCCTGGGCCAGCAGGTGGGCGCGCACGTCGGGCACGTTGGGCATCGGGAACAGCGTCAGGTGCGAGCTGATGAAACCGAGCTTGGAGAACGCGTTGTGCGCGGCGGCCAGCCGGGTGGCGTCGTCGCCCACCGCGGTGGCGATGATGCACAGGCGCGGGTGGTCGCCCGCGCCCGGCCAGGTCGGCGGCCAGCCGGTACGACGGTCCCGGGCGCAGGTTCGTCGGGTCGGGGCCCTCGGGCTGGAAGCCGATGGAGGTGGCGATGATGGTCGGTTGGCGCGCCGCCACGTCAGTCCGTCAGGACCTCGGGGTTGACGATGTGCAGCGGCCGGGCGCCGGCCATGAGCCGGCACAGGTCCTCGGCGATCGTGCGGGTGTGGTTGGACTCGGTGTCGTAGGTGGCTCCGCCGATGTGCGGGGTCAGCACCACCTGGGGGAACGTCGTCAGCGGGTGGTCCGTCGCCAGGTGCTCGCCTTCGAAGTGGTCGAGGCCGGCGGCGGCGACCTTGCCCGACGCCAGCGCGGCGACGAGCGCGTCGGTGTCGTGGATCTTGGCCCGAGCCGTGTTCAGGTAGACGACGCCGTCACGCATCTTGGCGAAGGCGTCGGCGTCGATCATGCCCGTCGTCTCCTCGCGTGACCGGCGCGTGGACCGAGATGACGTCCGCACGCGCCAGCAGCTCGTCGAGCGAGCTGGTGGCGTCCGGCGCGTAGGGGTCGTAGGCCAGCACCTCCATGCCCAGGCCGCGCAGGCGCCAGCGCAGGGCGCGCCCGACCGCACCGAGGCCGACCAGGCCGACGGTCTTCCCCGCCAGCTCCCAGGCCCGGTAGCGCTGGTACGGGATCTTCCCGTCCCGGTAGATCTCGCCCTCCCGCACGTCGCGGTCGGCCGGGACCACGCCGCGGGTGGCGGCGAAGAGCAGGGCGACGGCCAGCTCGGCCACCGCGTCGGCGTTGCGGCCCGGGGCCCGCAGGACGGGCACACCCGGCCGCCGTGGCGGCGGCGACGTCGACGTTGGTGGGGTCGCCCCGGCAGCTGCACACGGCGAGGATCGGCTGCTCGTAGAGCTCGGCGCCGCAGACGTCGCTCTCGACGATCACGATGGAGGCGCCTTCGGCGGCCACCCGCTCGGCCAGCTGGGCGGCGTTGTAGATGCGCAGCGTGGGCTGGTCCAGCCACGAATCGAGCACCAGATCCGCCAGCTGGTGCAGCAGGTCGAGGCCGGGGCCGCTCACGGCGGCGGTCACCAGGGCCTTGGGCCGGGAGCGTGTCATGCGTGCGATCCTCTCCATGCGCGGCGGGCGTCGTCCATAATGACGTGATCATGACACGTGTGTCAGATTCGTGAGGGCGCCGGCGCAGGCCGTCACCGTCGGTGTCGACGTCGGGACGACGTCGGTCAAGGCGCTCGCGGTCGACGAGGACGGGAAGGTCGTCGCCCGCAGCCGGGTGCCCCACAGCGTGATGGCGCCCGAGCCCGACATCCTGCGCCACGACGCCAAGAGGGCGTGGCGCGCCGGGCCCCGCAAGGCCTTCGAGCAGGTGACCGCAGCGGCTGAGTGCCGAGGGCCACCGGCTGGCCGGGCGTGGCCGTCGCCTCCATGGTCCCCTCGCTGACCGCGGTCGAGCAGCCGGGGCGTGCCCGTGCTCCCGGGCCTCCTCTACGGCGACCGCGAGGGTCGCCCGGACGCCCGACCCGGCGACGACACCGTCCTCCCCCCGGGCACCATGCCCGACGCCGAGGGCTTCTTGCGCTGGGCCGCCGCCGCGGCGCCCGACGCCCGCGGCTACTGGCCCTGCCAGGCCGTGGCGACCTACGCGCTGTCCGGCCTGCCCGCCATCGACACCGGGGTGACCGCCGCGCTGGGCTCGCTGCACGCGCCGGGGGCACTGGAACGCCGAGCTCCTGTCCTCCCTCGGCGTCCCGGAACGCAGATGCCGCATGGTGGTGCCGATGGGCCAGGCCGCCGGCGAGCTGCCCGGCAGCGACGCCGTGATCACCGGCGGCACCATCGACGCGCTTGTGCGACCAGATCGTCGCCGGTGCGACCGAGCCCGGGCGACGTCCTGGTGATCTTCGGGGCGACGCTGATCGTGCTGGGCGGTGTGCGACGAGTGGCTGGTCGCGCCCGGTCTGATCAGCTACCCGCACACGACGCCGGACCGCTTCCTCGTCGGCGGCCCGAGCAACGCCGGCGCGCTCTTCGTCGACTGGGCCCGGCGGCCTCCTGCGCGGCACACCCCGGCCCGGGCCCGAGCGCGAGCAGCCTCGAGCCGCGGCTCGGCGACCCCGGCCGGGTCCCCGTCTGGCTGCCGTATGTCCGGGGCGAGCGCACGCCCTTCGAGGACCACACCCTGCGCTCGAACCTCTACGGACTCGACATCGGGTCGGGAGCCGAGGCGCTGGAGCGTGCCGCGTACGAGGCCAGCGGCTTCGTGGTCCGGCGCATGCTCGACCGCTCGGGCGTGAAGGCCACGCGCATCGTCGCCAGCGGCGGCGGCTCCCGCGTCACCGCCTGGATGGCCGCAGTGGCTGACGCCACCAACCTCCCCGTCGACGCCGTCGCCGTCCCGAGGGAGCCGCCCTCGGCGCCGCCTACTTCGCCCGCCTGGCCGCCGGGCTCGAGACGTCGCTCGACGATTCGGCCCGCTGGTCGGGCGTCGGTCGCAGGATCGAGCCCGACCCGGCCTGGGTGCGCGCCGCCGAGGCGCGCTACGCCCGGTTCAGCGAGCTGGGCACGGGGCGTAGGGCCCGTCGCTACCCGTTGGGGGTGAAGGCCACCTTCGAGCGCGCCGCTGCTGGTCCTGGCGCGCCAGCGCCTTGAGCGCCGGCCACCACTCCTCGAGCCCGAAGCGGTGGGTCAGCATCGGGGTGATGTCGAGCCGGCCCTCGTCGACGAACTGGAGGTAGTGCGCGATGGCGTGCTGCCGCCGTCCCTCGAAGTCCTCCAGGCCGAAGGCGTTCGAGCCCGCGACGGTGATCTCCTTGAAGTAGATGGGGGTGGACTCCCATCGTTCGGGCGTGGCGACGCCGGTGTAGACGAGCCTGCCCGCGCTCGGCCAGCACGCGCACGCCCACCTCGAGCGTCTCGGCCTTGGCGATGGAGTCGTAGACGACGTCGATGTGGCCGGGATGCGTGACGGGGAGTCCGTCGAGCGGAAGGTGCAGGACGGCGCCCGACCACTCGGCGAGCGCCTCGACGAGGGCCAGGCGGGGCTCGTGGGCGAAGACGGCGGAGGCGCCGAAGCGCAGCGCCATCTCGCGCTGGGCCTCGAAGCGGGCCACGACGCCGACCTCCACGCCGGGGTAGAGGGACCTGAGGATGGCGACGCTGGTCAGGCCGAGCGCGCCGGCCCCGTAGACGAGCACGCGCCCGGAGGGCGGCGGCGGGTGCCGGACGATGGCGTGGAAGGACACCGAGAACGGATCGGCGAGCACGGCGGCCTCGTCGGAGATGCCGTCGGGGACCGGGATGAGCATGGAGTCGTGCGCCGCCAGCTGCTCGGCCCAGGCCCCGGGGGCCGCCGGTGATGACGCCCACGTGGACGCCCGGACCGAGGTCGCCCTTGGTGAAGCTCCAGCACAGGCTGAGGTCGCCGGCCTGGCACGGGGGGCAGGGCGGGGTGATGCCCCGCGGGCCGCAGGTCAGCCAGGGGTTCAGCACGACGCGCTGGCCGACGTCGAGGCCCCGGGCCTCGGGACCGAGCGCGACGACCTCGGCGACGACCTCGTGGCCGGGCACGTGGGGGAGCGAGGAGAAGGCGGCCATCGGGTTGTCGATGTCGCCGGTGTTGAAGTCACCGAGCACGAGCTTGGCGTCGGATCCGCAGATGCCCGAGAGGATGGGACGGGTGACCACCCAGTCCGGCCGCGCCATCCGGGCGTCGTCGATCTCGTGCAGGCCGAAGGGGATGCCGGCCAGCATCGCCTCGAGCTCGTCGTGAGGAGTCGGCCGGACCTCGTCCTCGGCGGGCGGCGCTCCGAACAACAGCGCCTTCACGAGCCGGCCCCCTCGCCGAGGCCGCGCATGCCGACCATGAAGGCGTCGATGTCCGCCGTCTTGAACTCGATCACGGCCTTCATGTCGGGCAGGTAGTGCTCGAAGCGCTCGCTGTCGATGGCGTCGACGATGCCGCCCGCGATCTCCTCCGGCGGCACCTTGGGCCCGTCGTAGAGGGGAGCGTCGTTGCCGGGCTGGTCCCAGATCTCGGTGTCGATGGCGCCCGGGAGGATCAGTTTCACCGTGACACCGGACCCGTCGAGGTCGATCGCCATGGACTCGCTCCACCCCGCCAGCGCGAACTTGGAGCCGGAGTACGCCGCCTCGGTCGTGATGCCCAAGCGGCCGCCGAGGCTGGACACGTTGACGATCGTCCCCGATCCCCGCGCCAGCATGCGGGGCAGCACGGCCAGCGAGACGGCGACGGGGGAGAGGTAGTTGATGCGCATGGTCCGCTCGACCTCGGCCATGGTCAGCCGGGTGACGTGGCGCCGCATCGGGACCGCCGCGTTGTTGATGACGACGTCGAGCCCGCCGTAGTGGTCCCAGATCTCGAGCGCCAGGTCGGCTGCTGCCGCGGGGTCCGACAGGTCCGCCGCCCAGCGCTCCGAGGCGGGTGCGCCGGCTCGGCAGTCGGCCAGCACCTCGTCGAGCCGCTCGGCGCGCCGGGCCACGAGCGCGACGGTGTCGCCCCGGCCGGCCAGCTCCCGGGCGACGGCGGCGCCGATGCCCGACGACGCACCGGTCACGAGGACCGTTCGGCCGTTCCCTGGACTCACGCTCGAACCTCCCCCGACCGAGTACTGCGACCTGTGCCGGGGCCCCGGGTCGGGAGACCGGCCTGTCTTTGGGTGAGCGAGGGGTCTCGAACCCCCGACCTCCAGGACCACAACCTGGCGCTCTAACCAACTGAGCTACGCCCACCGAGGGGCACAAGTGTGGCACACCGGCCCGCGGTCGACGGGACGGCGGCGTGCACCCGACGCGACACCGCTGCGCATCGTGCACGTCCGAGAAGCGGGCTATGTCAGGCTGTGCTGCGCCGGCTGCGCCGGCACGCCCCGGTGGCCGAGCGGACTTAGGCAACGGACTTCTAATCCGTGTTACGCAGGTTCGAATCCTGCCCGGGGCGCCGATCGTCGCCCGAGCAGCGTCCGAGGCCGAGCGGGGGGCGGACGCGGGTCGAGTCGGGATCGAGGTGCCACGGCGAGCTTCCCGGGACGCGCCCGACAACCACGGCCGACCGCGATCCGAAGTCGGCAGTTCCCTGCTCGGGGTCGGCCACGACCGGCGTCACACTCGCGAGGGTGGATTCTGGTTGGCCGAGTTCGCCGTTGTCTGGCTCGTCGCTGTTCGATCCCGGCCTTCAACATGCCCGCTGCAAGAACGGTGGTCGCGGGCAGTGCGCTCGCCGTTGCCGGCGTGCCGAATGGACAAATGATCCTTGCGGTCACGCTACCGGATCGACCCGTCGCGTGCGACCCGGTGCCACGCTTCACGCAGAAGACTCCTGTTCGACGGCGGCACGTACGAATTGTCATGGCGTTGGACCCACGCGTTCCGAAGACACAGGTACAGGCCTCATCGGAGGAGAGACAGGGCGATGGACGCAGGCGGATCCAATGACTCGGCGGAGACGGGAAACCGCGGTTGGAGCAGGCGCCTGACGGAGCCGCCGGACCATCCCCCGTTTCGCTGCCCCCACGTGCGGCAGTGGTCCCCGGCCAGAGCAGTCGTACCGGTACGGGCGCATCACCCCGGCCACGTCGCAAGACCGGATTCATGCTCTCGTCGATCGCCCTCGTCATCATTGCAGTGGCCACGGCCATCGGGTTCGCCACCACCGGTGGACCTCAAGGTGCCGCAACCGCCCAGGGCGGCCCGTCCCAACCGCTGGACGGAGCGAGCCAGGTCCCTGGCGCCGGAGTGGCGCCCGCCGTCTTCGTGGTCTCTTCCGCCACCACCACGCTGCATCAGCATTCCGCCGACATCACCATCAGCGGCAGTGTCTCGGCGAATGGGCAGACGGTGCCTATCGACGGGACCGGCTTCGCCGACTTCGACCAGGACGCCTTCTCCGCCAATATGACCATGAACAGCCCGGCGGGAGCGCTCGGCGAGGACGAGATCGCCGTCGGCGGGCACATCTACCTCTCGGTGGGCGCGGACGGTGTCAGCGTCTCGCAGCTCACGGGCGGCCCGCACTGGGTCGATGTCCCGGTGTCCGAACAGGACTCCAGTCAACTCGGTACCGGCAACGTCGATCCCCTGGTGCAGCTCGGAGTGCTCGCGCACCAGGGCGCCACCGTGACCCCACTTGGCCCTTCGACGCTGGAGGGGGTGACCGTCTCGGGGTACTCGGTGACGCCGAGCCAAGCCGAGGAGCAGCAGGCTCTCCAGCAAGGGGTGCAGTCCGGGGAGATCCCCCAGTCGGCGGTTCCGATGATGGAGCAGGAAATGCAGGCGATCGGAACGCCAACCATGGATGTCTACTTCGATTCGTCGAGGTTGTTGCGCAAGTTGGGCGTGACCTTCGGGGGCGGCTCGAGCCCGGTCTCTGCGTCCGTCCAGATGATCTTCGGCGACTACGGGACCACCGTCAGCATCGGGCCCCCGTCGAGTTCGGACGTGGTCAGCTACGCCCAGTTCCTCCAGGACCTGCAGGCGTCGCAGCCGCCGTCCACCTAGACCCCTTCGCCGGACCCCGAGCGCGGTAGCGTCGACGGGGATTCGATGCCGCGTGCCACCGGCGACACGTGCCGCCGTCGCAGCGTTCGAGGGCACCCGCTACGGTCGGTCTGCGACCGGCCGTTCCGGGACCTGACAGCTCGAGGACGAACAGAGGAGCACCGAGACGATGACCGTGGCACTCATCACCGGGGCCAACAAGGGTCTCGGCTACGAGACAGCCCGACGGTTGAGAGAGCGGGGGCACACCGTCTACCTCGGGGCACGCAACGTCGAGCGTGGACAGGCGGCGGCATCCAGACTCGGTGGCCTGTTCGTTCAGCTCGACGTGACCAATGACTCGTCGGTCGAGACCGCCCTGGGTGTCATCGCCACCAACGAAGGCCATCTGGACGTCCTGGTCAACAACGCCGGCATCAGCATGACGGGCGACGTCACCGGCCCGGCTGCGCTCGCGGTCTTCGATACCAACGCCATCGGTCTGATCCGTGTCACCCAAGCCGCACTTGCGCTGCTGGAGCAGTCCGAGAACCCGGTGGTGGTCAACGTCTCGAGCGCCCTTGGCTCGTTCTGGGCCGTGACGAATCCCGAGCGGCGCCAATTTCACTTCCCGAGCATCGTCTACGGCTCGAGCAAGGCCGCCGTCTCGATGCTCACTGTGCAGTACGCCAAGGCATTTCCAGGGATCAAATTCAATGCGGTCGAGCCCGGCTTCACCGCCACCGACCTCACTCCGTTCAGTGGGGCCGGGCAACCGGTGGAGCAGGGCGCAGAGGTCATCGTGCGCATGGCCACGATCGGCAAGGACGGCCCTACCGGCACCTTTCAGGAGGGCGAGGGCACACTCGCCTGGTGATGCTGACGGCAGTTGGGTCTTTCCACGCCCCTGTAACCGCCCACCGTCCCGGCGTACCCGGCACCCGTGAACACCGGGCGGTTCCGAGCAGCACGCCTGGCGGACCCTTCGGGCTGGATCGAACCCTCGAGGCCGTCGATGAGCGGTGGCTCAGCAGGCGGCCCCGTGCGGCGAGGTCACCCGCACCCGCCCCTTCGCCCGCCGCCGCCCCGCACCGAAGGAGGTTCCGGACCCAACGGGCATCACGACCGCATCGGCCGTGGAGAATGGGCCCGTTCAGTCCGTCCCAGTGGCGTGGAAGAGCGACGTGAACATCTCGTTCATCTCTGGCAGCTGATAATGGGCCTGAAGACCGCTCGGGTTGGGTAGGAGCCAAAGAAGGGCAGCGGCAAGGGGTTCAGGCTGGGGGCCGATCACGGCCTTCGACCGACGAAAAGCCGTCCGGTACGCCTGCAGGCCGAGTACCGCGACGCAGCGGGGCCGCAGCATCCCCACCCGGGCCTCGAGCTGCGTGGCGCCTGCACGCAATTCCGCGACGTTGAGTTCGCTGGCGGCGGCTGTCACCCGGCTCACCAGGTTCGTGATGCCTATGCCCAGTCCAGGGAGAATGTGCTGCTCGGAGGGCGAGAGAACGGACTCGGTGAATCCCCCGGCACAGAGCAACTTCCAGAACCGATTCCCCGGCCGGGCGAAATGCAGACCGAGGTCACCGGACAGCGTCCCAGGATTGATCCCGCAGAAGAGCACGCGCAGATCCGGGCCGACCAGATCGGCGAGCGCCTGTGTCATGGACCGAGAACATACGCCCCGGGCGGTCGTAGTGCGTTCAGGGTTCCGCGAGGTTCGCCCCTCTTGACGCATTGGTCAATCAAGACCGATCCGGAACGCCGCGTGCATGAACGGACTCCGACATGCAGGGTGGTCCAGGACGCACAAGGCGTCCAGCACCCAGTGCCCCGGGTCGGTGCCGCCGACGGAGATGCCCGGTCGGACAATCCAACCCAGCGCTGATCGAAGTGAATCGGCCAAAGGTGGCGCGGCGCCGCTGAAAGCGCGCCATTGACGGCTCCTCGTCCGTGCACTCGATGCATACCGAGGCGTCCCACCGACCCGGCCAACGGCGGCAGTCGGTGCTTCTCGGGTGCCAGGATGTGGCCCAAGATCCAAACTGAGGAGTACGTCCGGCCATGGGCAGACTGATCTATGCACCGATCACATCTCTCGATGGCTTCATAGAGGACGAGGACGGCCGTTTTGATTGGGCGGCCCCAGACGAAGAGGTGCACGCCTTCGTGAACGAGCTCGTGCGGCCGATTGGGACCTATCTCTACGGCCGACGCATGTACGAGACCATGGTGTTCTGGGAGACGGCGGCCGGCGACGATCAGTCCGCAATCTTCCGGGACTACACCGAGATCTGGCGGGGCGCCGAGAAGATCGTCTTCTCGAGAAGTTTGGAAATGGCATCCAGCGCAAGGACCAGGATCGAGGCCACCTTCGACGCCGAGATGATCCGGCAGATGAAGGGGTCAGCGAGAGGTGACCTAAGCATTGGTGGTGCCGAGCTCGCAGCACTCGCGTTTCGGGCCAACTTGATCGACGAGTGTCATCTTTTTCTCAATCCGATCTTGGTGGGAGGTGGGAAGCAGGCTCTTCCGGGGAAGGTCCGTACCCGACTTGATTTGCTCGATGAGGGACGATTTGGCAACGGTGTGGTCCACCTCCACTACCGCGTCACCAACTAGAGGCTGGCCTGGTCCCGGCGCACGAGGGCACCCCACTCGAGGCGAGCCGGAGCGGCGATGACGTCGTGCTGATGAGTACATCGACGACGCCGACTCAATCGCGGAACAATTTTCAGCGCCAACCTGGGGACGATGAAGGATGCCAGAAAGATAGGCAAGAACCTCTTTCCGGTGCATCGGAACGCGACGACCTCGCCCTCGGCGACGTCGAACGCTTCAGTGCTGCTCGACCGTCGGCCATTGCGGACTTGAAGGGTATGACGTCCAGGGCCGACTGGTATCTCGAGCGTGTCGTTCAATTCGACCGGTCCGATCCGCTCACCGTCGACCACGACGTCGTACGCGCTGCGACGTACCTCCGCTCCGATGGCCTTATGCGTCACCTTCAGCGTTGCCGACATCCGGTGTGATCTCCTCTTGTTCCCTTACGACGTTGTCTGAATGCTCGGCAACGAACGCAGCGTACCGGCGACCATCATGCACGCCGACCGTTCCCGAGCCCCTCGCCGTCGAACATCGCGGCCCGGTCGCAGAGTGCCCCCGTACGGACTCAGGGGCTCGGGAAATTTGGACCCCTCCTCGAGTAGGTCGAAGAAGCGCCACCGACCCGGCGATTGGGGACAGGGTGCGGTTGGTCTCTACAGCCCGATCCGCGTTCAGTCGAAGCAGTCGGCGGGGAGTGGAGGTGGGACGGCGTCGAGCCCGGGCAGGGGATTGTCCCACCAGGTGGTCTCCTCCACCCGATGGCGGATCCTCCAGCCCGAATCCGTCCGGACCATTCGGTCGTGGTAGGCGCCACCGACCACGAAGAGCCAGGACCGACCTTCGATCTCCATGCTGTTGGGATTGTGGAAGAGTGACCGGCAGGTGGCCTCATCGCCACCGGGTGCCACCTCAACGGCGCGATTGACCACGAGGTGCTGGGTCCAAGTGAACGCGGGGAGGACGCCGGCGAGCCAGTCGCGGACCTCGGGGAACGAGCCGCGGACGCCGCCGGCTGAACGGTAGTCGAGCACGGCATCGAAGGTGAAGACCTGATCGAGTTCCTCGAACCGACGACTGTCGATAAGCGTCGCGTAGCGGGTCAAGAGGTCGTCGATCGCGATCCGGTCAGCAAGAAGACGGACGTCGACCATAATCCAATCGTACTGTCGAAGGTTCGCAATTGCCCGGGCGGTAGCCATCGGGAGGCGATCTTGTGGCGGCAAGGCCAATGTCTACGGGCGACTCCAGCCCGGCAGCGAGGATTGAGACGGCCGCTGAATGATCCACCACTTCGGTGAACGGGTTGGTCAGCGTGTGGGTGGGTGCCCAGGCCAGGTCTGACTCCAATAAACCGGCTGACGTCCTTTGGGACTGTCTTTAGTTCGATCCGTCGGCCTGGCCCGGTCACCCACTCGACACCCGCCGGTCGGACGGAGTGACCTAATAGGAGCCTGCCTCACACAGGCCCGTCGCTGTCCTGTCCGTCGTCCCGCAGGTGCGGTGTCACCCCAAACCAACCAACCAACGAAGGGATGACAGTGACCACTTTGGCACGGAGCATCACCGGCGGCGTCGATACGCACCTCGACGTCCATGTAGCTGCGGCTTTGGACGAACGAGGAGCTCTCCTCGGCGTGGAGAGCTTCGCCACCACTGAGAGCGGCTACAAGAAGTTGCTGGGGTGGCTCGCCGACTTCGGCCCCGTCGAGCTGGTCGGCGTCGAAGGGACCGGGTCCTATGGAGCCGGGCTCACGCGTCACCTCCAGGCCGAACGTATCCGCGTCGTCGAAGTCGACCGTCCCAACCGCCAGCGCCGGCGGCTCAAGGGCAAGTCCGACCCCCAAGACGCCATCTCGGCCGCCCGTGCCGCCCTCTCGGGCGACGCCTGTGGCGAGGCCAAGACGAGGGACGGAAACGTCGAATCCATGCGGGTTTTGCGGGTCGCTCGATCCTCGGCGCGCAAGGGACGGACCCAGGCGCTCAACCAGATGCGCAACCTGGTCTCGACCGCCCCCGAGCCCATCAGGGCCGAGCTCCGGGGCCTCAACGTCTTCCATCTCCTCGAGCGGGCCTCGACCTATCGGCCCGGGGCGAAACGCGACATCGTCTCGCTGACCAAGTTCAGCCTGCGGATGCTGGCCCGGCGGGCCCTCACCCTCGAAGAGGAGATCTCCGAGATCGACGCCGTCCTCAAACCCTTGGTCAAAGAGACCGCGCCCGAACTTGTCGCCACTCTCGGCATCGGGACCGACGCCGCCTCGGCGCTCCTCGTCGCGGCCGGCGACAACCCCGAAAGGCTGCACAACGAAGCGGCCTTCGCCCACCTCTGCGGCGCCTCACCACTCGATGCCAGCAGCGGCAAGAACCAACGACACCGTCTCAGTCGAAGTGGTGATCGCCAAGCCAACTCTGCCCTCTGGCACATCGTGATCACCCGGATGGTCTATGACCCTCGCACCACCGAGTACATCAATCGGCGAAGGACGGAGGGCTTGACCAAGAAAGAGGCGGTGCGATGCCTCAAGCGCTACGTCGCCCGCGAGGTCTATGGCCTCCTACCTCACGAGAAATTGGGACTTGACAGCCCATAGGAGCATCGAACGGGGACATGTCAGGACAAGCCAGCAAGCTTGGAGAGGACGAGGCTGCAGACCGAGCTTGCCGACTCCGTCACCGCTGAGATCGGTGCCATGTACGGCCGGCCCACGATCGACGAGTTTGACCGGCCACCCTCGGCGGACTAGCGCGACTGACCCGGCGAACTGGGGCACCCTCGACCCAGGGTTGATTCGATGACTTTCGGCCCTGGCCTCGTCGAGCTCACTCCGCTCGAATGGATTGGTGACCCTGTCGATTCGATCACCGGCAATAGTGCACGGTCAGAAGAGCCGCCGCCGATGGGCCGCCTTAGTGGTGGTGTGCATCGCAGCGCTGATCATCAACGTCGACAACACCGTTCTCAATGTGGCCCTTCCGACGCTCGTCCGGGATCTGCGAGCGACGTCAAGTGAGCTTCAGTGGATCGTTGACAGCTACGCCATGGCATTCGCCGGGCTGTTGTTTGTCGCAGGCAGCCTGGCTGACAGATTCGGGCGGCGGCGATTGTTCCTGATTGGGCTCAGCGTCTTCGCCGCTGGATCGATCGGTGCGGCCTTCTCGGGTTCCGTCCCTGTGCTGATCGCCTGCCGGGCCGTTATGGGTGCCGGTGCGGCGCTCACCATTCCGTCGTCGTTGTCCATCATCAACGACTCCTTTCGTGATCCAACCGAGCGGGCGCGTGCGATCGGTGCGTGGGCCGGGACGGTAGGACTCGGGATCGCCGTCGGCCCCATAGCCGGTGGCCTGCTGCTTTCGCGCTTTTGGTGGGGATCCATCTTCCTGGTCAACGTGCCCATCGTGTGCTTCGGCCTTGTCGGAGCGGTCATCCTCGTGCCCGAGTCGAAGAATTTGCACGCGAATCGGTCTGATCCCGTCGGCGCAGTGCTTTCGATCGCCGGCCTCGGATTGTTGCTCTGGTCGATCATCGAGGGACCGACGCAAGGGTGGTCGTCGGGGATCGTGCTCGGAGTCGGTCTCGCCAGTTTGGTCGCTCTGGCCGGTTTCGTTGCCTGGGAATCCCGCTGTACGCACCCCATGTTGAACCTGAAGTTCTTCCGTGATCGCGGGTTCTCCGTCGCGCTCGCCGCGGAGTGCCTCGGGGTGTTCGGACTGATGGGGGCGCTGTTTCTCTCTACCCAGTTCCTGCAGTTCGATCTCGGGCTCTCACCCCTCGCAGCCGGCATCCGCATTCTCCCGATAGCTGCCATGGTTATCGTGAGCGCCGCGGTGTCCCCATTCGTCTCTCGCTCTATTGGAGTCAAGTTCACGGTCGCCGCCGGCCTACTGCTGATCACCGCCGGCTTGTGGCAGGTCTCGGCGGCGTCGGGATTCGAGACGGTGTATGGCGATGTCGTTCTCGGCTTAGTGCTGATTGGTTTCGGGGCGGGGCTGCTGCTGCCCACTGCGACCAACTCCGTCATCGGATCGGTGCCTCAAGGCGACTCGGGCGTGGGATCTGCCACCAATACCGTCGCCCTCCAGGTCGGTGGTGCGCTTGGCGTCGCCGTGATCGGAAGCGTGATGCTGACGCGCTATCAGAATCACATGAATGCGGTCCTTCTCAATCGACATGTGCCTGCATCTGTCGCGCAGGCGATCCTGGGCTCGCTCGGGGGCGCGCTCGCAGTCGCCGCCAGCGCCGGGGGCTCAACCGGGGTCCTGTTGGCCCGTACAGCCCGAACAGCCTTCATGAGCGGGAATGAAGTGTCGCTTGCGGTCGGCGCCGCTGTGTCCCTCGCCGGAGCAATCCTCGTCCTGGCCGCTCTGCCCTCTCGGAGGATTCGCTAGCCGTCGCCCGGGCGTACTGCGACACCCTGCGCCTGCTCGGTATCGGCACGTCGGGGATGGTTCAATGGTCCTTCAGCGTTCCCGCTTCACGGAATCGACGTGGGCCAACGCTCGGATATCCAGGCGCTCCAGGTGGCATGACCCAGTGGTGGCGGGCCAACCTCGGATGAGAGAAGTTCGGCCTCATCCGGCACCTCGAACTGATCACGGAAAGTGCGTAGGTCATCGTCGCTCATCGGGAAGGTCGTCTCAGGCTCCGCCGAGAACCGCTTGTCATGGCGTCGCCGCTGTTCCAATTCGTCGATCTCCAGGTACACGAGGTCGCATGACGCTCCAACCGAGTCGGCTAGAAAGCGGAGGGCTGATCGCTCGTTCTTGGTCCAGACGCCGAAGTCCAAGACGACATTGATCCCGCGGCGGAGCGCACGGATCGCCAACCAGATGAAGCGGCCTTCCAAGATTTCACGCTTTCCTCCCTCGGGCTCTCCGAAGAGAGGGATCATCCACTCGTCGGGAGTCAGTCTCAGCGCTTGCCACGTCTCCTCGATTTCCTTTGCTCGGGCCGTCTTGCCGGATGCCGGAAGTCCCACCATCACGATGAGCGTCGGAGGGGTTTTCGTATGCTCAGATCGGCCGGCATGACCCATCGGTGCACCCTACCGCTGGCCCTGCGCAGCAATGCCGAAACGTCTCACGGACCCGGCGATACGGGTACCGGTGCTTGGTCAGCAGGAGCCAGAGAGGATCTTCTCCATGTAGACCCTCCGATAGCCATCTTCCGTGCGTCGGTCTACCACTGAGAAGCCGAAGTGTTCGTAGAGAGAGAGGTTCTCGGTCATCGCCTCGTTGGTATAGAGGGCGAGACGGTTCAGGCCACGGTCGGTGGCCACAACTTCGGCAAAGTCCATGAGTTCGCGTCCCCGTCCAGAGCCTTGATTCGACGGGTGCACCGCTATATTCTCGATGAGCAGGACCGCTTCGGGCTTGGTGATCAGCGAGATCAGTCCCTGGATCGGATCGCCGACAACCCAGATCTCTCGGTTCTCGATTGCCGCCGCATAGTCTCGTTCCAACGGTGCGGGTGCTCTGTCCATGTGGGGCAGGTACTTTGCGTACGAGGCGGTCACCAGCTGCTCGATCTCGTACAGATCCTGCGGCGTGGCCAACCGAAGACTCTCATCGTTCATCGGCCAATTGTGTCATTGGCTCCGCCCCGTACCCGGTGTCCCCAACGTCCGACCGTCCCACCGTCCCGGGGGCACCCAGGACACCGGCTGGCATACCCGCCTACGTTGGCCAGGGGTCGTCGAGGACCCCCAACTGAATGAACAAGCCGAGCTTGTCGGCTCCGATCCATTCCTTGACGACCTTGTGGCCCTCGAAGTGCATGATGGTGACCGCCCATTCCTCCACGGCCCGTCCCGTCGGGGCCCTGCCCACGTGTCCTCCTGTGTCGGTGCCGCGGAATGTGACTCGCAAGACGACCGTGTCACCAGCCACGATCAGGTCCTCGACGTCCAGGTGGAGATCGGGAAGCGCCTCACGGTAGCGGCGGATCGGCTCGACTCTGGCCGAAGGTCCTACTCCAAAGGGATTTCTGTAATTGTCGCTGTAGAGATCAGCGGCCGCTCCGTAGTTTCCGCCATTCCAGACCTCGTCAACTAACCTTCGCACCCGCAGTTCGCGCTCGGCACTTGTCATCGCCGGCCCCCTTGCCGCAAGGTCACGAGTCAATGAGGCCGCCGTCGGGTGCCCCGTTTCGTTCCGAAGCGCGCCTCTGTCCCGGCGAAACGGGGCACGATGCTCGGATCGTGTCCAGACACCCCGCTACGACCCCTTGGGCTTAGAGCCAGCCGGCGAGCCCCAAGCCCAGGGCGAGAACGGCGTCGATCCCGGCGATCGTTCCGACGATGGCGACCTGGCGTCGGTGGTTCTGTCCCATGTCGAACACCCAAGCCGCCACCGCGTAGAACGTCATGTAACCGAAAATCACGATGAACGGGACGAAAGGGACGTTCCAGAACCAGTACTCCCAGTGGAAGTAGCCCGTGGCGTGCAGAATGATCTCAACTGCCACCGAAAGACACGAGAACCCGACGACGTAGATCCATCGATTGGGGATTCCCGCGATGCGCAGTGAGCGATCCGGTGGGAGGAACTTGACGAACACGACGCCTGCCATGAGGAAGAACAGGGTGAGTTCAATGGTCAGGCCGATGAGGATCAGATAGCTGGTGTGCCCGGTGACCGTCCAGAGGGCTGCTCGATCGGAAATGTGGAGAACAGCGGAATTGATGAGCTCGTTGAACCAGTCCATGAACCACAGGGCCAGTCCGGCCAAGATGATGTCCCACCGTCGTCTTTCGACTTCGACGGAGTAGACGTAGAAGACAACGCCGAGTAGGAACACCGTCGACCATTGGAACCCCGCCGCATTGCGCAGCATCTGTTCGGCTTGCCGAGTGAAAGGGGTGACATCCGCGAGGACGAGCGGCATTTGTCGGATATTAGGGGTCGGGGCCGGCTATTTGGGTGACCGCATCTCTCAGCTGTCGCGCACATGATCTTACTCACGGGGTCATGAGCCGCGCCCTCACCGCGATCCGCGCTCGTCGAGCGGGCGAGTCCGACCCACCGGTCTACGTACGGACCAACGCCGCCGTCCCGGCGAACGGGGACGGGTCGTGCATCAGCCTGCATCCGTAGCGAGGGAGGTAGTGGTGGATCAGCGAATCGAGGTGTGGTGCACGGAACCCTTTGGCCGGCACGAGCCCAGATGGATCTCTGATGACCGGTCTTGTTCGAGACGGTGGGACGGAGTCCCACGATGATCCACCCGACGAGCCTCCCACCCGAAGTCCGGAGCCGATAATTCCTGTTGGAAGCCCGGACTCGACCAGGATCCTCGATGGTGTGGAACAGCTCGCCACGGAAGTATCCGAGAGTGTTGTCAGAAGACGTTCGTGAACGCCCCTTACGCGGGTCGCAGGCCCGAACGCCGGAGGGTCGATTACGGGCACAGTCCCGGCGATCTGGGGCAGGCTGGCGTCTGTGGATGCCAGCGAACGCGACCGTTGGGCAGCGCGCCCTCTGGCCTTGCAACGTTCGAGGTTGTTCGACCAGCAAGCCGAGGCTTATGACCGGTTCCGGCCGACCTATCCCGATGCGGTGATCGACGAGCTGCTCGGTCCGCTGCCTGCGGGCCTGGACGTCCTCGACGTGGGTTGTGGCACCGGGATTGCTTCACGACAGATTGCCCAGCATGGCGCCAAGGTGCTGGGGGTGGAACTCGCTCCCCGAATGGCGGAGATCGCCCGCGGCCATGGGGTCGACGTGGAGAACGCGGCCTTCGAAGCCTGGGAGGCTGCTGGCCGCACTTTCGACCGGGTGACCTCGGCGCAGGCCTGGCACTGGCTCGACCTCCCTGTCGCCACCGCCAAAGCGGCCTCTGTGCTGCGGCCGGGCGGCAAGCTCTGTCTGATCTGGAACGTGGGGTGTCAGCCCGACGATCTGGCCGATGCTCTCGAGGAGGTGTACGCGACGCTCGTGCCGCCCGGCGGTCACCGTCTGTTCCGGGGGTACGCGGCCAGCCGGTCATCTGACGTGAAGTCCGGACTCGACTCGGAGATCGACGCCATCTCAGCGGTGCCCGACTTCGGTGCGCCGACAGAAAAGTGGTTCCCTTGGACGCGGGCCTACCATCGAGATGAGTGGCTGGACCAGCTCGTGTCACGGAGCGATCACATTGCCCTCGAACCGGCAGTCCGAGACCGTCTGTTCGAAGCCATCGGCGCGGCCATCGACGATCACGGCGGCTCGTTCGTCATGAACTTCGAGACCGTCCTGATCACGGCAAGTCGGCTGGGGTAGTCCCAGGCCGCGATCGGGAGTCACACCATCCCGGCGTTTTGGGGCAGGTCCGATTCGTGACGTCTTGGCCGCTGTTACGCACCGGCAGCGGCAGTCCGCGGTGATTGTCACGCAAAATGTCAGCGACGTGGTGCGACTAGAGGGGCATTCCAATCCCGATCGGAACTGCCGTTCCCCTGTCTCCCCGGCACTCTGGACAGTTCACCACCCATTGACCATCGTTGCGCCGCGAAATCTGAGGGTGATGTGATGGATTGTGCATCGGCGACTCCTGCCATGATCCCCTTCGCCAAGGGGTGACCCTACCCAACTCGACGGCTCACTACGCCCCGCACTCCTCGATGTCGCAGCCTGTTCACCCAGGCTTCAATCGGAAACGACTCGACGGACCGTTCCACCGAGCGGGCGTTCGTGGGCGGTGGGGCGGGCTACCCCAGGATGAAACTCTCATTTGTCTTCGCTGTACGGATGGCGCACATCGAGGAGGCCGGACTGTCCAAAGGAATCGAGAGCTTCCATCACTTGCGAAGCTGAGTCGTAGGGATCGGTCCGCTCTGCATCGTCGGCGCGAAGGAGATCGTTGCCGTTCGTTGCAGAGGGGTCCGCTTCTAACCTCTCCGGGACCACGCTCGGTGGTCCCGGAGGAGGCTCATCGTAGGATTCGACCTCGCCGTCACGCACCAGCTTCGTCGGCCGGCCATCTGAAAGCCAGCGAGCCTCATGAACTGCGTACGGGTCAGTGAACGATCCTTCGAAGCGTTGGTTGCTCATGAAACGTAGTTTGCAACACCTGAGGCACCGTTGTCGCAGAGTTCGCGAAAGGTTCACCGATTTAGATCACCGGCAGCAGATCCGGCGGACGGGGGCAGTGGGGCGCTACTCCCAGTCAGGTCGGCCAGCCTCAGCCGGAGTTCGCCGAGAACTTCTGAGAACGCTTGATCACGGGGGTCAGCGCCATCCCGATACAGCGCTGGTCGAAGCACTGCCCGCTCTCTAAAAGGTCGTCTTTCCGCCCGAGTCCTGACGCGTAATTGACCGACTCCCAACTCACAAGCTTGCGTAGCCGCGAAGTCGGCAGGGTGGCACCCCAGCCGGCGTTCTGGGCACCCGGGTTCGCGTCCTCGCAGACAGTCATGACGTGGGACGCCACCGAATTATCGCTCTGTCAGGACGCGGCGCGGGACCGCTCCTGTCATCGTGCACACCACTCGCATCACCTTGTGCCCCGGGTCTGCGGTTGGCTCGAACATGCAGGGACAGCCTCCAGCAATGACGGTCACCCCATGCCGGCGACCGTATTCAGCGCCCTCTCTCGAGACGCTTCCGGACCCAAAGGCGCGGTGCATCCATACGCGGTCAATGCCAACTTCGATGCACTCATGAACTGTCTTCTCGGCCGTCTCGGGTCTCGTGCCGATCACAACCCAGTCCACGCCGTCGGGAATGGATCTCAGGTCGCTGTAGCAAGTATCCCCCTCGACTTCTTCAGCGTTGGGATTGACGGCGAACACCTCATAACCTCGCTCACGAAGACGCTTGTAAACGACATTGCTGCCGTGGTCTTTGGGAGTTCTCGATACGCCGGTCACCGCGACCCTCTTGTGGGTCAGAAATTCGCCGGCGGTGTCCTTCATCTTGCTCATGGCCTTCGCTCCCGATTGTTGTCATGACAGCCATGGTGTACCGCGCTCGGGCGCCTTCCAAGGGTCAGAAGTCATTTTCGAGGGGCATCCGGAGAAGGATGCGTCGAATCAATTTCAGAAGGACGCGGGCAGAAGGACCGCCTGCCGCCGACCGCTGCCGTTTCGGAGGTGCGTGTCGGTCTCCTCGCCGGGGTTGCCCTCTGTCCTAACGGCACCGTTGGGTGGCCCGACGTCCCGGCGGACGGGTACACCTTGACGCGAAAGCAGCCCCCGGCGGGCGGAAACACCCCCGGAGGCCGCTCGCCCCTCACCACGACCAATCAGATCCGACCGCACAGCACGTGATACCCGAAGAACCACAACCGGCCCTCAACTTGATGGCCGGACCTGACGAAAGAACGAAGCGACCCCGGTCCGATAGTCCGGGCCGGGGTCGTCTCGCTGGCTAGCCACGTTGCCGGGGTCAGGCGATCAACCCTGGCGGGCTAGTCCACTGGGCACCATGTAGGGGGCCTTGGCGAAAACCCCGCGCGCCAGTGCCCAGTTTGGCAGTCGCGAAGCGACCCCGCCACTGAAATCCGCAGGCGACTCGTCGCTCGGCCGTCGGCTTCTGGTCCGGCCTGTGCCCGAACGCGTGCGCCCCTGTTCCATCGCTCCGGCGGGAACGATGCCCGGAGGAGACTGCCCCAGTCGTGCGCACCGTGGCACCCCATCCCGGCAGCGAGGATTGAGACGGCCGCTGAATGATCCACCACTTCGGTGAACGGGTTGGTCAGCGTGTGGGTGGGTGCCCAGGCCAGGTCTGACTCCAATAAACCGGCTGACGTCCTTTGGGACTGTCTTTAGTTCGATCCGTCGGCCTGGCCCGGTCACCCACTCGACACCCGCCGGTCGGACGGAGTGACCTAATAGGAGCCTGCCTCACACAGGCCCGTCGCTGTCCTGTCCGTCGTCCCGCAGGTGCGGTGTCACCCCAAACCAACCAACCAACGAAGGGATGACAGTGACCACTTTGGCACGGAGCATCACCGGCGGCGTCGATACGCACCTCGACGTCCATGTAGCTGCGGCTTTGGACGAACGAGGAGCTCTCCTCGGCGTGGAGAGCTTCGCCACCACTGAGAGCGGCTACAAGAAGTTGCTGGGGTGGCTCGCCGACTTCGGCCCCGTCGAGCTGGTCGGCGTCGAAGGGACCGGGTCCTATGGAGCCGGGCTCACGCCGTCACCTCCAGGCCGAACGTATCCGCGTCGTCGAAGTCGACCGTCCCAACCGCCAGCGCCGGCGGCTCAAGGGCAAGTCCGACCCCCAAGACGCCATCTCGGCCGCCCGTGCCGCCCTCTCGGGCGACGCCTGTGGCGAGGCCAAGACGAGGGACGGAAACGTCGAATCCATGCGGGTTTTGCGGGTCGCTCGATCCTCGGCGCGCAAGGGACGGACCCAGGCGCTCAACCAGATGCGCAACCTGGTCTCGACGGCCCCCGAGCCCATCAGGGCCGAGCTCCGGGGCCTCAACGTCTTCCATCTCCTCGAGCGGGCCTCGACCTATCGGCCCGGGGCGAAAACGCGACATCGTCTCGCTGACCAAGTTCAGCCTGCGGATGCTGGCCCGGCGGGCCCTCACCCTCGAAGAGGAGATCTCCGAGATCGACGCCGTCCTCAAACCCTTGGTCAAAGAGACCGCGCCCGAACTTGTCGCCACTCTCGGCATCGGGACCGACGCCGCCTCGGCGCTCCTCGTCGCGGCCGGCGACAACCCCGAAAGGCTGCACAACGAAGCGGCCTTCGCCCACCTCTGCGGCGCCTCACCACTCGATGCCAGCAGCGGCAAGAACCAACGACACCGTCTCAGTCGAAGTGGTGATCGCCAAGCCAACTCTGCCCTCTGGCACATCGTGATCACCCGGATGGTCTATGACCCTCGCACCACCGAGTACATCAATCGGCGAAGGACGGAGGGCTTGACCAAGAAAGAGGCGGTGCGATGCCTCAAGCGCTACGTCGCCCGCGAGGTCTATGGCCTCCTACCTCACGAGAAATTGGGACTTGACAGCCCATAGGAGCATCGAACGGGGACAACCAGAAGCCCGAGGCCGAGAAATGAGGAAGTATCACACTGCTCAGGTCGTGTAGTCGACTGGACCGGCTCCTTCGATGCCGACGGCGAATGCCAGACCGCGGAGTCCCGTATTGTCCGTGAGTGGCCATATGCTGTGAACGACGTCCGGGGGAATCCTGATCAGATCCCCTTGACCGACTTCCCGTTCTTCATCCGCAATCTTCATGATGCCACGTCCGGAAATGATGTAATAGAACTCGTGAGTGGGATGTGAGTGGGGATCGACAAGGCCGCCGCCGCCAACTTCCCATTCACTTACAAGTTCGAGGAAGCCACCACTGGTTGCATCCTTCAGCTCACCGGGCTGAATGAGCCACCAGACTGGTACCGTACCGGCGTGTTCGATGACCGGTGCGACATCCCTCGCCGATCGGATATCCATTCCTCATCCTCCTCGTCGCCGTGGCGGAATATTACGGCCATCGACCAACATTTTCGAAGGTCGAGGAGGGCGGACACGGCTGCAGATGGGACCGCCACAGCCCAAGAGTTGCGTGATGCACCTAAGGAGGGCATGGAGGCGCCTGACCGGCTGCCACCCTCCCCGGCGTTGGGGCAGGTTGATGGCACAATGTCCGAGTGATCGGAACCCTTTTGTTTGGGGTGCCCGCGACTACCGGGAACTCAAGCGGCACCGGCAGTGTGGCCGGAGTTCTGATTGTGGTGGCGGTCGTGTTGATCGTCCTCGTGGGCTTTGTGCTTCTCAGACGCCGAAAGTGACGCGGCTGAGCTAGCCGCCGAACCGGCGGACGGCGGCACTCTGGTCGTAGCGCCGAAGCGACCACCGGCCGACGCTCGACGGTCCCCGGGGGTCTGGGAAACGGGAGCGCACGGCCGTGTCGCCGATGACGACGCTAAAAGGCTCGCCCCGGACGTCGTTCAGTCCCACGAACGGTTGATGACACTGCAGGCGGTGGGTGAACCACGAGTCGAGGCAAGGGTGGCGGATCGGTGGAACCGTGGCGCCCGTCTACGCCGAGGACCGCGAGGCTCTCGTGGAGTACTGCCACGTCGCCGCTGCCCGGTCCCGCCTCACCGAGAGCGGGCGCCTGTTGGCACGCGCGGCGGTCGCGGGTCCCGTCCCATCGGCCTCAGGACTCCACGTCGGGGATCGGCCGCAGGCCGGCGCAGCGACGGAGGCCCATGCCCTCAACGCGTGAACAGCGGCATCACCGTATCGCCCGGAGTCACATACCCGGCGTATTGGGACACCTAATTACCCTGTTTGCTCCGTTCTTCTGACAAGGCTTGGTTAGCAGCGCGTAAGTCGGCAAGTGTGTCGGCCGCCGGCGCCACAACTTCTCGTTTTGCCGCTCTGATTAGGACCGTCTGAGCTCGCAATATGGATTCGGGGATGTCTTCGGCCGGAGAGGCGCTGCTTGTTTCTCCGATCACCGAGCCCTTCGCCGAGAGGCCGAGCGCTGCGGATCCGATGATGCTGCCTTCATAGGCATCACTGCGTTCGATTTGTTGGTCCAGGCGTCCGAGCACGGTCAGCAGTTCATTGCGCAAATCGACCGAGGGGTCCTTCAGGTACGCCTCGGTCGACTGTTCCACCGTGTCGAGCTCCAGTTCGAGGGTGGCGTCCACAGAAACCTCGTCGTCCTCGTCGCTCTGATGTTTGTGACGACCAAACACGGCACCACCCTCCGGACGGAACGAGATCAATTTACAAGCCTGTGCAAGTCCTACCGGGCCGGCCGTCGGCCCAAGTCGGGGCGGTTGGCTCCGGGCGGGCCACGACGGCCGGTAGGGTCCAGGACCGAGCCGAGCGACGCGTCGGGGGACCACGGGAGGGCACAGATGACGGGCCAGGGTGACGGGCAGCAGAGTGAGGAGGTCCACGAGTGGGGAGAGGCGGTGCCGGCCTCGTCCGGCCGGCCCAAGCCGGGCGACATCATCACCGAGTCCGGCCTGGCCATGGCCCCGGGTCCCTTGGTCGGCCACGACGTGTCGACCCCGCTCGAAGAAGATGAGCCCGAGCACACCATCCCGCCAGGCCCGTTGTGGGCGATGAAGGAGCGCCGGCACACCCAGTGGCACCTTCTGCCGGCCCACGAGCGGCACGACCGCATCCGCGAGTGCCTCGAGGCCGACGACTACACCCTCTATTGCATCGACGACGGACGGCACCACGCGATGATCGGCCGCCGCGTCGGAGTCTCGCCAAGCGGCTGCGAGTACACGCTGCTCGGCCGCATTTCCCGCCAGCGCTACGAGGAGTTGCGCGACGAGGTCGTGCTGTTGGTCAACTGCTTCGACACGGCCACCGAGGTGCGACTGTGCGGGGTCGCGGTCGAAGAGGCCATCCGTTCGTCCAACGTCTTTGACGTCGCCACCTTCGACAGCATCGACGACGTCCCAGAGGACTACCGGCCGGGCTCGCCGTTCCACCACTTCCGCCAGGAGCTGGAGATCACCGCCTACGAGTGACGGCGCCCAGGGCCTTTGAGGTCCGTTTGCGAAGGTGGTGCTAAATGTCCCACCGTCCCGGCAATGTACGGGGGAACCCAGTCTAGATTGCGGAGGCGATGACAGAATCCTTTGGTGCGATTTCACGCAGAGCACCTCTTCAAGGGATCAAAGGACGCCATAGCCGGCCTCCTGGCCGATCCCGCCTTCTACGTTGCGCTTGAACTCCCCGATCTCCGTCCCCCCGAGGTGCTCGAGTCGTACAGAGATGGGACGTGGTCTGTATTTCGGCTGCGGTACTCCTTTGTCAACGGTCGGGATCCGATCTTCCGTTTCCTGGCTGGATCCGCCCCTCTCGCGTGGGTGCAGGAGGTGCGAATTGACCCGTCGGGAGGTTCTGGTCAACTTCTCTACGAAGCTGAGTTTGATCCGACTCGGCTCCACGGATCGGGTGAGTTCACGCTGACCACGGCTCAAGGATCGACCATTCTTCGATTCGATGGTGACGTGATCGTCGCTGTGCCGGGAATTGGCCGGCTGTTGGAGCGAGAGGTGATCCGCCAACTGCTCCAGCGTTTGGACATCGAGGCAAGGGCACTCGATGCTCAACTTCTGGACGGTGGGGGTCATCGCCTAGTGGAAGAGTGATTGATAATGCGCCTCGCCCCGGACGAATCGTTATGACAGCTGCACCCCTTCCCGGCGAACTGGGGCAGTCCGAGGAGATGTCTAGCCTCTGCTGCGCTCCGCCGGTGACGATCAGTGACACGCGAACCGGCCGGTCAGAACGAAATGGCGTCGGAGTCGACGCGCTTTGGCCAGCCGATTGTCCCGGGTGAGTTCGCGGGCGGAACGGTCATCACTAGCCCCAGGCACATCTCGTCTGACGAACCGTCACCCCACGTCACGAAGCGGGCGGCCAGGTTACGCAGGGCCGGCAGCTCCTGACGCAGCGTGGGGTCGTAGGTGCAAGTCACCTCAATCCTGTCGCCGGGTACCACGGGTACGGGCGACTGCAGGGTGTAGCCCCGTTGGTAATCGAAGTTGTAGTTGGGAACGTCCAGGAGTGTCTTCTGGGTGGGTGTCCCCGAGTTGAGGGTGATCTGCAATGTCCGTCCGGTCAGGTGTATGTGAGCGCCGACCCGCACGATGGTTCCGGCTTTCAAGACCGGCCAGGTACACGACGTGGTATCTCCGGCGGGTGGGTCTGCCGCGTTGCGTCCGCAGATCGATTCGAGGGTGTTCACGAACCCCACTGCGCCAGGGCCGAACCGCTGTCCTAGATCGGCGAGCGAGGCGGCACGGCTGCACAGTGACCCGGCCACCCTGGCCGCGCATGGGACGTCCGGCGGTGCCGGCATGAGGGCGAGGCTCAATGGTCGCAGTTGCGTGGAAGCTGGAACCGTGTGGAGCACGAGCTTGGCCCGCACCGGCTTATCACCGACCAACAGGTTGTAGTGGATCTGCATGATGACCAGGCTGCCCTTGGGCAGGGGCTGCCCAGTTCCGGTCGGCAGCACGTCCTCGCCGTGACCCGGCGCCCACGCCGACAACCACGGCGTGTCGGCGATGTGGGCCAACGAGGCACCGGGCAACGCCGTCTCCCCGAAGCACGTCCAGCCCTTCCCGCAGTCGTTGACCGCTTCGGCCTGGGCGGCCAGTGCCGGTGGCACCAGGAACAAGATGGCGTGGTGAACCTCGATGCTGTCCGGGTAGAACTGGCTTGAGACGATGAAGGAGTTCTGCTTCGCGTTCGGATTGACCAAGGTGCAGTGGTAGTCGTCGGTTCCGCCGTTCGGCGGATGCGGCGTATACGGCGTAGGCGCCTGCAAGGTGACTGTGGTCACAGGCGGCGAATTCTGGGCTCCCGTTCGCCGCGCTCCCGACTCCCACGGACCCCGCAAGAAGGACCAGGACGGCAAAACGAAGCGGGATCCTCCTGACGCAACGGACTGTAATCGGTCGGCCCCCCCCCGGTTGGAGCTGGGGTTCTCCGATTCGAGAAAACAGGCCAAACGGGCATGTAGGTCATGAGGAAGCTGGTGGAACCCGGTGAAAACATGTCCGAGCAATATCCGTGGTTCTGCTAGTCGGCGCGATACCGGGTTCGATTGTGGCTTCGCCAATGGGTATTCCCGACTTGCCGAACCTCCCCACCGCCCCGGCAGCGAGGACAGGTTGATTCTGAGTACACGTGGCCCGACGGTCAGATCGAGCTATGACCTCCTCGCGATGACAATCAGCTCTGGCTCACCCGGACCCGACGGTCGCTTATCCCAGTCACCAGAGACATTCTCGACCGAGAATCCCGATGAGGTGAGAGATTGCCTGAGCAACTCTTCGCTGCGGAATCGAAGAGCGAATGGTGAAACCAGCTCCTCATTACTCTGCAAGAGACGTCGGTGGCCGACCGCGTAAACGACATCGCCCTCCACGTTTGTTACCTCGGTCCAGGACTCGATTCGACCGTAAGGGGAGTCCGGGATTATCCGCTTGCGACCGGTCCAGCGATTCCACTCCCGCGCTCGGGGGTCGCGGCTCTCGAAGGCCAAGTATCCCCCCGGTCTGAGCGCTTCTTTCACCCCAGCGAGGGCCTCCAGCCAATCGGCATCCTTCAAGATGAACTGGGCAACGTGGCCGCTCATGATGGCCAGGTCCGCGCCCGGCGTTCCCAGTTGTCCAGCACCCCCCAGGACCCAATGGACACCGTCCGCTCCGGGCTTTTGCTGGGCCACCTCCAGCATCACAGGAGAGGGATCGACCCCGATCATTCGATAGCCCCTACTCGCGAACTCGAGAGTGATGATACCCGTACCGCACCCAAGGTCGACGACCGTCTCAGCACTGACCTCTTCAGCAACGCCAAGATAGAAGTCGGGTTGCGTACCAGGCTCGTATGAGTTCACCGCGTCATAGATCACTACCTGGCGCGGATCGGTGAACTCGGGAGTAGGCATGGCTCAAGTTTCGGCTATCGAAATGGAAGGGTAGTGCCCTTCGTCCCTCTGCCGGCGTTCTGGGGCACCCTTCTTGGAGTTTCAGTCCCGAATAGGCTCGTCGGAGATACCAACGTCCCTAAGAAGTGCCCGCGTCAAAGTGCTCATCTGGTTATGAGGTAGTCCGCTGGGGTCCCACCACTGAACGGCCGACGTTTCATCGCCGTCGGCAGCCGGTGTTCCACCGATAATCGTGGCATCGAAGACCGTGACGACGTACGACGTCTGATCTCCATTGGGATAGGTCAGCCGATACTCAGGTCCACCCAAGACGTCGAGAATCGGTCCGAGCTTTAGTCTTACCCCGGCTTCCTCTTCGGCTTCACGGAGGGCAGCCTCCTGCGGTGACTCATCGGGCTCAATCGCTCCACCGATGGTTGCCCAGAGTCCAGAGTCGATCAGTCGGACGAGAAGCACCCTGCCGCGGTCATCCCTCGGAAGTACGGCGGCCGAAGGGAGGACGAGAAGTTCGTTCCCGATGAGGTCTCGTAGCCTGCTGATGAAGGGAGACATGGCCACCGAACCACGCTACTGGGAATGATGATGGGTGCACCTGGCGGAATTACGGCGATCCTTCACCTGCCCGCCGTTGTGCCAAAGCGTCCCACCGTCCCGGCAGCGAGGCTGGCTAGAAGCGTTCCATCTTGAACTCTGCGAAAATGTGGTCAGTGGGATGGGAGGCACTTCAGCAGTGGGGTGACGACGTCGCTCGCATCGAGCCGCTCGCCGGCGGAGTCGCCAACGACGTCTGGGTCGTGCGCGTCAACGGGCACCGCGCAGTGGGTCGCCTCGGTGCCAGGAGCGACGCCGATCTCGCGTGGGAGACCGAGCTCCTCCAACACCTCGAACGTGAAGGTCTGACTGTACCGCTGCCGATCCCGACGGCGGACGGCCGGCTGTTCGCCGAAGGTCTGGTGGTGATGACCTACGTGGAGGGCGGACCGCCCGAGACCCGAGCCGACTGGCGCCGCGTGGCCGACACGCTCCGCCAGCTCCACCGGCTGACGCGGGGCTGGCCGCAGCGCCCGGGCTGGCGATCATCGACAGACCTTCTGCACGCCGAGACCGGGACGAAGATCGACCTCAACGCGATGCCGACCGAGGCCGTCACTCGGTGCCGAGCAGCTTGGGCGCGGCTTACCGGACGTCAGACATGCGTCGTCCACGGCGATCCCAACAATCTTGGTAACGTCCGCATGACGGCGGATCGTGTCACGCTGATCGACTGGGACGAGTCGCATGTCGACGTCCCCGACCTGGACCTGGTGCTGCCCCACAACGCGGCCGGTCTCGACGCTGGCGAGTACGACATCGCCGCGCAAGCATCGGCTGCATGGGAGGCCGCCGTCTGCTGGGACGACGCGTACGCAGTCGAGCGGCTCGCCGAAGTTCGAGTGGTCTGAGCTGGGTAGCGAATCGAAAGACCGCAACTGATACCGAATCTTCGGCGCCGCTGTCGTTTCATATGCGCTAGCCGCCTACTTAGAAAGTTCAATGCCTGCACGAGGGAGTATTCCCATGGTACGGACGTGGCGCCTCATCCCGGCGAACTGGGGCAGTCCGACTCAGCCTCGACGAGCTGAACCGAAAATGAACCTCCGAGTTGCCCGGATCTCAGCTTTCCAGCCCTCTGCTTCGATGAGCGACTGCAGCTCAACTGGCTCGTACATGACACTCACGACCCGGTATTCGGATCTGTCCCTCAGGCGACGCAAGTGAAGGTCAGTGTCGTATTTGATGACATACGGGTCCTTCGCAATCGTCTCTGGTTGTGGATCGTTTCGATTGTCGATGAGAAACGCACGTCCAGAGGGAGTAAGGCATGAGTGAAGGAGCGACCAGAACTCGCGAAATCGGGACCTTGGCACGTGCGAGAGCCAGAACGAGAAGAACACCACGTCATAGTGGGAATCGCCTTGCCAGTCGAAGAGATCAGCGACGACGTAGTTCACGTCGGAGCGTCCAACCCGTTCCTGGTTGAGCGCGAGGACCTCAGGAGAACTGTCCACAACGGTGAGACGATCAGCTGTGCGAGCGAGACGCTCGGTCCACCAGCCAGTTCCTCCAGCCAGTTCCAAGACCGACCCCGTGGCTCCAAAGGAGGCGAGAGCGTCGTCCACGACGGCTACTTGGCGCCGCCATTCGAGGAGTTCTTCCTCGCCCCGGGCGAACCGACCCTGTCGCTGCCACCATTCGTCGTACTCAGGCGCCCGGGCCCGATAGTACGACCGCTGCTCCGCGAGTAGGTCCTCGTCGTTCACGCCGGCAGTTTCGCGCTCTTGAGTGAGTGCCTCAAAGGCGGCGGGGGGGGGCGTTACCCCGGTCCGGCGAACGGGGACACCGTTCAGATCGATCGAAAACGGCGCTTAGGCACTGAGGAAGTCTCGGACTGAGCGCTTGGAGCGGAGAACGTGCAGCGCCACATGGTTCCCGTGCCGCGACAGGGCCTTGAATTGCAATTCCCGATCAGATCGGCGGACTCGCCAGATGCGCCAGACCAGCCTCCATTCGTCGCGCAACCGTCGCAAAGACGACTCGTCGCAGCCGTCGGGCAGCTGGAAGCCAGCCGGACGCTTGCGAACCCCGCGGACCAATGCTCGCCAGGTACAGACCCACCATGGCGTGTCGAGGTACACGACCGTGTCAGCGCGCTCTAGCCGAAGGTCGAGTGTGGCGTGGTAGTTGCCGTCGATGACCCACTCGTCCCCGCTGAGCAGGCCGCGCTGCTTCTCGCGCCACTCCTCCTCAGTCGGCTCCACCCAGCCCGGTTTCCAAAAGTGGATGTCGAGATGGATGAGGGGAAGGTCAGTCTTGGCCGACAGCGCTCGCGAGAACGTGCTTTTGCCCGCTCCGGCCAAGCCAGAGACCAGGACGCGTCGTCCGACGGAAGTCCCGGGTGCGGTGACCCTTACAGATTGAAACTCCGTGAACCCCTCATCCGGCACCAGCAAGATCTTGCCGGATGGCGGGTCGGGGAGGAAGCCGCCCGCCTACCCGGCGCACTGGGACACCCCGTTTGAGTCTTGATACGAGATTGGTGTGCCGCCGGCAAGCTACTTCCCCCCCCAAGGGCGAGTCAGGACAAGAAGCTGCCTCACTCAGAAGAGGCAAAAATCTTCAGAGGCGAAATCTGCCAAGCGCCGTCCGCTTACGCCCTTCGGAGTGATCACGACCCATATGTCATGGATTCCCTTCTTCCAGGGTTGCGGCGGGGCGCCGTCGATCTGTCCTATCAGTTCGGATAGGCGAGATTCGACTACTTCGGATTCGACTACTTCGGCGGCACCACGAATCAGAACGCTCCATCCAGAATGGCTGACCATATCTATGTCATCAACTTGAAAGGCGATATCCCGTTCAATCAGGCCGCGCACTTTCGAACCTGCTTCAGAACGAAAGACAATGCTATTTCCAGCGACGGCATAGTTGACAGGAACCGCGGCTAGTCCCAGTTTGTCCTGATAGACGAGCCGACCGACGACCTGTGCTCTGAGCAACTTGAAGCACTCGTCCCATGAGAGTTCCTCGAGGATTCGCCTCGGCATGGTCAAAGTGTACGAGCCTTCACCTGCACGGGGTCAGAGTCCAACGACCCTATTGCGACTGGGATGTGATCCGAGGGATGTATCCCGGATGTCGGCGCTCCAGCCCGGCGGACGGGGGCACCTTGATCCCACGTCGTAGCCTCTAAGCGTGCGGCCATTTCGTTTTGGCTTTCAGGTGGCGCCGTGCTCTCCTGACGAACTTCGGGGACAGGCCCGAGCTGCGGAAGATGCCGGGTTCGACGTCATGCACACCTGGGATCACGTCCTAGATGGCTGGGCACCCCTGACGCCTTTGATGGCAATAGCCGACTCGACGACGACACTGCGTATCTGCCCGCTCGTCCTGAACAACGACTTTCACCACCCGGTCCACCTGGCCCAGGAGCTAGCCAGCCTCGATCATCTGAGCGGGGGTCGCGTCGAAGTTGGAATCGGTGCGGGGCACTCATTCACCGAGTACGCGGCCATCGGTCAGGACTTCGATCCACCCTCGGTCCGAAAGGCGCGACTCGCCGAGTCGGTCGAGATAATCCGCCGGCTCCTTGATGGCGATTCCGTGACCTATGACGGAGAGCATTACAACCTCGACAATGTGCATACGCTCCGATCACGTCAGGAGCACGTACCCCTGCTCGTGGGCGTCAACGGGAGGCAGGCTCTCGCCCATGCGGCCAAGCACGCCGACATCATCGGCCTGACGATGCTCGGCCGCACCCTCGAAGATGGTCAGCGTCACGAGGTTCGCTGGAACGCAGAACGGATCGACGCCACCATCGACTACATCCGAGGGCAGGCTGGGAAACGATGGGGGCAGGTGGAGCTCAACGTGCTGGTTCAAGTCGTCGTTGTCACGGACGACAAGCGAAAGGCAGTCGAAGACCTCGCCTCCCGAGTTCCCGGCCTGAGCATCCACGATGCCCTCACAGCACCGTTTCTCGCCATCGGGACCCACGATCAGATCGCCGACCACCTTGAAGCATGCCGGAACCGCTGGGGTATCTCCTACTTCAGTGTCCGAGACCTTGAAGGCTTCGCTCCGGTGATCCACCGTCTCCGCGGCAACTAGGCCGTCTCAACGAAACGCCGAACTGCCCCACCGATCCGGCGAAAGGGGGCGCCCCGGCCGCTAGAGAGCTAGGCGAAGGCGCTCCATGTCAAGAAGGTGATGGGTCGAGTCATGGACCGCGTGGCGAACGATCCAGTGCGGATCGATGTTGAGCCCATCGAGCATCACCACCGATGCCCACTCGTTGGGAGACAGTTCCGAGCAGGACTCGAGCAATGAAGTCACTTCCCGTTCGATGCCGGCCGATGCTGCGTCGAAGTCGATTTGACGAGGCTCAGGCTCGAATGGTGAAGATGGCGACTCTCCGAGGTCGGTTCCTGGCTGTGTGACCACAATGGACAGGAGAAACCTCATTCCAAAGAGGACCTCTCGCACATGATCTGCGTATTCAGCGATGGACCACTGGCCATCCACTGGTCGCCGCAGTAGATCGTCAGAACTGAGACCTGCGACAGCGCTGGCGAACCGGATGGGTAGGCCTGCTATCGCCGAGATGGCTGCGGCATCGCTCCACTCCTCGCCGTTGAATCCACACCCGTCACACCGTTCGAACTCCACAACACCGTCGATTCTGCTCGCTCTGTCTAAGTCGGGAACAGCATTCCTCCAGCGGACCAGGATGCGCAGAAGCGCCCACCGTCCCGGCGAAGTGGGGCACCCGGCTGAGGGCTATCGGTCTTGAGCTGAGCCAGAACAATTATTTGCTCATGGTTTCCCCGCCACCGCTGAGATGAGCTCGATCATTTCAGCTGGTCCACTTACGAGCTGGCGGATCGACTCGGTGGTATGGCCGCGGGTCAAGATGTCGGCGGCCTGTTGCGTCGGGCCGAGGACGATCGCCCCGAAACCCCAGACCCCTCCGGGATCTATTGGTACTACTGGCTCCGACTGGGTCATTGCGGCAGCAACTTCGATCCCCGTGCGGAGGAACTGACGGTCGGCCAGTGACTCAAGATCGAGTGCGCGGCGAATCTGCGAATGATGGACCCAGCGCTCGATGTACTCCCGGGCGATCGCCTGCCAGAACGGAGAGCTCGAGTCGCGGCTCGTCCCGAACAGCCCCACGGGCTCACCGGGCATGTCCGGATCGACGGACTCGTAGTAGGCCACTGTCCATTCATCGGTCAGGCGGAGCAGCTCGATGAGCAGGACCGGGCTCATGAAACGGGCCGCGCTCACCCACTGGTCGTTGAAGGCGTCGAGGAGTGTGCGGAAGTCGGATCCAGGGAGCTCGTCGGCCATGTACAACAAGCCCTGGACAGCACCGTCACGCTGTCGGCTGAGGAGAGAGAGGTCGTCGCCCAGAACATGGGTGGCGATGCCTTTCACCGAATATGCCGGACACTCGGTCGGCTTGTTCCAATCGTCAGCAGCGAGGCTGGCAAGGAGCCCCAGAAGGGCATCACGCTCGGGCCGATATGCCTCGAGTACTACGGAGATGGAGGAGGCGCTGAGCATCGCCCACATTCTGCCCGACCCGTTGTCACCGACCCGGCGTTTGGGGGCACCCGGTTGTTACAAATAGGGCATGCCTATGCACCAATCTTGATCCGGCACCAGGTGCCGGGTGCTCGGAGCGCTCGTCTATCCCTCGATGAGGATCACCATCGTCTCGGGCAGAACCCCATCGTGCTTCATGGCCTCGGCGGCCGCTTCTGACTGCATGGCGGAAGCGAATGCGTCCATGTCAGGAACGTCCATGAGGACCGCCACCTTCGTCGGGTCGTCGGGGCTCACGAACGTCCGGATATTGGTGACGCCGAGCGGGCCGAAAAGTTCTTCGCGCTTGGGCGAGTTCAGCCAGTGGTCCTTGCCCTTCGAGATGTCGTGGTGCCCGATTACGGTCGGCATTGGTGTCCTCCCTCTATAGTCAGCAGTGACGGTAGTTCATCTTTGTTGGGCAACGAGGTGAGCACCGATCTCATGAAATACGGGACTATGCGATTGATCCCGTTGGACGGGGACTGGGTCTTTGGGCGAGACCACACAGAGAGGCGGCGCCCCCTAGGTGCCGAAGTGTCCCACCGACCCGGCCTACGGGGTCAGTTCCGGGTCTGCGGCATCGTTGTCGTGACGGCCGGTCCCGACTTGCGTAGCGCAACGACCCCATTTCTCCATGGCTGGATCGGCAGTCCTCCAAGGTCCAGAATCCGCCAATGGGTTCGGACCGTAGAACTCGATCGGAAATCGTGACGTGACCGTCACTATCACCTTCGCCCTGGCCGCGGCCTTGGCCAACGCGGTGCACCTCATGACCCAGCACGCGGCAAGTGTGGGTGTGTCCAACAAGCACCGTGGCTGGGATCTCGTCACCTTCCTGATCCGCCAGCCCCTCTGGCTCCTCGGTTGGGCGGCTGCGGCAGGGGGATTTGCCTTCCAAGCAGGCGCACTCCACAGCGGGCAGCTCTCGGTCGTCCAGACCCTCCTCGTCACCGAATTGGTCTTCGCCCTGGTCCTGCGCCGGTTCTGGGTCCACCAGCACATCGCCAAGATGGCGTGGACCGCTGCGCTGATCACCTGTGCTTCTCTGGCGGTTTTCCTGACCACCGCGGAGCCCCATGGCGGCCACCTGCAGCCCGACGCGGCCGATTGGGCTTCCACGCTGGCCGTCTTCGGCGGGGTTGTCGCCGTGTTGGCAGTCATGGCGCGCTGGGGGTCTCCCGTGCGTCGGGCCGCGCTCTACGCCACCGCGGCCTCCATCACATGGGCCCTGATGGCCGCGTTCATCAAGGCGACCACCAACGTGCTTGCAGCATCGGGCCTGGTGGGCATGCTGGCGCACTGGCCCATCTACACGTTGATCGCCTCCGCAGTCCTCGGTTCCGTGCTCCAACAGGCCGCCTTGCAGGTCGGCCCGTTGAGTGTGTCCCAACCGCTGATCGTCGTGGTCGACCCAGCCGTCGCCATCGTATTGAGCATCTGGATCTTCGACGAGCGGTTTACAGTGAGCGTGGCCCAGAAGACCATCGCGGGAGTGGCTTTCTGCGTCATGGCCATGGGGGTTACCGTCTTGTCGCGGACGGCGCCCACCGACCTCGACCGGTCGATGCCGGTCAGACTCTGAGAGCCCCACGCGACACGACGGAGGTGATGGCCAAGTGTTCCATTAGGCCGGCAGAGTCAGGCGCGCCACTATCGACGCTTATGGGATGCCCTAGGGATCGAGATATCACTGCCGCTGATGTGCCGGGACTGCCCACCGTTCCGGCGGCAATGTACGGGGACAGGGCAAGGTGTTGGCAGTGTCAAACGTCGCCCAAGTCTCCCCACTCAGCTGGCAATCCGCCGTACCAACTGAACAAAGACAAGTTTATTGTGCTCCCTCTCGCAGTCACCGACCAGTGCCATAGGACCATTGGTCTGCTGCTCGTCTCCTCTAGTGACAAGCCGCACCCCGACCCGGCGTATTGGGGCACTCTGTCAGCCACGAGGTTCCACCTGTCCGTCGGCGATGGATCCTGAGTCCCATGACATTGTTCTTCTGACCGGAAGCCGGCGACTGGGAGGAGAACCAATGACGAGCTTCACTTACCCGATCTACATCCAGGCGAGTCCCGAGAAGGTCTGGCGGGGACTCACTGAACCCGCCCTTATGAAGCGCTACTGGCGGCATCAGCGGGCAGGTGAGAAGACCTTCATTTCGGACTGGAAGCAGGGCTCGACGTACGACATGTTGCACGAGGAGGTCGGGCTGGTCGTGAGTGACCCCGAACAAGTGATCCTCGAGTCTGATCCACACCGCCGGCTGTCATATACCTGGCACACGATCACGCCCGAGTGGGCCGTCGAGGTCGGCATGAACGATGTCACCGCCGAGGTCTGGCGCGCTGAACCCCGTTCCAAGGTGACCTTTGACATTGAGGACGTCGGGCACGGGACAGTCAAGCTCACGGTCATCCACGACGGGTTCGAGGCCGGTAGCGCCGTTCTCCAAGGCGTCTCTGAAGGCTGGCCGGCCGTGCTCTCTAGTCTCAAGACACTCCTTGAGACCGACGCGACGTTGCGGACCTCATAGGTTGATCGTCGAATCTGTCCCACGACCGGCGACTGATAGGGGACAGTCAACCCGTCTTCCGAGGGGGTCGGTGAGCACCCTGTCCGACTTGGTATGCCTCCTCCATCAATGCTGCAAAGAAGGAGTCGAGCTGGTCCACATCGGTTATCCGAAACTGATGGACATAGAGGCTCTGCGTGTAGGGCGACACTCGTAGGAACCTTTCGTCTTGCACTTCTCGCTGTAGATCAAGGAACCCGTCGAGCGAGGCCTTGCCGGGTTTTGCCCCGGCGAAACCCCGGTGGGTTCCCTTGAACGCTATGGCGGTCTTGGTGACACTGACGGTGTATGGCCCGCACGCTGTTAGCAACCTGACGAACCGCTTGTAGAGGTCAACGACGGCTTTGGGTTTATCGGCCAGATGTCGTTGGACGGTCCATTCTTCAGCAGACTCCACTTGCGTACAGTAACGATCCTCCGGGATTCTCCTGCCCTGGAAGTGCCGGACTATGTCACGTTCCCGGCAGCGATAGGGGGCAGTGCCTCAGGGCCTCGAGAATGGCCGCCTGCGTGGCCAAGCCCCTGGTTGTGAGGTGACGTGACACATTTTCCGCTGAGCTGTCATATACAGAGTGTGAGCGCATGGACGGAGCAGTCGGACGCCGAGCTGTTGGTCCTCGACGACCCTGACGCCTTTGCCGAGCTCTACGACCGACACGTGGGCCAGATCCTCGCCTGGTCGAGTGTCCGGGTGGGTGACTATGGCGCCGATCTAACCGCCGAGGTCTTTGCGGCGGCGTGGCATAGCCGAAAGCGGTTCCGAGACGAGCACGATGGCTCCGCACTTCCGTGGCTCTATGGCATCGCTCACAATGTGTTTCGGTCATCCCTGCGCAAGCGAAGGGTCGAGTACGGCGCTCGGGAGCGTCTGGGCCTCCCGATCACAGTCATGCACGCCGACTTCGAGGCCGTCGACGACCGCTTGTCGTTTCCCTCGGCTGTCCTTCGAGCAGTCGCGAACCTCCCTGACTCCGAGCGCGAGCTGCTCGTTCTGCGCTTGGTCGAGGAACGGCCCTATAGGGAGATCGCCCAGCGCCTCCAATGCACTCCCGTCGCAGCTCGCCTGCGCGTCTCTCGATCACTCCGTCGTCTCCATCTCGCCCTAGGAGGGTTCTGACATGACCATGCTTCAACCTGAGCTCGAGTCATTCCGCCACGAGCTTCGTGCGGCCGTCGAGGCCGATCTGGTTCGCCACCGAGATCACCGGCGCCACCTCAGGCGAGCGGTTGCGATTGGCACGCCGGCGGGGCTTGCCGCGTTGGGCCTCAGCCTCGCTCTCGTGCTCGGAGCTGGAAGTACGCCGAGTCCTGCAGACGCAGCGATCCTCGCGTCTGCTCAAGGCGCTCTCACCCCGCCGCCCGATTCCGTGTTCCATGTCGCAGCCACGATCGCCGTGGGGTCGAGTCCGGCCCAGCCCTACGAGCTGTGGAGCGCCGGATCCTCGTATCGGTTCATCAAGTTCGGCTACGAGGCCGCGTGGAACGGAACGACGATGTCCAGCTATGACGCCGCTTCCAACACGATCTACGTCGGGATCTACAGCCCTCAGAACCACGCGCCGGTCGACACAGCCGCCACCATCCGCTCCCTCATCTCGTCGGGCCAGGCGCAAGTCGCTGGTTCGGCAGTCGTCGACGGGGTCCCGGCCTACGTCTTGTCATTGTCGGGTCTGCCCGAGGGCGGCGGGCTCACCAATGGCACCTATGACGTCGCCAAGAGCGACTACCACCCGCTGCTCCTTCAGGGGACGATGGCGTGTCAGCAGGGACACGTGCCCAGAGACCGTGCAGTTCCAGACCTACGAGTACCTGCCCGAGACTCCTGCCAATCTCTCCCTGCTCGATCTGAGGGCACAACACCCAGGAGCGACTGTGGTGAACGCGGGCGGAGTTCCCGGTGTTGGGACCTCTTTCGGTAGCGATTGATTCGCCTACACGTCCGGGTCGACTGGATCGCTAGAGGCGGCTTCCCAGGCAGCTCCCAGAGCCGGCGTTATGGGGCACTCATGAATTGGTCGGATCCGACGCGGCAGCTCCCACAGATGAACCGTTCTGTATTGGAGGGTTAGACCGCGACCCACTCCTCACTGCGGCGCCACAGCTCCGCCGCCAGCTCGGGGGTGGCTGCCGCGTTGGGCTCCTTCACGGCGCAGTCGGTGTAGTAGCGCCCGGTGTCGTCGGCGACGTCCGGCGAGCTGGCGCAGTAGACGCTGGTGCGCGCTCCATCGTCCGGCGACTTCATGAAGCGGGTCATGACGAAGCGCATGGGCCTAGGAACGTTGCGCCAGATCTCCGAGGCGACCACGCCGGGGTGCAGGACGTAGGTGTGGATGCCGCGCCCGGCGATACGTCGGGCCAGCTCCTGACTAAACAGCACGTTGGCCAGTTTTGATACCTCGTACTCGGGAAGTCCGGTCATCGAGCGGGTGGGACGGCGCACGGCGTCGAAGTCGATCCCCTTCGCCTGGTAGTGCGATTTGCTCGCCACGGTGACCACCCTCCGAGGCGCCCCGTCGCCCAGCGCATCGAGAAGCCGGGTGGTGAGAAGGAAGTGGCCGACGTGGTTGGTGCCGAACGCCAGCTCGAAGCCGCTGGCTGTGAGGCCACCCCGGGTTCCGGAAAGACCGGCGTTGTTGATGAGGACATCGATGCGCGGCAGCCGCTCAGCGATGGCGTCGGCAGCGCCCCGCACGGAGTCGAGGTCGCCGAGGTCGATCGGCACCACCCCGAGGGCTGGTGTGCCCGCGGCCGCCAGCTCGTCGAGCACCGGGGCGGCTCGGGACTCGGAGCGGCACACAAGGAGAAGCTTCGCCCCCTGGGGGGCGAGCGCCCGGGCGGTGGCTGCCCCGATGCCGCTCGATGCGCCGGTGACGACCACAGTGGAGCCATCCAGGTCTGCCATGGCGCTACCCCTTTCCTCGGTTACTTGCCGCAACGCAGGATATGAGCGGATGAGAGCAGACGCACGGGAATGCCGGATACCTCATGACCAGCAACCGCGAAGCCCCTGCCCCTACGGTGCCCCCTTCTCACGATGTCTGCCTCGCCCTGATTGACTTCAGAATTCAGCCAGACCCAAACAGGTTGCGGGTCAAACAGGCAGGCGATTGGGCCGGCTACTTCTTAGCTGCGGCCGAGCGTGCCAATCCGGTGAACTCCACCACGTCCCATAGCGGCTCGATCTCGACATACTCGAGCGTCCCGAGGGCCAAGATCTCGGCCGCGGTGGTCATCGCCGACAGCTGATCCGGGTACTCGATGACCGAGGTTATGGCGTAGTGACTCGGTGAAAACGCGACGGCCTTGACGTCCCCGCCGTTCTTTCCGATGACTTCATAGATGGCTGTTGTCTGGTTCTCGTTCTGTGCGTCGGTGAGGTTCTCCCACGCGGCGAGAAACTGGTCGCGTGCGGGAAAGCTCTAGGTAACTCATGACATGGCTCCTTGGTCCGATACCGCGATCGGGCATCGAGCAAAGTCTTCCCCACGGGTTCGACGGTGTCGATGCCCTTTGTGCCAGCGGCCTACCTCATTCGCGAGAGGCGGCCCCTCCCGGTTCCTGGCCTCCGTCACCTCGCTATTCTTAGGTCTTAGCGTTCGCCAGCGCTTGGGTGGCCGATATACCCCTATGAACGAAGGCGGGCTAGCCCGAAATTGCCGATAGGGGCGAACCCACATGCAGTCCACCGACCGCCGACCGGGTTGCTCACGCGGAGCTGTGCCAGTCGAGCACCGCACCTCCGAACCCGGTGTCCGCCTTCCGCCGCGTCTCGGGCGCCTCACTCCCAGGTGCCGGATCGGGGTGCTCTCCTCGCCGGGCCGGTGTCACGATCGCGGGTACCGTTGACCCGCCATGGACCACCAGGACGACGGCTGGCGGCGGAAGGTCAAGGATTCGCTCAGGCCGCTGCGCAACCGCCTCGTGCACGGCCTCGGCGGCACGCTGCCCGAGCGTGGCCTCACCTATGACCAGCTCGTGAAGCTGCTCTACCCGACCCTGCCCGACTCGCTGCGCGGCGAGGTCGACGAGGCCGCGGTGGGCGACCTGGCCCAGGTGTCGACCATCCGGCGGATGCTCGGGACGATTGAGCACCAGGTCGCACCGACGGCGTTCTCCGTGCAGCTCGCCCAGGAGGACGCCGTACGCGCCAGGGTCGGCGACGTCGAGCTCCTGTGCGACGCCGCCGACGCCGCCGTGACCCCGGGTCTGCGCTCGGGCGAGTACGAGTTGCACCTCACCGCCGTCTTCGAGCGCTATTGCAAGCCCGGCATGACCGTCGTCGATGTCGGCGCCAACCTCGGCTACTACTCGCTCCTCGCCTCGAAGTTGGTCGGGGAGTCAGGGCGGGTCGTCGCCCTCGAGCCCAACTCGGAGAACTGCCGCCTCCTGCTGTCGTCGCTGCGCCTCCACGGGACCGGGAATGTCCAGCTGGTGCCCGTCGCGGCGGACACGGCGACGGGATGGGCGTACTACTCGACCCATGTCGGCTCCAACGGAGGGCTGATCGACGACCGTGACCTGTTGGCTCATCCCGGCGTCGTGGTCCCGACGTTCCGGCTCGACGACATCGTCGAGGGCCCCGTGGGCTTCTTGAAGATGGACGTCGAGGGCGCCGAGGGACGCGTCGTCAAGGGCGCCACACGACTCATCGAGCGCGACCGCCCGATCATCACCACCGAATTGAAGGACGAGATGCTCCAGCGGGTGTCCGGCACTTCGGTGACCGAATACCTCGGCTACTTCGAGGGACTCGGCTATACGCCATCCGTCCTGGAACGGGCCAGCGGGGCCGAGAAGCCCTACCCGTCGGTGGCGGCGTTGCTGGCCGAGTGGGGTGACACGGACGAACTGCACGACATCCTGCTCATCCCCGCCGGCGCCTGAGGTGTCGTTCCGCCGCGCTGGTGGTCGGTCAGCGGGTCCCGGTGGCGCCACGCGCCGGTCCGCTGATGGCATCGAGCAGGACGTCGGCATCGTCGGCGACAGCGAGCCCCTCGACCTGGCGGGCCCGGATGAACCCCTGCTCCACGCAGTGCCCGAGAAAGGCCAGCAGCGAGTCGAAGAAGCCCTCCACGTTCAGAATCCCGCAGCGTTTGTCGTGGATGCCGAGCTGGGTCCAGGTCACCGACTCCATGAACTCCTCACAGGTGCCGAACCCGCCGGGCAGCATCACGAAGGCGTCCGAGAGTTCCGACATCAGCGCCTTGCGCTCGTGCATGGTGCTGACGACGTGGAGATCGTCGAGCGCCGAGTGGGCAATCTCGTGCCCGGCGAGGGCCTCGGTGATGACGCCCGTCGCCCGGCCGCCGGACGCCAGTACGGCGTCGGCCACTTCGCCCATCAGGCCCACTGAGGCGCCGCCGTAGACGAGGCCGATGCCGCGTGCGGCCAAGCCCCCTCCCAGCTGCCGAGCGGCGGCCGCGAAGGCCGGGTTCGCGCCAGGGCTCGATCCGCAGAAGACGCACACCCGTAGCGGAGCACTCATGCGTCACTTCCCTGGGGCACCGGGAGCCCCGCACCGCGCGGGGGTGCCGGTGCCACCGCCCGGCGCCCGGGGCGGCGCACGATCGTCTCTGCCGCGTCGGTGTCGTGGATCGTCAGGGAGAAGGCCGCCGCAGCCAAGGCGAACATCGCGGCGGTCAAGAAGGCGAGGTGGTAGGCGGTCATGTCGGGCGCCGTCGTGCCGCCGCTGGCCTGGGTCGACCCCACGCCGATCAAGACGGTGGAGAGGATCGCGACCCCGGTCGCGCTGCCGACCTGGCGCATGGTGTTGAAGAACGTCGATGCCCTCCCCATCGAGTGGGGCGTGATCATGGCGAAGGACGCCGCCTGATTCGGGACCATGACCTGCGCCATCATCCACCCGAGTGCGAACATGAGGGCGCGGATGTACCACAGGTTGGTGGTCACGCTGATCTGGGTGAGTGCGAGCAGGCACAGCACGAGACCGATGAGGCCACCGGTGATGTGACGCCGGGGGCCGATGCGCGGGTAGATCAGGCGGCTGGCGAACTGCGCCCCGATCATGACCCCGAAGGCCTCGGGGAACGTGGAGAGCCCCGACTGGAGGGGCGACAAGCCCCGGGCGTCCTGGAAGTAGAGGGGGATCAGGTAGAGCATCCCGAGGAACGCAGCGGCGGCGAGGAACATGACGATGTTGGTCGAGCGGAACAAGCGGCCTGAGAGCAGGCGCAGGTCCACCATGGGCCGGGCGGTCCGCAGCTCCACGAACACGAAGATGCACAGGAGAATGCTGCCGGTGACGCAGGTGACGACGACCGCAGGGGAGGACCACGATTGGAGTGGGCCTTCCGACACCCCGTACATCAGCAGTCCGAGCCCGGCCCCGCCCAGCAGGAACCCCGGCAGGTCGAGACGTCCGGCGTCGATGGCGGCGGTGCGCTCCAGGACGAGTGCACCGAAGATCACGGCCGCAATGCCCAGCGGCAGGTTGACGAAGAAGACCCACCGCCACGACAAGTAGGTCACGAGAAAGCCCCCGAGCACCGGTCCGATCGCGGGGGCCAAGGTGGTGCCCACGGTGAGAATGCTCGCCGCCCGTACGCGCTCGGCCGGCGGGAACACCCGGAAGAGCATGGCCATCCCGACCGGCGCCATCATGCCGCCGCCGGCACCCTGCACGACCCGGAACACCACGAGCTCGGTCATGTTCTGTGCCAGGCCGCAGAGCACGGATCCCAGGGTGAAGACGGCGATGGCGACCAGGAGCACCTGCTTGCCGCCGAAGCGATCGCCCAGCCAGCCCGAGGCCGGGATGAACACGGCGAGGCTGACGAGGTAGGCGATGACCACCCCGTCGACGGCCGTCGGGGGGATGTTGAAGTCACGCCCGATCGTCGGCAGCGCGACGTTGACGATCGTGATGTCCATGATCTGCATGAACATGGCGGACACGAACACCGCGCCGACGGCGATCTTCTGGTTCATGCGGCGTACGGCCACGCTTCTCTTTCTGTCCGGGGTGCCTCCGGCGCCGCCCCGGTGCACTGGCTCGGGTCAGCCGGCATCGTCGGTCGCGCCGGGCCCCGACCCTATGCGCTCGATCGAGTCTCCCCGACCAGGGTGACGGGAAATCAGGCGTGCCGCGCTGACCGGGTCGACGCACGCACCTAGCCTGACGGGGTCGTCGCGAGTGCCCGGGAGCCGGGAGGAGGTTGGTGATGGTCACGGGACATCGCACCCGGCGCAGGCGCAGCGCCCGGAACCTCGCCACGGCTGGCCTCGCGGCGGGCATCCTCTCGGCCTTCGGGGCTGCGGGTGTGGGCAATGCCGGTGCCGGCGCTGCGACGGGGTCGCTGGGCGCCGCAGCCAGCACCGAGTGGCTCTGCCGGCCCGGCCGGGCCGGCGATCCCTGCGCCCTGAGCCCCGCCGTCACGACCGTCACGGCGCTGGGCAGGACGAGCGTGTCATCCCCCTCCCCGGCGCCGACGTCACAGGCCTTCGACTGCTTCTACGTGTATCCGACCGTGTCGAACGAGCAGGGCAACAACGCCAATCTCGCAATTCAACCGGCCGAGATCGCCACTGCGGCGGCCCAGGCCTCGCAATTCTCCCGCGTGTGCGACGTGTGGGCACCGATGTACCGGCAGGTGACCAAGGTGGGGCTTCTGAGCGGCGACGGACTCCTCCCCAGTGTCCGGACCGCCTACGCCAGCCTGCTCGCCGCATGGAAGGACTACATCGCCCACGACAACCATGGCCGCCCGATCATCTTCATCGGTCACTCGCAGGGTGCCTCCCTGCTGATCAAGCTGTTGCGCGCGCAGGTCGACCCCTCGGCGACCCTGCGCAAGCAGATCGTTTCCGCCATCCTCCTCGGGGGCAACGTGCAGGTGCCCACGCACAGAGACGTCGGCGGGAGCTTCCGGCACATCCCGACGTGCCAGTCCGCCCGGCAGACGGGGTGTGTCATCGCGTATTCGAGTTTCGGCGCCACGCCGCCGGCAGACTCGCTGTTCGGGCGACCCGGCCAGGGTGTCAGCCTGCTGTCGCGGCAGACGTCCGGGGGCGGCCAGCGGGTGGCCTGCGTCAATCCGGTGACGTTCTCCGAGCGACCGGGCCGCCTGCAGCCACTCTTCCTGCGGGTGACCTCCCCGGTGCGGGGTCACGCCGTGACCACGCCCTGGGTCGCGTTCCCCGGGCTGTACAGGGCACAGTGCAAGCAGGTCGGCGGCGCATCGTGGTTGCAGGTCACCGCCGGGCCGGCGCCGGGTGACCCGCGCCCCACCGTGTCGGCGACCGGGGGGCCCGTCTGGGGCTACCACCTGGCCGACGTCAACCTGGCACTGGGCAATCTGGTGGCGGATGTGGGCTCCGAGGAGGCCGCCTACCACTGACCGGGGGAGGGCGGCGCGACGCAACCGTGGTGCCCAGGCGAAGCGTGCCCGCAGCGGTCCTAGACTCGGGCGATGGTCAAGGTCATTGCCGTCGCCAACCAGAAGGGCGGCGTGGCCAAGACGACCACGGTGCAATCGCTCGGGGTGGGGATGGCCGAGCAGGGCCATCGCGTGCTGGTGGTGGACCTCGACCCGCAGGCGTGCCTCACCTTCTCGCTCGGCTTCGATCCGGACGGGCTCGATTCGTCGCTGCACGACGTGCTGGTGCGGCGTTCCCGGCTGGCCGACGTCGTGCGCGCGGTGCCGGGCGTCGGCGGTCTCTACGTCGTCCCGGCGACGATCGACCTGGCGGGGGCCGAGGTGCACCTGCTGAGCCGCACCGGGCGGGAGCACGTGCTGGCCCGCGCGCTGGTCCCGGTACTGGACGACTACGACGCCGTGTTGATCGACTGCCCGCCGTCCCTGGGCGTCCTCACCATCAACGGCCTCACCGCTGCGGAGGTCGTCCTGGTCCCGCTGCAGTGCGAGGCGCTGAGCCACCGCGGGGTGGGCCAGCTGCTCGAGACGATCGAGGACGTACGTCAGTTCGCCAACGAGAAGCTGCGCGTGCTGGGCGTGATCCCCACCATGTTCGACAGCCGCACGACGCACGCCCGGCAGGTGCTGGCCGAGGTCGAGGAGCGTTACGGCCTCCCGCTCTTCGAGCCGCCGGTCCCGAAGTCCGTGCGGTTCGCAGAGGCCCCGGGTCTCGGGCGGTCCGTGCTGCAGCATGCGCCGAGCTCCGCCGGCGCCGTGGCGTACCGGGCGCTGTCGATTTGCGTCTACGACGCCATGCAGACGGCCTGACATGGCACGTCGCGCAGCGACAAGGCACCCGATCCGTTGGGCAAGCGCGCCCTGTTCTGGGTGCCCGCCGCGGAACCGGGCCGACCGGCGGGTGGAGGATCCGCGACGACGGTGGCGCTGCCGGTGGGCAAGCGCGCCCTCTATTCAGGGGCGCGGCCGGAGCCCGACAGCCTGGCTGCCACGTCGGGCAACCCCCTCGACGAACGGGGCGCCTTCACCGTCGAGTGCCAACGGTGCCGCCAGACCTCGCATGTGAGTGCGCTGGACCTGCTGATCTTCCAGCTTCCCGCTGGGCTACTGGCTGCCCAGAGGGAAGTTCGACCGCCGCATGACCTGCCCCTCGTGCCGCAAGCGCGCCTGGTGCAGCGTCACCCTGCGGCGGGGCTGAGACCGGCGTCCGCTCCCTCAGCCACGTCGTCTCCCTGGGCGGGGTCTGGTCCAGCGCTGCCGTCCCCGTCGCCTTCACCCCCGACGGGGACCGTCGGCAGGCGGCGTGTCAGGGCCAGGGCGGCCAGCGCGATGAGCGCCAGCACAGCCAGCGCGGCCCGCAGCCCGTTGATGCGGCTCGACGCGTTGGCGTCGACGATGGCCTGTGAGGTCGCGGGCGGGACGCCGGCCTTCTCGAGCGTCGCGTTCAGGTCGGCGTCGCTCACGAAGGGGATGCCCGCCGACAGCTCCACCTGGGCCTGGGAGGACATCTCCTTGGGGATGGCGGGGTCGGCGGCGACCGACCCGAGAAAGGTCGTCGTGAGCACCGAGATGAGGATGGCCCCGGCCAGCGCGGTGCCGATGGACGCGCCGAGGTTCGTCACCGTGTTCTGGACGCCGCCCACCTCGCCGCTCTGCTCGTCTGGGACGGCGGACACGGTGACGGCGCCCAGCTGAGACGCCAGGCTGCCGATACCGAGCCCGATCAGGAGCAGCGGCACGGTCACCACCTCGGGCCCCGCACCCGCTTCGAGTGCCATCAGCAGCACCACGATGCCGAGCAGCAGCAGGCCGAAGCCGATGCGCACGATGCGCCGCGGAGACGCACGTGGGAAGAGCCTGGGCACCCCCACGGCGGAGGCGAGCAGCGTGACCGACAACGGGAGCAGACGCACGCCCGTCGCCACCGCCGAGAGGCCGAGGGCGACGGAGAGGAACAGCGGGATCACGAAGAAGATGCCGGCCTGCAGGAGGAACTGGAAGAAGAAGGACGTCAACCCGGCCTGGAGCTTGGGTACTCGGAGCAGGCGAGGGTCCACCAGGATGGGCCCGCCCCGCCGGAGCTGGCGGTTCTCCCACAGCACGAAGAGCGCGAGGATGCCGGCGCCCCCGAGGATGAGCCAGATCACCGGGGAAAGGCCGAGCCACTGGGGTGCGTCGGGCTTCGGCTGCACGAACCCCCACGTCCCGGAGCGGACGATGCCGAAGACGATCGCGCCGAGGCCCGCCGCGGACAGGAGCGTGCCCACAGGGTCGAGCCGAGTCCCAGGGATGGGCGGGGAGTCGGCCATGCGCCTGCTGAGGACGAGGATGCCCAGCACGATCACGACCTCGCCCGCGAAGACCCATCGCCAGCTCGCGTACGTCGTGAGGAGACCGCCGATGAGCGGCCCGACGGCCACGGCGATCGCTCCGGCCGAGGCCACCAACCCGTAGGCCCGAGGCCGCCCGGAAGCCTCGAAGTTGGTGGCGACAAGCGCGACCACCGAGGGCATGATGAGACACGCACCGAGTCCCTCGAGGAGGGACCAACCGAGGAGGAGCACGGGCAACGACCCCGCCAGGGACGTGATCAGCGAGCCCGTCCCGTAAATGAGGCATCCGATCATGAAAGCTCGCTTGCGCCCCAGGATCTGTCCGATCTTGCCGCCGGTGATCATGAACGCGGCCATGACGAGCGTGTAGAGCGTGATCGCCAGCTGGATCCCGGTCACCGTCGTCCCCACGTCCTTGGCGACGGTGGCGATGGAGACGTTCATGACCGAGCTGTCCAGGGTCATGAGGAACTGGGCCGACGCCAACGTCAACAGGACGATGCCGCCGGCGCCCTGTTCCACGTCCGTGTCGGTCATAGGGCATTCTTGCCCAGGCCGACACGGACGGGCGCACGATGTCCTTGGCGGTCCCGACCCGGAACAGTCGCCGACGCCCCGGCGCGGGAGTGAGGGCGGTGGTCGGGATGCGGGGATTTGAACCCCGGACCTCCTGCTCCCAAAGCAGGCGCGCTGCCAAGCTGCGCTACATCCCGTTGTGTGTGTCTGCTCCGGCGAAGGAACGGGTCCGCGCCCGAAGCCAGGGCACAATCGTACCGGGACTCACCCGTCAGCCAGGAGCTCTCCGTTCGCATTGACCGTGAGGTGGATCTGCGTGAGGCCACGGGAGGCGGGGGGGCTGATGACGGCGCCCGTCGTGGGATCGAACTCCGAGCCGTGACACGGGCACACGATCAGCTTGGCGCCCTGCGAGTAGCCCACCGTGCAGCCTGCGTGCGGGCAGACGGCGTCGAAGGCGACGAATTGGCCCTGGGTGAGCTGGAGCACGAGCCCGGGGTCACCGCTGGCCGGGTCCCTGAAGGTCGCCGACCCTCCGACCGGCACCTGGCTGGCCAGGCCGATCTGCGTGCCGCCCGACCCGGCGCCCGTCGTCGTGGTGGCGCCGGTCGGCGCCGACGACGTCGTCCCGCTGGTCGGCGCAGTCGGTGAGAGCGCGGACGTCCCGCCTCCCGCCGGGGTCTTGGCCCCGCCGACGGCCCGGCCCAGGCCGGCCGCGGCGCCCGCTGCGACGGCGCCCGCCACTGCCGACGCGGCCACCGCGGTGCCGCCGAGGACGAGTGTGCGCCGGTCGACGGCATCGGGCCCGCGCTGCACGATGCTGCCCCGCTCGTCTCCGAGGAACGGGCAGCGGTACACGTCGCACGGCTGGCCCCCCCGCGCCGTGCAGGTGTCCTTGTCGTACTGGCCGCACACCTGCTGGACCAGTTCGAAACGGATCGGGACCATGGTGGGAGGCCCGTCCTTGTTCTCCGCGGCCACCCGGCTCGCGATCACCGCATCGAGGGACAGCACGCCGCCCGATCCCGCCAGCAGCAGCGGGACCCAGGCGAACAGGAAGACGATGTCGGCACCGGTGTAGTAGGGAGAGGAGTGGAAGCTCACGGTCAGGAACAGCGTGAGCGACAGCACGATGCCACCCGCCGCCACGACGCGGGTCCACAGCCCGAGCAGGGCGCCCAGTCCGACCGCCAGCTCCGCCAATGCGATCACGATGCCGATCGGCACCGCGAATTGGATCAGGTGCCCGAGGAGGAGATGGAGGGGGCTGATCCGGTTGGCCGCGATGAGCTGGGCCTGGATGCTCGACGGGCTGTTGGCGTCGAAGAAGTTCGGGTTGGCCAGCTTCTGCAGCCCGGCGAAGGTGAAGGTGAAGCCGAGGAACGCCCGCAGCGGCAGGAGGGCCCAGCCTGAGAGTGCGAACGGCCGCGGCGGTGGCCGGTCGAACCGGGTACGGCGCCGGCGCCGTCGTTCCGGCGATTGCCGCGGCCTGCCGGCAGCTGCCACGGGGCGCGTCCGCTGTGCCATCCAACCTCATTTCGCATCGAACGAGCCCCGACCCCCCGATCATAGGGATACCACGAACCGGGCCACGTTCCAGGTCGGCCCCACAGGTCTACGGGTTCACCCCGTCTGGGGATGGGTGGGGGTGGTGCCGTCGGCGGCCAGGAGGTCGAACCCGTCGGGGATGCTCAGCAGGCCCGGACCGGTCCCGGCAACGTCGGTGATCCCGTACTGCCACACGATCGTGTCGTAACGCGGGTCGATGACGACGACGCGGTTGCGGTAGTCGTCGTTGACCATGATCAACCCGTTGGGGAGCTGCTCGGCCAGCGACGGCTTCTTCAACGCGGCGTCCCCGGACAGCGCGTCGTAGGTCCAGACGATGGCACCGGACCGCTGGATCTTGAGGATCCGTCCTTCCGCGGGTGGGTCGTAGTCGGCCAGCAGGTAGAGGTTCGGACCGAGCTGCTGAGGGTCGGAGGGGTAGTTCACGGTCGGCAGGTGCGTCGTCCAGACCAGCTGCGCCCGCCGGCGTGTACTCGGTGATCCACGAGCCGTTGATCTCCGACACCAGGACGTCCCCGTTGGTCAGCGGCGTGTCCCCGTTCGGATAGCCCACGCCGGTCGGCGGGTTGTGCACCGCCACGCCGTTCGTGCCGATCTGGTGCAGCACCGCGCCGGCGGGGGAGAGGAACAGGATGCGGTCGTTCATGGCGTCGGCGACGGTGACGTCGCCGTTCTTCAACACATAGGCGTCGTCGGGCTGGTTCAGGTAGCCCGGGCTGCTGCCGGGCTGCATCGGGTGGCCGTACTGCCACAGGATCTTCCCCGACGGGTACGCGATCTCGACGATGGTGTGGTTGTCCTCCTGGTTCGAGATGATCCCGGTCCCCTTGTGGAAGAAGAAGGCGTCGTCGGGGAAGTAGAAGCCTCCCGCCGGCGGCGGCATGGTGGGCGACGGGTACTGCCACTTGAGGTTGCGGGCCGGGTCGATCACCAGCAGCCGGTTGTTGCCGCGGTCGGCAATGAGCAGGTGGCCCTGGAACGGCGCGCCCGCGCCGGGGCCTCCGACCGACCCGCCGTACCAGCTCGGGCGCAAGGAGATGACGCTGTCCAGCGTCCGGGAGGCCACGCCGGCTTGGTCCGGGCCCGACTGCTGGGCGACCTCGCCCCCCACGAGGTAGCCGACGGCGGACGTGCCGGACCCGACGGTGGCGGAGCCCGCGAAGGCGACGGCCTGGGGGAGCAGGCCGGCGTCGGCGACCCGGTGCGTCGTGGGGTCGAACTCGTAGATCTGCGTCAGGGTCTGCCCGTCCCCGGTCTGGCCACCGGCCAGGTAGACGTGCCCGCCGAGCACGAAGGCGGCGGCGCCGTAGAGCGCCCGCGGCAGGGAGCCGACGACGTTGACCGTGTGCGCGACGGGGTCGATCTGCTGGATCGCCGCCGTGGCCGTCACGGCCGTGCCCGCACCGCTCCCGGTCTGACCCCCGAAGGAGAAGAGGTCGGGGCCGAGGGCCACGACCGCCGGGTAGCGCACGGCGACCTTCAAGGTGGCGGCCGTCGTGAAGTTGGTGCCGTCCACGGTGGCCAACACCGAGGGCTGGTAGGCGGTGCCGTCGTAGCCGCCGATGAGGTAGACCGTCCGCCCGACGGTGGCCGCGGTGAGGTCGGAGCGGGGCTGCGGCAGCCGGCCGGTGACGGTGCCGCTCGCCGCGGCCGGGCCCAGGGACTGCACGGTGGCGAACGTGGTGGGCGAGCCCCCGCCGAACACGAACGACGTGGCGCCGATCTGCGCCCCGGCGGCGTCGTGGACGATGGCGGGCAGCGACCCGCCCGCCGTGACCGCGCCACTCGAGGTGTCGAGCCACGATGTCGTGCTGAGCGACGTGCCGGCGGGGGAGAGGCCCCCGAGGATGCGCAGGCGTTCGCCGGCCGCCACGACCGCCTCGCGCGACACGGGGGCGGGCAGCGTCCACGGCTCGACGCCCGCCTCGAGCGACGGTGTGCCGGCGACGGCCGTGCCGGCGCGGCCGGCCCCGGTCCCGGCGGCCGTCCCGGCGGCCGTGGTGCTCGTCGAGGCCGATGACGCGGACGCGGACGCGGTCGTCGTCGTCCCGTGCCCGGCCGGCGGTGGGGAACCCCCCGAGGACAGGACGACCACGAGCGCGGCCACCAGCAGGACGAGGAAGCCCAGCACGATGGCACGCCGCTGGCGGAGCTGCGCCTGCCGCCGCCGTTGCTCGGTACGCCCGGCGCGGGGTGGGGGGCTGCTCACGGCACCGAGACCATAACGTCGATCCGGCGCCCGGAAGGGTCATTGCGCCGGCCGCATGGGTCGTCGTGGTGTCGCCTTAGGCCCGCTCCACCGCCAGCACCTGCCACTCGTCGGGCACGCCCTTCAGGTTGTGGCGCCCCCGGTCGTCGAAGACGATGCCCGATCCGACGACCAGGTCGCGCACCGTGCCCGTCACGAGCACCTCATCGGGACCGGCCATGGCGCTCACTCTCGACGCGATGTGCACGGCCAGGCCGCCGATGTCCTCTCCGCGCAGCTCCACCTCGCCGGCGTGCAGCCCGGCCCGCAGTTGGAGCCCCGCGCCGCGCGCGGCGTCCACCATGGCCGACGCACAGCGCACCGCCTGCGCCGGTGCGACGAATCGGGCGAGGATCCCGTCCCCCGTCGACTTGACCAGCTCGCCGTCGTGGCGCGCCAGCAGCCGGCCGACGTTGACGTCGAACTCGTCGAGCACCGCGCGCCACTGGCGGTCGCCGGCGGCGGCGGCCCGCACGGTGGAGTCGACGATGTCGGTGAACAGGACCGTGGCCAGCAGGCGCGTCGGCGCGTGCGCACTGCGTCCGCCGGTCACGAACTCCTCCACCTCGTCGAGGATGGAGTCGAACTCGCCGGCCCAGGGCAGCAGGTCGGTGCCGGGGACGGTCACGTAGCGGGCGCCGGCGATGTGCTCGGCCAAATAGCGGCCGTGTTCGGCCAGGTTGGCGTAGCTGTCGGTCCGGGCGATCACGAGCGTCGGGCACGCCACGTCCGGGAGGCACCAGCGCACGTCCGCCGAGAATGTGACGAGGTTGAAGGCGGCCGCCGTGGCCGGGCTCGCGCCGCGCCGCGCCGCCCGCCCCCACCATTCCTGGAACCCGACCCGGTGGGCCAGGCTGGGTGCGAAGATCGCAATGTCCCGGGGGACGCCGTCGTCGGTCAGCGGCACGTCGATGTTGGCCGGATCGCCCGCCACGCTTTCGGGCACGCCGACGTCGTAGTCCTCGGCTGCGCCGACACGCGCCGTCCCGTTGACGATGACGAGCGACGTCACCCGTTCGGGATGCGTGGCGGCGACCCACAGGGCGGCCATGGCGCCGCCGCCCGATGCGAGGAGGACCGCCTGCGCCACGCCGGCGGCGTCCATCACGGCGAGGGCGTCGCGTCCCCAGCCCTCGATCGACGGGTCGGTCCCGGCCGGCAGGGGATCGGACAGGCCCAGTCCGCCGCAGTCGAAACGGATCAGCCGGGAGAACTCGGCCACCCTCTCGGTGCAGCGGAGCCAGTTCGGCTCGTCGGCCGTCTCGTCGATGGAGATCATGAGGCCGCTGCTGAACTCGAGCACGGCGGGCGCGTCGTCGGGCCCCGAGGCCCAGACCTGGTATCCCACGTGGATGCCGTCGTTGAGCGCGTATTCGGTCAGGGGCGACGCCATGCGCATTGCAGTCTGCCGTGCCGGGATACGCGTCGGTACGCTGCGCTCAGCGCGCGCCGCGCACCAGGCGTCCGGGCAGCTCGCCGGTCGCCGTGCCGTGCTCGAACGTCACGGTCCCGGCCTTGATGGTGGCCACGTAGCCTGCGGCCTTCTGGAGCAGCCGGCGGCCGCCGGCGGGCAGGTCGGCCGCCACGTAGGGGGCGCCGAGCGCCAGGCCCTCGTAGTCGATCAGGTTGAAGTCGGCGAGCGCTCCCGGCTCGACCGTGCCCCGGTCCGACATGCCGTAGAGGCGGGCGGTGTCGTGGGTCTGCTTCTTCACCACGTACTCGAGCGGCAGCGTCTCGCCGCGGCTGCGGTCCCGCGTCCAGTGCGTGAGCATGAAGGTGGGCATGGACGCGTCGCAGATCGTCCCCGTGTGGGCGCCGCCGTCGGCGAGCCCGAGCAGGCCCTGGGGGTGCAGCATCATCGTGCGCACGTGGTCGAGGTCACCGGTGGCGTAGTTGAGGATGGGGAGGTAGAGCAGCCCCTGCCCCCCGTCACGCGCCATCTCGTCGTAGGCCACCTCCAGCGGTGACACGCCGCGCGCGGCGGCGATGCCCGCCAGGGAGCGCTCCGGGCCCGGCTCGTAGTCGGGGGGGTCGCCCAGCACGAACGTGCGCCGGTACGCCTTCTCCATGGCCGCGGCCTCGCCCGGCGACGACGGCGTCCATGTCACGATGGCGTGCCGCAGTTCGGGGTCGGCCAGCGCCGCTCCCAGCTCCTCGGCCGAGAGCCCCCGGCTGCGCAGCTCGCGGTAGGCCGGGAAGTCGGCGAAGAGGCACAGCGTCGTGTGGTGCCCCGACAGGATGCCCGTGGGCCGTCCGGCGATCTGGGGGAACAGCTGCGCCCCCTCGGCGCAGGCGTCGAGCGACGCCGCCAGCTCCCGCCGCCACAGCTCGGGATCGTCGTCCTGCTGCAGCAGCACGTAGCTGACCGGCCGACCGGTGGCGACCGAGAGCCGGCGCATCCAGTCGACCTCCTTGGCCGCGTCGTCGAGCATCTCGCCCGCCGAGCCCAGCGGGGCCAGCTCGAAGACGCCCGTGCCCGCCTCGCCCAGGGCAGCGCCGATGCCGAGCAGCTCGTCCTCGGCGGCATGGGTGCCGGGCACGAGCTCGCCGTCGACGGCGCGGTGCCCCAGCGTCCGTGAGGTCGAGAACCCCAACGCCCCGGCCCGCAACGCGTCGAGCACGATGTGCCGCATGGCCTCGATGTCCTGCGCCCCCGCCGGCTCGTTGCGCGCACCGCGCTCGCCCATCACGTAGGCCCGCACGGCCCCGTGGGGGACCTGGGTGCCGACGTCGACGGTCCAGCGTCGCCGCTCGAGCGCGTCGAGATACTCGGGGAACGTCTCCCATTCCCACTCGATCCCCTCGGCGAGCGCCGTGCCGGGGATGTCCTCGACGCCCTCCATGAGCCCGATGAGCCAGTCGTGGCGGTCCGGCTGCGCCGGCGCGAACCCCACCCCGCAATTGCCCATCACGAGCGTGGTGACACCGTGCCAGGACGACGGGGCCAGCTCGGAGTCCCACGTGACCTGCCCGTCGTAGTGCGTGTGCACGTCGACCCAGCCCGGCGTCACCAGCAGGCCGTCGGCGTCGAGTGTCCGGGTGGCGCCGCCCGCCACCCGCCCCACGTCGGTGATGCGGCCGGCGTCCACCGCGACATCTGCCGTGCGCGCCGCCGCGCCGGTCCCGTCGACGAGGGTCCCGCCCTTGATGATCAGGTCGTGCACGCCCGGAATCGTCTCACGCCGGCCGGCCGCGTGCCCGCCGGGCCGGCGCCGGGGTCAGACCTTGGCCTTGCCCAGAATGCGGTTCATCTTGGTGCCGCAGACGGGGCAGGTGCCCTGGGCGGCCCGGCGCCCGTTGGCGAGCTCGACCTCGTGGCCGTCGAACTCCCGCTTCTCGCGGCACTTCACGCAGTACCCCTCGTAGTTAGCCATGGCAACTCCTCTGGTCGGTGATGGCCCTGGACGGCTGACGAACGTAGCGGGAGGGTTACTCGGAATGGGGGATGGTCACGCGACGGGCGGGCCGGTGCGGGGGTACTGTCGCCCCGATGAGTGACAACGATGCAGGTCAGGATGGTCGTTGGCGGCAACGGGGACTGAAGGCGACGGACGCGCTGGCCGAGACCTGGGCGGCGCTGGCCGAGGCGTGCCGTGAACTGTCGACGACCGAGTGGGGCCTGCCGACCGAGTGCCCCGGATGGGACGTCAAGGACCAGCTCTCCCATCTGATCGGCATCGAACGCTCGCTCCTCGGCGAGTCCTGCGCCCGAGTGGGACGGCCCACTGGGCCCGCACGTGAAGAACGAGGTCGGTGCCATGAACGAGCGATGGATCGCCGTGCGGCGGCCCCGGGCGGGCGCCGACGTCCGGGCCGAGTTCGTCGAGGTCACCGGCGCCCGGCTGGCCCAGCTGGCGAGGCGCACCGATGGGGAGTGGGCCGCCGTCGGATGGAGCCCCGTCGGCGACGTGCCCTACGCGGTCTTCATGGAGGTGCGGGTCTTCGACAGTTGGGTGCACGAGCAGGACGCCCGGCGCGCGCTGGACCGCCCCGGTGGGAGCGGGAACCGCGCCTCGGCGCTCTCGCTCGGCCGCGTCCAGGCCGCCCTGCCCTTCGTCGTCGGCAAGCAGGCGGCGTGCGCCGACGGGACCATCGTGCGCTTCGACGTGTCGGGACCGGGGGATGACGCACGCGCCGTCACCATCGCCGTCGAGGGTGGCCGTGCCCGGGAAGTGGGCGAGGATGTCGCGCCCACGGTGACGCTCGAGCTGGCGAGTCTCGACCTCGTCCGTCTCTGCTGCGGTCGGGCGACCGCGGCCGAGGTGGAGGCGGCCGGCGCGGTCGCGCTGTCCGGGGACGCTGCGGTGGGACGCCGGGTCCTGGGCGCGATGAACTTCATGGTCTAGGCGTGGCCCGTCATGGTGTGGACGTTCCTCGGGTCCTGCCGGTGACACTGCCGGTGGCCGGTAGAGTGGTCGGCTCGTGATGCGTGCGACTGCCGAGCCACTGGAGGGGAACCTCGTCCGCCTCAGCGTGGAGATCGACGAGCCCGAGTTCGACCGGGCGCTCGGCGACGTCGTCCGCTCGCTGGCCACGCAGGTGCGGGTGCCGGGCTTCCGCCCCGGCAAGGTGCCGCGCAAGGTGCTCGAAGCCCGCATGGGTGGCGCCGGCGCGCTCCGCGCCGAAGCGCTGCGCGAGTCGCTGCCGGATTTCTACGCCCGCGCCGTCGTCGACACCGAGCTCGACCCGATCGCGCAGCCCGAGATCGACATCACCGGGGGCGAGAACGGCGGGGCCGTCTCGTTCGACGCCGTCGTGCAGGTGCGGCCCGTCGTCGCCATCCCCGGCTACGACGGGCTGCAGGTCACGCTGCCGGGCCTGGGTGTCACCGAAGAGGAGGTCCAGCAACAGCTCGACCGGCTGCGCGAGAACGACGCCGAGCTCGACGTCGTGGACCGTCCGGCCGTCGACGGCGACCTGGTGACGATCGATCTGCACGGCAACGATGCGTCGGGGGCCGAAGTGGTGGGCGTCGACGACTACCTCTACGAGGTCGGCAGCGGGACCGTCGTCACCGAGCTCGACGCCGAGCTGCACGGCGCCAAGGCCGGGGCGATCGTCGCCTTCGACGCGCCCAACCCGACCACACCCGAGGAGAACGTCGCATTTCGGGTGCTGGTCAAGGAGGTCAAGGTCAAGAAGCTGCCCGAGCCGACCGACGAGTGGGCCGCCGAGAGCTCCGAGTTCGACACGGTGGCCGAGTTGCGGGCGGACATCGAGACGAGGATCGGGCGGGTCAAGCTGATGCAGAGCCAGATGGCCCTCCGCCAGAGGACGATCGAGGCGGTGGCGGGGCTCGTGTCCGAGTCGGAGGTCCCCGAGGTCCTGGTGGACGCCGAGGTCAACGAGCGCCTCCACGACCTCCAGCACCGGCTGGAAGCGCAGAAGCTGGGCCTGACCGAGTACTTCCAGGCCACGGGCACGTCCCCGGACGAGCTGCTGGCGTCCGTCCGGGTGGATGCGCAGGCGGCCGTCCGGGCGGACCTGGCCCTTCGCTCCCTGGTCGAGGCCGAGGAGTTGACGCTCAGTGAAGACGAGCTCGATGCCGAGGTAGTCATGATGGCGGATCGCATGGGTACGACCCCCGCCGAGCTGCGCCGGCAGCTCGACACGGCCGGCCGGACCGGCGCGGTACGCTCGGAGCTGCGCAAGGGCAAAGCATTGGAGTGGTTGCTCGACCACGTGGAGCTCTTCGACGAGGAGGGCAACCCGATGTCACGCGATGACCTCAGGGTTGATGCCTCGAAGGATGACGAGGTCGAGCAGAGCGAGGAGAGCGAGTGACGATGCAGAATGCGGGGGACCGAATGAAGGCCTACAACTACCTGGTCCCCACCGTGATCGAATCGTCCAATCGCGGCGAGCGCGCGTACGACCTCTACTCGCGCCTGCTGCGTGAGCGCATCATCTTCCTGGGCACACCGGTCGACGACGCGGTGGCCAACCTGATCTGCGCCCAGATGCTGTTCCTCGAGTCCGAGGAGCCCGACAAGGACATCCACCTCTACATCAATTCGCCCGGTGGTGAGATCACCGCACTGTTCGCCATCTACGACACGCTCAAGTTCATCAAGGCGGACGTGTCCACCTTCTGCTTCGGCCAGGCCGCCTCGGCCGCGGCCGTGCTGCTGGCCGCCGGGGCGAAGGGAAAGCGCTTCGCTCTTCCTCATGCCCGCATCCTGCTGCACCAACCCTGGGGCGGCGTCGAGGGCCAGGCGAGCGACATCGAGCTGCAGGCCAAGGAGATCCTCCGCATGCGCGACCTGCTGTCGGGCATGCTCGCCGAGGACACCGGGCAGACCCAGGAGAAGGTCGCCCAGGACACGGATCGCGACTTCATCATGACGGCCGAGGAGGCGGTGACCTACGGCGTGATCGACGAGGTGATCACGGCCCGCGAACATCGCCTCCCTCGAGGCCATCGGCGCCGCATAGGACCAGCGAGCACGGGACGGGAGAAGCGATCGGGTGGCGAAGTTCGGTGAGGGTGGGGATCTCGTCAAGTGCAGCTTCTGCGGCAAGACGCAGAAGCAGGTCAAGAAGCTGATCGCCGGTCCAGGCGTCTACATCTGCGACGAGTGCATCGACCTGTGCAACGACATCATCGCCGAGGAGCGTGACGAGTCCACCGAGCTGAGCTTCGAGGACCTTCCCAAGCCTCGCGAGATCTTCGACTTCCTCAACGACTACGTGGTCGGCCAGGAGTACGCCAAGAAGATCCTCTCGGTCGCCGTCTACAACCACTACAAGCGGGTGCAGGCGGGCCCCCCGACCCAGGACGACGGGGTGGAGCTGGCCAAGTCGAACATCCTGCTGCTGGGCCCGACCGGGTGCGGCAAGACGTTGCTGGCCCAGACCCTGGCCCGCATGCTCAACGTGCCGTTCGCCATCGCGGACGCCACGGCGCTCACCGAGGCCGGCTACGTCGGCGAGGACGTCGAGAACATCCTGCTGAAGCTGATCCAGGCGGCCGACTACGACGTCAAGCGGGCCGAGACCGGCATCATCTACATCGACGAGATCGACAAGATCGCCCGCAAGAGCGAGAACCCGTCCATCACGCGTGACGTGTCGGGCGAGGGCGTCCAGCAGGCACTGCTGAAGATCCTCGAGGGCACCACCGCCTCGGTGCCACCCCAGGGCGGCCGCAAGCACCCGCATCAGGAGTTCATCCAGATCGACACCACGAACATCCTGTTCATCTGCGGCGGTGCGTTCGCCGGGCTCGACAAGCTGATCGAGGGCCGCATCGGCAAGCGCGGGATCGGCTTCCGCGCCGAGGTGCACCGCAAGGACCGCGACGACGGCGAGATCCTGCGCCACGTGCTGCCCGAGGACCTCATCAAGTTCGGCCTCATCCCCGAATTCATCGGACGCCTGCCGGTCGTCAGTGCGGTGTCACCGCTGTTCAAGGACGCGCTGGTGCAGATCCTCATCGAGCCGAAGAACGCCCTCACGCGGCAGTACGAGCGGGTGTTCGCGCTCGACAATGTCGAGCTCGAGTTCACGCCGGACGCGCTCGAGGCCGTGGCCGAGCAGGCGCTCCTGCGCGGCACCGGCGCCCGCGGCCTGCGCGCCATCCTCGAAGAGGTGCTGCTCGACGTGATGTACGACCTTCCCAGCCGCACGGACGTGGGCAAGTGCGTGGTGGACCGCTCGGTGGTGCTGGACCGGGTGGCTCCGACGCTGGTGCCGCTCGGGGGTGCGCCGGTCAAGGCGACTCGCTCCCGCCGCGCCACGTCCTGACCGAACCGGACCTGGCGGTGCCGCCGCCCTTCGACGGCCTCGACGACGCGTTGGCGTGGCTCGACACGCACATCGACTTCGAGTCGACCATGCCCCGACGGCGCGCGCTGCCGACGCTCGATCGCATGCGCGCGCTCGACGTCGTTGCTCGGCGAACCCCAGGAATCCATCCCCTCCATCCACATCACGGGCACCAACGGCAAGGGGTCCACGTCGGCCATGGCGACGGCGCTGCTCCTGGCGAACGGTCTGAGCGTCGGGACGTACACCAGCCCCAACCTGCACGCGGTGGCTGAACGACTGGCCCGCAACGGCGAGGCGATCGACGACGAGGCCCTCAAGGTGGTCCTCACCGAGCTGGCGCTGCTCGAGACGTTGATGGACGACCGCCCGACCCGCTTCGAGCTCCTCACGGCGGCCGCCCTTTCGTGGTTCGCCACCGAGGCGGTCGACAGCATGGTGATCGAAGTCGGGCTCGGCGGCACCTGGGACTGCACCAACGTCGTCCACGGCGACGTCGCGGTGCTGACCAACGTCAGCTTCGACCACACCGACGTCCTCGGCCCGACGCTGGAGGGGATCGCCGCCGACAAGGCCGGGATCATCGAGCCGGGCAGCCGAGTCGTGGTGGGGGAGATGGCCCCCGACCTGGTCGACATCGTCGAGGCCCGGGCCGGGGCGGTCGGGGCGGCGTCGGTGTGGGTGGCGGGCCGGGACTTCGGCTGCGAGTCGAACCGGGTCGCGGTGGGCGGGCGCCTGGTCACGCTGTGGACCCCGGCCGGCCGCTACGAGGACGTCCTGGTACCGCTGCACGGCGCCCACCAGGGTGCCAACGCCGCCGTCGCGCTGGCGGCGGTGGAGGCGTTCTTCGACGCCGCACTGGCACCCGAGGTGGTGGAGCAGGGATTGGCCGCCGTACGCGTGCCGGGACGCCTGGAGGTGCTGGGCCGACGGCCGCTGCTTCTGGTCGACGGCGCGCACAACGCGGCAGGCATGGCCGCGTTGGCCGACGCCTTGACGGAGGAGTTCGCGGTCGATGGCGTGACCGTGGCCGTCGTCGGAATGCTCTCTGGGCGCGATCCGTCGGCCATGTTGGCGCCGCTGGCGTCGGCCGGCGTGACGGCGATCGTCGCCTGTGAGCCCGACTCCCCTCGCGCCATGGCCGCTGCCGCGGTGGCGGAAGCGGGTCGTGCCCTCGGCCTCGCGGTCTTCGAGGAGCCGGACGTGCGCAATGCCCTGCGCGTCGCACGCGGGATGGTGGACGCCGACGGGCTCGTGCTGGTGGCGGGCTCCCTCTACATCGTCGGCGCCGCACGCGCCGACGCGCTCGCGTCGGCCGTCCCCTGGGAGGATGCCGGCCGCTGACGGGGTGGGCCGGTCGCATGCCGGTTGTGTAGTCTCGA
>CAVULV010000007.1:0-157434 GCA_963742445.1 uncultured Acidimicrobiaceae bacterium
CCCCTCGTGGACCGCACCCTCGTCATCGTGAAGCCCGACGGCGTCGAGCGCGGGCTGGCCGGAGAGATCGTCAGCCGCCTCGAGCGCAAGAAGCTCCGCCTCGTCGCGGCCGAGCTCCGGACCATCACGAAGGAGGTGGCCGAGGCCCACTACGCCGAGCACCGCGAGCGCCCCTTTTTCAGCGATCTGGTGTCGTTCATCACGCGGTCGCCCTCTCTGATCATGGTGGTCGAGGGGCCTCAGGACACCTACACGGTGGTGCGGCTGATGATGGGTGGCACGAACCCGGCCGAGGCGGCGCCGGGCACGATCCGCGGCGACTTGGGGATCGAGACCACCGAGAACCTCGTGCACGGGTCCGACTCCCACGAGTCGGCGGCGCGCGAGATCGCGCTCTTCTTTCCCGGGCTCGGACGCGGTCCTAAAGGCGCCTTCGCGCGCCGCACCGCCGCGCACCGTCGAAATCCCAGGTCAGATAGCCGTGGCGGGCCGTCCGCCTTGTGGACCCCTCGCCAGTCCCGTAGCCTGTGGGCGCACCGCCAGCGGCGCCGGTCCCTCCGGCACCCATCCGAAGTACCTCGGGAGAGTTCCAGCTATGGCCGAAAACCGCCTTTCCTTGCTTGGCCGTGACATGGCCGTCGACCTCGGCACCGCCAACACGCTGGTGTACGTCCGCGGCCGGGGCATCGTCTTGAACGAGCCCTCGGTCGTCGCCGTGGACATCAAGGATGGTCGGCCGCTCGCCGTCGGCGCCGAGGCCAAGCGGATGATCGGCCGCACGCCGTCGAACATCCAGGCCATCCGCCCGTTGAAGGACGGGGTCATCGCCGACTTCGAGATCTGCGAGAAGATGCTGCGCTACTTCATCCACCGGGTGCACCAACGTCGCTTCGCCAAGCCGCGCATGGTCATCTGCGTCCCGTCGGGCATCACCGGTGTGGAACGCGGGCCGTCATGGAGGCGGCGGAGTACGCGGGTGCACGGCGTGCCTACATCATTGAGGAGCCCATGGCCGCCGCCATCGGCGCCGGTCTCCCGGTGCACGAGCCGACGGGCAACATGGTGGTCGACATCGGCGGCGGGACGACCGAGGTCGCGGTGATCTCGCTCGGTGGCATCGTCACGAGTCAGTCGGTGCGCATCGGTGGCGACGAGTTGGACGAGGCGATCGTCTCGTTCGTCAAGAAGGAGTTCAGTCTCGCGCTCGGTGAGCGCACCGCAGAGGAGATCAAGATCACCCTCGGCTCGGCCTATCCCCTCGAGCAGGAGCTGCACGCGGAGATCCGCGGCCGCGACCTCGTCAGCGGGCTGCCCAAGACAATCGTCGTCTCCACCGAGGAGATACGGCGGGCCATCGAGGAGCCCGTGTCTGCCATCATCGACGCCGTCAAGGTGACGCTGGACCGGACCCCGCCCGAGCTGGCGGCGGACATCATGGAGCAGGGCATCGTTCTCACCGGCGGCGGGGCGCTCCTGCACGGGCTCGAGTCCCGTCTGCAGCATGAGACCGGCATGCCCATCGTGGTGGCCCGGGACCCGCTCAATTGCGTCGCTATCGGCAGCGGCCAGTGCCTGGAAGAGTTCGAAGCGCTGAAGCGGGTGCTGATTACCACCTCGACGCGCTGACGTATCGACCGGTTCTCTCTGGGTGGCCCGGTCCCGGCGGTCGCGCCGCACGCTCACGGTCATCGTCCTTGTCGTCCTGTCGCTGTCCCTCATCTCACTCGACCTCAATGGGCGGACCCACAGCCTGACGTCAGGCGTGAAGTCGGTGGCCAACGACGTCTATTCGCCGTTGCGCCAGGGCGTCCTCGACATCATCAACCCCATCGGCAGCTTCTTCGCCGGCAGCGTTCAACTACGGGTCGCTGCAGTCGGAGAACGAGAAGTTGCAGCGCACGATCGGACAGCTGCGGGCCGCGCAAGCGGAACGCCCCTTCGAGGAGAATCAGCTGAAGCAGCTGCTCGCGCTCCAGAACCTTCCGTTCCTCCAGTCGCTGCCCACCGTCACCGCGCAGACCCAGGACCAGTACTCGTCGAACTTCACCGCCACCATCACGCTCGACAAGGGTCGTGCCGACGGGGTCGACGTCGGCTTCCCCGTCGTCGGGTCGGGCGGCCTGGTAGGGCAGGTGATCCAGTCCTTCCACCACACGTCGGTGGTGCGTCTCATCACCGACGGCCAGTCCAAGGTCGGCGTGACGTTCGGCAACCAGCTCACCGGGATCGTGGACGGACAAGGCCCCTCGAGCTCCATGACGGCCGATCTCGTGGCGCCGCACACGCCGCTGCACAAGGGCGAGAGGATGTACACGAGCAGCCTCGATGCGGCGTCGTTCCCCTCGGGCATCCCCGTGGCGACCGTGCGGTCGTTCCACACCGCCGCCGGGGCGAGCCAGGAGAGCATCGAGGTCGACCCCGCCGCCGACCTGAGCCACCTGGCCTACGTCGACGTCGTGCAGTGGGTGCCCCCGACATGACCGGCCGCTCCATGGTGCGGGTGGCGCTGGTCATCTTCATCGTCTTGATGGTGCAGCAGACGATCATGGTGGCGTTCCGCGTCGGGGGCGCCCACCCCGACCTCTTGTGGCTGCTCCCGATCACGGCGGCGCTGCTCGACGGGCCCGAGACGGGCGCCATCGTGGGGTTCTGGTCGGGGCTGGCCTTCGACCTCGTGCTCCCCACGCCCTTCGGGCTGTCCGCCCTGGTGGGGTGCCTGCTGGGCTACGTCACCGGGTCGCTGACGGCGGCGATGGACCCCCGCACGACCTGGCTCAAACCCGTGGCCGCGCTCGCGGGGAGCGTCGCAGCGGACATGCTGTTCGCCGTGCTCGGCGCAATCCTCGGACAGCAGCAAATGGTGCAGGTCGACTTCCTGGCCCTGTTCCTGGTGGTGGGCGTCTCCAGCCTGGTGCTCGTGCTCCCGGTGAACCGGTTGATGCGCTGGGCCCTCGCCGGCGAGAGCAACCGCCGCTCGCTCGTCCCGGCCCATACGGGCAGCAGGGCCTGGTGAAGCGGACCCTCCGCCACCCGATCCGCGGTGACCGGCTCCACCCCAGGCCCTCGACGCGTCCGGCGCGCCGGAGCTCCTGGCGCACCGATGCCCGCCAGCCTCGCATGCGGCCGCGCAAGAGCGTCAACGTGGCCTCCATCGTGGGCAACCCCGAGGAGGAGGAGTCGCGCCCGAACCTACGCCTGCGCGTCGTCGGGATCGCGGTGCTCCTGCTCTTCGGGGTCCTCGTGCTGCGCCTGTGGACGCTCCAGGTGGTCGAGGGCAAGACCTATGCCGCCGCCGTGACGCGCAACCAGGTGCGGGTGGTCAGCGTGCCCGCTCCACGCGGTGAGATCGTCGACCGCAACGGCACCGTCCTGGTGACGAACATCCCGCAGGAGGAGATCCTGCTCTCTCGGGCAGAGGCGGCGCAGAACCCGGGCATCGTCGGCATGGTCGCGGCGCTGGTGGGCCAGACGCCGGCCCAGGTCACCGCGTCAATCAACAACAACCAGTACAGCCCGTACGAGCCCGTGCCGGTCGCGATCGGTGTCTCCACCGCCACCGTGCAATTCCTGCAGACGCACCAGTCCGAGTACCCGGGCGTGAGCGTCGAGACGGTGGCCCAGCGCACCTACCCGCAGAGCGGCACCACCGCCACCCATGTCATCGGCTACGTGGGGGACATCACCCCGAGCTACCTGGCCGCCCACCCGACAGCCGGCTACACGCAGGGCAGCCAGATCGGCGTGTCGGGGATCGAGGCGCAGTACGAGCCGTACCTGCGCGGGGTCGACGGGCGCCAGGCCCTCTCGGTGGACTCGAAGGGAACGGTGGTCGGCACCCTGAGCACGACCGCCCCCCAGATCGGCGACACGGTCGTGCTGAACATCGACACCGGGCTGCAGCAGGCAGTCGAGAACGACCTGCAGCAGCAGATCCTGGCGGACCGGCAGACCCTGGACACGATCGACCAGCGCTATCCGCCGGCGAAGGACGGTGCCGTGGTCGTGCTGAACCCCCAGAACGGCCAGGTCCTTGCCATGGCGTCCTACCCGTCCTACGACCTCAACCAGTGGGTCGGGGGCATCTCGTCGGCCAACTTCACTACGTTGCAGTCGTCGGGTGCCGAGAACAACTACGCCATCGAGGGCCAGTACACCCCGGGGTCGACCTTCAAGCTCGTCACGGCCACCGCGGCGCTCCAGGCCGGACTGATCCAACCGGGCACGCCGTACTACGACTCGGGCCACTACAAGATCACGGGCTGCCCTGCGCCCGGGGTCAACAACGACACGGGGTGCACCCTCAACGACAACCCGGGCGACGGCACCGGCACGTACAACGTCACGGGCGCGTTGACCGTCTCGAGTGACGCGTTCTTCTACCACCTGGGCGACCAGTTCTGGCAGGAGCGCGGCACCTTCGGGGACACGCCGATCCAGAACCAGGCCACCGCCTACGGCGAAGGGACCATCACCGGCATCGACCTCCCTGGGGAGGCGCAGGGACGCGTCGACGGCTATCTGCTCCGGGCCAAGCTGCACGCCGAGGCGCCCAAGGCGTTTCCCTATGCCGCCTCATGGTTCACCGGCGACAACGTCGAGATGGCCTTCGGGCAGGGCGAGACGGTCCTGACGCCGATCGAACAGGCGGTGGCCTACGCCACCTTCGCCAACGGCGGCACGCGCTACGCCCCCCAGGTCGCCTCCGCCATCGTCGACCCCCTGACGGGCAAGGTGATCAAGAAGATTGCCCCACAGGTGACCGGGCACGTGGCCATCTCGCCGGCCAGTTACTCGGCCATCCTCCAGGGGCTCGAAGGGGTGATCTCGAACCCCAACGGCACCGCGTACGGGGACTTCCAGGGCTTCCCCTCCTCGTGGAACCTCGCCGGCAAGACGGGCACCGCCTCGAACCAAGCGGGCCTCTCTCCCAACTCCTGGTTCGTCGCGTTCGGCCCCAACCCGAACCCGACCTATCTCGTTCTCGCCGTGATCGACCAGGGTGGCTACGGGGCTCAGGCCGCGGCGCCGCTGGTGCGCAACATCTTCGACTACATCGCCGCCAACCCCATCGGCGCGCAGGCGCGGACGCCGACGCCGGCCAACCCGCCGAGCCAGACCGCGCCCACCCCCAACCCGCCCTTCGGGACGCCGACGACGACCACGACGACGACCACCACCACGCCACCGGCAGGCGGGACCACGACCACGACCACGCCTGGCGGCTGAGCGTCCCGGAGGAGCCCGGGACGTCCCGTAGGGTGGAAGGGCGATGGAGACCCTCTGGCCCCGGATCGAGCGCCTCCTGCCCGCGGTGTCCAAACCGGCCCGCTACATCGGAGGCGAGCAGGGGTCGGTGTACCCCGAGCACGGCCCGGGGAAGGTGGCCTGGCTGCTCATCTACCCGGACACCTACGAGATCGGCCTGCCCAACCAGGGGCTGCAGATCCTCTACGAGATCCTGAACGGGCGCCCCGACGCCCTGGCCGAGCGCTCCTACGCACCCTGGGTCGACATGGAGGCCGCCATGCGAGCCGCCGGGGTCCCGCTCTTCAGCGTCGAGCAGCACCTGCCCGCCGCCGCCTTCGACGTCCTGGCCTTCAACCTGTCGGCCGAGCTCGTCTACACCAACGTCGTCAACCTCGTCGACCTGAGCGGGCTCCCCTTGCACGCCGCGGACCGTGGTGGTGACGACGCCCTCGTGATCGCGGGCGGGCACTGCGCCTTCAACCCCGAGCCACTCGCCGACTTCGTCGATGCCTTCGTCCTGGGTGACGGGGAGGAGGCAGTGGGAGAGGTCAACGAGGTGATGGCGGCCTGGTTGGCTGGTGCACCTCCCGGGGAGCGGGACCGGGCCGCACTGCTGCGGTCGTTGGCCCGGCTCGAGGGCGTGTACGTGCCGGCGCTGTACGCGCCGGCCTACGAGGGCGGCCGCCTGACGAGGACGACGCCGACGGAGCCGGGTGTGCCGGCGGCGGTCGGCAAGCGGACCGTCAGCGACCTGGCCGACTGGCCCTACCCTTCCCGGCCGCTCGTACCGCTCACCGAGGTCGTGCACGACCGGCTGAACGTGGAGGTGTTCCGCGGCTGCACGCGGGGCTGCCGCTTCTGCCAGGCCGGCATGATCACGCGGCCCGTGCGCGAGCGCCCGGCGGCCCAGGTGCGCGAGCTGGTGCGCGAGGGGTTGGAGTGGAGCGGGTACGAGGAGGTCACCCTGACCTCCCTCTCGACGGCGGACTTCTCCGACATCGAGGGCACCGTGCGCGACATCGTCGACGACCCCGACCACGGTGGGCGTGTCTCCGTCAGCCTCCCGTCGCTGCGGGTCGATGCGTTCACCGTCGGCACCGCCGCAGAGATCCAGAAGGTGCGCCGCACCGGCCTCACCTTCGCACCCGAGGGCGGCACATGGCGGATGCGCACGGTGATCAACAAGCTGATCACCGAGGAGGACCTCTACGGCGCGGTCGACGCCGCGTTCAGCCAGGGCTGGCGCCGGGTCAAGCTCTACTTCCTCATCGGCCTCCCCACGGAGCGCGACGAGGACGTGCTCGGCATCGCCGAGTTGGGCGCGCGCTGCGTGGAGATCGGCAGACGCCACCAGAAGTCGGTCAATGTCGTGGCGTCCGTGGGTGGCTTCGTACCCAAGCCCCACACGCCCTTCCAGTGGTTCGGGCAGGACACGGTGGCAGAGCTCGAACGCAAGGTCGTGTTGCTCCGGGAGGCGGCCCGGCGTGCTCGGGGGTTGACGATTCGCTGGCACGATCCCGCGGCCTCGGTGGCGGAGGGCCTCGCCAGCCGGGGCGACCGGCGCATGGGCGCGGTGATCGAGCGAGTGTGGCGGGCCGGCGGCACCTTCCAGGAGTGGTCGGAGCGCTTCGACCTGTCGCTGTGGGAGGCGGCCCTCGCCGCCGAGGGTCTGAGCGTCGCCGAGGTGTGCCACCGCGAGCGGGCCGACGACGAGGGGCTGCCGTGGGACCACATCTCGGCGGGACTGCACCGGGACTTCCTCTGGGGCGACTGGCAGGACGCGCTGGCCCGGGTGGCGGTCGAGGACTGCCGCTGGACCCCGTGCTACGACTGCGGCGCCTGCACCGGGGTCGGGCTCGAGCACATCGTGGCCTCCCCGGTGCCTCCGGCCGGGGGCAGCCAGGGCACCGGGCAGGACCTGCAGGCGGGGGACCGCATTCCGGTCCGCCTGGTCAGCCGTGCCTCCTGAAGGGCAGCGGCGCCTGCGCGTGCGTTTCACCAAGTTCGGCAAGGTCCGTTTCACGAGCCACCGGGACGTGGCCCGGATGTGGGAGCGGGCGCTGCGGCGGAGCCGGCTGCCCGTCTCCTACTCGCAGGGGTTCGTGCCCCACCCCCTGGTCAGCTTCGGGCTTGCCCTGCCCACCGGTTGCGAGTCGCTCGGGGAGTACCTCGACGTGCGGCTGGGGCCCGCTCGAGCGGGGGAGACCCCGGTCGCCGCCCTGCCCGCCGCCCTGAGCATCCTCCTGCCCGAGGGGATCGACGTCACGGCGGCGGCACTCGTCGAGGAGGCCGAGGGGTCGCTGCAGCAGGAGGTAGCATCGTGCGATTGGGAGCTGGAGGTGCTCGGAGTGCCAGGTGAGGAGTTGCGGGAGCAGGTGGAAAAGCTGCTCGCTGCCCCCATCCTCACCGTCCGGCGGGAGCGGAAGGGTCGTCAAGCCGACGACGACATCCGCCCGGCCATCCTGGCTCTTTCCGTGACCAGCCCCAACGGCCATCTGGAGGCGGAGTTGGCGACGCACCCGCGGGGCGTCCGTCCGGGGGACCTTGTAGCGGCCCTGGGTACCCAGGTGGTGCTCGGACGGGCCTGTCGAACGCATCAATGGATCGAACGCGATGGCGCACGGTTCGAGCCGCTCCCCTCGGGCGGCCCCGGAACCGGCGTGGACGCGACACAGCACGCGAGGAGGGCTTTCCCTCATGTCCGAGACGGAAATCAGCCAGACCCCGGAGGGTCCCCCCCCGGAGGCACCGGGCGGCACTAGTCCGCCGGAAGCGGCGCGCCCGGCTCCGCGCCCCAAGCCGAAGATAGGTGACACCCGACCGGCGCCCGCCGCGCCCCCGGCGCCCAAGCAGTCGGCGCCCGTCGTGCCGCTGGTGCGGCCGGCGGCCGCGGCGCCCCGGGGGGGGCCTGCGGGTGAGGCGGGGCCCCCCGCAGGCGACCAGGCGGACGCAGGGGCCAAGCGGGCCCGGAGCCGGCGCCGGTCCGGCCGGGACCGGCGTTCCAAGCAGGTGGGGCGCTACCTGGTCTGCGTGCACGTGCAGCCCGACATGACGCAGATCGCGATGCTCGAGGGCCGGTCGCTCGTGGAGCACTACGTGTCCCGGGCGGCCGACGACACGAACCAGATCGACGGCAACGTCTACCGGGGACGGGTCCAGAACGTATTGCCAGGCATGGAGGCCGCCTTCGTCGACATCGGCATCCCGAAGAATGCCGTGCTGTACCGGGGCGACGTGCGCTATGACCGTGACGACATCGAAGGCGGGGCGTCGTCGCAGCAACCCCGGATCGAGGACGTGCTCAAGGCGGGCCAGACGATCCTGTGCCAGGTGACCAAGAACCCGATCGGCGCCAAGGGCGCCCGCCTGACCCAGGAGGTCTCACTGCCCGGTCGCTTCGCCGTGCTGGTGCCCAACTCGAGCGCGTTCGGCATCTCCAAGCGACTCGGGGACACGGAGCGACGGCGGCTGCGGCGCATCATCGACGAGGTGAAGCCGGCGGGCCACGGGATGATCGTGCGCACGGCCGCCGAGGGCGTCTCAGCCGACGAGCTGCAGCGGGACGTGACCACGCTGCTCGAGCAGTGGAACACCATTGAGGCCGAGGCCAAGAAGTCCGACGCCCCGGGCCTCCTGTACCGGGAGCCGGAACTGTCGGTGCGGATTCTGCGCGAAGAGCTCAACGCCGAGTACCGCGGCGTGGTGATCGACGACCTGGCGCTCTTCGAACAGGTCCGTGACTACGTCCGGGCCGTGAGCCCGGAGCTCTCCGACAGGGTCGAGTACTACGACCCCGAGGAGGAGGGCCTGCCGATATTCGAGCGCTACCACGTGCACGAGCAGCTGCACAAGGCTCTGGACCGCAAGGTCTGGCTCCCTTCGGGGGGATCGCTCATCATCGAGCGGACCGAGGCGCTGACGGTCATCGACGTGAATACCGGCAAGAACGTCGGCAAGACCAACTTGGAGGAGACCGTCTTCCGCAACAACCTCGAGGCGGCCGAGGAGGTGGCCCGCCAGCTGCGGCTGCGGGACATCGGGGGCATCATCGTCATCGACTTCATCGACATGGAGGTCCGGGAGAACCGGGACAAGGTGGCGGCGGCCCTGCGTAACGCCCTCGCCCGGGACAAGACCAGGACCCAGGTCTTCGACATCTCCGAGCTGGGGCTGGTCGAGATGACCCGCAAACGCGTCTCGGAGGGCCTGCTCGAGACCCTGTCGACCGAGTGCGCGGTCTGCGGGGGCCGGGGCGTGACCCTGGACGATTCCGTCCTGCGCTAGGATCTCCCTCTTATGTATGCCGTCATCAGGTCCGGAGGAAAGCAGGAGCGTGTGGCCGAGGGCCAGCGTGTCCGGGTGGAGCTCCTGGGCGAGCCGGTCGGGGCCGAGGTGTCCCTCGAGCCCGTCCTGGTGGTCGACGGCGGGACCGTGCTGGCCACGCCCGAGCAGCTGGCGGGCGCCTCCGTCACGGCGAAGGTCGTGGGCTCGGAGATGGGCCCCAAGATCAACGCCATGACCTACAAGTCCAAGTCGAACCAGCGTCGCCGGTGGGGTCATCGCCAGCACTACGCCACGCTGGAGATCACCGCCATCACGGCGGCCGGCTGAGCCCGGGGAGCAGAGGAGTCCGACATGTCGAAGACCAAGGGTGGCGGGTCGACCCGGAACGGCCGCGACTCGGCGGCCCAGCGCCTCGGGGTGAAGGAGTTCGACGGCACCGCGGTGACCGCCGGCTCCATCCTGGTGCGCCAGCGGGGTACGAAGTTCTACCCGGGCGCCAACGTGGGCCGGGGCGGCGACGACACGCTCTTCGCCAAGGCTGACGGCACCGTCAAGTTCGGCGAGCGCCGCGGACGCAAGCACATCAGCATCCTCACCCACTGAGGCAGCGCTACGCCTTCGACCCCCTGGTGGGTCCCGGTGCGGTCCGAAAGCCCGACAGCATCTCGGCGACGAGCAGCGCGACCTCGGATCGGGCCGCCTCCGGATCGTCTGCCTCCGCGATGTAGAGACACCCCTCGCTGAGGGCGCCGAGGACGAGCAGCGCCATCGGACGCAGGGGCCGGCGCTCGATGTCGCCGGCGTGCATCGCCTTGCGGAGCGCCCCTCGCAGAGCGACCGCGCCGTAACGGTTCTCTATTGCGCGCACTTCCTCCCACGGCAGCACCGCCCGGGCGTCCTGGAGCACGATGCGCCGGACGGACGGATCGAGGTGGGCATCGACCCACAGTGAGCAGCCGTTCAGCAGCGCCTCCCAGGAGTCGGAGCCGAGGAACTCGGCGACCGCCTGGTCGGAGACCTCGAGCTGGACCTGCTCGAAGACGGCCCGGAAGAGATCTTCCTTGCCGCTGAAGTGGTGGTAGAGCGCGCCCTTGGTGACCCCTGCCCGAGCCACGATCTCGTCGGCGGACGTCTCGGCGAAGCCGTGCTCGCCGAAGAGCTCGCGGGCCGCCGACAGGAGGGCGGCGCGGGTGGCGTCACCCTGGGCGAGCCTCTTGTCCTTGACATCCATACTTGTAGTATGCATAATGCCCTACCAGTGGTATGTAAGAGAGATACTCTTGGTATGGTACCACGTGGGAGGGTTGTCATGCCGAAGTACGTGATCGAGCGCGAGCTGCCGGGTGCCGGGAAGCTCACGCCCGAGGAGCTGCGCGAGATCAGCCAGAAGTCGAACAAGGTCCTCAGCAGCCTCGGTCCCGAGATCCAGTGGCAGCAGAGCTACGTGACCGGCGACAAGATCTACTGCGTCTACATCGCCCCGGATGAGGACATCATCTTCGAGCACGCCCGCTGTGGTGGGTTCCCCGCCGACAAGGTCTCGCTCGTCGCCTCTGTCATCGACCCCACGACGGGGGACTGAGGGCGCCGCGCGTCCCGTCGCCGGGTCAGCCGGCGCCGGGACGCTGGTGCAGTTCGATCCCGTTGCCCCAGGGGTCCGAGGTGAAGGCCTGGTGGCGCCCCGTCTCGCCGACCGGGACGGGGTCCGACACCTCGAGCCCGCGGCGGCGCAGCTCGCCCACCACCGCGTCGAGATCGTCGTAGACCAGGGCGAAGTGCTGGCCCACGTTGGGCGGTGCGGGCAGCTCGATCAGGTGGACCTGCTGCCCGTTGGCCGTGTCGAGCCAGGCGCCCGCGAACCCGAAGTCGGGCCGGGTGAAGTTCTGCCTGAGGCCGAGCTTCTCGGTGTAGAACGCGACGGCACCGGGCACGTCGGGGACGTTCAGGGCCACGTGGTCCACGCCCGTCGGGGTCACGGTATCGGTCACGGGAGCGAGCCTACGACGTGGCGAACGATGTCGGCCACGGCCGGTGCCGCCGCGTCGCCGACCGCGGCGATGCCCGCCAGGTCGCCGGTCCCGCCGGCCACGGTCCCCGCGGCCGCGTTCGTGACCAGGGCGAGCCCGAGCACCCCGGCGCCGGCGTGCCGGGCGGCGATGGTCTCGAGCGCCATGGACATGCCGACGACGTCCGCGCCCGAGGTGCGCAGCATGCGGACCTCCGCCGGCGTCTCGAATTGAGGACCGGACACCTGCGCGTAGACGCCGGGTCGCGGTGACACCACGGCACCTCCCGGGTCCGGCGTGGCGAGGGCGAGTGTGAGCAGTTCGGGTGAGTAGGCGTCGACCATGTCGATGAAGGTGGCGCCGCCCAGCGGGCTGCGCCCCGTCAGGTTGAGATGGTCCTCGACCACCATGAGGTCTCCGGTCGTGAGATCTTCACGGATGCCTCCGACGGCGGCAGTCAGGATGACCGTGGTGCAGCCTGCGGCGACGCCGGTGCGCAGGGGGTGCACGGCCTCGTCGGGCTCGATCCCCTCGTAGAGGTGGCACCGGCCGCCGAAGACGAGGACCCGCTTCCCGGCGACGTCGACGGACCAGCCCTGGGCGCGATGGCCGGCCGCCGTGTAGCGCGGGAAGAAGGGAAGCGTGTCGAGCGGCAGCGAGTCGCCGCCTGCGCCCAGGATCTCGGCGGCGCCGGTCAGTCCGCTGCCGAGCACGAGCAGGACGTCGTGGCGGTCGCTGCCGGTCCGACGGGCCAGCTCACGGGCGCTACGGGCGGCACGCTCGGCCGCATCGTCCATGGCGGGCATCGTAGGCGGCCCCCGGCTCTCCGCCACGTACCATGGCCCCAATGTCGACCACCGCCGTTCCCGCCCCGGTCTCGCTGCACCCGCTGTCGCCCCTCACGGGGGAGGAGATGAAGGAGGCGCGGCGCGTCATCTTCGCCAGCGGCCGGGCCGTCGTGGCGAAGGAGGACCTGCGCTTCGCCTACGTGACCCTGTGCGATCCTCCCAAGGAGACGGTGCGGGCCGTCGACCGCGGCGAGCCGGGAGCGGCCGCGCTCGTCGACCGTCAGGTGCGCATCGTGCTGCTGCAGGGCCCGGCTGCCGATGTGGTCGAGGTGGTGGTCTCCGTCAGCCGGGGTGAGATCGTGCGGTGGGAAACGGTGCTGGACGTGCGGCCGCCGCTGCAGATGGAGGAGGCCTACGCGGCGCAGCTGGCGCTGGTGGACTGCGCGGAGTGGAAGGCCGCGCTCGAACGCCGTGGCATCGTCGACTTCTCGCTGGTCCAGGTCGACCCGTGGCCCGCCGGCTCCTTCGGCCTGGAGCACGAGAAGGGTCGCCGCATCACCAAGTGCATCGCCTACCTGCGTGCGTCGCCCGACGACAACGGGTACGCCCGTCCCCTCGAGGGTCTGCTCGCCATCGTCGACATGGCGCGGGGCGAGGTCCTCGAGGTGCTCGACTACGGCACCGTGCCCGTCCCGCCCACCTCGGGGAGCTACTACCCGGAGCACAGCGGGCCGTTGCGGACTGACCTCAAGCCCATTTCCATCACGCAGCCCGAGGGCCCGAGCTTCGTGGTGGAGGGCAACCTCGTGAAATGGCAGAAGTGGTCACTGCGGGTGGGCATGGACCCGCTGGAGGGCCTGGTCCTCTCGACCATCGGCTACGGGGACGGCGGGCGGGTACGGCCGCTGGTCTACCGCGCCTCGGTCAGCGAGATGGTGGTGCCCTACGGGCACCCCAGCCCGATGCACTCGTGGAAGAGCGCATTCGACGCCGGTGAGTGGGGCCTCGGGCGCATGGCGAACTCGCTCACCCTGGGGTGCGACTGCCTGGGCGAGATCCAGTACTTCGACTACGTGTTCGCCGACGAGCGGTGCAAGCCGCACACCAAGGCCAACGCCATCTGCATGCACGAGGAGGACTACTCCATCCTCTGGAAGCATGTCGACATGGTCTCGGGACGCACCGAGGTCCGTCGGTCGCGTCGCCTGGTCATCAGCTCCATCGCCACGGTGGGTAACTACGAGTACGGCTTCTACTGGTACTTCTACCTCGACGGCACGATGCAGCTCGAGGTCAAGCTCACTGGGATCATGTCCACAATGGCGGTGGCGGGAGACGATGCGGGCGAGCACGCACGCATGGTTGCGCCGGGGCTCGCCGCCCCCCTGCACCAGCACATCTTCAACGTCCGGCTCGACCTCGAGATCGACGGACCCGACAACGCGGTGTTCGAGGTCGACGCGGTCCCCTCGCCCCCCGGAGAGGGGAACCCGGTCGGCAGCGCCTTCACGACCACGACGACGTTGCTCGAGACGGAGCTGTCGGCCCGGCGCGACGTCGACCCGTCGCGCTCGCGGACGTGGCGTATCGCCAATCGCGGTCGGCGCAACGCCGTGGGACAGCCCACGGCGTACAAGCTCTTGCCCGCGGCGACGCCGACGTTGCTGGCCGGTCCCGACTCGAGCATCGGGCGGCGCGCCGCCTTCGCGGCACACAACGTGTGGGTCACACCGTTCTCACCCGACGAACGGCGAGCGGCGGGTGACTACCCCAACCAGCACACCGGCGGGGCAGGGCTCCCCGCGTGGACGGCGCAGGACCGCGCCATCGTCGACACCGACGTCGTCCTCTGGCATTCCTTCGGGGTCACGCACATACCCAGGCCCGAGGACTGGCCCGTCATGCCGGTCGAGAGTACGGGGTTCTCGCTCATCCCGGTCGGGTTCTTCGACCGCAACCCCGCCCTCGACGTGCCCCCGTCCTCGGACGGGGACCACTGCCATGGCTGAGCCCGGCGCCCACACGCCGCAGGAGTACCACCCCCCGGTCGAGGAATACCTCGAGACCATGCTGGCGCTCGGCGAGGAGGGTGTCCCGGTGATCCAGGCCCGCATCGCAGAACGCCTGGGTCGCTCCGCCCCCTCGGTCTCCGAGATGCTGGACCGGCTCACCGAGGACGGGTACGTGACCCGCGAGGGTAGGCGGCTGCTCCTCACCGACAGCGGGCGGTCCCTGGCCGAGAAGGTCGTGCGCAAGCACCGCCTGGCCGAGCGGCTGCTCGTCGACGTCATCGGGCTCGAGTGGTCCAAGGTCCACCGGGAGGCGGGTCGCTGGGAGCACGTGATCTCCGACGATGTCGAGGCCAGGCTGGTCGAGCTGCTCGGCGACCCGGCGACCTGCCCGCACGGCAATCCCATCCCCGGTTCGGGAACACCACTGCCCGGCGTCCCCACCAAGCCCCTAGCGGAGGCCGGTGTGGGAGAGCGGGTTCGCCTGTACCGGATCAGCGAGGAGGTCGAGCTCAATCTGGGCTCGCTGACCCTGCTCGACGAGGGGGGCTTCATTCCCGGCGCCGTGGCCAAGGTCGGTGGACGGGATCCTGACGGCAGCGTCGAGGTGTCGGTGGAGGGTGCCCCCGAGGCGATCCGGGTCTCGGGCGATCTGTCGGGACGTCTGTTCGTCGGCGCGCCGTGACGCTACGCCTGGTGGCCGACGCGGTCTTCACCGTCGACCCCGAGGACTCCATGCTCCTACCGGGTGGAGTGGAGATCGAGGACGGGCTCATCTCGTGGATCGGCGACCCGTGGCAGGTCCCGGCCGCGGCGGGGACCGACGTGCGCCAGCTCGGCGGCCTGCTGATGCCGGGACTCGTCAATTGCCACGGCCACTCGCCGATGACGCTGGTGCGCAGTGCGGGGGACGGCCTGCCGCTCGAACGCTGGCTGAGCGAGAGTGTCTGGCCACGCGAGGCGTTGCTGCGTGACGAGGACGTGTACTGGGGCATGGTGCTGGGCGCGGACGAGCTGCTCTGCAACGGGATCACCACCACCTGCGAGCAGTACCGGCATCCCGACCCGGTCATCGAGGCGGTGATCGACGCCGGCATCCGCGCCGTGTACACGCCCGGGATCTTCGAGGTGCCGGGGGCGGGGTCGCAGAACACGTGGGAGCGCCTGCTCGACGAGGCCTGCCGCCTGTTCGATGCAATGGACGGCAGGGACGGTCGCCTCCACCTCGGGTTCGGGCCCCACGCCGCCTACACGGTCCCGCGCCAGGGCCTGCGCACCATCGCAGCGGAGGCGCAACGGCGTGACGCCCTGCTCCAGATCCACCTCTCCGAGACCGAGGCCGAGTCGCGCGCAGGTGCTCGCGAGCTACGGCATGAGCGCGCCCGCGCTCCTGGAGTCCGAGGGCGTCCTCGACGGTCGCGTGTTGGCGGCCCACTCGGTCTGGCTCGACGAGGCCGACCTCGCGATCGTCGCCGCGAACGACGTCGCCGTGGCGCACTGTCCGGGCTCCAACGGGAAGCTGGGGGCGGGCGTCGCCCCGCTGCAGGACCTCCTGGCGCGCGGCGTGCGGGTCGGCCTCGGGACCGACGGGCCCGCGTCGAACGACGACCTCCACCTGTGGGACGAGATGCGCCTGGCCGCCCTGTTCGCCCGCGCCTGGGCGGCCGACCCGGGCGCCGTGACGTCCGCTGGGGCGTTGCGCTTGGCCACCCGTGGCGGCGGGGAGGCACTCGGGCTGCCCGTGGGCGCGCTCGAGGTGGGGCGTCCCGCGGACCTCATCCGCCTGCGCACCGACGATGCACGGTTCACCCCCTCCGTCACCGATGCCGAGCTCCTCGGCCATCTCGTGTGGGCAGGGGCCGGCTACCTGGTGACCGACGTGTGGGTGGGGGGAGCATGCGTCGTCGAGGCCGGCAGGTGCACGAGGATCGACGGTGACCGGGCCCGGGCCGAAGTGGGGCACGCGCCCGCCGACTCGTCGGCTCTTAGGCTTCCCGCCATGTCCGGGTTCGTCGATCAGGCCCAGCTCCACGCGCGCGCCGGCGACGGGGGAGCCGGGGCGGTGTCGTGGCGCCGGGAGGCGCACGTCGACCGGGGCGGTCCCGACGGCGGCGACGGCGGGCACGGCGGGGACGTGTGGCTGGTCGCGTCGGTCAACGAGTCCTCGCTGCTCGGCTTCCGCGACCACCCGTTCCGGCGTGCCACCGACGGCGTCCACGGATCGGGGTCCAAACGTCACGGAGCGCGCGGGAAGGATCTCGTGGTGCCGGTGCCGGTGGGCACCGTGGTGCGCGGGCGGGACGGGAGCGTGGTCTGCGACCTCGCCGCCGACGGCGCCCGCTCCCTCGTGGCCGAGGGCGGGCAGGGGGGGCGGGGCAACGCGCGGTTCCTCTCCAACCGGCGCCGGGCACCCGCCTTCGCCGAGCAGGGCGAGAAGGGTCAGGAGTTCTGGCTGGACATGGAGCTCAAGCTGATGGCGGACGTGGCCCTGGTGGGCTTCCCCAACGCGGGAAAGTCGACACTGATCTCGACCGTGTCCGCGGCCAAGCCCAAGGTCGCCGACTACCCCTTCACCACCCTCGAGCCGCATCTCGGCGTCGTTCGCGTGGGCGGCGTGCGCGACGGCACCGAGTTCGTGATGGCCGACATCCCCGGCCTGGTCGAGGGCGCCGCCGCCGGCAAGGGGCTGGGCCACCAGTTCCTGCGTCACATCGAGCGGGCGCGGGTGCTCGTCGTTCTGCTCGACCTTGCCGCGCCCGAACTCGGAGGTGACGAGCCCTCGACCCAGCTGCGCATCCTGCTGGCCGAGCTCGGCTCCTACCGACCCGAGCTGCTCAGTCGCCCCCGGCTCGTCGTGGGCAGTAAGGCCGACGTCGCGTCCGACGCCCAAAGGGTGTGTGACATGGTGCTCTCGGCCGCGACGGGTGAGGGCCTGCCCGCCCTGGTGGCGAGGCTGGCGGCGTTGGTGGACGAGGCGCGCCGTGAGGCGGCCGCGGTGGCTTCGAGCGAGGTGATCGTGCATCGGCCCGCCCCCGAAGGCGTCGACGTGCGGCGTTCCGGCGACGGCTCGTGGGTGGTGGTGGGCCGCGCCGCCGAGCGGGCCGTGGCGTTCTCGGACCTCAACGACGACGGCGCGCTGGCCGAGGCGGTGCGGCGGCTGCGCCGCCTCGGGGTCGATCGCGCACTGGCGCGGGCCGGCGCCCGCGACGGGGACGAGGTGACCGTGGGCACGATGACCTTCACCTGGGGAGAGGATTCATGATCGCCGTCGTCAAGGTGGGGTCGTCATCGGTCACGCCCGACACCGTGGCCCGGTTGTGCGCCGAGCTGGCCACGGTGCGCGGGGACGGCCACACGGTGGTGGTGGTCACCTCCGGCGCCATCGCGGCGGGCTGGGGGGCGCTCGGCCGCGGGGAGCAACGGCCCTCGGACCCCGCCGTGCTGCAGGCGGTGTCGGCCGTCGGCCAGCACCGGCTCATGCGTGTCTGGCAGGACGGCCTCGATCCCTACGGCCTGCTGGCGGGTCAGGTCCTGCTGGCGCCGCTCGACTTCGTGCACCGCACGCAGTACCTCCACGCCCGAGGGACGCTGCGCCACCTGGTCGACCTCGGGGTCGTCCCGATCGTCAACGAGAACGATGCCGTGGCCGACGAGGAGATCCGCTTCGGCGACAACGACCGACTGGCCGCGCTGGTGGCGCACCTGGTCGGCGCCCAGCTGCTCGTGCTGCTCACCGACGCACCCGGCCTGTTGACCGCCGACCCCCGGCGCGACACGGAGGCGTCGCTGATTGAGGAGGTGGTCGAGATCGACCACCAGCTCGAGCAACTGGCCGGCGGACCCGGCAGCACGGTCGGCAGCGGTGGCATGGCGTCCAAGCTGGCCGCCGCCAAGATCGCCACCTGGTCGGGCGTGCAGACCCTGATCGCCGACGCCGGGCGCCCGGGCGTGCTGGTGGCGGCGCTGGCCGGCGAGGCCGGCGTGGGGACGGTGTTCCGGGCCCGGGAGGGGCACCTCTCGGCGCGCAAGCTGTGGATCGCGTTCGCGCTGGGCTCATCGGGCCGGCTCACCGTCGACGACGGGGCGCGGGCGGCGCTGACGGAGCGGGGGCGCTCGCTCCTGGCTGCGGGCGTGGTCGGGGTGAGCGGGACGTTCCGGCCCGAGGACGCCGTCGAGATCGCCGGTCCCGACGGCACGGTCTTCGCCAAGGGCCTGGTCCGCCTCCATGCCGAGCGGTCGCGGGAGTGGATGGGCAAGCGCAGCCAGGTCGTCGTCCACCGGGACGACCTGGTCCTTGTAACCTGACCCGGTGACCTCGCCGGCATTGGAGCAGCTCGCGGGCCGCGTCCAGGCAGCGGCGCGGCGGGTGGCGAGGGCGCCGAGCTCGGTGCGGGACGACGCGCTCCGGCTGGCGGCGGACCTGCTCGACGAGGAGTGGGGGGCGTTGGTGGAGGCCAACGGGGCCGACCTGGCGCGAGCCGGGTCGGCGGGGATGACCGAGGCGGCCCGGGACCGCCTCCGCCTGACCGAGGACCGGGTGCGGGCCATGGCCGGCGGCCTGCGCAAGGTGGCCGGACTCCCCGACCCGGTGGGGGAGGTCACCGAGGGCTGGGTCCGGCCCAACGGGCTGCGGGTGACCAGGGTGCGGGTCCCGCTCGGCGTGGTCGGGGTCATCTACGAGAACCGCCCCAACGTGACGAGTGACGCCGCCGGCCTGTGCCTGAAGGCCGGGAACGCCGCCTTCCTGCGCGGCTCCTCCTCGGCCATCGAGTCGAACCGGGCCGTCGTCGCGCTCCTGCGCCGGGCGGTGGTGAAGGCGGGGCTGCCGGTGGACGCCGTGGCGCTGGTGGAGGACACGTCGCACGAGACGGCCATCGAGTTCATGCAGCTGCGTGGACAGATCGACTGCCTGATCCCGCGCGGTGGGAAGGCACTCATCGAATCGCTGGTCGAACACGCCACGGTGCCCTATGTGCTCGACGGCGACGGCAATTGCCACATCTACATCGACGGCGCGGCGGACCTGGGCATGGCGCACGAGCTGGCGATCAACGCCAAGACGCACCGCTTCGGGGTGTGCAACGCGGTCGAGACGATCCTGGTGCACACCGCCGTGGCGGACGAGTTCCTGCCCCGCCTGGCCGCGTCGCTCACCGCAGCGGGGGTGGAGATGCGGGCCGACGAGCGGGTGCGGGCAATCGTGCCCGGCGCCGTGCCGGCCCTGGAGAGCGACTTCGGCTCGGAGTTCCTGGGGCCGGTGGTGGCGATCGGGATGGTGGACGACGTCGGCGACGCCATCGAGCACATCGCCCGCTATAGCTCGGGCCACTCCGAGGCGATCGTGACCTCCGACGTGGCGGTTGCGGACCGCTTCGTGGCTGAGGTCGACGGGGCGGCGGTGCTGGTCAACGCGTCGACGAGGTTCGTCGACGGCGAGGAGCTCGGGCTGGGCGCCGAGGTGGGCATCTCCACCCAGAAGCTCCATGCCCGCGGGCCGATGGGAGTGAAGGAGTTGACGACGTTGAAGTGGGTCGTGCGTGGTGACGGGCAGGTGCGCCGGTGAGCGAGGTGAGCGCAGCGCTGGGACTGCCCGATGCGGGACCGCCCCGGTTCGAATCCCTCGACGCGGTCAGGGGTGGCCTGGCCAGGGTGGGCTACCTGGCCGACGAATCCATCAGCGGCGTCGTCTATCTGGCGGACCGACTCTCGAAGCCCGTCCTCGTCGAGGGCCCGGCGGGCACGGGCAAGACACAGCTGGCCAAGTCGGTGGCCGAGCTGACAGGCGCCAGGTTGATACGGCTGCAGTGCTACGAGGGGCTCGACGAGTCCAAGGCGCTCTACGAGTGGAACTACCGCAAGCAGCTGTTGCGGATCCAGGCGGGAGAGCACGGCAAGGCCGAGGAGGAGGGCCCGAGCTGGGCGGAGCTCGAAGAGGACATCTTCTCCGAGGACTTCCTCTTGACCCGGCCGCTGCTCGAGGCGATCCGGGCCACCGAACCGGTGGTGTTACTCGTCGACGAGGTGGACCGCGTCGAGCTCGAGACCGAGGCACTGCTCCTCGAGATCCTCTCCGAGTACCAGGTGTCGATCCCCGAGCTCGGCACCGTGCGGGCCTCCCAGCTTCCCATGGTGTTCCTCACCTCCAACAACACACGCGAGCTTTCCGAAGCCCTCAAGCGGCGCTGTCTCTACCTGCACATCGACTACCCCGACCTCGACCGCGAGCGCGAGATCGTGCGCACGAAAGTGCCCGGCATCAGTGAGGAGCTGGCCGACCAGGTGGCCCGCATCGTGCGCTCGCTGCGCACCCTCGAGCTGCGCAAGGCGCCGTCCGTCTCCGAGACCCTGGACTGGGCCCGCACGCTGGTGCTGCTCGGTGTGCAGACGATCGACGCCGCCGGGGCGAAGGACACCCTGCACATCCTGCTGAAGTACCAGGCCGACATCGAGCGGGCGACCAAGGAGTTGCTGTCGGCCTCCTCGGGCTGAGGGCCCCGTGCTCGATCTCCTCTCCGGGTTCGTCACCGAGCTGCGCCGTTCCGGGCTGCCTGTCTCGCTCACCGAGCACCTTGACGCCGCCGAGGCGGTCAAGCACATCCCGCTCGAGGACCGCGAGGCGCTGAAGTACGCGCTGGCCGCGACCCTCGTGAAGTCGTCTGCACACTGGCGCGCCTTCGAGACGGCGTTCGAGGTCTTCTTCGCCGTGCGGACGCTCCGCACCGACGCCGGCACCGAGGGCGACGAGGCCGACCAGGAGGGCGGCGAGTCCGAAGGCGAGCAGGCGGGGCAGAGTGGCATGCAGGGCCAGGGCCGCTCCTGGAAGGGAGGCGGGTCGGGCGAGGGGATGACGCCCGAGGAGCTGGCCGAGCTCCTCTTCAAGTCGCTGATCTCGGCCGACGCCGGGCTGATGAACGTGGTGGCCCGCAATGCCGTCGACCGCTACGCGGGCATGGAGCCCGGGCGACCGGTCGGGGGGACCTACTACCTGTACCGAACACTGCGGAACCTCGATCTCGACGCCGTGCTGGAGCGGCTCATGGGTGAGGCCCAGGCGGGCGCCGCCGGAGGGTCGCTGACCGAGTTGGAGGAGCGCCTCGCAGCGGACGAGTTCAAGGCGCGCATCGAGAAGTTCCGTCGCGCCGTGGAGACCGAGATCCGCCGTCGCCTGGTGGAGGACCGCGGTGCCGAGGCTCTGGCCCGTTCGGTGCGCAAACCCCTGCCCGAGGATATCGATGTCATGCACGCGACCCGCGAGGAACTGGCCATGTTGCACCGTGTCCTCCAGCCGTTGTCTCGCAAGCTGGCAGTGCGCCTGGCCCGCAAGCGCCGCCACGGCCGGAAGGGCCCGCTCGACTTCCGCGCCACCATGCGGCGCTCCCTGTCGACGGGCGGCGTGCCGATTGAGCCGCGGTTCCGGCACCCGCGCCCGGCCAAGCCCGAGATCTTCGTGGTGGCGGACATATCCGGGTCGGTGGCCAGTTTCGCCCGCTTCACCCTGCACCTGGTGTACGCCATCTCGTCGCAGTTCTCCAAGGTGCGCAGCTTCGTCTTCGTGGACGGGATCGACGAGGTGACACGATTCTTCGAGGGTGTGGTCGACCCCGCCGAGGCGGTGGCCCGCATCAACACCGAGGCCGATGTCATCTGGGTGGACGGGCATTCTGACTACGGCCACGCGCTCGAGTGAGTTCCACCGGCGTTGGGGCGATCAGATCACGTCGCGCTCGAGCATCATGGTGCTCGGGGACGCCCGCAACAATTATCACGCCTCGGGTTCGTGGGTCCTCGAGGATCTCCAGGGCAAGGCGCGCCATGTCTACTGGCTCAACCCCGAGCCGCGCGACTACTGGGGGTCGGGCGACTCGATCGTGGGGGAGTATGCCGCCCATTGTGACGACGTGGTGGAATGCCGGACGCTCCGGCAGCTCGAGCATTTCGTCGGGAACCTGGCGTGAGCGGAGGCGAGCCGGACAGCGGCCGGGTCCCCGATGGTGTGCTGCGGATCTTCCCGCCCGCCGAGGGTGCGTCGCGCATCGTGCTCGTGCGCCACGGCGAGGCGCAGTGCAACCTCAACCACGTGGTCGGGGGCCTCAAGGGCTGTTCGGGCCTGACGGATCTGGGGCGTCGGCAGGTGGCGGTCCTGGCGGACCGGCTCTACGAGAGTGGCGAGCTGCGCGACGCCACGGCCCTGTACTCCTCGGTGCTGCCGCGCGCCGTGGAGACGGCGGAGCGGCTGCGGCCGGTGGTAGGGCCCGGACCAAGGGCGCTCGGTCCGATCATCGAGCGCTGCGACCTGTGTGAGCTGCACCCGGGACAGTGTGACGGCCTGCCCTGGGAGGAGGTTGTCGAGACCTTCGGGGTGCCCGACTGGGACCGCGATCCCGGTCTCCCCATCGCCCCGGGGGGCGAGAGCTGGTCCGAGTTCATCGTTCGAGCCTCTGACGCGGTGCGTGAGGTCGTGGGCCGGCATCCGGGGGAGCTGGTGGTCGCCGCCGTGCACGCGGGCGTCATCGAGGCCTGCATGATCACGTTTCTGGGCGTGCCGCCCGAGATCTACCGGCGCGGCTGGGTGCGTATCGTGCATGCCTCCATGACCGAATGGGAATGGCTACCGGCGGAGGACCGCTGGGTCTTGCTGCGCTTCAACGACTCCTGCGGGGTGCCACGGGCCTGAGGGGCGAGGAGCCGTCGAGGAACGGACGGGAGAGCGTCTCGGGCGCACCAGCGAGCCAGGCATCCGCTATCGCCTCGCGCAGTTGCTTCGTGGCGACGTCGCGGAGCGCGACGAGGACGGCCGGGTAGCCGTCGAAATGGGGGATCGTGAAGAAGCCCTTGGCAGCGGTGGCGAGGACGGCTTCCTTGTCGGACAGATCGGCCGTGCGCAGTGCGAGGATCGGGCCCGCCGGAGGCTCGACGTCGCCGAAGCGCTTGAGGTCAGCCTTGGAGAACGGGCGTTCCCAGGCGAACGCCTTGCCGTCGACGAACCACGTGCGGTTGCGGAAGCGGGTCCCTTCCGTTACCTCGGGGAGTGCCGAGACGATCCGCTCGACGTCGCTGAACGCCGCCATGCCCGCACCCTACAGGTAGCGTCGGAGTCCGTGGCAGTCCGACCGTTCGGCGATCCGCCGTGACCGGCGCGCCCGGACTCGATCGCACCGGACTCAATGGGCTGCACCACCGCCTCGCTGCGCTCGTCGAGGGCGGTGCAGTGCCGGGACTGGTGGCCCTCGTGGCGCGCGGGGGCCGACCTGCACACGGAGGTGCTGGGGCACGCCGCGCTGGACGATCCGGCGCCGCTGCGGCGCGACGCCATCTTCCGCATCGCCTCGCTCACCAAGCCGATCGCGGCGGCGGGCGCCATGGCGCTGGTCGACGACGGCGTGCTGTCACTCGCCGACCCGGTCGAGACCTACCTCCCCGAGCTGGCCGACCGGCGCGTGCTACGCAGCCTCGAGAGCACGCTGGACGACACGGTTCCCGCCGACCGCTCCATCACCGTGGACGATCTGCTGACGTTCCGGCTCGGGTTCGGCGCCGTCATGGCCCCCCCGGGCACGTACCCGGTCCAGGACGCCGAGGCGGAGCTGGGGCTGATGACGCTCGGTCCACCCTGGCCGCCACCTCCCTTAGGGAGCGACGAGTGGATCAGGCGCTTCGCCACACTGCCGCTCTTGGAGCAGCCGGGCGCCGCCTGGCGCTACAACACGGGAGCGCACGTGTTGGGGGTCCTGCTGGAGCGTGCGAGCGGGCAGCCGCTCGAGGCCTTCCTGCGGGCACGCCTGTTCGGGCCGCTGGGCATGGTGGACACGTCGTTCAGCGTGCCGGCGGAGACGCAGCACCGCTTCACCGGGGCGTACCGGCCGGACCCGGCCACCGGTGTGTTGGAGGTGCTCGACCCACCGGTCGGTGGGTGGTGGAGCGAGCCGCCGGCCATGGCGAACGCGGCGGGCATGCTCGTCTCGACGGTCGACGACCTCTGAGCCTTCGTGTCGATGCTCCTGTCGGGTGGGCGCCACGAAGGCGAGCAGCTGCTGTCGCCGGCCGCGGTGGCGGACATGACGCGCAATCACCTGACGGAGGGCCAGCGGGCCTCGGCCGCCCCGTTCCTGGGCGACCACGGGTGGGGCTACTGCATGGCGACGCCGGGCCCCCTGCGGGGCGAGCCCCCGATCCCGTGGGGCTTCGGATGGAACGGGGGAACGGGCACCGCGTGGTCGAGCGACCCGGTGCGGGGCCTCACCGGCATCCTGCTCACGACCCGGGCGATGACCTCGCCCGAGCCACCGCCCCATGTCGTGGAGTTCTGGGACGCCGCGTACGGCGCCCTGAGGGACTGAGCCGGACGCATCGGCCGCTGCCAGCTACGCTGAGCGCTCTGGCGAAAAGGGGGACGAACCCATGTACAAGATCGTCGTAGTCGGAACCGATGGCTCTCCCACCGCCGACAAGGCCGTGCAGGCCGCGGCCGACATCGCCCGCTCGTGGGGCTCAGAACTGCACATCGTCACTGCGGTCCGCGCCCCCAGGCCGGGCATGGCTTCGGCGACCGGCGCGCCCCTGGTCGACACGGGTGTGGGCCAGGCCTTGGCCGACGAGGCTGCCAAGAGCGTGGGCGAGGAGGCCGTCAAGACACACGGGGAAGGCCTCAAGGCCGTGGCCCACGCGTCGCAGGGCAACCCGGACGACGTGATCCTGGCCACCGCGGCGGACATCGGGGCGGACCTGATCGTCGTCGGCAGCAAGGGAATGCGGGGCGCCCGCCGGTACCTCGGCAGCGTGCCCAACTCGGTGGCCCACGCCGCCCACTGCGCCGTGCTGGTCGTCAAGACGGACTGAAGGGCGGCCCCGCGCCCGGACGAACCCGCCATGGCGGGTCCGTTCTACGTCGTGGTGTCGGGGTCGCCGGGGAGCGGCAAGTCGACGCTGGCGTCCGCATTGGCCGACGGGCTCGGTCTCCCGCTCCTGTCGAAGGACATCATCAAGGAGGCCCTCTTGGGATCATTTCCCGCACCGACGTCGTGGGCTCGCGCCGCGTGGGGCGGGCGGCCATGGAAGTGCTGTTCGCCGTGGCAGCGGCGTCGCCGACCGGTGGGGTCCTCGAGGCCAACTTCCATCGCACCCCGGGTCCGGTCATCCATCCGTGACCTGCCGGGCCGGACGGTGGAGGTGTTCTGCCGCTGTCCCCGGGAGGTGGCGCGGGCCCGCTACCGGGCGCGGGCGGACGGTCGCGCCGCGGGCCACTTCGACGCCGACCGCACCGACGACGGCCTGTGGCGCGCCGAGGTGAACGAACCGGTGGCGGGCGGGTGGCCAGTTGTCGAGGTCGCCACGGATGGCCCGGTGGACATGACCGTGCTGCTGGACCGGCTCGGCGTGGTGGCGGCCCGGTGAAGGCCGACTACTTCGGCGGGGGGATCGCCCAGAACTACGACGCGGACACGGTGATGTCCGACCCCGCAGTCGTCGGTCCGGCGGTCGACTTCCTGGCCGCGTTGGTGGCGGGCGGGTCGGCACTCGAGCTGGGGATCGGCACCGGCCGCATCGCGCTGCCGCTCAGCGAACGGGGCGTGGCGGTGCACGGGATCGACCTGTCCCCCGACATGGTGGCGCAGCTGCAGGCGAAGCCGGGGGCCGGCGCGATCGGCGTGACGCTCGGCGACTTCTCGACGACCCGGGTGGACGGGTCGTTCCGGCTCGCCTACCTGGTCTACAACACCATCACGAACCTGACGACCCAGGACGAGCAGGTGGCGTGCTTCTGCAACGTGGCGGAACACCTGGAACCGGGCGGCTGCTTCGTGATCGAGCTGGAGGTGCCCCAGATCCGGCGGCTCCCGCCCGGCGACACGGTGCGCGCCTTCGACGTCAGCCCGCACCACCTGGGTTTCGATGAGCTCGACGTGGCCCGGCAGCTCGGGGTCTCGCACCACTACTGGTTCGCGGGCGACCGTTCGGGCACGTTCTCCATGCCGTTCCGCTACGTCTGGCCGGCCGAGCTCGACCTCATGGCGCGTATCGCCGGGCTGCGCCTGCGCGAGCGCTGGGGCGGCTGGAGGCGCGAGCCCTTCACGAGCGACAGCATCTTCCACGTGTCGGTGTGGGAGAAGCCGGCTTCGTAGGCATCAGGCCGACCAGACGAAGAGGTCGGACGCCTGGTTGAATGCGGAGCCACGCCAGAAGGGCAGGGACGCGTCGTTCGGATGCACGATGACACGTTCGAGGTCCAGGTCCCTGGCATGGCGCAGGACCGCCTCGACGAGCAGAGTACCGACTCCACCGTGGCGCGACGCGGAACGCACGAAGAGGTTCCCGAGGTACCCCCACCCGCCCGACGGCAGCCCTGGCCTCGGCATCCGCTCGACCACGAGCAGGTTGACCATGCCGACCGGGCGCGTGTCGTCGTGGGCGACCCAAAAGGTGCGCCATCCGCGCTGGGTGTCCTGCCAGGAGGAGAACAAGTCGGCGAACGCCCTGTCGCCGCTGCCGCCCGGGTGAGTCTCGGCCGTCCAGTCGCTGCGGAGCTCAGCCAGCGCCGGGTCATCGGCCTCCGTCGCGACCTGCACCGTCGTCGTCATCACCCTCCCCGGAGTGGTGAGGATACCGAAGCGAACTGGTGGGGCCCGGCAGCTGTCCCGATACCGCAGCCAGGCTGCGCGCGCGAGGGTAAGGGATGCTCCTGGTACTGATGACGGGCCTCCCTGGAACCGGCAAGTCCACGATGGCAGAGGTAGCGGCTCGGGCGCTCGGTGCAGCGCTGCTCGGCCACGACTGGGCGATGAGCGGTCTGCGCCCGTATCGGGAGATCCAGGGGGTTCTCGATGCCATGGATCCTCCGGGTCACCGCGACGTCGGGTGGTCGATCCTGTGGGCGCTGGCACGCGCCCAACTCAGAATGGGGTCCGCGGTGGTCCTCGACGGTGTGGCGCGTCAACCGGAGGTGGCGGGAACCCGCCGGGTAGCCGAAGAGGAGGGGGCGCGGAGCCTCGTCGTCACGACCGGCTGTTCCGATCCCGACGTGCATCGCGCGCGCGTCGAGGGCCGCCGGCGTCACATCCCGAACTGGTACGAACTGGACTGGGACCACGTGGCCCGCTCCCGCGCGTCGTGGGTCACGCCCGACGACGTCGATCTGGTCCTCGAGGCCACGGACCCGGTCGACGTGAACGGCGATACCCTGCGGCGGGTCATCGGATCGATGTCCTGAGCGGTCGACGACGCGTCCGGCCTGGAGCGGCCCGTGTGCGGGTCCTGGCGCTCCCTTCGATGTCGGGCGGTGCTAGGACACGGAGACTGCGGGTGACCCCGCCGGAGCGGCCTCACGGTGCTTGAGCATCGACGCGCTCATGACCAACATGACGACGAGGAAGCCGACGTAGGCCCCCCACCCGATCACCAACCATGCCTTGCCGTGGTAGCTGCTGAAGGTGACGCCGATCCAGACCGCAATGCCGTTGAAGACGGCGACGATGAGCCCGACCCACCCGAGCCACCGGGCTGCAAGTTCCCCACGCACCATTGCCCACCCGAGTGCGCCGAGGAACACCATCGTCATCACGGAGGTCACGGAGAAGAAGATGGTGTTCAAGTCGCCCAGCATCCGCACCAGGGACGCATCGCCGATGCCGCCTGGTTGGGCATCCATGAAGGCGAGCACCACCGTCGGCAGCGCCGCCATGGCGGTCGTGATCGCCACGCCGACGCCCGACCCGAACACGATCGGCGCCAGCGTCTCCTGGTCGGCCTCGGCCCGTACCAGCACGCGGTGCAGGTAGCCGACGAACCACAGGAGCGCCGCCGCGGCGAAGAAGTCGAAGATCATGCCGGCCTGCAGTGCCGCGTGGTGGCCGTGGACCCAGGCCAGTGTCGTCGCCGGCGCGGCGTCGACGCGCGGCTGTTGGGGGTAGATGAAGCCGGAGAGCACGGCGAGGAGCACGAAGACGAGACCACTTGCCGCGCCGATGCGATCGAAGGTGCGGTCATGCATTGGGTTCCCCCATTCCATCCGAAAGTCGTCGTCAATATACGACGGTGGTTCCGGTGGGCGCGGACACCGGCCTGCATGCAGGGTCTGGCCGATCACGAAGCCGGCCGCGCTCCGCGTGCCGGACACGTCGGGCGGCACGCGGGTGTTAGCAGGCGTAGTCCATGTCGTACTGCTGGCTGTCGTACTGCACGATCTCGAGCGGCCCGCTGGGGAGCAGCTTGCCCATCGACTGCCACCGGCCGATGTCGGCGCAGGAGGCGGGGCCGCCGGCTGGTGACAGGTAGTCGGCCATCCAGTAAGGAACGTCAGGCTGGTAGTTGCCGACGATGTTGTTCCACACGCCCGGGCTGGCATAGATCCCGACATCGGGGATCCCTTCAGTCTCGTGCAGCGCGTTGAGGGCGCCCTGGACGAATTGCGCGTTCTCGGTGAAGTTGCCGGACCAATTGGCGCCGGCCGTCTCGACGTCGAGCCACCACGGGATCGTCGTCGATCCTGCGCCGGCGGTCGTCGCGTCGTTGTAGGCGTTGATACCCGCCTGGTAGCCGGCGTTGCACGAGGTGTCGCCGTTGCACCCCGGCTCACCGGTGGACGAGGTCCCATACGTCAGATAGGTGTAGAGGTTCAGCCCGCCGCCTGCCCACGACGCCTCCTGGGCCAGGCACGGGTTCGTGTTGCCCGACGAGCTCCCGTCCACCTGCACGATACCGATCTGGTGGTCCCCGCTGGGGAAGCTCGAGCACTGGTAGACGCTGATGTCGTAGCCGTAGGCGCCCGAGGGGTACGTGCCGCCCACGAAGGAGCCGTTGCCCGGCGCAGGCGACATCCCCACGATCGGTTTGTTGAGCGGCGCGGGTGCCGAGCCGTAGTACTTCGCCGCGCCGAAGTTCGAGACGAGGCCGGCGGTGTCGGAGAACCAGTAGCCGCCCCCGTCGGGCATGGCGGCCGCCGCCGCAATGGGGTGCTTGAGGGGCAGGCCGCCCAGCGAGCCGAAGAACGGTGCCGTGCCGAAGGAGAAGATGCCCCCGTCCGAGGCGACGAGGAAGTACCCGGCCCCGTTCGGCCCCGTGATCATGCCGATAACGGACTTGTTCAGCACAAGGCTGCCGGTGCTGCCATGGAACTGCGCGTCGCCGTAGCTGAAGATGCCGCCGTCGGAGGCCACCAGCCAGTACCCGTTGCCACTGGGCGTGGCCGCCAACCCCACGACCGGCTTGTTCAGCGTGATGCTGCCGGTGCTCCCGTAGAAGTTGGCGTCGCCGTAGCTGAAGATGCCGCCGTCGGAGGCCACCAGCCAGTAGCCCTTGCCATCCGGCGTCGGTGCCATGCCGACCACCGGCTTGTTGAGCACCGTGCTCCCGGTGCTGCCGTAGAACCCCGCGTCGCCGTAGTCGAAGATGCCGCCGTCGGAGGCGACCAACCAGTACCCTCCGCCGTCCGGTGTCGCCGCCATGCCCACGATCGGCTTGTTGAGGGCGATGCTCCCGGTCGACCCGTAGAACGGCGCACCGCCGAAGCTGAAGATCCCGCCGTCGGTGGCCACCAGCCAGTACGCCTGCGTCGTGTCGTCGTCGTCGTCGTCGTCGTCGTCGTCGTCGAGGCTGCCGCGGGCGGGGCGCCCGTCGTGAGGGCGGTGCCCATGACGGTGAGAAGCGGCAGTGCCGTCACCAGCACTGCGAGAACGAGGCGGCGGATCAACTTCTGAGGAATTCCGCCACGCGGAATGCGAGGTCGAGCGACTGGCGAGCGTTCAGCCGGGGGTCGCAGGTCGTCGTGTAACGGGCCCCGAGGTCACCCTCGAGGATCTCCTCGGCACCGCCGAGGCACTCGGTGACGTCGTCGCCGGTCAGCTCCACGTGCACGCCGCCCGGCCACGTTCCCTCGTCGCGGTGCACGTCGAAGAAGGAGCGCAGCTCCGAGAGGATCACGTCGAAGCGCCTGGTCTTGCGGCCGCCCTCGCTGGTGAACGTGTTCCCGTGCATGGGGTCGCAGACCCACACCACGGGATGGCCCTCGGCCTCCACGGCCCGCAGGATCGGGGGTAGCAGCTCGCCGATCCGCTCCGCGCCGAACCGGGTGATGAGCGTCAGGCGGCCCGGCAGGCGGTCCGGGTTGAGGCGCCGGCACAGAGCGACGACCTCGGCGGGCGTGCAGCTCGGTCCGACCTTGCAGCCGACCGGGTTGTTGATGCCCGAGACGAACTCCACATGGGCGCCGTCGAGCTGGCGGGTCCGGTCACCGACCCAGACCATGTGGGCCGAGCAGTCGTACCAGTCGCCCGTGAGGGAGTCCACCCGGGTCAGGCATTCCTCGTAGGGCAGGATCAGGGCCTCGTGGCATGTCCAGAAGTCGACCTCGTGCAGACCTTCCTCCGCGCCGAGGTCGATGCCGCAGGCCGCCATGAAGCGCAGCGCGCGATCGATCTCCGAGGCGATGCGCTCGTAGCGCTGCCCCTCCGTCGACGAGGCGACGAACTGTTGGTTCCACAGGTGGACCTGCGACAGGTCGGCGAAGCCTCCCTTGGTGAACGCACGCAGCAGGTTGAGCGTCGACGCCGACTGCTGGTAGGAGGCCACCAGGCGTTCGGGATCGGGAGTGCGCGCTTCGGCGTCGAACGCCTCGTCGTTGACCATGTGCCCGCGGAAGGACGGCAGCTCCACGTTCCCAGCCCGTTCGGTCTCCGCCGATCGCGGTTTTGCGAACTGGCCCGCGATGCGGCCGACCTTCACGACCGGCACACCCGCGGCGTAGGTGAGCATCACCGCCATCTGCAGGATGATCTTGAGCTTGTCCCGGATGGAGTCGGCCGAGAAGTCCGCGAATGATTCGGCGCAGTCGCCCGCCTGGAGCAGGAAGGCCTCGCCGTTGGCCACCGCGGCGAGTTGCGCGGTGAGGTGACGCGCCTCCCCGGCGAAGACGAGCGGCGGCAGGGCGGCCAGCCGCGCCTCGGCCTTCTTCAGCGCGTCCGCGTCGGGCCAGTCCGGCTGCTGCGCGGCCGGGAACTTCCGCCAGGACGCGGCACTCCAGGAGGAGGACTCGGGTTGGCTCGTCACCGCACCAGGTTAACGCCGTAGGATCGCTCCTCATGGCCGCCTTCCGATTCACCCTGCAGGCGTCGCAGGCGGCATCCCCCGCTGCGTGGCGCGATCTGGCGCGCAAGGCAGAGGACCTGGGCTACTCGACGTTGTACGTGCCCGACCACCTCGACGACCAGTGGGCCCCCATGGTGGCGCTGACCGTCGCCGCGGAGGCCACCACCACGTTACGCGTCGGGACGCTGGTACTCGACAACGACTTTCGCCATCCGCTCGTCCTGGCCAAGGAGGCGGCCACCCTCGACGTGGTGTCCGGTGGCCGTTTCGAGTTGGGGATGGGCGCCGGATGGCTGAACACCGACTACGAGCAGTCCGGGATCCCCATGGAGGCGCCGTCGGTGCGCGTGGCCCGCCTCGCCGAGAGCCTCGAGATCATGCGCGCCATGTGGCGGGGGAGCGCCACCTTCAGCGGCGAGCACTACCGGGTGACCGAGGCGGTCGGCACCCCGGCGCCGGTCACGCCCGGCGGTCCGCCGCTCGTGATCGGCGGAGGCAGCAAGCGCATCTTGACGCTGGCCGGACAGTACGCCGACACCGTCAGCATCGTCCCCAACCTGGCGGCCGGCCACATCGGCCGCGAAGTGGCGGCCGAGTCCGTGGTGGAGAAGTACACCGACCGCGTGCGTTGGGCCAAGGAGGCCGCGGGGGAGCGGGCGGGCGATCTCGAGTTCCAGTGCTGGACGGCGACGGTGCAGGTCGTTCCCAATGCGACCGAGGTCGTCGAGTCGATGGCGCCGCTGTTCGATCTCACCCCCGACCAGATGCGCGCGGCACCGGTCGTGCTGATCGGGACCACGGAGGAGATCGTCGAGACGCTGTGTGCGCGGCGGGAGCATCTCGGATTCAGCAACATCGTGGTGCACGAGCCTGAGATGGACGCGCTGGCGCCGGTGATCGCCGAACTTGCCGGCACCTGAACCCCCCGCCCGCATCGGGATCCTCGGCGGGACGTTCGATCCCCCCCACGTCGGCCACGTGGCGGCGGCCCGCGCCGCCATCGACCGCCTCGCTCTCCGCCGCCTCCTCCTCGTCGTGGCGAACGACCCCTGGCAGAAGTCCGGCCAGCGCGAGATCTCGCCGGTCGAGGACCGGTACGCGCTGACGGAGGCACTGGCCCGGGCGATCCCGGGCGCCGAGGCCAGCCGGCTCGAGATCGACCGGGGTGGCCCCAGCTACTCGGTGGACACGGCCGAGGAACTGCTCGCCGCCGTGGGCCGGCCCGTGGAGCTCTTCCTGGTCGTGGGCGCCGATCTGGTCCCCGAGCTGGGATCCTGGCACCGGTCCGCCGATCTGCAACGAATGGTGACGCTGGCCGTCGTCTCCCGGCCCGGCGACGGCGTCCCTGCCGTGGCACCGGGCTGGAGGGTCGAACGCGTCGACGGTCCGCAGGTCGCCATCTCGAGCTCGGAGGTCCGGGACCTGCTGGCTTCCGGCGGCCCCGTCGAGGGGCTGGTGCCCGAGGAAGTCATCCGTTGCATCCGCCGCCGCGGTATGTACGCTGTCGGGTAGATGAGTGCCATGTCGGCCGGGTGGACGGAGCTGTCGGACGGTCCCGTCGTGGGTACGTCACCGGCGCGAGCCCGGCGGCGAGCCGACCGCCGGGCAGAGCTGAAGTTGGCGCGGCGCTCTCGTCAACGCTGGGCGATCGCGGGGTCCGCCATCCTCGTGGCCGCCTTCGGACTCACCGTGGGGATTCTGGACGTGCTCCATTGAGCCCAGGGTTGGACGTGCACGTCCAGCTCCCGCCGGCCGCGGCCACCGCCGCCGAGTCGGCTGACGCCAAGCTGGGGAACGACACCGTCGTGCTCGCCATGGGCGAGCTGTTCGGCGTGGTCGACGCCTTCGTGATCACCAGCGCGCCGAACACCCGCCACGTCCGCACGCTGGTCGAGGAGGTCGAGCGCGGCGTCAAGGAGGCGCACGGCGTCGCGCCCCTGCGCATCGAGGGCCTTCCGGACGCCACCTGGGTGCTGATGGACTACGGCGACTTCATCGTCCACGTCTTCTTGCAGGAGACGCGGGACTATTACGACCTCGAGCACCTCTGGTCGGGCGCACCGCGCGTGCCCTGGCGGCGCGACGTCGAGAACGCCGGCTGAGCGCACGCGTCCCTAGGGCGCGGCGCTGAGGAACTCGATCAGGTAGACCGGCCCGGCCACCTGCGAGCCGTTGGCGATCGGGACGCTCGTGCGCTGCCCCTCGATCTCGAAGATCACTCCGGTGCCGAGGCCGTTCTCGGCGGCCACGGTGGCCACGATCTGCGCCACGGCGAGCTCGGTGGAGGTCCCGTTGATCTGGCCGAAATCGGTGTTCATGTTGACGGTGACCACACCGCCCTGTGACGTGGTGGACAGCACCGCCACGTCACTGGGGATTGCCGTGAAGACCCCGCTGGCCGTCTCCGCGGTCGTGGGCCCCGCCAGCATCGACGAGATGATGGAGGTGAGGGGGGCGGGGGAGGCGACCACCCGTGATTCCGGTTGCAGCCGACTGTTCGAGTCGAGGAAGAAGACCTTGACCGGGACCAGCGACGAGGGCGTGGGCTGCGTCGTCGTCGTGGTGGGCAGGTGCGGGTTCAAGAGGTTGAACGGCACTCGGGAGGGTGGGATGGAGCTCGGCGCCCCCTGGGTCGGGATTGCGCAGCCCGCGGCGAGCAACGCCAGCGCCACCGCGCCGCCGGCGGCCCGCCGGCGCCTCATGCCTCGCCTCCCGGCTCGTCGCCGTCGCCCAGCACCGGCAGGGAGAGGACGAAGCGGGCGCCACCGGAGGGCGACGACTCGACGCGGACGGCGCCGTCCATGACCCGCATGTGCTCGGCGACGAGCGCCAGCCCCAGACCCGTGCCGGTGCCGGTGCCGCGCCGGCCCGACGCCGAGCCGCGATAGAAGCGCTCGAACACCTTGCCCCGCTCCTGGGGCTCGATGCCCGGCCCCGCGTCGTCGACCGTCACCTCGACCTGGTCGCCGTCGCCCGGCCCGACCGCGATCTCGGTGACACCGCCCCCGTAGTGGGAGGCGTTCTCCATGAGATTGACCATCACCCGCTCGAAGCGCCGCTTGTCGACGCCGACCCGCCAGGCCTGCACGCCGGGGTCGACCCGCACCGTCGGGGGCGCCCCGCCGGCCCGGCCGTCCATGTGCCCGAACCCCGCCACGACGGAGCGTTGCACCAGCTCGGACACGTTGACCTCCTCGAGGAAGATGTCGATCGACCCGGCGTCCGCCCGCGACATCTCGAGCAGGTCGCCGACCATCCGCTGGAACCGCCGCAGGTCGTCGCTCAGCAGCTGCAGCGCCCGCTGGGAGCGCGGCGGCAGCTTGTCGCGGTCTGCCTCGAGCACCTCGAGGGCGGCCGCCAGGGTCGTGAGCGGCGACCGCAGCTCGTGGCTCACGTCGGAGTTGAACCTCGCCTCGCGCTCAATGCGCTCCTGGAGCTGGTCGACCATGGCGTTGAACGAGTTGGTCAACCCCTCGAGGTCGGGGTCGGCCGCCGCGGGGTCGAGCCGGGTGTCGAGCTCGCCGCCGGCGATCGAACCGGCCGCCCGCGACACCGCCGCCAACGGTCGCAACGATCGCTCGCTGGCGAAGCGGCCCAACGCAACGCCCAGGAGCGTGGTCACCACGCCGGCGCCGAAGAGGGTGAGCCCGAGGACGCGCAGCGTGTGGTCGAGGTCGGACAGGTCGAAGACCTCGAAGTAGAACGCGTGCACGGAGGGGACCGGCACACCCACCACGATCTCGGCCTTGCCTTCGTTCGTCCGGTACGTCTCGGTCGCGGCCGTCCCGGCCAGCACGGCCTGGCGCAGCTTGGTCGGGATGGACGCCGAGTTCACCGACAGCGAGGAGACGTACGCCTTGGACTGGTGGAAGAGGATGGAGTGGGCACCCGTGCCGGCGTCGATGGACGCCACGAGCGTGACGTACTGGGTGTCACCGGACAGGAGGGAGCTGCGCACGACGAGCGCATTGCCGAAGGCCTGCTGCTGCGCCGCCGTCTCCCGTCCGGCCAACAGGAAGTGGCGTGTCGTGAAGTAGGAGAGGCCGCCCATCAAGATGGAGAGGAGCAGCGCGCCGAGTCCGAACAGGGCCGTGATGCGGGCACCGATGCCCAGCTTCACGTCAGGGCACCAGCTTGTAGCCCATGCCCCTGACGGTGAGTATGTGCTGGGGCACCGCGGGGTCTGCCTCGACCTTGGTGCGCAAGCGCCGGATGTGGACGTCGACCAGGCGACCGTCGCCGAAGTAGTCGTAGCCCCAGACGCGGTCGAGCAGCTGCTCGCGGCTCAGCACCTTGTTGGGGCTCGCCGCCAGCTCGCACAGGAGGCGGAACTCGGTGCGGGTGCAGTGGATCTCGTCGCCGTTCAGGCGCCGCAGCACGCCCTGCTCGGGCAGCAGCTGGAGGTCGCCGAAGGTGAGTGCGCCCGGCTCCTCCTCGGCCGGGCGGGCGCGGCGCAGGAGGGCGCGGATGCGGGCCGCCAGCTCCTTGGCCACGAACGGCTTGGTCACGTAGTCGTCGGCGCCGGCCTCCAGCCCGGCGACCACGTCGTGGGTGTCGGCCCGGGCCGTGACGATGATGATCGGCACGGCGCTGCTGCGCCGGAGGGCGCGGCAGCACTCGAACCCGTCCATGCCGGGCAGCATCAGGTCGATCAGCGCGACGTCGGTCGGTGACTCTGCGAAGAGGTCGAGGCCCTCCTCGCCGCTGGCGGCGTCCCTTACCTCGTAGCCCTCGCCCTCGAGGGCGAGCCGCATGGAGGACCTGATGCGCTCATCGTCCTCGACGACCAGAATGCGCCCGCTCATCCGCCCCCAGCTCAACCGATCCAGATCTGCGTCGGCCAGATGGCCCCACCGATCATGCCGAACGCGGGCTGGCCCGCCGGCGTGATCGGGTTGTTGAAGTTCTGCACCTTCGGGTTGCCGACGACGGCCCATACCGCCCGGTCGGTCCACAGGTACGGAATGTCGAGCGCCAGCCGCTTGTTGACCGTCCGGTAGGCGGCGGTCCGGACCCCCGTCGACGTGCCGGCGCGCCCGGCCAGGAGCGCGGTCTCGATCGTCGGGTCGGCGTTGCGGGCCATGTTGATGGACAGCGAGCCGGAGCTGACGGTGGTCGTGCTCCAGAAGATGTAGTTGAGGTCGGGGTCGACCGCCCCGAACTGGCGCCAGGCCACCGCCTGGTACTTCCCGGCCAGCGCGTTGTTGATGATCTCGTTCTGCTGGACGATGCCGGTGCTCACCTTGAAGCCCACCGCCTGCCAGGCCTGCTGGATGTACTCCTGGGCCCGGATGGCCGCCGGCCCGTTCGTCGTCGTGTAGGTGAACGAGATCGGACCGCCGTTGGTCTTGGCGGCCTGCTGGACGAGCTTGGCCGCCTGCGACGGGTTGTAGGACGGGTACTTCGTCGAGGAGTAGTACGGCGACCCCGGCACGAAGAGTCCGTTGCTCACCGGGAGGACGCCGGCGTCGATGACCCGGGCGTACTGCTGGCGGTTGATGGCCATGGCGGCGGCCCGGCGCACGTTGGGGTCGTTGAACGGCTTGGCCAGGCAGTTGAGCTGCACGCAGAACATGTCGGGCTCGCCGGCGACCTTGGTGCTGTCGTCGATGTAGGAGTAGCTCTTGTTGCCCCGGTACTGGGTGATGATCTGGGGGGTGTCGGTCACCATCAGGTCGATCGTTCCCGTCTTGAGCGCCTCGGAACGGGCCGACTCGTCGGGGATGGGCTTGAAGGTGATCTGCGACAGGTAGGGGAGCCCGGGCCGCCAGTAGTGCGGGTTGGCGGTGGCGGTGAAGTGGTCGTTGGGGACCCACTCCTTGAAGACGAAGGGACCGGTGCCGACCGGGTGCGACGTCCCGTTGGGGTTGGCCAGCATGGACGGGGCCACCACGTAGGCGATCTGCCCCCCGATGCCGCCGGCGAGGTAGTAGGGGAAGGGGACCCAGGGCGACTTGAACGAGATGGTCACCGCCAGGGGCCCGGTCTGGGTGATCGACTGCAGCGTCGGGTTGATGACGATGCCCGTCAGGACGGACTTCGCGTGCGCCTGGAAGTTCGTCAGGAGGGCCGCGCCGTTGCAGGGCGTGGCGTCGTGGAAGACCAGGTTGGGGCGCAGGGTGACGGTCCAGCTGGTGTACGAGGAGTTCGGCACGACCGACTCGGCCAGATACGGCGCCCAGCCGCCGCTGCCCGTCACGATCGTGAGCGGGTCGAACACGGTGCGGGCGTACATGACCCCGACCTCGTCGAAGCGGGCCTGGGTCGGGTCGAAGCCCTGCTCCTCGGCGTCGACCCCGAAGACCAGGGAGCCGCCCTTCTTGGGTGTCCGCTTCGTGACGCCGTTGCGCCCCGGACCGTTGGTCGTGGCGCCCGCGATGCCGTCCCATCCCAGGGCCGACGCCCCCGCAAAGCCCGCTGCCGCAGCGGCCCCACCGGCCAGCAGTGTGCGGCGATCGAATTTCGAGGCCATCGGCCCTCCCTTTTCCCGAACCCAGCGGACCCCCCGAAGGTTCGCGGGCGACGTTAGTGCCCAGGACCCCCGGCGTGGGGGCGGTACCGTTGACGGGCGTGCCTCCGGACTGGGACATTCCCGGCTTCGCCGCCTGGCTCGGCGGGCGCTCGGCCGCCACCCGCAAGGCCTATGTGAGCGACGTCGGTGCCTTTGCCGAGTGGATGTCCCGCAGTGGGGTAGGCGAGCCCGGCGCTGTCGACCGCCTCCACCTGCGCCGCTACCTCGCCTCGCTGGGGACCAGGAAGCTGGCCCGCGCCACTATCGCCCGCAAGGCGGCGGCGCTGCGCTGCTACTTCTCCTGGCAGGTGCGGCAGGGTCGCCTCGACTCCGATCCGGCCCGGTCCCTGCGCTCCCCCTCGGGTGGCGGCCGCCTCCCCCGCGTGCTGTCGGGAGGCGAGATGGCCTCCCTCCTCGACGTGCCGGCGCAGACGGCCGTGGACCGCCGCGACCTCGCGGTCCTCGAGCTCCTCTACGCGGCCGGGCTGCGCGTCTCGGAGCTCTGCGGACTCGACCGGGGCGACATCGACCTGCGCCAGCGAACGGTGACGGTGCTGGGCAAGGGCGGCAAGCAGCGGCGGGTGCCGGTGCACGACGCCGCCGTGGCCGCCCTGCGGGCGTGGTTCGACGACGGCCGCGAGCACATGGAAGGGCCACCCGAGGCGGCCTTCGTGAACCGGAGAGGAGCCCGCCTCGGGCCCCGTGACGTGCGGCGCATCCTGGACCGCCGCGCCGCCTCGCCGACGCACCCCCACGCACTCCGGCACACCTATGCCACCCATCTCCTCGATGGCGGCGCCGACCTGCGGGTCGTCCAAGAGCTGCTGGGTCACTCCAGCCTGGCCACCACGCAGGTGTACACGCACGTGAGCAAGGAGCGCCTCCGCTCCGTCTACGGAGGGACGCACCCCCGGGCCTGAAGCCCTGGCAGAGCGGCTAACATGGCCCGGCCCACCAACCGGGTGGGCGGCAACACCGACCAACATCACCTGCGCGCGATTTCCACGGTCGCCGCCTCGTGCGGCGCTGCGGCAGGGGAGCAACCGACTGGAGGAACATCTCTATGGCCGTCGTCACCATGCGACAGCTGCTGGAGGCCGGAGTTCATTTCGGCCACCAGACACGTCGATGGAACCCGAAGATGAAGCGCTTCATCCTTGGTGAGCGCAACGGGATCTATCTCATCGACCTCCGCAAGACACTGGGCGGCATCGAGTCGTCCTACTCCTACGTCCGGGACCTGGTGGCCGACGGCGGCACCATCCTCTTCGTGGGGACGAAGAAGCAGACGCAGGGGCCCGTGGCGGATTTTGCGCAGGCGTGCGGTATGCCCTACGTCAACCAGCGCTGGCTCGGCGGCATGCTGACGAACTTCGCCACCGTGTCGGGCCGGGTGAAGCGCATGCAGGAACTGCGGACCATGCAGGCGGCCGGCGACTTCGACGGGATGCCCAAGCGTGAGGCCTTGCAGCACACCCGCGAGCTCGAGAAGCTGACGCGCAACCTCGGCGGCATCGCCGACCTCGACCGGCTCCCCAACGCCGTCTTCGTGATCGACACCAAGAAGGAGCACATCGCGGTGACCGAGGCGCGCAAGCTCGGGCTCCCGGTGGTCGCGGTCGTCGACACCAACTGCGACCCCGACGTGATCGACTACGTGATCCCGGGCAACGACGACGCCATCCGCTCGGGTTCGCTCATGTGCCGCGTGATCGCCGACGCCGTGGCCGAGGGTCGCTTCATCGCCGAGCACAGGCGCCAGATGGCGCCCCAGCCGGCCGTCGAGGAGGGCGCCGCATCGCCCTCGCCACGCCGCCGCCCGGTCCACACGCCCGCCGAGCCGGTCGAGGTCGCCTGACCGTGGCCGCCTACACCGCCAAGGACGTGTCCGCCCTGCGCCAGATGACCGGGGCCGGCATGCTCGACTGCAAGAACGCGCTAGAGGAGACCGGGGGCGACATGGAGGAGGCGGCCAAGCTCCTCCGCATGAAGGGTCTGGCCGGCGCGGCCAAACGCTCGGACCGCGAGGCGTCCGAGGGCGCCGTCGCGGCCGTGCGCTCCGGGGACGCCGCCGCGGTCGTCGAGCTGCGCTGCGAGACCGACTTCGTCGCCAAGGCAGACGAGTTCGTCGCCCTGGCCGACGAGCTGGCCGCACTGGTGGCCTCGAAGGGTGAGGACGCAGTCGCCGAGCTCGACGGCGAGATCGACCGGCTCCGCACGACGCTCAAGGAGAACATCTCGGTCGGCCGGGTGCGCAGGCTCGTGGCTGCTCCCGGCCAGGTCGTCGACACCTACCTGCACCAGCAGGCCGGGCGGGGTGTCAATGCGGTGGCGGTGGTGCTCGAGGGCGGCTCCGACGAGCTGGCGCACGAGATCGCCGTGCACATCGCGTTCACCAAGCCGGCCTACCTCAGTCGCGACGAGGTGCCCGAGGCCGACATCGCCGCCGAACGGGCGACGGTCGAGGAGATCTCGCGCAACGAGGGCAAGCCCGAGGCGGCTCTGCCCAAGATCGTGGAGGGCCGGATGACGGGCTGGTTCAAGGAGCGGGTGCTGCTCGACCAGTCGTACGTGAGGGACGAGAAGCAGACGATCGCCGGCATGCTCGGCACAGCTCGTATCGTGTCGTTCGCGCAGGTCGTCATCGGCGCCTGACGCGCTGAGATCGTGGGAGAACCGCGCCGTATCGTGCTCAAGATGTCGGGGGAGGCCCTTGCCTCGGCCGCCTCCGACGAGACCATCGACGCCGCCACGGTCGAGCGCATGGCCAAGGAGATGGCGCGGGCCATGGGCGGTGGCGGGCTCGAGCTGGCCGTCGTCGTCGGCGGCGGCAACATCTGGCGGGGTACGACCGGCGAGAGCGGGGGCATGGACCGCGCCACCTCGGACACGATGGGCATGCTGGGCACGGTGATCAACGCCCTCGCGCTGCAGGACGCGCTGGAGCAGCAGGGCCAGCCCACCCGGGTGCTGAGCGCGCTCAACATGGCCGAGGTCGCCGAGCCGTACATCCGGCGCCGGGCCATCCGGCACCTCGAGAAGGGCCGGATCGTCGTCTTCGCCGCTGGTATGGGAAACCCCTTCTTCACCACGGACACCCCGGCGGCGCTCCGGGCGGCCGAGATCGGCGCTGAGCTGCTCTGCAAGGGGACGCACTCGGGCGTGGACGGCGTCTACAGCGCCGACCCCAAGCTCGATCCGACGGCCACACGCTACGACGAGATCTCCTTCATGGAGGTCATCAGCCGGGACCTCCGCGTCATGGATCTCACCGCGATCACCTTCTGCAAGGACAACAACCTGCCCGTGCGGGTCTTCGACCTCATGCCCCCGGGAAACATCCCCCGTGCGCTCAGCGGCGAGCAGATCGGTACGCTGGTCCGTTGATGGATGACGACCTCGCCACCCTGGTCAAGGAGGACACCAGGGAGAAGATGGGCAAGGCCATCGATCACGTCCGCCACGAAATGGGAAACGTGCGCACCGGTCGCGCCTCTTCCGCGCTCCTCGAGCCGCTGCTCGTCGACTACTACGGCACTCCCACGCCCCTGCGCCAGCTGGCCGGGTTCAGTGTGCCCGACGCCATGCTGCTCGTGATCTCGCCGTACGACAAGGGGTCCCTGGGGGGGATCGAGAAGGCGATCATGGCGTCGGACCTCGGCATCAATCCGACCAATGACGGCACCGTGATCCGGCTGGCGTTCCCGCCGCTCACCGAGGAACGCCGTAAGGAGCTGGTCAAGGTCGTTCGTCACAAGGCCGAGGAGGGGAGGGTCGCGGTGCGCAACCTGCGCCGCGCCGGGCGCCACGAGCTCGAAGCGCTCCAGAAGGACGGCGAGCTCTCCGACGACGAGCTCGAGCGCGTCGAGAAGGAGCTCGAGAAGATCACGCACGAGCAGGTCGCGTTGATCGATCAGCTCCTCGCGCACAAAGAGCAAGAGTTGCTGCAGGTCTGAGGAGCGGACGAGGGATGGCAGACGGCATCGACGACCACGACGAGTTCGACAGCGGGCTCGACGGCGTCACCGATCCCGACAGCGAAGGGATCCACGAGGACCCACCGAGCTATCACTCCGGACGGGTCCGGATCATCGGGGCCGAACCGGCCGGCGACGCGGTGCGTGAGGTGACGGGCCCCGTCGTCGAGGAGCACCCGGAGCTGCCGCACTGGAACGACGCGCCGACGGGTCAGGTTCCCGCGGTGCTCGACACCAGCACCGGCGAGGAGGTCGTCGCCCCGCCCATGTGGCGCGAGGAGGACACCGACTGGGAGGCCCAGGAAGAGGTCTTCGAGCCGTCCATGCTCTCCGAGGACCTGCCCGCCGTAGGCGCGCTCCTTGGTGAGCCGGAGCACGATGCCGACCGCCAGCCCTGGCACTTCGAGTCCGACGACACGTTGGTGATCCCGCCCGAGCCGGGGTTCGAACCCGAGCCGGTGCCGGTGCGCCAGCCCGAACCCGCGCTGCAGGCCGAGCGCATGTACCAGCCCGAGCCCGATCCCCTCGAGGAGCCTCCGGACGAGCCCGCGTACGAGCCGGCCGAGGTCGCACCGCGGGTGGCGTCCCCGGTCACCGCGGCAGTCTCGGCGGCGGCCGCCTCGCGGCTGACCCCGCCCCAGCCGCCCGAGCCCAAGGCCCGCGCCCCCGCACCTCGCGCGGCAGGGGTCCGGCGCGCACGGGCAACGTCACCACGGCGGGCACCGGCGGGCGCGACATGCGGGTGGCCATCGGTGTGGGCGTGCTGTTCGGCATCGTGGGTCTGGCCTGCTTCGCGGCCGGGACGGTGGCCACCATGGTCCTCGTCACCGTGGTCGTGCTGCTCGCCACCGCCGAGGCGTACGCCGCGTTCCGGCGGGCCCACTACCACCCGGCGACGCTGCTGGGCCTCGTCGCCGTGCTGTCGCTGATGATCGAGACGTACAACAAGGGCGTGGCGGCGCTGCCGCTCGTGCTCGTCCTGCTGGTCGGCGGCTCCTTCATCTGGTACCTGGCCCGGGTCGAGCCGGCGGCCGACCCGGTGTCCGGGCTCGTCTCGACCGTGTTCGTGTTCGCCTGGGTGGGCGCCTTCGGCTCCTTCGCCGCCCTCCTGTTGAACCCCAACCTGTTCCCGGACCGCCACGGCATCGCCTTCGTCCTCGCCGCGGTCATCGTCACGGTGACCGACGACGTGGCGTCGCTCCTGGTGGGATCCGCCATGGGGCGGCACCAGCTGGCGCCCTCCATCAGTCCGAACAAGAGCTGGGAGGGGCTGATCGGCGGCGCCGTCGCAGCCGTCCTCGTCTCGGTCATCGTGGTGCACTTCATCCACCCCTGGACCATCAGCAAGGCCGCGATCTACGGCCTCGTCGTCGCCGTCGTGGCGCCGCTTGGCGACCTCAGCCAGTCGATGATCAAGCGGCACCTCGGCATCAAGGACATGGGCCGCCTGCTGCCCGGGCACGGCGGCATCCTGGACCGCTTCGACGGCCTGCTCTTCGTCCTTCCGGCCACGTACTTCGTGGTCAAGGCGCTCCACCTCGGCTGACCTGATGCGCACGGTCAGCCTGCTGGGTTCCACGGGCTCCATCGGCACCCAGGCGCTCGACGTCATGCGCGGCGAGCCGGAGCGGTTCCGCGTCCACGCCCTGGCCGCCCACCGCTCGGCGGCGCAGCTCGTGGCCCAGGCCGCGGAATTCCGGCCCACCCTCGTCGTCATCGGCGAACCGGATCTCTACGCCGAGGTGTGCGACGGCGTGCCGGTCGGCACCGAGGTCCTCGTCGGCACCGACGGCATGGTCGAGGCGGCGTGCGGCGCGGAGGTCGTGCTCAATGCGGTTGTCGGCTTCGCCGGGCTCCCCGTGACGATGGCCGCGCTCGAATCGGGCAGGCTGCTGGCACTGGCCAACAAGGAATCGCTGATCGCCGGCGCGCCGGTCGTGCAGAAGGCCCGTCGCACGCCCGGCGCGGAGATCGTCCCCGTCGACTCGGAGCACTGCGCGCTGCACCAGTGCCTGGCGTCGCTCCGGGGGACGACCGACGTGGCCCGGCTCCTGCTGACCGCCTCGGGCGGCCCGTTCCGGGGCTGGCCGGCCGACCGCCTCGGCACGGTGACGGTGGCCGATGCGCTGGCGCACCCCACGTGGTCGATGGGACCGAAGATCACGATCGACTCGTCGACGCTGATGAACAAGGGCCTCGAGGTGATCGAGGCGCACGAGCTCTTCGGTGTCGACTACGACCGGATCGGGATCGTGGTGCACCCGCAGTCGGTCGTCCACTCCATGGTGGAGCTGCGCGACGGGTCGACGCTGGCCCAGCTGTCCGAACCCGACATGCGGCTCCCGATCGGGTACGCCATCGGATGGCCCGACCGCGCCGCCACACCCTTCGGCGCGTTGGACTGGTCCAGGGCGCAGACCCTGACCTTCGAGCCACCCGATCGCTCCGTGTTCCGGTGCATCGACCTGGCCTACGCCGCCGGCCGGCTCGGCGGCTCGGCACCCGCCTGGCTCAGCGCGGCCAACGAGGTGGCGGTCGACGCCTTCCTCGAGCGGGGACTGGCGTGGACCGGCATCGCCGACGTGGTCGAAGAGACCCTCGACGGGTGGGTCGACGATCACGCCGACGACGTCGAGGCGGTGCTGGCCGCCGATGCCGAGGCCAGGACCAGGGCCGGAGAGATCCTGACCCGGCGCCTCGCGGCGGGTGGCGGCCGGTAGCGTTGGAGCTGCCATGACGCTGACCGAGAAGCCGGCCACGGCCGCGGAACCACCCCCCGGGGCCGACCCGGGGCCGGGGGGCAGCCCGACCCGGGTCGTCCAGCTCCTCGTCGCCGTGGCCGTGATCACCGCCGTCTTCATCGCCCTCGGCTGGGGCGACCTGCTCCTCTTCATCGCCATCCTGGTGGCCATCGTCATGCTGCACGAGCTGGGCCACTTCGTGACGGCCAAGCGGGCGGGCATGAAGGTGACCGAGTACTTCGTGGGGTTCGGGCCCCGCCTCTGGTCGGTCCGCCGCGGCGAGACCGAGTACGGGGTCAAGGCGATCCCGGCCGGTGGGTACGTGCGCATCACCGGCTTCACCTCGAGCGAGGACGTGGCGCCCGACGACGAGCCCCGGGCCTACCGCCAGCAGCCCTTCCACCAACGGATCATCGTCGCCTCGGCGGGGTCCGCCATGCACTTCCTCATCGCCTTCGTCCTGGCTGTGATCCTGGTCCTCAGCTTCGGCGCGGTGACCAACAACTACACGGTCGGATCCGTGGAGCACTGGTCCGGCGTGCAGACACCGGCCGCACTGGCGGGTCTCAAGGCCGGGGACACCATCGTCTCCATCGACGGGAAGCCGTTCGCCAACCCGACCGCCATGACCGACATCGTCAAGCGCTCAGTCGGCACGCCGCTGCACCTCGGGGTCGAGCGCAACGGCAAGCTGATCCACCTCACGGCCACGCCGGTCAACGGGAAGGGCATCACCGTCAACGGGCAGACGCTCGCCAACCGCGGCTATCTCGGCATCGAGATCCGTCAGGCCACCGCCTCGGTGGCGCCGCTGGCCGCCGTCGGCCACTCCTTCAGCACGATGTGGCAGGTGACCGACCAGGAGGTGACGGGCATCGCGCAGACCTTCTCGCCGAGCGGCCTCTCGTCCGTGTTCCACCAGGTCACCAACTCCAAGGCGGCGCAGTCGGCGGTGAACAACCCCGGCTCGGCGCCGCGGCCGGTGTCGATCGTCGGCATCACCAGCCTCGGCGCCCAGTCCGAGCATGCGGGCCTCGCCTCGGTCCTGATGCTGCTCATCGCCATCAACATCGTGTTCGGGATCCTGAACATGCTGCCGATGATCCCGCTCGACGGCGGGCACGTCGCCATCGCGGCATACGAGTGGATCCGCACGAAGAAGGGGCAGCCGTACTACCGGGCCGACATCACCAAGCTGTTCCCCGTGGCCGCCCTCTTCATCGCGTTCCTCGCCGTGTTCGTCTTCGCGGGCATCTACCTCGACATCACCCACCCGCTCCAGATCCCGCACTGACCGGTGCAGCTCTCCTCCTCCCTCCTGTCGCCGCGACGAGCGACGCGGCGCATCACGCTCGGCGGCGTGCCGATCGGCGACGGCGCCCCCGTGACGGTGCAGTCGATGACGACGACGAAGACGGCGGACGTCGACGGCACGCTGGCGCAGATCTACGCGTTGGCTGCGGCCGGTGCGGACATCGTGCGCTGCACCTGCAACGAGGAGGCGGCGGCCGAGGGCCTGGCGCACATCGTCCCGCGCTCCCCGGTGCCGATCGTGGCCGACATCCACTTCCATCACGAGATGGCTCTGGCGGCTCTGGAGGCAGGCGTGCAGGGGCTCCGCCTGAACCCGGGCAACCTGCGCAAGGAGGCCGAGATCAAGCAGGTGGCCGCCGAGGCGCGCGACCGCGGCGTGCCCATCCGCATCGGGGTCAATGCAGGCTCGTTGCACCCCGACCTCTACAAGAAGCACGGCGGAGCCACGCCCGAGGCGCTCGTGGAGTCGGCCCGCAACGAGCTGGCGCTCTTCGAGGAGGTCGGGTTCAGCGACGTCAAGATCTCCGTGAAGGCGTCGTCGGTGGCCCTGATGATCGCGGCGTACCGCCTGGCCTCGGAGACCTTCGACCACCCGCTGCATCTCGGCGTCACCGAGGCCGGGCCGCCGCCGGGCGGGCTGGTGAAGGGCACGGCCGGCATCGGGGCCCTGCTGGCCGAGGGGATCGGCGACACCATCCGCTACTCGCTCACCGCCGACCCGGTGGAGGAGGCCCGTGCCGGCCGCCAGCTGCTCGAGTCGCTCGGCCTGCGGGAGCGCAAGGGTCTCGACCTCATCGCCTGCCCCTCGTGCGGCCGGGCCCAGGTCGACGTGATCGCCGTGGCCAAGGAGGCCCAGGAGGCGCTCGAGAAACTGCAACTGCCGATTCAGGTCGCGGTGATGGGCTGCGTCGTCAACGGCCCCGGCGAGGCCCGCGAGGCCGACATCGGCATCGCGGCGGGCAAGCAGAAGGGCCACCTGTTCATCCGGGGCAAGATCATCCGCGTCGTCCCCGAGGAGGACATGGTCCGTGCGCTGGTCGACGAGGCCGAGCGCCTCGTCGCGGAGGGCGTCGAAGCGCGGATGGCCGCGGCCGACGCGAACGCGGAGGCAGAGGCAGAGGCGGACCGGCGCTCGCTCCTCGAGTCGACCGGGGCCGATCCCAACCACACCTCGGAGAAGATCGAGATCATCCGTCGGCACAGCGACAACGAGGTCCCGCACTAGCCTGCCCAGCCATGACCAAGGGTGCCATCGTGTCGCGGGCGGAGGACTTCCCGCGCTGGTACCAGGACGTGATCGCGGGCGCCGAGATGGCGGAGAACGGCCCGGCCCGCGGCACCATGGTCATCCGCCCGTGGGGCTACGGGATCTGGGAGCTCATGCAGGCCGAGCTCGACCGGCGCATCAAGGAGGCGGGGGCCGAGAACGCGTACTTCCCCCTGTTCATCCCCGAGTCCTTCCTCAAGCTCGAGGCGGAGCACGTGGAGGGCTTCGCGCCCGAGCTGGCCGTGGTCACCCACGGCGGAGGCAAGGAGCTCGAGGAGCCGCTCGTCGTGCGACCGACAAGTGAGACCGTGATCAACCATTTCTTCTCCAAGTGGGTGCAGAGCCACCGCGACCTGCCGCTGCTCCTCAACCAGTGGGCCAACGTGGTGCGCTGGGAGCTGCGGCCACGGCTCTTCCTGCGGACGAGCGAATTCCTCTGGCAGGAGGGCCACACGGCCCATGCCACCAAGGAGGACGCCCGCGACTACGCACTGCGGATCCTGACCGAGGTGTACCGCTCGACGATGGTCGACGTGCTGTCGATGCCGGTGCTCACCGGGCACAAGACGGCGCGCGAGCGCTTCGCCGGCGCGAACCGCACCTGGACGTGCGAGGGGATGATGGGCGACGGCAAGGCGCTGCAGATGGGGACCAGCCACGAGCTCGGGCAGAATTTCTCGCGCCCGTTCGACATCACCTACTCGAACGCGTCAGGCAGACTCGAGCACGTCTGGCAGACCTCGTGGGGCGTCTCCACCCGCCTCGTCGGCGCCCTCGTCATGGGCCACGGCGACGACTTCGGGCTGCGCCTCCCGCCCGACCTGGCGCCGGTGCAGGTCGTGGTCCTCGTCGTCAAGGACGCCCCCGAGGTGCACGCCGCCGCCGATGCCCTCGTCGCCGAACTGCGAGCGGGCGGCCACCGGGTCCGCCTCGACGACCGCACCGACACCAGCTTCGGCCGTCGCAGCGTGGACTGGGAGCTGAAGGGCGTGCCCGTGCGGGTCGAGGTGGGGCCGCGCGACCTGGCCGAGGGCAACGTGACGGTGGTCACCCGGCACCGCCGGGAGAAGGCCGACGTCACGCTGGCCGCGGTGGCGGGCACGGTGGCCTCCGTCCTCGCCACGGCGGGTCCCGAGCTCCTGGCCGAGGCGACGGCGGCCCGCGACGCCCGGACGGTCGACGCCGCCTCGCTGGCCGAGGCGGTGGAGGCCGGGTCCGTCGGCTTCGCCCGCGTGCGGCTGGGGGCGCTCGGGCCCGACGGCGAGGACCGCCTCGCCGAGCACGCGCTCAGCGTGCGTTGCCTGCAGCGGCCCGACGGGTCGCTGGCCGGCGAGGCCGACGCCGAGGAGGATCTCGTGGCCGTCGTCGGCCGGTCGTACTAGTTCCGGGATTGCTATAATCCCGGGCTGTCCATTTTTAGATCAGTACCTCGTTGAAGCGTGGGCTGCGGCCCACGCTTTCGCTTTGCGGGGGCAGGAACGACGACCGGAGGAGGTGACGGCGATGAGCACGGAGACGAAGGACCTGGTGGACGCGCTGTCGCCCATCCTCGAGGCGCGGGGCCTCGACCTGGTCGACGTGGAGCTGCACGGTGCCCAGCTCACGGTCTTCGTCGACCGCGAGGGCGGCGTCGGCCTCGACGAGCTCGGTGAGGCCACCCGGGACGTCTCGGCCGCGCTCGACGACATCGACCCGCTGCCGGGCCGCTACACGCTGTCGGTCTCGAGCCCCGGCCTCGAGCGCCGGCTGCGCACGCCGGCCCATTTCGCCCGGGCGGTCGGGGAGAAGGTCACCGTGCGGGTCGACGCCGGCACGGCGGACGTCCGGCGACTCACGGGCACGCTCGAGGCGGCCGACGAGACGGGGTGCACCCTGGTCGGCCCCGAGGTGCCCGACGGCGAGGCCCGGATCGGCTACGACCAGATCGAGCGAGCGCGCACGGTGTTCGAGTGGGGGCCCGAGCCCCGCGCCCCGAAGCGCCAGAAGAGTGAGAAGGTGACGCGGCCATGAGCAAGACCAATTTCGAGTTCCTCGACGCGCTGGGCCAGATCGCCCGCGACAAGGGGATCTCGGTCGAGACGCTGCTCGACGCCCTGGCCAACGCCCTCGTGGCGGCGTACAAGCGCCGCCCCGACGCGGCCGAGGAGGCCGTGGTCACGATCGACCCCGACTCGGGCGAGATCCGCGTCTACGGCCAGGAGCTCAACGAGGACGGCGAGGTCATCCGGGAGTGGGACGACACCCCGGACGACTTCGGCCGCATCGCCGCGCAGACGGCCAAGCAGGTGATCCTCCAGCGGATCCGCGAGGTCGAGCGGGACATGAAGTACGAGGAGTACGCCGGGCGCGAGGGCGACATCGTGACCGGCATCGTCCAGCAGACCGACAACCGCTACACGCTGCTCGACCTGGGCAAGGTCGAGGCACTGCTGCCCCAGGCCGAGCAGGTCTCCTACGAGCGCTACGAGCACGGGGCGCGCCTCAAGGCCTACATCGTCGAGGTGCGCAAGACGACCAAGGGGCCCCAGATCGTGGTCAGCCGCACCCACCCCGGCCTCATCAAGCGGCTCTTCGAGCTCGAGGTGCCCGAGATCGGCTCGGGCGTGGTCGAGATCAAGGCGGCCGCCCGCGAGCCGGGCCACCGCACCAAGATCGCCGTGTGGTCGAACGACCCCAACGTCGACCCGGTCGGCGCCTGCGTCGGCGCCCGGGGCTCGCGGGTGCGGATGGTGACCAACGAGCTGCGCGGCGAGCGCGTCGACGTGGTGCCGTTCTCGGACGACCCGGTCGAGCTCATCCAGAACGCGCTGGCACCCGGCCCGCGTCCGCGAGGTGCGCCTCGACGAGGAGACCGGGACGGCCACGGTCATCGTGAGCGACTTCCAGCTCTCGCTCGCCATCGGCAAGGAGGGGCAGAACGCCCGCCTGGCGGCCCGGCTCACCGGCTGGCGCATCGACATCAAGAGCGAGACCCAGCTGGCCGAGGAGGAGGCCGGGTACGGCGACCAGGAGTGGGCCGAGGGCGAGTGGGTCGAGGACGAGGGCGGCGAGCTGGTGTGGAAGCCGGCCGAGGGCGGCGAGGCCGATGTCGGCCGAGGAGTGGTCGCACCAGGCGGAGGACCAGGGTGAGGCTCCCGCCGCCGAGGCGGTGCAGACCGACGGGGCCGCCGAGGCGCCGGCCGAGGCGGAGCCGGCGCCGGCCGGTGAGCCCACGGCGGAGGCGCGAGGTCACGGTGGAGGCCGAAGAACCGGCGGCGACGGCCGAGGTGACGGAGGAGGCCGAGGCATAACGCCGACCCGGACCTGCGTCGGCTGCCGGCGGGCCCTGCCGGCCGACCAGCTGATCCGGATCGTCCGGCGGCCCGAGCGGGGCCTTGTCGGTGGACCGGCAGGGTCCCGGGCGCGGCGCGTGGCTCTGCCGGGGGTCGCTCCGCTGCCTCGACGACGCGGTGCGCCGGCACGGCTTCGAGCGGGCCTTTCGGGCGCCGGTCCAGCGCCGGCGACGTGCAGGCAGCTGCGTGCGCAGCTGGGTGTGGCGTCGGAGGGTCCCACACCCGATGTGCGAGGATAGGGGGCTGGGTTGACGCCGGGCCCCGAGAGCGAACGAAGGACAAAGAGAACCACTTGCCGAAGAAGATTCGCGTCTATGAGCTGGCCAAAGAGCTCGGCCTCACCAACAAGGAAGGGCTCGAGCTGGCCCTCTCCCTGGGGATCGGGGTCAAGAGCCACTCGTCCTCGATCGAGGACGCGCAGGCCGACCGCGTCCGCCGCAAGGCCGACGCCGAGGGCCTGCGCCGCCCCGTCCAGCCCGAGGAGCCCGCCCGGCCAAGAAGGCCGCCAAGGCACCAAGGCCACCAAGGCGGCCGCACCGGCCGCCGAGCCGAGCCCGCGCCCGCTGCGGCCGCCCCGGCCCCGGCCGTCGCGCCCGCCCCGGCCCGCAAGGCCGTCGCCTCCTCATCGAGCTCCGCGGCGCCGAGCACGGCTCCGGCGAAGAAGGCCCCGGCGCGCAAGGTCGCCGCCGCCCCGGCCGCCGCGGCACCGCCGGCCGGCGCCCCCGAGGCCGATGCGCCGCCCCGCTCGCCCCGCCTGGTCAGCAGCAGCCGCCCGGCGCCCCGCCCCGGCACCGCCCGCCGCACCGGCGCAGGCCCCGGCAGCGGCTGCCGCAGGCGCCGGCCGCGTCGGCCGCGCCCGCCCCGGCCCCGCGCCGCCCAGGCGCCCGACCCCGCGGCCCCGCCCGCCCAGGATCGCCAGCGCGCCTCCCGCCCGCCGCTCAGCCCCTCGGGCAGGCCCGTGCCGCCCCCGCCGGGGCCGCGGCCGCCGCTCGGCCCGAGCGGACGGCCGATCCCGCCCCCGCCGGGCATGGGCGGGCGCCGGCCCAGTGCCGCCCCGTCCTCGGCCGCGACCCGGCGGCGCCTACCCGCCCCGGACCGGCGGCCGCCCCTCCGGGGCCGGGCGCCCCAGCGGTGGTCCCGGCGGACCCTCCGGCGGCGGCTTCGGTGGCCGGCCCTCGGGCGGCGGCTTCGGCGGCCGTTCCGGGGCCGGCGCGCCCACGGGTGCGCCGCCCCGGCGGGCGCGGTGGCATGCCGGGCCGGCGCCCGCCCCAGCGCCGGGCCCGACGGCGCCGGCGCAACCTCGAGGAGCTCGAGCCGACCCAGCTCACCACCTACCAGCCCTCGACGGCGCCGGTGCCCGACGGCGAGGTCATCGTCGAGCGTGGCTCGACGGCGCGCGACCTCGGGCCCAAGCTCAACCGCAGCGCCGGCGACATCGTGCGCTTCCTGCTGCTGCAGGGCGAGATGGTCATGGCGACCCAGTCGCTGACCGACGACATGATCGAGCTCTTCGCCGCCGAGATCGGCGCCGACGTGCGCCTGGTCGACCCCGGCGAGGAGCAGGAGGCCGAGCTGCTCGCCCGCTACTTCGAGGACGAGGACGAGGAGGACGAGGCCGACCAGCGGCCGCGGCCGCCGGTCGTCACCGTGATGGGCCACGTCGACCACGGCAAGACGCTGCTGCTCGACCGCATCCGCTCGACCGACGTCGTGGCCGGCGAGGCGGGCGGCATCACCCAGCACATCGGCGCCTACCAGGTGGAGTGGCAGGGCCACCCCATCACCTTCATCGACACGCCCGGCCACGCCGCCTTCACGGCCATGCGGGCCCGCGGGGCGCAGGTCACCGACATCGTCGTCCTGGTGGTGGCGGCCGACGACGGCGTCATGCCCCAGACGATCGAGGCCATCGACCACGCCAGGGCGGCCGACGTGCCCGATCATCGTGGCGGTCAACAAGATGGACCGCCCCGACGCCGACTCGGCGCGGGTGCTCCAGCAGCTCTCCGAGCGGGAGCTCGTGCCCGAGGCCTGGGGCGGCGACACGATCGTGGTGGAGGTCTCCGCGCTGCAGGGCACCGGGATCGAGAGCCTGCTCGAGCAGATCGTGCTGGTGGCCGAGGTCGAGGAGCTGACGGCGCGGGTCGAGGGCGAGGCGCGCGGCGTCGTGCTCGAGGCCAATCTCGAGGCGGGCCGCGGCCCGGTGGCGACGGTCATCGTGGAGCAGGGGACGCTCCGCGTCGGCGACCCCGTGGTGGCCGGCGCCGCCTGGGGCAAGGTCAAGGCGCTGGTCGACGACCACGGCGACCACATCAAAGAGGCGCTGCCGTCGACGCCGGTGCAGGTGCTGGGCTTCTCCGAGCCCCCCCACGCCGGCGACGAGATGCGGGGGGCCAAGGACCTGGCCCGGGCCCGGACGCTCGGCGAGGCCCGGGCCCAGCGCTTCCGCCTCTCGGGTCACAAGCCGGTGGCGGCCGCGGCGGGAGCCAAGCTCGAGGACCTCTTCGAGCAGATCTCGCGGGGCGAGACGGCGACCCTCAACATCGTCCTCAAGGCCGACGTCCAGGGCTCGCTCGAGGCGGTGACCGAGTCGCTGCAAGCGGCTCGAGCGCGACGACGTGAAGCTGAGCTTCGTCCTCCGCGGCGTCGGCGGCATCACCGAGAACGACGTGCAGCTGGCGGTGGCCTCGAACGCGACGATCATCGGCTTCAACGTCCGTCCCGACAAGCGCTCGCGCGAGCTGGCCGAGTCGTCCGACGTCGAGATCCGGACCTACGAGATCATCTACAAGCTCCTCGAGGACATCGAGGCGGCCATGCTCGGCCTGCTCTCCCCGCTCTACGAGGAGGTCGTCACCGGCGAGGCCGAGGTGCGCGAGGTGTTCCGCGTGCCCCGGATCGGCGCCGTGGCCGGCTGCTACGTGCGCGACGGCAAGATCACCCGCGGCTCCAAGGTCCGCTTCCTCCGCGAGGGCATCGTCATCTGGAAGGGATCGATCAACTCGCTGCGCCGCTTCAAGGACGACGTGCGCGAGGTCGCATCCGGCTTCGAGTGCGGCATCGGCCTGTCGGACTTCCAGGACCTCAAGGATGGCGACATCATCGAGACCTACGAGGAGCGCGAGATCGCCCGGACCTGAGAGGCTCAGGGACTGCACGAGCTGAGGAGCTGATGCGGTGAAACGGCGCACGGCGACATACCCGCGGGCCCTGCGGGTGAACCAGGTGTTGCGGCAGGTGGTGGCCGAGGAGCTCGAGCGCCTGGCCGACGCCGACGAGCTCCGATGCTCACCGTCACCTCGGTCGACACGGCGGCCGACATGCGGACGGCCATCGTCTACCTGGCCTCGCTCGACGAGGCGGCCGCGGTCGTGCTCGAGGAGCGCCGGGGCCACCTGCAGCGCATCTGGGCGCGCAGGTGACGATGAAGCGCACGCCGCGGCTGACGTTCCGGGCCGACCCGGCCATCGCGGCGGGCTCCCGGGTCGAGGAGCTGCTCCGCGGCCTGCACGGGGGGGAGCCCGCGGCCGACGAGCCGTGAGGCACGGATGCGCTCGGTGGGCCGGAGGTCGGGCGCCGGTGAGCGTCACCGGCCTGGTCGTCGTCGACAAGGAGGCCGGCTGGACGTCGCACGACGTCGTGGCCCGCTGCCGCCGCATCTTCGGGCAGCGCCGGGTCGGGCACGCCGGGACCCTCGACCCCGACGCCACCGGCGTGCTGCTGGTCGGGCTGGGCCGGGCCACCCGGCTCCTGCGCTTCCTGACCGCACTGCCGAAGACCTACACGGCGGACATCGTGCTCGGCACCGCCACCACCACGCTCGACGCCTCGGGCGAGGTCACCGGCACCTGCGACATGTCGCAGGTCACCCCGGCGGCGGTCCGCGCCGCCGCCGAGACGCTCACGGGCGAGATCGAGCAGGTGCCGCCGATGGTCTCGGCCGTCAAGGTCGGTGGCCGGCGCCTGCACGACCTGGCGCGCCAGGGCGTCGAGGTCGAGCGCGCGCCGCGGCCCGTGACGGTGTACCGCTTCGACGTCGCGGCGGACCCCGGCCGACCCGGCGTCTACCGGGCCGAGGTGGAGTGCTCGTCGGGGACCTACGTCCGGGTCCTGGCCGAGGACCTCGGGGTGGCGCTCGGCGGCGGGGCGCACCTGGCCGACCTGCGCCGCACCCGCATCGGGTCGTTCGGCGAGGCCGAGGCCCGCACGCTCGACCACATCGACCTCGACGCCGTGCTCACGCCCGCCCAGGCCATGCGCGACCTCGACCACGTCACCGTCGACGCGGACGTCGCCGCCTCCATCCGCACCGGCCTGCCGCTCGACAGGGTGCCGCTCGGGGCCGCCGGCGAGGGGCCCTGGGCGATGCTCGACCAGCGGGGGAACCTGCTCGCCGTCTACGAGGCGACCGGACACCGACCGCATCCGGCCCGCCGTCGTGCTGACCGGGGCGTGACGGCGGCCCGACTACCCTCGGTCGCGATGCCCGGACCAGGCACAGCCGTCACCATCGGGGCCTACGACGGGGTCCACCTCGGGCATCGCGCCCTGCTGCGCGACCTGTCCGCACGGGCCGAGGCGGCGGGCCTCACCACGGTGGTGGTCACCTTCGACCGCCATCCGGCCTACGTCGTGCGCCCGGACTCGGCGCCCAAGCAGCTGACGAGCCTGGAGCAGAAGCTCGAGCTGCTGGGCGACTGCGTCGACCGCACGCTCGTCGTGCCCTTCGACGCGGCCCGGGCCGAGCGAGTCGGCCGAGGACTTCGTCGAGGAGGTCCTCGTCGACGCCCTGTCGGCGCGCCTGGTCGTGGTGGGGGAGGACTTCCACTTCGGGCACGGCCGCCGGGGCAACGTGGCGCTGCTGCGCCGCCTCGGTGCCGAGTACGGGTTCGAGGTGGTCGGCGTCGGCCTGACCGGCGACGGGACCGAGGCGGTGTCGTCGACCCGGATCCGGTCGCTCCTCGCCGCGGGCGACGTCGAGGGGGCGGCCCGCCTGCTCGGCCGCCCGCACGAGGTCCGCGGGCGCGGTGGTCCACGGCGACGGGCGGGGCGGCCCCGAGCTCGGGTTCCCGACGGCCAACCTGGCCGTGCCCGACGACATCGCCCTGCCCGCCGACGCGGTCTACGCCGGCCACTACCGGCGACCCGACGGCTCGGTGCACCAGGCGGCGATCTCGGTCGGCCGGCGCCCCACCTTCTACGAGCCGGGGACGGCTCCGGTGCTGGTCGAGGCCTACCTCCTGCACTTCGAGGGCGATCTCTACGGCGAGGAGGCCCGGGTGTCCTTCGCCCACCGGCTGCGGGCCGAGCAGCGCTTCGACTCGATCGAGGCGCTGGTGGCCCAGATGCGGGCCGACGTGGAGGCCACCGAACGGGTGCTCGCCTCGGCCGATCGTCCCTGATCAGCGGCCAGGTGCTACCATGTTCGCGGCCGGGGAGGGTTCCCGGCGCACTCCGACGAGCTCTTCCGAGGTTCTTCCTTCATGCCCGACACGCAGACCACCATCGCCGAGTACCGGCTGCACGAAAGTGACACCGGTTCTCCCGAGGTGCAGATCGCGCTCTTGTCGGGTCGGATCAACCACCTCACGGAGCACCTGAAGGAGCACAAAGGGGACCACCACACCCGGCGCGGCCTGATGAAGCTCATCGGCCAGCGCCGCCGGCTGCTCGACTACGTCCGCAAGAACGACGTCGAGCGCTACCGCTCCATCATCAGCCGTCTCGGCATTCGACGGTAGCGGGGCACCACACATACGGGCGTCTCGAGCCCCTGGCTGCCAGTCGCCGGTCACTTCGACAGCGAGGTGGTCGACCACTGGGAACCAGACGCGGAGATGCCCCCGACAAACGAGGAGCATCATGGCTGATGCCATCTCCGTGTCGGCCCCGATCAGCGGGACCGACCGCACCATGTCCTTCGAGGCCGGGAAACTCGCCCAACTCGCCGACGGCGCCGTGCTCGCCCGCATCGGCGACACCGTCCTGCTGGCCACCGCCACGGCGGCCCGCTCGGTACGGGAGGGGACGGACTTCTTCCCCCTGACCGTCGACATCGAGGAGCGGACCTACGCCGCGGGCAAGATCCCCGGCTCGTTCTTCCGGCGGGAGGGCAAGAGCTCGGACCAGGCCATCCTGACCTGCCGGCTCATCGACCGGCCGCTGCGGCCGTCGTTCCCCGAGGGCTTCCGCAACGAGGTGCACGTCGTCGGCACCATCGTCGGCGCCGACCAGGTCAACCCGCACGACGTGCTGGCCATCAACGCGGCCTCGGCGGCGCTGATGATCTCGGGCATCCCCTTCGACGGCCCCATCGGCGCCGTGCGGATCGCCTACACGACCGAGGGCACGTGGATCCCGCACCCGACCTTCCAGGAGGGCGAGGAGTCCGTCTTCGAGCTCGTCGTGGCCGGTCGCGCGCTCTACCGGGGACGCCGACAGCGAGATCGCCATCATGATGGTCGAGGCGGGCGGGACCGAGAAGTCGTGGTACTACTACGAGGCCGGCGCGCCCAAGGTCACCGAGGAGGTGCTGGCGGAGGGCCTCGAGGCGTCCAAGCAGTGGATCCGCGAGTCGATCAACCTGCAGCGCCAGCTCGTCGAGGCCTTCACCGCCGCCCGTGGGCCGATCGAGACCATCCCCTTCACCACCTTCACGCGACTACGAGGACGACGTGTGGGCCCGGGTGGAGGCCGTCGGCACGGAGCCGATCGCCAAGGCCAACCTCGTCACGAGCAAGGCCGAGCGCAACGCCGCGCTCGACGAGGCCGGCGAGGAGATCCGGGCGGCGTTGGGCGACGAGTTCGCCGACCGCGCCGGGCGAGGTCAAGGCGGCCATCCGCTCGCTCACCAAGAAGCTGGTGCGCAAGCGCATCGTCGAGGACGGCGTCCGCGTCGACGGCCGGGGCACGGCCGACATCCGCCCGCTGTCGGCCGAGATCGACCTGTTCCCGACGGCGCACGGCTCGGCGCTCTTCCAGCGCGGCGAGACCCAGGTGCTCAACGTGACGACGCTCGGCATGCCCCGCATGAACCAGCTGCTCGACACGATCACGCCCGTCGAGACCAAGCGCTACATGCACCACTACAACTTCCCGCCCTTCTCGACGGGCGAGACCGGCTTCATGCGCGGGCCCAAGCGGCGCGAGATCGGCCACGGGCTGCTGGCCGAGCGCGCCCTGCTGCCCGTCGTCCCCTCGCCGAGGAGTTCCCCTACACGCTGCGGGTCGTCTCCGACGTGCTGGCCTCGAACGGGTCGACCTCCATGGCGTCGGTGTGCGGGTCGACGCTGTCGCTGATGGCGGCCGGCGTCCCGCTCAAGGCGCCCGTGGCCGGCATCGCCATGGGCCTCGTCTACGACGACGGCACCTACGTCACGCTGACCGACATCCTCGGCTCCGAGGACGCCTTCGGCGACATGGACTTCAAGGTGGCCGGCACCGCGCGACGCGGTGACCGCGCTGCAGCTCGACACCAAGATCGACGGCCTGCCGGCCGACGTGCTGGCCAAGGCGCTGCTCCAGGCCAAGGAGGCCCGGCTCACCATCCTCGACGTCATGGCCGGTGCCATCGCCGAGCCCCGCTCCCAGGTGGCCTCGAGCGCCCCGAAGATCGTCTCCATGGAGATCCCGATCGACAAGATCGGCGAGGTCATCGGGCCCAAGGGCAAGGTCATCAACACGCTGCAGCAGGAGACGGGCGCCGACATCGCGGTCGACGACGACGGCGTCGTCGGCACGGTGACCATCGGCGCCAAGGACGGCAACGCGGTCGAGGAGGCGCGCCGGCGCATCTCGCTCATCCTCGACCCGCCGACCGCCGAGGTCGGCGTCGATCTACCCGGGCAAGGTGGTCAACATCACCAAGTTCGGCGCCTTCGTGAACGTGCTGCCGGGCCGCGACGGCCTGCTGCACATCTCGAAGCTGTCCTCGCTGGCCGGCGGCAAGCGCATCAACAACGTCGAGGACGTGCTCGTCCTCGGGCAGGCGGTCGAGGTCCGGGTGGACGACATCGACCCGCAGGGCAAGGTGTCGCTGTCGCTGGCCTCCGCGCCCGAGGGCGCGCCGGAGCCGTCGGGCCGCCGCGGCGCGGGCAACGGCGATGCGGCGCCGGCCGCTTGCCTCGGCGCCGTCGACGTCGTCGGCCGCCTCGGCGCCCTCCTTCGAGGACACCTTCGAGGCCGAGCTGGTGGCGGACCTCGGCGACCTCGGCCCCGGGGCCGCGCGAGGCGCGACAGCGGCCGCAGCGACCGGGGCGACCGGGGTGACCGGGGCAACGACCGCCGCCCCTCGCGCGGGCGCTCCCGTCGTCGTTGATCGAGACGTCCGTTCTGCCGTGCGGCATCCGCCTGGTCACCGAGACCATGGCGGACGTCCGCTCGGTGGCGGTGGCGTACTGGGTCGGCACCGGATCGCGTGACGAGCCCGGCGAGCTCGCCGGGGCGTCGCACTTCCTCGAGCACCTGTTGTTCAAGGGCACCGAGGGTCGCTCGGCGGCGGACATCGCCGAGGCGCTCGACGAGGTCGGCGGCGACTGCAACGCCTTCACGACCAAGGAGTACACGACGTTCTACGTCCGGCTCCTCTCCGATGACCTGCCGCTCGGGCTCGACATCCTGAGCGACATCATGTGGGAGCCGGCCCTGCGGCCCGACGACATCGAGGCCGAGCGCACCGTCATCCTCGACGAGATCCTGATGCACGCCGACGAGCCGGCCGACCTGGCCGGCGAGCGCTGGCAGTCGGCCATGTTCCCCGACCATCCCCTCGGGCGCGACACGCTCGGGACGGCGTCGTCGGTGCGGCGCATCGACCCGCGAGGACATCCGCGGCTTCTTCGAGCAGCACTACCGCCCCGCCAACATGGTCGTCTCGGTGGCCGGGGACTGCCGGCACGAGGCGGTGGCGGCCGACCTCGAACGCCGCTTCGCCGGGATGCCGGGCGGCACCGGTCCGCCCGCGCCGCGCCCGGGGCCGGCGGCGATCCCCCTGGACGTCGTCCGCCGGCCGACCGAGCAGGCCCACCTCGTCTACGGGATGCGCTCCGTCTCCCGCTTCGACGAGGGGCGGTGGGCCCTGGCCGTGCTCAACCACGTGCTCGGTGGCGGGCTGTCGAGCCGGCTGTTCCAGAAGGTGCGCGAGCAGCGCGGGCTCGCCTACTCGGTCTGGTCGGAGCGGGCGGCCTACGAGGACGCCGGCACGCTGGCCGTCGTCGTCGGGACGGCGCCCGAGCACGTCGACGAGGTGCTGCGCATCGTCAACGGCGAGCTCGACCTCTTGGCCACCGACGGCGTGACCGACCGCGAACTGGCCGTCGCCAAGGGCTACCTGCGCGCCGAGATGCTGCTGTCGGGGGAGGACTCGGGCGCCCGCATGAGCCGCATCGGCTCGTCGCTGCTGCTCCACGGCGAGGTGCTCTCGGTCGACGAGGTCCTGGCCCGGATCGACGCCGTCGACTCACGCAGGTGCGTGCGGCGGCGGCGCAGCTGACCGCGGCGCCGCGGACCCTGAGCGCGGTGGGCCCCTTCGACGAGGAGGACTTCGAGTCCCACCTGCCCGCCATGGCCGCCCGGTAGCCTGCAGGCCATGCTCAAGGTCGGTGTGGTCGGCGCCGGCGGGCGCATGGGCCAGGAGGTCTGCCGGGCCGTCACCGAGGCGCCGGACACGAGCTCGTCGCCGCCGTCGACCCCGCGCACGTGGGCGAGCGACGCGTGCGGCGAGGGCGATCGTGGGCGAGGTGCTGGCCCTGAACGGACCTCGGCGCCGAGGTGGTGGTCGACTTCACGGTGGCGGCGGCGGTGCGCCACAACGTGCCGCACTACGCACAGCTGGGCCTGCACGCCGTGATCGGGACGAGCGGGCTGTCCGAGGCCGACCTCACCGACGTGCGGGCACGCTTCGAGCGCAGCGGGGCCAACGTGATCGTCGTGGCGAACTTCGCCATCGGGGCCGTGCTGCTGATGCACTTCGCCGCATCGCCGCGCCCCACATGGACGGCGTCGAGGTGATCGAGCTGCATCACGACGCCAAGCGCGACGCACCCTCGGGGACCGCCATGCACACCGCGGCCGTGATCGCCGAGCGCGCGCCGGGCGGCCGGCGCCGGCCCGCTCCCGCCCGATCCGACCACCGACTTCGTCCTGGCGGGGGCGCGCGGGGCCGAGGGCCCGGACGGCGTGCGCGTGCACTCGGTGCGGCTGCCCGGCCTCGTGGCGCACGAAGAGGTGATCTTCGGCGCGCCGGGCCAGAGCCTGAGCCTCCGCCACGACTCCTACGACCGGCGCTCGTTCATGCCGGGCGTCCTGCTGGCCGTGCGCTCGGTGGCGGACCGACCGGGACTCACGGTGGGCCTCGAGGCGTTGCTGGGTCTGTGAACCCCGAGGTCCGGGAGCGCCTGCTGCAGGCCACCTACGACTGCGTGGCACGCTGGGGCTTGGCCAAGACGACGGTCGAGGATGCGGCGCGCGAGGCGGGTGTGTCGCGGGCGACGGTGTACCGCTACTTCCCGGGCGGACGCGACGAGCTGATCTCCGCCGTGGTCGGCTGGGAGTTCGCCCGTTTCTTCCTCCGGCTCTACGAGGAGGTCTCGGACGCGGACACCCTGGAGGAGGTGATGGAGCGCGGCCTCATGTTCGCCCACCGTGCCCTGGTCGAGCACGAAGTGCTCCAGCGCATCCTCGAGACCGAGCCCGAGATCCTGCTGCCGCGGCTCACCACCGAGGCCGACCAGACCCACACCCTCGTCGCCGCCTTCCTCGCGCCCTACCTGGCGCGCCACGGGATGGCGGAGGGCGCCGAGCTCGACGCGACGGCCGACTTCCTGGCCCGCATGGTGCTCTCCTACATCTCGTCGCCGGGACGCTGGGACCTCAACGACCCCGAACAGGTGGCGCTCCTCGTCCGCTCCGAGCTGCTGGCCGGCATCCGGTGAGCAACTCGGCGCCCGAACCGGCACCAACCGCCGCCGTGCTACCGCCATCCCGACCGGGCGGCGTCGGTCCTCTGCGCGCACTGCGACCGACCGATCTGCACCGACTGCATGGTGCAGGCGCCCGGTCGGGTGGCAGTGCCCGGCCTGCACGTCGGAGGGGGCGAAGCGCTCGCGCCACGTGCCGGCGTTCACCCACACGAGCCCCGGCCGCAGCGGCGTCGTCGGCTCGACCAACCCGACGCCCGTCGTCCTGGCCATCATCGCGGTCAACGTCGTGGTGTTCCTGCTCGAGCGCTTCGGCACCGACATGAGCGTCGTCGACCGCTACTCCATACAGCCGGACCTCGTCCACGTGCAGCACCAGTACTACCGGGCCTTCACCGCCATGTGGCTGCACGCCAACTTCCTGCACATCTTCTTCAACATGTTCACGCTGCTCATCGTCGGCCCGGCGGTCGAGGTGCTGCTGGGCAAGCTCCGCTTCCTCAGCCTCTACCTGATCGCCGGGCTCGGGCGGGAGCGTGGGGTCGTACCTCCTGGGTCCGCACGACGAGCACGGCCTCGGCGCGTCGGGGGCCATCATGGGCGTCATGGGCGCCTACGTGGTGGTCGGCGTGCGCCGTCATCTGCCCATGGCGCCCGTCGTCGGGCTGCTGGTGCTCAATTTCCTCATCGGGTTCACCGGCAACATCGACTGGCGCGCCCACCTCGGCGGCCTGGTCGACGGGCGCGGTGCTCGCCTTCCTCTACGACTACGCCGGCGGCCTGCGTGACCGGACGACCGGACTGGCGGTCACCATCGGGGCGAGCGTGGTGGTCCTGGGCCTGCTCGCCGGTGCTCCTCATCGGCGTCGCGCCGGGCCACGTGAACCTCAGTTGAGGGACAATTGGTTGACAGTGAGACAAAAATCGCCATACTGTTTCATCGGTGGGCGCGGCATCGGCACGACCTGAACCCGGGGCTCCGGGTGCCCCGAGGGGAGGCCGCGACGGGGTCGTGTACCATCTCGGCGCCGACGACCGCTCCTCGACCCGGGTCCGCATCGTCGACGGCGCCGTGCGCTGCCTGGCCCGCCAGGGGATCGCCAAGACCACGGTGGACGACATCGCCCGCTCGTCGGGCCTGTCCCGGGCCACGGTGTACCGGACGTTCCCGGGCGGCAAGGAGGGCATCCTCGCCGCCGTCGTCGAGACCGGAGGTCGCCCGGCTGTTCTCGTCACTGGCCGTCGTCATGGGCGAGGCGACCGACCTCGAGGACGTGCTCGTGGCGGGCATGGTCGAGTCGGCCCGCCGGCTCCGCTCCCACGGCGCGCTGGGCTACCTGCTCGAGCACGAGCCCGGCGCCGTGCTGCCGTACCTGACCTTCGGCGAGCTCGACCGGGTCCTCCTGGTGGCCGGCGACCTGGCCGCACCGTTCTTCGCCCGCTGGCTCGAGCCCGAGCAGGCGTCCCGGGCGGCCGAGTGGGCCGTGCGCATCGTCCTCGCCTACTGCTCGGGCCCCCCGGCGGGGACCGACCTCACCGATGCCGACGACACGAGGGCCCTCGTCCGCACGTTCGTCCTGCCCGGCATCCTGGCCCTGCGCGTCGACGCCGCCGGCACCTCTCGCATCCCCGTCCCGACGCGGCACCCGGTTCCACGCACCACCCACCCGACCACTCACCAAGGGGGCAGCACAATGACCACGCTCGACGACGACCAGGACCAGTTGCGGTCCAACCTCGAGCTGATCGGCCGGGAGAACATCGACGATCTCGAGGCGGTGCTGAGCCTCGTCGGGCAGTACGACGTCGAGGGCTTCCACCGCGTCGCCGACAACTGCCCGGCCGAGTTCACCTGGGACTACGAGAAGGGCGCCAAGCCGCAGCTCGACAAGCTCTACGAGAAGGCCAAGAAGGCGCAGTGGAACGGCCAGACCGACCTGGACTGGTCGATCGAGGTCGACCAGGAGCAGGTCGTCATCGCCAACGCCGAGGCCAACCCGGCCCAGATGCAGTGGGACCCCGCGGCGCTGGTCGGCACGGCGCTGGAGAAGTGGGACGACAAGCGCTTCATGCAGTTCGGGATCGAGAACCAGAACTGGCTGCTGTCACAGTTCATGCACGGCGAGCAGGGGGCGCTGCTCTGCACGGCCAAGATCGTCGAGACCGTGCCCTGGATCGACGCCAAGTACTACGCCGCCACCCAGGTGATGGACGAGGCCCGCCACGTCGAGGTCTTCTCGAAGTACCTCGACGAGAAGCTCTCGGGCCACTACCCGATGAACGCGCACCTGGGTCTGCTGCTCGACGACATCGTGTCCGACTCGCGCTGGGACATGACCTACCTCGGCATGCAGATCATGGTGGAGGGCCTGGCGCTGGCCGCCTTCGGCTTCATCCACATGATGACGACCGAGCCGCTGCTGAAGAAGCTGCTCCGCTACGTGATGGCCGACGAGGCCCGCCACGTCGCCTTCGGCGTGCTCAGCCTGCAGGAGTACTACAAGGAGCTCAGCGCGGCCGAGCTGCGCGAGCGCCAGGAGTTCGCGTTCGAGGCGGCCATCCGCATGAAGGACCGCATGGCCATGCAGGAGGTGTGGGAGCGCATGGAGGTCCCGACCGCCGACGTGATCAAGATCATGGAGATGGCGCCCGAGCGCGACGACTTCCAGATCCTGCTGTTCTCCAAGATCGTCCCCAACCTCAAGAAGCTCGGCCTGCTCGACGCCGCCGACGGCTGGCTGCGCACCAAGTTCACCGAGATGGGCGCGATCGCCTTCGAGCACCTGACCGACTCCACCGAGGACGAGGACGCGTTCGCGGACGGGTCGCCCGCCGAGCGGCAGGTCGTCTGAGCACGATGCATCGCTGGTAGCGTGAGGGGGTGATGAGCCCCGCACAGGACGCGCCCCGGTTCGGGCGGGTGATCACCGCCATGGTGACCCCGTTCGACGACGACGGCGCGCTCGACCTGCCCGCGGCGGTGGAGCTGGCCCGCTGGCTGGCCTCGCACGGCAGCGACGGGCTCGTGCTGAGCGGCTCGACGGGCGAGAGCTCGGTGCTGACCGACGAGGAGAAGGCGGCACTGTGGCGGGCGGTGGCCGAGGCGGTGACGATCCCGGTCGTCGCCGGCACGGGCTCCAACGACACCGACCACTCCGTCGAGATGACCGCGCTGGCCGCGCGATGCGGGGTCGACGGCGTGCTCGTGGTCACCCCGTACTACAACCGGCCCTCGCAGGCAGGGATCTACGAGCACTTCCGGGCGGTGGCCGAGGCGGCCGGCGACCTGCCCGTGATGCTCTACGACATCCCGGTCCGCTCTGGGCGGCGCATCGAGACCGCCACCATGCTGCGCCTGGCCCGCGAGGTGCCGGCGATCGTGGCGCTGAAGGACGCGGCGGGGGACGCGCCGACGACGGCGCACCTGGCCGCGCAGGCGCCGGCCGGTTTCGAGATCTACAGCGGCGACGACGTCATGACCCTGCCGCTCCTGGCGGTCGGCGCGGTGGGGGTCGTCGAGCGTGGCGTCGCACTGGGTCGGTCCGCAGCTGCGTCGGGTCGTCGACGCCTTCGTGGCGGGCGACCTCGCCACCGCGATCGCCGGCAACGCCGAGCTGCTCGACTCCTTCGACTTCGAGTCCTCCGCCGAGTTCCCCAACCCGCTGCCGACCAAGGCGATCCTGCGCGCCCTGGGGCTCGCGGGTCGGCCAGTGCCGCCTCCCCATGGGGGCGTCCACTCCCGAGCTCGACGCCCAGGCGGCCAAGATCCTGGCCGCTGTCGGCCCACCCGCGGTCACGGTCGCCCCGCTTGGCTGACGCCGCAAACCCAAGCCCGTCCGGATCGTCTTCCTGGGCGGACTCGGCGAGATCGGCCGCAACTGCGCCTGCATCGAGGTCGAGGGACGCATCGTCATCCTCGACTGCGGGATCATGTTCCCCGAGCCCGACATGCCGGGCATCGATCTCGTCCTGCCCGAGTTCACCTACCTGCACGACCGCAAGGACCGGGTCGACGGGATCGTCCTCACGCACGGCCACGAGGACCACACGGGCGGGCTGGCCTTCCTGCTCCGCGACCTGCACGCCCCGATCTACGGCTCCGAGCTGACCGTCGGCCTGGCGCGCCACCGCATCGAGGAGGCGGGCGTGGCGGACAACACCCGCTTCGTGCCGGTGGCCGACGGGGAGCGGGTGCGGATCGGCGGCTGCGACGTCGAGTTCATCCCGGTGACGCACTCGGTGCCCGAGGCGATGGCCATCGCGTTCCACACGCCGCAGGGCGTGATCCTGCACTCGGGCGACTTCAAGCTCGACCTGCAGCCGGTCGACGGCCGGCGCACCGACATGCCCCGCTTCGGCGAGCTGGCCCGGACCGAGGGGATCCGGCTGCTGCTGTCGGACTCCACCAACGCGGAAGAGCCGGGCTTCACCGAGTCCGAGTCCACGGTGGGCGTGACGCTGCGGCGGGTCTTCGCCGCCCAGTCCGGCAAGCGCATCGTCGTGGCGTGCTTCGCCAGCCACATGCACCGGGTGCAGCAGATCATCGACGCCGCGGTGGCCAACGGCCGCAAGGTGGCCACGCTGGGGCGCTCCATGGGCAAGAACGTCGAGCTGGGCACGCGACTCGGCATCATCAGCATCCCCGACGGGGTGCAGGTGGACATCGAGCACGTGGACGACGTGCCGCCCGGTGAGATGTGCGTCATCTCGACCGGCTCGCAGGGCGAGCCGATGTCGGCGCTGTCGCTGATGGCGACCGGGGAGAACAAGTGGCTCCGCATCGGCGAGGACGACGTCGTGGTGATCAGCGCCCATCCGATCCCGGGCAACGAGTGGTCGGTGGGCCAGGTCATCGACGACCTGCACCGCCGCGGCGCCGAGGTGGTGCACTCGGGTGCCGAGGCGGTCCACGTGAGCGGGCACGCCCGCCAGGGGGAGCTGCGCACGCTGATCGACGTCACCCGACCGGAGTGCTTCGTGCCGGTGCACGGGGAGTTCCGCCACATGGTGCATCACGCCCGGCTGGCGCTGTCCATGGGCCTCGACCCGGCGAAGGTGCTCCTGTGCGAGGACGGCGACGTGATCCAGCTCGACGCCAAGGGGATCTCCCGCGACGGCCGGGTGCCCGCCGGCTACGTCTACGTGGACGGGACGGTGGGGGACATCGAGCACGGCGTGCTGCGCGACCGCCAGAAGCTGGCCGAGGAGGGCGTGGTCATGGTGGTGGTCACGGTCGACCGCCAGCAGGGCGACGCTGAGCTGCCCGCCGGTGATCGAGACGCGGGGCTGGGTGCACGCCCCCGAGGCGGAGGAGCTCCTGGGCGAGGCGAGCGAGGTGGTCGGGGCCGCGGTGACCAAGGCGCTGCGCGACGGGGCGCACGACATCGAGGTGCTCAGCCGCCACACGCGCAAGGCCCTGGGCAAGTTCGTCGGCGACCGCACGAAGCGCCGTCCCATGATCGTGCCGGTCGTGCTGATGGTCTGACGGGCCGGGCGTGACACGTGCCTCGGCCCGTGCGAGCGGGCCGGCAGGCCCGCCCCGTGCGATGGCGTCGACGTGAGCGACGCCGGGATCATCGTCGTTCTCAACGGGGCGCCCCGGTCGGGCAAGTCGACCATCGCCCGGGCCGTGCAGGCGTCGTTCTCCGGGACATGGATGAACCTCGGTGTGGACGCCTTCTCCGAGTACGTCGTCCCCGGCGGCTCCGACCGGGGATCGGCCTGCGTCCGGGCGCCGGGCGGCCCGACCTCGAGGCGCACGTCGCAGTCCTCTTCGACGCCCTCTACGGTGCGGTCGTCGACCTCAGTCGCCGCGGGCTCGGCGTGGTCGTCGACGTCGGGCACCACGACGACTACTCGGAGCCCATGGGCGATCCTCGGCCGCGTGGCGCGGGAGCCTGGAGGATCTCCCGGCCTACCTGGTCGGGGTGCGGTGCCCCGTCGACGTCGTGATGGCGCGCCGAGACGCGGGCGAGCGGGGTCGCGAGGGCCGCTACGTCGGCAGCGACGCCGGGGGTGCCGATCCCCGAGCCGGTGCTGCGCTGGGAACGGGCGGTGCACGATCCGGGGATCTACGACCTCGAGGTGGACACGTCCGTCCTCTCGGCGGGGGAGTGCGCGCGGGCAATCCGGGCCCGCCTCGACGACGGACCCCCGACGGCGTTCCCCGAGCTCGCCCGCCGCTCCGGGCCGGGTGAGTGCGGCCGGATCACTCCCGTTCGAGCAGACTGCGGAGGTGCTGCTCGTCGACGCGGCCAACGTGATCGGGTCCCGTCCCGACGGCTGGTGGCGGGATCGGTGCCGGCGCAGCCCGCTCCTTTCTCGAGCGGATCCGTGCCGCGGTGCGGGCGGGGCGACTCGCCGGACCCGTGGTCGTGGTGCTCGAGGGAAGGGCGCGCCCCGGCGCCGATCCGGGTGAGCAGGACCGGGTCACGGTCCTGCACGCGCCGGGCAGCGGGGACGACATGCTGGTGTCCGCCATCGCCGTATCCGACGACGAGGTGACGCTGGTCACCGCCGATCGCGAGTTGCGCCGACGTGCGGTGGCGCTCGGGGCCGCCGTGGCGAGCCCCCGATGGCTGCTCGGGCTGCTCGACGGGGACGGCACCGAGCCATCGCGTCCCGGGTGAGCGTGCCGGTGGCGGCGGGCTCGCTGCGGGGGAGAGGTGGGCGGGGCTACCTCCCGACGGCCGGCGAGAAGGGCTTGCGGTACCAGGTCGCCGAGGCGTCGTAGCCGAGCGCCTCGTAGAAGGCGGCCGGCGCGCCGGCTCGCCAGCGCCAGGTAGGCGCACGGGACCGAGTGCGCCCAGTGTTCTGCCGCAAGCCATGAGGGCGCGGCCGACGCCCGATCCCCGGACGGGCGGTGCGACCATCAGCTCCTCGACCCAGGCCACCGGCCCGTTGGCGAACAGCGTCCCGTGCCAGCCGGCGAGCAGGTACCCGAGGATCGCCCCGCCCTCCTCCGCCACCAGCACGAGCGTGTCGGGGCGGTCCAGGAGGTCTGCGAAGGAGCGCTCGAAGATCACCTGTTCGGGCACGGTGGAGATGGCGAAGTCGCGCACGAGTGGCCAGACCTGCGGTCCGTCACCGGGTCGGGCGCGGCGGACGGTCCGCTCCGGTTCGCTCACATCGTGACGCGGCTGCGCACGAAGTCGGACCAGGTCCGGACCCACTGCTCCCACACCGCCGGCGGGTAGTCGTGGCCCATGCCGTCGATCTCGACGTAGCGGGCGCCGGGGACCAGCTCGGCGGTGCGTCGCCCCCCGCTCGGGTCGATCAGCGTGTCCCGGCTCCCGTGGATCACGAGCACCGGCAGGTCGACGGCGCGCAGCTGTCCGGCCCGGGATCCGTCCGCCATGACGGCCCGCATCTGCCGGGCGATCCCCGCCCGGCAGATGCAGCGGTCGAAGGCGGCGCCGGCGCGGGCGCGGATGGCGGCCTCGTCCAGCCATTCGGGCTTCGATCCGTACACCCGCAGGGCCGCCACCTGGTGCTCGACGTACGCCGAGCGGGAGGAGGGTGGGGGCGCCATCAGGAAGGCCAGGGCGTCGGCGGAACTGTCGCCCGAGCCGGGCTCACCGGTCCGGGACATGACCGACGTGACCGAGAGCAGGCGGTCGGCATGGTCGATCGCGAGCCGCTGCACGATCATGCCGCCCATGGAGCACCCCATGACGTGCGCCCGGTCGACGCCGAGCGTGTCGAGCACGGCGACGGCGTCGTCGGCCATGTCGGCCAGGACGTACTCGGTGCCGTCGAGCTTGGTCGACAGTCCGACGTCACGGTTGTCGAAACGCACCACCCGGAACCCCTCGTCGCAGAACATCCGGCACCACTCGGCCGCGTAGTTGATGCACTGCGATCCGAGGCCGTTGACCAGGAGGAGCGTCGGCTGCCCCGGGTCACCGAACGACTCGAAGTGGATCTCGACCTTCCCGTTGGTTGCGGTGCCCACAGTGCGTGGATCGTAACGGAGGATCCCCTCCGGGGGCCTCACGACCGCACGAACGCGACCAGCTCCTCCACCCGGTTGCTCACGACGGCGTCGACCCCGGCCTCGACCATCCGCGACAGGTCCCGGGGGTCGTCGACGGTCCACGTGGACACCAGCAGCCCGGCCGCATGCACGGCGGCCACGCCCGCCGGGGTCACGAGTCCGAACATCGGGTTCCAGTACTCGGCCCGGAGCTCTTCGAGCAGCGCCAGCGGAGCCGACGCGCCCTGCACCCAGGTGAGCCCGATCCGCGCCTCGGCGGAGAGCCCGCGGAGCAGTCGCAACGCCTCGACGTTCCCGGTGACGAAGAGGCAGCGCTCGAAGGCTCCGGCCGCCCGGACCGCCGCCAGGGCGCCGGGCACCACCTCCCGACGGGTGAAGTCGACCATGAGCGGCAGCGGTACCGCCTCGAGGACCTCGCGCAGCGTCGGGATCCGCAGGTCGCCGTGCCCGATGCCCTGCACCTGGGCCAGGTCGAGGTCGCCGACCGACGCGTCGACGCCCCACAGCCGCTGCAGGGTCTGGTCGTGGAGCACCACGATCTCGTCGTCCCGGGTGCGGCGGAGGTCGAGCTCGACCATGTCGGCACCCAGCGCGACCGCCGCGGTGAAAGCCGGCAGGGTGTTCTCCCGCTCGCGCACCGGATCGCCCCGGTGCGCGATGGCGGTGACGCTCACAGCGGGTCGATGTGGTGCGCGGGCGGACGCTCCGGCGGCGTCGGGGAAGCGACGCCGCCCGCTCCCCGTGGGTCCGGCATCGGAGCATTCCCCCGAGTGCTCTTGAGGAGTGGACGGGCGAACACACAGGCCACGACGCACTGGAGCGCCCCGGCCAGGACCAGCGGCAACCGCAGTCCCCACAGCGTCGCCACACTTCCGGCCACGAGTGCTCCCACCGGTGCAGCGCCCCACACCAGGCCGCGCCAGGCGCTCCCCACCCGTCCCATGAGATGCGGTGGAGTCAGCCTCTGACGGAGCGAGATGGCGACGACGGTGATGACGGTGACAGCGACGCCCACCAGTGCAAAGGCGGGAGCGGCCACGACCCACGTGTCCGCAGAGGCCATGATGAGGTAGCCGACGCCTGAGACGACGGCGGCGCCGATCAGGGCGCGCGCGCTGCCGAAGCGCCTCACCTGGCCATCCGCCAGGGCACTCCCCACGAGGCCACCAACTGCAGCCGCGGCGAGGAAGAGGCCGTAGAGACCCTCTCGCACCCCCCAGGTCTTGGTGGCCAGGAGAACGAGGACGCCACTCTCCATGCCCTGGAAGAGCGAGAGGGAGCCGACCATGAGGACCAGGACCCGCAGGCGGCGGTCGGCGAACAGGAGCCGCACGCCCTCCCAGATCGAGTTCGAAGCCTCGGTGGGCGCCGGGGCCTTGGACCGGAACCCCGCGAAGGGGATGCAGGACCCGATGAGGGTGATCGCGTCGGCGAAGAAAGGTGCCGACTGGCTCGCGGCGAAGAGGGTCGTTCCCACGACCGGGCCCGCCAGGTATTCCGCGCCCGCTTCGGTGCCGGTCAAGACGCCGTTGGCACGCTCGAGCGCTTCGTCTTTGACGAGCTCGGGAACCAGTGCTTGAGCCGACGAATAGTAGGTCGCACGTGCGCCGGCGTTGATCAACACAATGGCGATCAATAGCGCCAGGGTCATGTGATCCGTCGCCACGAGTATCGCTGCGGCCAGGATCGCGGCAGCGCCGCGAACTGTTGGAAAGGACCATGACAGGGCCTCGTTCGAACCTGTCCGCGAACGCTCCCGCAGGTAACGCAAGGAGGAGCCACGGAAGGCTGTCCGCAGCGATGACGGCGGAAACGGCCAACGGGTGCGGATTGACGACGACCGCCAGAAGCGGCACCGCCCCATAGGCGAACCCGTCTCCGGAACTGGCGAGGGTGAAGCCTACCCAGAGCCGGCCGAATGGGCGTCCAAGCCGCCGCCGGTGCTGCCCCCGCCTACGCTTTCTCATTCGATCTCTTGCCCGCCCCCTCACCACGAGCATCGCGCCCGTGCTCACCGGCGCCCATCATTGCCGCGTTATCCCATCGCGCGACAAACGGCGGGCGCCGCCTTAGCGAAGAAAATGCTCAAGGCGGCGCCCCGCCGTGTCGATACTCACATCGCAGCAATCCGTACTGATGCGAACTGGTGCGATAAAGATTCTCCATTCGGCGTACTAGCCGTTGGATTGGTTCATCCACAACGAATCGTCATCTCCCACCTCCTTCGCCTTGGTACCGGTGGGGGAGTGAGAGGGCTGTAAAACCGTGCAACCGGCGCCCTCCATTCCCCGCGCCTACTAGTCTCGCCGAAATGGCAACGCCTTTGCAACCAATATTTGCGTGTGCGTTGTTGACGGCGACGCCCGATCGCCCAGTTCAGGGCCTTGGGGACCCCCCGGCAGGAACGAAATGCGTCGTAGAACGACGCAACGGGAGATGCAGGGATCGAGGCGGGTGAGAGCCCTCGGACCGGGCCCCGCGAGAGCCGTTTCCGGCGGTTTCTCTCGCGAGAACCTCGAGGTCAGAGTTACACGAAGGTGATTTGAGGGTCGAGCCCCTCGGCCGTCACGAAGGCTCTGCTGGCCCGACGATCCGGGCCCTCGGGGGTGGTCGCCCCCGAACTCAGCTGGCCCCGTGCCAGTGCGAGAGCACCAGGTCCTCGCGCTGGGACGAGCCGAGATCCGGGTCCAGCGGGGCAAAGTCGAGGGAGGCGCCTTGTCGGAGCCATTCCTGGAACTCCGCCGGGCCCTTGGGCCTCGACAGGTAGTAGCCCTGAATCTGGTCACAGCCGGCGTCGGCCAGCATCGCGCAGGTGACCTCGTCCTCGGCTCCCTCGGCCACGACACTGAGTCCGAGGGAGTGCGCCATGGCAATGGAGGAGCGAACGATGATGCGGTTGCTCATCTCGTTGGGGAGGTTGGTCACGAAGGAGCGGTCGATCTTCAATTCCTGAACGGGAAGGCGGTGGAGATAGGCCAGAGACGAATAGCCGGTCCCGTAATCGTCGATCCCGATCCGAACGCCCAGGTTGGCCAGCTGGTCGAGGACCAACGTCGCCTGGGTGAGATCGTCCATGATCTCCGTCTCGGTCACCTCGAGCGTCAGGACGTTGGGCGGGATGTCGTGCGCCTGAAGATGTCGTGCGACCCGATCCACAAGGCTCCCGTCGGAAAATTCTCGGCCGGAGACGTTGATGGCCAGACCGACGTCAATTCCGGCTCGACGCCATGTTGCCAATTGGGCGCACGCTTCGGAGAGGACGAATTCGCTGATCTGGCTAATCATGCCCATTTGCTCGGCGATCCCGACGAACTCCTCCGGGGGGATCGCTCCGTGTACGGGGTGGTTCCAACGGGCCAGCGCCTCGACCTGGACGATGGCGCGGGATCGGACGTCGGCGATCGGCTGGTACATCACGCTCAGCTCGGTCCCCGTCTGAAGGGCATGGGTCAGCAGGCCACCCAGCATGAGCCAGCGGCGCATGCTCTGGTCGTGTTCGACCGAGTACACCTGAACGGTGCCCCGGCGCTCCTTGGCCAGGTACATGGCGATGTCCGCCCTCTGGAGGAGCAGCGATGCGTCATCGCCGTGCTGAGGAGCCAGTGCGATTCCGGCGCTAGCCGTCACGGCGAGCGTCAGCCCATCCATTTCGATCGGGCGTGACAGTTCGGCGTTCAGCTCGTTGACGATGGCAATCGCCCGGTCGGCCTCGGTGACGTTCGAAATGACCAGGGCGAACTCGTCGCCTCCGAGACGCGCCACGGTGGCTTGCTCGCCGACCGCGCGAAGCAGGCGCTCGGACACTTCGCAGAGGAGACGGTCACCGATCGCATGGCCGAGCGTGTCGTTGACATCCTTGAACCGGTCCAGGTCGAGAAGGACAATGGCGACACCCCCACTGCCGTTAAGGGCGTTCGCCGCCCGGGTCAGGAACAACATGCGGTTGGGCAGCCCGGTGAGCATGTCATGGGTGGCCTGGTGCGACTTGCTGTCGACCTCGAAACGCAGCTCCTCGACGAGGCGGGCCCGCTCCAGGTTGGCACTCGCGTGCGCCACGAGCGCCCCGAAGAGGCGGAGATCGTCGTCGTCGAAGCCGTCGAGTTCCTCGTCGCGGTCCAGGGCGACAATGGCGCCGATAGCCGTATTCTCGTTCATCAGGGGGGCCACGAGGGCGTGGACGTATCTCCCGGCGATGGGGTCGTAGCTGCTCTTGCGCTGTGGCGTGGTGGTCTCGTGGAGCGACGCGACGCCACCTTCGATGGCTTCGGTGACGAACGACGACTTGTCGAGGGTTATCGGCTCGATCTCGGACGGCCCGTGGTCGTCCAACGAGATCCGCCGCGGGATGCCCGCCGGCTCGGCCAGCACCAGTTGGGCGCGACGAGCGCGCATCACCGTGCACACCTGACGCAGCACCTCCAGGCTCATGGAGGATGGCTCCAAGTTCGCAGTGCCCAGCGCACGGCTGAAGTCGTACAGGCGCTGGAGCGAGGCGAAACGAAGAGACAGGCGGGTATAGCCCCTGTACGCCGCGATGAGCAGTGTGGCCACCAGGAGGACCGGCACCGTCGCCCACACGTTCAGCCAGGCGGCGTTCAACACCACGATCGCCAGGCACATGCTTGCCGCCGAAAGCATCGCAAGGATGAGCAGTTGGTGTCCGGTTTGCCGTTCGGGAGCAAGGCCGAGCAGTCTGTGCATGATCGAGACCATGACGTACATGGCGATCGCGTTGACGGTCAGAGCAGCCACTGCTGCCGCCCAGCCCCAGGGGCTGACGGCGGTGTGCGATCCCAGGATCTCGCGGAAGATCACGTCGGAGATGGCGACGCCGAGCGCACCTGCCGTGACGTTGAAGCACACCTTGTACAGGGCCTGCCTGCGCAGGACGACGAAGACGAAGGCTGCAGCGACGACACAGGCCAGCACGAGGAAGGGGGGCGACAAGAACACGAGCCCGAGGAGCACGGGCACGTCCTCGAGCGAGACCAGATAGGTGTTGCCGCGATGGTGCATGGACACGGGTGCCCAGAGCACGGCCGCCCACACCGCGCAGATCACGGCACACATCGCGGGTCGAGGGATCAGGGTCCGCACGGGCCCAACGCCGTGGAGGGGGCCCCACACCAGGAGCGCCGCGGTCATGAGTGCAATCGACGCCGAGTAGGCGTAGATCGCGGTGAGGGAGAGCCAGCTCAGGCTGTTGGAAGGCGGCGCACCGGGTTCCGAACCGGCCTCTTGGGCCTGTCCGGGCCCCACGGCGGACCCGTTCTCAGCTTCCTTCGTTGCGCTCGCCATGGGCCCCACCCGATTCGCGCCAACGGGATGCCTCGACGCCGACCGTTCGCACCATTCCGGTATCGGCAGAACCGAAGGGACCCTTGAGATCGGGACCCCAACGGTCGTTGACTGGCCCTGCCACCTGGGCTTTCGCCCGCTGCCGCCCGGTGCCGGCGGGTGGCCCCGCTAGGCCTTTCGACTCATGGTCGCGTGGGCCCTGGCGCCGGTGAACGGCGGCCACGCCGTGCCCCGGGGAAGGGAGCGGCCCGCTCGCCTACGAGTTCGAGGCGTAGACCGCTCCGGCCACGTTGGCGATGACCTGGTTCAGAGCGGGCTCAATGAGGTTGTCCACGGCGGCCTCGGTGATGTGCACGCCGTCCGATCCCCGGGCCACGATCCCGTCCACCACCGTGGCATAGGCCTGGCCCGGGTCGAGCACCGAGTAGAGGTCGTCGATGGAGACATAGGGGTATTGGGCCGCCACGGAGTCGACGATCTGGTTGTACGCGTCCACCAGGTTGTGGGGCGTGCCGTCGTTGAAGTACGGCGAGGTGGAGAGGATCACGGCCCCACCGTCGGAGTGGGCGATCTGCACCGCCTGCGCCAGGTTGGACTCGATGTAGGCCGAGTAGGCGGCGTTGACCAGGCTGGTGTAGGCGCCGTTGAAGAGGCGGTTCTGTGTCTCCCAGTACCCCGTCTGAATGACGGTGACATCGGGGTGGAACCGCGAGACCACCCATTGCAGCTGGGACGCCCACAGCGCGGAAGCGCCCGGGCTCATGTAGGGCGTGCCGCCCGGGTTGTTCCAGGGGTGCGTCGGTGCCCCGTCGGTGTAACCGCAGCCTGCCGCCGCCCCGTCGTCGATGGCATAGGGGGGCGACGTCCCCTCGATGTAATGGCCCTCGTAGAGGGAGAGCGAGTCGCCCGAGAACGCCACCCGCAGCCCGCCCTGGTGCGCCGCCTGGGGCCCCGGCGCCTCGTTGATGATCGTCACGACCGGCGCGATCGGGGTCGACAGGGGCTGGGGGAACAGGGGCGGGTGGAGCGGCGACTGGGCGCTGCCCGAGAAGCCGGCGTCGCCGAAGTCGAAGACGCCGGCGTCCTGGCCGACCAGCCAGTACCCGTTGCCCCCGGGTGTGGGCGCCATGGCGACGATGGGCTCGTTCAGCGCGATGGCCCCGGTCGAACCCCAGAATGCTGCGTCGCCGTAGGTGAAGATGCCCCCGTCGGAGGCGACGAGCCAGTAGCCCTGCCCGTCGGCGGTGGCGGCCATGCCGACCACCGGCTTGTTCAGGGTGATCGCGCCGGTCGAGCCCATGAAACCCGCGTCGCCGAACGAGAAGATGCCGCCGTCGGAGGCGACGAGCCAGTAGCCCTGCCCGTCGGCGGTGGTGGCCATGCCCACGATCGGCTTGTTCAGCACCATGCCGCCCGTCGAACCCAGGAAGGCCGCGTCCCCGTAGGTGAAGACCCCGCCGTCGGAGGCGACCAGCCAGTAGCCGCCGCCGTCGGGGGTCGGCGCCATCCCGACGACCGGCTTGTTGAGCGGCATGCCGCCGGTCGAGCCCCAGAACGGCGCGTTGCCGTAGGTGAAGACCCCGCCGTCGGAGGCGACCAGCCAGTAGCCACCCGCTGCGTCGGCTGCGCCGCCCACGATGGGCTTCTGCAGCGGCACCCCGATGGTGTCGCCGTAGTAGCCGGCGCCGCCGAAGGTCATGACCCCGCCCGCTGCGTCGACGATGGCGTAGGCGGAATCGGTCGCGCCGTGCGCCGTCGCCGCGCCGGCGGGAGGTGCCCCGGGACCCGGAGCGGCGGGCACCGCGACGACGAGCATGGAGGCGGTGAGGAGCACGGCCAGGCACAGAGCGGCACGGCGGCCTCTCCGCCACGTCCACCTCTCCGTGCCCGGCATGAGGCCACGATCATAGGGAGCATCCGGTGCCACGCCGGCGCGCCCGGCTCAGAGCAGTCGGAGCTGCTCGGGGTTCTCGGCGGGCCTTCCGGGCGCCGGTCCGCGTGGTGCCCGTGCCGTCGCGGTCCCGACCGTTCACGCCGCAGCGCCGGGCCGCCGCGCGCACGATCTCCTGGACCCGTTCGCCGCTCCGGCTCGTCCTGGTAGGCACCGCGCCGGAAACGTTGGCGATGCAGGCGGACCAGGTCGGGCCGGGCCCCCTCGAGCCAGTCGAAGTAGTGGGTGCGCAGCGTGCCCCGGAGGTGCAGCGCCACCCCGCTGATCGACGCCGCGCCGGCGTCGGCGCAGGCCTCGACGACGTCGTGGAGTTGGGCCTCGGAGTCCGACAGCCCCGGCAGCACCGGCGCGACCAGGACGCCGCACGGAATGCCCAGGGCGGCCAGGCGCCGCAACGCCTCGACCCGGCGATCGGGCGGGGGTGTGCCCGGTTCGGTCAGCGACCACACGGAGCGGTCGAGCGTGCCGATGGAGAAGCTCACCGAGACGTCGGTGCGCTGCGCCGCCGCCGCCAGCAACGCCGCGTCGCGGAGGACGAGCGTCGACTTGGTCAGGATGCTGAACGGGTTCCGGGCCCCGGACAGCGTCTCGACGATGCCGCGCGTCAGGTGGTACTTGCCCTCGGCGTGCTGGTAGGGGTCGGTGTTGGTGCCCATGGCGATGGAGTCGCCGCCCCAGCGGGGAGCGCGCAGCTCGGCCCGCAGCCGTTCGACCGCGTTGACCTTGACCACGATCTTGCGCTCGAAGTCCGTGCCGATGCCGAGCCCGAGGTAGTCGTGCGTCGGCCGGGCGAAGCAGTACACGCAGGCGTGGCTGCACCCTCGGTACGGATTGATCGTGTGCCGGAAGGGGACCAGGCTCTCGGGCGGCACCGTGTTGATGATGGTCCTGGCGTTGACGTGGAGGAACTCCATCCCCGCATACGCCCCCTTCCCGACGTGACGCTCCGCCACCCGTTCGTCGGGGAAGAGCGTGCCGCCCTCCTCGCTCTCCGCCAGTGCCCACCGGAGTGCCATCCGCGTTACGATAGCGAACATATGTTCGTATTTCAACGGGTGGGGTGTCCACAAAAACGACCAGGTCAGGCACTAATCTCAGCCTCACTGTGGTGACCAAGACCCGCGGCGGCGCCCCGACGCGTGCGCCGGCCCGCGCCGCCGCCAAGAAGGCGAACTCCCGCTCCAGGCAGGTCAAGCCGTCGCGGACCCCGTTCTGGCGTGTCCAGGCCCGGGACCTGTGGGCCGTCGGGCTGATCACGCTCGGCGTGCTGCTGGCGCTGGCGCTGTGGGGGCAGCAGCTCGGGCCGGTCGGGCACGGCACCGACACCGGGCTGGCCCTGTTCGCGGGCTGGACCCGCGTGCTGCTCCCGCTGGTGGCCGTCGCCGCCGGCCTGGCGCTCCTGCTCGACCGCGGCGCGTCGGAACGACGACGAGGAGGGGGCCGAGGGTGCCGATCCGTGGCGGCTGGCGGTCGGCACGGTGCTCGGCCTGCTGGGCGTCTGCGGCCTGGCCGAGGTGGCCAAGGGCGCGCCGCGGCTCTCGGCCACGCACTCCCTGCAGGACGCCGGGCGGCTACCTCGGGGCGGTCGTCGGCCGGCCGCTGCACGCCGGGCTGGGGCCGGCCGGCGCCTCCGTCCTGCTGGTCGCCGTCGTCGTGGTGGCCATCCTGGTGGCGACGGGCGCCTCGCTGGCGTCGGTGGGTCGTGCCGTGCACGTCGGCGCCACGGCCGCCGGGCGCACCGCGAGGTCGCTGTGGCACGGCAAGCCGTTCGTCGTCGTCCCCGAGGACATGGCGGTCGACGACATGGCGCCCCGGCCGCCCGCGCCGGACGTGGCGGAGGACCTCGCTCCCCCCGACGAGCCGGCCCCGACGACGACGACTTCCACGACGACATCGACATCCCGCTCGACCCCGAGCCCGAGCCGGTGCACGTCGTCCCGGCGCCGCCGGCGACCCGACTCGCCGCGCGCGCCCGGCGAGTGGGTCCTGCCCGCCATGTCGCTCCTCGAGGAGTCGCCGAAGGTGCGTCAGAACCAGCGCCAGATCGACGCGGCCGGCGAGGAGCTCGTGCGGGCGCTCGCGGCGCACGGGGTCGAGACCCGGCTCGTCGGCAGCCGCGTCGGGCCGACGGTGACCCGCTACGAGATCGAGCTCGGGCCCGGGGTGAAGGTGGCCCGGGTCACCACCCTGTCCAAGGACATCGCCTACGCCATGGCCTCGCCCGACGTGCGCATCCTCGCGCCCATCCCGGGCAAGTCGGCGATCGGGGTCGAGGTGCCGAACCGGACACGCCAGCTCGTCTCCCTGCGTGACATCCTCGATTCCAAGGAGGCGAGGCCGTCGTCCTCGACCCACCCGCTCGAGGTGGCCATGGGCCGCGACATCGCCGGGCGTGCCGTCACGGCGAACCTGGCCGAGATGCCGCACATCCTGATCTCGGGCGCCACCGGATCGGGGAAGTCCTCGTGCATGAACTCCATCATCACGTCCATCCTCATGCGGGACACGCCCGATCAGGTGAAGATGATCCTGGTCGACCCCAAGCGCGTCGAGCTGGGTCAGTACGACGGGCTGCCCCACCTCCTCAACCCCGTGGTCGTCGACCCCAAGAAGGCCGCCAACGCCCTCGCCTGGGCGGTCAAGGAGATGGAGCGCCGCTACGACCTCCTGGCCGAGAACGGCGTGCGCGACATCACGGGGTACAACCAGCTGGTGGAGGAGGGCCTCATCGCACCGCCCCCGCCCTCGGACCGCAGGGCGGTGCGGGACGCGGCCGCCCGGGCCCTCGGTGAGGATCACCCCGCGGTCGAGGACGAGGCCGAAGCAGGCGAGGACCCCGAGCCGCCGCAGACCCTGCCCTTCATCCTGGTCATCGTCGACGAGCTCAACGACCTGATGATGGTGGCGGCGCGTGACGTCGAGGACTCCATCGTCCGCATCGCCCAGATGGCGCGCGCGGTCGGCATCCACCTCGTCATCGCCACCCAGCGACCCTCGGTCGACGTCATCACCGGCGTGATCAAGGCGAACATACCCAGCCGCATGGCCTTCTCCGTGTCCTCGCTGGCGGACAGCCGGGTGATCCTCGACCAGCCCGGCGCCGAGCGCCTCATCGGCAAGGGGGACATGCTGCTGCTGACGGCCTCTTCGAACATCCCGCGCCGGCTGCAGGCGCCCTGGGTCTCCGAGGAGGAGGTGCGCGAGGTCGTCCGCCACTGGCAGCGCCCAGGGGGGCAGGCAGAGGCCATCGTCGGGATCGACGGGATCGACGACGGGCCGTCGGGCGGTGGCGGCATGGACGACGACGACGACGAGCTGCTGACGCAGGCGCGCGACCTCGTCGTGCGCTCCCAGCTCGGGTCCACCTCCATGCTGCAGCGGAAGCTGCGGGTCGGCTTCGCCCGCGCCGGCCGGCTCATGGACCTGCTGGAGCGGGCCGGCGTCGTCGGACCGAGCGAGGGCTCCAAGGCGCGGGCCGTCCTCATGACCCCCGAAGAGCTCGACGCACTGAGCAGGAGGTGAGCGCAGAGGACACGGCGCCCCTCATGGTGGCGCCGTTCCGGCTCGACTCGCTGCGCGAGCCGGGGGCCCCATCGCCCCCGCTCGCCTGAGCACGGGCGCCATGCGGTGCACTCACACCGCAAGCGCCGCTCGAAACGCCGCATCGCGCTCCTCGTCGTCGTGCTCCTGCTGATCGCCGCGGCCGGGGGAGTCGCCGGCCTCCGGCTCAGCGCGGCGGACCCGGCCCCCGTGGTCACCTCCGTCGCGCCCGTCACGGTCTCGGTCCCGGCACACCCGGTGACGCTGCCCTGGCCGGCCACCGGTCAGGCCGCGGTGGCGATCCCGTCCATCGGCGTCATCGTGCCGTCGGGTGCCGAGCAGCCGGTGCCGGTGGCCAGCCTGACCAAGCTGATGACCGCCTTCGTGATCCTGCGCGACCACCCCGTCGCCCCGCACCAGACGGGACCGTCCATCACCGTGACCCAGGCCGACGTCGACGACTACGACCACGACACCGTCAACGACGACTCCAACGCGCAGGTGGCGGTCGGGGAGCAGCTGACCGAGCAGCAGCTGCTCGGCGGGCTGCTCGTGCATTCGGCGGACAACTACGCCGACCTGCTGGCCCGCTGGGACGCCGGGAGCACGACGGCGTTCGTGGCCAAGATGAACGCGACCGCCACCCAGCTGGGCATGCTCCACTCCCACTTCGACGATGCCAGCGGCATCGAGCGCGGCGTCGGTGTCGACGGCGGCCGACCTGCTCAAGGTCGCCGGGCTCGACATGGCCAACCCCACCGTCACCGCCATCGTGCGGAACACGTCCGTCACGCTCCCGCTGGCGGGGACGCTCTCGACCTATACGCCGTTGATCGGCCTCCAGGGCATCATCGGGGTCAAGTCCGGCTACACCGTCGCGGCCGGCGGCTGCGACGTCCTGGCGGTGGTCCGGACGGTGCACGGGCGGCCGGTGCTCCTGCTGGCCGCCGTGACCGGGCAGACGGGGGTCGCCGTGCTGGCCCAGGCCGGGCTGCACGGGTTGGCGCTGGTCGACGCGATGGCGCCCCTGATCGGCACCACGCCCGTCGTGCACGAGGGGCAACTCGCCGCGCACGTGCGCTCGGCCGGGCGCACCGTCGACGCCCGGACCGCAGCGTCGGCCTCGGTCCTGACGTGGCCGGGCGTCAAGGCGACCCCCGTGTTCCGCCCCGTGCACCACCTGACGCGACCAGGCGCGGCGGGGTGCCCGTGTCGGCACCGTCGAGGTGACGCTCGGGCTCCAGCACGTCGCGGTGCCGGTGCGGCTGCAGCAGGACATGCCCCGTGCGTCGCTGTTCCAGCGCCTCTTCTGACGGCCGGTAGCCTGACCGCGTGCGTGCCCGGGCCCCAGCCTCCTCGGCGAACCTGGGCCCGGGTTTCGACACCCTGGCGGTTGCTGTCGACCGCTACGTGAGCGTCGAGGTCGAGCCGGCGCCGTCCCTGCAGGTGCACAGCGAGGGCGAGGGGAGCGGGCTCTTCGACGACGCATCCCACCTCGCCGCCCGGGTCGCCGCGGAGGTGCTCGGCCACGATCGCTTCGTCGTCACCGTGCGATCACAGATCCCGGTGGCCCGGGGGCTGGGTTCCTCGGCCGCCCTGGCCGCCGCGGCCGCCGCCGCGGCCGGTGCCGCCGACCCGTTCGCCGTTGCCGCCGCCTACGACGGGCATCCCGAGAATGCGGCGGCCAGCGTCTTCGGTGGGCTCGTCGCCGCCACCATGGTGGAGGGCCGGCCGGTGCAGGCGCCGCTTCCGCTGCACGACGACCTGGCGTTCGTCGCCATCGTCCCGGATCGCAACCTCGCCACTCCGGAGGCACGCCACGTCCTGCCCGAGACGCTGACCCGCGCCGACGCCGTCTTCAACCTCGGCCGCATGGGCCTCCTGCTCGCCGGGCTGGCCGACCCGGAGCACCTCATCCCCGAGGCCGCCGCGCGATCGCATCCACCAGCCGGCCCGCACGAGCTTGTTCCCCGAGGCGCCGCGCCTTCTGCAGAGCCTCGTGGATGCCGGCGCGCTCGCCGCCAGCTGGTCCGGCGCCGGCCCGACGTTGATCGGCGTCGTGCGTGCCGGCGACGCCGCCACGTCGTGCCGCCGCCGAGGCGCCCTGCCGCGTCGGGGGTGCCCGGCCGGCCTGGCGCTCGGCGTGGACCGCCGGCCTCGTCTACGGCGACGACGCCGAGGTGACGCTGTAGCGGTCCCGCGCTCAGCTGCCGAGCGAGTGCTGCACCGCGGACGGCGCGCTGCAGCCGGTGATGGCGGCGTCACGTTGAAGGTGTTGAGCACCTGGTCGTAGTCGACTGGGTCGGCTCTGCGTCGCCGAGGATCTCGAGGCTGTTGGCCAGCGTCTGGGCGGCTGTGCGGGACCGTCAGATCGGACGACGGGCACGAGAAGCCGTGGCCGACGGCGAGCACGTTGGCGTAGTCGTGGATCGTTTCCCAGCGTGCGGTCGGCCGTCTCGAGGCAGACGACGGGCTGGGCGCGGCCTACACCGGTCGACCTCGGACATAGGCGCATGGCGGTCTGGACGTCGTGTCCGCGGCCTTGAGCGACGCGTCGGCCGAGCGGGGCGCCCCGCCCGGTCCGGAGCCGCACGAGGCCAGCACCAGGGGCACCGGCACCCAGCACGAGCGCCGGGCGTGCGCAGGCCCGGACGGTTCACGGTCAAGATCTAGGCGCCGGCCTCCCTAGACTTCGCCCCGTGCCCCGGACCTACTTCATCCGCACCTTCGGGTGCCAGATGAACGAGCACGACTCCGAGCGGCTCGCCGGGTTGCTCGTGGCCGACGGGCTCGAGCCGGCCGCCGCCATGGAGGACGCCGACGTGGTGGTGCTCAACACCTGCTGCATCCGGGAGAACGCCGACCAGCGGCTCTACGGGACGCTCGGCCGGCTCAAGGAGCTGGTCGACGCCAAGCCCGGACTGCAGATCGCCGTCGGTGGCTGCCTCGCCCAGAAGGACCGCGAGCGGATCCAGGAGAAGGTGGGCTGGGTCGACGTCGTCTTCGGCACCCACAACCTGACGAGCGCGCCGGGTCTGCTGCGACGGTCGCGGGCCGAGGGTCCGCTCATGGAGATCCTCGACGCGCCGGCCCCCGACGCCGGCCGGACCCGCTGCTCGGCCCCGGCGCGGTGCGGGAGCTGCCCTATGCCGCCTGGGTCAACATCCAGACGGGCTGCGACAACTCGTGCGCCTTCTGCATCGTGCCCTCGGTCCGCGGCCCCGAGGTGAGCCGCCCGTTGGACGACATCGTGGCCGAGGTGGAGCTGCTGGCGCGGCGCGGCGTGACCGAGGTGACGCTGCTCGGCCAGAACGTCAACTCCTACGGCCGCGACATCACGCGCCGCCGCCCACTCTTCGCCGAGCTGCTGCGCGCCGTCGGCGCCGTCGAGGGGATCGGGCGCGTCCGCTTCACGAGCCCGCACCCGAAGGACCTGCGGCCCGAGACGATCGAGGCCATGGCCGAGACGCCCGAGGTGTGCGAGCAGCTGCATCTGCCCCTGCAGTCGGGCAGCGACCGCGTGCTCGCGGCCATGCGGCGGGGCTACACGGCCCGGCGCTACCTGGAGCGGCTCGGCGGCCGCCCGGGCCGCCGTCGACGACCTGGCCGTCACGACCGACGTCATCGTGGGCTTCCCGGGCGAGACGGAGGAGGACTTCGAGGACACGCTGGCCGTGTGCGCCGAGGCCGGATACGACACCGCCTTCACGTTCATCTTCTCGCCGCGCCCGGGCACGCGGGCCGCCGCCATGGAGCACGACTTCGTGCCGCCCGAGGTGATCGCCGAGCGCTTCGAGCGACTCAAGGCCGTGGTGGACCGCTCCGCCCTGGCCCGGCACCAGGCGCGGGTGGGCCGCACCGAGGAGGTCCTCGTCGAGGGCGTGAGCCGCCGCGACGAGGCCATGCTGACGGGCCGCACCCGCCAGGGGAAGCTGGTCCACTTCCCCGCCCGGGTCCGGCGGCCGCCCCGGGACCCGGGGCGCTGGCCCGTGTGCAGGTGACGGCGGGCCATCCCCACCACCTCTCCGGACTGCTCGAGGAGGTGACGGCGCGGCCCCGGCATCGCGTGCGCATCCCGGTGGCGGGCGCTTGACACCGTCGCCCTCGTCGGCGTCACCGCCTCGGGCAAGTCCGCGCTGGCGCTCGACCTGGCCCGGCGACGCGGCGACTGCGAAATCGTCTCGGTCGACTCCATGTGCGTCTACCGGGGCATGGACATCGGCACCTCCAAGCCGGGGCCCGAGGCCCGGGCCGCGGTGCGCCACCATCTGCTCGACCTGGTCGATCCGGACGAGGAGTTCACGGTGACCCAGTTCCAGGCGGCCGCACGGGAGGCGCTGGCGGCCATCGCCGGACGCGGGCACCACGCGCTGCTGGTCGGCGGGACCGGGCTGTACCTGCGGGCCGTCGTCGACGACTTCTCCATCCCCGGCCGCTATCCGGAGGTGGCGGCGCAACTCGAGGCCGAGCTGGACGAGGGGCGGACCGGACACGGCGGACCTGCACGCCCGCCTGGCGGCGCTCGACCCGGTGGGGGCGGGGCGGATGGAGCCGACCAACCGCCGCCGGGTGGTCCGGGCGCTCGAGGTCACGCTCGGTTCGGGCCGGCCGTTCTCGGAGTTCGGCCCCGGCCTCGAGGCCTACCCCGACACCGGGGTCCTCCAGGTGGGCCTCGCTCTCCCCTCCGAGGAGATCGACCGGCGCATCGGAGAGCGCTTCGACGCGATGGTCGCGGCCGGCCTGGTCGACGAGGTGCGGGCGTTGGCCGCCCGCCCCGCGGGGATCTCGCGCACGGCGCGCCAGGCTCTCGGCTACCGCGAGGTCCTGGCCCACGTCGAGGAGGGCGCCCCGCTGGCGGACTGCCTCGACGAGGCGGTCCGCCGGACGCGCCACTTCGCCCGGCGGCAGGCGTCCTGGTTCCGCCGCGACCCGCGGATCACCTGGGTGGCGGGTCCCGCCGGGGCCCAGGATGCGCTCGAGGAGGCGTTGGCGGTGCATCGCTGAACCGCGCCACCTGCGAGAATGGTGTCGTGCACGCCACCAAGCACGAGGGGGCCGGGAACGACTTCCTGGTCGTCCTCGACCCCGACGACGCAGATCCGCCTCTCGGTGGCCCAGGTGCGCCTCCTGGCCGATCGGCGTCGCGGCATCGGAGCCGACGGCATCATCCGGGTGGGACCCGGCCGCGACGGCTGCGACCTCTCCATGCAGCTGCACAACGCGGACGGCAGCGAGGCCGAGATGAGCGGCAACGGGATCCGCTGCCTCGCCCAGGCGGCGGTCGATGCCGGGCTCGTCGTCCCCGCCCCGCTTCTCCGTGGCGACCGCGGGAGGCGTCCGCACGGTCGAGTACTCGCCGGGGGAGACGCCCGGTTGGGCCCGTGCCAGCGTCGACATGGGTCCGGCCCGGCTCGGGCCCGACCAACCCCAGGAATTCGACGACCGCCGGGTCCGCACGGTCGACGTGGGCAACCCGCACCTGGTGCTGCTCGGACCGGACACCGCCGGTGTCGACATCGCCGAGCTGGGACCCAAGCTCCAGGCCGCCTTCGACGGCGGGATCAACGTGGAGTGGATCACCGTGCTGCACGACGACGTGGGCGAGTTCCTCGACTTCCGGGTGTGGGAGCGGGGCGCGGGCGAGACGCTCGCCTGCGGCACCGGCAGCGTCGCGGCAGCGGCGGCGGCGCGGAGCTGGGGCGCCGTGCGCGGCGGCGCCGTGCGCGTGCGCAATCCCGGCGGGATGCTCGAGGTGACGCTGGGGGACGACGAGCTCGCGGCGACGCACCTGGCGGGCCCGGTCCGAAAGGTGGCCGACGTCGACATCCACCCGGGGATGCTCTCTTGAGCAACCTGCTCCCCGGGACGCTCATCGAGCGGAGCTTCCGGGAGCGCATCATCCTGGTGGGGGTCGTGTTCCCCGGCTTGACCACCGAGCTGGTCGACGAGGAGCTCGACGAGCTGGCACGCCTGGTCGACAGTGCGGGTGCCGACGTCGTCGGCCGCGTCGTGCAGCGTCGTGACGCGCCCGATCCGGCCACGTTCGTCGGGCGGGGCAAGGCGCAGGAGATCGCCGAGCTCAGCCGCAGCCTCGACGCGGACACGGTCGTCTTCGACGACGAGCTGTCCCCGGCGCAGCACCGCAACCTCGAGAAGCTCTTCGGGCGTACCGCCATCGACCGGACGGCGGTCATCCTCGACATCTTCGCCCAGAACGCCCGCAGTCCCGAGGGCAAGGCGCAGGTCGAGCTGGCCCTGCTGCGCTACCGGCTGCCTCGCTTGCGGGGACGGGGCACGTCGCTCAGCCAGCAGGCGGGCGGCATCGGGACGCGTGGCCCGGGCGAGACGCAGCTCGAGGTGGACCGCCGCCGCCTCGTCCGCCGCATGCACCGCCTCGAGGCGGACCTGCGCGACGTCGAGCGCACGCGGTCGTTGCAGCGCCGCAGCCGCGCCCGCGGTCGCCAGCGCGAGCTCGCGCTCGTGGGCTACACCAACGCGGGGAAGTCGACCCTTCTGAACCGGCTCACGGACGCGGACGTCCCCGCGGAGAACCGCCTCTTCGTCACGCTCGATCCGCGTACCCGGCAGCTGTCGCTGCCCGGCGGGGAAACGGTGCTGGTGACCGACACCGTCGGCTTCGTGCGCAAGCTGCCGCACGAGCTGGTCGAGGCGTTCCGCTCCACGCTCGATTCGGTGCGTCTGGCCGACCTCGTCGTGCACGTCGTCGACGCCACCGCGGTCGATGCGGAGGGCCAGATGGCCGCGGTGCGCGAGGTGCTGGCCGAGATCGGTGCCGCCGACGTGCCCGAGCTGGTGGTCGTGAACAAGGCGGACAGCGCTCCCGAGTCGGCCAAGGCGCTCACGCACGCCAGGGAGGGATCGGTCCGCATCTCGGCCCGCACCGGCGAGGGGATCGAGGAGCTCCTGCGCGTCGTCGGCGACCGGCTCCGGGGCTCGGACCGGGTGGTCGAGCTCGTGGTGCCGTGGTCCCGGGGCGACGTCCTGGCCGCGATCCATCGTGAGGGTGAGGTCGTGGGCCAGAGCGACGGCGAGCAGTCGGCCACCCTGCAGGTGGTGCTGGACGACGTGGGACGGGCCCGTTTCGCCGAGTTCGTGGCGGCTCCGTGACGTTCCGCCTGCCGCCCTACCCCTACGACCGGCTGACCGGACTGGCCAAGTTGGCCGAGGCGCACGAGGGCGGCATGGTCGACTGCTCCATCGGGACCCCGTGCGACCCGCCGTTGCGCGCCGTCGTCGAGGCGCTCGCGTCGTCGGGCTCCGAGCGTGGCTACCCCGCCTCCGCCGGCAGCCCGCAGCTGCGCGAGGCCGCTGCCGCGTGGCTCGCCCGCCGCTTCGACCTGGCGGACGTCCCGGTGTCCTCGGTTGTGGCCTGCGTCGGGACCAAGGAGCTCGTGGCCTCGGTGCCGCACGTGCTGCGGCTGCGCCAGCCGGAGAGGGACACCGTGCTCTACCCGGCGGTGTCCTATCCGACCTACGCCATGGGTGCGGAACTTGCGGGGTGCCGGGCCGTCCCCGTCCCGCCCGCGCCGGGACGACCCGGGGGCCTCCATCTCGACGCCATCGACCCGGCCGACGCCGGACGCGCCCTGGTGCTGTGGTCGAACTCCCCGTCGAACCCGACGGGTGGGCTCGGCGACCTCGGCGAGGAGGCGACCTGGGGGCGGGCGCACGGCGTGCCGGTCTTCTCCGACGAGTGCTACGCCGAGTTCACCTGGGACGGCCCGCCGCGCTCCATCCTCCAGCACGGGCCCGACGGCGTCGTCGCCGTGCACTCGCTCTCGAAGCGCTCCAATCTCGCCGGCCTCCGCGTCGGCTTCTACGCCGGGGACGCCGAGCTGGTGGAGTTCCTGCGGGCCGTGCGCCAGCACGCCGGCCTCATGGTGCCGGGACCGGCGCAGGCCGCCGGGGCCGCCGCCCTCGGCGACGACGACCACGTCGAGGCCCAGCGGGCGCGCTACCGCGAGCGCCTGACGTATCTGGGCCGGGTCCTGGGCGCCTACGGCTGCCCGGTGCTGCCCCCGCAGGGGGGCTTCTACCTCTGGGTCCCGGTGCCGGCCGGCCGTTGGCCGGACGCCTGGGTCATGGCCGAGGCGTTGGCCACCGACGGCGGCCTGCTGGTGAGCCCCGGCGACCTCTACGGGGAGGGCGGTGCGGGGCACGTCCGGGTGGCGCTGGTGCAGCCCATGGAGCGGCTGGCGCTGGTGGGGGAGCGCCTCGGTAGGGTGAGCCATGGCTGATCTCCAGGCGGGCATCGAGGAACTGTGGGAGCGCCGGGACGCGCTCTCCCCGGCCGACACCGACGCGGCGAAGCTCGTCGAGGAGGCCATCGACCTCCTCGACACCGGCCAGGCCCGGGTGGCCGAGGTGGATCCGGCGACCGACGAGGTCGTCGTCCACGAATGGCTCAAGAAGTCGATCCTCATGCTGTTCTCCCTGCGCGGCATGGAGACGATCGAGCTCGGTCCCTTCGAGTACGCGGACAAGCTGCCGCTCAAGCACGGGTTCGCCGACGCCGGCGTGCGCGCCCTGCCGGGCGCGTCCGCCCGCTGGGGCTCCTTCCTCGGGCGCGGCGTGGTCCTCATGCCCTCGTACGTGAACATCGGGGCCTGGGTCGGTGCGGGCTCCATGGTCGACACGTGGGCCACGGTCGCCTCCTGCGCGCAGATCGGCGAGCGGGTGCACCTGGCGGGCGGCGTGGGCATCGGCGGTGTCCTCGAGCCTCCCAATGCGGTGCCCGTCGTCGTCGAGGACGACGCCTTCGTCGGCAGCCGCTGCATGGTCACGGGAGGGGCGCGGATCGGCAGGGGCTCCGTGCTCGGGGCCGGCAGTTTCCTCGACCCTTCCATCCCGGTCATCGACGCGGAGACGGGCGAGGAGATCTCCCGCGGCGTGGTCCCGCCGTGGTGCGTCGCCATCCGGGCCAGCCGGCGGCGCGAGTACCCGGGTGGAGAGTTCTTCGTGCCGTGCGTCCTGGTCATCAAGCGCCTCGGCGAGGGGGAGCGCCATGACAAGGCGCAGCTCAACCAGGTCCTCCGGGACCACGGCGCCAGCACCTGATCCGGTGGGCGACCTGCTCACGGCCACGAGGGACCTCATGGCCGTGCCGTCGTTGAGTGGCCGGGAAGGCCCCATCGCCGACGTGGTGGAGAAGGCGCTGGACGCCTGCCCGTGGCTCGATGTCGAGCGCGTCGGCGACAACGTGGTGGCGCGCACCGCGCTCGGGCGCGGCCAGCGCCTCGTGCTGGCGGGCCACCTCGACACCGTGCCGCCGGGAGGGAACGATGCACCGAGGCTCGACGGTGACACCGTGTGGGGAGTGGGCGCCTCCGACATGAAGGGCGGCCTGGCCGTCATGCTCGACCTGGCCACGACGGTGCGCGAGCCGTCGGTCGACGTCACGTGGTGCTTCTATGCCCGCGAGGAGATCGGGCGGGACGAGAGCGGCCTGCTCGAGCTGTGGCAGCAGCGGCCCGAGCTGCTGGCGGGGGACGCGGCGGTCCTGGGCGAGCCGACGAGCGCACTCGTCGAGGCGGGTTGCCAGGGGACGATGCAGGTGCGCGTCACGCTGCGCGGGGTGCGGGCCCACACGGCTCGCCCGTTCACCGGCCGCAACGCGATCCACCGCCTGGCCCCGCTGCTCGAGCGCGTGGCCGGGTGGGGAGGGCGCGAGGTCGTGCTCGACGGTTGCGCCTACGTGGAGCAGCTCCAGGTCGTGGCGATCGAGGGCGGGGTTGCCGGCAACGTGGTGCCCGACGAGGCGCGCGTGGCGCTCAACCACCGCTACGCGCCCGATCGGGGGCACACCGAGGCCGAGGCGTTCCTCCACGAGCTCCTCGACCCGTGCCTCGAGCTCGGGGCCGGCGACACCTGGGAGGTGCTCGACGCCGGCGACGGTGCGCCACCGTCCCTCGGGCACCCCCTCCTCGGGGCGTTGGTGCAGAAGAGCGGGGCGGCGCCCCGGGCCAAGGTGGGATGGACGGACGTCGCCTCCTTCTGGGAGCACGGCGTTCCGGCGGCGAACTTCGGCCCCGGCGACCCCTTGCTGGCTCACCACCCCGACGAGCGCGTCACCCGGGATCAGCTGGACCGTGCGTGCGCGGTGCTGACCGCGCTCATCACCTGATCGCCCGAGCGGGCGGCCCTCCGCCGCTAGGCCGAGAGGTGCGCGCAGGCACGTGTCAACAGATGCAGGTCGCCCTGACCCGGCAGGCGGTCGATCCGGCGGTCGATCCGCTCGAGGACGTCCCTGCCCTTGTCGCCGGCGAAGAGGTACCGGACGAGGAATCCGACCTCCCGCGTGGGCATGACCCCGGACCCCACCGGTCGCCACCAGTGCGCGAGCGCGAAGCGCGTCATCCTCTGGGCCCGTGCGCTGTCGCGCAGCCGGCGGGTCGCCTCCGAGGCGTAGAAGTCGATGTGCCCGCCCTCCTGTTTCATGATGCGGCGCAGGAGCTCGCGCAGCGTGGGGTGGCTCGCCGTCTCCGACAGCCGGGCATACCCCGCCTGGGTGGTCCATTCGTTGATGGCGCCCCAGGTCATGTGGAGGGCGATGAAGGCACGGCCGGCGAAGGCGGCCGACCCGATCGTGCTGGCGGTCGAGAGCGCCTGGCGGCGTCGGCGCCCGTGGCGCAGCGCGGCGATCCGCGGCGCCCCCGCCTGCTCGCCGTGCGCCTCGAGGACCCGTCCGATGGCCTCCCCGTGCCACATCTCCTCGAAGACCCAGCACGAGAGGAAGGAGGTGATCTCCGGGTCCTGGTGGGCAGGGGTGAGCAGCAGGTCGCGCAGGTAGCACACGGTGTGGTGCTCGACGTCGTGCATGTAGCGCAGCGAGCGCAAGGCGTCGGGCGGGAGCGGCTGGTCCCGGAAGTCCTCGAAGTCGATGCCTCCGAGGTCCAACCGACCGGCCTGGGTCTTGTAGGAGTCGATGGTGGTTCGCATAGCACGTACTATTCGGAGCGAAGGTTGCGCCCGGATGGACGAAATTTCAGACATCCACCTAGGGGAGCGGGCCCGAACAGGTCGTAGATGCCGCACATCGACGAACTCAGCGATGCCCAGCTCGTCACCTCCGTGGCCCGGTACAGCGAGGTGGCTCTGGCGGAGGCCTACCGGCGTCACGGCGGTGCCGTGTTCGGCCTGGCCAAGCGGGTCCTGCAGAACGCGGCCGAGGCCGAGGACGTCACCCAGGAGGTCTTCGTGCGGCTGTGGAACCAACCCGACCGCTTCGATCCCGCCCGCGGATCGCTGCGCTCCTTCCTCCTGGCCCAGGCGCACGGCAGGGCCGTCGACGCCGTCCGATCCTCGAGCTCGCGACGCGCCCGCGAGGCCCGCGACGCCCTCCACACCGCCGGGGCGGCCTACGACATGCAGCACGAGGTCTGGGACCTGGCGGTGGCCGACCAGGTCGCGCGCGCCATGGGGGAGCTGCCCGACGAGGAGCGGCGGCCGATAGAGATGGCCTATTTCGACGGCCGGACATACCGCGAGGTGGCCCAACTGCTCGACCAGCCCGAGGGCACGGTCAAGAGCCGGATCCGCAACGGCATGCGAAGGATGCGCGCCGTCCTCGCCGATGCCGGCATCCGCGGGGCCGACGCATGATGTCGCACGCCGAGGCCAGCGAGCTCCTGGGGGCGTACGCGCTCGACGCCGTCGACGGCGAGGAGCTCACCGCGCTCGAGGTCCATCTCGTGACATGCCCGCGCTGCCGGGCCGAGCTCGACAGCCTGCACGAGGTGGCGGCAGCCCTCGGCACGTCGGTCGAGCCCCTGCCCGACGGTCTCTGGTCGAGCATCGCCGGCCGGCTCCCCGAACGGCCCGGCGACGACGAGCCGCCACCGATGCCGCGGCTGAGCCCCGAGGGCCGCTCCCCGTTCCGGCCGCCGCCCGACCGACGGCCGCGCCGCCGGCGCACTGCCGTGGCCGCCCTCGGTGCGCTGGCGATCGCCGCCGCCGCCGTCGCCGTGGTGCTGGGCATCGGCTTGGTGCGCGCCGACAACAGGGTCTCGGGCCTGCAGGCCGCAGTGGCCCACCAGGGGTCACCCGTCGCCGCCGCTTTGCGGACGCCGGGGCACCGGCTCGTCGCGCTCGACACGCCGTCGCACGGGCAGCTGGCGCAGTTCGTCGTGGTGCCCGACGGACGCGGCTACCTGGTGTCGTCGAAGCTGCCTCGCCTGCGGGCCGACCGGACCTACCAGCTGTGGGGGATCGTGGGCAGCCGGCCGGTCTCCCTCGGCCTTCTCGGCGACGCCCCGAGCCAGGCCGTGTTCACCATGGCCGGAGCGAACCGGCCGTCACGCCTCAGCATCACGGTCGAGCCGTCCGGCGGTTCGGTGACGCCCACGGCCCCGATCGTCGCCACGGGAGCTGTCTGACGCCTGCGGGCAGCTGTTAGGTTCGCACCTCATGTCAGAGGAAGACGCACCCAAGACGCGCCGCCCGATTGAGGTGGGAGCCGAGGCCGAGCCGGTCAAGCTGGGCTCCATGCTGCTGACGCTCGTGGAGCCGCACCGGGGGCACGAGGTCGCCTACAACCGCTGGTACGAGCGGGACCACTTCTATTCGGGGTGCATGGTGGGCCCCTACAACTTCGCCGGCCGGCGCTTCGTCGCCACGGCGGACCTCAAGACCCTGCGCGACCCCGACCCGTCGGTGATCACCGGTGAGCCCGGCCGGGGCTCGTACGTGGCCGTCTACTGGGTGCTCGACGGCTACTTCGACGTGTGGAACAAGTGGGCGCTGCGTCAGGTGAACGCGCTGCACGCGGCCGGCCGCATGTTCGCCGAGCGCGACCACGTGCACACGCTCCTCTACCACTACCAGTGGGAGCACCGTCGCGACCCCGACGGGGTCCCGGTCGAGGTCGCCCTCGACCACCCCTACCGCGGCTTCGTCGCCGTCTTCATCGACCGCGACGCGGCCGTGTCCAACGAGGAGCTCTGGTCGTGGCTGCGCACGGAGCACCTGCCTGCGTTGCTGCCCGGGACCGACGCCGACCTGGTGGCGGCCTTCACGCCGGTCGCCCTCGAGGTCGATGCCCCCGGGGACGTGCCCCGTGAGGCGGCCAACGACAGCCGGACCGTCCTGCTCTGGTTCTTGAACACGCCGCCGGAGGTCGCCTGGGAGCCCGTCATCGTGGAGCACCGGCGCCGGCTCGAGGAGGCGGGCAAGGGCACCGTGGTGGCGGCGCTCCCGTTCATCCCGACCATCCCGGGCACGGACACCTACACCGACAAGCTCTGGGCCGACGAGGTGCGGCAGCGCCCGAGCCCGTGACGGTCAGTCCCGGGCCAGGATCTCCACGTGGGTGACGACGAACACCGCATCGGGCGAGTCCGCCCAGCGGCCGAACGCGGCGGCGATCGCCTCGAGCTCCTCGGTGTCGCTCAGCCCGTAGGCGACGGCCTGCTCGGCGAAGCGTGAGTAACGGACGCGGTCGGCCCACAGCCCGCCCCACCAGGCCCGCGAACCCGGGTCGGCGTAGGTCCACGTCGAGCTCGAGACGGTGACCGCGCCGAACCCGGCCTCGTGGGCCAGCCCCAGCAGGCGCGGACCGATGCGGGCGTCGTGGCCGTTGCGCGCGGTCACGGCGAGGTACAGCTCGAGCCAGCGGTCCAGCATCCGGTCGTCGGGGGACCAGGTGAAGGCCCCGTAGTCCGAGTCGCGGGCGGCCAGGACGCCACCGGGGCGCAGCACGCGACGCAGCTCGACCAGCGCGGCGACCGGGTCGGCGAGATGCTGGAGCACCTGGTGCAGGTGGATCACGTCGAAGGAGGCATCGGGGTAGCCCAGCGCGAACAGGTCGCCGACCTCGAAGCGCAGGTTCTCGAGGCCCAGCCCGGCGGCGTGCTCCCGGGCCCGGGCCACGACGTCTGCGGCCGCGTCGAGCCCGACGGTCTCGCCGGGGGCCACGAGCAGGGCCAGGTCCGATGTGATGGTTCCCGGGCCGCAGCCGACGTCGAGCAGCGACTGGCCGGCGCGGAGGTGGGGGAGCAGGTAGGCGGAGGAATTCTCGGCCGTGCGCCAGGTGTGGCTGCGCAGCACCGACTCGTGGTGCCCGTGCGTGTAGGTCATGCGTACATTGTGGCGTGCCCGAATTGCCCGAGATGCAGGCGCTGTCGGAGCGCCTCCATGCGCTGCTGGCCGGCGCAACCCTGGAGCGGGCCGACCTTCTGGGTTTCTCCTCGCTCAAGACCTACGCACCGACCCCTGACTCGCTGCAGGGGCGGCGGCTCGTCTCGGTCGGCCGCCGGGCCAAGTACCTCGTCTGGACCTTCGACGACGGTGACCGGATCGTGCTGCACCTCTCCCAGGCGGGGCGCCTCGACATCGAGGAGCCGCCCAAGAAGACGAAGCCCCGGGGTTCGGTGGCCCGGTTCACCTTCACCACGGCCGGCGACGCCCCGGCGACCGTCGCCGTGCTCGTCCGCGAGCACGGCACCCAGCGCAAGGCGTCGTGGTGGGTCCTCCCGCCCGGCGACGACGGCCCGCTGGCCGGGCTCGGGCCCGAGCCGGGGAGCGAGGAGTTCGCGGCGTTCATCCGCACGAGCGACTCCAACCGGCACCTCACCACGGACCTGCGCGACCAGCACGTCGTCTCGGGCATCGGGCGGGGCTGGGGCGACGACATCCTGCACCGCGCCAAGCTGTCGCCGTTCGCGTCGCTGCGCTCGCTCAGCCCGGCCCAGCGCGAGGACCTGCTCGCCGCCGCAACCGACGTCCTCGCCGACGCCCTCGAGCTCGAGCGTACGCGGCCGGGCGGGCTCTCCGAGGCCAAGCTCGGTGGCCGCTTCCGCGTGCACAACCGCTTCGGCCAGCCCTGCCCCACGCCCGGGTGCGGCGCCACGCTGGCCCGGGTGTCGTTCGAGTCCTACGAGATGGCGTACTGCCCGACCTGTCAGACGGGGGGCAAGGTGCTCGCCGACCGCCGCCTGTCACGCCTCTTGAAGTAGCCCCGGGGCCCCGCGCGCCCGGGCGACCGGTGTCTAGTTGAGCTGGCGCACCACCGTCACGACCTTGCCGAAGATGGTCACCTCGTCGGGCCCGTCGAAGACCATGGGCTCGTAGGCTGCGTTGGCCGGCGTGAGCACGACCCGCCCGTTCTTGCGGCTGAACGTCTTGACGGTCGCCTCCCCGTCGGGGATGCCGGCCACCACCACGTCGCCGTTGTCCGCCTCGGGCTGCTGGCGCACCACGACGTAGTCGCCGTCGTAGATCCCGGCCTCGATCATGGAGTCCCCGCGGACGCGCAGCATGAACGAGGGCCCGTTGCCGGTGAACTGCGCGGGCATGGGGAGCAGCTCCTCCACGTTCTCCTCGGCCATGACGCCGGTGCCGGCGGCGACGTCGCCGACGAGGGGGACGTTGTGCACCGCCGACACGCTGAGCCGCGAGGTCGTGTCGGGGTCGAAGTGGACCTGGATGGCGCGGGGCTTGCTGGGGTCCCGCGACAGGTAGCCCTCGCGCTGGAGCACGGCGAGGTGGTTGTGGACCGTTGCCGACGAGGCCAGCCCGACCGCCTCGCCGATCTCGCGCACCGAGGGCGGGTAGCCCCGCTCGCGCTGGCAGTCGGCGATGAAATTGAGGATCTGCAGCCGCTTCCCGCTCAGGACCTCGGCCATCGGCGTCTCCTTCTCGTCATGTCGTGGTGCTCATGTGGTGGTGCTCACCCGGCCGTTCCACCGGGCCCCTCGCCGGGGGCGAACATCCGTTCGTGAAGGACCAAGATAGCCAAGTCGCCGGGCCGAGGCAAACATCTGTTCGTGGCGGGTCCAGGGGTGGGTCGCCGTCACACCCCCTTCGTAGGGTGGGCCCGGCGTACGAACAGCTGTTCGGCCCGAGGTTGACAGCGAACAGGTGTTCGTGTTCCAATGGTGAGGAAGCGAACAGGTGTTCGGACAGGGAGACGCAATGACGGTCGCATTTGAGCTCGAGTTCGAGGCGTACCGCCCCCGGCTGTACGCCTTGCCGGACCAGCCGGCGCGGACCGCACCTTCCCCCCGGGTGCGCCGCCGCCGGGTGGTCCTGGCCACGGTCGTCGTCGGCCTGCTCGTCCTGTTGGCGCTGCCCGTCCGGACCCTGGGCGGGAGCACCCTGGCCCAGGCCGCCCCCGCGCACGGTCAGCAGTACATCGTCGAGCCGGGCGACACCCTCGCGTCCATCGCCACCCGGGCCGACCCCGCACATGCCGTCTCACTGAGCGAGCAGTTGGCCCGCGAGGTCGGCTCGACGGTCGTCGTACCAGGGGAGCACGTCTTCATTCCCTGACTATCGTCGGCGGTGTGCGTTGTCCATGGTGCGGTGTCGATGACGACCGCGTCGTGGACTCGCGGCAGGCCGAGGACGGGGGTGCCATCCGGCGTCGCCGCGAGTGCCTGGGCTGCGGCCGGCGGTTCACCACCTTCGAGCGGGTCGAAGACGTCCCGCTGTGGGTCGTGAAGCGCAGCGGCCTGCGGGAGCCCTTCGACCGGGCCAAGGTGGTCGAGGGTGTCCGGGCGGCCTGCAAGAACCGGCCGGTGACCGACGCCCAGATGGAGGAGCTGGCGCAGGGCGTGGAGGACGCCCTGCGGGCGGAGACGAGCGAGCCGACGAGCCAGCAGGTGGGCGTGGCCGTGCTGGAGCGCCTGCAGGGCCTCGACGACGTGGCGTACCTCCGCTTCGCCAGCGTCTACAAGGGTTTCGAGGAGGCCGGTGACTTCCAGCGTGAGGCCGGCCTGCTGACCAAGACCACGGAGCCGAAGCGCAAGTGATCGACGAGACGCCCGGCGTCGTCCTGGCCGTCTACGCCCATCCCGACGATGCCGACGTCGGTTGTGGCGGCACCCTGGCCCGGTGGTCCAAGGGTGGCAGTGCGGTCCACCTCGTCGTGTGCACCGACGGCGGGAAGGGGACGACCGACCCCGACGTGGTGCCGGCACAGCTGGCGGCCGAGCGCGCCGCCGAGCTCGAGGCGTCCTCCGCGCTGATCGGCCTCTCGAGCGTCGACAACCTCGGTTACCCCGACGGCGAGCTCGCCGACTCCGAGGAGTTCCGCCGGACCCTGGTGGCCCGCGTGCGGGCGCTGCGTCCCGACGTGGTCTGCGGGCACGACCCCACCGCGGTGTTCTTCGGCCAGGACTACTTCAACCATCGCGACCATCGCATCGCCGGCGCCGCACTGCTCGACGCCGTTGCCCCCGCCTCGGCCCTCCCGCACTACTTCCCCGAGGCCGGACCGGCGCACCAGGTGTCGACCGTGCTGCTCTCGGGCACGCTCGAACCGGACGAGTGGGTCGACGTCACCGACACCATGGGGGCCAAGGCGGCCGCGGTCGAGTGCCACCGGACCCAGTTCGCCGGCCAGAGCGGGTGGGCCGGCGAGGCGGTCCGCCGGCGCGCGGCCGAGGAGGGCCGGAGGGCCGGCGTCGCCTACGCCGAGGGTTTCCGCCGGTTGACCCTCGGTGCCTGAGCGGCCGCCCGTCCCCACCATCCTCCACGTCGACATGGACGCGTTCTTCGCGTCGGTCGAGGTGCTCGACGATCCCTCCCTCGCCGGGAAGCCCGTCATCGTGGGCGGGGCGGGCGCGCGCGGGGTCGTCGCCTCGTGCACCTACGAGGCCCGCGCCTACGGCGTGCACTCCGCCATGCCGTCCGTGCGGGCGCGCCAGCTGTGCCCCGAGGCCGTCTTCTTGCCGGGGCGCCACGGCCGCTACGCAGAGGTGAGCGGTCAGCTGCACAAGATCCTGCACGACGTCACGCCGATGGTGGAGCCGATCGGCCTCGACGAGGCCTTCATGGACGTGGCGGGGGCGCTGCGGCTCCTCGGGCCACCCGACCGGATCGCCCACGGTCTGCGCCGCCGGGTCGGCGACGAGCTCGGACTCGGCTGCGCGGTCGGCATCGGTCGATCCAAGATGATCGCCAAACTCGCCTCCCGTGCGGCCAAGCCGAGGGCCAGCCGGACCGGGCTCGAGCCGGGCCCCGGGGTGTACCTCGTCGAAGCCGACGTCGAGCTCGAGTTCCTGCACGACCACGACGTCGAGGCGCTGTGGGGCGTCGGCCCGGCGACGGCGCAGCGACTGCACGACCTCGGCGTGCGCACCGTGGGCGACCTGGCCGCCCTGCCGGTCGACACCGTGGTGCGCCGGCTCGGGAAGGCGAGTGGCGCCCATCTGGCGGCGCTCGCCCGCGGCGTCGACCCGGACCCCGTCAACCCGAACCGGCCCAGCAAGTCGATCGGCCACGAGGAGACGTTCAGTCAGGACCTGGTCGACCCGCACGAACTGGAGCGCCACGTGGTGCGGATGGCCGAGTCCGTGGCCACCATGCTGCGGGGGGCCTCGACCGCCGCCCGCACCGTCACGGTGAAGGTCAAGTTCAAGGACCTCTCGCTCGTGACCCGCTCGCACACGCTCGATCGCCCCATCGCGACGGGCGGGGCGATCGGGCAGGTCGCCGCCGCGCTGCTGGCCGGGGTCGACCCGGGCGAGGGGATCCGCCTGCTCGGGGTCAGCGCCTCGGGCTTGGGCGCCGGTGGGGCGGACCAGTTGACCTTGGACCTCGGGGACGGCCTCGAGGCCGGGAATCAGAGCGCGACGGCGCGCGAGCAGTCCTGGCACGACGTGACCGCGGCGGTCGATGCGATCCGGACCCGTTTCGGCCGCGCCGCCGTGGGTTCGGTCGGCATGGTCACCGAGGAGGGGGTGCAGGTGCCGGCCCGGCGCGATGCGCCGTGGGGGCCGGACGAGTAGCGGGCCACCAGCGGATCCAGTAGCCGTGGGGATGGGTGTCGGCCAGGCGGAGCGCCGGGGCGCCGTCGGGACCGATGTGGACCAGTGCCGTGGCGAGGTCGGGCCCTTCGCGGGCGACGGGGGGCGGCGGCGTGGGCAGGCCGGGCGTCTCGAAGGGTGATTCGCAGTAGAGGTGGTGCACCGGCCGTGACCCACCGAGGGCGCGGACCTCGTCGGCCAGCGTGCGCTGCTGCGCCTCGTCGAGGTAGGCGGCCACCCAGGAGTGGAACACGACCAGCGGTCCGTCGCCGGCGATGGTGGCCGCGATCCGCGGCAGGTCAGTCACCATGTCGCCGCGCTCGAGCCGCGGCGGCTCCGCTGCGGCGCGCACGTTGGCCAGCGCGGCGCGCAGGCGCTCGAAGCGCGCCGGGTTGTCGGGCCACTGGCAGGCCAGCAGCCAGAGGGAGGCGTCGTCGGTGCGCGGGTCGAGAGGGGAGAGGTCGACGCCGACACGCGACGCCATGGCGGGTAGGCGGAGCTCGGGGAGGTGTTCGAGGTCGTCGCGGGCGATGCACTCGAGGGTGACCGCCGAACCCGTGACGCCCGCGGTGCGCGTGGCGTCGCCCTGGGCGGCGCGGTAGGCGTACGCGTAGTCGTCGAAGAGCAGGTTCAGGCCGGCCGAGGTGCCCAGGTCGAGCAGGGACAGGGGCTCTCGCCAGCCGTACTGCGCCGCGACGTGGCAGAGCCCGGGCAGGAGGGCCGTGCAGCGACCGACCTCGTTGGTCTGCGTCGCCCGCGTGGCGATCAGGCCCTCCAGCGCGCCGCGGTACTCGTGGCAGAAGTCGGCGAAGGCGGCCGCGGGATCCCCCGACGGGTCGTAGGGGGTGCCGCGCACGGCGGCCACGGTGTCGTAGAAAGTGGCCAGCGGGTGCTCGGCGCCGGAGAGCAGCAAGAAGTGCACCGCTGCCAGCAGGAGGAGGGGCCGGCGCTGGGGCAGCGGCGCGCCGTCGAGGAGTGAGAGCAGTTCGTCGTTGTCGGCCACGGCCCGGCTGATGGCGGGGTACGTCGTGCCGCGGTCGCGCTCGACCACCGTGGCGAAGGCCCGGAAGTGGTCGGCCAGGGGCTGCTCGACGAGCACGGGGTCAGAAGCTGGCGGGGAGAAGCGGACTGATGGCGCCGAAGAAGAACCAGAGCAGGATCAGCATCCCGACCACCCCGACCCCGTAAATGACCCAGCGCCGTCGGCGGAAGCGGTGGGCGAGGTAGAGGACGGCCCCGCCGACCACCACGGCGACGAAGCCCCAGAACAGGGTGTCGGTCAACTGGACGTCGGAGTTCCCGGCCAGGTCCCCGCTCTGCGGATGGACGTGCAGGCTCGCCGTGTGCAGGCCGGAGTTGGGGAAGAGCTGGGAGTGGACCAGCTTGGCTTGGACGATGAGCCGCGTCGAGGCGCTGAAGCGCGGGTTGCAGGTGGTGAGGGTCAGGATGCTGGCGAAGACGTTCTGGATCACATTGGTGTTGCCGGGCGACACCACGAAGGACCTCGTCGCGTCGTACACGAAGATGCCCTGCAGCGTGGTGAGCACGATGGGATCGCCGATCTTCACCGAGTCGAGGTTGTAGAAGGGGTGCCCGTAGGTGGTCCGGTGCCCGGCGACGGCGACGTTGCCCCCCTGTCCGGGCAGTGGCGTCCCCGTGTAGTGACCCGGACCCTTGCGCAGGTCGGGGGTGTCCGTGCCCTCGACGACGACCTGGTTGATGCCGATGCTGGGGATCCGGATGTAGCCGACGGGGTCGCCCTCGGGCGGGGCCTTCGTGCGGGGCGCGTTCACCGGTGGACCCGTCGGCAACCGGTTCAGTGCCGCCTCCTCCGCCAGGGCGTGGCGGATGAGCTGGCTGTTGGATTCCTGTTGGAGCTGCGTGCGCAGCCCGGCCTGGGTCCGCGACTCCTGAATGGAGGTGCCCCAGATCTGGTACGCCGTGAACAGGAGGAGCACGACGCCGGCCCCGATGAGGACCCGCCCGAGGATGTCGACGACCCTGCGCAGAGGTGACATTCGGGGGAGAGATTAGAGCGGCGGGGCAGCCCGCCCCGTTCGCCTGGGCCTAGGCCGTGACGGTGACCAGGGTTCCGAGCGGGGTGAGCGGGAAGACCACCTGTGCGTTCGAAATCGGCATCTCGACGCAGCCGTCGCTCTGGGGGGTGCCGTAGGAGCCCCGCACGAAGCCATGGAGGGCATCGCCGCCGTGGAAGTAGCTGACCCACGGGATCCCGGGGTCCACGTAGTGGGAGCCGTCGGGGTTGGTGCCGCGCATGGTGGTCACGGTGTAGCGGGCGAAGACGGGCCAGGTGCCGTTCTCGGTCGGCGCTCCCGCAACGCCAGTGTTCACCGGGGTGCTGTAGGCGGCGGCGCCGTCCTTGTAGACGGTGGCCGACTCGGGCACCGTCTGGTTCACCAGGACGTAGTCCCAAGGGAGTGCGTTCCCGTGGCCGTTCTGCACGTCAGTGAGGAGGTCCGTCCACACCTGCGGTCCGGCGAGCCCGTCGGTCTTCAGGCCGTTCTGGGACTCGAAGTTCATCACGGCTCCCTGCGTGATGACGTTGTTCGTCCCCGGCGTCCAGAGCGTGAGCAACGCCAGCGGTTGGTCGGGCCAGCGCCAGGAGAACGAACCCACCTGGTCGTTGCCCTCCTGCGTCGGGGACGTCAAAGGCGTCGCCGGCGTGAAGGTGAGGGGTAGGTAGCCCAACTCGGCCAGCAACTGCTGGAGGCGCAGCATCGATCCCGGCGCGACGGTGAACTGCGACGTGAACGTCTGCGCGAGGTGCCGACCCTCGGAGCTGACCGCGCCCGTCGGTCCACCCGGCACGGTGATGGTCTCGGTGGCACCGGGCACGAGCGGCCCGGTCGCCTGGAACTGCAGCAGCGACGGCGAGAGCACCGCCCAGGAACCGGGGACCGCCGGGCTCAGGGTCGGCATGGGGCTGCCGGGAGCGAGGTCGGTCGAGAACTGCACCGAGATGGTCGAGCCGGCCGCGACGTTCGGCCCCGTCGGGGTGACGGCGGTCACGGTGAGGGCGACCGGCGGTGCGGTCGGGGTGGCCGCGGCCTGGTTGGCGCGCCCCTTTTCGACGACGAGGAGGCCGCCGCCGGCGATGACGAGCACCGCCACGCACACGGTGAGGATCACCCACAGGCGCGGGCCCTTCCGACTCCTGACGTGGTCTCCGGACATTGCAGCGGGGATTCTACCGGGACGGGGCAGTGGTCTAGGGACGGATCTCGGACCCGATTGCTTCAACGATGCTTGAAATCCGGCTCTCGTCGGTGACCTTGGACCCGTCGGGCTCGCGGACGTAGAAGGCGTCGACCACCATTTCGCCCAGGGTGGACACCCGGGCCGACACCACGTCGAGGTCCGATTCGAAGAGGGCCCGGGTGATCCGGTGGAGCAGCCCGATCTGGTCGGGGGCCCGCACCTCCAGGACGGTGGCGGTCTCTGACGCCTCGTTGTCGACGCTCACGTCGCTGCCGGTGAGATGGGCGGCCGAGCCCCGGCGCCGGGGGTAGACCCGCTCGCGTTCGGACAGGAGCTCGCCGATCGACACGCGGTCGGAGAGCACGGCGGCCAGGTCTTCACGCAGCTTGGCCGTGTCGGGCCAGGTGCCCCGGGCCACTTCGACCGTGAACACCTCGACGGCGACGCCGTCTTCGCCGCTGACGTTGGCGGCGCGGACGTCCATGCCGTTGAGGGCGAGCGCCCCCGCCACCGAGGAGAAGAGGCCACGGCGGTCCGGTGCCGCCACGATGACCTGTGGGGGCTGCAACGAGACCGACGGCAGCCCGGCCTGGCGCACTTCTTGGATCAAGTCCCGGTGGGCCGAAAGGATCGGGTCCGGACCCGCCGGCGCGGTCTCACCTTGCAGCATGCGATCGGTCCGCGCCACGAGATCGGCGACCAGCCCCGCCTTCCAGGGTCCCCACGCCGAGGGACCCGTGGCCCGGCTGTCCGCCTCCGTCAGGGCGGCCAGGAGGTGCAGGGTGACCCGATTGCCGGCGGCACCGGCCACGCGGGCGATCGTGGTGGGGTCGTCGAGGTCGCGCCGGGTCGCCGCGTCGGGGAGGAGGAGGTGGTGGCGCACCATGTCGACCAGTACCTCGACATCGGCGGGCGCGAATCCCATGCGCGTCGTGATGCGCCCGACGACGTCAATGCCGACGGCGGTGTGGTCGCCCGGGAACCCCTTGCCGATGTCGTGCAGCAGTGTGCCCACGAGGAGCAGGTCCGGTCGCTCGACGGTGCCGGTGAGCTCGGCCGCCAGCGCCGCGGCCTCGAGCAGATGCCGGTCGACGGTGTAGGTGTGGTAGGCGTTGCGTTGGGGCTTGTTGCGCACGGCGGACCACTCCGGGATGAGCCGGACCAGGAGACCGTGCTGGTCGAGGGACTCGATCTTGTCGATGGCGGGCCGCCCGAGGCCGAGCAGCGCCACGAGCGCCTCCCGGGTCGTGCCCGTCCACGGGTCGCCGGGAGGGGGCATCCGATCGGCCAGCCGGTGCAGGGAGCCCTTGGCGATGGGCCGGTCGTGGGCGGCGGCCGTGGCGGCCAGGCGCAGCGGCAACGAGGCATCGTCGGAGACGGGTGCGGGCGGCGTGAGCGCGATCTCGCCGTCGATCTCCACCATGTCGGGGCCGAGATCGGGCGCCGGGAGGGGCGCGTGTCGGGCGCACCCCGGCGGAACCGGCGCTTCGGCGGCGGCGTGGGATCCCACAGCCGGCGTCGGCGCCAGACGTCGTCGCTGACCCAGGCGATCTGGCGGCCGGCCGTCGAGACGGCGAGCATGAGCGCGTCGGCGTCGGGGAAGCCCAGCGCCGCCGCCACGTGATCCTGGTCCTGCAGGAGGAGCTTGTCGTGCTCGCGTTGGGCCATGCGGTGCAGCTCGACCCGAATGGTGGTGAGGAGCGACGCTGACTCGTCGAGCGACACCAGGTCGGCGTACTCGGCCAGCAACGGCGCGTAGGCCGAGATGGCGCGCAGCACGCTGACGTCGCGCAGGCCGCCGTGGCTCTCCTTCAGGTCGGGCTCGAGGAGGAAGGCGACGTCACCCGCAGTGGTACGGCGCTCGGCCATCTGCACCTCGAGCACCGGCAGGTACTTGGTGCCGAGCTTCTCCCTCCAGGCCATGCGCGCCTTCTCCAGGACCGCCTCGGCCACCTTGGGCTCGCCCCAGACCCGTCGCCCATCGAGAAGCCCGAGCGCGACGCGCACGTCCTCGGCGGCCGCACTCAGCACCTCGGAGGGCCGACGCACCGAGTGGTCGAGGTGCACGCCCTCGTCCCACACGGGGTACCAGATGCCGTCGGCCACGGAGCCGATGTCGCGTCGCCCGTCGTGGACCAGCACCACATCGAGGTCGCTGTAGGGGCACAACGACCGCCGGCCGTACCCGCCGACGGCCACGAGGGCCAGGTGGCGTCCGTTGTCGCCGCCTGCCCGATCGGCCAGCTCGGAGAGCCAGGCGTCGGCCTCGTCGGCGTAGCGCCGGCAGAACTCCTCACCCATGAGGCCGGGTTCGGCCAGCAGCCTGCTGCGTCGTTCCCGCAGTGACGCTTCGGGCGGCATGGCCGGAACGTAGCATTGGGTCTGTGAGCAAAGACGTGACCAGTAGGGAAGGCAAGAAGCCCATGACCTTCTCGCACGCCGTCGCCATGACGGCGGTCGGGGTGGTCGGGGTGATCGTCGCTTTTTGGATCCTCGCCAGCCTGGCCGGCATCATTCTCTTCTTCGTGAAGATCGCGGTCATCATCGCCCTGATCGCCGGGGTGTTCTGGCTGGTCTCCCGCCTCAGGCGCTAGGCGCCGGCCGGAGAGATCCTGGGCGAGGCGACGCCGGCCATTAGGCTGGCCGCCCGTTCGTGTTCGTACGCGGCGGCGTGGCCGAGTGGTTTAGGCAGGGGCCTGCAAAGCCCCGTACGGCGGTTCGATTCCGCCCGCCGCCTCCAGGGTTTTCCCTGTTCAGGGGCTAGAAGTGAGTTGACCGTGGCTTACCGGGCGTCACGCGCGTTTGCTGGGGTTTCGCGTGATCCGCGTGTGATGTCGCGTGATTTCCGCGTGTATCGCGGTGTTCGGTTCCGAACCCGATCGAGCTTCGTCCGCCAATTCGACGTCGAAGAGTTCAATCCGTCAGCAGCTGTAACGCATGTGTCCGCGCCGAGGTGTAACCCGTCTGTCCGGGCCCGGCATCCGCCGTGCCCAAATGTTGAGAACTTTTCTTTACTTCTTCAAGCCGCCCTTGCCGTCAGCGGCGGCTGCGCCGCCGCCTCGGCGGGCGGTCGCGGCCTTCGGCCCTTTCCGGAAGGTCGCATTTGCCACGATCGGGTCCGTGCGCTGGAGTTCATTTCCTTTGGGATCCACCCCGCACATCCCGAACCGGATCGATTCGGGGGCCGGAATCCTCCGGACGCCATTCGTGGGCTTCCAGGCCGGCCGTTGGGCGTCCGGCCAACTCCATTGTGAGAATGTGGCGCGGGGCTCCCGCCGCAGCCCTCAAGGGTCCGCTGCGCCGGCCACCGGCCGCCCTTGACCGCTGCTTGTCTCGGGTCGTGCCTTACGCCCCGTTAGAAGCAGGCACAACGGGGATAGGGCCTTGCGTCGTCCAGTGCGCGTTATGGGACGCGTTCTGCGCCGGTTCGTGGGTTCCCCTCAGACCGCATCGAGGAGTGCTTCGGCGCGTTTGGTGAGTCCGGCGCACCCGTACTCGGCCGCGGTGGCAGCGGCTGTGGTGATGAGGTTCCGCGCGTGTTCGATGTCGCCCTCGCCGCGGCGGGCGAGGCAGAGGTCGGCGTGGTCGAGCTGACCGGTGGCGGTCCAGAACGGGGCTTGCAGCTTCGTGTGGATGTCGTGTGCGGTCGCGAACCATTGTTCGGCTTGGTCGTAGTCTCCGAGCATGGTGGCGGCTCGTGCGAGCGGTCGCGCGAACAGATCCGACGACGCTGGGGCCAGCGCCGATCACATGGGAGGCGAATGGGGTGAGCCGTTCGAGCAAGACGTGTGCGCTCTCCTCGTGTCGGGTGAGCGCAGCGGCCTCCACGAGAGGGGTGAGCGCGGCGAGGTAGGTGGTGTCGTGTGGGAAGTCGAAGCCGTGGCGGGCTTCGTCGGCGAGCCGTTCGGCGGCTTCACCGGTACGGCCGACCTCGCACAGCAGGAGCGGGATGATCGCCCGTAGCGATGCGATGGATGGGTTGTCGCGGGCGGCGTCGATGAACAGGTCGGCCATTTCGTCGACCCGGCCTTGATGCTGTCGGACCCCGTACAGGTTTCCGCCGAAGGCTGCGAGGGCTTCGTCTTTCCCTGCGCTGATGCCGAGTTCGAGCGCGTGTTGGTTGGCTTGTTCGGCGTCGTCGGCGTGACCGGCGAGCAACAATCCACTGGTACGGGCGATGGCAACCATCCAGCGTTCGTTGAACAGTCCGAGTTGGTCGGCGAGGGTTGCCATGTCGTCGATCGCGGTGCGTGCTCCGGCGAGGTCGGCGTGTTGGTATCGAGCCCAGATCAGCGGGTACCGAGTGGTGCAGCGCAGATACGGGTCGCCGAGCCGGTCGGCGATCGCGACCGCCCGCTCGACATCGGCGATCGTCTGATCGCGAGACTCCGGGGTCGCCAAGCTGAGGAAGGTGTTCGTGAAGACCTCGACGAACGCGGTGTCGTCGCCCGCGCGCCGGGCCACATCGACGGCTTCGAGCGCGAGGTCGCGTCGCTCACGCCCCTCCAACCCGGCATCGTGCGCTTCGGAATAGGCGGCAAGCAGGCGAGCCCGTGTTGATGAGTTGTCCGCGCCGATGGCGTCGAGCGCGGCGCGTAGCACACGCTTGGCGGCATCAACACCGACCACTCCTCCGGCGCCGAACGCGCTGAAGCCCAACGCCGACTGCACCAGGGTGTCAGTGTCGCCGAGTTCCTCGGCAAGGCTGGCGGCTCGTGTGAGGGTGTCACGGTATTCGGGTTGCCCAGCTCGGCTCTGTTGGGTGCCGAGCGCGACCAGGAGCTGAGCGCGGCTGTGTTGGTCGGGCGCGGTCTGGCGGTCGAGCAGGTCGAGGGCTTGTTGATACCAGCGGATGGCATCGTCGGGGGCGAGCGCGTCGCGGGCCGCGTCGCCAGCACGCCGGACGTAGCCGATGGCTTTGTCGAGGTCCGCGGGCCGGGTGGCGGCGACCCAGTGGTGTGCCAGCTCGGCCAGTGTCGCCGCGTCCTCGCCGGTCGCTTCGTTTTCGAGCGTTTCGGCCACGCGTTGGTGGGCGCGGGCACGGCGGGTCGGGGACAGCTCGTCGTAGAGGCTGTGTTGGATCAAGGCGTGCGCAAAGCGGTACCGGTCCGCGGTGGCGCTCTCGACGAGCACCGCCGCGCTCACGGCGGTGTCCATGAGGTCCAACAGCGGATCCTCGTCGACGTCGGTCAAGCGGGCGAGCAGGCTGACGTCGAACTCGCGGCCGATCACTGCCGCCAAAGACAGGACGCGCAGCGCTTCGGCGCCGAGGCGTTCGACGCGCCGCCCAACCACGTCGCGCACGCTGGCGGGAAGGCTGATTTCATCGAGTTCGTCGGCGACGGTCCAGCGGCCGTCGTCACCGAGCACGATCCCACCCGACTCGGCGAGGTGTCGAATCACCTCGCCGGTGAAGAATGGGTTCCCGTCGGTCTCTCGCCGCAGCGCGTGCGCCAGCCCGACACCGGCGTCGTCGAGGTCATAGCCGGCTGAGGCGGACAACAACTCGATGATTTCGACATCGTCGAGGCCGCCGAGCGCGATGCGGGTGACGTGCGCTTCGCGGTGCAGGTCGGCCAGCAGCTTGGTGAGCGCATCGCCGCGCGTCAGATCCGTGTCGCGGTACGTGCAGGCGATGGTCAGGTCTGCTTCGGTCGTCGAGGCCATCACGTGGCGTAACAGTTGCAGGCTTGCGGTGTCGGCCCAGTGCAGATCGTCGAGCACCACCATGACAGGCGCCTGTCGTGACGCCGCCACGAGGAGCTCGGTGGTGCCTTCCCACAACAACAAGCGTTCCGTATCCGGATCCGACACCCGGTCGGTATCGGATCTGAGGGCGGGCACCAAACGCCCCAGCGCGGTGCGCTGCGCGGCGGGAAGCCCTTCGATCAACTCGGGGTCACCATCGCGGACAAGGGTTGCCACCACTTCGATCCAGGGCTGATAGGAGATCCCGACGTCCTCATCGGCGTGGCCGAACAGCACGATCGACCCCTCGGCGTGTGCGCTCCGTGCGACCTGCGCCACCAGCGCGGTCTTGCCCATCCCGGCCTCACCGGCCACGAACACCGCCTGACACCGCTTGGTCGTGTGCGCCTGCTTGCGCGCTTCCTCCAACACGGCCAGCTCTGGGCTCCTACCGAAGAACCCGAACAGCGCATCGGTCGCGGCACCCACGAGACGCCCGGGCAATGGGATCGACCCGGCGGTCTGTGCGGGTTCCCACAACACCTCGACCGCATCGACCGGTTCGGGAAGACCTTTCAGCTCCAGTGGCCCGACCTCGACGAACGTCTGCGTCGCGTGCCGGCCCACCATCAACCGCACCAGATCCGCGGCCAGAATCTGCCCGCCGCCGGCTGCTGCGCACAACCGGGCTGCCTCGACCACCGGGTCACCGAAGAAGTCGCCGTCCTCCTCGACAGCTTCGCCTGCGCTCATGCCGATACGAACGCCAAGCGGCTCACCGTCCGAACGGTTGTGATGGTGGATCGCCTGCTGCATCCCCACCGCGCCTGCCAACGCCCGACTCGGCGACGAGAACATCACCATGAGTCCGTCACCCAGATTCTTGACCTCTGTGCCGCCCGAGCCGACGATCGCGCCTCGCAACAGCCGGAAATGGGTTTGGCGTAGCTCCTCCGCTGCGTCCGGACCCAGGCGCGCCGCGGTCGCGGTCGAGTCCACCAAGTCGGTGAAGATGAACGTCGCGGTCACCGATGAGGACACAAAACTCCTCCGTAAACAACCCCCGATGCTCAGTCTTTCATGCCACCAGCGGGAGGCGCTGATCCGTCAGTTGACCTCTGCTTTGCAGGTGCGGCGGAGGCGTTCACTGGGGGGACCTTGTGTCGCTGTCAGGTCCAGATGTGAGGTGCCCCCGCACGCCGGCTCCGGGCGTATCAGCTTGACCCGGAGAGTCGGGCTGCCGTAGCGATGGTGACCGGCCATCAGCAGCCCGACCCTCAAGCCGGGGCGCCCCGGCCGGGAATCGAACCCGGTGCACCCACGTAGTCATTGAAGGGCAGCCGTCCAGACCCAGGGCGCAACTGGAGAACGGTCGGTTGGAACGCGAAATTGACTGGTATCCTGAAGGTCAGTCATTGAAGGGCAGTCGTGAGAAGGGGCCTCCGGGCCCCTTCTTCGCGCCATGCTGCCGTCCTGGAATAGCCAAAACACATGCTGCCTCAGGTCACCGGGAAAGAGTGACTCAACTTCATACCGCGCAGATACCGCGGCATACCCCGGATGGGTGCGAATCGGTTCGAACTCGTACGCTCTCTGAACTGGACGTATGCACTGCGACGCACCGTTGCGAACCACGTGTTCGCCCCTGCAAAGCCCCGTACGGCGGTTCGATTCCGCCCGCCGCCTCTGAGTGAAGGCGCAGGTAGGCGGTGGTGTTCGCCTCTGTTGCCGGTTCGACGCTGTCGCTCCATGGCACACGCATGGCATAGCTCAATTCGGACGACGGCATACGGGAGCGGACTTCGGCACACGTCGCGCGGCGTCGATCACGTGTTCGAGGAGCGTCTCGTCGTCCACGTCGCTGAGTGAGATACTGGTCACCGAATCGGCCTAGAACTCACCCGAATCCCGCCCAGTTCCCGGCGAGAAGGGCCGCCTAAACGCCACATGGGTAGTGAGGGTGATTCGACGACCTCAGTCTTCCGCTGACAGGAGGGCCGTTACGCGGATGCGCGCCCTCTGTTCATATTGTTTCGCGAATCATCGGACCTAGTACCAAACTTTCCGTCTCATTGCGGTATCCCCTCTTTGATCAGAGAGTCCAGTTCAAGGTACAGATGATTTGTTTGGAGTTGGGCGCCAAGCCATAAGCCACTCCGGATACCCCCTTGGTGCCGACCCGAGTCAGAATGGGAGTTAGCACGAGGGCCGTGGAGTTGAGATTTGCCCCCGGATCCACGACTTGGATATAGCCGACATCGATCTGGCGGAATCCGAAGAGCCACAGCCAGATACGTTGGACATTCACCTTGATGGTAGTTGAGCCCCCCTTGAGTCCCGGAATGGTGCCGGCGCCCGTAACCGACGAGATGGTGCCGGTGGCGGGAGTAATTGTGAAGCCTCCAGAGGTCTGCGAGCCGGAGTTCGTGTAGGTGATGGCTCCTGTGAACTTAAGCGACACCTGGGCACTGATTTGAGTGACCGTCAAGGTGAAGGCCTGGGTGGCGTTGGGGCTCACCCCGTTGGCGGCTTGGATGGTGAAGTTGTAGACCCCAGCTGCTACCGACGAGGTGCCCGCCAAGGTGGCCGTGCTATTGCCGTTATCAGTCAGGGTTACCCCAGTGGGCAATGTGGAGCCCGAGGCCAGGGTGACGGCGGGGGTAGGCGAGCCGGTAGTGGTCACCGGGTAGGTGAAGGCTGTTCCCGCCGGCACGGTGTCGCTAGTCCCGCTGGTAAAGGCCGGCGGCTTGGTGACCGTCAAGGTGAAGGCCTGGGTGGCGTTGGGGCTCACCCCGTTGGCGGCTTGGATGGTGAAGTTGTAGACCCCAGCTGCTACCGACGAGGTGCCCGCCAAGGTGGCCGTGCTATTGCCGTTATCAGTCAGGGTTACCCCAGTGGGCAATGTGGAGCCCGAGGCCAGGGTGACGGCGGGGGTAGGCGAGCCGGTAGTGGTCACCGGGTAGGTGAAGGCTGTTCCCGCCGGCACGGTGTCGCTAGTCCCGCTGGTAAAGGCCGGCGGCTTGGTGACCGTCAAGGTGAAGGCCTGGGTGGCGTTGGGGCTCACCCCGTTGGCGGCTTGGATGGTGAAGTTGTAGACCCCAGCTGCTACCGACGAGGTGCCCGCCAAGGTGGCCGTGCTATTGCCGTTATCAGTCAGGGTTACCCCAGTGGGCAATGTGGAGCCCGAGGCCAGGGTGACGGCGGGGGTAGGCGAGCCGGTAGTGGTCACCGGGTAGGTGAAGGCTGTTCCCGCCGGCACGGTGTCGCTAGTCCCGCTGGTAAAGGCCGGCGGGATGGTCGATGCTTCGATGTTTACCGGGAGGCTGATGTTGGCGACGCTCCCATCCGCGGCTTCTGCGGTAAGCACAATCGTGTGACTGCCGAAGGCAAGGTCGCTTGGGATCTGCGTCACCATGACAAAAGAACCGTCCTGATTGACGGTGACCCGGCCAAGTTGCTCTGGGCTGGAGTAGACACTCGCGGTTACGACGCTTCCAGGCGTGAATTGACCTGCACTCCCGACGAGGGTGATCGGAGTGGCTGGGCTGGTGGTTTGAGGTTGCGTCTGTTGGTTGACATTGATCACCAATCCACTGGTGGTCGTCGCCGACGGCGGTGGTGGAGTGAAACCGGTAGCAGCCCAGTAGGTCTCTTGGTTCCAGTTACACGGCGAAGCGGCAGGCGCGCCATCGCCAGGTGTAGTCAATTCGCCCGGCAACTGATTGGAGAATGAAACTCCTGCGTCTAGGCTCGGGCCGAGGGTGAACATATATCCCTCATATGGTGGGGCGTCGCTCTTGAGGACATAGGCGCCAGCTGGTCCGATGGCTCCCCCAGCTTGGTATTGGCTGCCCTCGACAAAGTCGTCGATCTCACCGTTCGTCGGCTCTGTGCTCGAGTAGGGACTTCCCACGTAGCCAAGGCCCATGGTTGCGTCGAGGCCAACTTCTGCGGCGAACGAGAAGTTGAGACCCGCAGTGGAATATCCGTTGCCGTCACACGTGACGACCTGATCTCCTCCGATCTTGATTCCAGCCCCGACTCCAACGTTGAAGTCTATGAAATCAGGCGGTCGATCAGCTCCAAACGACTTCCATAAGAAAGAAATGTCGTTAATGCAGGCGTCCGGGGAGACAATGTTCGTTGAGCAGCCGAGCGGCTGTTGTGGGACAGCCGTCACGGGCTCGGCATCAAACTGTGCGGAAGAGGTGCCGAGGACTTGTGAACCGGAGGTCACGGTGAGCTTAACGGTGTCGAGGCCCGTGGGGACTGAGGCTCCGCTTAGGTGACAATCAGGCGAGCCGGTCTGTGAGAAGGAGTTGCCGTTCGGGTCATCTACTTCGAAGGTGAATGTCGCTCCGCTGGGTTCGGCTGGACTGCAGGCGTCGAAGTCGACAAAGGCACTGCTCAAACTTGAATCAAGCGTCACTGTGATTGGTGGCCCTGTCGGGGGCGCGACCTGGCTTACCCCAAAGGAATCTTGCGCGGAGACCACATCGCCCTGCTGGTCCTCCGCGGCAAAGGTTTCGGTGTAGGTGCCTACCGGCAACACCATCGTGCGTATGCCGCAATTAGGACCGGGATAGGTTTCGACCAACGGTTGCAGTGACGGGTCTGACGGAACCAGATCGTAGGTATAGCTGCTCGATGCGCCGCTGGTCGTCTGACAGTCGTCGAATTGAACGAGAACCCAGCCATTCCCCAGCAGCGATGCTTCGTTAGTACCTGGCGGCGCATACGGAACTTTGGGAACCACGTCAATGGTGACCGAGAAGGTGGAGCTAGATGCAAGGTCTTGGATAGTTAGTGTGATCGTTTGCACGCCCGTGGGGAGGTCGAAGGTCTCGTAGCACGACGTGGTCGTCGTGGTCGAACCGCCGACTGGCACCGCTGCCGACGGAAGGGTCCACGTGTAGGTTTGGGCGCCTACTGAAATGCAACCATCGAGCGCATACTCGACCAGGCCGTTCCCCGTTGCCGGTAGGCCACCCGGGGGGTCCGTCGTCGCGACGAAAGAAGCTGAGGGAGGATTGTCTCCACCATCGGAGGTGGCGACGATTCCCAGTGGTCCCGTGAACCAGCAGTCCTGCGTGTTGGCACACGACGCGCTGAGAATTCACCGGAGGGGTCAGGAGGCAGCACGCTGTTCCAACTGGATCCGCCGTCAGTTGTGTTGAATGCCCCGGCTCCTACGGCCCAACAGACGTCGCTGGCTACACATGAGATGGACTTGAGGTAAAGCGTTCCTGCTTGGCCTCCTGTGTTTGTTGGGAACCCTTGCCCCGTCCACGTTGCGCCTCCATCGGATGTCACTACCACGGGTGGCGACTGATAGGTGCCGTCGGCGGCAAAGTCGTCGTGGTCGGCAATGGCCCAGCAATGCGAGGTATCGACGCAGGAGAGACCGCTCAAAGGCCCCGTTCCCGACGGGAGTGTCTGGCTCGACCACGTCGAGCCGCCATCGGTGGTTATAGCGATGGAACCGGACACAGCGGGGGGGAAGCGGGGCTGTGCCTCCCAGACCCAGCACACAGTCGAGCTGGCGCAATGAACGCCAGCGGTCGAAAAAGAAAATGGGATCGCCAGCGGGGACCACGTAATCCCACCGTCACTGGTCGAGTAAAGCCCACCCGCGCTGTTCGTCGCCGCGATAATGCAGTGAGAAGCATCGCTACAGGAGATCTGATCCGGGTCTACCGTTCCCGCACCTCCACTGATCAAGAACTGTGAACTCCAAGATGCACCGCCATTGGTTGTAGCGAAGACTTGTTCTCCCAATGTGTACTGGCCGGCAAAGATCCAACAGTCAGAAGTGTTTGGACAGGAGATCGCCGCTCCTAGGGGTGCAAAGAACGAGAACTGGGATGCCCAATGCGCGCCGCCATCTGTTGTCGCGGATACGGATCCTCCCTTTATCGCCCAGCAGTCGTTAGTCGTCGGACAAGTGACTTGATCCCACGGTCCGGGAGATTGCACTGTCCAATCCGGACTACTTGTCGCGGAGGCGTGGGGCACAAGCGCTGCGAGACCGAGGGTCGCCGCGATTGCGGTCAAGACCAGAATTGCAGCGGCAATCCTTAGAAGTGATTGGCCGAAGGCCGAGGTTCTTCTCGGGCGGCTGAACCGAGCCGATTTGTTGGTCATCTCCACTCCAGACCGAGCAAACCCCCTCACAGCCGCTCGCTCACTTGTCGCCCCGATCCGTTCTACGTTCGGCCGAAGCAAGGCAGAATTCGAGACGTGACGCTAACTAGCCTCTTGTCCACAGTCAATGGACGCTGCAAGTGACGATCGACATCGATGACGGCAGCTGCCCGACACATCATGCTGGCCCGGATAGCCGTCTCAATAGTCCACTCTCCATGACACAGGGATGGCACAAGACCCCTGAATCATGCTGAAACGCTCCGCACTGGCATGCACTCTGACCAGGACTGTTGTCCTCAGGCGAACGCCGACGAACCCCGTTTTTGTAACTGCAAAGCCCCGTACGACGTTTCGATTCCGCCCGCCGCCTCTGAGTATCCGTGCAGGGTGGGGGAGCGTGTCTGCGTCGTCGGTGGATTTTGCGCTGCTGGTCCATGCCACGGTGATACGACAGCTCCCTACGGACGCCGACGGTTCGGAGCGTACGCAGGCGCACTCCGGTCGGTGCATTGGACACGAGAGGGACCCGAGGCGCCCTGCACCAGTCCGTACCAGTGCGCACCGCGGGATAGCAAGTCCTAATGTTCCTGGCGGGGCACGAAATCGAATCGGTGGAGAGCGAGGTGTGGCATGCGCCGGCGTTCCAGAGTGCTAAGCCCGACACACCGATGGTGCCGGACCGTCCGTGTGGCGGCAATCGCTGTGGCTGTCGTATGGGGGCTCTCGGCCGGCGTCAGCGGTGGTGCAGGCGCAGTGGTTGCCGAGATCGCCAAGGCGACGACCACGAGCAACCCCAACGCAGACTGCGCCTCGGCTGACTCGGCGAGTGCTGGGCCCTACGCGTCCCAGCTGGGTGCCATTGAGAAGGGCATCACGAGCCACCTCGGCGGGAGCTTTCCCGATCCCGTCTACCTCGAGGTCAACACCGTCAACGTCGCCTCGAACCCGACCGACACGAACTCACTCATGTATACGGCCGGTTGCTTCAAGGGCGCGATCCCGGCCAGCGGGCCAGTCGACTCTTGCAGCGTCCACATCCAGCCGAGATCCCTCAGCGGGAAGGGTGTCCTCTCGACGTCGGACATCCACGAGGCGCTCATCCACGAGATGGCGCACTGCTACCTCTTCCAGAAGTACGGAGCCGCCACCTACGACTTCCCGGCCTGGTTCGCCGAAGGGTCCGCCGACTGGATCGCCAACGAGATCGCGGGGTCACACGTCGTGGACGGGCACTGGGAGGAATACCTGGAGCATCCCGATGACCCTCTGTGGAACCGCACCTACGATGCTGTCGGGTTCTTCGTGCACCTGGCCGAGACGGGGACCGATCCGTGGCACACGATCCTCGCCATGGCCGCCGCCCTCGTGGCGTCGAACGACTCCAACATGAGCGCGTGGACCGCGGCCGACCCTACCCAGGGCTTCCTGAATAGCTGGGGAGCGGGCTTTGCTCAGGGCCGTTACCCCGGCAGGCCCTGGGACAGCACGGGACCCGGGCTACCCCGCTACCCGGCCCGTATGCCGGCCCAGGCCGGCGTGAAGGACCTGGTTCCGGTCGCCGTCTCGTCAGCTCCGGCGGCAGCGATGATCCAACCGCTCGACGTCGACTCTCAGGTCGTTCACGTCACCTCATCGGGGACCTCGTACGGCCGGATCAGCCTGGGCGGGGGGAAGGACAACACTCTGGCCCAGGCACAAGGTGTCAACTATTGCACCGACTCGTTGGGGTGCCGATGCCCGACAGCCAGCCCCGAGAACGGTGCGCGGTTTACTCATATGGCGGGCGGACTTGAGTACGCCACAGTCACCGGTGGGACCGCCACCGGCGGCGTCACGATCGAGGGGGAGAGTCTCAAAGACTTCTGCTCGCCTGATTGTCCGGTCGGCACTTGGCGGGTGACGAACGAGACAGTGAGCCTGATCCATGCAAGTGGAGGCGCTGGTGCGATCATGACGCTCACGAAGAACGGGGTCGCCACCATCCAACAAGGCGGCTCGGCGCCGATGATCGGCCCGAATTTGTCGATCACTTACTCCGGGGAGGTGACGGAGAAGGTGACGCTGCCCACCGACCCCACCGCGACGTCGGGAACATGGACCTGGACGGTTGTGTCAGGCGGCCTCTCCGCCACGACCAATGAGTTCGGCTACACCCACTCGGGGCCGGTCGCACTGAGTGTCGGATCTGTAGCCTCGGGACCGTGGATGTGCAGCGGCGACGCCATGACCACCTCCATCGGCGTCGGTAGCGTCAGCCAGACGTACACCCTCACCCGCCTCAGCCACTGAGGGCCGTGTGCGAGCGGCTCACCGCAGTGACGAAGCGGGACCGGAGTGGACTCCTGCGCATACTGTGTACCGGGTCTGCTCCGGGCCCGTCAGGGCCTCCCCTGCAGGCGGCCCCGCCGATCTTGACCGACCCTGACCGCACGGCTGTCTTCGGAAGGGACCAATGCCCCTAGCTGCCAGTAGTCACGCAGGCGACAGTCGAACCATGGTCCGCCGAAGGGCTCTTTCGCGGATTGGAAGCCGCCCTGGCCCGACAGGGGCGGAGGATCAGGTGTGGCGGTCCAGCGGAGGCTCCTTGGCGGAGCTCTCACCGTCGAGCGAGCGGGCTGCATGACGGCCGTTCTGCAGCGTTGGGCACCAGGATGGGTTGCGCTGCGGAACTACGAACGGCGGTGGCTTCGTCCGGACCTCGTCGCGGGGGTGGTCTTGGCGGCCATCCTGGTCCCTCAGGGCATGGCCTACGCGGAACTGGCCGGACTGCCGGCGGTGACGGGTCTCTATACGACGATTGCGTGTCTCGTCGCCTACGCGGTGTTCGGACCGTCGAAGGTGCTGGTGTTGGGACCCGACTCGTCGGTCTCCCCACTGATTCTGGTCGCGATCACACCACTGATCGTCACAGGTGACCCGAAGAGCGCAATCGAACTCGCCGGCATGCTGGCGATCATGGTCGGACTCATCGAGATCGGGCTCGGAGTGGCGAAGCTCGGTTTCGTGGCCGACCTCCTCTCCAGTGAGGTCCGCGTGGGTTACCTCAACGGCTTGGCCATCACCATCATCGTCGGGCAGCTGCCGAAGCTCTTCGGCTTCTCCACCAGTGCTGACAATTTCCTCGGCGAGGTGCGCGCGTTCTTCGACGGGCTCGACCAGACCAACAAGACGACGCTGCTGACCGGACTCTGCGTACTGGCCGTACTGCTCGTGCTGCCGCGGCTCACCAAACGGGTGCCGGCCGTCCTCGTGGCCGTCGTGGGCGTGACGATCGTTTCGGCGGTCCTGGACCTTGCTGCCCACGGCGTCAAGACCGTTGGCACGCTGCCCCAGGGATTTCCGACTCCCACCCTGCCGTGGACCAAGTGGTCCGACGTCGGCCCCCTGTTTCTCGGCGCCGTCGGCATCACGATGGTGTCGCTCACCGACACGATCGCGACGGCGACGAGCTTCGCCGCCAAGCGTGGTGACGAGGTCAATCCTGACCAGGAGATGGTCGGGATCGGGACGTCGAACCTCGCGGCGGGGCTCTTCCAGGGCTTCGCCGTGTCGGTGAGCGGCTCCCGCACGGCCGTCGCCGACCAGTCCGGGGCGAAGTCCCAGATGACGGGGTTGGTGGGGGCCGGTCTCGTCGCCGTCCTGCTCCTCTTCCTCAACGGGCTCCTGGCCGACTTGCCGCAGACCGCATTGGCGGCCGTGGTCATCACCGCAGCTCTGTCACTCATGGATTTCGGGGCCCTGCGGCGCTTCGGGGAGGTCCGCATGTCCTCGCTGGTCGTCAGCTTGGTGGCGACAGCGGGGGTGATCTTCCTCGGGGTGCTCCAAGGGATCGTGGTCGCGATCATCCTGATCGTCCTGCTGTTCTTTCACCGCGGCTGGCGACCCCACGGCTCCGTCCTCGGCAAAGTTCCGGCACTCGGCGGATGGCACAGTACGGCAAGGTACCCGGAGGCGACCGAGCTGCCGGGAATCGTCGTGTTCCGATGGGATGCCCCGCTGTTCTTTGCCAACAGCGGACAGTTCCGGTCCCAGGTCCGGAAGCTGGCCCGCGAGCGGGCCCCCGCCTGGATCGTGCTGCAGTGCGAGGCGATCACCGACATCGATGTCACTGCTGCCGAGGTTCTGGAGGCGCTGGACGAGGAGCTCAACGAACGAGGCGTCCATTTGGCCTTCGTCGAGCTGCGCGACCGCCTCCAGGACTTGATTCGCCGCTACGGGCTGCACACCACGCTCGACCAGGAGCATTTCTACCCGACCCTCGATCGAGCACTCGATGCCATTACGGATGCGCCCGGTGAAGGCACGCAGACGCCCGACGAAGGACAACCTCTCTCATGAAGATCGCACATACCGGAGGTAAGAGACAATGGCTGCGAATGGACACGAAACACACAAGGGTCACAGGGCCGAGGTCCATGCGTCCGCTGCCACCTCGGCCCGACGGGCCGAAAGCGGTCACGGGCCCAAGATGAAGCGCAAGGAGTACGAGCAGGAGATGAGACTCCTGCACGCAGAGCTGGTGGCGGTGCAGGAGTGGGTCAAGGCGACCGACGCCAAGATCTGCCTCGTGTTCGAGGGCCGCGACACCGCCGGCAAGGGCGGCACGATCAAGCGGATCACCGAGCGGGTGAGTCCTCGCGTCTTCCGTGTCGTCGCCCTGCCCGCCCCCACGGAGCGCGAGAAATCGCAGATGTACATCCAGCGCTACATGGCGCACTTCCCCGCGGCCGGTGAGGTCGTGATCTTCGACCGCAGTTGGTACAACCGGGCCGGCGTCGAGCCGGTCATGGGCTTCTGCGAGCCGGAGGAGACCGAGAGGTTTCTCGAGCTCACACCGCTGGTCGAGAAGGCCATGGTGCATGCCGGGATCCTCCTGGTGAAGTACTGGCTCGAGGTCAGTGCCGACGAGCAGACCCGGCGCCTCGAGAGCCGAATGCACGACCCGCGCAAGATCTGGAAGCTCTCGGACATGGACTTGAAGTCCTACAGCCGCTGGGACGACTACTCGCGGGCTCGAGACGCCATGTTCGCCGCCACCGACACGGAGTGGGCTCCCTGGTACGTCGCACACACCGACGACAAGAAGCGTGGTCGCCTCAACATCATCAGTCACCTGTTGAGCCAGATCCCTTACGAGTCTCCGAAGCGCAAGCGGGTCACCCTTCCCGCCCGTCGGGTCTCTGGGCGCGCTCCGGGCCCTCGTACCAATATCGACTCGTCCCGGACAGATTCTGACCTCCGTGTAGGTGGTCCCAGGGCCGGGAGCAGGGTCCTCGGGACCATGGACCCTTGCGTGTGCGGTTCTTTCCGGCTTGGCTTGAGGTGTGGAGCAGGGTGTGCACACGGTCGGTTGGCGCGAGCGGGGTTTTGCGTTGGCCTCGATCGGGTGTGCGGTGCTCCTCGTCGTGGCCGTGGTCGTCTTTGCCGTCCGCAATCTCGGCTTCTTGGTCCTCGGTCTGGCCGGTGTGGCGCTCATGGTGGGCGGAGCCTGGTGGGTCATCACCGAGCGAGCGCCCCGCAGGACTTTCGGTATTGCCGGCGCGGTCTTGGGCGGGGTTCTCATCGTCATCGCGGTGATCCGGGCCGAACCTCACGGAGATCGCCCCGTGCTGGCTGTGGCCATCGCCGCAGTCCTCATGGTGGGCACGGTCGCATTCGGGCGAGCAGCGATCGCCCGCGACCTGCACGAACGCGACGCTCGGCGACCGGTGGAGGTCGTGCTCCCACTGCACCCTGTTCTCATCTGCAATCCCTGGTCGGGGGGTGGCAAGGTGGCAAAGTTCGGGCTGGCCGAGCTCGCCGAGAGTCTGGGCGTCGAGGTGGTCATGCTCGATCACGGGCTCGACCTCGAGCAGCTCGCACGTGACGCGGTGGCACGTGGGGCCGACTGCCTGGCCATGGCCGGCGGCGACGGCTCACAGGCATTGGTGGCATCCATCGCCGTCGAGCACGGCCTCCCTTTCGTCTGCGTCTCGGCCGGAACGCGCAACCACTTCGCGCTCGACCTCGGGCTCGACCGGGAGGATCCCCGCAAGAGTCTGGACGCCTTCCGCGACGGCATCGAGCGCCGAATCGACTACGCGACGGTGGGAGATCGTTTGTTCGTCAACAACGTCTCACTCGGGATCTATGCCACGATCGTCCAACGGCCGGGCTATCGCGAGGCGAAGTCCGAGACCACCAAGGCGCTGCTCCCCGAAATGCTCGGGAGGACACAAGAACCGTTCGACCTTCAATTCGGCGAGCCCGACGGAACCGACGTGGATGGCGCGTTCCTGATTCAGGTGTCGAACAACCCATACGTGCTCGGGGCAACACTTGACGCGTCACAGCGACGACGCCTCGACACCGGGATGCTCGGCGTGGTCGCCATCACGGCGGCAACCGGCGCCGAGGCGGCCCAGGTGGTGACCCTCTCGGCAATCGGTCAGCGGCGTCGAAGCCGGCACTGGCACGAGTTCATGACGCAGCGGTTCGAGGTTCGCTCGCGGTCCGGCAAGGCCTTCGTCGGCATCGACGGTGAGGCCCTGGAGCTGGAGACCCCCCTGAGGTTCGAAATCCATCCTCGGGGTCTGCGACTGCTGGTGCCGAAGGGAAACCTGACTGCTGCCGAGCGCCGTCGAGCTCGAGATGTCTCGGGAACTGACCTGATCTCACTTGCCCGCGGGGTGGATCCGCTCGCCGACAAGGTGTGAGCGTCATCCCACTGCCGTGCCGGTCATCGTCCACGTGTCAGACGTCCACTTCGGAGCGCACCTCGATGAGCTCGCTGGGTCGCTCGTGGCCGACATCTGTGACCGTCGTCCGGACCTGGTCGTCGTCTCGGGTGACCTGACGCAGCGAGCTCGCCGGAGCCAGTTCATCGAGGCCCGAGCATTTCTCGACAAACTGCCCGGCCCAGTCCTCACTGTCATGGGTAATCACGACGTACCGCTGTTCGACCTGCCTCGGCGTCTCGTCTCTCCGACCGGGCGATACCGGAAGTACGTCACCGCGTCGCTGGATCCGATCATCGAGTTGCCTGGCTTGGTCGCCCTCGGCGTCGACTCGATGCCGGCGTGGCGCTGGAAGGCCGGACATGTCTCACCGCGGCAGGTTGATCTGGTGCGAGAGACACTGGGCCGTGCTCCGCTCGGCGCGTGGCGGGTGCTCGTCACGCACCACCCCGTGCTCCCGTCGAACCTCTCTGCTCTTCGAGGTCGGCGACGCCTCGTCGACGCGTGTGACCAGGCGGGAGTGCCCCTGCTTCTGTCCGGCCATACCCACACGGCTTCGATTGACATCGTCCCCCTCGGCGCTGTCGGGGGCGGCGTCGTCGAGCGATGCGCTCTGGCCGTGGTGGCAGGGACGGCCACCAGCTCCCGGACCCGTCGGACGGCGAATGCCTACAACGTGGTGGACCTTGAAGGGTCGATGGAGGTTGGCGCGATCGTGACGGTGCAGATTCGTGAGCCCGACGGTTCGGGCTGGTCGCCGCGTCAGACGGTTCGATTCGAGTACGGCGACCACGGCGTCGTCGGCTGCGCAGCGAACTGAGAGGACCCGATTGTCCATCACGTTCCTATCTGGGGTCCGACTGGTTCGGACAGATTCCGATGCCGCCGAACTTCGTCACCGGCGCGAACGATCGGCGCCCCCTCCCCGAGTCACCGCTGGGTGGAGTGTTGCGAACCCGTGGCTCTTGTCGCGTCAATGTTGCCGGGTTCTTTCGCTTCGGACTCGCGTCGACAGTCAGTGGGCCACGACATGGAGTACGACCGGCGGGAGCGTCACCCCGTCGGCGGTGGTGAGGGCGAAGCGGAGGGAGAACGACCCCGCGGTGGCACCCGTCACGGTCAGGGCCTGAGCGAAACGAAATGGCCGGCCACAGGTGGCCGTGGCGCTCGGACCCCCCGTGGTCGGGGCAAGGGTCAGCGTTCCGGAGGACGGGGAGACGGCCAAGCCGCTCGGCGTCGAGGTCGCCTGCCAGCGGACTGACGCCGTCCTCCCCGCTGCCAGTGCAGCCCCCAACTGGAGAGCCGTCGGCTGCCCGACTGCGACGGAGGTCGCGCCGCTCGGCAGCGAGAAGCCGACGACCGGAAGCTGACCGGTGCCGAAGGACGGGGGAGCGGCGGCAGGCGACGCGGCCCACGCCGGGTCGGGCGTGCCAGACAGCGTGTAGGTGAGTGTCCCGCCGGTCCGGAGCACCGACGCGGGGAGCCAGGGCAGGCTCCACGCGCCCGTCCGCCCCCGGTGCGCCGAGGCGTCGGGGCAACCCGGGACCTGCGGTGAAGGATGGGTCACCCCCGAGACGGTCAGGGCGTGGACGAAGGGCCGGGAGGCCGCCGCCGCCGGGGCCCGTTCGACGAGGCGGTTGCCGTCCGGCAGGGTGATCGTCACCGAGCGGAAGAGCGGAGAGGCCAGAGCCAGGTCCGCCGACCCCGGCGTCACCGGGAACAGGCCCAGGGCCGCCCACACGTACCACGACGAGATGGCGCCCAGGTCGTCGTTGCCCGGCTCGTCGACCGGTGCGTCCGCGTACTCGGTGTTCACGATGGCACGCACGCTCTGCTGCGTCTTCTCGGGCGCACCGAAATAGTCGAATTCCCACGGCGCCCACTCGTCGGGCTCGTTGCCCGACCACTCGTAGGGGGCGTTGCGGGTCGCGTTGAGCGTGCTCACGAACGTCTCGAGCTTGCTCGCGGCGGCGGCGTCGCCGCCCATGAGGGAGGCCAGCGCGGCCAGGTTCTGCGGCACCGACCAGGTGTACTGGATCGCGTTGCCTTCTTCGAAACCCGTCTGCCCGCCGGGTTCCAGCTGCGACGAATCGAAGGCCTGGCCGGGGGGGAAGCTGCCGTCGCTGCCGCGCGCCTGGATGTAGCCCGTGGCCGGATTGAACAGATACTGCCAATTGGCGGAGCGCTGCATCATGGTGGAGGCCAGGGTGCGATGGTGCAGCGCGGTCGCCAGCTGGGCAATGGCGAAGTCGTCGATTGCGTACTCGAGCGTGACAGAGCCACCGATCGAGTAGTCGATGGAGGTGAGGTCGAGCGACGTTGCGTTGACGTAGTGCTGGGACAGGTACTGGCTCAGGTACTGCCGCTCGATCTGGAGGCCGTGGCCGGTCTCGTTCTGGGTCGCTCCCTTGACCATGTGCCGCGAGGGCCGCCCCGACGTCGAAATTGCGCACGCCCATGGCGTAGGCGTCGGCGATGATCGGATCGGCCGAGTCGCCGTTCATCTGGGACTCGTCCCCGCCGACGATGGCCCATTTGGGCAGCCACCCTCCTTGCGCCGCATCGTCGACGAGGGACTGCACCATGTCGCCGACGTCGCGTGGCGCCAGGAGCGACTCGAGCTGCGTCTCGCTGCGGTAGATGTCCCATTCGGAGAAGTTGGCGTACTCGTTCCTCCCGTGGGCCGTGTGCACCCTGCCGTCGCTGCCGGCGTACCGACCGTTGACGTCCGACACGACGTTGGGGAAGAGGAGCGAGTGGTAGAGCGCCGTGTAGAAGGTGTGCTGCTGGGCCGTGGTGCCTCCTCGCACAGCGATGCGCCCGAGCAGCGCGTTCCAGCGCGCCTGGGCCCGTGCGCTCACCTGCGGCACCGACCACCCGGGGTCCTCGGCCCGGAGGTTCTGCGCGGCATCGCCCGCGCTGACGAACGAGATCCCGACCTTCATGAGGACCTGTCGCTGGGTCGTCGTGTCGAAGGTGACATAGGCGCCGCACGAGGTCCCCGTACAGGCCGTGCTGCCGGCCGCCGTGCCGGAGCTGCTCCACGTGCCGCCCGAGGTGAACGGCCGGTTGAAGAGGGCGACGAAATGCAGGGTGTAGCCGGTCCCGGTCCCGCAGAATTGCCCGCTGCTCACCTGTCCCTCGATCTCGTCGTGCCCGATTGCGTGCACGCTCGCCGCGGTCACGGGGTTCGCGCTGCCGCCGACCTTGAACAACACGTTCGACGACGGTGCCGGAAGGGAAGTCGAAGCTCGAGATGCCACTGTGGGTGGTGACGGCGAGCGAGACGGAGATGGGAGACGGGCCCAGCTCGACGTCGTAGCGGCCGGGCGTCGCATGCTCCTGGGTGTGCGAGAAGGTCGCCGTGGCGGATCCGGGGCTGGGGCCCACGGCACCGACGGTGGGAAGGATGGGGACGTCCTGATAGGAGGGACAGCCGGTGCCGCTGAGATGGGTCAGGCTGAAGCCAGCGATCTCGCGGTCTGCGTAGGCGTACCCGCCCCCGCTCTGGACGGCATCGGGGCTGGTGTCGGGGCTCCACTGGAGCATGCCGAAGGGGACGTCCGCTCCGGGGAACTCGCCCACGGTTCCCGGGCTGACGGATCCCGTGCCGGTGCCGTCGAGCGGGTGGACCAGCGCCGCCGGCTCGGCGGCCGTGGCGGAGGACCCCGGCGCGCCCAGTGCGGTGACCGGTGGGGGAGGCGGCACGAACGTGGCCACCGCGGCAAGCAGTGCCAGCACGGCCGCCGCGGTCGTGGTGCGCCGCCACCGTCGGAGCCGGGAGCGGCCGAACATGATGACGACCGTACTGCCCGGCACCCGTGAGCGGCTGGTCGGCGTCGCACGAGTCGGTATCCGCCGTCCTGTCACACCCCGCTGGCATGCTCGGCACCATGGCCACGTGGACCGCCGGCGAGGTGCTCGGCTTCGACTTCGAGACGACGGGGATCGACCGCTTCAACGACGTCCCGGTGTCCTACGCCCTGGTCCACGTGGTGGGCGGCGTCGTGCTCCGGAGCTGGTCCGGCCTCATCGACCCGGGCCGCGAGATCCCGGCGGAGGCGACCGAGGTCCACGGGATCACGACCGAGCGGGCTCGTGCCGAGGGCATGCCGCTCCGAGGAGGCAATCGGGCTGGTCACCGATGCGGTGCTGTCGGCGAGCCGGCGTGGGGTGCCTCTGGTGGGAATGAAGCTCGACTACGACCTCACCATTCTCGACACGCAGGCCACGCGGTTGGGCGGCCGAGGCATCGTCGAGCGCGGCTGGTGCGGGCCCGTGCTCGATTGCGTCGTCATCGACCGCCACTTCGATCGCTACCGTAAGGGTCGGCGGACATTGGTCAACCTGTGCGAGCTCTACGGGATCGACATCGCACATGCCCACGATGCCTCTGCCGACGCCATCGCATCGGTCGAGGTGTTGTTCGCGTTGGCGGCACGGTACGAGGCGCTGTGGGAGTGCGACCTCACGAAGCTCCACGAGAACCAGGCCCGCTGGCACCGGGCATGGGCGCGGGGCTACGACGACTGGCGGATTTCCCAGGGAATGATCCCCATCGATCCGAGGGACTACGAGTGGCCCGTGGCGCCGGTGGCCCTGGCCCCGGCCGCCTGACGGGTCAGATCTTCAGCAGGTCCCAGACCATGTCGACCCCTTCGTTCTCGGCGAGGATGACCTTCCCGGGGTGCTCCTTGTCGATGTGCCCGACGAGGCCGTTGTAGACCGAGTAACCGACCAGCTCCTGGAGGCGGCGGGGGAAGGTCTTGACCAGCGCGGGCGGCACACCGAGCTGCTGGTTCTCCTGTTGACGGATGTAGCCGGCGCAGTAGTTCATGGCGATGCCCGACCCGCCGCTGGTCCGTCCGGTTGGCGCCTCCACCGTGCCAGAGGCTCCCCACCCAGACGAGGACGCTGCCCTTGGACATCTCGGCCGGGATGGTCTCGTAGTGCTCGAGGGGGTTGGGTGGCTCGTCGCGCAGATGGCTGCCCGGGATCAGGCGCGTGGCCCCGTTCTCCTCGGTGAAGTCGGTGATGGCCCACATGGTGTTGCAGATGATGGGGATGTGGGGCCGGGCCAGGGGGATCAGCTGGTCGTCGGCGTGCACGGGTTGGGCCTGTTCGCCCGGCCCGATCGCGATGGAGGAGAGCGACGAGATCAGGAGCCCCGGGTCGAGGACGCCCTCGACGACCGGGAGGACGTTGGGGTGCACCGGGATCTTCTGGAAGGTCGGCCCGTGGACGAGCAGGTTGTAGACCCGCATCGTGTGGACCCCTTCGAACAGGTTGTTGGCCGGCACGGTGCCCAGATCGTGCTCCAGCTTGAGCAGCGCCTCGTCGATCTCGTCGACCAGGTCGGGTTCGATGGCGCCGGGGAGGACGGTGTACCCGTCCTCGGCGATCCGCCGGAGATGCTGTTCCAGGTCCGGAAGCGGGCTGGTGGCCGTGGTCTGCTGTCACAACCGCAATTGTACGGACATGGAGCCTCGGGTGTCGTTCCCGGCACCGCTGAGCTGCGAAGGTCGGAATTGTCGGGTGGTAGGGTCTGGGAGAACGGGCCGTTGGCGCAGTTGGTAGCGCACTTGCATGACACGCAAGGGGTCAGAGGTTCGAGTCCTCTACGGCCCACCATAGAGTCCCAGCTCAGAGGTGAGATTTCCTCCGAGCACTTGCCGCAGAACCCTCGGAAATGGAGAATGTAGCAAGAAATGTAGCAACGGGGTTCTCGCAGGCCTGGAGGGGACCATGGCCGGACGTCGGATGAACGGCGAGGGGAGCGTGTACCACCGCTGCTCTGATGATCGATGGGTCGGTGCCGTGGTCGTCGGCTACACCCCGACGGGAACGGTGCGTCGCAAGACGGTGTCGGCCAAGACGAAGACCGAAGTTCTGGCGAAGATGAAGGCAGTACGACGCCAGATCGAGGACGGCCTCCCGCCGCAGGACGACCGGCTGACCGTTGGACAGCTGCTCGACCGCTGGATGGCAGACGTGCTCCGCCATCAGGTGGCGCCGATTGCCTTCGAGAATTACCGCAGCGTGGCCGAGTCTCCACATCCGGCCGACGCTCGGACGCAAGCGGCTCAGCAGGCTGATGCCTGCAGACGTGGATGCCCTGATGTCGGCCAAGCTCGATGCCGGCTACTCGGTCAGCACCGTTCGTCGCATCAGGGCCCTTCTGGTCCAGGCGCTGAACCAGGCCGAGCGGTGGGGACTGATCGGCCGCAACGTCGCCGCCGTCACCCGGGGACCCCGGGGCGTCCGCAAAGAGGGGCGAACGCTTACGCCGAAGCAGGCCCGCCAGCTGCTCGAGTCCTTGAAAGGCCATCGCCTCGAGGCGCTGTACGTCACGATGCTCGGCCTAGGACTCCGGCGAGGCGAGGCACTCGGGCTGTCGTGGACCGACGTGTCGCTGGGTCGGGGAGTGCTCGTGATCAACCGATCGTTGAAGCGGGAAGAGGGCTCACTCGTGCTGGGCGAGGTGAAGACGGCCAAGAGCCGGCGGTCGCTGAACATTCCCAAGCCCGTGATCGAGTCTTTGAAGAGCCACAAATCTCGGCCAGGCTCACGAGCGTCTGGCCGTGGGGGAGGCGTGGGTGGATTCCGGCCAGGTCTTCACGACACAGGTTGGGACGCCGCTCGACCCTCGCAACATCTACCGTGATTTCGTGGGCGTCTGCGAGAGAGCAGGCATCGGGCGGTGGCACCCCCACGAACTTCGCCATTCGGCGGCCTCGATCATGCTGGCGCAGAGAGTCCCGATCGAGGTGGTCTCCGATATTCTCGGGCACTCCTCAATCCGGATGACCGCCGGTGTCTACGGCCACATCCTCGAGCCTCACCGGCGAGCCGCTGCCGATGCAATGGAGGCGGCTCTTTGGAGCGAGTCGACAAGCCGAACGTCGTCGTAGGGGGTGCGAGCATGGGCGAGTAGAGCCGCCGTGCTCGCAAGAGTTGCATGCGCCTCGAACGGCACGAGTGGGGCAGGGGAGACTGGGACAGGGTTCGAGTCCCCATGCGCCCACCAGCACCACTCGGGCGAGAGGGGTCGGGGGGCCGAGACGGCCCAGAAGCGCCGCGCACGGGGGGTGTCGACGGAGCCAGGCGGCGGCGCCGATACCACCGGAAACGGAGGGGCACCTGCGGCGAGGGGGCGGGGTCATACCTCGATGCCCCAGCACTCGAATTCGAAAAACGATGGCATGCGTGTTCTTGGCGCCTGCGATGAAAATGCTGCAATCCCACTTGCAAACGGTGATGCCGCTGAGTTAAGAGAACGCGGTTGGCGAATGCGAGTGAGGGAGGCGATCGTGGGGAAGACTTCCGGCAGAGGTCTTTGCGTCATCGGCGGCGTCATCGCCGTTCTCCTCGGCATGGCGCCGTATGCGGGAGCAAGCACAAGGTCCGCTGGTCCGACACCCCAGCCAAGTGTTTCACGCATTTCAAACTCGGTAGTGCCTGCAGTGGCAAATGGCCAGCTCCAGTCAACGTCAACCCCTGCGTCGGCGGCGAATCAACAACTCACCTTGACGCTGACACTGAATCGCACTGACCAATCAGGATTCGATAGCTACCTCGCTGAGGTCCAAGACACCGCCTCTCCTCGCTACCATCGTTTCCTGACACAGGCTGAATTGGCGGATACTTTTGGGCCCAGCCGTTCTGCTTACGACTCGGTTCTCGCATGGCTCCACTCACAAGGATTCGCTGATGTGGAGGGGTCGGCCAATAGGCTAACCATTACCGTCAAAGGCACTCGGGCCCAAGTGAGCCAAGCCTTTGACACCCGGATCACCAACTACCGAGTTGGTGATCGATCGGTCTACGCGAATGCACAAGATCCCGCCCTACCGCAGCAAATCGCTTCTGATGTTCAATCTGTTAGCGGATTGTCGAACGTCGCTTCACCCAATTCGAATCCCGCACGGGCAGCTCACCCCACATCTCTGGTGCAGAACCACCTAGGCGCTTGTGCCAACTCCCTCGCGGATATTGGGATCAGCCTTGGAATCACAGCGGCCATCTTGCTCCTTGCACCATTTGTTCTCGCCATACTCGAACTCGTTTTGGGTACAGTGTTCTCTACGACAGAAGCAGCAATCTGGGGCTATGGTGCCGCTACCGCGAACACACTGCTCGGACTCTTTCCCCAGTATCCGGTCGGCGTGTCGATACCGAATATCGCAAACGACTTTGCCCAATGCATTTTCCAGCTTCGGTCAGAAATACGATCCAGGCAACTTCGGGAGCTCCAGTGGCGGGAGTACATCTAGCGGCTCCGTCGCTCGCCAAAGCTTGAAAGCGGCAGCGTCTACTGGTCCTGCCCAAAAGATCGGTCTGCTCGAGTTTGACACCTTCAATTCTTCCGACGTGGTGAGCTGGCTCGAACTAATGGGATTTCCGACCAGCATTGGGGGCCAACTCAGCAAGGCTTCCGGTCAACGGCGGACTTGCCAGCCCAGGGGCTGGCGAGTCGGAAGTCTTAGTGGACATCGACACCGTCATGGGGATGGCGCTCTCAACTTCGACCAAGTATGTGGTCTACGACGCGCCGTCCTCCACGAGCTTCGAATCAATGTTCAACACGATGATCAATGACGGGGACACAGTCATCTCGAATTCATGGTCGCAATGTGAAGACGAGACGCCATTGTCGGACGCCCAAGCTATCAACTCGGTCCTGGCTCAGGCCGCCGCAAGTGGAATCACCGTTGTCAACGGCACAGGCGACACCGGTAGTACGTGTGCTGACGGCAACGCCAACACGGTCGGGGTTCCATCCGACTCTCCCAACGCTACTGCGGTCGGTGGAACGAGCCCCAGCAATGGAGGCGAGGTCTGGTGGAACGGGTCGAGCGACGCCCCACCATCGGGTGAGGGCGGATTCGGAGTGAGCCAAGAATTTCCCCGGCCCTCATACCAAAACGGGCTAACTAGCGCTTCCGGTCGTTCTGTCCCCGACATAGCTGTTGACGCGGATCCCGCCGCGGGAATCCAAATCTGCCAGGCCGACGATGGGGGCTGTCCTAGTGGTCTCACTTGGGGGGAACAAGTATGGCTGCCCCTGAAGTCGCCGCCCTCGTTGCGTATCTCAACCAGGAACTCGGCTACAACGTCGGCGATTTGAATGCGGCCATCTATCCCCTTACGGGAACAGCTTCGTTCAACAAGATCAGCGGTGCGACAGGTGACTTCACGCATGTCGGCTTGGGCTCTCCGAATTTCACGGCAATATTCCAGGCGCTGAAGTCAATGCCCACGGGGCCTGTCAGTGCCAGCGGTTCACAGGTTTTTGGTCTAGGGTCCTCCGCTGACGGTAAGACCCAGGGATTTGTTCAAGCCAATTTGCTGGATGCCAACGGCTTTCCGGTGGTGGGCAAGGCAGTTACGTTCGCGGCCAATCCTGGCTGCCAGGCAACAATTGGCCCCGCAGGTGGACCGTCGGACTCTAGTGGGACGGTGGTGTCTGTCGTTACCGACACGACCCCCGAAAGGTGCACCTTCACAGCGACGGACACGACCGACGGGATCACTCTGTCTCAACAGCCCACGATTATTTTCTCACCGCCAACGGCAACCGGGGCGCAGATCTACGGAGGACCCGCACAGGTCAACAATGACGGCACGAGCCAGACGACGATCACTGTCTATCTCGAGAACAACCTAAGTCAGCCTGCATCAGGAAAGACCGTGACCCTCAGTGAGGGCTCTGGCGGCGCCGTCATTACACCAGCAGGGTCTGCGACTCCGGGGACGACTGCCATCACCAACAGCGCCGGCAACGCCGTCTTCACTGCGACCGACACGAACGCCGAAGCAGTCGACTTCACGGCTACCGACACAACCGACGGCAACTTGCCCGTTCCTGGCAGTGTGTCGGTGAGCTTCGCACCATCGACGGCAACCTGCCCGACCACACTTCCAACCCCGGCCAGCGGGACCTCCGTCTCTGCCTTCGCCACCGGCATCTCCTACAACACAGAGGGTGCAGTGTTTCCGGGCAACTTCACCGAAAACAGCTGCACCACCGCCGCAGCGCCAGCGTTCGACAGTTCGGGCAACGCGTACATTGCAGATACCAACGATGGGACCATTCACGTCCTGCCCCCTTCGGGAGGGGCGCTTACCGCGGCGAATCAACTTCCAGACACTTCGTTCCCTCCCGCCACGATCGGTCAGCTCGTTTTTGGGCCGGATGGTTCCCTCTACGCGGGGCTCGGTAACTTCTCGACGAATGTGTCCAATCCCCAAATCGTCCAGCTCGATCCCACTACCGGTGCGATCATCCGGGTCGTGGCCGACCCGTCCACCGGCCTCCCTGACTGCCCGTACATCATGGCGGTCGATCCGTTAAGCGGCGACCTCTTCACCGATGACGAGTGTTCCGGTTACGCGGCGAGCAACCAGATCAGTCGCATCAGCGATCCCAGCGGAGCAAGCCCGACGGTGTCTGATTACTACACGACCGGCGGTGGCAATCTCGGCCTGACATTCGCGCCCGATGGCACCCTTTATCTGGCCAATGCGAACGGCGAGGTCGACGCAATTACTGGAACGAACACCGCCACCCCGACTGAGAGCACCGTGGCGGCTGTATCAGGCACGCCGTTCTCGGTTGCTGTGACGGGATCCAACTCCTCCGGTGGCGCCACGTCACTCGACGTGTTCACCTACAGCGGCGACGTGTACTCGATTGATCTCACGCAATCGCCTCCGGTTGTCAGCACGATTGCCACCGGGACCTCCTTCTTCTACATCACAGCTTCCAGTGCCAACGGCTGTGCCTACGGATCGATTCCAGGCTCGATCGTTAGGATTGGCCCGCCTTCATGTGCGTCGTCTCCTTCCACTACGACAGGAGCGGAGTTGTCTCTCTCGGGTCCGGGTGTGACCGGCCCATCCGCTGGTTCGTCAGTCACTTTCACGGCACAGCTCGGCAATGTGGCGAATCCCTCGGGTACGCCAATTCTCTTTTCGGTGTCAGGCGCTAACCCCCAGGTCAAGCTGGTCGACGCCAATGCGAGTGGAACAGCGACATTCACCTACAGTGCCCTTCATCCTGGAACGGACACGGTCACTGCAGTGACAACCACGGGGACGCCGTTGCTCACTTCGAACCCGATTGCATTCACGTGGGTGGCCGGCATCGACACCAGCTCTCTAACGCTCAACGGGAGTCAGGAAATCGGACCCGTCGGCAGCCCGGCCACCTTTGACGCCAACCTCGTGGACATCAGCCAGAGCCCAGCCACGGCTGTCAACGGCGCCACCGTGGATGTGACCGTTGGTTCGCAGTCCTGCACCATCACGACGAACTCCGCCGGAAGTGGGTCAGTGCCAAATCACACCTTCAACGGCCGGGCTGTTACCGGTGAGTGCTACCTACTCGGGAAGCGGCACGCTCACGGCTAGTACTGCCTCTGACTCGTTCTTTGCGGGAGGACCGTCGACAACTGCCCCGACACCGACCCTCACCTGGATCGCGGTCGACACCGGCCAACCCCTCGATCACCAAGGGAGCGACGCAGCAGTTCAGCTGCCACGGGCACCTACTCGGACAGCTCGACGGCCAACATCACCTCCCAGGTGACCTGGACGAGCGGGACCACCTCGGTGGCCACCATCACCTCGGGCGGGCTGGCGACGGGCGTCGCAACGGGGTCCTCGACGATCACGGCCACCTTGGGCTCGGTCAGCGGGAACACCAAGCTGACGGTGACCGCGCCGACCCTCACCTCGATCGCGGTCACACCGGCCAACCCCTCGATCACCAAGGGAGCGACGCAGCAGTTCACCGCCACGGGCACCTACTCGGACAGCTCGACGGCCAACATCACCTCCCAGGTGACCTGGACGAGCGGGACCACCTCGGTGGCCACCATCACCTCGGGCGGGCTGGCGACGGGCGTCGCAACGGGGTCCTCGACGATCACGGCCACCTTGGGCTCGGTCAGCGGGAACACCAAGCTGACGGTGACCGCGCCGACCCTCACCTCGATCGCGGTCACACCGGCCAACCCCTCGATCACCAAGGGAGCGACGCAGCAGTTCAGCTGCCACGGGCACCTACTCGGACAGCTCGACGGCCAACATCACCTCCCAGGTGACCTGGACGAGCGGGACCACCTCGGTGGCCACCATCACCTCGGGCGGGCTGGCGACGGGCGTCGCAACGGGGTCCTCGACGATCACGGCCACCTTGGGCTCGGTCAGCGGGAACACCAAGCTGACGGTGACCGCGCCGACCCTCACCTCGATCGCGGTCACACCGGCCAACCCCTCGATCACCAAGGGAGCGACGCAGCAGTTCACTGCCACGGGCACCTACTCGGACAGCTCGACGGCCAACATCACCTCCCAGGTGACCTGGACGAGCGGGACCACCTCGGTGGCCACCATCACCTCGGGCGGGCTGGCGAGCGGGTGTCGGAACGGGGTCCTCGACGATCACGGCCACCTTGGGCTCGGTCAGCGGGAACACCAAGCTCGACCGTGACCGCGCCCACCGCCGAGGTCTCCCTCAAGTTCACTGGCTCCCTCGACCTATGCGAATTTCTGGCTCGTCGACCTCGGGTGGATTCACCGTCGACCCTGCCACCGGCACCATCACCTCGGTGAGCGGCACCGGCACCATTCCGGGGCTCAAGGGCGGGTCGGCGACGATCAAAGTGGCCATCCAACGCGAGTCGCTGCCCTTCCTCGGATGGTTCTATGCCGGCTACGTCAGCGTGTGCGATCCCGGGCACACCTCAACACCGTCGCCCTCGTCCTCACGCCAAGCCTGACCAGGGTGGGTATCAACGGGGTGTCGGGTATTGGGTACGGATTCGGCTCCGAACGGGAAGACGATCATCTACCAGTTGAGTTGGACGATCTAACAGCGACGTTCGGGCCCTCCTCTTGCGAGACCCACTTACCACTGGATTGAGCAGCGCGTGGGCGCCGCACGATAGTTGTCTACGGCAGCCGAAGTCCCGGAGGCCCGTCGTCAGTCCGTCCAGATGTTCCCGGCACGCCTCGACGTACCACCACTGCCCCTTGATGTCCTGCCGTTGACCGTTCCACGCTGGCGGCTCGTAGCAGTGGGTCGCCTGAGCGCTGAACAGCTTCCGAGGAAGCTCGTGCGCTTGACCTCACGAATCCAAATCGGCCAAAAAGAGCTCGACGTTTTCAAATGAGGCCACCCGGTCGGCATTGATCTCCGCGGTGGCTTCTCGCTCCATCTGCTGCCATCGATCCGTCCAGAACCACGACTGATCAGACGGCGTCGGGAGACATGGATCCTTCATGTGCCCAGCATCACGGCGAAGCCGGCGGCACGGCGTCAGGACCGTCTCTGTATGAAGCGGCGGTCAAGGACGGCCGAAGGCCGGCGAAGCGAATTCTTGAGGGCCGCGTCGTGAGCCCACTCGACGTCCCACAATGGAGTTGGCCGGGCACCCGATGCCCGGCCTGGAAGCCCAATCGGGTCACCTCTGGGCGGGTGCGACCCCTGTAACACAGCACCCGCAAAATACATCTCTGGCCAGTGGCGTCATCGGAGCCAATGAATCCAATCTCGTCCGGGCACCGGGCAATGTGTGAAGGACTTCACCCCGAGCGCTAGTCGCAAGTACGCAGAAACTGGCTCTCGCCGAGGAAGTACCCCCCTGACCAGAGAAGAGATTCTTGAGAAATTGCTTGACAACGCCGGAAGTGAGTCGCATACTTGCGACCTCATATGACCGACACCCCCGACTACCGATCCGACCCCAGCGAGAGCCCCGAAGGGCGGGGCATCGCCTACGGCCGCCTGGCCGCCTTCTGGGACTCCATGCCGGACAACGTCCAGGCCGACGCCTCCCGGGAGGCCACCATTGCCTCCATCGAGGACTATCCGGCCTTCATCCGCGAGCAGGTGACCAGCACGGCCGTCGAGGACGCCGAGCTCATCGGCTTCTGGGTGGCCTGGCATAAAGCCGGCGGATTCGGGGGCCTCGAGGCCGGCGGGTGGCACCGGGCCACCGTCTACCGCAAGATCCGCCGCTTCCGGGCTCGCTTTGGTGCCCATCCCGACGAGCACCGCTTCGAGTGGATCAAGCTCGATCTCCGGCGGGCCTGGGCCGCAGACCTCGAGGACGCCCTGTCTATTTCCGTCAGCCCGGACCCCCACTGAGAGGACCTCCCCATGCCTCCTCCTCCGCCCACGTCTGTCCAGGCAGTCGCAAATATGCGTATATTGACACCCGGGGACGGCGGGGTGTACGAGCTGGCTTCGGGGGTCGACGCCCTCTACCTCACTCGGTGGGCCAGATCAGGCGCCGTCCAGAGGTTCGGGTTTCTCGGTGCGGCACACTCAGGGAGTCGGGTTTCGACGTGGTGGCGACCTTCGTGAATCCGAGCCACTATTCGGTCGTCCTGCCCGATGCCGGCCCTCAGGCGTTCGAGCAGCTCCGATCCTGCTTTTCGGAGCCCCGAGTCAACCCGGGATACGAGGCTGACCGGTGATCTCTATTATGGGAAGCACGAAGAGTGGTGAGCCGCCCGTCGAACTCTGGGTGGACGATCACCAGGAGTACGAGCCTGGGGTCGTGCACGGCCATCTGCGTCACGCCCGCATTGCGATGGATCCGCAGCCGGAGGACTACGTCGTCGTTGGCGATGGTGAAGCGCCGCCGGTGCTGGCGGAGCTAGTCGGTCGAGAGGCAGATGGCGAACTCCGCTTGCGATTGCTGCCAGGTCGTCCTGAGAGTCATGCGGAATTCAACTCGAGGCGCCTGCATACTGCGGTGTAACAGGGCTCCCTAATCGTGGAGCAAACCATGTAGCAGCGGGTCGTTGTTTTCGCTGGTCGGCATTTGACCGCCGGAAGACGCACTGCTTGATGGGCAAGTCGTCAAATATGTAGCAATGGATGTAGCAACCAGCTTGATTTTCCTTGAATCGCGCCGAACTGGTGTGCATAAAGAAACCCTGATCAGCGGCTAATTTGAACTGGACTGTACTCGCATAAACGCAACTAGCCGAATGACGCGCAAGGGGTCAGAGGTTCGAGTCCTCTACGGCCCACCAGTCTTCCGCCGACGGTACGACCCTCAGGAGTGCGTCGCCATCGGCGCGTGTGCCGGGCTCTGCGCCTGCATCCGTCCACCGGCCAGGAGCACGGCGCCCACGATCACCGCCACGAAGCTGATCACCCGGGCGACCCCGGCCAGCCCGGGAGGGATGGGCTCGTGGAAGACGACGATCCCGCCGACGATGGGGATCAGGTTGTTGATCAGCGTGGAGGAGCCGGCGGTCTCGAGGACTCTGCCGCGCTGGAAGGCACCCTGCAGCGTCACGAATGCCAGTGCGGTGCAGACGGCGAGGACGGGGATGAAGAGGAGACCGGAACCGTCCACGGCGCCCTTGGTGGCCATGTCACCCACACCGAAGAGGATTCCGGCGGCGCACCCCAACAGCGCGCCCGGTCGGTACCGGCGGGCCAGGAGAGCCAGAACCCCGGCAAGAACCGCCCCGGAGGCGATGACGACGACGAGCGTCATGGTGCGCGCCGGAGCGGTCGGCGTCACCGCGGAGGTGAGCGACAGTCCCAGCAGGACGAGGCCACCCACTGCGATGTAGGTGCCGACCTGCTCCTGGCGCGTCAATGGCGTGCCGAGCCGGTGCGCCAGGATGGCCAGGATCCCCACGCCGCCCGCGGACACCGACTGCACGAGCGACAGCGGCGCCAGGGCGAGGGCTGCGATGTAGAGCCCCCATCCCACCCAGCCGGCCCCGTAGCCCAGCATCCATTGCCGGTTGGTCACGAGGAGCCGGGCCGAGGCGAACGGGTGTCTCACCGACAGCGTCACCATCGTGTTGGCCGCCCCGTGCTGGACGAAGAATCCGACGTTGAGGGCAAGGGCGGCCAGGAGCGCCAGCACGAGGCCGGCCGCCAGGTTCATGGCGCCCTCGACCTCACGTGTGCCGCATGGCGGCGAACCTGGCGACGACGAGCTTGCCGATGAAGGTGTAGCCACGCGTGGTGGCGTGGATGTTGCCCTGGGCGCAGAACCAGGTCAGCTTGCACACGCTGGCGACGGGCACCGGGATCTTGCCGTAGGGACGGAGGCGGATGGTCCGGTTCAGCGATGTGTACGCGCCGCTTGCCGCCGTCACGTCGACCAGGCGTCCACCAGCGGTGGCGTAGGCCTTCACGAGGGTCGGATTGATCAAGTCCTTGAACGCGACCACTGAGAGCTTTGCCAGCGAGACACTCGAGGCGGTGGGTGAGCGTGAGGGATAGACGTAGCTCCCGAGGATGACGTCGGGATAGGTCAGGCCGACGAGCGGCACGTCCGGTCCGGCGGCGGTCCGCAGGGCCGCGACGAGTGCGGTGACGTTGGTGGAGATGGCCTTGGTGGCGGTGCCGACGCAGCTGACCGGGTTCGCCTGACCCGCGCACGACGTGACGTCGTTGCCCGAGATGGACACCGTGATGAGACCGATGTGCCCGCGGTGGGCGGTGAGGAACGCCTCGGCTGCTGCGGCTTGGGTCGTCGTCGGGTAGAGGACCGCGCCGGTGGTATGGGGCAGGGGGTCCGGGCACCCCACCGCGGCGATGATGGACGTCGTCGTCGCACCGCCGCAGCCGAAGTTGACCAGCTTGAGGTGGGTCTTCTTGGCGACGTACACCGTGTAGCCCGGCGTGGCCCCGAGCCCGGGCTGGTAGCCCACGGAATACGAATCCCCCAGGGACACGTAGTACATCGGAGTCGACGTGGCGGCCGCCGAGGATGGCATGGGCAGTCCGAGGGCGCCGGCTGCGACGAAGGTCAGAGCCAACAGCGCGCCCCCCGCCCTCAGCCTGTATGTCTGGTCGCGCACCGCTGATCCCTCCCCGATGGGCTTGCGCTCCATACTTCCACGCCCCACGGGGCCACGGACGTCTCGCCTGAACGGACGCCGTCCGCCCTGGCCCGTCAGTGCCGGGTGTCGGTGCCGGTCAGCCCTCCATCCCGAACCAGCGACGCCGCCTGCTGGCGCCGAACTCGACCTTGTTCGCCACCATGGTCTCGGACGCCTCGGTGAAGGAGCCGAAGGGTTTCGGGCCGGACAGGAAGTTGGCGTCGAAACGGGCCACTTTGGAGCCACCGAACTCGATGTAACAGGTCGCGATACCCCTGAAGGGCTCGGGTGGGTCGCCGCCGCGAATCTGGTGGATGAGAACGTCGGCCAGCGTGCGCGCCTCTCCTTCGGCGATGGCGCCGACCCGGGGCACGGGGGCGCTCGTCACGTCGCCCACGGCGTACACGTTCTCGAATCTCGTGGCGAACGTGGTGTGATCGACGGCGACCCACCCGTCCTCGGCCAGCGCCGAGTCCTCGACCACCCGGGGGGCCCGGTGCACGGGGATGCCCAGGAAGAGGTCGTAGGGTGCCGTGCGCCCGTCCGCCAAAGTGGAGACCTTGGCCGCCGGGTCTATGGAGACGACCTTCGATTCGGGCCACCAGCCGATGCCGCGTTCGTCGAGCGCCGTGAGGATGCCGGCCGAGGCCTCGGGCGAAATGGGAATCGGCGTCGACATCGGGCTGATCACCTTGATGCTCGTTGCGGATCCTCGGTCCCGCTGACCGAGGTAGTCGTCCAGCATGAGCGCCGTCTCGAAGGGTGCCGCCGGACACTTGAAGAAGTTGCCGAGGACCCCGATGATGACGTCGCCACCTTGGAACTCGGGCAACACGGAACTGACCCGTTCTGCGCCGGCCTCGGTGTAGAACTCCGTACCTTCCTCGACCATTCCGGGCGTCGCCGCAGGGTCCAGCTCTGCGCCCAGCGCGACGACGAGGATGTCCGGTGCGTACTCACCCTCGTCCGTCGTCACGCGCCGACGTTCTGCATCGATGGCGATGACGCGCTCTTGCCTGAACTGCACAGCCGGCTTGTTGAAGGCGGTGTAGGGCAGGCGGACCGTGGCCGGATCGGCCCGCCCGAACATGACGTCGAGCTTCGAGTAGCCGAAGACGAAGGCGTCGCTGCTGTCGAGGATGGTCACGTCGACCTCGTCCGGGACCTCTTCCGAGAGCCTCGTGGCCAGCTCGAGCCCGGCGAACCCGGCACCGAGGATCAGGACGCTCTTCATCGGATCTCCGTTCCACGGGGAGCAGCCGGGGCATACCCTCCGTCTCGTCACCCTTTTTCCGAGTCTCAAGGTATCGCCAATGACGCCCTGGAGTGCGCAGATCATCTCTGCCCTGCGTCGTCACGGGATGTGGCACGTGGCATGCGCTCACTCCACGCAGAACTCGTATCCCGACGCAGGCTCCATCTTCACCAACGGTGTTCTCTTCGTGGGAGGCGAGCCTCGCGCCGGGCGTCGGCTGGGCAGAACAGCTAGCCCTGCTGATCCTGTCCGTCACCCGGACCGTGATGCGAATGGCCTCGGCCCGGGGTCGGAGGCGGCTGGGTCGTGGTCGAGGCGCGGGTCGTGGTCGTGGTGGTGGTGGTCGGGACGGCCGCCCCGGTCGGCTGCAGGGTGTTCACCACGTCCTGATACTGCACGGGCGTGAGACCGCCGCCCGCCAGAAGCACCTGCGCGAGCGAGAGGGCATCCTCCGCCGCTGCGGTCCGGCGTGGCCCCGGACGTTGGGCGGCCGTCGCCTGGAGGGCGCTCGCCAGCGCGTGGTCTCCGGGCAGCCCGGCACCGGCGAGAGAGGCGGCGAGCTGCCTGATGGCCGTGCCCTCCCGATCTCCCGTGCGTGCAGCGTGGTGCGACGTGGCGCCAGCCGTCGGTCCTGTGGGTTGGCCGCGGCCGGCGAGGAGGACGAGCGTGACGATCAACGCGGCCACGACGAGGACGGCGAAGAGCACCTGCCGGCGACGGGCGTGGCGCACAGGGCCCACAGGTCCGACCGGTGGAGATCCATGCAGCGGCGCCGTGCCCGGGTGGGTCGCCGCACGGGGGGCAGCGGGCAGCGGGAGCGTCGCGACGGGTACCGGCATCGTCGGCTCGGGGGGCGGGGACGGTGTGGCGACGCTGGCGGGCCGCGAGGGCCGCATGGCATGCAACATCGCGTCGGCCGAGGGGAACCTGTGGTCGGGATCGGTCGCCAACGCCCTTCGGCCGACCTCACGGAGTCGGGGCGGCAGTGCATCCGTCGGCAGTGCCCCGGGATGGGCCCGCCGTCCCGTGAGTGCTTCGACCAGGACGGCGCCGACCGAGTAGAGGTCGGATTGCGCCGTGGCCGGGTGGCCCGATCTCCGCTCGGGTGCCAGGTAGCCGGGAGTGCCCAGGATCACTCCTGTGAGCGTCATGTCATCCGCCGTCACCTCCGCACCCGTCGCGATGTCCACACTCTTTGCGATGCCGAAGTCGGAGAGCTTCGCGTGGCCGTCGTCTTGGAGGAGGATGTTGCTGGGCTTGACGTCTCGGTGCAGCACGCCGGATTTGTGCGCGGCGGCGAGGGCAGCGAGCGCCTCGGTCATGACGAGGACGACCCGCGGCGCCGCCATCGGTCCGCGGGCGATCTCGTCGCGCAGCGTGGTGCCCGGCAGGCGTTCCATGACCAGATAGGACGACGCCTGGTCCTCGCCGTAGTCGAGGACGGCGACGATGTTCGGGTGGATGAGCCGCGCGGCGAGGCGGGCCTCCTGCTGGAATCGCTTTCGCATCCCGGGCAGGACCGCCGTCCCGCGGCGCAGCACCTTCACCGCGACCGGACGCTCGAGCCGGTCGTCGAAGGCATCGAAGACGCACGCCATGCCGCCCTCGCCGAGCAGGCCACGGATGCGGTAGCGGCCTCCGATCGTCCCGGTGGCGGTGCGCGACTCCACCCCCGTGATGTACCCCCCGCCCCCGGTGGGTAGTCCTGTTGCAGGCCCCGGCACCACAGGCCGTCGGAGACCGGCTACCCCCTCATCCTTCAGCCGGCCAGCGCCGCCATCTCGCCCATCAGCGTCAGCGCGTCGCTCGGCACATCGGCACCGAAGTCGCGGTAGAGGGCATGGACGTTCGCCACCAGCCGCTCCGGCTCACTCCACCCCGCATAGGGGCCGAGGTCGATGTCGCGGCGCCGCGTCCATCGGCGCCATCCCACCGTCGAAACGGATCCGTGCCTGATCGCTGAGGAATTCGAAGTATCCCCTCAGATCGGCGACGGCTCCCGGCGTGGCCAGCGGGCCGTGTCCGGGGACAACCACGGTCGGCTCCAACGCAAGAATGCGGTCGCATGCCCTGACCCAGTTGGCGACCGGACCGGCCCAGACGATGGGATGGCCACCGTGGAAGAGGATGTCCCCGGTGAACACGATGCCGTCGGTGGGCAGATGCACGATGGCGTCGCCGGCCGTGTGGGCCGGACCGACCTCCACCAGTGACACCGGCCGGTCGCCGACGTGCAGGTCGAGCCGGCCCTCGAAGGTGCGCGAGGGCAACGTGAGCGGCACGTCTTCGAAGTCGAACGGCGCGAAGATGCGCGCCAGGAACGCGCCTGCCGGACCGAGAGTCGGCGCGGCCCGCATCATCGCGGCCATGGTCGACGCGGGCAGCTGACCCATCTCCTCGGCGCAACGAGCTGTCGACAGGATCTCCGCATCGGCCACCAAGGCGTTCCCGTAGCAGTGGTCGCCATTCGCGTGGGTGTTGACGACTGTGCCGATGTGCTGCGCGGCTGGCGTGACCCGCCGCATCGCGGCGATCATCTCGCGGGTCAGAGCGCAGGTCGAACAGCGTGTCGACGAGCAGCGATGCCTCACCGCTCGTCACGAGGCCGGCGTTCGACCAACCCCAGCCCCCGTCCGGCTGCAGGTAGGCCCAGACGCCGTCGGCGATCTCCTGCAATCCCTTCTGGTACGCCACGAGATTGAAGGATCGCAGAATCCGGGCCGGCGCGCTCCCGGGACCACGTGTGCTCTGACCCTCCCTGCCGGGACCCGTCAGTGCTCGGTTCATTGTGAAAACTTGATGAACTCAGCCTCTCATCTGCGCAGATGCAAGAGCCGTGTGGTATGTAGCAAGCGAATCCCGTTTGGCCCGGGCACGCTCGGAATGGCTGCTCGACGAGATCTCAGAGGGAGACGTCACCATGAAAGAGCGCACCGCAGCCGAGGTCGTCCGGCTCGTGAAGGACGAGGGGATCGAGGTGGTGGACCTCCGGTTCTGTGACCTCCCGGGACTGATGCAGCATTTCTCGCTCCCGGCGCACACGTTGACAGAGGAGATGTTCACCGAGGGAAACGGATTCGACGGCTCGTCCATCAGGGGCTTCCAGCAGATCCATGAGTCCGACATGATCCTGCTGCCCGATCCCTCGACCGCGGTGGTGGACCCTTTCCGCCAGCACAAGACGCTCAACTTGAACTGTTTCGTGCACGACCCGCTGACGCTCGAGCCCTACAGCCGGGACCCGCGCTACATCGCGAAGAAGGCGGAGGCGTACGTGCGGACGACGGGGGTCGCCGACACGTGCTACTTCGGACCCGAGGCGGAATTCTTCATCTTCGACGACGTGAAGTTCTCGCAGGACCAGCACTCCGCCTTCTACGAGGTCGACTCCATCGAGGGCATTTGGAACTCCGGGAAGGACGAGGGGCCGAACCTCGGCTACAAGCCCCGCTACAAGGAGGGCTATTTCCCCGTACCACCGATGGACCACTTCCAGGACCTGCGCTCCGAGATGATCCTGACGATGGAGCGGCTCGGGATCGAGATCGAGGTGCAGCACCACGAGGTCGGCACCGCCGGGCAGGCGGAGATCGACATGCGCTTCGACACCCTGTTGAAGATGGCGGACAAGCTGATGCTCTACAAGTACGTCGTCAAGAGCGTCGCCGACGCGGCGGGCCACACGGCCACCTTCATGCCCAAGCCGCTGTTCGACGACAACGGGTCCGGCATGCACGTCCACTCGTCGCTGTGGAACGGCAAGGAGCCGTTGTTCCACCAGGAGGGGACCTACGCCGCATTGTCGGACATCGGTCGCTGGTACATCGGAGGCATCATCAAGCACGCCCGCTCCGTGCTTGCCTTCGCAGCGCCGACGACGAATTCCTACAAGCGGCTGGTCCCGGGGTTCGAGGCGCCGGTCAACCTCGTGTACTCCCAACGGAACCGCTCGGCGGCCTGCCGCATCCCCGTCTACTCGCCGAGCCCCAAGGCGAAGCGCGTCGAGTTCCGTTGCCCCGACCCCAGCTGTAACCCGTACCTGGCCTTCTCGGCCATCCTCATGGCGGGGCTCGACGGGGTGGCGAACCGCATCGAGCCACCCCCGCCCGTCGACGAAGACCTCTTCGACATGCCGGCCGACGAGCTGGCCAAGATCGGCCAGGTCCCCTCGTCGCTGGAGGAGGCGATGGACGCGCTCGAGTCCGACCAGGACTACCTGAAGGCGGGCGGTGTCTTCACTGACGATCTCATCGAGACCTGGGTCGACTACAAGCGGACCTGCGAGGTCGACGCGGTGCGGCTGCGTCCCCACCCGTGGGAGTTCATGCTCTATTACGACATCTGAGGCGTGCGCGCCGTCATGGCGCAGTTTCGGTGCGACCCCTGACCTCAGCCGGCCGTCATGGCCCCCCTTGAACCCGTGTGCCCGAGCCCTCCGTCGACCGACCCATGACGGGGAAGTGGGCGAACCTGTGCGACCCGGTGGCCGGGTCAGTACACGAAGACGGCGGTCCCGATGGGGTCGAGGTTGTTGGCCCAGATCCAGTCGATGGCTTCGTTGCTGACCCGGACGCACCCGTGGGAAACCGGCGTCGGCGGGACGGCCGAGTCCCCGTGGATGGCATACCCACCGGTGAAGTATCTCGGCCGCCAGAGCTGACCGAGCGGCGAGATGTCGAGCCCGTCGACGACCCGGTAGGTGTGGAACAACCCGGTCGGCGTGATGGCGACCGAGGTGACACCTTGCGAGGTGTACGTGTAGCCACCGCCGGTGGAGGTGTTCAGCGTCCACAGCAGGTGGCCGTTGTTCACGAACATGACGAGATCGTTGGCGAGGTTGACCTCGATCACGTACCCCGACGTTGTGCGCGGCTGCGGGACCACCCCTGCTTCGAGCGCGTTCCACGTCGAGGGTCCCGACCACGCCGTCGCGCGGGAGGTTGGCCGCCTTCTGCAAGGCCCAGACAGCCTGCTCTGTGCTGTCGTCGAAGGAGCCGCCGGTCGTGTCGACCCAGTACCCCAGCGCGTAGAGCTGCTGTTGCAGCATGGCGACCGCCGGACCGCTCGCTCCCGGGTTGAGCGTGGGTGGCAGTGGCGGGGGGGAGGTCGGCAGCAGCCAGTAGCCGTTGCCGTCGTGGGTGGCGGCGATGGCCCGGATCGGATTGGCGTTCGGCTGCCCGCCCATGGACCCGAGGAAGGAAGCGCCGAAGTTGAAGATGCCGCCGTCTGCCGCGGCTATCCAGTACCCGCCGGTGCCCGCCGCCATGCCGACGATCTTGGCGTTGAGCGGGGTGCCGCCCATGGAGCCGAGGAACGGGGCCGTCCCGTAGTTGAAGATGCCGCCGTCGGAGGCGACGAGCCAGTAGCCCGTCCCGCCGGGTGCGGTGGCCATGCCGACGACGGGCTGGTTGAGGCTGATGGAGCCGGTCGACCCGTAGAAGGTCGCGTCGCCGTAGGAGAAGATGCCGCCGTCGGAGGCGACGAGCCAGTAGCCACCCCCGTCGGGCGTCGGCGCCATGCCGACGATGGGCTTGTTGAGCGGGAGGCTGCCCGCCGAACCCTGGAAGACGGCGTCGCCGTAGGAGAAGATGCCGCCGTCGGAGGCGACGAGCCAGTAGCCGCCCCCGTCGGGCGTCGCCGCCATGCCGACGATGGGCTTGTTGAGCGGGATGGCGCCGGCCGAGCCGAAGAACCCGGCGTCGCCGTAGTTGAAGATGCCGCCGTCGGACGCGACGATCCAGTAGCCGTTGCCCGTCGCGGTCCCGGCCATGCCGACGGCCGGGGCATTGAGCGTCAGCCCACCAGCTGGGCCGAAGAAGCCGGCGCTGCCGAAGGGGACCGGCTGGGCCGGATTGTCGGGGTACGCCGCCGACGCCGTGCCCGGCGCCACGGCGACCAGCGCCGGGACCAGCACCATGAACCCGACGAGGGTCGAGAGGAGGCGCCGGCGCCCTCGCCGGGCGTGTCGGCCGACAGTCGTGGCGGGTCCTCGTGACGCGGTGTCGTCGGCCGGCATCTGTGTGCTCCTTAGGGTCGGCTCCGGGCGTGTGCCAACACGTCGGGATTCACCACGTTGATCGGGGTGCCGTCTGCATAGGCATTGATCTGGTCGAAGATGTCGCTGAACTGTATATCCCACTCCTCCCGGGTCACATAGCCGATGTGGGGCGTGCACAGCACGTTGTCCAGGGTCAGGAGCGGATCATCCCGATCGAGCAGCGGCTCGGTCTCGTAGACGTCGAGCGCGGCCATGCCCGGCCGGCCGGCCTCGAGGGCCGCAACCAGGGCACCCGGCTCAATGAGCCCGGCCCTGCTCGTGTTCACCAGCAGTGCGTCCCGACGCATGGAGGCCAGATCGGCCGGCGTGACGATTCCCCTGGTCGCAGGCACCAGCCGCAGGTGCAGCGAGAGCACGTCACTGGCCGCGAACAGCTCGGCGCGGTCGTGGGCCGCCGTCACCCCGTCCGCCCGCGCCCGCTCGAGCGACTCGGCCCGTGACCAGGTGAGGACGTCCATGCCGAAGGCCCGGCCGTACGCCGCGACCACGGCGCCGATGCGTCCGTAGCCGTAGATCCCCAAGGTCTTGCCCCGCAACGTCCGGCCCACGCCGTTATGGGAGGTCTGTGACCACGCTTGTGACCACGCCGGGCGGTGCCCGCGTATTTCCCACCACGCCATGCCCCTCTGAGTTATTGCCTCGGAGGGGTCAGGCCGTCATTTCGTCGGCGGAGGGGCGCGACTCGGACCTCGGATTTCGCACCCGGGGGCCGGTCGCGTATGTCAGGCCGCCAGCTGTCGGCGGAACCCCCACCGCCCCCATTGTGCAGGTTCGTTCCGGCCGTGTATGCGTCTGGGCTGCAGGGGCGGTGATTAGGAGTCCCGGCCGAAGTAAGCCGGATGATTGGGGAACGGGTCGGCACGCACGCCAGCGGTGCCACCGCCCCTCAGCTCGCCCCCGGGTTCGTGACGTTCGCCTCTGTCGTCGCCCGGCGGCATTGCGCCACCGTGGTTAGGTGGCACCGCGGGACTTGTCCACGGCGGTTTTCGATGCTCTCGACGCCGCCCTGCCCAATGAGGGCCGCCATGTGGTGCAGCGCGTCAAAGTGTCCGAGGGGTGGGGCGATATCCACCACGTCCACGTCTTCTCGGGCATCAGGTATCTCGAGGCCGGTGTCGGCCTCGAAGAGGCGATCCGTACGATCGTGGCCGGTGTCATGAGCGGTCGGCGTCATGTCGTCAGGATCGTCTGGGCCGAACTGACCTGATCCCCGACCCTGCCCTGGTCTACGGTCGCCCCATGGACCGGATGCCCGAGCCAAGCAAGCCGTGCCCGGGCTTCATCGTCGAGTCGGGCCGGTGTTGGCGAATGGTCTACAGCCACCAGCTGCAGGCGACGCACTGCCGCGAGGTGCCGGGGTGGACGGGCCGATGGTTCTCGCCGAGAGGTGACCGGTGGTTTCGCGTGTGGGCCTGCGCCGACCATCTCGAGGGGCTGAGCGGCCTTCGGCAGTTCGGAGCTCGGTCCGCGTCCTGAGCATTGCTTGGCCGCGGCAGGGTTCTCTGCGGACAGAGGTATGTGCGTAGGTGGCTGGAAGTAGGTGGGTGCTATATGGTTGCTGTCTACAAATTCCCTGGCTGAACAGGGTGTTTGGTCGTTGCAGCAGTGACGGACAGGGGCCTATACTCGTAAGTGCTTGAGAAGCTCCCGCTGATCCGCTGGGTGATTGGGACGCGCTCCGGTGCGACCACCTTGCCTGCTGGATGGGTAGGAATTGCGGGTAAAAGGGGACCCTTCGGGGTCCCCTTTCCACGTGCGCCGGCGGTGGGATTCGAACCCACGACCTTGGGCTTGAGAAGCTCCTGCTCTATCCGCTGAGCTACGCCGGCGTCACCCTTGCTATCCAGCTCGGGGTGACGTCTTTTTCGAGGCCCGGGGTGTTACTCTCCGGGTGGGTCCCCGTCCAACGTTTCCGTCGCCTGAGCGCAGGTGATGATCACGCTACTCCCACCCCATCGGAAAATGGTGCTACAGCGGCGAACCCGCGCGGGCACTCGACTCTGGCGGAATTCCCGTTCGCGGAGGCGAAGAAGCCGCTGGCCGCCACCGCAGTCAGCTCTTGGCGATCTCCCGCCCCGTCGCCTTCGCCCACCTCTCGACAGCTCACACTTCCACCGGCGGCCGCACGCCAGCGCCTTGGCCGCGCTTCGGCGGGGTCGTTCCGCGGTCTCGATCGCGATGGCCGTGCCCTATCCCACAACTCAGAGAGAGGTGGCCTAAACCCTGGAGAGCTTCAGCACATGGCATCGACATTGGTGTCGGTTCGAGAAACGTTGTGATCAAGTCCATTGATGGTGACGACGATCGTCGTCAGATTGGGAAAGTCGCATCCGATGAAGTTGAACCAGGCACGTCCGGCCTGGTTGGCCATCACGTTTAGGTCGGCAGCGGACACATCCGCCGTCGGTGTCGAGGTTCACCCGCAGATAGCCGGGGCCGTTACCCACTCCCTCGTAAAAGCACTACCACGCGTGTACGAGGCATCGCACTGGTCTTTGATGCTTTGCACTCCGAGGTGACCGAGGTATGCCTTCTCCATTGCGCTTGCGTCCACGCCATTGGTGACTGTCGTAGGAGTCGAAGGCTGCGAAGTCGTCGGTGAGGTCGTTGGCACCGTGGTCTGTTGCACTGTTTCGCACGTGCGCGCAACCTTTAGTTGCGGGGCGGAGGACATCGCCTCTCCCGGTGCTGGTGCCTGGGTACAGACCTGCCAGTGCGATTTGACCACGACGCCAAATGTGCCGCCTCCGACGATCGTGATCTTGGTTGCGTCAACGCCCACCGCGTTGAAGGTTGCTCTCGGCAAGATCCAATCGCTCGCCCGTGACATTCGGCATCAGACAGCTCATGAACTTGACAGGCTTGTGCCCAACCCGGAGGGCGTAGTTCACCTTGTTGACCTTCACGACCGTCATGCCACTGGAACTCTTGCAGCCAACTTTCACCTGCAAATGAGCGGCCTTGCACGCTGTGAGGTTCGCCTTGGTCACCTTGACCTGGCCCTTGACGACCCTCTCGCACCGTGCAACCTGGACGTGGAGTTGCGCCTTCGTGCTTGCCGTGGCGCCCGACGCCGGGGCGCCCAGTGCCAAGACCGACAGCCCCAACAACACCGAACAGCCGAGTATGGCCCTCTTCATTGTCCCGCCCCCTTCATCGAGCCCGCGATAGCGGCGAAGGCCATTGTCTTCTCACGGCACCTCTCTCACTTGCACAATGCTCCCTCTCATCGGCATCGGCAGGGCCAATCGTCCCGATTCAGTTCGTTGGCAGGCAGACCGCTGAGGGGTCCTGCCGTTACACCGCCCGGTGGGTTCCGGGACCTTCGACCCTTGCCAGAAGCCCAGTCGAGGGCTGCGATGGTTGTTAGGCCCGATGAAGGGAAGCAAATGTGAGGCGAATGGTCACCATGCTGGCCGCGATATGTGTGGCAGTAGTACTTCTAGCCTTGTCAAGCGAGGCGGGGGCACTCACCCAGAAGCAGCTAAGAGCGAAGGCGCTGGCTGTCACGGACCTTCCGACTGGGTGGTCGGTAGACAACAGCGCTGCCTCATCGCCGTCGACCGGCACGGGTTGCCTCGCCAGGCTGACGGCGTTCAATCACACGAGAAGGGAATCATTCGAGTCAAGGTGGCCTTTTCAAACGGCAATTTTCCCGCTCTACAGGAATCGCTCATTTCAGCGAAAGAGACCGCCAACAGATACGCCGCGTATACAAGAATTCTTGCCTCTTGTCGGAGAGTGAGCGTCACGAATAGCGGAACGACGGCTAACGGCTCCGTGGGGCGAATGTCGTTCCCGAAAGTAGGCGACGCTTCCGTGGCTTACAAGATCATGCTCTCTGTTAAGGGTATAGATGTCGGTTACGACCTCGTCTTGTTCCGCGTTGGCTCAGTGGCCACACAGATCGTGTATCTCGACATAGGTTCCCCTGACCTGTCGTCATTTCAGCGATACGTGACCAGCCCGCGGTGAACAAGATCAAGGGGCAGCCAGTGACCTCAACAACATCCAAATCGGCATTGATTGCCGTCGCACAGACAGACAAGCCCGGAGCTTCGTCGGCAGCGATCAACTGCATTGCGGACTGGCTCGGCACGAATGTGCCGAATCAGACGCTATCGAAGATGGAGGCGAATCCATCGTTGGAGGCATTCGGTTCCGATCCGATCATCTTCGCCTACCTCGTTCGTGCAAACCAAGCGTGCATATCCCAGATCGGACAGCCTCAATGACACATTCCCGGACGTTGACTGGTTTTGTGATGGCTGTAATGCCCATCTGAAAATGATCAGCCACCGTTAGGGTCGCTTGAGCGAGACGGCCGGCGCCTTCCTCCTTTCCAGCCCCCCTCGGGAACCGGAGGTGCCGGTCGAAATCGCGTTCACTGGCCGGTCCCACGCCCCGGAGAAACTAGGGGTGCGCCGGCGTCGTCGGCGTCTTGATTCGAGCTGCCCGGTTGCTCTGTCCTTGGTTGGGCCGGCCTCTCGTTGCTGCTATCACCGGCTCCCTCAGTTGGCGGAATCCGGTTCTTTGCCGCCTCCTTTTCGAGCTGGTCCGGGTTTTGCGGCCTGGTTTCCTTATCGGACATTCCTAGCTCTCGTCGTCGTCGGACTTCGCATCCAAGTCACCGGCCCCGCTCGTCGCCGGAATCGGGCGCTTCGCTCGGGACGGGGGTGGAGGTGGGAGTATGCGCTTCTTCTTCTGATCGACCATTTGGGCCTCCCTTCGTCGTCGGGGGAAACGCTATTGGAACAAAGACCCGGTCCGCCCAGTAGAGGCCGTGACGTATAAACCCTTTGGAGGCAACGTTGAGTGAGACCAGCCACCCAAGCAACCTCGGGGTAAAGGGTTCGACTCGGAATATGAGGCTGGACGTGAGCGTTTCGCCCGGAGCCACGGACTGGGGATTGTCCTCTTCGTCATAAGGAAAGGCATTCCGCTTAATCGCGTTCTCGTCGTCCGGATCGGCCCCCTTCTCAGTTGCGAGCATCGGCGTGACCTGTGCTACCGCCCCATCTTCATCCTTGAACCTGAAAGTGAACGGACCTAGTGCCTTGACGCTTGGGCGGACGGCCACGACTGTGCCTTCGTCCGTCGCATGGACCTCGGCTGAAACGGTGGCGATTGCCTTCCGGCTGTAGAGAAAGCCCACTACAAGGCCGCCCAGAAAGGCCAGGATGGCGCAAACCGCTGCAAGCTCCGTAAGGACGTTGAGCAGCTGGTCGCTGGCCCCACTAACCGGCACTGCCCCCCAGTGAGTTGCGTGACCCCAATAGCCGTAGGGAAGGTGGTGCCTCCACACGGAGGGGCAGGGTACGCTCCGTTGGGCTGGTCGGCCATTACGACACCTTGGAGGCTGATCGAGCCGGACACCTTTTTGAGCCCGTGGCCGGGTCTCGGCTCACCTCAGTTCGCCTGGACGCAGCCGAGGAGCTCCGCACGCTCCGAATGTCGAATGTCGACGGAGCGCAGCACCACGCCGGACTCCCGGAGCGACTGAGCAATGCCGGCGATCCGCCGCCGGACACGCTCGGCTTCCTCGAAGGCGACCTCGTCGAGGATCTGCGCAGCACGCGCCGGACGGTGTCCGCGCAGCACGGCTTGCAGAGGCACACGACGAGCGGCCATCCCCGAGGAGGGGCAACACCTCTGACAGCGTCGGCACGTGGACCCCTCGGCAGACATTGCAGCGGGTCGGCGGGTCAGCGGCCATGGTCAGGGCCGGTTGAGGCCGAGCGGATCGAAGCCCCGGATGCCGGGGACCCCGGCCGGCTGGCGGAACTCGCTTAGGTCCGGCTTCCGAGCCGCCATCTCGTCCGTGTCCAGTGGCGCCCACCCGTCGAGGCAGCGGACCAGGATCACACCCTCGACGCCGTCGGGCAGCGTGAACCGGTAGAGCGGCTCGACGTTGTTGCCGGCGCCCATGTGCATGATGCCGCCGCCGCTCCTTCGGGTTCCCTTGATGTCGAACCACGTCCCGGACGTGAGGATCTTGGTGACCTTCGAGAGATCGGGTCGTTCCACTGGGTCTCCTTACGTGGTGAAGACGTTGACGGTGTACGTGGCGTCGGGTGCCGGGCCATCGGGACCCGGGCCGAACTGGAGGACGCCCTGAGCGGCGAAGTTCGCGGGCCGTTGGGTCGGCGCCAACGAACCGCGGCAGCGGCGTGTCGTTGAGTGTGTGGGTCTTGCCCCGTCACGTTGCCCGAGGTGAGTGGCGGCGTGCCCATCCGAGCGGCGTCAGCGGTGAACTGGACCACGACGGAGATCACGTCTCCCGCGCCGGAGGGGATCTGGCACCAGCCATATCCGCCGGTCGTCGTGACGGTGGCGGAAGAACTCCTGCACGACGATGTCGGCCATGGGTCAGTTCCTTCGCGGGCTGCCTCTGCGAACTTCTGCGCTGCGGCCCTCCACATGCTGTGCTCAGCTGGGGTCGGTGCGTTACTCAGGGCGAGGCGCCAGTAGTACACAAACCGCTCCTCGTCGGTTCTCGGTTGTCTCAATGGAATGCTGTGGTCGGGTCCTCGACTGACAGCCGGTCCCGTGGGCGTCGCCGTTGCCGGAGCCGGCATCCCGATTGGCCGATGCAGCGCCCTATTGGCGGCCCACTTCTCGGCATCGAAGTCGCTCGTCGCCACCTTGACCGCCTTCTGGAGAGTGAGGCGCTCCTTCGCGGTGCCGCCGATCCTGCGCACCTCGCCGGGGATGCTGTCGCGGACCTCCTGAGCCTTGGCCTTGTAGGCCCGTGCCATTCCGTGGTTCTGCCAGAAGACGCCGGCCATCTTGTCGAGGTGGTCGGCCTCAGCCGACATGACCTTCTCGGCTTCGTCCTGGGCTTGTGCGACCGTCAGGCGGCCATTCTTCGCCTGAAGATCCAGGAGCCGCACCTGGTCGTCGTAACAATGGGCCACGGTCACACACCCCCTCTCGGCGGAGTACCCGCCGAGAAGTCCCTGGCGTCGGCTAGGCGAACCGCCTGACGGAGGAGCTCGACCTGGCGCCGGGTGTCCACGTCAGTGCGGGACCAGGTCGGCATTCATGGCGTGGTGCATCTGCGCCGGGCCTTCGATGTAGAGCAGGTCGTTCGTAGCGACGGTGGCCGGTGCACGCCCTATCCCCGTCTCGAACGTCCTCTCCTCGTCGCCGACGTACAGGAATCTGGCCATCAGCCTCCTCCCTTTCGCTTGTGGCGCTCGTTGTACCCATCCACTGATGTGACGCTGATCTGCCACGAGCGCTGTCCGAACCGACGTCCTTTGAGCTCACCGGACGCGATCGCCCGGGTCACTCCTCTGACGCTCAGACCGGTTCGCTTGGCGGCCTCTGTCGTTGTCACGAAGACATCGAACCCCGAGTCGACCGAATCGCCAACTTTCTGTCCTCTAGGCGACACGGCCCGCGCCTCTCCCGTCTCCCGCAGCTTGTCGATGATGGGTCGGAGGTGCTCGAGGTTCCCGCCGTTGGCGCGGCCGTCGAGTTCTTCCCGCCCGAGGAGCTGGAGCGCCTGGGCGACGAGGACCGACTCGACGGCGTCAAGAATCGTGATCGGCTTGGTCGAGGAGATCGCCACCGACTCAGTACCCCAAGAACCAGCGCATCGAGCTGATCCAGGGCACGAACTCCACCGCGTCGATCATGTTCTCGGGTGCGATCAACGCCGGGTTGTCGCGCTCCCTGATGACGGCCTCGAGGTAGTCGGAGGCGAGGGTCTGGTTGCTCTGGCTCTCCACCACGCCGAGGGCTCGCCATCGCGAGGGCCACCACGACGTCGATGCGTGGTCTTCTCCTTCGCGATCCGCCAGCCACGCGACGTCTCGACGGCGACGGAGTTGGCAACCGCCCGTCGAACCTCGTCATCTCGATACGCGATGAGGTTGCCGCCCTTGATGAGCTCGTAGAGGTTCGTCGAAGAGCTGGTCAAATTCGAAACCGTCTGAGGGAACTCGACCATGGGGAACCCTGTCGCCTGGAGGCGCTGCGCAACGGCCACCATCTGATACGGGTCGTACCTCACCTCCCGAATGCGAAACCGGCCGCGAAGCTCGTGGAGCGTCCCTTCGACCGACGCCTCGAAGTCGAGCGGTTCGGATGACGAGGGCTGGAAGATCCTGTGCCACACGAGACGGACCTTCTTCAGCTCCTTGTTGAAGGCGCAGGCCACGATGGCCGTGGAGTCGCGGCTCACGGAAGCATCAACTCCCACCCACACCGGCAGCTCTCGATCCACCGCGACGGGCGCGGCCCTGGGGTCGATGCACGCGTCCCACCAGTCGAGGTCGACGAACCCGGATTCTGAGGTGACGAACCGGTTCTCGATCATCCGCAGGTACGCGTTCGGTCGAAGCTGTTGACGCATCTGGTCGAGCCACTCGCGGGTCTGCCAAGGGGCGACCGGCTCGTGGGACCAGAACATCAGCAGCCCTGGCTGCTCGAACAGGAAGGGCTGGAGCGCCTGGCCCTTCAACCCCCGTTGGTACAGATCTTCGAGGAGCTCCGACTCGCCCTCGAAGCCCGCGTAGGTGACCGTGAGACGCGCAGACACCTTTCTGGTGGGGACGGGCACCATCTCGTCCCAGAGCCGTCGTGACCGCTCTGAGGTGTAGCCCCAGAGCTCGTCGAAGACGATGAAGTTGGGGTTCGTCCCAGCCGCACCTGCGTAGTCCGATGCGATCGCGGTTATGGTCGCGCCGGTGGCATCGAAGGTGATCTTCTTCCCGGTGATGTTGGCCGAGTGCGCCAGCATCGGCGACACCCTGATGATCTTGCAGATCGCGTCGAAGACCCGGCCCTGGGCCTGCTCGAGGTCATTGGCCACTACGTAGCCCTCGCCGTAGGGCCCGGCCAGAACGACGATCACGTACAGCATGGCCATGGCGCCGAGGGCGGTATTGCCGGACTTCTTCGGTGCGCCGTAGAGGAGCTCGGGAGCGGGCAGCCGGCCGGCGTCGCCGATGGTCAGCGCAGCACGGAGGAAGGCGACCTGGGCGGGGTACAGGACGAACGGCTGGCCGGTCTCGGGGTCGACGAGGCACTCGGTGATGAAGGCGACGGGGTCGCGGCGGTAGCGCTCGAGGTCGTCGGTCATGCCGAGCGCCTCCGAACCCACGGCGGCAGAGTGACCAGCGTCACGGCGAGGCGGTGCGAGCACTCAGCGGAGGCGCGCGGCACGTGCAGGACCAGCGGCCGTCGGTGAGGATGACGTCATATACGCCGGAGTCGCCGAACACCCGGGCGACGACGACCTCCGGAGCAACCTTGACGAGTTGCACGTTGCCGGTCGTCAACAGGCGGCACGCCTTGGCGTCGATGGTCTCGGTCGGCATCGAACGGCTCACCTGCAGGGGTGGCGGCGGGCTCACGGCGCTCAGTGCGGGCGATCTCGACGGTGGCCCAGTGCAGCGAGGCACCGACCTCGTCGGCAACCTGACCGCCGATCCCGAGCTGCGCTACACGAGCGCCGGCCACCCGATCGCATCCTTCGGCATCGCCGTCACCCGTCGCTGGCTCAACCGCACCACCCAGCAGTGGGACGAGGCGACCAGCTACTTCGACGTGACCGCCTGGCGTGACCTCGCCGAGAACGTCTCGGGCTCGCTGCACCGTGGCGACCGTGTCGTCGTCACCGGCCGCCTCGAGCAGGAGCGCTGGCAGGCCGACGACGGCACGAAGCGCTCGAAGATCAGGGTCATCGCCGACGAGGGTCACGGCGGCGGGGTCTGGCATGGTCAGGTCCTCCTCAGGATTTGCTCGATCTCGCCGCTCGTCCAGTGCTCGGGCCGCCACACGTGGACCTCGCCGACGCCGGCCAGCACGTCGAGCCAACCGCGCTGGCCGTGAGAGAGGTGGCCACGTGGGACTTCAGCTCGGCGAAGACCAGGCGGTCGTCACGGACCATGGTGAGGTCGGGCCAGCCGGCGCCGTCAGCCTCGACAGGGAGTTCGCCAGCCGTGGGCGGTTCGTGCGGCCCGGAAGTCCGCGACCCGCCAGCCGAAGAGGTGAGCCAGCTCGATGACGCTCGCCGAGCTGGGCCTCGGTCATGGCGACGGCGGTCGTCATGCCTCGGCCTCGTCGTCCGGGACCGGCTCGGCGTCGATGACGGGCCTCAGCGTCGTGGGGCTGGTGGAAGCGGCCTTGGCGGCAGCTACGGCACGCTGGACGAGGTCGGCGTGGCCGAGCTTCGCCACGTTCGCTGTGGCGGCCGAGACGGGCGCGGCCCTGGGGCGTCAGGCCGAAGCTGCCCGCCATGCGGTGAGCGGTGTTCATCAGGGCGGACAGCGACTCCCAGGAGCGGGGAGGCACGGGCTTCTTCGCTTCTTGGAGGCGACGGATCTCCGCCATGAGGAACCGCCGGGCGGTGACGGCCTCGCAGTACGCCTCCAGCTCGAGCTCGAACTCGGGAGCGGCCAGCAACGGCAGCGCCTCGACGAGCGCCTGGGCGAGCGGACGGGCGGCTTCGGCGATCAGGCGCGGGCTGTAGGCCCCGGACCTCACCGCGACCGTGTTGCCCTTCTCGAACGGCGCCCACGAGTAGTTCCTCGCCGGACGAGGCGTGAAGTCGCCGGTCATGGCGCCTTCGGCGTGGGATTCAGAGTCCCACTGGTGGCAGATCCGTGCTGCTTGACCTGGCGTTCCGCGCTGGTGGTCACACGGTGGTCACAGGTGGCCGCCGCTTCGGTGGCCGTGGGCTCATCCGCGCATCGTTGTGCGGACCACGGTCTTGACCGCTGCGAAGTCGGCTGGGCCCATCAGTTTGGCTCCCGCCTTCCTGGCTCGCAGAAACGGGCACCAGTCGTCGTGGTGGACGGTGACCGAGTGCACGCCTGGTGAGACCGTCACCACCGTCTGGTACGCATCGCACTGGTCACAGCCGCCGGGGATCGGCTCTTCAGCGAGCTTGGCGAAGAGGTCATCGAGATCACCCATCACCGGTCTCCACCAGGGGCACACCGGAGCGTCTTTTCGACTCTCCCCCGACCGGCTCCGTGTGTGTGCCTTGTGCCCCCTTCAGGGGAGGGGCACAAGGGCACACTGGGACACCCGGGTTTGCCACTGTGCCGGGGCACACTGGGGGCACACTGGGGGCACACGGGCACACCGACTCTCAGAACGGCTCATCGGGGTCCCATCCGTCGTCGACAACACCCGCCGCGAACGGCCGCCTCGACGTGTGCCTCTTCGCTCGGTTGGGGCGAGTCGGCCGCCTTCGACATAGTCCTCGTTGACCAACAGCTCGAGGGCGAGGTCCTTGGCGTCGTTCTTCCCACTGACCGCACCCCGGATCGCCCGGCTGGACAGCCCGGGGTTGGCGACGATCGCCTCGGAGATCTTCTCCATGAGGTGCGTCGGCCGGAAAGCGCCCTGGGCGATCTGCTCAGGCAGCTCGAAACTGACGGTGACGCCGTCGTCTGGCCAGCTCTTGAGCTCGACCATCGAGATCACGCCCCTGGCGCCAGCGTGCTGGCGGATGTGGCCGCAGCGGTCCTTCGCCACGGTGATCTTGACCAGGCCGATCTTGCCGCGGCCGAACGGGGTGATCGTCTCGAATCCGTACACCGGCACCGTCGAGCCCGGAGAGCTTGCGCTCCGATCCGATGGCCCAGCGGCCCCGGCCCTCGGTGGACTTGGTCACGTGGTCGACGAGAGCGACGGCGGCACCGGTGCGAGCAAACCAGCGGGGCGAGCCGGCGTAGTAGCGCCACGTCGGTGCCGGATATGGGGTCCAGTCCTATATCGGACATCGCCTCGGTGACTCCGTCGATGACGGCCAGTGACGGGGCGCCGCGCCTGACGATCGCCGCCTCGAGGACGGCCTGGGCGAGCTCGTCGAACCGACCGCCGGGGTTTCAAGTAGGTCAGATGGGCAGCGATGGCCCCCACGCTCACGCCGAGAGCCCTCAACCGCTCGACGGCGGACTCGGGTCCGTCCTCGAAGTCGGCATAGATCACGTGGTGGCCGGCGTTGAGCTCCTGGGCGACGATGGCCATGGCGACCCAGGTCTTCCCTGACTCGGTCTCGCCGATGAGCGCGTTGATCCGGCCCGGGTAGAGCAGGCGGATCCCGTCCGAGCGCTCGAAGACCGTGGGGGCGAGCGTGACCAGTTCGCCTCGCAACACCACCACGAGGTCGACCGGCTCCCGCGACACCGAGGCGGTCGGCTCTGGCGGTTCGAACGGCGGCGCGTCGGCATCGGTGAGGACGCGGTCATGGGTCGCACGGCGGCTTGCCACACGTGTGCGATGGCCGGCTGTCTCGTGACCACGGATCACCGGGCCAACGCTCTGGCGGCGGTGGGGGAGTCGAGCAACGAACGCACTGCAGTTGGGCACGCATCTCGGCCACTTCGGTAGTGAGCGCCTCGAGGCCCTCAGACAGCTCAGCGTTCGTTGGCTCGTCGTTGGCCACTAGTCCATCCCCAGCAGCCGACGAAGGCCGGCCGTGGGCACTACGGTGCGGCG
>CAVULV010000008.1:0-567671 GCA_963742445.1 uncultured Acidimicrobiaceae bacterium
GGGCCCACACCGGCTGGTCGGGGGGCGAGCGCCAGAACTGCCAGCGGCCCCGCCTTGGAGCCGGCGCGACGCCCCCGACGGCGTCGCCGGCCGCCGACGGTGCCTGGAGCGTGAGCCCACCGGCCGCATCGCCCATAGTGAGGGCAACCTACCTGCTGGTGCGGGCACGTCAGGGTGCCATCCGGTTGCGGAGCCGGAGCATGCGAGCACGCATAGCATCTCGCGACGATGGCGGACCACAACGAACCTTTGCCGCGGCACCCGGTTCACCACCCGGTCGGCCACGATGGCGGCGATCCCGTCGGGCGCTGCGTGGGCGCGTGAACGGTCGCGACCCGTGTCCAACGGTTCGGGTCCCGATCGGTCCCAGTCGCGGTTCCGGTGCAACCTGCGCGCCAAGTCTCGCTGTGCTGCTTCGCGCTCGCGGTCGCCGCGCTGGTGGTCGGCGGAGGTTTCGCGGAGATCAGCACCAACGGATCGCCGACTTCGCTCGAGACGTCGATCGTGCGCTACGTCATCGTCGGCTCGCTCGTGCTCGGCGCCGGGCGGCGTACGTCATGGGCGGCCGCCAGCGGGCGGACCGGCGGCGGTAGGGACGTCGCGGGCACGTCCACGGGTCCGGCCGGGACCCGTCCGTCTCACCCCGGCCGATGGGCCAGACTGTCGCCATGGGACGAGCCGGTGACAAGCCGCGGAAACCGAAGCGACGCCTGGCCAAGGTGCCCAAGTACGAGGAACCGAACTCCATTCCCGCGGCCGGCCTGACGGGGAGCAGGGCGGGCGACGTTCGGGTCGCGCTACGGGCACTCGGCCGACCACCATCATCAGGGAAGCCGCCGAACCGCTTCGGCGCCTTCGTCCTGCGCTGCCTGGGGTTGAAGCCGAAGTCCTGAGGGCGTCCGCCGCCGCCGTCGCGGGTTCGCACGGCAGCGCGGCAAGGGTTCCGGCAAGGTTCGCGGCAAGCAGTCGGCCCGCACGCTGCGTCGCGCCCTCGGGCGGTGGGCGCGACGAAAGCGAGGAGACCCGATGGCCAACACGACGACGATCACCGGGAACCTGACCCGCGAGCCCGAGATCCGCTACACACGTGAGGGGCAGGCGACGGCCCAGCTCGGCGTCGCGGTCAACCGGCGCTGGCAGGACCGGACGACCCAGGAGTGGCAGGAGTCGACGTCCTTCTTCGACGTCATCTGCTGGCGCGACCTGGCGGAGAACGTGGCGCTCAGCCTCACCAAGGGCATGCGGGTCGTGGTCACGGGTCGGCTCGAGCAGCGGACCTGGGAGACCGAGGAGGGCGAGCACCGATCGAAGGTCGAGATCACGGCGGACGAGGTCGGCCCGAGCCTCCGCTTCGCCACGGCCGATGTGCAACGCGTGGAGCGCCGGAGCGGCGTCGGCACAGCCCGACGCCGTGGAGGATGCCGACGTCCGACGCCACACCGGTCGAGGCGTGAGTGTCGCCCTGGTTGATCGTCACCGCCGGGTGGCCGGCCGCGGCGAGCGGGGCGGCGGGCCTGCTCGCGGCCGCGGCGAGGCACCTGGTGACCGCGCGATCGTGGCGGCCGCGGCGCTGGCGCTCGGGGCGGCGGTGCTGGCGGGGTTCCGTGCCCGGCGGCGGCCGCGCCGCGGATCGACTTCGTGAGGGACGAGGTCGCCGAGATCTGCGGCCGCGCTCGCCCTCGGCGGGTCGCTGCTGCGGCGCCTGGGTCTCGGTGCCGAAGCCGCCCGCCTCGAGGCCCTGTTCGGCGCCGTCGAGGAGCGGTTGGCGGGGTCTCAGCGCCCGGCTCGGTCCCCCCGGGCGGATCCTCCCCGGCTTCGGGCTCGTAGGTCAGCGAGAGCGAGTTGACGCAGTAGCGCAACCCGGTGTCGGTGGGCCCGTCGCGGAACACGTGGCCCAGGTGGCCGCCGCAGCGGGCACACAGGATCTCGGTCCTCGTCATGCCGAAGCCGCGGTCGGTCCGCTCGACGACGGTGCCGGCGGCGCGGGCCCGGTCGAAGCTCGGCCAGCCCGTCCCCGATTCGAACTTGGCGTCGGTGTCGAACAGCTCGGCGCCGCAGCCGGCGCAGCGGAACACACCCTGGCCGTCGACGTGGAGCAGGTCACCGGACCAGGCCGGCTCGGTGCCGGCGCGCCGCAACACGCGCGTAGCGGTCCGCGCGACAGCTGCGCCCGCCACTCCTCGTCGGTCCTGGTGACCTCGTACTCCGTCGTCGTCGTGCCTGGACCTGCGGGTGAACACGGCGATCGCCTCCCTCAGGCGGCCAGACCGGCCGCCGCCGTTCCCATGAGGAAGAGGAAGTTGTCGGTGTAGAACTGCCGGCGCACGTCCTCGCCGGCGTCGCCGAGCGACGCCTCGAAGCGCTCCAGCGGCTTGCGGCCGCCCTCGACGTGCGGGTAGTCGGAGGAGAACATCACGAGGTCGGCCCCGGCCTCGGCGACGATCCAGCCGACGTCCTCGGTGGGGTAGGGGGTGAAGCGGACCTGACGGTGCACGTAGTCGCTCGGCCGGAGCGTGAGCGCCTGCAGCCGCTCCTCGTGCCGGTGGAACGCGTCGAAGGCGGACTCCATCTGGCGCAACCACGACGGCACCCAGACCGCGCCCTGCTCGATCACGCCGATGCGCAGGTCGCCGAATCGCTCGAGGACCCCGTCGAAGATCAAGGTGGCCAGCGTCTGGGCCGGGGGGACCGGGATCCCCATGTAGTCGACCGAGCGGAAGTTCTCCTCGCCGCCGTGGAAGTCCGGCGGGACCGGCTTGCCGTTGACGAAGTAGCTGGGGTCGACCAGCGTGCCCGTCCCACCGACATGGAAGACGACGGGGATGCCGGCCTCCTCGGCCTGGGCCCAGACGCCGAAGAGGTCGGTGTGGCTCGGGGAGAAGCGCGGCGGGCAGCCCGACGCGACCAGCAGCGCCGCGGCGCCCTGGCCGATCGCGTCGCGTGTCGCCGCGACCGCCTGTCCGGGGTCGACCAGCGGGACGTAGAGCGAGGGGAGCAGGCGGGGGTCGACCGAGCAGAACTCGAGCATGCCCCGGTTGTGCGCCCGGGCGGCGGCGTAGGCGAGGTCGGGGTCGCGGTGCTCGAGATCGTGCAGGCGCCCGTTGTGGAAGGTGTTGAAGACGAGCTGGCTCGAGAACCCGAGCAGGTCGAGGGCGCGGGGACGGTCCTCGGCGACGAACGAACCCGTGGCGGCAAAGTTCTTGCGCGCCATGATCTCGGCCTCCTCGTTCCGCCGGTACTCCGCGGACGCGTGCCGGGCGCGCAGCGTGTCGAAGGCGGCCAGGAGGTCACGCTGCTGCTCGGCGGGGTCGCCGGTCTGGCGCAGCTCGTTCCCGCCCGGGTAGCTCAGCACCGGGAGGCGGTCGCGGTACCGGGCCTCGGCGTGGTCGCGCAGCCAGGTCGGCGTCTCCATGATGTGGGCGTCGGCGTCATGGACGACCCTCCCCTGGGAGTAGGGCACGGTCACCCCCTTTCGCGCTCGCTCCGCTACGGAGCACCCGCGAGTATTCCAGGGGCGCCAGGCGGCCACCGCCCGCCCCGCACGGACCCGGGGGTATCTGACGCCCCGTCAGATCGAGTGCGGCGCCTTGGCTACGCTCCCGGGCGATGGATCTGCGTGATCGCCCCGAGGACGTGGCGTTCCGGCTGGAGGTCCGCCGGTTCCTCGAGGAGAACCTGGTGGGCGAGTTCGCCGAGCTGGGAGGACGCGGCGGCTCCGGTGACGAGACCTTCGGCTTCGAGGTGCGCCGGCGCTGGGAGCGGGTGCTGGCCGAGGGGGGGTGGACCTGCCTGGGCTGGCCGGCCGAGCACGGCGGCCGCGGCGCGTCCATGACCGAGCAGGTCATCTTCAACGAGGAGTACGCCCGGGCCGGGGCACCGGGCCGGGTCAACGTCATGGGCGAGGGCCTGCTCGGGCCCGACCCTCATCCACTACGGCACCGACGAGCAGAAGGCGCGGTTCCTCCCGCCGATCCGGGAGGGATCCGAGCTGTGGTGCCAGGGCTACTCGGAGCCGGACGCGGGCAGCGACCTGGCCAACGTCTCGACGCGGGCCCGGCGCGACGGCGACGAGTGGGTGGTGACGGGCCAGAAGGTCTGGACGTCCCTGGCCCACCAGGCGGACTGGTGCTTCGTCGTCTGCCGGACGGATCCGTCGACCTCCCGCCACAAGGGCCTGTCCTATCTGTTGGTGCCGATGGACCAGCCCGGGGTCGAGGTGCGCCCGATCACCCAGCTGACCCGCACCAGCGAGTTCAACGAGGTGTTCTTCGACGGGGCCCGCACCCCCGCCGACAACGTGGTCGGTGACGTGGGCGACGGCTGGCGCGTCGCCCTGGCCACCCTGGCCTTCGAGCGCGGCGTGGCCCTGCTCGGCCACCAGCTGGGCTTCCGGCGCGAGCTCGACCGCATCGTGGCGCTGGCGGCAGAGAACGGTCGCTCACGCGACCCGGTCCTGCGGCAGCGGTTGGCCCAGGCCCACATCGAGCTCACGATCATGCGCTACAACACCCTGCGCAGCCTCTCGGGTGTCGACGGCCCGGTGGCGCCGCCCGAGGCCTCCATCGCCAAGCTGTACTGGGGGAGCTGGCACCGTCGCCTCGGCGAGCTGGCCATGGACGTGCTCGGGCCGGCGGCGACGGTGCTCGACGGGGAGCCGCTGCCCGAGAACGCGCGGCTACGGGCTGGGCGAGCTGCAGCGCTCCTTTCTCTTCGCCCGCGCCGAGACCATTTACGGTGGCTCGAACCAGATCCAGCGCAACATCATCGGCGAGCGGGTGCTCGGCCTCCCGCCGGAACCGAAAGGGGTGGCGTGAGCACGAGCCTCGATGCATCCTTCGAACCGCCGCCGCCACCACCACCGCCCGGGCGGTCACGCGCTCCTCGACGGCAAGGTCGTCGTGGTGACGGCGGCGGCCGGGACGGGCATCGGCTCCGCCACCGCCAGGCGCTGCCTCGAGGAGGGGGCGTCGGTCGTCGTTTCCGACGCCCACGAACGGCGTCTCGGCGAGACGGCCGAGCAGCTCGCCGCGGAGGCCGGTGACCGGACCGGGTGCACGCGCTGGCCTGCGACGTGCGCGACGAGGCCCAGGTGGGTGCGCTCTACGACGGCGCGGTGGCGCGCTTCGGGCGCATCGACGTCGCGGTGCACAACGCCGGTCTCGGCGGCACGGTGCCGCTGGTCGAGATGACCGACGAGCAGTGGTCGACCGTGCTCGACATCACGCTCACCGGCACCTTCCGCTGCACCCGTGCCGCGCTCGAAGTGCCTCCTGCCGCAGCGGAGCGGGCGTCATCGTCAACAACGCCTCGGTGCTCGGCTGGCGGGCCCAGCCGGGTCAGGCGCACTACGCGGCGGCCAAGGCCGGCGTGATGGCGCTGACGCGGTGCGCGGCCGCCGAGGCGGCGCCGGCGGGCGTGCGGGTCAACGCCGTGTCGCCCAGCCTGGCCGAGCACCCGTTCTTGAACCGGGCCATCCCCGACGAGGACCTGGCCGTCCTGCGCCGCCGCGAGCTGTTCGGCCGCGGGGCCGAGACCTGGGAGGTGGCCAACGTCATCGTCTTCCTGGCCAGCGACTACTCCTCGTACCTCTCCGGGGAGGTCATCTCCGTGAGCAGCCAGCACCCGTGAACGGCGGGATCGGCGGCGCACCGACGGAGCAGGAGGACCCCCGGGCCGACCTGACCTGGGGCACGGTCCCCCACCTGGTCGACGACGCGGCGCAGCGGCACGGCGCCATCGAGGCGCTGGTCGACGGGGACCTCCGCCTCACCTACGCCCAGCTGGCGCCCGAGGTGGACCGCTACGCCCGGGGCTTCGTGGCCGCCGGCGTCGGCGCCCGGGACCGGGTGGCCGTCTGGGCGCCCAACTGCGCCGAGTGGATGCTGGCCGCGCTCGGCGTGCTGCGGGCCGGCGCCGTGCTGGTGCCCCTCAACACCCGCTTCAAGGGGGCGGAGGCGGCGTACATCCTGCGCAACGCCGGCGCCACGACCCTGTTGACGGTCCGGGGGTTCCTCGGGGCCGACTATCCCGCCATGCTGGCGGGGCAGGACACCGGCGCGCTCGCCCGCATCGTCGTCCTGCGCGAGGAGGGTGACGCCGCGGCAGGCGGCCCGGCCGGGGTCGTGAGCCTCGGTCTGCCCGGGCTCCTGGCCGACGGGGAGCGGGTCGGCGCCGCCGACACCGCGGCTCGGGCGGCGGCGGTGGGCCCCGAGGACGTGTCCGACCTCATCTTCACGTCGGGGACCACCGGGCATCCCAAGGGGGCGGCGACGACCCACGCCCAGTCGCTGCGCACGTTCGGGACCTGGTCCTCCATCGTGGGCCTCGGGGCGTCGATCGCTACCTCGTGGTGAACCCGTTCTTCCACACGTTCGGCTACAAGGCGGGCATCCTGGCCTGCCTCATGGCGGGGGCCACCGTCGTGCCCGAGCCGGTGTTCGATGCCGGTGCGGTCATGGCGCGCATCGCCACCGAGCGCATCAGCGTGCTGCCCGGTCCGCCCACCCTGTACCAGACGTTGCTCGCCGACCCCGGCCGCGCGGACCACGACCTGTCGTCACTCCGGCTCGGGGTGACCGGCGCGGCCGTCGTGCCCGTCGAGCTGGTCCAGGCGATGCGTGACGAGCTCGGCTTCGAGACGGTCCTCACCGCCTACGGCCTGACCGAGTCCTGCGGCACCGTGACGATGTGCCGGCGCAGCGACCCTCCCGAGGTCGTGTCGGCCACGTCGGGGCGCGCCATCCCCGGTCTCGAGGTGCGGGTGGTGGCCGACGGCGAGGAGGTCCCTCCCGGCGGCCCGGGGAGATCGTCGTGCGGGGCTACACGGTCATGTCGGGCTACTGGGGCGACGAGGCGGCAACCGCCGAGGCGATCGACGCCGAGGGATGGTTGCACACCGGCGACATCGGCGTCATGGACCCCCAGGGCAACGTGACCATCACGGACCGGGTCAAGGACATGTACGTGGTGGGCGGGTTCAACGCCTACCCGGCCGAGATCGAGGCCATCCTGCGCGGCCACGAGGCGGTGGCCCAGGTCGCCGTCGTGGGCATCCCGGACGAACGGATGGGGGAGGTGGGCTGCGCCTATGTGGTCCCGGCGGTCCCCGTCGCGAGCGATGCCGACTCCGAGGAGCTGGGCCGCGCCATCCTCAGCTGGTCACGCGGGGCCATGGCGAACTACAAAGTGCCCCGCAGCGTGGTGCTGGTCGACGCGCTGCCGGTGAACGCCAGCGGGAAGGTGCTCAAGCGCGACCTGCGCCAGCGCCACGCGGCCGGCGCGGACCACGTCGTCACCAACGAGAGGAGCGAGTAAGTGCGAGGCATCGTCTACACGGGAGAAGGGGTCGAGGTCACGGACGAGCTCGAGGTGCGGGGCCCGGGCCCCAACGAGGTGCAGGTCCGCATGGAGGCCGCGGGCGTGTGCCACTCCGACCTGTCGGTCATCGACGGGACCATTCCGTTCCCCGCTCCGGCGGTGCTCGGCCACGAGGGAGCCGGGGTCGTCGAGGCCGTGGGCGACGCCGTGCGGTCCGTGAAGCCGGGGGACCACGTCGTGATCGCCACCCTGGCCAGCTGCGGCGCCTGCCGGGCCTGCAGCACCGGCCACCCCACGATGTGCAAGAGCTCCCTCGGCAACATCTCGACGCCGTTCACCTTCAAGGGGGAGCCCGCCTCGAACTTCGCCGCCGCGTCGGTGTTCTCGGAGCTGACCGTCGTCAGCGAGGTGCAGGCGGTGCGCATCCCCAAGGAGATCCCGCTGTCGTCGGCCTGCCTCATCGGGTGCGGCGTGCTGACCGGGGTCGGCGCGGTGCTGAACCGGGCCAAGGTCCGGCCGGGCGACACGGCGGCCGTGTTCGGCGTCGGCGGGGTCGGCCTCAACGTCATCCAAGGTCTGCGCATCGCCGGGGCGACGAGGATCGTGGCGGTGGACACGGTGGCCGCGAAGGAGGACCTCGGACGACAGTTCGGTGCGACCCATTTCGTCGACGCCACGGCGGGCGACGCCGCGGCGGCGGTGCGCGAGCTCGTGCCGGCCAACCGGGAGTCCGCCGCCGGTGCCCTCTTCCCCCTCGGCGGAGTCACCTGGGCCTTCGACTGCGTGGGGCACCCGGCGGTCCTGCGCAGCGCGCTCGACTGCCTGGACTGGGGCGGCACCGCGGTGGCCATCGGCATCCCGCCCCGTGGGACCGAGGTGTCCGTCGACGTCAACGCCCTCGCCTACGTCGACCGGGGCCTGCTCGGCTGCCGCTACGGCTCGGCCCGGCCCCACCACGACATCCCGCTCATGGTCGACCTCTACCAGTCCGGGCTGCTGATGCTCGACGAGCTGGTGTCGCTCACGCGCCCCCTCGACCGGTTCGGCGAGGTCGTCGACGAGATGCATGCCGGCCGGGTGGCGCGTGGCGTGCTCACGTTCGACTAGAAACGCGCCATGCCAACCTTGCGCGCGGCGGGAGCGCGGACGTGAAGGGTGTGATCCTTGCCGGGGGGACCGGCTCTCGCCTCTATCCGTTGACCCGCATCACGAACAAGCACCTGCTGCCCATCTACGACCGTCCCATGATCGCCTGGGCGATCGAGGCGGTGGTCTCGAGCGGCATCGACGAGATCATGCTCGTCACCGGCGGCACCCACGCCGGCGAGTTCCTGCGGCTGCTCGGCAACGGCCACGAGTACGGCATCGACCAGCTCTCGTACGCCTACCAGGAGAACGCCGGCGGCATCGCCGAGGCACTGGGGCTCGCCGCGCATTTCGCGGAGGGTGGGCCGGTGCTCGTCATGCTGGCCGACAACATCGTCGAGCGCTCCATCAAGCCGATGGTCGACGCCTTCCGGTCCGATCCCTCCGGCGCGCGCATCCTCCTCTCGAAGGTGGACGAGCCCGAGCACCTGCGCCACCTCGGCGTCCCCGTCTTCGGCGAGGACGGCCGGGTGACGCACATCGACGAGAAGCCCGAGCACCCGGCGTCGGCGTACTGCGTCACCGGCATCTACTGCTACGAGGCCGGCGTGTTCGACATCATCGGCGACCTCGTCCCCTCTGGCCGCGGCGAGCTGGAGATCACGGACGTGAACAACCACTTCGTCGGCGAGGGCCAGATGGCCCACGACATCCAGGAGGGCTTCTGGGGGGACGCCGGCGAGTCGATCGAGGCGTACTACGCGGTCAACGACTTCGTGCGGCAGAACGGCGCCAACCTGCGCCTAGCGCCGTGCCGATCGGTCAGTGTTCCGCCTCGGCGGCCGGGACCTCGAGACCCGCCCGGCGGACGCTCTCCGCGATGCCGGCACCGTCGAGGCCGAGGCTCGCCAGGATGTCGTCGGCCCTGCCCTGGGCCAGGAACTGGCGGGGGACGCCGAGGACGCGGTCGCCGGGCTCGGGAGGCCGCCCGACTCCACCTGGGCCGCCATGGCGTCGACGAGGAAGGCGCCCGCACCACCGTGGCGCACGCCGTCCTCGACCGTGACGACGAGCCGGTGGCGGGCGGCGTCGCCGAGCATGGTGACGTCGGCCGGCGACACCACCCGGACGTCCCAGACCGTGGCCGCGATCCCCTCGCCCGCCAGCTCGTCGGCGGCGTCGAGGCAGGCGCCGACCGTCTTGCCGACACCGAGCAGGCAGACCGATCCGTCACCGCCGCGCAGCTGCGCGCCTCGAGCCCCCGGCCGACATCCTCGAGGGCGATGTGCCGCGGCGCGCTCTTGGGGAACCGGATGGTCGAGGGCCCGGGCAGCTCGAGGGCGGCGCGCAGCATCGGCGCCACCTCCTCCGCGGCCGACGGTGCGAACACCGTCATGCCCGGGATCGACAGGGCGAGGGCCAGGTCGAGGATGCCGTGGTGGCTCGGGCCGTCGTCGCCGGTGATGCCGGCCCGGTCCAGGACGAAGACCACGGGGCAGCCGTGCAGGCCGACGTCGAGGTTGGCCTGGTCGAACGCACGGCTCCAGAAGGTCGAGTACACCGCGACGACGGGACGCAGGCCGGCCATGGCCATCCCGGCGGCGGCGGTCGCCTCGTGCTGCTCGGCGATGCCGACGTCGAAGAAGCGATCGGGGAACCGGGCCTGGAAGGCGAGCAGACCCGTCGGTCCGGGCATGGCCGCGGTGAGCGCCACGACGCGGGCGTCTTCCTCCGCGGCCGCCTGCAGGGCGCGCGAGAAGGCGTCGGTGTAGGTGGCGGCCCGTGGGGGCGACTCGTCGCCGCTCCCGGTCTCGCGCGGGGAGCCCGGCGAGGTGACCCCGCCGCTGTCGGAGCCGGCGGAGCCGCCCACGGCGAGCCCGGCCGAGCTGCCCACCGCATTCTCCAGCACGATCGGCTTGGTCGCCTTGACGTCGTGCAGGCGCTGGATCTCGTCCTCTTCGGCCGGCGCGTAGCCGCGGCCCTTCTGTGTGAGCACGTGGACGACGATCGGACCGTCCCATTCGGCGGCGTGGCGTGAAGGCCTGCTCCATGTGCTCGATGTCGTGGCCGTCGATCGGCCCGGCGTAGCGCACGCCCAGTGCCTCGAAGAAGGTGTGCGGCGCCACCATCTCGCGCAGCGCGCTGGTCAGCGAGTGCACGCCCGAGTAGGCGAGCTCGCCGAAGGCCGGGAGCTCGCGCAGGCGCAGCCGCAGGCGTTCACGCGCCGCGGTGTAGGTCGGGTTGAGCCGCAGCGTCGTCAGGCTCTGCGAGAGCTGCGACACCGTCGGCGCGTAGGAGCGCCCGTTGTCGTTGAGCACGATCACGACCCGCCGTCGTGAGTGTCCGAGGTTGTTGAGGGCCTCGTAGGCCATCCCGCCGGTCAGCGCCCCGTCGCCGACCACGGCCACGACCCGGCGCTCGCCGTCGATGCCCCGCAGCGGGAACCCGCTGGCGATGCCGTGGGCGTACGAGAGCGCCGTCGAGGCGTGACTGTTCTCGATCCAGTCGTGCTCCGACTCGGCCCGGTTCGGGTAGCCCGACATGCCCGCCGGCCTGCTTGAGGGTCTTGAAGCCGAAGCGCCGGCCGGTCAGCAGCTTGTGCACGTAGGCCTGGTGACCGGTGTCCCACAGGATGACGTCGCGGGGCGAGTCGAACACCCGGTGCAGGGCCAGGGTGAGCTCCACGGCGCCCAGGTTCGAGCCGAGATGGCCACCGGTGGTGGTCACCGTGTCGACGATGAACGCCCTGATCTCCTCGCTCAATTCGGCGAGTTCCTGCTGGTTCAGGCCCTTGACGTCGGCGGGCGTCTCGATGCTGTGGAGGATCATGGCGGTTGGCCCCAGGCTACCCGCTGTCATCCGGGGCGGCCCGACGCCGCGGCGTGAACAAGGTGCAGACCGCGACGCCGAAGGAGGCCACGGCCAGGACCTGAAGGCCCCGGGCCGGGCCCGAACGTCTGCGAGACCCAGCCGACGATCGGCGCACCGGCGACCCAACCCACGTACCCGGCCGCGGTGAAGGTCCCCACCGCAGCTGACGACCTGGCTGGCCAGCCGGCTGACCGAGCTCATGACCAGGGGCCAGAAGAGCGAGGCCCCGCCCGCGCCGAGGGCGAGCCCCACCGCGGCGACGCCGGCCAACGGGGAGACCGATTCGAGGAGGATGCCGCGCGCCGGCGACGCACCCGCCGAGGATCAGTGCGCTGCGGGTCGACAACCGGCCGAGCAGCGTGCCGCCGGCCCCACGGGTGGTCGCCGCGACGAGCTGCCCGACCACGTACGCCCCGGCGCCGAGCAGCACGCCGGTGGCCAGGTGGTTGCGCAGGAAGAGCACGCCCCAGGTGTCGACGCCGCCTTCGGTGATCTCGGCCAGGGCGAACACCGCCAGCAGGATCAAGAGGCCGTCGCGGCGCAGCCGCCGCAGGGGGTGACTCCCGGCGTGCGGGGCCGGGACCTCTCCGCCGGCCGGGACGAGCGCCGTGCCGGGATCGGTGGCCAGCGCCCAGGCGCCCACGCCGAGAGCGACGACCGCGATCGCCGGCCAGACCCAGCGCCACGACACCCCGGCGTGGATGACGAGGGCGGCGACGGCTGCTCCCGTGAGCGCACCGGTGTTGAACAGTGCGTGGAGCCGGACGAGGGACGACGGCTTGGTGACCAGGCGGTGTGACGCCTCGGCGTTCATGGCCGTGTCGATGGAGCCGCCGGCGACCTCGACCAGCACCAGCACGGTGGCGAACGCCCAGCGCTGGCGGGTCAGGGCCAGGACGCAGAGCAGGACGGCCCAGGCGAAGAGCGCGATCCACAGGAGCCGCCGCGCACCCACCCGGTCGGCCAGGTGCGCCGTCACCGCGCTCGATGCGCCGGCCACCGCGATGGCGACCGCCAGCAGCAGGCCCAGCTGGGCGTCGTTCAGGGAGAAGGCGTGCTGGACGTCGAAGAGCATGACGGCCCAGCTGCCCCAGAAGAGGCCGAACGTCGCGAAGGCCGCCACCACGGGACCCGCTCCAGCCAGGAGCCGGGGCCCCTCGACCGTGGGCGGGGTCGCGCTCAGGGTCTGTCCGCGCCCGCCTTGGCCAAGAAGGCGGAGCGGTCGACCACGACCCGGGTCACGCGCCCCGCGCCGACGAGCCCACCGCCGTCGTCCTCGAGCCGGGCCGCGGAGACGGTGAAGATCAGCCTCCGGCCCTCGACCTTGACCAGCGTGGCCTCGGCGAGGACCACCGAGCCGACGGCGACCGGCGCCAGGTGGTCGAACTGCACCCGGGTGGCCACGCTCGACTGCGACTCGCCGAGATGGCCGTCGGTGGCTCGGCAGCTGGCCTCCTCGCACAGGGCGATGAGGCGGGGCGTGGCGAGGACGGGGACGTCGCCGGAGCGGAAGTGCTCCGCGGTGTCCGCGGTGCCCACCGTCAGCTCGAGCTGGGCCGTGAGGCCGGCATGCGGCCCGTGCCCGGCGGGGGTACGCGTCTCGGAGGGGTTCGCGGGCACGGCGATTACGATACCGCCGTGACCGACACCACCCTCATCGACTCTGACGTGCTCGAACGCGTCCTGTCCGCCGCTCTGGTCGGGGGCGGTGACCTGGCGGAGGTCTTCGCCGAGGACACCGCGACCGCCAGTGCGGTGCTCGACGACCGCAAGGTCGAAGAGCTCTCCTCGGGGCGCTCGCGGGGGGCGGGGATCCGCGTCGTGGACGGCGAGACGACCGGCTTCGCCCATACGGCAGACCTCACCGAAGCCGGACTGCTGGCGGCGGCCCGTGCGGCGGCGGCGGTGGCGAGGCAGGGGGGTGCGGCAGTGCGCACCGTGGCGCTGGGGCCCGCGTCCGTGCACGACCGCGGGGACCGCACGCCGCCCGACACGGTGGACAAGGCCCGCAAGCTCGAGCTGCTGACGCGGGCCGACGAGGCGGCCCGCGGCGCCGGCGGCGCGATCACCCAGGTGCAGGTGGGCTGCGGCGACAGCCGGCGCCGGGTGCTGATCGCCAATTCCGACGGACTGCTCGCCGGGGACGATCAGATCCGCACGCGGTTCAACGTCGTCTGCGTCGCCAACGGCGACACGGGCATGCAGACGGGCTACGAGTCCCTGGCCCGGACCGAGGGCTTCGAGATCTTCGAGCGCCACCCGGTCGAGGAGATCGCGCACACGGCGGCTGCCAGGGCGCTGGCCAAGTTGTCGGCCCGCCCGGCCCCGTCGGGCGAGGTGCCCATCGTGCTGGCCGGCGGCTCGGGCGGCATCCTCTTCCACGAGGCGTGCGGCCACGGGCTCGAGGCGGACCACATCGTCAAGGACGCCTCCGTCTACACGGGCCAGGTCGGGCAGCTCGTCGCCAGCCCGCTCGTCACGTTGGTGGACGACGGCACGGTGCTGGGCGAGTGGGGCAATTTCGGGGTGGACGACGAGGGTTGCCCGCCCGCCCGCAACGTGCTGATCGAGAACGGGGTCCTGACCGACTACATGTGGGACTGGCTGCGGGCGCGCAAGGAGGGTCGCAAGTCGTCGGGCAACGGGCGCCGCCAGAGCTACCAGTACCTGCCGATGGTGCGCATGACGAACACGTATCTGCTCGCGGGAGCGGAGGATCCCGACGAGATCGTGGCCCAGACGCCGTCCGGCGTCTACGTCAAGAAGCTCGGCGGCGGCCAGGTGAACACGGCCACCGGTGATTTCGTCTTCGGCACGACCGAGGCGTACCTGATCGAAGGCGGCCGCATCACCGAGCCGCTGCGCGACGCCAACCTGATCGGGAACGGCCCCGAGGTCCTGCGGCGCATCGACGCGGTGGCCACCGACTTCGACATGACACCGGGGACCTGCGGCAAGGACGGGCAGAGTGTCCCCGTCGGGTGCGGGCAGGCCACGCTGCGCATCACCGGCGTGACGCTCGGGGGGACGGCGTGAGCGACCTCCTCGAGCTGGCGACGTCCGTGGTCGCCCAGGCGCGCCCGGGCGAGGGCGTCGAGGTCTACGTGACCCGGGGCACCGACACCGAGGTGCGCGCCTACGAGGGGGAGATCGAGTCCCTGACCTCGGCCGACTCGTCCGGCGTGGGTATCCGCGTCCTCGTCGACGCGCCCGGTGGCGAGGGCAGCCAGGTGGGCTTCGCCTGGGCGGGCTCGCTGGACCCGGCGGTGATCGCCGCCACGCTGGCCGATGCCCGCGACAACGCGCGCTTCGCCACCCCGGACCCCGACGTCGTCCTGGCCGTGCCCGACGACGTCGCCGCCGGTGAGCTCGACCTGTGGGACGACGGCGTCGCGACGACGCCCATGGAGAAGAAGGTCGCGTTGGCGATCGAGCTCGAGCGGGCGACCCGCGCCGCCGACCCCCGAATCCGGCAGGTCTCCTCCGCCGACTACGCCGACAGCCGGGTGGAGGTGGCGCTGGTGTCGACGACCGGCATCTCGTCCAGCCGCCAGCGCACCAACGCGTTCATCTCCGTCGACGCCATCGCCGGCGAGGGGGCGGAGACGCAGACGGGGACCGGCTTCAGCGTCGGCCGCGGGCCCGGCGAGCTCGTTCCCGACGAAGCGATGGACGATGCCGTCCTGCGCGCGACGCGGATGCTCGGCGCGCAGAAGGCGAGCTCCGCCCACTGCACCGTCGTCTTCGACCCGCGCGTGGTCTCGACCCTGCTGTCGGTGGTGGCGTCCGCGCTCTCGGGCGAAGCAGTGGTCAAGGGCCGGTCCTTCTTCGCCGGTCGCATCGGCGAGACCGTTGCCACCGGTGGGGTCCTCCTGGTCGACGACCCGACCGACGCGCGGGCCTACGGCGCCTCGTCGCACGACGGCGAAGGCCTGGCGTGCCGTCGCAACGTCCTGATCTCGGACGGGGTGCTGCGGATGTTCGTCTTCGACACGGTTTCGGCCCGCCGAGCCGGGATGGTGTCCACGGGATCGGCGGTGCGCGGCGGCTTCGCCGGGACGCCGTCTGCGGGTTGCCGCGCCCTCGTGCTCGCACCGGGGGAGAGTGGGCCCGACGAGATCCTGGCTGCCGTCGGAGACGGCGTCTACGTGCAGTCGGTGACGGGTGTGCACTCGGGGGTCAACCCGGTGAGCGGGGACTTCTCGGTGGGTGCGGAGGGGTTGATGATCCGGGGCGGTGCGCTGGCGGAGCCGGTGCGGGAGGTGACGGTCGCGTCCACGCTGCAGCGCATGCTTCAGTCGGTGGTCGCGATCGGCGGTGACCTGCGCTGGTTGCCCGGTGTGGCGGCAGGCCAGACCGTCGCCATCGCCGACATGGCGCTCAGCGGCGACTGACGAGCGGCCCTCAGGTGGCGGCCGTCGCCGCGGGCTTGGCCTCCGTCCCGCCTCCCGTGGACGGGGCGTCCTTCTTGACCGCCGTCTCCGGGCTCGACGAGCCGCTGGTCGAGTCGTCGGACTTCTTGGTTCCCGAGCCGTTGCCGGCCGCGGCCCTGGAGTCCGTCTTGTAGAACCCGCTGCCCTTCAGGACGATGCCGACGGGCGCGTACACCTTGCGCAGCTCGGCCCCGCACGCCGGGCACTCCGTCAGGGGGTCGTCGGAGAAACTCTGGACGGCTTCGAGCCGGTGCCCGCAGGACGTGCACGCATATTCATAGGTCGGCAATGGACTCCTCCGTTGGCACTCGCAGCCTGAGACTGCCAAGTCTACCCGGCGGGGCTGGGCGGCGGCGTCGGTCCGGAGCCGCCCCAGGTCGTAGACTGCCCGTTCGTGTCCGACCGCATGCTGGCCAATCTCGACCCGCTGGGCGGCGCCCGCATGGTCGACGTCACACCCCGTGAGCCCACGCACCGCCGTGCCCTGGCCCGCTGCCGGGTCTCGATGCTGCCCGAGACGACGACGAAGGTGGCCAACAACGCCATCACGAAGGGCGACGTGCTGGCCGCCGCCAGGATCGCCGGGATCCAGGCCGCCAAGCGGACGGCCGAGCTCATCCCGATGTGCCACCCCGTGCTCGTCGGGTCCATCGGGGTCAACTTCTCCATCGGGGACGACTACGTGGAGGTGGAGGCCCAGGTCGAAACCGTGGACCGCACCGGCGTCGAGATGGAGGCGATGACGGCCTGCACCGTCGCCGCCCTGACCGTCTATGACATGTGCAAGTCCTCCGATCGCACGATGACGGTGGAGCACCTCGCGTTGTGGGAGAAGTCGGGTGGACGCTCCGGCCCGTGGCGGCGGGCCGAGACGAACCACCTCTAGCAGCCCCCCGCCGGCGACCTCGTCCCGATTTCCGGAGGCTGGTCTACATTCGGCCACGGTGACCGCCATCCGCTTGGAGGAGGACCCCGACGTCGGCAAGGGCATCGTCGGCGCCGTCACCTCGGTGGTGGGACGGATCGGCGGGCGCAATGCCGTCATCGCCCGGTCGCTCGGGACCATGCGGCGCGGCGCGATCACCCACGCCGACGGCGTGCGGCTCGCCGAGGCGGCCGACCAGGCCCGCGCGCTGGGGATCCCCTTCGTCTTCTTCGTCGCTTCGAGCGGGGCGGACGTCCTCGACGGCGTCGCCGCGCTCCACGGCTGGGGCCGGGCGGCGGCCGCCATCTCGCGCTGCAGCGGGCAGGTGCCGGTGATCGCGGCGGCGACGGGCCCCGTCGTGTCGGGGCCCGCCCTCCTGCTCGGGCTCTCCGATCTCGTGGTCATGAGCTCGGAGGCCGTGGCGTTCGTGTCGGGCCCGCAGATGGTGGCCGAGTTCACCGGCATTCGTGTGGGCATCGGCGAGTTGGGCGGGACCGCCGTGCACGCCACCGCGAGCGGGCTGTGTGCCGTGGAGTCCGAGGACGTGGACGGCGCCGTGGCCGAGCTGCTCGAGTACCTGCCCTCCAACACCGACGAAGTTCCACCTCTGGCACCGGTGAGCGATTCGGTGCTGCGGTCCACCGCCGAGTTGCGCACGGTGATCCCCGACCGCAAGGCGGCGACGTACGACGTGCGCGACGTGCTCAGGGAGCTCTGTGACGACGGCGAATTCCGGGAGCTGTGGCCGCGCTGGGCCGGGCAGATCGTCACGGCGTTCGCCCGGTTGGGCGGGATGCCGGTCGGTGTAGTGGCCAATCAGCCCCGGATCCTGGCGGGCACGCTCGACATCGCGGCGTCGCAGAAGGGCGCCCGCTTCGTCCGCCTCTGCGACGCGTTCAACCTGCCCATCGTGAGCCTCGTGGACACGCCGGGCTTCCTGCCGGGCAAGGACCTCGAATGGCGCGGGATGATCCGCCACGGGGCCGAGCTCGCGTTCGCCTACGCACAGGCGACGGTGCCGCGGCTGTGCCTGATCCTGCGCAAGGCATTCGGCGGCGCGTACATCGTCATGGATTCCCGCGGCATCGGCAACGACCTCTGCCTGGCCTGGCCCGACGCCGAGGTCGCGGTGATGGGGGCGTCGGGGGCGGTGCAGATCCTCCACCGGGCCCTCGAGCCGGGCGAGCGGTCGGATCGCGAGCTGGCCTACGAGGACGCCTATCTCAACCCGTGGCAGGCGGCGGAGCGGGGGTGGGTGGACGAGGTGATCGACCCCGCGGACACGAGGATCGTCCTCTGCGGAGCGCTGCGCCAGCTCTGCACGAAGCGCGAGCTGGTCGTCGGCCGGAAGCACGATGCGGGGCCGCAATAGGCATTCGACCAGGGAAAACGCAAATCGTCATCGATTCGTAACGATCCTGAGGCGCATTCGACGCCGATCTGGGGAAATGATCGGGCATGATCAGCGATGTGGTCCCCCCCGCAGAGGACGCCCTCTTCGTCCTGGAGTCCTGCCACAGTACGTGGATCTTCGACACGGCGCGGATGCGCTTCCGGCGCGTCCTGAAGGGGCTGGCACTGGACGCCCACGCGGCCACCACCGCCTGGAGGGCGTACTTCGGGCTCGAAATCGATCCCATATCGGAGTCGTTCGTCGTGCTGCTCAACCCCGAGGGGACCCGTCTGCTCCGCTCGTGGCGCCACGTGGAGCACTGCCCACAGTGCGGCGGCAACCAGACGGCCGAGCTCTCCCTCGACGAGCTGCGGAGCGCATCGCTGGCCTGAGGCTCCCGCGCCTCTAGAAGTGGATGAGGTGGAGGGCGGAGAGCAGGAGCACCGCGACGACGGCTGCCGCGGCCGCCACGATCGACACGTTCAGGGCACGCGACACCGCAGGCCGCTCCCGGCTCGTCCGCAGTCCGCGTGAAAGGGCGCGGTCCCTGACCGAGGCTTCCGTCGACGCGGCGTCGTCCGTCGCCAGCACGAAGTGGTGCCGGCGCCGCCGGCCGCTGCGCTCCACCACGAGGATCACCACACCTCCCCGTCCGTCGGGGAGCACGGAGCGCTCCACCGGCGCCATCTCCTGCAGGTGATCCCAGCCGCAGTACCAGACCGGTTCGCCGTCGGCCTTGTCCAAAGCGAGTCCCGTCGCGCCGAACGTCAGCGTCAGGTGCGGGACGGCGACTTGCCCCTCGGCCCCCTCGGCCAGGAGGTAGACGTCCGGTACGGTCCACTCCTGCCCGGTCACGAGCAGGAGACGCTACCCCCAGTGGCGCCGCACGAACTCGCCGTAGGCGGGCGCGAGGTGCCCGGGCAGGAGCGGCGGTGTGCGGCGCGCCACCTTGAGCACCGCCGCATCGACGGCCGGCACCGGCCGGAAGGCGCTGGCGGGAATCCTCCGGCCGGCCGCGAACGTCCACCAGGGCGCCCACGTGGTGGAGAGGACCGTGGTGGGCGGCGTCGCGACCCGTTTGCGCGCCACCTCCCATTGGACGATGAGATCGGCGCGCTCGAGACCACTGCCCGGGTCGTCGAGCAGGTGCCGCAGCAATGCGGTCGTGGCGCCGAACGGGAGGGACCCGACGGCACGAAAGGGCCGGCGGGGCAGGCGGTAACGGCGCGCGTCGCAGCAGACGATCTCGACCTCGCCCGCAGCCCACCGGAGGGCCTCGCGCCGCAGCTGCTCGGCCCAGACGGGATCCCGCTCCAACGCGATGACGCGCACACCGCGCCGTGCCAGCGCGAAGGTGAGGGCGCCACGGCCCGCACCGATCTCGACGACGAGGTCCCCGTCCTCGAAGGCCGCCTCTGCGACCACCGCAGCCGCGACGTCAGGCTGGAGGAAGTTCTGTCCGAGACGGCGCCGTTGCCCGTCCCGTGACGTCCGCTTGGCCGCGGACACGAATCATCACCGAAGTACCCATCACGACCCATTGTGCACCCTGGGACGGCCGCCGCGCCACGAAAGGACAGACCTAGTCGGCGGCCTTCGGGCCCGGCCACCGTTGCCGTCGCTGGCGGCGCTCCGCTCGTTCGATCTCGCGTTGGACGTCGGACCACATCAGTGGCTCGGCGTCGAGGCCCGTGTCCTCGGCCGCCTGTGCCCGCGTCATGATCACGAACGCCACCGTCCACAGCACGGCGATCGTGCTCAGCTTGGCCAAGAAGCCGGCGAGCTGCTGGTCGAGGAGGGGGGACAGGCCCACCACGGTCCCCTCGTGGCTGTAGGCGGGGTAGAGGGAGCGGCGGGCGAAGATCCACACGATGGAGAGGAAGCTCGGCACGATCGACTGGACGATGAGGTACCCACCCCGCCCGAGCGCGGACAGCCGGGGTGCGCCGGGCAGCTCGGTGAGCACAGGGGCCCACAGGACGAAGCCGGAGGCCAGCACCACGAGCTCGATCACGACCCGGGCCAGATCCGACCGCGCTGCCAGGCTCACCGCGCCCGTCGTCAGGGTTCCGACCGCGACGACCGTGACGATGCAGACGGCGGGAGCGGGGCGCACGACCACCCGCAGGACGGCGTCGACCGCAGGCGGCCGGGTGAGGCGGGCGATGACCGGTCGGGGCGTCCCGAGGACGAGCAGCGGGGGCACGGCCAGGGTCAGCAGAAGCCGCTGCAGGACGAGTGCCATCAGCAACCAATGGGCCGCCAGGTCGCCCAGCGGCCACGTCACGGCGGCCACCAGGACGAGCACCCCCAGGAGGAAGAGGGCCTTCTGCCTCGTCGTCGCCCCGCAGCCCTCGCGCCTCGTCGCCCACGCGTACACGGCGAGGAGGGCCGGGAAGACGAGCAACCAGAGCAGGTGCAGGTGCCAGTCGAAGGGCCGCGCGGAGCCCGTCATGCTGCGTCGGCCGCCATAGGCTCTACGCGATGGAGGCGCCCGCGAAGCTCGACCGGCTGGAACGCGTCACGGACCTCGTCCTCGTCCTTCTCGACACGAGTCAGCCGCTGACCCTCGACGCCATCGCGCACCAGGTCCCGGGCTACCCGCCGGAACATTCGGCCCGGCGCCAGGCCTTCGAGCGGGACAAGCGGCTCCTGCGCGACGAGGGCATCCCGGTCCTGACGGAGCGGTTGCCGGGTCACGAGCAGTACGGGTACCGCATCGACCGCGAGTCGTTCTATCTGCCCGATCTCGATCTCGAGCCCGACGAGCAGGTTGCGCTCCACCTCGCCGTCGCCGGCGTCCACCTGGGCGATCCTAGCGGTCGGGATGCGCTGTTGAAGCTGGGCGCGGCGGGCCTCGGGGACGTCCGCCCCATCGCGTCGATGGTGCCGCCGGCGGCGCTCATCGAACTCTTCGAGGCGGTGCGGACGCACGCGACCGCGGGATTCGCGTACCGCGGGGAGCCGAGACGCGTTGCGCCCGTGGGGCTGTGGTTCCGCTTCGGGCACTGGTACCTGGTGGCATGGGACCTCGGCCGCGGCGCAGTGCGCACCTTCCGGGTAGACCGGATCGAGGGTGAGGTCGCCCGGGGAGAGCCGGGCGGCGCCGTCGTGCCACAGGACGTGGACGTCGAGGCGGCCCTGCCCGACGAGCCGTGGGAGGCCGACGGGGAGGACCGGATCGAGATGCGCATCCGGGTGGACGCGCTCGAGGCGCGCCGGGTGGCCGACGAGGTGGGCCGGGACAAGGTCGTCCACCGGCTCGATGACGGGTCGCTCGAACTCGCGCTCAACGTCTCGTCCTTCGCCTCCATCCGGTCCTGGGTGCTCGGCCTCCTCGATCACGCCACCGTGACCGCTCCGGCCGCATTCCGGGACGAGCTCGTGGCCTGGCTGGGTGTTCTCACGGCCCTGCCGGCGGCGCCCGTGCCCCCGGACCGCCCGCCGGCGCTGGTCGGAGAGGACCCCGTGGACGCGGCGACGACCCGCGGCGCCCCCGGCGCGGACACGAGCCGGCGCCTGCGACGACTGCTGGCGGTGGTCGGCTGGCTGGCCCAGGTCGGCGAAGCCCCGATCGCCGAGGCGGCACGGCGTTTCGGCATGGGCGAGAAGGAGCTGGTGGCCGAGCTGGAGCTGGCGGCGTGCTGTGGCACCCCGCCCTACACGCCGGACACGCTGATGGAGATAGAGGTGTCGGAGCATTCCGTCCGGGCCTTCCTGCCACCCGAATTCGGGCGTCCACGCCGGCTCACCCCGGCCGAGGGGTTCGCCGTGGCCGCGTCGGCGCGGCTCCTCCTGGCCGTGCCCGGATCCGAGGACGACGCGCTGCGCCGCGCCCTGGTCAAGCTCGACGCCGCACTGGGCTCGCGCGAGGCGGTCGGTCTCGACGTCGATGCTCCCGAGCATCTGGGCGCGGTGCGCGAGTCTGTCGACGGGGGTGGAGCGATCGAGATCGACTACCACTCGGGCTCACGGGACGAGCTCACGACACGGAGGGTCGATCCGGTGCAGGTGGTCACGATCGACGGCCATTGGTATCTCGATGCCTACTGCCACCGCGCCGGGGACATGCGGCGCTTCCGGGTCGACCGGATCGGAGCGGTCCGCGCCCTCGACCGGCCCACTGTGTCGGGGACCGTGCGGACCAGGCCCATGGACGAGATGTTCGTCCCGGGCCCGGGTGCCGTCGAGGTCCACCTGCAGCTGGGGCGCGACGCCCAGTGGGTGCCCGAATCCGTGCCCGTACGCGCCGTGGCGCGGGACGGGGACGGCACCGTGACCGATGTCGTCCTCGACGTGTCCGGCATGGCCTGGTTCGAGCGGCTCCTGCTGCAGCTCGGGCCGGCCGCCCGCGTCGTGAGCCCGCCGGAGCTGACGGGGCTGGCGGCGGACGCGGCCCGCCGGGTGCTGGCGCGCTACGAGCGGATCCCGGACTGAGCCGTCGCCGGCCACGGTCCGGGCCCGGCGGGACTTCGACGCCGGCCCGACCGTTCACCCCCGCAGGAGCTGGTGACTGAGCGAGAGGAGCCGGATGCTCGGGGTCCACCGGGTCGGTCGGGAGCGGGCCGCCTACTACCTGGGCGACGTCGCCCGCGAGCTGCCCGTGTCGTCGCCGGCGCGCTGGACGGGCGAGGCCGCGGTCGGGTTCGGGCTGGCGGGCCCACTGCAGCCGGCGGAATTCCGCAGGCTGCTCGACGGCTGCCATCCCCTGAGCGGGCGGCCGATGGGATCCGGGCGGGCGGGCGTGGTGGCGCTCGACCTGACGTTCAGCGCTCCCAAGTCGGTCAGCGTGCTGTTCGGGCTCGGGGGTGCGGAGACCGCCCGCGACGTCGTGCATGCCCACACCGAGGCGGTCGCCGGCGCACTGTCGTACCTCGAGCGCCACGGCCTGGCGGCGCGGCGGCGCTCGGGGCCCGAACGAACCGTGGTCCCGACGACCGGCATGATCGCCGGGCTCTTCACGCACGCGCTGAACCGCAACGGCGACCCGCACCTCCACAGCCACGTCGTCATGGCGAACCTGGTGCACGGCGTCGACGGCCGCTGGAGCGCGTGCGACGGGCGAGGGATCGCCGCCCACCGCCACGCAGCAGGTGCGGTGTACGAGGCGCACCTGCGGGCGGGCCTGGCGGCTGCGCTCGACGTGCGCTGGGTCAGAGGGACCGGTCAGAGAGCGGAGATCGCAGGCGTCGCTCCCGCGTTGATCGGCGAGTTCTCCTCCCGCGCCGCCGACATCCGTCGTCGCATGCACGAGGCCGGTGCACGTTCCGCCCGGGCCAACAGGATCGCGTGGGCGGCCACGCGCCGACCCAAGGAGCCCCGAGGCTCCTATGGCGAGCTCGCTGCGGGATGGGCCCGTCGGGCCCGTGCCCTCGGAGGCCGGCCGGCGCTGGGGCTCGGGCCGCCGCGCCAGGCCGGCCCGGGGCCGCCGCTGTTCGACGAGCACCGCTTCGCGGGCTCGCTCGCTCCGGCCGCCCACGGGGGTGCCCATCGCCGCGACGTGGTCGGCGCCTTCGCCGCCGCCGCACCGGACGGCATCGAGGCCGCCTCCCTCGAACGCGTCGTCATGCTTTGGGCGCCGGATGCCGCGGTGGGGGTGGCCGAGCCGCTCCATCAATTGCGGGCGGTGGTGCCGAGCGCGCACCACCTGCGCGCGCTGGGGTCCAGGCCGGTCGATCCGATCCATCACGAGGTCTGGGTGGACGCGGCGGCGGCCATCGACGCCTACCGGGTGCGCTGGGGCGTCGGTCGCTCTCCCGAGCCCCTCGGGACGGAACCTTCCCCCACGTGCCTGGCCGCACTGCCGACGCTGCGTCTGGCCGATCACATCCGCCTCACCCGGCAGCTGGAGGCGGCCCGGTCCCGACTCGGGCGACGCGAACCCGCCGCGATCGAACAGGGCTTGGGACGCTGACCCTCAGCGGCCTCGGTGCGGCTCGTCACTGCGGCCGAGCTCACGGGACGGGCGCACGAGCTCGCGCCACGGCGCGTGCTCGTGCGCCGGTGTCAACGAGACCTCCTGCACGTCCTTGTGCGGGCCGATGAGGAGCGCGCGGCCCGGTGTGCCACGGGCCACGGCGTCGACGGGGAGCCGGGCCTGCAGGCTGCGGCCGACCGACGTGGAGGGACGGATGCGGCCCCAGCGGTCGACCGCCCGGCCGACCGTGGTCGTCGCCACCTCCCGGTTCCCCGCCAGCGCGCTGATGTCGCGCAGGGTCGAGGTGTCGGCGATCCCGCGCAACACGACGGTGGCGCCGAAGAGGGAGAGGAAACCGTCCGCGGCGGGACCCCAGCGGTCACGGGCCTGGGAGAGGTCCTGCAGGCAGGCCAGGACGAGGAGACCCTGCCCCGCCCCCTCGCTCACCATGGCGGGGAGGTCGGGCAGCGGGGCGATGTTGGCCACCTCGTCGAGGGCCAGCAGGACGGGCGGGCCGGCCCGCCCGTCACGTGACCGGGCGTAGGCAGCGTCGCGCACGTCGCCGACGGTGGCCACCACGAGAGGCGCGAATTGCCGCTGACGGCGTCCGGTCGAGCAGACGTACAGGGTGTGCGGGCCACTGCAGAACGCTTCGAAGTCGAGTGGCGGAAGCCGTGTCGAAGCCAGGGCGCCGTGCGTGCGGTACGCGGCGAGCACGCCCGAAGAGGTGGACCAGATGCCGGACTGCTCCCTGGGGTCGGTGGCCACGATCCCGGCGAGCAGATCGGTGGCCTGTGGGTCCTCTCCGACGCCCGAGGCCAGAATTTCGAGGGCGGGAACGCCATCGTGACGATCGATCCAGTGGAGGACGTCCGGCATGGTGAGCCCTCCCAGGGCTGCGGCGTGGAGCAGGGTCGACAGGAGCGCCCCCGCCCGCTCGCTCCAGTGGTGCTCACCCGAACGCGACGCGAGCAGCCGGCTCGCACCCACCATGGAGTCTGCCGTCACCACCGCCGCATCCCAACTCTTCGCCGCGGTGAGCGGGGACCAACCGACACGCTCGACGTCGCGTGGGCACTCGACCTCGCCGCTCGGGTCGTACAGGAACGCCCACCCCTCGCAGTTGCGTGAGGATGCGGTCGCACGCATGACGTCGGGCTTGGTCGAGGTCGAGACGACCGGCCCGTCCGACAGCAGAATATTGGGAATGACCAGGGAGGATGTCTTCCCAGAGCGCGGCGGACCCAAGACGAGGGTCGAACGTTCGCGCCGGCCCACATCCATCCCCGCTGTCCGGTTCCAACATAGATGCTGTGGTTCGCATAGCGGTGGACCCCACGCAGTGCAGTCGTCGAAATTCAGGCACGAATTCGGGATGTCGACATGCGAGTGAGCGCCGTGTTCCATGCCTGTGATGTTTGCGTTGGGGAGCAGACAATTCCAGAGGACATATCGCGCAATCAGGCGACAACACCACGCCGTTGCGATCACGCTGACGCAGCAAGTACCTCAATTGCGTGGTGCGAATGGTGTGAATCGAAGGTCATCGGGGAACGCAAAATGACCGCGCAAATAGAGAATGCTTGACCTGAGCATGTTCACAACAGAAGAATGTGTCTACCCGAAGTGTGAGGGAGGGTTGATATGTGCTGCGACACGACGATGTGTGGCGCGCAAAAGCGAGAGTTGTCGGTTCGCTTTTCGCGCGGCTCCGGTCGCCGCAGCACCTGTTGGTCCGACGTCGCGACTCGGGGAATCAAGACGGACGTCGCCGCAAGGGTGACGCCCGTCGTAAGCAAAGTGAATCCGGTGCGGCAGTGCGCACGGCGTGGGGTTGTCGGCCGCGGCGTGGCGCAGGCTTCACCTCTATTCAGTGACCATGCTCCTAGGGAGGTGCACCTGTGGCAGTAGCCGCGAAGAGAAGGGCCCCGGCCAAAAAGGCCGCGAAAAAGCGGGCCCCCGCAAGGAAGGCAGCGAAGAAGCGCGCGCCGGCCAAGAAGGCCGTCAAGCGGGCCCCGGCCAGGAAGGCCGTCAAGCGGGCTCCGGCTCGCAAGGCGACCAAGAAGCGGGCTCCGGCACGCAAGGCAGCCAAGAAGCGGGCGCCGGCGAAGAAGGCCGCCAAGCGGGCTCCGGCTCGCAAGGCAGCCAAGAAGCGGGCCCCGGCCAAGAAGGCCGCCAAGCGGGCTCCGGCTCGCAAGGCAGTCAAGCGGCGGGCTCCTGCGAAGAAGGCCGCCAAGCGGGCTCCGGCTCGCAAGGCAGTCAAGCGGCGCGCGCCGGCCAAGAAGGCTGCACGCCGCGCTCCCGCCCGCAAGGCGGCGCGTCGGCGCTGAGCGCTTCGTTCCATTCGGAACACGTGAGACCGGGGGCCTTCGGGCCCCCGGTTGCGCGTCCGGGCGTCCGTCAGGCCCGCCGACCGAGCTCGGCGACGTCGTCGGGCCAGTCGACGTCGTAGGCGAGGTCGGGGTCGCGCAGGACGCGCACGGCCAGACCGAGGCGGGTCGCCTCGGCCCGGTGTGCCCGGAACGAGCCGGGGCCGTACGCGAAGCGGAAGTCGCACCCGGTGGGGAGCCGCAGCACGTTGGTCCCGTCGTCGCGGCGGTCCGGCACGAGCGTGACGCCCTCGTAGGGCGGCAGCAGGCCCAGTCCCCGCGCCCTGGGCAGGTCGCCGTGTGCGACAGTCACCCATTGCGCTCCGGACCCCGCCAGGCGTTCGACTCCGGCGCGCACGGCGCCGTTGAGACCCTGGCCGGGCTCCCACATGACGGTGGCTCCCAGGTCCGACGCCCACCGGGCGACGGCGTCGTCGTCGCACACCACCGCGACCGGCAGAGGAGCGCAGGCGGACACGACGTGCGAGGCCATGGCCCGGACGAGCGCGACCCTTTCGGTGTCCGAGAGGGCGGGACCGAGGCGTTTCTTGGCCTGGTGGAATGCCTTGACCGGGATGAGGACCACCTCGGGGCCCAGCCGGTCGCCCGCGGCGACCGCCGAGTCACGGGCGCTCGGCACGGTCGCCTTCGGCACCGAACCAGTGTACGGGTGCACGCCCGGAGCGCTCCGGGGCCGTCCTAGTCTCTTGTCCATGGTCGAGCGGGTGGCAGTGATCGGTGCGGGGTCGTGGGGGACGGCGGTGGCGACGCTCGTGGGCGCGAGCCAACCGTCCTCGCTCTGGGCGCGTGCACCCGAGCTCGCGGCGGCAATGCGGGAGACGCGCGAGAACGCGACCTACCTCCCGGGTGTCGAGCTGCCTGACGGGCTCACCGTGACCTCCTCGCTCGAAGAGGCCGTCGAGGATGCCCGAATCGTGTTCATGGCCGTGCCGTCGCACGGCTTCCGTGACGTGCTGACCGGGGTGCAGCCGCTGGCGGACCGGATCGAGGCCGTCGTCAGCCTCGCCAAGGGAATTGAGATCGGGACGAACCTGCGCATGTCACAGGTGGTCGGCGAGGTGCTCCCGGGCGTTCCGGCCGGCGTCCTGACGGGCCCGAATCTCGCGCGTGAGGTGGCAGAGGGACACCCGGCTGCGTGCGTCGTCGCGCTGCCCGACGAGGATCTGGCGCGCCGGGTGCAGGCACTGGTGCACACGCGGCACGTTCCGTGCCTACACGGGCACGGATGTCGTCGGCTGTGAGATCGCGGGAGCCACCAAGAACGTGATGGCCATCGCGGCGGGCATCGGTGACGGGCTCGGACTCGGCGACAACACCCGGGCCGTGCTCATCACCCGGGGCCTGGCCGAGCTGGGCCGCCTGGGCGTGGCCCTGGGGGGCAAGGTGCTCACCTTCGGTGGCCTGGCCGGGGTGGGGGACCTGGTGGCGACGTGTGCGAGCCCCCAGAGCCGGAACCGGATGGTGGGGTTCGCCCTCGGTGAAGGGCAGTCGCTCGAGGACATCGTCAGCGGCATGCACATGGTGGCCGAGGGCGTCAAGAGCGCCGGGCCCCTCGTCGGGCTGGCGCAGGCCCACGGCGTCGAGATGCCCATCGCCGAGCAGGTCCAGGCGATCGTCGAGGGGCGCTGCTCCCCGGCCGACGCCCTGATGAACCTCATGCGGCGCCCGTCACGGCCGGAATGGGACGAGGCGCTCCTGCGCGGGTTGCCGGGGTGAGCGGGCTCTTCCACAGCTACGACGTCCTTCCCGACGAGGACGACGAGGTGCGCAGCGGCGCGGCGCTGGCGCACGTCAAGGAGATCCTCCTCATGCACGGGGCCACGGAGGAGGAGATCGACAAGGCGGTTCGGCGACGGCGTCATCGACCTCTTCGTGGCCGACCGCATGCTCGTCCCGTCGCGCCGTCGCTACACCCGGGTCGAGGTCGCCGACCTCACCGGGGTCGAGCTCGACGAGCTCGAGCGTTTCTGGCGGGCCCTCGGCTTCGCCAACGTGGACGACGACGACCGCGCGTTCACCGACCTCGACCTCGAGGCGGTGCGGCTCTTCCAGGGCATGCAGGCGCTCGGCGCCACCGACACGGCGACCGCGCTGCAGCTGGCCCGCGTCATCGGCTCCTCCATGGCGCGGATCGCCGAAGCCGAGCTCGTACCCGGCAACATGGTGAGCCCCGAGGTCGATCCCGTGATGTCGGCCGACGCCTTCGCCAGCGTTGCCGACGAGACCATCCCCGCCATGGCCAAGCTGCTCGAGTTCGTGTGGCGGCGCCAGGTGGCGGCCGGCATTCAGCGCAGCATGATGCTGCGCAGCCACGGCCTGGCGCCGGGACGGAGCCCGGTGCTGGCCGTCGGTTTCGCCGACATGGTCGGCTTCACCCTGCTCAGCCAGCACCTGAGCGACGAGGAGCTGGCCGCCGTGGTCGGGCGTTTCGAGGAGATCTCCCACGACATCGTCACGAGCAAGCGGGGGCGGGTGGTCAAGATGATCGGCGACGAGGTCATGTTCGTCGTCGAGAGCGTCGCCGACGCGGCCCGCATCGGCCTCGACCTGGCCGACGCCTATGCCGACGACGATCTCCTCTCCGACGTGCGGGTGGGACTGGCCTGTGGGCCTGTGCTCCTACGCGATGGTGACTACTTCGGTCCGACCGTCAACCTGGCCCACCGGATCGTCAACATCGGCAACCCCGGAACGGTGCTGATGTCGGACGAGTTCCACACGGCGCTGCTCGCGGAGGCACCGGACGAGTTCACCGCGCAGCCCCTCCGGCCCAGGTTGCTGAAGGATCTCGGCCGTGTGCAGCTGTGGTGGTGCGGCCGTGCCGGACAGGAGACGGTCGGCACCGGCGCAGCAGCCGACCGTCGCCGCAACGTGCGCTGGGAGCGCCTCTCTGAGGTCCTGCGGGACCTCGAGGAGCTGCGGGGCGTAGGCGAGCGTCTGCTCACCGCCAACCGTGGCGGCACGGACTCAGCCGTCGCGCAGCCGGGCGGTGGCGATGCCGAAGGGGCGTAGCTCGAAGGAGCCCTCGAACGCCTCGAGCGGGTAGCCGCGCAGGTCGACGAGCCACCCGGCGCGCCCGGGGAACGAGACGACGGCCGTCTGGGCCGTGGGGTTGAAGACCCGGGCCTCGAGGACGCCGCCGACCCGGTGGAGCGCGCTGACCTCGGCGCCGTGGACCGCGAGCTGCGCTCCCCGTGGCGGGCCGGGAGCCGCCGCCCAGGCTCGAGACGGTCTCGAGCGGCAGGAGCACGTCGTCGGCCAGCCGGTAGGGGTCGTCGCAGTCGAGGGCCAGCGCGTAGCGCAGCGAGACCCGCTTGCCCCGCATCTGGAGACCCTCGACCGGCGTGAGCGGGCCGGCGGGGAAGGGCCGGTAGGCCATGCCGAGCCGGGACAGCATGCCGGTCGAGCGCAGCACGGTCAGCGCCACCGTCCGCGCTGCGTCGTCACCGATGTCGACGAGCTCGTACTCGCACACGCCCTCGTGGACCACGGTCAGGCGCCCCGCCGAGACGAAGCGGCTGCGCCGGGGCCGTCGGCAGGCCGAACTCGTCCGCCCGGCCCTCGGCGGTGAGCCCGCGGGTCACGACGGTGAAGGCGCTCTCCGCATGGGAGTGCCGGGCCGGCTCGGGAAGCGGGAGATGCACGCGCACCCGGTGGTCGCCGCTCGGGTTCACGAAGGTGGTCGTGACCCGGACGACGGCGTCGTCGGCCCGCACCTCCACGTCGGTGTCGACGTCGACGCGGTGCTCGCCCACCCGCGCCTGGGAGCGTCCCGTCGACGTGGTCGGGCCAGACGTAGGTCGCGGTGATGCGGACGCGGGCCCGCACGGGCCCCCGTTGGTCGATCCGTACGGCCACGGCCTCCGGCACGTCCACCGTCGAGTCCTGCTGCGGCGGCGAATAGTTGTAGGAGTCACCCAGGTCGCCGTCGTCGACGAGCCGGCCGTACCCGGCGACGCCGTCGAGCGCGAAGGTGCCCGTGGCCGCGTCGATCTCCACCCGAACCAGCCCGTTGGCCAGCACGACCGAACCGCCGGCCTCGCTCACCTCGACCGGGTGCGCCAGTGCGGCCGCCGCGAAAGGCGCCCATCCGTACCCCGGGACCTCGCCCGTGCGGGCGACGATCCGCCGCGTGGACGGCTGGTCCATGGCGACCCGTACGACGGCGTCGGGGCGCGCGCCGAGCTTGGTGTAGAGGTCCTGCTTGGCCTCCGCGATAGGGACGTCGGGCTTCTCCTCGGTGCCGACGGCGATGGTGATGTCGATCCCCTCCTCGTGCTCCTCGATCCGGACGTCCTGGATCCAGGCGTCGTCGCTGATCTTGGGGCCCTGCAGCATGCCGAGCACGGTGCGGACGGTGTTGGCGTCGAGCACCATCGAACCGGGCAGGCCCGTGCGCTCGGACAGCACCTGGACGTTCGCCGGCGCCGGTCCTTCGGCGGGAACCACCAGTTCGACCACGCCCGCCCGGGCCCGGGGCGACGGGTTGAGCACCGAGGGCCCGGGCTCGGCCAGCGAACGGGCGAAGTCCTTCATGGCCCGGTCGGCCAGTCCGGCCGCGATGGCCCGGGCCTCGGCATAGCGGTGCAGCACGGCGTCGACCACGTCGTCGACCGAGCAGGCGCAGATGGAGTCGTGGGCGGAGTTGCGCACCATCTCGAGCCAGGCCAGCTCGAGCTGGCGCGCCGGATACGCCTCCGCCGGTTGGAAGAGTGCCGCCAGTGGCTCGGCGCGCCGCTCCAGCTCGCGCTCGGCCAGCGCGCCAAGGCGCTTCACGTCGACCCGGTTCGATGTGACACCCATCAGCATGTTGGCCCGGAAACCCGAGCGCAGCTCGCCTCTGACACGGACCAGGTCGTCGGTGGTCGTGCCCTCCAGATAGTCCGGCAGCGAGGTGACCTCGAAGCGGAAGTCGTCCTGCAGGTCGTTGGCCTCCGCCACGACCCGGCCGAGCCAGGGCTGGGGCATGAGATGGTCGGACCCGTTCATGCACAGCAGGTCGCCGATGAGGAAATCGCCCACCTCCTGCACGTGGTCAGCGATGCGGCGTGACGAGCGCCTTGGCGTCGTCGGGGAGCGCCGCACCGTTGCCGTAGCCCACGGGCAGGTACTCGGCCCGGACGGCGGACCCGTCGGGTGCCTCCCACACGAAGGCGTTCTTGGTCACCTCCGACGGCACGCCGCGCCACACGACGGCGTCGCGGAAGCCGGCGAGACGAAGGATCTGGGGCATCTGCGCGATGTGGCCGAACATGTCGGGGAGGTAGCCGACGTCCATGGTGCCCCCGAAGGCGGCGCCGCGCAGCATGCCCATCTGCAGGTTGCGCACGATGGTCTCGCCCGAAGCCAGGAACTCGTCCATGAGGATGTACCACGGGCCCATGCTGAGCCGGCCGGCGGCGGCGAGCGCCCGCAGCCGACCCTCGGCCTCGGGGCGCACCTCGAGGTAGTCGTCGACGACGGCCATCTGGCCGTCGAGCATGAAGTGCGGGTAGCTGGCGTCGCGCTCGAGCAGGGGGATCAGTGTGTCGATCAGCTCGACGAGGCCGAGGCGGAAGTCCTGGTAGGACTTGTACCATTCGCGGTCCCAGTGCGTGTGCGGAACGATGGCAATCCTGCGGGCGGTCATGACCGCCAGACTATGACCTGCGGTCGCGAGCGGTGAGGGCGCTCGTGCCCCCCGGTCGCTGGCCTCATGGAGGCGCCTTGCCGGGGCGGACGCTGCCCGAGGTGTGGGCGCGCCGGTGGGCCGCCCGCCCCGACGCGGCGGTGCTCGTCGACGGGTCGGGGAGCGTATCCGTCAGCGGCAGCGAGCTCGACCAGCGCACCGCAGGGGCGGCGTCGGTCCTCGCCGAGCGCGGCGTCGGCCGGGGGGACCGGGTCCTGTGGCGGGCGCCCGCCACCCTCGAGTCCGTCGTGGCCCTCGTCGCCGTGCTCCGCGCCGGTGGGGTGCTCGTGCCCGTGAGCACAGCGGCGCCCGGCGCCGAGGTGGCGCATATCGTCGCCGACGCCGGGCCCGTCCTGGCCCTCGGCCAGGAGTCCGAGCGCGGCGATCTCACCGGTCTCGGCGTGCCGGTGATGAGCGTGGACGACCTGACCCGTGCCGGGCCGCGGGCGGGCGGGCCACCCGAGCTGCACCCGGGCGACGACGCCCTCATCGTCTACACCTCGGGCACGACGGGGAAGCCCAAGGGCGCCGTCCACACGCACGGCTCCCTCGTGGCGGGGCATCGGCTCGATCACTGCCGCCTGGGAGTGGGGTCCCGATGACCGGCTCGTCCTGTGCCTGCCGCTCTTCCACGTCCACGGGCTCTGCGCCGGCCTCTTCGGCACCCTCGCCGCCGGCGCCTCGGCCGCCGTGTTCGACCGCTTCGACGAGGCGGCCGTCCTCGGTGCGGCGCCGGGCAGCACGATGTTCTTCGGCGTCCCGACGATGTACCACCGGCTCGCCGTCTCGGGCCGCGGCGGCGAGCTGGCCGGGTTGCGGCTCTGCGTCTCGGGCTCGGCGCCGCTCGCCGCCGACCTGTGGCACCGCCTGGCCGGAGAGGGCGTGGAGGTGCTCGAGCGCTACGGCATGACCGAGACGCTGTTGACGCTGTCCAACCCGCTCCACGGCGAGCGCCGTCCCGGCTCGGTCGGGGTCCCGCTCCCGGGGGTCGAGGCCGCCATCGGCGATCCGGACGACCAGGGCGTGGGCGAGCTGATGGTGCGGGGCGCCTCGGTGTGCCGCGGCTACTGGGGTCGTGCCGCGGTGGCGCCGGGCGAGTGGTTCGCCACGGGGGACCTCGCCTCGGTGGCCGACGACGGGTACGTCACGATTCGCGGCAGGCGGACGGAGCTGATCATCACGGGCGGCCACAACGTCTACCCCGCCGAGGTCGAGGCCGTCCTCGCCCGCCACCCGGCGTGACCGAGGTGGCGGTGGTCGGCGTGCCGTCGCAGGAGTGGGGCGAGACCGTCGTGGCGTTCGTGGTGGGCGACCCCGACCTGACCTCGCTGGCAGAGCTCGCGGCGTCCGAGCTGGCCCCGTTCAAATGCCCGCGCGAGGTGCGCCTCGTCGGCTCGCTGCCGCGCAACGCGCTGGGAAAGGTGGTGCGGGGGGAGCTGCGTTGAGGCGGCGCAGGTGACGGTGCCGCCGAGGCGTGGCCGGGGCGGGGGGCTGCCCCTGCGGTAGCGTGAGCGGCATGGCGACGTTCCTCATGCTCTCCACGGTGGGGCCCGACGGGGCGGCGACGCTGACGGAGAACCCAGACCGCCTCAAGGCCGTCAACGCCGAGGTGGAGGCGATGGGGGTGCAGGTCGTCGCCCAGTGGGCACTGCTCGGCCAGTACGACTTCTGCACGGTCCTGGACGCTCCCGACGAGACCACCATGGCCCGGGTGGCATTGGTCCTGGGTTCCCGGGGGACCCTCAAGACGCTCACGCTCTCGGCCATACCGATCGACGACTACATCGAGGGCGTGCTCGAAGGCGGGGAAGGGCTGACCCCTCAGTGCCACCAGAAGCCCTGGCGCGTCCGCTCCCGGCGGACGTCGTCCCGGGAGAAGAGCTCGCCCAGCGTGCTGCCGTCCGAGAGGCGTCGGATGCGGTACCCGTCCTCGGTCACCTCGGCGACCTCGAAGCCGCGCACCCACGTGCCCTGGAAGCGGTTGCGCACGTCGACCTTGGTCCCCGGGGCCAGCGGGGACCGTGCGTTCGGATCCGGTGCTTCCCCCCCGTCGGCGCTCACGCCCCCATGGTATGAGGTGCACCCGGCCGTGACCCCGTGACGGTCTGCACACCGGACCTCACACAGGAGCGCCGGCTGCGCGCCGAGGGCTACGAGTGCGTGGCGGGGCTCGACGAGGTCGGGCGGGGCGCCTGGGCCGGTCCCCTCACCGTCGGTGTGGCCGTCGTGCGCCCCCGCGTGCACGTGCCGGTCGATGCCGGCGTGGCTCCGGGACTCCAAGATGCTGAGCGAGGCCCGGCGCGAGGAGATCTTCGAGGCGGTCGCCGCGTGGTGCCAGGCGTGGGCCGTCGGGCACGCCACGCACGCCGAGTGCGACGAGTGGGGGATGACCGAGGCCCTGCGGGTGGCGGCGCGGCGCGCCATCGCCGGGCTGGAACAGTCACCGGAGGCGATCCTGGTGGACGGTCCGGTCGACCTCCTGCGCCACGACGAGGACCGCTTCGCCGGTGTGGTCCGGCCCGTCGTCGACGGCGACGCCAAGTGTGCGTCCGTTGCCGCGGCGTCCGTGCTGGCCAAGGTGGTGCGCGACCGCCTCATGCGCCGCGAGTCCGACCACTTCCCGGTCTACGCGTTCGAGCGCAACAAGGGCTACCCGTCGCCCGTCCACCAGACGGCGCTGCGCGGGTACGGCCCCTCCGCCATCCACCGCCGCAGTTGGGCCTTCGTCCGTGACCTGCCGTGGTGCGGGCAGGGTGCGCTCGCGGCCCGCTCAGACGACTGCGGCGACCTCGGCGAAGTGGCACGCGACCGGGTGACCCTGGCCGCGGTCGACGAGGGCGGGCTCTTCGGCGGCGCAGATCTCCTGGGCCTTCCAGCAGCGGGTGCGGAAGCGGCAGCCCGAGGGCGGTGACTGGGGGCTCGGGCACGTCCCCCTCGAGCACGATGTGCCGGCGGGCGCGCTCCCGCTTGGGGTCCGGGATCGGCACGGCCGACAGCAGGGCCTGGGTGTAGGGGTGCGCCGGCCGCTCGTAGACGTCCTGCCGGTTCCCCACCTCGACGATCTTGCCCAGGTACATGACCGCGACCCGGTCCGAGATGTGCCGCACCACCGACAGGTCGTGGGCGATGAACAGGTACGCCACGCCGAGCTCGTCCTGCAGGTCGTCCAGGAGGTTCACGATCCCGGCCTGAATGGAGACGTCGAGCGCCGACACCGGCTCGTCGAGCACCAGCAGCTTCGGCTGGAGGGCGAGCGCCCGGGCGATGCCGATGCGCTGGCGCTGGCCGCCCGAGAACTCGTTCGGGTAGCGGTTGGCGTGGTACGGCTCGAGGCCCACCAGCCGGAGCATCTCGGCCACCCGGCGCTGGTTGGCCGCCCGATCGCGCATGCCGTGGATCTGCAGCGGCTCGGCGATCGCCTCGCCGACCGGCAGGCGGGGATCGAGCGATGCGAACGGGTCCTGGAAGACGACCTGGATGTGCCGGCGCATGCGCCGCAGCTCGCCGCCCTTGAGCTCGGTCATCTCGCGGCCGTCGAACACGACCGATCCGGAGGTCGGCGCGATCAGCTGCAGGATGGCCCGCCCGGTCGTCGACTTGCCGCAACCGGATTCCCCGACCAGCCCGAGCGTCTCGGCCGGCGCGATGCTCAAGGAGACGCCGCTGACCGCATGGATCTCGCCCACCTGGTGCCGCACGAAGCTGCCGCCCCGGACGGGGAAGTGCTTCACCAGGTCGGTCACCTGCAGGAGCGGCGGCTGGGTGCTCTGCGCGGACGGGGATCCGTCGGTCTGGGAGAGCGTCATGGCGCCACCACGCCGGCGATCCGCCTCGCTGAAGAGGGCTCCGTGCTCGCCGGCCGCCACGGCGTCGGCGAAGTGGCAGGCCGCCCGATGGTCGCTGCGGGTGGGGTCGACGGAGGGCACGACCGTCAGCGGAGGCTCCGTGGTCGTGCAGATGTCGGCGCGTAGCGGGCACCGTGGGGCGAACGGGCACCCCGTCGGCTCGCCCAGCATGGACGGGGGGGAGCCGGGGATCTGGCGCAGCCGCTCCGTCCCGTCGCTGTCGAGCCTCGGCAGCGAGCCGAGCAGCCCGAGGGTGTAGGGCATGGAGGGCTTGTAGAAGATGTCGTCGACGGTCCCCACCTCGACCGGACGCCCGGCGTACATCACGAGCACGCGGTCGGCGAGGCCGGCGATCACACCGAGATCGTGCGTGATGAGCAGCAGCGCGGCGCCGGTCTCGCTCAGCGCGGTCTTGAGCGACTCGAGCACCTGCGCCTGCACCGTGACGTCGAGCGCGGTGGTCGGCTCGTCGGCGAGGATCACGTCGGGGTCGTTCGCCATGCCGATGGCGATCACCGCCCGCTGGCGCATGCCTCCGGAGAACTCGTGCGGGTAGTTGTCGATCCGTTCCGCCGGGTTCGGGATCCCGACCTTGGCCAGGAGCTCGATCGCCCGGGCCTGGGCCGCCTCCTTGCCGACGTCCTGGTGGGCGCGGATGGCCTCAGCGATCTGCCACCCGATCGTGTAGACGGGGTTCAGCGAGGTCATCGGGTCCTGGAAGATCATGGCGATGCCCGTGCCGCGCACGTCGGTCAGCTGCTTCTCCTTGAGGCCCGAGCAGCTCTCGTCCGTGGAAGCGGATCGATCCCCGGATGCCGGCGCTCTTGGGCAGCAGGCCCATGGTGGCCAGCGCGGTCACCGACTTGCCGGATCCCGACTCGCCGACGATGCCCAGCACCTCGCCGGGGGCGACGGAGAAGTCGATGCCGCGGACGGCATGGACCGTGCCCGCCTTCGTGCGGAACTCGACCTCGAGCCCCTCCACCTCCAGCGCGGGATCGGGCACCTAGGCCCTGACCCGGCTCTTCTTGGGGTCGAACGCCTCGCGGAGCCCGTCCCCGATGAGGAAGATGGAGAGGATCAGGATGACGAGGAACGCCACGGGGAAGACGAACAGCCACCATTCGGTGGTGGCCGAGTCCTGTCCCTGCGCCACCAGGAGGCCGAGGGACACGTCGGGCGGCTGCACCCCCAGGCCGAGGTACGACAGGGTGGACTCGAGCATGATGCTCAGGGCCACGGTCAGGGTCGCGTTGACGATGATCGGACCGATGGCGTTGGGCAGCATGTGCTTGACGATGATGCGCCGGTTCGTCGCCCCCAGCGCCTGGGCCGCCTCCACGAAGTCGCGTTCGCGCAGGACGAGGAAGTCGGCGCGCACCAGCCGGGCCACGTACGTCCACGACAGCGCGCCGATGATGATCGCCAGCCCGATCCAGTTGCTGGACTCCTTGGCCAGCTTGTTGGCCAGCACGATCAGCACGGCCAGGATCGGCACGACCAGCACCAGGTCGACGAAGCGCATGAGCAGCGAGTCGACCCAGCCCCGGTAGAAGCCGGCGATGGCGCCGACGGTCACGCCGATGAGGGTGGCCATGGCGGCGACCGTCAGTGCGATCTGAATGTCCTTCTCCACCCCGCGCATCACCTGGGCGAACATGTCGTTCCCGATCGCGTTGGTGCCGAAGGGGTGGGTCCACGACGGGGGGCTGTTGAGGTCGTTGGTGATGTCGGTGTAGCTGTACTGCCAGAAGTGGCCGACCAGCACCGCCGCCACGCCCAGACCGATGAAGATGCAGACCCCGAGGATGGCGAGCCTCTGGTCGAAGAACCTCCCGATGACGATGCGGAGCTGACTCTTGGCCTCACCGGACAGCCCGTGCGCGTCGAGCGGCTGGGCGAGCTCGAGGCCGGGAGCGGCGCTCGCCAGCATGTGCGAGCCGGCCTCTTCCGTGGCGATGCTCGACGGCGTCGCGATGAAGTTCTCTTCGGCGATCGGCTCAGGCATAGCGGATCCGCGGGTCGAGGAAGGCGTAGAGGATGTCGGCGACGAGGTTGAAGAGGATGACGAACGTCGCGGTGATGAGCAGGTAGGCCAGCATGACGTTGGTGTCGAGATTGGTGACCCCGCTGAGGTACCACTGCCCGAGGCCCTGCCAGCCGAAGACGATCTCGGTGATGATGGCCCCACCGAGCACTGCCGCGAAGTCCAGCGCCACCACGGTGGTGACGGGGATCAGGGCGTTGCGCAGCACGTGGCGGATCAGCACCCGCCGGGGGCTCAATCCCTTGGCCCGGGCCAGGCGGACGTGGTCCGCGTCGAGTGTCTCGATCATGGACGAGCGCTGGTAGATCGCCCACGCCGAATAGCTGACGAGGATCAGGGTCAGGACCGGCAGGATGGTGTGCTCGGCGTAGTCGGGCAGCCGGCTGATGAAGGAGCCGCTCAGGGTGGGGCTCTGTTCCCCGTCGGTGTAGAAGAGCGTCGTGCCGATGTGCTGGTTGATGGGGATGGCCACGAACTCCTTGAGGGCAAGTCCGATCACGAAGACGGGCGTCGCCAGCAGGAGGAAGTTGGTGACCGTGATCGTGTGGTCGGCGATGCGGTTCTGGCGCACTGCGGCCACGACACCGGCGGTGATGGCCAGGATGACGGCGATGATGGTCGCGAAGATCACCATGCGGAGCGTGACGAAGAGGTGGGACGACGCCTCGGACCAGACGTTCTGGCCGTTGATGGTCGTCCCGAGATCGCCCCGGATGGCATGGGAGAACCAGATCCAGTAGCGCTGCCACAGCGGATCGTTGAGATGGAGCAGGTTCTCCCGGGCGACGATCGTCGAGTGGGGGATGTGGGGATTGGCCTTCAGCAGGGCCAGGGGGTTCCCTGAGCTCGCCACCAGGAGGAAGACGAAGACGGTCGCGAAGAAGAGGACGACGATGCTGACCAGCAGGCGCCTAATGACGTAGGCGAGCATGAACGAAGTGTACGAGTCGCAGAAGTTGAAGGAGGGACGGGCCGGTGTCGGCCCGTCCCTCCTTCGCGTTCAGATGCCCTGGCCTAGCCGAGGGTCCAGTTCTCGGCGTTCCAGGTGATGCCGACACTGGCCGTGTTCGGCAGGACGTTCTTCAGGTTGCTGGACCAGGCCCAGAACTGCGGCTTCTGGTACAGCGGCAACGTCGCCATGTCGTGCCACAGGATGGCGTCCGTCTTGTTGTAGTCCTCGGTCTCCTGGGAGGCGCTCGGAGCAGCGGAACCCGTGGCCATCAGGTTGTCCGCCTGGGAGTTGGCGTAGTGGATCCAGTTCTGACCGCACTTCGCCGTGTCGGTGTACGAGCAGTAGATGGACTGGTTGGCCGACACGAACGGGGTCGGGACCCAGGCGAACTCGCCGATCTGGTACGTCCCCTGGACGAGGTTGGTCCCGAAGAACGTCTGGGCGTCGTAGTTCTGGATGTTGATCTTGATCCCGATCGCCTTCATCTGGGCCTGGAACAGCTCCTCGGTCTGCGCCCGGACGCTGTTGCCCGAGGTCGTCTGGATCGTGAAGGTCAGGTCCTGGCCCTTCTGCGGCCCGTAGTTCGGGTGCCAGTAGCCGTCGGAGCCCTTCGTGAAGCCCTGCTCCTTGAGGAGGTTGTTCGACTGGCTGGGGTTGTAGGCGAAGCTCGTGGCCTTGTACTGGGGCTGGGTGCTCACGTACATGCGGCTGCCGAGGGGCTTGATGCCCTTGGAGATCTCGCCCACCGTGCGGGCGATGAGGGCGGTCCTGTTCACACCGTGCGCGACGGCATCGCGTATGGCGACGCGGGCCAGGTAGGGGTCGGCCTCGTTGAAGTCGAAGTGCTCGAACTCGAGGCCGGGGATGGTGACCTTCGTGGTGCCCGGGACCTGGTTGGCCGTCTGGACGATGGAGAGGTTGACCGTCGCCGGGTTGATCAGGTTGACCTCCTTGTTCTGCAGGGCCGGCACCAGCTGGGTGTCGTCCGAGAAGAACTGGAAGACGATCTTGTTCAGCTTGCCCGGGGTGCCCCAGTAGGTGGGGTTCCGGGTCAGGACGAGCGACTGGTTCTCGTTGTAGCTGGTGATGGTGTACCAGCTGCCCGAGATGGTCTGGGTCGGGCCGACGAAGCCGGTGTTCCAGCCGACCGTGCGGGAGATGTGGGCCGGGACGATGTCGGTGAACAGGCTCCGCCAGTCGGTGAAGGACGGCTTGAACGTGACCGTGACGGTGCGCCCGTTCGGGCACAGGCCGACGTTGCGGTTGGCGGTGCTCCCCGGCGCGCAGGCGGCGCCGCCCGAGGGGTTCGAGCCCACGACGGACTGGACCTGGTTGTAGCCGGCGGTCGAGGCCGAGTCGTAGGGCTGGCCCCCGACGTCGGTGTAGGCCGGGTTCCCGCTCTGGGCCTGGTAGTTGTAGATGAAGTCATCGGCCGTGATCGGCGTGCCGTCGGACCACACCGCCTTGGGGTTCAGGGTGTAGACGACGGTCTGGGGGCTGCTGCTGGTCTGGGTGGCGCTCTCGAGCAGCTGCGTGTTCAGGATCGGCTGGAGCTTGTTGTTGATGATGAACGTCGTGGGCCACACCATGTTCATGATCTCTTGGAGCACGTACTCGGAGGCGGCCGACGTGTTGATGTTGAACCCGGCCAGGTTCTGGTCGAGCGCCATGGTGGCCGTCCCACCGGAGGACGACGATGCTTTCGTCGATGCCCCGCTGGGCCCCGGCGTCACCGCGACCACCGAGACGCTCATCGCCCCGGCCGCCAGGGCCGCGAAGGCGGACCGCTTCAATAACCCCTTCAGTCCCATAGTTCTCCCTTGTTTGCCGGCCGCCCCGGTGACGGCCGGGTTACCCCGCACTTCCTCCACGTTCATGTGTCGGAAGATTGTTCGTAAACGTAACCCAATTGCCACATTTTTTGGGGGCATGGGGACCGGGATTTCTGCGGGAACGCGCAGGACAGAGACCTGATCCGGTGTCGTGTCGCCCGTCACACATGAATCCTGCGCCCCGAGGCCCTCGGCACGCAGGGGATCGAACCTGGGTACCAGCTGGGAGCAGACTGCGTGGTCTGTGACGACGGACAACTAAGTTGGTCCCGAGGCGATGGTCTACGTCCTAGCGGTCGCAGCTGCACTCTCGAATGCGCTGACCAGCGTCTTTCAGCGCATGGGGGTGGAGGACGCCCCCGAGGAGTCCACCATGCGTCTGAGTCTCATGGCGCACGCCATCCGGCGCGGCGTCTGGCTCATGGGCTTCGGCTTCATGATCTGCTCCTTCCTGCTGCAGTCGTTCGCACTGCACGTCGGGCGGCTCTCGGTCGTGCAACCCATATTGACGATGGAGCTGCTGTTCCTCGTCGCCATTCTCGGGATCTACTTCCGCTTCTCCATCTCCGTGCGTGAGTGGGTCGGTGCTTCGGCCATCGCGTTCGGCCTCGCCGGATTCCTCTTCTTCGCTGCACCGGGCGGCGGGGAAGAGGTGCCCACCAACCTGGGGTGGATCGTCGTCGGCGGCAGCACCACGGCGCTCATCGTGCTCACCGTGGTCGCCACCCGCTGGGGTCCCCGCTGGTGGAAGGCGGCGATGTTCGGCAGCGCGGCGGCCATCGCGTTCGCGTTCACCGCTGCGCTCATCAAGGAGGTGAGCGACTATCGCGGCGAACGACTGGGTCACCATGTTCGAGCACTGGCAGACCTACGGTGTCGTGGCGTTCGGCCTCCTCGGGCTCTTTCTCACGCAGAACGCGTTCCACGCCGGACCGCTTGCCGCGTCACAGTCCACGCTCGTCCTGGTCGACCCGCTGATCAGCATCTGCCTGGGCATCGCGCTCTACGGCGACAGCCTCCGCACGTCCGGCCCCTACGGCCCGCTCGAGGCCGTCTCGCTCCTGGTCATGTTCATGGGCGCCGTCTTCCTCTCCAACTCGCCGCTCGTGACCGGCATGAAGAGCGAGGGCAAGGGGGTCGAGTACGACGAGATGCTGTCGCGTCGGCTCAAGCATCCGGCGCCCGTCCAGGACGGCGGGTTGCCCTTCTCCTCCGCGTAACGGGCGCTGCCGCTCCTCTCCGCTCAGCTGGGGCGACCCGCCGCGTTCTCCAGGACGAGCCTGGTCATCGCGGCGAAGTGGTCCGGGTGCGAGAGGTGCGCACCGTGCTGGGCCCCCCGGATCTCGTAGACGACCGCTCCGGGGACGTGCCCGCCCAGCCACTGCACGCTCGCACGATGGTGCGGCTGCGTCGTCGGCCCCCCCATGCCGAACACGGCCGGGACAGTCGAGCGCGGTGACGTCGAAGGGCGGGCCCTCGCCTCGCAGGCTGCGCAGGTCCGCCACGAGCGCCGGGCCGTCGGCGCGGCGCTCCGCCCGTCCCTGCTCGGAGAGGCGGGCCCACGCGGCGGCGCCCACCATGCGCGAGAAGAAGCGCTCGGCCTCCTCGCCGGGGTCGTCGGCCAGGGCCGGCCAGGGCCTGGCCTCCCCGGGCCGGTCGCGGCGGAAGCCGAGCCATGGCATCGGCGGCTCGAAGGCGGCGATGGCGTCGAAGGCCGTCGGCGCGGCCAGCGCGGCGCCCACCACGACGTCGCCCCCGAGGCTGTGGCCGACGGCGACCACCGGCCCGCCCCCCGCCGACCTCGCCGCGGCCCCAATTAGAGAGGAGATCCTCGATGTGGCCGCCGAGGTCCGCCACCCCGCCGCCCCGGGAACCCTGGTAGCCCCGGCGGTCGTAGGCCAGCGCGCGCAGGTCGGGCAGGCGGCGCATGACCCGCCGGAAGCTGCTCGCCCCGGTCGAGCGAACCGTGCACGAACACCACGGTGGCGGCGCCGGGCACCGGGGCCGGCCGCGTCAGGACGTTGAGGGCGGCCGGATAGCTCATGGGCAGGGCAGACGCTACCAACCCGGCTCCCGGGGCCGACCGCCGCCGATAGGGTTGAACCATGACCCAGTTCGGTGGCGCGGGAGGCTCTTTCGGCCCCAATGCCTGGCTGGTCGACGACATGTACGACCGTTTCCTGGCCGATCCCGACTCGGTCAGCGACAGCTGGCGGGAGTTCTTCGCCGACTACCGGCCGGCACCCGTGCCCGCCCCCGTTCCGGCTGCACAGACGCCGGGCGGCCCACGCCGCCGTCCCGGCGACCGCCGCCCCGGCTCCGGCCCAGGTCGGCGAGGCGGGTGACGAGCAGGCCACCATCCTGCGGGGCGCCGCCTCCCGGATCGTGGCCAACATGGAGGCCAGCCTGGCCGTGCCCACGGCGACCAGCGTGCGCACGGTGCCCGCCCGCCTGCTCGAGGTCAACCGCCTGGTCCTCAACAACCAGCTGGCGCGGACGACGGGGGCCAAGGTCAGCTTCACCCACATGATCGGCTACGCCGTCGTGCGGGCCCTCTCGGACGTGCCCGCGCTGAACTCGGCGTTCGTGGCGGATGCCGACGGCACGGGCAAGCCGGGCGTCGTCCACCACAAGCACGTCGGCCTGGGGCTCGCCGTGGACCAGGAGAAGAGCGACGGCAGCCGCACGCTGCTCGTGCCGTGCATCAAGGAGGCGGACACCCTGGACTTCCGCTCCTTCGTGCTGGCCTACGAGGACCTCATCCGCAAGATCCACACGAACAAGATCGGCCCCGACGACTTCGCCGGGACGACCGTCTCGCTCACCAATCCGGGGACCCTGGGCACGGTGCAGTCGGTGCCCCGCCTCATGCCCGGGCAGGGCGCCATCATCGGTGTGGGAGCCCTCGGGTACCCGGCCGGCTACGAGGCCGCCGACCCCCGCTTGCTGGCGCAACTGGGCCTGGGCAAGGTCGTGACCCTGACGTCCACCTACGACCACCGCATCATTCAGGGAGCGGAGTCGGGCCTCTTCCTGGCCCGGGTCGGGGCGCTCCTGACCGGGGCCGACGGCTTCTACGACGCGCTCTTCGAGTCGATGGGCGTCCCCTACGAGCCGGTGCGGTGGGAGCGCGACAACAACGCGGGCATCGGCACCGGCGATGCCGAGCACCAGCGGCTGCTCAAGCAGGTGCGGGTGCAGACGCTCATCAACATGTACCGGGTGCGCGGGCACTTGATCGCCCACCTCGACCCGCTCGATGCCGAGCCGCCGCACATCCACCCCGAACTGGACCCGCTGACCTACGGCCTCACCATCTGGGACCTGCCGCGTCAGTTCGTGGCCGACGGACTGGCGGGCCGCGAGACGGCCACCCTCGAGGACATCCTCCACGTGCTGCGGGACGCGTACTGCCGCACGCTGGGCATCGAGTACATGCACATCCAGGATCCCGAGCAGAAGCGCTGGATCCAGCAGCACGTCGAGGGTCAGCCCGTCACGCTCAATCTCGAGGAGCAGCGCCACATCCTCGACCGCCTCAACGCGGCCGAGGTGTTCGAGCGCTTCCTGCACACCCGCTACGTGGGCCAGAAGCGCTTCGGCCTCGAAGGCGCCGAGTCGACCATCGTGCTGCTCGACGCCCTGCTCGACACCGCCGCCGGCGCCGGCGTGGTCGAGGTCGTGATGGGGATGGCGCACCGGGGCCGCCTCAACGTCCTGGCCAACATCGTCGGCAAGTCCTACAAGGAGATCTTCGAGGAGTTCGAGGGCAACCTCGACCCCGAATCGGTCCAGGGCTCGGGCGACGTGAAGTACCACAAGGGCGCCCGGGGAGTCTTCCGTGGCAGCGCCGGCGAGGAGCTCCCGATCACGCTGGCGTCGAACCCCTCGCACCTCGAAGCAGTGGACCCCGTCGTCGAGGGGATGACCAGGGCCAAGCAGGACCGGTTCTCACCGCCGACGGACGGCACACCCGCCGCCGCCGCCGACGGCACGTTCGGCTTCCCGTGCCTGTCCGTCCTCGTCCACGGCGACGCCGCCTTCGCCGGCCAGGGAGTCGTGGCCGAGACCCTCAACCTGTCGGGCCTCTCGGGGTACCGCACCGGTGGCACGGTGCACCTGGTGATCAACAACCAGCTGGGGTTCACGACCGCGCCGACGTCGGCCCGGACCTCGGTGTACCCGACGGACGTGGCGAAGATGGTCCAGGCGCCCATCTTCCACGTCAACGGCGACGATCCCGAGGCCTGCGTGCGCGCTGCCCGCCTGGCGTTCATGTTCCGCCAGACCTTCCACAAGGACGTGGTCATCGACCTCGTCTGCTACCGCAGGCACGGCCACAACGAGGGCGACGACCCCAGCTACACCCAACCGCTCATGTACCAGCGGATCGATGCCAAGCGCTCGGTGCGCAAGCTCTACACCGAGACGCTTGTTCGCCGGGGCGACATCACCCTCGAGGAGGCCGAGTCCGCGCTCGACGACTTCAACGCCAAGCTGCAGGCCGTGCTCGACGAGGTGCGCCAGGAGCCCTCGCTGGCCCCCACCGAGCTTCCCGCGCCCGACGCCGGGCCGGCGCCACTCCCCGTGGTCGAGACCGGCGTCGAGCCCGAGGTGCTGCGGGCACTCTCCGCGGTGGTGCGCTCCGTCCCCGAGGGCTTCACCGTCCATCCCAAGCTCGAGCGCCAGTTCGCCCAGCGCGACGAGCTCGTCGCCGGCGGGCACGTCGACTGGGCGCTGGCCGAGGCGCTCGCCATCGGCTCGCTGATGTACCAAGGCGTCAACGTGCGCCTCACGGGTCAGGACACGCGGCGCGGCACCTTCAGCCATCGCCACGCCGTGCTGGTGGACTACGCCAACGGCGAGGAGTACGTGCCGCTGGCCCACATCCGCGACGGCCTGCACCGCATCGGGGCCGACCAGCTCGAGCCGGCAGGGGAGATGGGCAACTTCACCGTGCGGGACTCCCTGCTCTCGGAGTACGCCGCCGTGGGATTCGAGTACGGCTACTCCGTGGAAGCTCCCGAGGCGCTGGTCGCCTGGGAGGCCCAGTTCGGCGATTTCGTCAACGGGGCGCAGATCATCATCGACAATTTCCTGGTCGCCGCCGAGAACAAGTGGGCCCAGTACTCCGGCCTCGTCCTGCTCCTGCCGCACGGGTACGAGGGCCAGGGGCCCGAGCACTCCTCGTCCCGGTTCGAGCGCTTCCTCTCACTGAGCGCCCGCGGCAACATGCGGGTCACGATCCCCTCGACGTCGGGCCAGTATTTCCACCTGCTGCGGTCCCAGGCGCTGCTGTCCCCCAAGCGGCCTCTCGTCGTCGTGACACCCAAGTCGCTGCTGCGGGCGCATGCCTCGCGCTCGACTCTCACCGACCTCGCGTCCGGGTCGTTCCGGCCGCTCATCGACGACGGGTCCGTCGAGGACCCGGCCGCCGTCCGCCGCATCGTGCTGTGCAGCGGCAAGATCGGCCACGAGGCCGGGCAGCGGCGCTCCGAACTCGAAGGGGACGAAGCCTCTCGGATCGCCATCGTCTGGGTGGAGCAGATCTACCCGTGGCCGGTGGAGCTCCTGACCGACGTGTTCGAGCGCTACAGCGAGGCGACAGAGGTGGTGTGGTTGCAGGAGGAACCCGAGAACATGGGCGCCTGGTCCTTCGTGCACGCCCGGCTGCATGCGTGCCTGCCCGACCGCCTGAAGCTCCGCCACGTGAGCCGTCCCGAATCGGCCAGTCCCGCCATCGGGAGCGCCGCCCTGCACCAACTGGAGCAGGCTGATCTCTTGCGACGGGCCATTGGCTGAACAACACCACGTCGTGGTGGACGGGTCGAACCTGGCCACCGAAGGACGAACCCTCCCCAGCCTGAAGCAGCTCGACGAGGCCGTGCGCGCGTACGCCGCGGAGGATCCGGGCTCGAGCATCATCGTGGTGGTCGACGCCACCTTCGAGCATCGCGTCTCCGACGAGGAACGCGAGGAGGTGCGCCAGGCGATGCTCAACGGGGAGATCGTCTCCCCGCCGGCGGGCGCCATCGGCCGGGGGGACGCGTTCGTGCTGCGCATCGCTGAGCGGACCAATGCCATCGTGTTGTCCAACGACTCGTTCCAGGAGTTCCACGGGGAGCACCCGTGGCTCTTCGACGACGGTCGTCTCATCGGCGGCAAGCCCGTCCCCGGGGTGGGGTGGATCTTCACGCCCCGCCTGCCCATCCGCGGTCCCAAGAGCCGGGCCGCCACGGCCGAGGCCAAGGCCAAGAAGGACCCCGACTCGGCGCCGGCCAAGGCGGCCGAGTTGGCCCGCGCCGCCAAGAAGGCCGCCAAGAAGGCGTCCAAGGCCAAGAAGGCGGCCAAGCAGTCCGCGCCGGCACGGGTGGACACGTCGTGGCCGATCACGCCCACCGCGCCGCCGCCGGGCCGGGCCAAGATCGACCCCGTCTTCTCGAGCGCCCTCGACGAGGCCGTCGAGGAGGCCCTCCACCCGCCGAAGCCCGAGAAGTCGAAGGGCACCGCCAAGAAGCATGCCGCGGCCAAGAAGGCGGCACCGCAGCGTGGCGCCCGGGCCAAGAAGGACGAGGGGAGGCGCGCCGAGGGCAAGGGCTCACAGCCCAAGAGCGCCGCCCGCTCCCCCCGGCAGGCCCAGCCCCGGAGGAAGCAGTCGGGCCCGCCGCCGGCGGTCAACGAGCCGCTGGCCTTCATCAATTTCGTCGCCGCCTTCACCGTGGGCAGCACGATCGAGGGCGAGGTGGTCTCCTTCACCTCGCACGGCGCCATGGTCGACGTCTCGTTGCCGGGCGGGGGAGTGCTGCACTGCTACATCCCGCTGACCGCCATGGGGACACCGCCGCCGAACAAGGCGCGCCAGGTGCTCAAGAAGGGTGAGCTGCGCCCGTTCGTGCTGGCCGGTCTGGACCCGCCACGCCGCGTGGCTGAGCTGGCCCTACCGTCACCGTCACCGTCGGTCCAGTCGAACCTGGCGGAGAAGAAGAAGGCCGCGGCGCCGGCCAAGCAGGCGGCCAAGAAGGCCCCGGCCAAGAAGGCACCGGCCAAGAAGGCCGCTGCCGCCCCGGTGAAGGTGGTGTCGCCCGCCAAGAAGGCGGCCAAGAAGACGGCGTCGGCAGCCAAGAAGACGGTGTCGCCCGCCAAGAAGGCGGCCAAGAAGACGAAGTCGTCAGGCAAGAGACGGCGTCCCCCGCCAAGAAGGCGGCCAAGGCCAAGAAGGCCCCCGCCAAGAAGGCGGCCAAGGGGCGACCGCGATGACGGTGCTGCCGCGGCCCGACGAGGTGCTGCCGCACCGGCCCCCGTTCCTCTTCGTCACCGACGTGACCGCTGTGGAGCCCGGGGTCTCGGCCCGTGGCACCTGGGAGCTGACCGGGACCGAACCCTTCTTCGCCGGCCACTTCCCCGGCCGCCCGACCCTGCCGGGCGTGCTCATGGTCGAGTCGCTCGCGCAGCTCGGCGGTATCGCCGTGCTGCTCGACCCGCGCTACGTCGGAAAGCTGCCCCTCTTCGGCGGGATCGAGCGGGCCCGGTTCCGCCGCCAGGTCGTGCCCGGCGAGACCCTCGAGCTCGAGGTGGCCATGGACCGCCTGTCCGCGCGCGCCGGGAAGGGTCATGGGACCGCCTCGGTCAGGGGCCGGACCGCCTGCGAGGCCGAGCTCCTCTTCGTGATCGTGGACGGGGACGCCGCCTGATGCGCCTCGCCACCTGGAACGTGAACTCGCTCACGGCGCGCATGCCCCGGGTGACCGAGTGGATCGAGGCGAACCAACCCGACGTGGTCTGCATGCAAGAGACCAAGCAGGCCGACGACAAGTTCCCGGAGAAGGAGTTCGCCGCGCTCGGCTACGAGTCCGCCCATCACGGCGACGGCCGCTGGAACGGCGTGGCCATCTTGAGCAAGGTCGGCCTCGATGACGTCATCCGTGGCTTCGGCACGCCGGACGACGAGCACGGGTGCCGCATCGTGTCGGCAGCCTGTGCCGGCACCCGCGTGTACTCCGTCTACGTACCCAACGGCCGGTCCCTCGACAACGAGTTCTACGAGGTGAAGCTGGCGTGGCTGGCGCGCCTCCGGGCCGTCCTCGACGAGACCTGCCCTTCCGGCTCCTCGGTCGCCGTCTGCGGCGACTTCAACGTGGCGCCCGACGACGGCGACGTGTGGGACCCCGCCGCGTTCGTCGGCGCGACGCCACGTCAGCGAGCCCGAGCGGGCGGCGCTGCGACACGTCGAGGCATGGGGGCTCGACGACGTCTTTCGGCGCTTCAACGAGCCCGGCACCTTCACGTGGTGGGACTACCGGGCCGGGGACTTCCACGAGGGGCGCGGGATGCGGATCGACCTCGTGCTGGTCAGCGACGACCTCGTCCAGCGGGCGACCGGAGCGTTCCGGGACCGTGACGCGCGCAAGGGGAAGAAGCCGTCCGACCATGCCCCGGTGGTGGTGGACTTCGGCGACACCTGACCCCGTTCAGCCCGACCTCGACAACGGAGGTGCATCCATGACCGACACCACGACCAGCGGATCGAACCGGTCCGGTGCCAAGACCGGCGCCGCCGGGGGCATCTGGTTCCTGGGCTTCATCGGCGCCCTGGTGTATTACATCCACACCCACTCGGGCACGTTCTGGCTCGTCATCCTGGCCTTCTTGAAGTCCCTCGTCTGGCCGGCGTTCGTGGTGTACCACGTGCTGCAGCTGCACTGAGGAGATCCCGGGATGTCGCGTGCCCGCCGGGCGCTCGGCCGGAACCGACGTGAGGCCTGGCGCGGCGACGCCACCCGGTGAACGGGTGGCGTCCTTCGCCTTCGCCGCGCCACCTTTCTTGTGCCCCCAGCGCTTGGCCGTCGCCAAGAGCGGCCGAAGCCGCTCGGTCAAGCGCTGGGGAGACCTTGGGGTGCCGGTTCCCTGGTTGTTCGATTTGTCGTCTAGCGGAGGTCCAAGAGGAGGTCCCGCAGCGGGACGCCGTCGCAGATGGCAACGATCTTGTCGAAGTCTTCCTTCGTCAGCGACCGTTGCACGTCGGGCCAGCTCCGGGCCCCGTTGCGCATGTACGTCATGAAGATCTCCCAGATCGCCAGCCGCTTGCGCATCCGCTCCACCTCGAATTCGAGCGAGGCGAAGTCGATGGTGTCGGAGCCTGGGGCGACCGCTTCGTCCTGGGACGACGGGCTGCCGAAGAGATCCTGACGGAGCCGCTCGAGCGCCGCGTCAATGGAGCGGGCATCTGAGAGTGGACTGTCCATCTCCATCCGCATCTGCGCCTCCTCGGTGATCCCATCCCCGGCGTGGTCTCCGGGGGAGAACACCGCCCTTGCAATTCGCATGCTGACAGGCCAGGGGGTGAGCGCTATAGAGCCGTTGGAACCTATTCGGGACTTAGGTCCCTCTTAGTTGTTCGGGGATTGATTCCGTTGTGCACCTGTTGTGCATGTCGCGACCGGGTGCTCGGGGCACCGCCGACCTACAACGGCACCTCGATGAGCGCCGGCCCCGGCTCCGCGAAGCCCGCTTCGAGCGCCGTCACGAGGTCCTCCGCGTTCTCCACCCGACGCGCCGGCACGCCCATGCCACGGGCCAGGTCGCAGAAGTCGAGCTCGGGATCGGTGAGGTCGAGCAGCCGCCGGGCCTGCGGGCCGCCGGCGTCGGCGCCCACCCGGTGCAGCTCCATGTTCAAGATGGCGTAGCTCCGGTTGGACAGGACGACGGTGGTCACGTTCAGGCCCTCACGGGCCTGGCTCCACAGCGCCTGCAGCGTGTACATGGCGCTGCCGTCCGCCTCGAGGCACAGCACGGGGCGCTCGGGAGCCGCCACCGCAGCTCCCGTCGCCATCGGGAGCCCGATGCCGATCGCCCCGCCCGTCAAGGTGAGCCAGTCGTGGCGCGGCGCGCCCGCCGTCGCGCCGGAAACGAAGAGGCCCGACGTGTTGCCCTCGTCCACCACGATGGCCCCCTCGGGCAGCGTCGCCCCGACGGCGGCCGCCAGCGACTCGGTCGAGACCGCGCCCGTGGGCCGGTCGGGTCGGCCCGTGGGCGCGAGCACGCTCCCGTCGGTCGGGGCGCCGAGCGCCTCGGCCAGGGCCTCGAGCGCGCCGCCGGCGTCCTCGCCCGGGCGCACCAGCGTGTGGACGGTGCAGCCGGCCGGGACGAGGTCGCTCGCCTTGCCGGGATAGGCGAAGAACGACACCGGTGCCTTGGCGTCGACCAGGACGAGATGGCGTACGCCGTCGAGCTGGGCCTGGGCCATCTCGGCCAGATAGGCCAGCCGCTCCACCGCCGGCAACCCCGCCCCCCGCTCGAGGTTGGCCGGGAAGGTCTCGCCCAGCAGGGCGGCTCCCGTGGCCGCGGCGACCCGGCTGGCCGCGACCAGGGCGTCCGCCCGTACCGCGGTGCCGCCCACGAACAGCGCCGACCGCTCGCCCGAGCGCAGGGCCTTGGCCACCTCCTCCACCGTGTCCGCCGGCACCACGGAGGGCCGACCCCGCGGCCGCGGCGGGCAGGGCCCGGTCGTCGACTCCGACCACGACGAGTCGGCCGGCAGCACCAGGGTGGCGACGCAACCGGGCGGCCCCAGCTGCGGCCGCCACTGCGTCGGCGGCGTCCCCGGCCACGTCGTCGGCCCGGGCGGAGGAGCGGTACCACCCCGAGACGGCGCCGGCGATGGAGGCGATGTCGGACTGGAGCGGCGCGTCGTAGCGCCCGTGGTACGTGGCGTGGTCGCCGACGATGTTGACGACGGGCGTCCGCGCCCGCCGCGCGTTGTGCAGGTTGGCCAGCCCGTTGCCGAGCCCGGGACCGAGATGCAGCAACGTGGCCGCCGGGCGGCCCGCCACGCGTCCGTAGCCATCGGCTGCGCCGGTGACGACACCCTCGAAGAGGCACAGGACGCCGCGGATCGCCGGCACGTCGTCGAGCGCGGCGACGAAGTGCATCTCGGAGGTGCCCGGGTTGGCGAAGCACACGTCCACTCCGTCATCGACCAGCGTGGACAGCAACGAGCGGGCGCCGTTCACGACGCGGCCCCCGTCGGCGCCAGCCCGAGCAGCCGGTCGGGCCCGAGGATCCCCTCGGGGTCGAAGATGCGCTTGATGGACCGCATCAGCTCCAGCGACACCGGGTCTTCCATCTCGAGGAAGTACGGCAGCTTGGCCGTGCCGATGCCGTGTTCACCCGAGATGGCACCGCCGGCGGCGAGGGCCAGCTCGAAGCTGGCGTGCATGAGGGCGGACCGGCGCCCGTCGTCGGGTTGGAACACGGTCACGTGGACGTTGCCGTCGCCGATGTGCCCGCAGCCCGTGACGAGCGCGCCGTGCTCCTGCCCCAGCTGCGCGACCTGCGCCAGGTAGTCGGGGATGGACGCCCGCGGCAGCACGGCGTCGATGAGGTCGTCGCACCCCGCCGCCTTGCCGACGAAGAACGCACGCTCGCGGGCAGCGATGAGCTGTGCCCCCGAGGTCGCCGGCAGGACGTAGACGTCGCGTGCCCCGAGTTCCTCGAGCAGCGTGCCGAGTCGTACCACGTCGCCCTCGACCCGGTCGGCCTCCATGCCCTCGAGCACGACGACGAGATAGGCGAGCGTGCCCGCCTTGACGTCATCGGGGATACCGAGGTCCAGCCCCGCCGCCCGGGTGATCCCCGCCATCACCATGGTGTCCACGTATTCGAGGATGGACGGGTTGATGCCGCTGTTGACGATGTGGGGCACGGCGTGCGCCACATCGGCGAGCGTGCCGAACGGCGCCAGGACGGTGGACGACGCGGTGAAGCGGGGCTGGACCTTCACCGTGACCTCGGTCGTGATGGCCAGGGTGCCCTCCGAGCCGATGAGCAGCTGGGTCAGGTCGTAGCCGGTTGAGCACTTGACGAATTTGCCGCCCGTCCGCAGCACCCTGCCGTCGGCCAGCACCACCTCGAGGCCCAGGACGTGGTGGCGCGTCACCCCGTAGCGCACGGCGCGCATCCCGCCCACGTTGGTGGCCACGTTCCCACCGAGCGACCCGCTCTGCTCGCCGGGGGAGACGGGGTAGATGAGCCCGAGCGGCGCCAGCTCGGCGTTGAGCTGCTCGAGCGTCACCCCGGGCTCCACCACGGCGACCTGGTTCTCGGTGTCGATCTCGCGGATCCGCTTCATGCGGTCGAAGGCCAGCAGGATGCCGTCGGCCACCGGCACGGCCGCCCCCGAGAGCCCGGTGCCGCTGCCGCGGGCGACGACCGGCACCCCGTGCTCACTCGCCGCCTTCAGGACCTCGGACACCTCACCGGTGGAGCCGGGCAGGACGAGGGCGAGCGGGACCACGGGCACGGTGGTCAGCGCCTCGTCGTGGGTGTAGTCCGCATGGACGGCGTCTCCCGGCACGACGTGGCCCTCGCCGACCGCCTTGCGGAGCTGTTCCAGGAGTTCCGACATGTGACGCCACCCCCACCTCGGGTCGATCGGGCGGACCGACCTTACCGGCCCCTACCGCTCTGCGTCGGACCCCTCGGCGGCCTCGGCGAGCCGTCGCCGCAGTTCGGCCACGTGCGCCGAGACCTCTGCCGCGGCCGTCGGCGCCGCCTCCTTCTCGAGTGTGGCGATCGCCCGCTCGATGGGAGCCAGCCAGGGGCTGGGTCCCCGGGTCGCGCCCGATCGCTCGCCGTCCGAGCGTTCGGACCAGCTGCACCACAGCTCCTCCTCGGAGCGGGTCAGGGCGACGTAGAGCAGGCGTCGCTCCTCTTCGACCGCGGCCGCCGTCTGGGCCGACGCGATGGGCATGAGCCCCTCCCGCAGTCCGAGCACGATGACCGTCGGCCACTGCAGGCCCTTGGCCCGGTGGAATGTCGTGAGCACCACGCGGTCGTGGTCCTCCGCCGCTTCGGCCCCGGTCCCGAATTCGTCGTCCTCGTCGGGCGCGCCGCGGCGGCCGTCCCCGCGCAGGTCGGACGCAGGGCCGAGGTCGGCCCCCGCGATGCGGCTGGGCACCCGGGCGGCATCCATGGCTGCCTGCACCTTGGCCAGCTGTGCATTGGTGCGGGTCAGCACTGCGATGCTCGACCACTTCCGTCCCGGGGTGCGCGACATCTTGGCCCGGGCCGCCGTCCAGACGGCCTCGTCGTTCTCGGTGGCGTGCGCCACGACGGTGGGCACCGGCCCGTCGACGCGGGTCGTGCGGGGCGGCACCACCGCCCCCGCTGCGCCGCCGTCGGCCAGCACGGCGGTGGCGACCGCCACCACCTGGGGGGTGCAGCGGTGGTTCTCGTCGAGGCGGATCACCTTGGTGCCCCGCAGGATCTCGGGGAGGCGGTCCAGCAGGGTGGGGTCGGCGCCGTTGAAGCCGTACACCGACTGGTTGGGGTCGCCCACGACGAAGAGGTCGGGCTCGTCGGCCAGCATCGTCGTCAGCAGGCGGAACTGGGCCGGGTTCACGTCCTGCATCTCGTCGACGAAGAGATGGCGGGTGCGCCAGCGGATGGAGTCGGCGAACTCGCGGTCGCCGGCCAGGGCGTCGGCGCAGGCGACGATCAGGTCGTCGAAGTCCAGCAGCCGCCGGCGGGCGCGCTCGGCCTCGTACGTGGCGTAGGCGTCGGCCACCTGGTCGGCGCTGATGCCGCTGCGCCGGCGGTGCCGCCGCGCCTCGGCCTCGTACTGCCCGGGTGAGACGAGCCGCGCCTTGGCCCACCCGATCTCGCCGTCGAGGGCCCGGGTCCGGCGCGGGTCACCCGTCGTGACGTCGGCCAGGAGGCGCCGGCGGTCGGGCAGGAGCTGGGGGAGCGGGCGCCCCCGCAGCTCACGGTGCTCGCGCAGCAGGCCGAGCGCCGTGCGGTGGAACGTGCCCGCCTTGACCCCCGAGACGCCGAGCGACCACAGCCGGGTGCGCAGCTCGTCGGCCGCCTTGCGGCTGAACGTCGTGACCAGGGTGCGATCGGCCTCGATGGAGCCGTCGCGGACCCGGCGGGCCACCCGCAGGGTGAGCACCCTGGTCTTGCCCGCCCCGGCGCCGGCGACGACGCAGAGCAGCGGCTCCTCCGACTCGATGGCCTCGCGCTGGGCGATGGTGAGACGGCTGGCGCCCGGCAGGGCCTCCCAGGTGTCGCTCTCCAAGCCCTCGAACGTCATCACCACACTCCGCACGGTACAGAACGGGTGCTCGCAGCACCCGTGGGACCTGCGCCTATGGTGGCCGATCGCGGGCCTCCCGGCCCGCGGAGAGCGACGGGGACGTGGCCGAGCAGGTCAGGGAGTGCGAGGTGGTGGTGGTCGGGGCGGGCTACTCGGGCCTCGCCGCCGCCCGCCACCTGGCCCGTTCCGGGGTGGACGTCCTGGTGCTCGACGCCCGCCACCGCGTCGGCGGGCGGTCCTTCACCGACGTCACCGGGGCGGGCTTCACCATCGACCGCGGCGGGCAGTGGATCGGGCCGACCCAGGACCACCTGGCCGCACTGGCCGCCGAGCTCGGGGTGGCGACGTTCCCGACGCACACGGTCGGTCAGGGTGTCGAGCTGCGCGACGGCCGGCGCGAGCCCTACGTCGGACTGATCCCGACCTCGGACCCGGACGGCGCCGCCGACGGCATCGCCTGCATGCTGGACCTCGACCTGGCCGCCTTCGACGTCCCCGTCGACGCGCCGTGGGACGCACCCGACGCCACCGCCCTCGATGCGCAGACGCTGGCCACCTACTTCGACGCCCACCTGTCCTCCGCGTCGGCCCGCTCCATCCTGGAGGTCGCGGTCAAGGCCATCTTCGGCACCGGGTCGGGCGAGCTCTCGCTCCTGTTCGCCCTCTTCTACCTCCACGCCGGCGGCGGCCTCACCAACCTCGCCCGCACGACCGGCGGCGCGCAGGAGGCCCGCTTCGCCGGCGGCTCGCAGCAGCTCGCCGAGGGCATGGCGGCCGAGCTGGGGGAACGGGTGATCCTCGGCGCGCCCGCCGAGACGGTGGCCCACGGCACCGACGAGGTACTCGTCGGTGCCCGGCTGGTCGCCCCCGGTGACGACCCGGCCGACCGCACCGCCGCGCACCGCCCGCTGGCCGTGCGCGCCCGCCGGGCCGTCTTCGCCATGGCGCCGGCGCTCTGCGCACGCCTCGCCTACACGCCGGCGCTCCCCGGGCGCCGGGACCAACTGTGCCAGCGCATGCCCATGGGCGCCGTCACCAAGGTGCACGTGCTCTACGAGAGGCCCTTCTGGCGTGACGACGGCCTGAACGGACAGATCGTCGCCCCCGAGAGCGCGTTGGGCAGCACGTTCGACAACTCGCCCGAGGACGCCTCCCACGGCGCCATCGTCGGGTTCATCGCGGGTGACGACTGCCGCCGCCTCGAGCGCGCCGGGCCCGAGGCGCGCCGGGAGCTGCGTCCTGCACGACCTCGAGCGCGCCTTCGGCCCCCGGGCGCGCACACCGATGGAGATCGTCGAGCAGCACTGGCCGGCCGAGCCGTTCACGCTGGGCGGGCCGGTCGCCGTGAGCTCTCCCGGCACGCGCTCGACCACGCTGGGACCGGCGCTGCGCGAGCCGGTGGGGACGCTGCACTGGGCCGGGACGGAGACGGCGACGCAGTGGTGCGGCTACCTCGACGGCGCGCTCTCCGCGGGCCGGCGCGCCGCCGACGAGGTGCTGCGCGGCGCTGAAGGGAGAGCCGGGTGGCCTCGACTGAGGAGCTGCTCGAGGCGTTCGCCGAGTGGCGCACCCGCAGCAACGGGAACCCCCGCCTGACCAAGATGGTGAAGGGCTGGGACCGCGTCATCCACTTCGTCACGACCGACACCGCGCAGGGCTACACCATGCGGGTGGCGGACCAGCAGCTGTCCGAGCTCGCGGTGGGCCACGAGGGGCAGCCCGACGTCGTCGTGACCGGCAGCAGCGAGGACTTCTGCGACATGTTCTGGGGCGACCTCAACCCGTCGGAGAAGTACATGTCCGGCGAGATCACGCTGGCCGGGTCGCAACAGGACGTCATGCGGATCGACGCCATCTCCATGGTGGCCTTCCTCGACACCTGAGCCGGCGCCCGCGATGACCGACGCCACCCTCGCGTCCCGGGCCACGCTGCGCCGGGCGCTCGGACTGCGCACCGTCGTCACCACCTCGACCGGCCTGGCGTTCGCCGCCCTGGAGTACCTCGCCGCCGCGGGACTCGTCGCCTATGTGGGCGGCGACTCCGCCTTCATCCCGATCATCGTCGCCGGAGTCCTCGCGCTCCTGGCCTACGGATTCTTCGGCGAGCTCAACGGGATGTTCCCGACCGCGGCCGCCATCCGCCTCTACATGAAGCGGTCCATGGACGACCGCGCCGCGCTGACCATCACCTTCACCTACATGACGACGATCATCCTGGTGATCGCCTCCGACGCCTTCATCGTGGGCAGCGCGCTGGCCCATGCCTTCGGTGAGCCCGCCTGGGTGGCCTCCCTCTGGATCGTCGGCCTCCTGGCCGTCGCGGTCGCCACCAACCTGCGCGGCATCACCGTGGCCGGGCTGCTCCAGGACGTCGCCACGACCGTGGTCGTGCTGGCCACGCTCGCCATCGGCCTGCTGGCCCTCGTGCACAGCGGGCACGGCCTGCACGCCCCGCTCCAGCCCCTGCACGGGCACCGGCCCGGCGACCTCCTCGAGGCGGTCGCGCTCGGCGTGTTCCTCTACAGCGCGTTCGAGTGGGTGACGACGAGCGCCGAGGAGGTCCGCAAGCCCGAGTCGATCAACCGCGGCATGTTGATCGCCATCGGCATCCTGTGCATCGTGTGCTCGGTCGCCGCCGTGGCCATGAGCCACACCTTGACCCACAACGAGCTCACGTCCGCCTACCCCCAGCTCTACCTCGGGATCGCCGCCATCGGGCACTCCGGGCTGTGGGTGATGGCCGGGGTCACCGCGGTCACCGCGCTCAATACGTTCAACGGCGGCTTCATCACCGCGTCGCGCTTCATCTACGGCACCGCCCGCGAGGGCTCCCTGCCGCGCCAACTGGCCCATCTCAACGACCGCGCCGTACCCTGGGTGCCCGTGGTCGTCCTCGGCGTGGCCTCCGCCGCCGTGGCACTCGTCGTCGCCGTCACCCACGCCTGGCAGGTCCTCGTCGCCGTCGGGGCGGCGCTCGAGGCGATGATCTACGGCGTCGCCGGCTTCTGCGCCCTGCGCCTGCGGCGGCGCCAGCCCGACACGCCGCGCCCGTTCCGCGTCCGCGGCCTCGCCGTGCTCGGCCCGCTGGGTGTGGTCCTCTTCGCCGTGTTGGCGCTCACCGCGTCGCTGTCCGTGCAGAACAGGTTCAACCCGGCACCGCTCGTCATCATCGTGGCCGCGGGCGCCCTGAGCGCTTCCTACGTGCTGTGGGTCCTCCCCGGCGTCCGGGCGCGGGAGGCGGCGCGCCGGGCCGCCCGGCCGCGGCGCCGACCTGGTCGCTGACCCGGGTCAGAGCGCCCGGTGGGTGCGGAGCAGGCGCCGGCGCGCGATGCCGGGCCCGCGCCAGCGTCACGAGGTGCTCGAGGACCGCCCGGAAGGACACGCCCTCGGCCTCCCAGAGCATCGGGAACATGGAGATCGGCGTGAACCCGGGCATGGTGTTCACCTCGTTCACCACGATCTCGTCGTCGTCCTGGAGGAAGAGGTCGACGCGGGCGAGCCCCTCCACGCGGAGGGCCCGGTAGGCGGCCGAGGCCACGCGTTGCGCGTGGGCCAGCTGGGCGGCCGGCAGGTCGGTCGGGGCGATGGTCTCGGCCGTGCCCAGGACGTACTTGTCCTCGTAGTCGTAGAACTCGCGGCTGGCGACGATCTCGCCGGCCCGCGACACCCTGACGTCCTCGTTGCCCATGAGGGCGAGCTCGAGCTCGCGGCCGCGGATGAATTCCTCGAGGATCACATGGTCGTCGAACTCGAACGCGCTCAGCACCGCGTCGCCCAGCGCCGCGGCGTCGGGCACCTTGGCGACCCCGATGGACGACCCGAGATTGGCCGGCTTCACGAAGACGGGGAGACCGAGGGCCGCCATCGCCTCCTCCATCGCCGCGGACGACCACGACGAGCGGGTCACCAGCCGCCACGCCGCAACCGGGAGCGCGTGGTCGTGCAGGACGGCCTTGGCGATGCCCTTGTCCATGCAGATGGCGGAGGAGAGCACGCCCGCGCCGACGTAGGGGATGTCGAGCGCCTCGAGATGCCCCTGGATCACGCCGTCCTCGCCGAAGGGACCGTGCAGCGCCGGGAACACCACCGCACCGGGCGGCAGGCCGGCGTCGAGGTGCGCGAGCGCCACATCGGGATCGTGGTGGAGGAGGTCGTCGGGCGATGCGAGGGTGTCGACCGAGCCGGCGCCCGCCAGCACCTGCCGCGCGTCGACCCACCGCTTGTCGTGCGTCAGGCCGATCGGGGTGACGGTGAATCCCGCGTCGAGCGCCGTGACGACGATGCGCCGCGCCGAGATGCACGAGATCTCGTGTTCGGCCGAGGGGCCGCCGTAGACGACGGCCAGGTCTCCCGGATCAGGCATCGACCGAGGCTATACAATCGGCCGCGAGGGCATGCGTGCGATTTTCCACATCTGAACTCGCAGCCCAGCTCGGCGGAGAGCTGGTCGGGCCCGACGTCCCCGTGGACGGCGCAAGCATCGACTCGCGGACCCTGGTGGCGGGGCAGCTCTACGTGCCGATCGTCGCTGAGCGGGACGGGCATGCCTTCATCGCCGCCGCACTCGAGGCCGGCGCCCCTGCGTACCTGACCATGCAGGCACCGGTCGGCGGGACGGCGATCAGGGTCGCCGACACGTCGGTGGCGCTCATGAACCTGGGGGTGACGGCCCGTGGCCGCGTCGGTGGCGTCGTCGGGATCACCGGGTCGGTCGGCAAGACGACCACCAAGGACCTCCTCCGTGCCTGTCTCGGCGCCGTCTTCCGCACGGCGGCCAGCGAACGCTCCTTCAACAACGAGCTCGGCCTGCCGCTGACGCTGCTCAACGCGCCCGACGACGCGCAATGGGTCGTGCTCGAGATGGGCGCCCGGGGCGCCGGTCACATCGAGCAACTGGCCCGGGTGGCCCGGCCCGACGTCGGCATCGTGACCAGCGTCGCCATGGCCCACGTGGAGTACTTCGGCGACCTCGACGGTGTGGCCCGCGCCAAGAGCGAGCTGGTCGCCGCACTGCCGGCGTCCGGCGTGGCCGTCCTGAACTTCGACGACCCGCGGGTCGCCGCCATGGCGACGCACAGCCCCTGCCCGGTGCTCGGCTACGCGGTGGACGGCGACGCCGAGGTGCGGGCCGAAGGCGTGGTGCTCGACGGCGAACTCCGTCCGCGCTTCCGGCTCGGCACGCCGTGGGGCACCGGCGAGGTGCGGCTGGCCCTGCACGGGGAGCAGCAGGTCCCGAACGCACTGGCGGCGGCAGCAGCGGCACTGTGGTGCGGCGTCCCCCTCGACGACGTCGTGGCGGCACTGGCGGGCGTGACCGGCTCGCCGTTGCGCATGGAGGTGCACCACGCACCGGACGGTCCGGTGCTGGTCGTGGACTGCTACAACGCCAACCCGGCCTCCACCGAGGCGGCGCTCCGTTCGCTGGCCGCGCTCGGGACGGGGAGGAAACTGGCCCTGCTCGGCCTCATGGCCGAGCTCGGCGCCGAGACCGGGGCAGAGCACCGGCATGTGGCGCGGCAGGCCGAGGAGCTCGGGATCGAGGTCGTCGGGTACCAGACCGATCTCTACGGCGCCGCCCGGGTGGACGACGTCGGCGAGGCCGTGGCGCTGCTGCGCACACTGGGTCCGGGCGACTCGCTCCTCGTCAAGGGCAGCCGGGTGGCCCGCCTCGAGGACGTGGTGCGCGTCTACGGGTCGGAGGTCGGCGTTCAGTCGCTGGCGGCGGGCGCGTAAAGGGCACGGTCGACCTCGGAGCTCGCCGCACCGACGTGGATCCGGCGACTGAGCGCGCCGTAGAGCGACTCGGTGCGCGTCGAGGGCGAGCTGCCGGGGTCGAGGGCATCGACGCGGCGCTGGCACTCGCGCCATTCGAACCGGAGACGGTCAGCGTCCCCTTCGGCTGCCGCGAGCTGCATGGCGGCGCGGGAGAGTGCCTCGCTGTAGGGCTCCACCAGCCGCGCCCGCTCCAGACCCCAGCGCGCCAGCTCGAAGTGACCGGCATCGGCCGCCAGGACCGCCATGGAGCATGCGGCGTCGACGAGCACCGCCGCGATGCGCCCGCCGTGCCCCTCGGCTTCCCACCACGAATACCCCGAGAGCGCGTTCGCCAGGGGCTCGCCTTCCACGAGATCGAGCGCCGCCCGGAAATGGGCGATCGCCACCGCAGGGTCGGCCTGGCGACCCTCCCTCGGCCGCCAGGGCGATGGCCCGCTGCACGTCGACCGTCACGTGACGCGAGACCTGATAGATCCCCGTGCGGCTGCCGGCGGGGAAGAGAGGCTCTCCGTGCTCGTCGACCCCCATGGCGCGCCGCGCCACGTAGGCGGTGTTGAAGAGTGTCTTGGACGCGGCGTCGGCGTCGGACGAGCCGAGAACCCGCGTGCGCAATCGGTCGCCGGTGATGCCGTCGGGCCGGTGCAGCGCGAGGTAGGCGACGAGCTCGACCGCACGGCGAGCGCGGTTGGGAGGTAGGTCCTCGCACAGCCCGTCCAGGCGGGGGGTCATGGTCAGGAGGCGCGCCTCGACCCTGCCGGGCGACAGAGCCGACGTCCCCTCACCTGCAGACGGCGTCGGATCCTGCCCGGTGTCGTCGCGGCCGGGGCGTCGTCGCCTGCGCCGGGAGCGGCCACGAGTTCGGTCAATGCCGCGGCCACCTCCATCGACTGGAGATGGGGCCGCAGGACGCGGCCCAACGGGTGGAGCGTTGCGCCCTGGCGGTCGACGAGGATGGTCAGATTGCTCGCTGCGACCGCAGCGGTGGTGACCACTGCGCTGTGCCGAGCCATCTCCGGCGGCACGGATGCAGGGTCGCCGAAGAAGAGGTGCTGTCTCGTTCTCCGCTCGACGGTGGGCGCCGAGAGGGGAACGGCCGGGTCGTCGCTCACGGCGATCATGTCCGACCATGCCCACGCCCCGGCCGAGGCTCGGAGCGCCCGCAGGAGCGACGGCGCCGCCTCGCCGAGGACCGGCAGCACGTCCCCGGGCCCCAGAGCGACGAGCCAGGTGCCCTCGGTGTCGTCGCCCACGGTGAGAGCGAGCGGGACGTACGGCGTGAAGGAGTCCTGCCCTCCGAGGGCGACATGATCCACGTGCCATGCCGCGCCGCCCTGCACGGGCTCGAACCCGGCGGGCGCCTCGGCGTGCGGCGTGGTCAACCAGAACGTCACGCCGGTGACCGACACGCAGATCGCCCGGACCTTCGGTCCGGCGGGATCGCCCTCCAGCGTGCGGCCCAACAGGCAGTTGGCCGCTTCGAAGGAATGAAGGGCCGGGACGTCCGCGAAACGGCGCAGGAGCGTGCCCGCGTCGACGGCGTCGTCCGAGACCGGGTCCCTCAGCCCGAGATCACCGGTGAACGGGTCGATCCGCTGCCGTCTCCGGGCCCGGCGGGCCAACGCGGCGCAGGCCAGCGAACCCAAGCCGAGCGCGAGCAGCTCGGGGAGGTGGTCGCCCGGTCGCACGGCTGCGCCGTCGGGGGTCGCGGCGGATGGCGGGTGTTCGGCCGAGGCGCCGGCGGCCAGGGGAAGGTGCAGGCGCCAACCGGCACGGATCTGGTCGGGATCGACGAAGCGTGTGCCCCCCGCCATCGTTCGCCCGAGATTGAGCGCAGCGATCGCGGTCCAGTCCGCACCGTCGCCCAGTTGCTCGTCGGCGATCCTCCACAGCGTGTCACCGTGTTGCACGACATGGATCGCCCTCGGTGCAGCCCGCTCGACTCCCTGCGCGAACGGGCGCGAACGGACCGGCACCGACGTGGCTGTTCGACGACGGCGTGATCGCTCCGGCACCCGACGACAGTGCGAGTGGCGCCCCCACACTCGTGAGCGCGAGAACGCCAACGGCGATCCGCGCCGCGATCCGGTCCATGACCGCCACCCCCCTGGGTGCGTTGACCCGGCCGTGGCGCACCTGCGCAACCACGGCACGCACGAGCTGCGCGCAGCAGGCCGCCCACGCCAACCACGCCGCAAGAGCCAGCAGACACAGTGCGTCGCGGGGGAGCGGGCGCCAGGTATGTCCGAGCCCGCCCGACAGGGGATCACCGACCACGGAGAAGAGGACGGCCGGAACGGCCGTGAATGCGAGCAGCGCGGCGACGACCGCCGCGGCGACGTCGAGAATCTTCTGCTGAAGTGCGCTCACGTCCGCCCTAGGCACCGACGGGTCCGATCGTGATGGTATAGGTGAGTGCTGCCGATTCCGAGGACGGCTCGCTGACCGTCGCCCGGCAGTTGCCCGTCGCGTCGGGGAGCGATGCCTCCATGGCGGAGGTCCCGCCGACGTTCTGGTTGCCGTTGGGACAGCTGATCGACATGGTGAGATACGTGGTGCCCGACCAGAGCACCGAGATCTGCATGGCGCCCGTGCCGGTGAACCCGTACCCGTTCGAGGCCTGCAATGGTGGGTCGATATAGCCCTGCGTCTGCATGCGATCGGCTGGTTGCGACGCGGCCGGGTTTGGGTTCGTCGTCGAGGTCGTGGTGATGATGGTCGTGGTCGTCGTGACGCTCGGCCCGGTGACGGGTGGTGTGCCGGCGCCCCGCGTGCCCGCGGAGAGCAGCGACGAGCCGGATGTGGCGGGTTCCACGGACGCCGGGTGGGGGACGGAAGTGGTGGTGGCCGCGGTGGTCTGCACCGTGGTGGGGTTGCTCCTGCGGGGCGCGGCGTCACCGTGGCGCCGGCCCCTCGTCGTTGCGGAGGCCGTCGCGCCGCCATGTCGGGTGGGATGCGGTGCGCTCCCCGACGTCACAACGAGGAGCGCCATGAGGGCCAGCGACACGGCGAGGATCACCCACCAGTTCGGGCGGCCCTGAACCACACGCGAGCGCAGACCCTCGGTGGTGCCGGACCCTCCACCAACCACCGCCACACCATACGCACGCGCCACGTCGACCGCACCGGGGAGTTCAGGCGCACAGACGCCTCTGGCCGCGGTCCCGCCGGGCGTAGAGGGAGCGGCGGTCGCGCCCGGTCATGGCAGAGAGTTCCGCGATCGAATAGCCGAGGACGTGGTGGGCGTAGAGAACCTGGATGTCGTCGTTCCGCATGCCGGTGCGGTGCAGGTCGACGAGGATCCGGGCCAGCTCCTCGAGGTCGGTCTCCGCCCGGGCGGCCGGCGCCACCGTTTCTTCCTGGTGGTACGTTGCCGCGCGCTCTGCCAGTTCCTTGTCGCGGAACAGCTGGCGTCGCAGCCTGCAGCGAATGGCGGAGAGGAGGTCGAGGACGGCATAGGGACGGTCCTGGCCGGCCCATTCACGCAGGATGAGCCACGTCGTCGCCACGAGCTCCCCGAAGAACTCCTCGCCGTCCTGCCAGTCCCCGCCCTGTCCCCAGCGGAGCCTGCCGGCCACCGTCATGAGGCCGGGGAGCAGGGCCTGGACGAGCATCCGGCCGACAAAGGTGTCGCCGCCCGACTCTCGGAGCAAGATCCGCACCAGCCGGGCGGCTTCCTCGCGCTGGGCACGGCCCGAGGCCCGCCGCATGTGCTCGACGACGTCGCAGGGGGTCGGACACGACCCCGGGCCGCCGGCGGTGCCGAGGACCAGAGCGGACAGGAGCGGATCGCGCTCGGCCACCGCCCTGAGCGCCCTGACGGCGGCGGGAGACCGGCCGATGGAGTGCCACTCGGCGCTCATCTGGTCGATGAGGGCGACGCGCTGCTTGGTCCGTGCGGTGGGCATGATCCCACCGTCTCGATGGGCGCTCCCCCGAACCCTCCCACCGGCCCGACGAACGCGGGAACCGACGGGGGGAGCCGCGATCACCCTGGTCGGCGATAGTGTGCCGCCGATGGACATCGATGAGTTCTACGAAGCCGACCCCCGCCGCCGGCCCTCCGCCGAGCTCGAACTGGGCACCGACTGGCTCGATGCGGACGGGGTGCGGCACGAGCTGAACTACGTCGAGGACACGGGGGAGCTCTACGTCCTGCGGGAGCCCGTCCCCCACGTGACCGAGGACCCCTTCGGGGGCCTCCACGTCTCCGCCCCGCCCGGGTACGAGGACAAGATCACGGTCCACGTGATCGCCATGATCCCCACGGTCGAGGACGTGCACCGGATCCTCGACGGCTGGCAGGAGGCCATGCAGGGAGACCACGGCGCCGACTGGCTGGGGGAGCGGCTGCGGGCGGCGGGCGTCGCCGTCGGACCGGGGGGCGATGCCGTCCCCGACGACGGGCCCGATCCCGGGCCCGTTCCCGGGTAGGAGAACCGGGGCGGGCCGGCGCCTACGCGGGCGGCTCCAGGTCGAGCATCTTGGCCAGGAGCTGGGTGGCGATGTTGTTCGTCGCCATGTCCGCCTCCTGCGCCATGTCGTCGTCCCGGCCGAACACGAGGTCGGAGAGGCGGTACATGACGACCGCGAAGCGGAAGCCCGAGAACACCTCGTAGAAGAAGATGTCGCGCATGGGGCGGCCCATCAGCCCCGCGTAGCGCTCGATCGTGTCCTCGTGGGAGCCGAATCCCGCCGGCCGCGGCACGCCGAGACCCTCGGAGAACTGGCGGTCGAAGTAGAGGAACCAGCCCAGGTCCATCTCGGGCTGGCCGAGGGACGCCATCTCCCAGTCGATCACCGCGGCGCACTCGAAGTCGTCCCAGATCATGTTGCCGATGCGGCTGTCTCCCCAGCTGATGACGACGTCGCCCTCCTCGGCCGGTTGGTGCTCCACCAGCCACTGCCAGGTCGACTCGATGACCGGCACCCGCACCCCCTTGGTGGCCCAGTCGAGGAAGTCCCGGTAGTACGACATCTGCTGCTCGATGCCCGGCTTGCCCCGTGCCGGCGTGTCCAGCCAGTCGAGGCCGAGGGCGCGCCAGTCGGTGCGGTGCACCGCCGCCAGCGCGTCGATGCCGCTCCACCACATCCGTTCCTGCTGCTCGGGCGTGGCCTCGATCACCCAGCCCTCCATCGTGTAGGGGATGTTGTCCGACGGGACCTGACCCTCGATGTGATCCATGGAGAAGAAGGGCACGCCGAAGTACCGGGGGTCGTCCTCGTACCACCCGAGTCGCGGGAGCGGGACCGCCGAACCGCCGTCGGCCAGGGCGCGCATGGCCCGGTACTGCGTCGAGAACTCGGCGTCGAGGAAGAGCAGGTGTTTGGTCGGTGCGACCCGCACGACGAGCCGCTGCTCGGCGCCGTCGGCCGCCCGGGTGCGGCACAGGATGGTCTCGTTGGAGAACCCGTTGGAGCCGGGGGCCTTCACGTCGAACACCTCGGGCCCGCGGCCGTCGTCGCTCTTGGTGGCCAGCCAGCGGGTGAGGGTGGCGGCCACCTCGTCGGGGTCGCGCTGGCTGATGTCCGGCACGAGGCGGCACTGTAGCGTCGCAGGGCGTGATCATCGTGATCGACCTCTCCGAGGCGAGGGTGTATCTCGGCGACCCCGACGACTTCACCCGCTTCTCCGTGGCCGTCGAGGGCGACGGCGACCTCGGCCGGGTCGTGGACGAGGCCGGGCTGGGGCGCCTGCGGCCCGACGGCGAGCACCTCGTGGTCGACCCCGTCGCCCTCCGCGCGCTGGCGGGGCCCGCCGCCACCGATGCGTGGGACGAGGGCTTTTCCGGCATGGTCGCGTACGCCGCCGGGAAGGGCTGGGTGGAGGACGACGGCGGCGTCGTCGCCCACATCGAGCGACGCGACGAGGTCGACTGAGTCACCCGGAGGGGCGGCAGCGGCCACCCAGCGCCGAGGGGACCGGGCGGGCCCGAACTGTCGTGTCGGCGCTCGGCGCAGCTACCCTTGGGGCGCCGCCCGGTACGACCGGCGGCGGGGCGCGGGCCCCTGAGCGTCGGGGAGGACACATGGCAATTCGGGACTACGACCGCTTGTTCATCGGCGGCGACTGGGTGGCCCCGGAGGGGACCGACACCATCGCGGTGATCTCCCCGTCGACCGAGGAGGTCGTGGCCCGCGTGCCCGACGGCACCGAGGCGGACATCGACAAGGCCGTGGCGGCGGCACGCACCGCGTTCGACCACGGGCCGTGGCCCCGCATGGCGCCGGCCGAGCGGGCCGCCATCCTGAGCGCCGTGGCCGCGCAGGTCATGGCCGAGATGGGCGACATGGCCGAGATCATCACGACCGAGATGGGATCGCCCATCAGCTTCTCGGGGATGGGCCAGGTCCTGGCGCCCACCATGATCTTCAACTACTACGCCGACCTCGCCACGTCGTACGCCTTCGACGAGGTGCGGACCGGCATGTTGAACCCGCAGGTGCTGGTCACCAAGGAGCCCGTCGGCGTCGTCGGCGCCATCGCACCGTGGAACGTTCCCCTGTTCATCGCCGCCGCCAAGCTGGCACCGTCGCTGGTCGCCGGCTGCACGGTGGTCTTCAAGCCCGCGCCCGAGACGCCGCTCGACGCCTTCCGCCTGGCCGAGATCTTCACCGAGGCGGGACTGCCCAAGGGTGTGCTGTCCGTCGTGCCGGCCGGGCGCGAGGTCAGCGAGCATCTGGTGACGCACGCCGGCGTGGACAAGATCTCGTTCACGGGCTCGGGGGTGGGGGGCAAGCGCATCGGCGGGCTGTGCGGCGAGCGGCTGAAGCGCTGCACGCTCGAGCTCGGCGGCAAGTCGGCCGCCATCATCCTCGACGACGCCGACCTGGCGACGACCATCCCGACGCTGTTGCCGAACTCCATCATGAACAACGGGCAGGCGTGCATCGCGCAGACGCGCATCCTGGCGCCACGGTCGCGCTACGCCGAGGTCGTCGACGCCGTCGTCTCGGGCGTCTCCGCCATGACGGTGGGCGACCCCATGGACCCGGCCACCGAGGTCGGCCCCGTGGTGGCCGAGCGGCAGCGGAACCGGATCGAGGGGTATCTCGACAGCGGGCGAGAGGAGGGCGCGACCGTCGCGCTGGGCGGTGGCCGGCCGGCGGGCTCCGCGTTCGCCAAGGGCTGGTACGTCGAGCCCACCGTGTTCTCCGACGTCGACAACAAAATGAAGCATCGCCCAGGAGGAGATCTTCGGGCCCGTGCTCGTGGTGATCCCCTACGACGGCGACGACAACGCCGTCGAGATCGCCAACGACTCGAGCTACGGGCTGTGCGGCTCGGTCTGGACGGCCGACAACGACCGCGGCCTGGGTGTGGCCCGCCAGGTCCGCACCGGGACGTACATGCTCAACGCGCCGGTGCCGATCGACTTCTCCACGCCGTTCGGCGGCTTCAAGGAGTCGGGCGTCGGCCGGGAGTTCGGCCCCGAGGGACTCGAGAGCTTCCTCGAATTGAAGTCGATCGCCCTGCCGGCCGGCTACACGCCGGGGACCTAAGGACCGGGCCGGGAACCCAGGCGAGCGACGGGCGGCGGGCCGGTCGTGAGCACGGCGGAGGCACGGCACACCCCGAAGCGGTCACCCGCGGCGGAGGTGACCGGCGAAGGAGCAGCGGCAGCGGCGATTCAGTCGGCGGGCCCGGCGCGGGCGTCGACCGGGGTGCGGCGCATGGTCGTCACCAACTGGCCCATGTGGGTCGTCGGGCTGACCCTCTTCGTCGACGGGATGGACCAGTACATCGTCCGGGGCAGCAGCAACCAGATCAAGGCGGCCTTCGGGGTGGGCGACACGGCCATCGGGCTGCTCTTCTCGGCCTTCATCCTCGTCAACGGCATCATCACCATGCCGGCCGGCTACCTGGCGGACCGCTGGAATCGGACCCGCGCCATGGCCGTGACCATCGCGTTGTGGTCGCTCATCAGCGCGATGGGGGGTCTGGTGCCCACCGCCGCCTTCGGCCTGCTGGTCGTGATCCGGGCCTCGCTCGGCTTCGGGCAGGCGGTGACCGATCCCTCCGGCAGCAGCGTCATCGCCGACTACTACGGCACCGAACGCCGCGGCCGGGCCTTCTCCATTCAGCAGTGCCTGAGCTACGTGGGGCTCGGCATGGGCCTGGCCATCGGCGGCGCCCTCGGGCCGCTCTTCCACGGGCAGGGCTGGCGCGTCGCCTTCTTCGTGTCGCTCTTCCCCGGCCTGCTGGTGGCGTACCTGTGCTGGCGGCTGCCCGAGCCGAGCCGCGGCACGGCGGACCGGGCCCACGTCACCCACAGCGACGAGATGGAGCTGGCCGACGACGACGGGCCGCCGCTGTTCCCGCAGGGGTTCCGGCACTTCCTCGGCGACATGGTGGACGGCCTGCGCAAGGACGTGGGGACGATCCTGCGCATCCCGACCATGCGCTACGCGCTGGTCGGCGTGTCGACGGTCGGCTTCGTCGTCACGGCGGTGGCGACCTGGATGCCGAACTTCTACGAGAACCAGCTGCACCTCACCCAGCAGGCGGCCAACGGCACGTTCGGCGCGCTGGCCATCCTGGGCGGCATCCCGGGCACGATCGTGGGTGGGCGCATCGCCGACCGCTGGGTGCACCGGTTCCTCGGGGCGCGGGTCGTGATCCCGGCCGTGTGCATCGTCATCAGCGCCGCGCTGTTCATGGTGTCGTTCATCCCGAAGCTCAGCTTCTCGTTGGTCTTCATGATCCAGTGGGCGGGATTCCTCGCCGCCACGGCCTGCGTCCCCGCCCTCCGGGCCGGGCTGTCCGACGCCGCGCCGGCGCACGTGCGCGGGGCGGGGTTCGGCGCGTTCAACCTGGCCTCGGTCGTCTTCGGGGCGGCGGCGGCCCCCCTGGTCACGTCGGCCATCGCGGCGCAGTTCGGGGACAACTACCGCACGGCCTTCCTCATCATTCTGCCGATCGCCTTCCTCGGGTGCCGGATGCCTCATGCTGGCGCGCCGCCACATCGAGCGCGACGCCGCCAAGGTGTTCGAGGCGGTCGTCACGGCGATGGCCGCCCAGCAGGCCGCCGAGGCGGCGTGGGGCACTGGGCCCGGGGCCGCTCAGGACGAGGCCGAGGTCGAGAGCACCGAGGGCGACACGTAAACCGAGATCGGAGCACCGTTCCCGTTCACGTCGGCGTCCGCCTGCCGCGTGCCGATCTCGACCACGCTGAAGTCGGTGCGATCACCGTCCCCGTGGACCACGTCGGGCGGGCCGTGGGCCAGCCGGGTCGCCAGCAAGGCGCTCCCGGCCCCGAGCACGGCTACGACCAGGAAGAACGTCACCACCCGGCGGCGGCGGGCGCTGCCCCCGCGACGGGGGAGGGGTGCGGTCAGGGGCCGGGGCGGGCTCAGGAGGCCACGGGGTAGCGAGTGGCCGGTGCCCCGGGGCGGCGCGCCGGGTCTGAGACAATGTCTGATCCCGGACACCCTGACGGCGGTGCCGGTATGAGGCGAAACAGGAGGGATGGGCCCGATGCAGGACGACGAGAGCGCGGTCTCGCACACTCGTCTCGCCTATCTCCCGGCCCTCGACGGGGTCCGGGCCTGTGCCGTCGTGGCCGTGATGATGTTCCACGGCGGGATCCCGCACATGGACGGTGGGTTCATGGGGGTCGACGCCTTCTTCGTCCTGTCCGGGTTCCTCATCACCTCCCTGTTGGTGGGCGAATGGCGCCAGACCCTCACCATCAGGTTGGGGGCGTTCTGGGCGCGCCGGGCGCGGCGGCTCCTGCCGGCGCTGCTGTTGATGATGCTCTTCGTCGCCTTCTTGGCGTCGGTCATCGTCCCGAAGGGGACCTACGGGGCCCTGCGGCTCGACGCGCTCTCGACGCTGCTCTACGTGAGCAATTGGCACTTCATCCTCGTCAACTCGAACTACTTCAACGAGACGGCGGCGTCGTCCCCGTTGTTGCACACGTGGTCGCTGGCGGTCGAGGAGCAGTTCTACGTGATCTGGCCCCTGGTCGTTCTCGGCGTGCTGCACTTCACCCGGAGCATGCGCGCATTGTTCGCGCTGTGCTGCGCCGCGGCGATCGCCTCGGCCACCTGGATGTACGTGCTCTACGACGGTGGCCTCAATACCAACCGGGCGTATCTCGGCACCGACACCCGCTCGCAGTGCCTCTTCATCGGGTGCGCGCTCGCCGTCGGGCTCGTGCTGCTCACGCGGCGCAGCCAGGAGGATGGTCGCCTGGCCAAGGGGGAGCTGTGGCAGCCGGCCGGCGCCACCGGCAGGCTGGTGTGCGGGCTCATCGGTGTGGCCGGCGCCGGCGCGGCCGTTGCCCTCTGGGTGGCGACCACCTCGACGTCGTCGTTCCCCTACCAGGGTGGGTTCTTCGCCATCGGTCTCGCCGTGGGCGGCGTCATTCTGGCTGCCGTCGCCGCACCCCGGAGCATCGTCCCCCGACTGCTGTCGCTGACACCGGTGCGCTACGTGGGGCGGATCTCCTACGGCCTCTACATCTGGCACTGGCCGATCTTCATATGGCTCGACCATGCCCGCACCGGGATCTCCGGCTACGAGCTCTTCGCCGTGCGGGTGCTCGTGACGTTCGGGGTGTCGGTGGTGTCGTTCCACCTCGTCGAGCGCCCGATCCGGATGGGGACCTTCGTCAGCACGTGGCGGGCGTGGCTCGTGGTGCCAGCAGGGGTGGGCGCGGTCCTCGCCGCCGTCATCGCGGCCACCACCGGGGCGACGGCCGTGGCCAGCAGCGCCCCCCCGGGCTCTGTCAACCAGGCCGGCGGCGAAACGACCACGGCGCCCGCCGGGGCGGCACCGGTGCGCGTACTCCTCTTCGGCGACTCGGTGGCACTGACCCTCGGGGTCGGGCTCTCCTTCCCTGCGGACCAGAGCCGCTACGGCTACGTCCTCTCCGACAAAGGGATCCTCGGCTGCGGGGTGGTCAACGGGCAGCCGATCGAGATCATGGGCGCGCGCGACGACGCGCCACCAGCCTGCGACGGGTCGGTGCTGCAGCCCGGCGAGCCCGCGGGCAATAGGCCGTGGCTCTTCCAATGGCAGGACGCCATGAACGAGGTCAAGCCCAACGTCGTCGTGCTACTGGCCGGGCGCTGGGAGGTGGTCGACCGGGAGTACCAGGGCACGTGGACCAACATCTTGAACCCGGTCTACGCCGCCTACGTGAAGCAGCAGCTGGAGCAGGCGTCGCAGCTCGTGACGGCCACGGGGGCGCACATGGTGTTCCTGACGGCGCCGTGCACGAACGAAGGGGAACAACCCGACGGGGCGCCGTGGCCCGAGGACAACCCGGCGCGGCGGGCAGTCTTCAACAAGCTGGTCCGCCAGGTCGCCGCGGCGCACCCGTCGACCGACTCGGTCGTCGACCTCAACGCCGCGGCGTGCCCCGGGGGCAAGTACGCCGGCACCGTGGACGGGGTCGTCCTCCGGCGTCCCGACGGCGTCCACTTCACCTTCGCCGGAGGCATCTGGTTGGCGCCGAAGCTGATGCCGCCGATCGTGGCCGCGGGCCGGGCTCAGGCGGCAGGCCGCGGCGCGGCGGCTCCCTCAGCCGCCGGGTGACGCCGGCTTCGGGTTCACGTTCTGCGGGGTGGTGCCCGAGCCGGGCGTCTGCGGGTTGACGTTCTGGTTGGCGTCGGCGACGACGCACTGCGCCCGGAGCCCGGGGATGAGGTGGCCCTCGTCGACGATGGCGCCCTCCGAGATGGTGGTCATGAGCGCGTTCCACGAGCCGTCGGCCGAGTTGGCCTGAGCGGCCAGTGGGAGCGCGGCCCGCAGCTCCTGATCGGCCCGCTTCTGCAGCGCGGCGACCGTCGCCGGCGGTGTGCCGGCCACAGTGGAGCGCAGGAACGCTTGGACGGAGCGGTGGACGTGGACGCAGGCCTGTTGGGCCAGGGCCTGGCCGCTCTGGCCACCGCAGGCGCTCAACCCCACCGCGCCCGCCGCGACCACCACCGTGGCGAGGAGGCGCCCTCCACCGCGGCGGCGGTCCCGCCGCACGTCAGGCGAGCCAGCGTTCGGCCGACTCGAGCAGGAAGCGGCTGACGGCGAGGGCGCGGTCGAACACGTCGCAGAGGAGCTCCTCACCGCTCAGGACCCGGGCCAGTGACACCGGATGCCGCGCCACGATGCTCAGTCGGCGCTCGGAGCCATCCGTGGCGTTGGCGAAGGAGTCGATGGCGGAGACCTCGAGGGGGAGCTCGATCCCCCCGACGCCGGCCAGGTCGATGGCCAGGCGCAGGAGGTCGGGTCCGCTGGGCAGGGGCGGCAGGGCCCAGGTGAACGTCAGGGGGAAGTGGAACTCGTCGGGCGGCTCCTCGTCCTCGGAGAGGAGGACCACGGCATCCTCGAAGGACAGGAGGACGCGGGGGTCGACGTCGAGGGCGAGGTGCAGGTCGAGCGGGCCGCCGCAGCCCTCCTCGGGGTGCAGGTCGACCTCCCAGACCTGGCGCAGGGAATAGGTCTCCACGAAGTGCCGCTCGTCGTGCACGTGGAATCCGTGGTCGACCGAGTGGTCCTTCAGGTCTGCGACGTAGCCGGCGACATCGATGGCAGCCACAACGTGGGGAGCCTAATGGGAGTGTCACCGGACGCGTTGAGGCAGGCCACGGCGTCGCGGCCGGTAGGGTTCGTCCCCCGTGGACGACGTACGCCTGCTGGAGGTGCTCGACGACGCCGTGGCCGCCGTGCGGGCCGCGCTGGACGTGCTCGAGGACTGGGGCCCGGCGGGGACAAAGCCCGGGCAGTACCGCCTCGACCTGGCGGCCGACGCCGCCGCGTTGCCGGTGCTCCACGGCGCCGGCCTGGCGGTGCTCTCCGAGGAGTCGGGTGTCACGGGGGACGCGTCGTCGGGCTTGCTGGCGGTGATCGACCCGGTCGACGGCTCGACCAACGCCCACCGGGGCGTGCCCTTCTACGCCACGAGCATCTGCGTGCTCGACGCCGAGGGGCCCCGTGTCGGCCTCGTCGTCAACCAGGCCACCGGTCTGCGCTTCGCCGCGGTGCGCGGAGGCGGAGCGGAAAGGGACGGGGAGACGATCGCGCCCTCGGGGTGCACGCACCTCGGCAGCGCGATCGTGGGCATCTCCGGCTTCCCCGGCCACCACCCCGGCTGGGCCCAGTACCGGGCCCTGGGCGCCGCCTCGCTCGAGTGCTGCGCCGTAGCCGAGGGTGTGCTCGACGCGTACCTGGTAGTCGGTGAGAGCACGCTGTACGGATGGGATTACCTGGCCGGCCTGCTCATCTGCCGCGAGGCCGGCGCCGACGAGGCCGAACGCGACGGGCAGGACCTCGCGGTGCGTGACGCGACCAGCCGCCGTCCCATCGTCGCGGCGACGCCGGCCCTGGCCCAGCGCCTGGAGGGGGAGGAGGGACTGTGAACGACCGCAGCGAGGCGGGCTCGGGTGCCGTGCGAGCGCGCAAGACATGGCGGACGCTGGAGCCGCTGCACGGGATGATCTACTTCGTGCCCGAGGCGGCCGAGGCGTACGCTCGCCTCGGGATCGCAGGCCGGGCCGGTTACTTCGCGTCGCGGGCGGCACCGATGGGGGCGGTGACCGCGGACGTGGTGGTCTCGACGTTCTTCAACTTCAACCCGGCACTCGTCCACGAGGCGATCCCCTCGTCGTGGGAGGTGGCGACCCCGGGGGACGTGGTCGGCGCCCGCTTCGCCGCGGTGGACGCGGCCTTCAGCAGGCTCCTTGGTGACGCCGTGGTCGCGTCGGAGGAGATGCGCCGGGCCGCAGGCCTGGCCCGCACGGCGGCGGAGGCCGCATCGGCGTCGGGGTTGGAGGGGCGCCCGCTGGCCGCCGCGCACGCCGACGTGGGCTGGCCGGCAGAGCCGCACCTGCAGCTGTGGCACGCGCAGTCGATCCTGCGCGAGTACCGGGGCGACGGCCACGTCGCCCTCCTCGTCGTGCACGGCCTGTCCGGCATTGAGGCGCTGGTCACCCACGCGGCGGGCGGCGAGGTCCCGGCCCATGTCCTGCGCTCGTCGCGGGGATGGCCCGATGCGGCGTGGAGCGCAGCCGCCGACGCCCTGCGCGACCGGGGTTGGCTCGAGACGGGCGAAGAGCTCCGCTTCACCGAGTGGGGCGCCGCCCGGCGCCGGGAGATCGAGGACGGCACCGACGCGCTCGCCGCCGCCCCTTATGCGGCCCTGGGCGACGATCGCTGTGCCGAGCTGCGGACCCTGGCACGCCCGTGGTCCAGAACGTTCGCGGACCAACTGCCGCGCTGAGGGTCCCGGAGGGGCCGTCGCCCGTGGTTGGGCATGAATGGATCCCCGGCGCGACGTCCCGACGACGATGGGGCCCATTATCTCTACGAGGGCGACTGCCAGCCACCGAATCCCACCGCTCGGCCTCCGACCTGGGACCCACCGTGACGGCTACGGAGGTCGAATGTTGTCGGAAGGTTGTTCTCGCTCAGTGCGATCGGCTCTATTTGGTCGTGCACGGCGGTGTCAGCATCCTGAGTGAGGGGCGGGTCATCGGGAGGCGGAGTGTTCTCAGAGTGGCAGAATCGGGCCGCCTGCAAAGGCGAGACTGAGTCGTTCTTCTCGTACGACGAGGAGAGGGTGGCGCATGCTCGGGCAATCTGTGAGGACTGCCCGGTCCGCCAGGAGTGCCTGCAGACGGCTTTGGCCGACCGCAACCTTTATGGGGTGTGGGGCGGCACCACCCAAGCCGAGCGACGGCGGCTCCTCCGTCGGCGTGTGGCGTAGAAGCTGTCGCCGCCAGCCGCCGGCCACTGCTCGGCCTCCCCGAGTTCCGCCCCTCGACCCGACGAGGCCGGGATCACGACGACCACGGCAGAACCCGCCGTGACGGCTCTCATGCCTACTGTTGTTGGAACGTTGTGACGGTTCAGTCCTGTCGGCCCTATTTCCGCACGCACCTCAATGTCAGCATCCTGACTGAGGGGCGGCCACGGCTGAACAATGCGGGTGAGGTCGTTGCCGCCCCTCGCCAGAGACCGAGCCGATACCGCCTTCGGCGGATCTGGTCGTCGCCCGCCTACAGACACGTACAGACCTGTGGGCCAAGCTGTTGTCACCCCCGCAATCAGTGTCGGGACTGCTGGGGTACCGAGTCGGCGACACGACGGAGTCGAAGCCGAACGTGACGTGGGAACACTGACGACGATGAACGGTTAGCTCTTCGTCGTCTTCGGCGACCTGTCAGCGGCTCGGAGCGACAACTCAATGCTTCGGACAAGCACGGCAACGCCCGAGGGTTCGTCACGGTCTCCAGGTAGGCAGAGAACCGCTCAGCGAGGGTCCCGCTTCTCTCTCCTGCCCTCGCTACATGGTGCTCATCTCTCCTCCGACGGTGCCGATCTGGCCGGTCTTCCAGATGTCGCGTCCCGTTCCTCTCAGGCCAAGGCAACCATCTGCTGTCGCGGCGTTGTGCCGAGCTACGAACATGACGAGCATGAAAGGAGAGCAGGTAGGCTTCGGTTTTTCGGGCGCTTAGCTCAGTTGGTTAGAGCAGCTGGCTTACAACCAGCAGGCCGGGGGTTCGAGTCCCTCAGCGCCCACTGGTTTGAGTAGCGTCCCGTAAGGTGGTCATCAAGACGGCTACTCCAACCTTCGCTTCGATCACACCGGGCTGCAGGCCATTCGATTCAGGAATTCGAGATCCTCGCGCGTCCAAATGGGATTCATCTCGCCTGCTGGCATCAAGGAGTCTTTGCGTCCGCCTCCATCCGAGGTACCAGCTGCGTCCTGTCGATAGAGCAAGACCCTTGCTGAAGGGCCTGCAACATCGTCAAGCACTGCACAGAGATCCTGGACATCGGCTTCAGTCAAGGTAACGGCGTCCTCGGGCAGTGCGTGGTGGACCGCTGACAGCACGTGCTTTTCCCACGCTCGCGGATGCGCGATTAGAGCCAGTGCTTCCCCTGGGCGCAGTGCGAGCGTTACGGGGGTCCCACCCTCGAAATGCGTGGGCGTTCGAAGCAGACTTCCCGAACCAGAGTTGAAATAGATCGCCGAGACGTGTGGCCCGGCGCTCTCGATTCGCATCGTGGCCTCGAGCGGGTCGAAATGGACGTAACACGCCGAAGCGCCGAGAGCGCAGGTGGCATCGCTTCGGAGAGCGATTCGCACGGCTTCTTTCAGGTCCGCGCCGGCCACTAGATGAGCCAGGACCTCTTCGCGGAGATCCGATCCGTCGGTGGCTTCTCCGACACCAGCCAGGAAGAAGCCACCGGGCAACGGTGAGAGCTCGTGGAACACATCGTGCTTTGCCGACCAATTTGTTCTGGCGACAGCCACAAGACCAGGCCAGGAAGCTCGTAGCTCGTCGCTGTCAGTTTCGTACTGGGGCAGAAGTGAGTTCGGGTCGAGATATGTCATGGCAGTAGATTTCAGATCGAGACGGACGCGCTGGTATGGCGCGGGGGCATTCGTTGTATGAAGAGCCGCCCCCCGGGGTGCGAGAGTACGTCCCCGGGGGGCAGAGCGAGAATGGCTATGCGGCAGACGTCGCTAACTGTTTATGGTCCGAGCCCACGGCGACTTCAATACGTCGTGGCTTGGCTTGCTCGGCCACAGGAATCGCAACCGTGAGCACGCCACCTTCGTAGCTGGCCTCGATGCGCTCCGAATCGAGGGTTTTGCCTAGGACGACCTGTCTGGTGAAGGTCCCGAAGGTCCGCTCGGCGATCACCGACTCGACGCCTTCACCCTTGGCGGGTGCCGGACGCTCCGCAGAGATGGTCAACACGTTGTCCTCCACCGTGAGGTCGATGGAGTCGGGCGTGACGCCTGGCAGATCCAGCTGGAGAAGGAAGGAATCGTCCTTGCGATAGGCGTCCATCGGCATGGCCATCGGACGGGGCCCATTTTGCTGGGCGTTCCAGAGTTGCTGGAAGAGACGATCAACGTCTTGGAAAGGGTCACTTCGCACAAGAGCCATGGCAAAACCTCCTCGTCGGTCGTAGATATTTGCTCTCTTGCGCCGCTCACCTGCGGTAACGCTGCCATTTTAGCACTCTCGTATGGAGAGTGCTAGGGGGTCAGGACGAAATTTTTGACGGCTTCGGCTTCGACCACCCTGGCCTCGGCCGGAGCTTCACGCCTGCGGCCTTCAAGGCGTTGTTCACGGCACCGCGCGTGGCTCCCAGTCGTTCGGCCACCCGGACGAGCGACAGTCCTTGGCCGTAGAGCTCGGACGCCAGCGTGACTTCTTCGGGCCCCAAGCTTCGTGGTCGGATGGCGACGCCTCGCCTCCGCAGGATGAGCGAGACGGTCTCCCGATTGATGGCGAACTCGTTTGCCAACTGATGCAGGGTGTAGCCGTGTTTGTACCCCGCGACGAGATCCTCGATCTGATCGTCTCGTAGGCGTCGATGTACTTGTTTTGTGGTTGGAGTTTTGGGGTCTGGCGCACCACCCTCAAGAACTGAATTAAGGACGTCCTCCAGTAGTTCTCCCTGGTCCAGGTGGTTTGAGTTACGTCCTATGACCTCCACTCGTTGTCGGAAACACCACGCTCTTGCTGTTCAGAGGCGGTCGGTACTCTGCCGTTCAACCCAAGAGAGTCAGTTATCGGTGGTTCCGCCGTGGTAGCACCAGTCGAATGCTCGTCGGTCGGTGAGGATCGTCCGGCCGATCTCGGCGATGGTGTCGGCGATCCGAGGCGTGATCCCGTCCTCGACGCTTGTTCCAGTTTGTCCTTTGCGGAGCATTGCGCCGGGTTCGAGGATCGGGATATCAGTCACGCTGCGAAGCTCGAACTTGTCCTCGTGTGCCTTCATCCATGCGAATGACGTGTACTCAAGGATCGCCGGCCAGCTTGGCTCGGGCACATCGAAATCAAGGAACTCTGCGATCTGCCGTATAGATGCATCGGGTTCGCGCTTGAGGTCGCCGTAGTGCACGAGCAGAACGTTCGGTTCGTTGCGCAACGGCCACCATGAGGCCACGAAGCTGAAGACCTTGGGCACCAGTGCGTGGCTCGCAAACCCAGCTATGTATGTCTCGAAATCGGGCCCGACAATCGCGTCCTTGTCGACCTGCCAGAGGTCGAACCATGCGTCGGAGTGGGCCGAGATGAACGGACGGAACGACGCGACCGCCTCGTTGGGATTGCGCACCACGACCAGGTACCGTACGTCCGGCCCCGTACCCGAGGGCTGATAGGGCAGCGTCGGTGGTGCGGCGTGGCTCTTGAGCGCCCGCCTGATCTCTCGGGGCATGGCATCGAACACGCTGACCAGAGCGTCGAGGTCGGTGCCAGGGCGAGGGACGATCTCGAGCCATGGCACCTCAGCGTAGATGTCGGTGAATGAGGGATCGCCTCCTGATCGAAGTTGGTGGACGATGTTCATCGCCCACGTCGTCCCACTCTTGGCTGGCACTGAGACGACAACGTCGCCATCGCGCCATGCGATCTTCTCTTGGATCGTCTCATCGATCCACGGCGGCCCGGCCGGAGGCCTGTTCTTGATTGCGGCCTCGTGCGCCAATGCACCCATTTGTCAACCTCCATCCACTGCGTCATTTCGGGCTCTTTGCCCTCTGGCTACCACGGGTTCCCAGTGCAGGGCCCGCCATTACCGATCGGCTGCCCCGTCAACGTGGTGGTCAATTGCTGTTCCTTCGGGAACGTCTCAGATTTCGGGGTGTCCGACGAGGAGCCGGGGCTGCCAGGTCGTCTGGGGTGGCGGCGATCGCCGCGCGGATACGGGCCAGGGTGTCGAGGAATTCATAGAGCTCCTTGTCGTCGAATCCGCTCATCACCGCGGTGGTGGTTTGGACGACCTCGGGCAGCAGCCGGTTGAGCACTGCCTGGGCTTCGGGGGTCACATCGACCAGGACGCGGCGCCGATCGTCGGGATCCGTAAGCCGTGCGATGTACCCGTTGCGCTCCAAGGTGTCGAGGACGCTCGTCATGGTCCCGCTCGTGATGTGCATGTGGGCGCCGACTTCGCCGGCGGCCATCGGGGAGCCATTTCCCTCGATGACGGCGAGAGCATTGAGTGCTGCATGCGACAGGCCGTGGCGTCGAGCCACCGTCGCGATCTGCGCTTCGGCCAGTCCACCGACCACTTCGAGCTCCCGGAAGACCTGGGCTGAGAGCCAGGATGCACCGGGGAACTCCTTGTCGAAGGCCGCCGCCTCGGGTGGGTGGGCCGAGGCGGCGGCCTTGCGGGCGCCACCTCGGCCACTGTTGGGAGACGGGCTCAGCTCAGGCCTCCACCGCGATCTCAATCCGGGGTGCGCCCTTGACCCCAGCGCGGCCCATGGCGTCGCGCAGCTCGGGGCCGCCGGCGAAGGCCTGGGCCTGCTCCAGCGTGGGGAACCGGTGCACGACGAACACGTCCTGCTTGTTCGCCGGGTCCACCAGCACCTCAGCGTCGGTGCAGCCGTGCTCTTGGCGCAGCCCTTCCACGCCGTCGTACGCCGAGCGCCATGTGGCGTAGTCCTCGACTTCGTGTCGAACCAGCAGCGTTGCCTGTGCCATGGTGTCCACCTCTCTCTCGAAGGCCTGTATCTTGAGGCCTAGTAGCTAGATATCAAGCTAATACTTCCCAGCGGACATTTCAAGAGGGAATCGTGGACTCACAGCGCGCAGTGTGCCTTGTGCTGCCGCTCATGGGGACTGTGACTCAGGTCATTCCGCACAGCGGGCCGGCTGCCTCCGTGCCGCCCGTCGGGAGCAGCGGATCCCGCGGACCCTTGACCCTTCCGCTACGTCACCTGGTTGACTGATCCATATGTACGGGATCGGCACGGTGGCCCGCCTGTCGCAGGTGTCGGTGCGCACCCTCCGGCACTACGACGACCTCGGTCTGCTGAAGCCAGCCCGAGTCGACCCTCGCACCGGGTATCGGTACTACGCGCCAGACCAGCTCCTGCGGCTGCATCGGATACTCGTCCTGCGCGAGCTGGGGGTGCCGTTGTCGGAGGTGGCGCAGCTCATCGACGAGAACGTCTCGGTGGAGCAGCTCCGGGGGATCCTGCGACTGCGCCAGGCCGAAGCCCGCGCGCAACTGACCGAACAGACCGAACAGCTCAAACGGGTCGAGCTCCGACTCGCACAGCTCGAGGAGGAGCCCGTGACTGCCTATGAAGTGATCGTCAAGCGGCTCGATCCGCTCCGCGTGGTTGCCCTGAGCGAGGACCTGACGGGAGTTGACGAGATCGGCGACGCCTGTGGCCGTATGTACCCACGGCTCCATTCGGCCCTGGCCCGGCACGGCGTCGCCTTCGATGGTCTGTCCCTCGCTTTGTACGAAGACACCGGGGTCGAGGCACGACCGCTTCGGCTGACGACCGCGCTCCCGGTCCCGACCGATGTGACCATCGATGGCGACGGGCTGTCGACGGTTCAGCTTCCCGCAGTCGAGCGGGCGGCCACCACGGTCGTGCACGGAGCTCCGGAGCAGTTCCACAACGCGTTTCAGGCTCTCCACGAGTGGGTCGACCGGGCGGGCGAGCGGGCGACCTCGTTCGATCGTGAGCTCTACATCGACTGTGACGGTCCTCGCGACTCGTGGGTCACGGAGTTGCAGACGATCTTGGAACCCAGGACCACAATCCCCGGCGAAGGATCGTCCGTCACGGATTGAGCCAGCCCCACGATCCGGCCATCGACCGCCGATGAAGGCGGGTTCAACTGCCCTTCGTTGTCGCATCGCGAAATGTGGGCCACAGTTGAGCCATCCGGAAGACGTTCCAGCCAAAGGAGCCCACGAATGGGTCGACTGCAGGATCGAGTGGCAATCATCACCGGAGCCGGGGACGGAATCGGTCGCGGCATCGCCCGGGCGTTCGGACGGGAGGGCGCCCGCGTGCTCGTGGCCGAGCTGCAGACAGAAGCGGGCGCCGAAGTCGCGCACGAACTCGTTGATGACTTCGGTGCCGAGGCTCACGCCACCACCACCGACGTGGCCGACGAGGCCGCCGTGCGGGCCATGGTCGCGGCCGCAATCGATCGTTGGGGGACGGTGGACATCCTCGTGAACAACGCGTGGGGCGGGGGCAGCCTGGGCCGGCTCGAGTACAAGACGAACGCCCAGATGGCCCACGGTATACAGGTCGGCTTCTATGGGCCATTCTGGGCCATGCAAGCGGCCTTGCCGACCATGCGTGCGCAAGGACGCGGCAACATCGTCAACCTCTGCTCACTCAACGGCGTCAACGCACACATCGGAACCGCGGAGTACAACTGCGCAAAGGAGGCCCTCCGCACGCTCACCCGCACCGCCGCCCGAGAATGGGCGCCCTACGGAATCGTCGCAAATGCAATCTGTCCGGCCGCCAAGACTGCTGCGTCGCGGGCGATGTTCGCAGCGAACCCAGAGCTCGAGGTCATGGCAGATGCCGCCAATCCGATGGGCCGCCTGGGGGACCCCGACACCGATATCGCGCCCGTTGCGGTCTTCCTCGCCAGCGACGATGCCCGGTACCTCACCGGGAACACCTTGTTCGTCGACGGAGGTAGCCACATCAACGGTGCTCCCTGGGTCCCGGACCTGCCCGATCATCCATGAGTACGACGGTGACATCGGATCGACAGACCGCACTCGTCACCGGTGCCAGCCGTGGCATCGGACGAGCCATCGCCATCTGCCTCGCCGAGGCAGGTTTCGACGTGGCCGTCACGGCCCGAACAGTGAATGACGGCGACGCCACTGCCATAGAGCCCGACACCGACGCGCCGTTGCCGGGCAGCCTCGACGCGACTTCTAGGGCCATTGAGGCTGTTGGTCGTCGCGCCCTGCCAATCCGGCTCGATCTGATGGACGTTGACGCGCTCGTCCCCGCAGTCGACGTCGCCATCGCCGGACTGGGTCATCTCGACGTGTTGGTGAACAACGCCATCTACGTGGGCCCCGGTGGGAACCGCCGCTTCCTCGAGACAGAGCCCGACGAATTGGTGCGTCGCGTGTTCTGCAACATCACCGCGCAGCTCCTGCTCACCCAGCGTGCGGTCGCCCACATGGTCGATCGGGGAGAAGGTCTCGTGCTCGACATCACCAGCGCCGCCGGCCAGATCACCCCGCGGCGCCCGAGTGGGCGAAGGGGGGTGGCCCCTCTCGTACGCAGTGACGAAGGCAGGCTTCCACCGCATCGCCGACATGATCGCCCTCGAATACGGTGACGCCGGTGTCCGTGCCTTCAACCTCAATCCCGGCTTCGTCGCCACCGAGCGTGTGCTGGCCGTCAAGGAGCTGGCTTTCGTAGCCGACAAGGGCATCGCTCCCGATGTGGTCGGGCGCGTGGTGGCGTGGTTCGCCACCACAGGGTCGCATGGGTTCGAAAACGGCTCGTATCACCAAGTCACTGACCTTGCCCGCGAGCTGGGGTTCTTGCCATGAGCGGGCCGGCGCTCGACCCGATCGCGTGGCTTCTTGCGCATGAGCAGATCCGGCAACTCGCCAGTCGTTACGCGGTGGCTCTCGACGCCCGCGACCTCGACACGCTCGTCAGCCTCTTCGTGGGCGATGTGCGGGTTGGGAGCGACGAATTCGGCCACGACGCCTTACGTGCCAGTTTCACGGAGCAGTTGCGGGACCTGGGCGTCACGATCCTGCTCGTGGGCAACCACGTGATCGACGTCATCGACGATGATCACGCCACCGGGATCGTCTCGTGCCGGGGAGAGATCGAGATGGGCGCGCAGTGGATCGTCCAGGCGATCCAATATCACGACGCCTACGAGAGGCGAAACGGGTCCTGGCTCTTCGTCCGCCGCCGCCACCTCCTCTTCTACGGGGCGGACATGCTCCAACGCCCGATCGGGCTCCCTCTCGCGCACTGGCCGGCGAGTGCCATCGGGAAGGGTGTGCTTCCCGAGATGCTCCCGACCTGGCAGGACTTCCACGAGGAGCGGACCTGAGCCGGGGCAGCGTCGAGGACGTGCCCAGCAGCGCCCCCCATTGCGGCCATGAGGCCCGTACCATTTCCCGCCATGACGGGCCCGTCGCGGAACACGCCTTCCACCACCGTGCCCCCGCGTACCGGACAGCGGACGGATCGGACTCGGCTGGCGGCGGAGCGTCGTCGCCGGAAGCGCCGCCGCCGCCTGGTGCCCCTCGTTCTCATCGTGCTGATCGCATCCGGCGCCGTCGTGTGGGCGATGGAGGGCAGCCCAGGTGTGACGTCGCCACAGCAGACGACCCAGTCCACGGCCCCGACCACCACGACCACGCTCCCGCCCTACGTGCCTCCGGCGGTCGCACCCGTCGTCTCACCCCCGCAGTCCGGCGAGGGCGTCTGGGCTGGACAGGACACGTGGAGCGGGTCGCCGCCGTCGATCATGACGACCTCGTTTCGAACGGATCCGTCAAATCCGAGCATCGTGGCCTACGCCACCTGGATCCGGACATCGTCGACGCAACTTGCGCTGTATCCGGGCTATGAGGGCCCCGGACCGACGACCCTCGACCGCGGGCCCGAAATGGTCCCGGTGGCGGCGCGCCCCACGCTGCTCGCCACGTTCAACTCCGGCTTCTACGAGAAGGACTCCCCGGCCGGGTTCTACGTCAACAAGACCCTCTACTTCCCCATGATCAACGGGTTGGCGACGGTCGTCGAATACACCGACGGTACGGTCGACGTCACGGACTGGCAGGGGGGTCTGACCCCCGGGCCCAACGTCGAGATGGCGCGCCAGAACCTGCCGCTCCTCGTGGACAACCACGCCGCGACGCCCGGGTCCGCCGTGGGAGCCAACTGGGGGATCACGCTCGGCGGGGTACCTGCCGTGTGGCGGACGGCCCTCGGCATCGATGACAAGGGCAACCTTCTCTACGTGGCCGCCCCGGCCCAGACGGCCGCGTCGCTGGCGCAGATACTGGTCGAGCTGGGCGCCGTGCGAGGGATGCAGCTCGACATCAACCCGGAGTGGCCGATCTTCGTCACCTATGGAGGCCCGGGCGCCGCCGCCCCGGCGCTCTTCGTGCCCAACCCCAATCAGATCTCGAACCGCTTCTTGTACTCGAGCACCAAGGACTTCTTCGCCGTCTTCGAGCGTCCGCCCGCGGGGGCACCCCAGCCGTGGTAGGAGCTGTGTCCACATGAGCCCCGAGCACGCCCGCCGACGACGACCGGAGAGCTCGCGCACCTACTTCTGGCGCCGGCTCCTCGTGGGCGTCTCCGTGCTCGCGGTGCTGGGCGGGGCCGCATTCGCGATCGTCTGGGCCGTAGCCCCGGCCCACCAGTCCGGTGGGTCCCCCGACGGAGTGACCAGCACCACGGTGCAGGGCGGGCACCCGTCCACCACGACCACGCAGGCCCTGACGCCCGTCACCCTTTCGGCCGTCGGCGACACCGACCTCGGGAATACGCCGGACCTGCCCCCTGACCCGGCCGCGTATCTCGCGCCGGTGAAGTCCGCGCTGCAGGGGCCCATCGTGTTCGCCAATCTCGAGGGCACGCTGACTGACGCCACGACGTCCAAGTGCTCGCCCACGTCCACCGAATGCTTTGCCTTCCGCAACCCGCCGTCGGACGCGCAGGTGTTGAAAGCGACCGGGTTCACCGTCATCAACAGCGCCAACAACCACTCGCACGACTTCGGGTCCCAGGGCGTGGCCGACACGACGGCCGCGCTCCAGGGTGCGGGCCTCGTCCAGGCCGGGCTCCCCGGTCAGATCGGGATCGTCACGGATGGCACCACCAAGGTCGCGTTCGTGGACTTCGCCCCGTATCCCAACACCAACAACCTGCTGGACCTCCCGACGGCGAAGTCCTTGATCACGCAGGCCAAGTCGGAGGCGAACATCGTGGTCGTCTACATGCATGCCGGTGCGGAGGGATCCGACGCCGACCACGTCACCGGCCAGGAGGAGACCTATGTCGGCGAGGACAGGGGCAATGCGAGGGCCTTCGCACACGCCGCCATCGACGACGGTGCCAGCCTGGTGATCGCCAGCGGCCCGCACGTGTTACGAGGCATGGAGGAGTACAACGGGCACCTGATCGCCTACAGCCTCGGGAATTTCTGCGGCTATCAGAACTTCGCCACCGGCGGGAACTTGAGCCTGTCCGGGATCCTGACGGTCAGCATGACGGGCAACGGTGTGTTCACGAGCGGCCACTTCACCTCCCTCCTCCTCGAAGGAGTGGGGCAACCGACGATCGATGCCTCCGGCGCGGCCGCCAATTTCGTGGACGGGCTGTCCAGCGCGGACTTCGGCGCTGCCGCGGTCAACATCCTCCCGTCGGGACAGATCTCCCTCCCGGCACCGGCCGCCTGAGCGAGGTCAGTCAACAACCACCCGGTGGGCCGTCGACGCCCGGGCCCGCGGCGGGTTGGTCCACCGTCCCGATGTTCTGGCTCCGTGGATTCGGACCGAGATGCACGACGTACCACTGTCCGCGCCACGAGATCAACGACGCCACGGCGAACGACTGCTCGACGCCGCCGACCTGGTAGACGAAGCGGACACCCGGCAGGTGCCAGTAGCCGATCTTGTTCTCGCATGCCCCGGGCGGGATGTAGGCGGCGTCCGCCGCCGATGCGCTGACCGAGAGCAACGTGGCGCTGGACGCGTCCGGCCCCAGCGCGGCGTGATACGCGGGGATGTCCAAACGGTAGAAGGCGAGCAACCGGTCCGCGAAGTCCGATGCCGGGTCGGGCAGCACGCCCGTCTTCATCTGCAGGTAGGCGGTCTGGGGGAAGAACACGCCTTGGGCAGAATCAACGGAATCGTTCACGATGGCCGTCCACAACGGTCCCAACGTCGTCTGCAACGACGCGTCGATCGGGGGCTCCGTCGCGGTCTGGGGGAGGAGTCCCGGGTCCGTCGTGGTGGTCGTCGGGGGAACCGTGGTCGTGGTGGAGGTCGTCGTGGTCGTGCTCGTGGACGGGGGCAGCCCGGTGGGCGCGGGGCTCGATCCGCAGCTCGCGACGGCGATCCCGGCGAGGACGGCGCCGGCCACTCCGGGTGACCACCGGCGGCGGCGTGATCGTCGCTGACGCGACCGGTCCGGTGGCTGCACGGGGGACGAGGCTACCGCCGGGCCTTGCCGGCGATCCGTCACCGGAATTTCGCCGACCGGACACCGCGGCGGTCCCTACACGGCCCCCGCCTCCGAGAGGGTGACGATGTCCTCCCAGGAGTAGCCGGCCTCGAGAAGGACGTGTTCGGTGTGCTCTCCCAACTCGGGGACGTGGGGGTCGACGGTTGCGGGTGGGTCCGAGAAGCTGACCGGCGCCCGGACGACGGGTGCGGCGGCCCCGCCATCGGGAGCGGTGACGGCCGTGATGTACCCGTTCGCCTCCACACCCGGGTCACCGGCCACCTCGGCATGATTGCGGACGGGAGCGAAGCGCAGTCCGGCGGCACCGAGCAGCGCGCACCACTCGGCCGTCGACTTCGTGGCGAACACCTCGTCGAGGATCGGCCACAACTCGGCCTTGTCATCCTCGAAGTACAAGAGGTGGCTGAAGCGGTCGATCAGGTCGGGTCTGCCGAGGGTCCGGTAGAAGAGGTCACGGGCGGGGCCGGCCGTGCCCACGATCGCGATCCACCCGTCCGAGGTCGCGAAGACGCCGTAGATGCCGGGGATCATCGGGTGGCTCCGCCCGCTCGGGCCCGATGGCCGTCCCGACATGAGGTACCGGGTGTATTCACCGGCCTGGGCCCAGATCTGACCCCCGAGCAGCGAGGTCTCGACCATCTGTCCCCGACCGCTGAGCTCCCTCGCGTAGAGGGCGGCGAGGATCCCGGCCAGCAGGTTCTGCCCGGAGATGTGGTCGGCGACCGTGGCCCCGACGGGACTCGGGTCCGTCCCGTTGCCGCCGGTCGTGCTGATGAGCCCGCCCGCAGCCTGGGCGCTGAGATCGGCCCCCTCGCGCGCTGCGTCGGGCCCACGGCGGCCGAAGGAGGAGCCCACGGCATAGACGATCCGCGGGTTGCGTTCGGCCAGGTCGTCGTACCCCAGGCCCCAGCCCTCCATGGTGCCCGGCTTGAAGTTGGTGATGACGACGTCGGCTCGCTCGACGAGACGCAGGAAGACCTCGCGACCCTGCGGCACCCGGAGGTCGACCGTGATGCTGCGCTTGCCCCGGTTGTAGGCGCTGAAGAAGGCCGACCGACGGTCCTCCCGGCTTATGGGCAGCCAGCGGCTCTGGTCGCCGAAGCCGGGGAGCTCCACCTTGATCACGTCCGCACCCCACTCGAGCATGGTCAGTGCCGCCTGCGGCCCCTGGACGAGCAGGCCCGCCTCCAGCACACGGACGCCATCGAGCGTGCCCACGCGTCAGCTCTCCGGACGATCGCCGCAGGGGCTGCGGTGCCGGCCGGCGCCACGCGTGCCCCGGCCAGCCGGGCGGGTCCGACGCCGTGGCGCGCCTGGCCGACCATCCGCTGCCGGGGGAGCAGGCCGTGCAACCATTGTCCAATGATCGCGCGTCGCGCCCGCCGGCACGTCGACCGCCGGATCTCCCGCTCGGCCCGACGTCTGGCCCTGGTCGGCTCCTTGACGGCGCTCGTGGTGTGGGCCGCCGGCATGGTCTCGCCGATCGGCAGCACGGCGTCACCCTCCGGCTGGTACGTCGCCACCACCCCAGGGACGGGCGCCGACGACATCCTGCTCGGGTCGTCGTGCCCCAACGCCACCCAGTGCTTGGGGGTCGGGATCTCCATCGTGAACATCAATTCCAACGGGACGTTCTCGCCCCTCGTCGAGTCCTGGAACGGCACGGCCTGGATTCTGGGTGCCCAGCCCTCGCTGCCCGCCGGCCACGGCGGCGGACTGTTCGCCGTTTCGTGCGTGACCGGGTCCGACTGCTGGGCAGTCGGGGCGATCGTCGGGGTGGGCGGGAGCGGAGGTCCGTCGGGGACGCTGATAGAGAACTGGAACGGCAGCGCCTGGTCCGTCGTGCCGAGCCCGACCCCGACCGGGCCCGGAGTCGGGGGTGCGCTCCTGGAGGGCGTCAGTTGTTCGTCGGCGTCCAACTGCTTTGCCGTCGGGTTCTCGACCGACCAGAACGGAAACGGTCTCAACGACGTGATCGAGCAGTGGAACGGCGCTGTCTGGAGCATCGTCCCGGGCGCCGCCACCGGCCAGCCGTTCGACGGGCTCTCGACCGTACGCTGTCTCGCCGCCGACGACTGCTGGGCGGTGGGCAACGCCGGTCCCAACCCGCAGAACCCCAACTTCCTCCCGATCTTCCCGGGCGCCGTGGGCGACCAGGGGCTGATCGAGCATTGGAACGGTGCGTCATGGTCCGTGACCCCGAGCGCCGTCTATCCCAGCCCGAGCGGCGGTTATCTCGACGGACTGGGCTGCGCCAGTCCGTCGGACTGCTGGGCCTCGGGGGCGACGACCAACAGCAACGGCACGTCGGCAGGGGTGCTCATGGAGCACTGGAACGGAAGCGCCTGGACCGACATGACGCCGACCGTGCCCAACTCGTCGACACCTGCGATCCTGAGCAGCATCTCCTGCCTGAGCGCAGTGCAGTGTTGGGCCGTCGGCGCGCTGGGCGCGTTCGGCAACGGCGGGGGCGGCGGGGGCGGGGGCGGCTTCCAGCCGCAGGCATTCATCGAGAACTGGAACGGCACCTCGTGGTCGGTCGACCCGAGCCCGAACGTGACTGCGCTGAGCTTCTTGAACTCCGTCACCTGCGTGCAGTCGGTGGGATGCAAGGCCGTGGGCGGCGCGTCCGCGATGGCTCAGCAGAACGACCCGGGCTTGCGCGCGTTCGTCGAGCAGATGGCGTTTCCGCCGGCCTCGAGCCAGGGGATCGTCCTCGCCGCGCTCGACGGGGGCGTCTTCAACTACGGCACGGCTCAGTTCCACGGCTCCATGGGGGGACAGCGCCTCAACGCGCCGGTCGTCGGCATCGCCGCCATGCCCGACGGAAGCGGCTATTGGTTGGTGTCCTCCGACGGCGGCGTGTTCGCCTTCGGCAGTGCACGCTTCCACGGCTCCATGGGCGGCCAGCACCTCGACGCGCCGATCGTCGGCATCGCCGCCACCCCGGACGGTCAGGGCTACTGGCTGGTCGCCAGCGACGGCGGCGTCTTCAACTACGGAGACGCCGAGTTCCACGGCTCCATGGGAGGGCTGCCCCTCAATGCCCCCGTCGTCGGCATCGCCGCGGCGGACGACGGTGGCTACTGGCTGGGGGCGTCCGACGGCGGGGTCTTCAACTTCGGCCACGCCGGGTTCTTCGGCTCCGCCGGCGGGACGCCCCTGAACCGCCCGGTGTCCGGCATCGCCGCCACCCCGGACGGCAGCGGCTACTGGATGGTGGGGACCGACGGGGGCGTCTTCAATTACGGCGACGCCGGTTTCTTCGGCTCGGTTCCGGGTCAGGGCATCGTGGGGCAACCACCGGTCGACGGCATCGCCAGGACGCCCACCGGAGCGGGGTACTGGCTGGTGGGCGCCACCGGTGCCGTGTACACCTACGGCGACGCCACCTTCCTGGGAGCGCCGAACGCCGGCAGCCTCCTCGCGTTCGTCTCGGGCATCTCCTCGTCCTAGAACGCCGCGGTGCCCTAGACGAAGTCGGAGCCCCCGTCCACGTTGACGCACGCCCCGGTCACGTACCCGTTCCGGCGCGAGACGAGGTAGGCGGTCAGGGAGGCGACCTCGTCGGGTAGGCCTGCCCTCCCGACGTCGGCGGGCTGATGGAACGTCTTCTCGATCCAGGCCATGACGTCGTGCGGGTCGGTGGGATCGAGGCCCTCGGCGGCGAAGATGTCCCGCAGGTTCTCGGTGAAGCTGGCGGTCACGATGGAGCCCGGGCACACGGTGTTCACGAGGATGCCATCGGGTGCGAGCGACTTGGCGAGGTTCTTGGCGATGCTCGTGACCGCCGCCTTCGACGCGGTGTAGGCGACGAGGATCGGGCTCTGGCGCTGAATCGAGTGCGCCGAGAAGATGACGATGCGCCCCCAGTCGGCGGCCCGCAGCAGGGGGAGCGCGCCGCGGACGGCGCGGACGGCCGACATGGTGCCGAGGGCGAACGCCGCGTCCCAGCCGGCGTCGTCGAGTTGCTCGAAGCGGCCCGCGCCCGGGCCGATCGTGTGCACCAGGATGTTCAGCGAGCCCCATCGCTCCGCCACCTCGGCGAAGCCCGCTGCGATGGAGGCCGCGTCGGTCATGTCGACGCTGATGCCCACCGCATCGGGGCTCCCGGCCGGCACGCAGCGCGGCCACGGTCTCGTCGAGCGCATCGCGCCCCGCGCCATGACCGCGACGCGGGCGCCCTCGCCCGCGAGCACCTCGGCCACCGCCCGTCCCATGCCCTTGCTCCCGCCGGTGACGACTGCGGTGGCGTCGGCGATTCCGAGATCCATGCCCCTCACCTTCCTCGTCGGCCGCGTGCGCTCACGCGCCGGCATCGTACGTCTCGATATAGGGCGCGAACCGCCTCGCGTACCTGGTCGGCCTCGAGCCCGAAGTCGGCCAGGTCGTAGGAGTGGTGCCCGTGCGCGCCCGGCTCGTGGCCCGTCGCCCAGCCGGTCACGGCGTCGCGGGATGCGGCCGGGAACTCGACACCGATCCGCGTCGTAGGCGCGCACCGAGCGCGCCGACCGGGTCGACCTGGAGGTCGGCGAACGAGAGGTCGGCGAATCGATCGTCGCCGACGCGGGCCCGGAAGTCCATCGCCCGCGAGACGGCCTCCCACCACCGCTCGAGTTGCTCGGCCCCGAGCTCGGCCGCGTCGTCGCGGTCGCTGCTCCAGCTGCGGATGTAGTGGATCAGGCTGCACACCGAGCCCAGGACCTTGGCCGGGTCGCGGTGGCTCCAGAGGAACTTGGCGTCGGGATAGGCCTCGATGAGCGCGTCGAGGGCGAACATGTGCACCGGGGTCTTGAGGTGCCAGAGGCGCGGCGGGCAGTGCCACTGCAGCAGGCGGAGCACACGCCGGTGGTAGCGGTAGGTGCCTCGCATGTCGCAGTCGGTCACCCAGGCCAGGTAGGCGGGGACGCGGCCGAAGCCGTCGAAGTGGACGGTCCGGAAGCTCATGCCCAGGAGGTCCTGGCACTCCGTCGCCGTCGTCGCCTCCTCGTGGTGCATGGTCTGCATGAGCGGGAACATCTCGTTCATCATGGCGAGGCCCGCCTCGGTCGCCGCGATGCGCGGGTCCGTGTGCTCGGTCGCCGTCTCGGGCGGCGGGCAGGGCGACGACGACTCCCACAACCGCAGCGAGCGGAACTGGGGGTCGGCCGCCACCAGCTGGCTCAGTGCGGTGGTGCCCGTCCGCGGCAGGCCGATCACGAAGACCGGTCCCTCGACCTCCTCGTCCTCGATCGCAGGGTGGGCGCCGTAGGTGTCCTCGATCTGCAGCCGCGACGACAGCAGCGAGACGAGGCGGATCTGCAGCATCACCTCCCCGACCTCGGTGAGGTCCGCCTCGTCGTTCAGCGAGGTGACGAGGCGCTCGAGACCCTCGCGGTACATGGCGTCGCCGAAGTCCTCGAGTCCCGTCTGCTCCCGTGCCTCGGCCTCGAGCGCGTCGGCGTCGAGTGTCATCGGCAGAACCGCTTGCTCACGGCGAGCCGCCGGGCGGCGATGGTACGCCTCGCGCTCCTCGGGCGTGACCCGCCGGGTTCCCGGCAGGCAGGGCCGCCCGGATGTCGGCGAAGGGGAGCACCCGGGTGGTCGGCACCGGCGCCGACTCGGTGCGGACGCAGCGCAGGATCACCGGACCCGCGCTGTGCCCGGCGGTGTCGAGCCAGTTGGGGACGCCCGGGTCGTCGTGCGCGATGACCGCCCGCATGATCCCGTCGTCGTCGACCACGGCCTGGTGCCCGTTGAGGCTGCTCTGGTGCCCGGCGTAGTCGATGGTCTCCCACCATGGGTTGCCCAGCGAGTAGCTCCAGTAGAGACCCTGGGGCGGCGTGACCTCGACCAGGAGGGCCTCGTCGGGCGCCAGCTCCCAGGACCCGATCACGGGCCGGTTCTCCGCCGCGGCGCCCATGGCCGTGCCGTCGAGCGGAGGGAGGAACGTGTTGGGCGTCTCGGGCCGGGAGAACTGGAGGAAGAAGTCGAGGTTGCCGACGACGAAGTCGCCCAGCGCCACCAGCTGGCGGGCGACCACCGCCCGCGGGTCTTCGGGTCGGACGTGTGGGCCGGTGCCTGCCCGGGCCGATCCGTTCGATGTGCAACGAGGAGGCCACCTCGGTGTCCCAGTCGTAGAAGAAGTGCCGCACGACCAGCCCCGTGGCCGTCCTCGGCGATGGGCAGCCAGTTGCCCTCGTGCGGCTCCGCCGAGAGGACGAGCTCCACCTCGCCGTCGGGCCCGAGGTCGAGCTCGTCGAGGAGCACGTTGGCCGACGAGGCCATGCCCGCCATCGACTGCAGCCCGACGTAGCGCGCCGACCCGCGGTTGCCCGTCAGGCGGTAGGACTCGCCGCCGCGCAGCGGCGCGCCCGTGTAGATGCAGTCGGGGCAGTCCATGCCCCACTTGTAGACCGCGTCGATCCCGGAGGGCTTCACCGCCAGGACGGCGTCCGGTTCGGCCCGCAGCGCGTGATCGGCGCCGGTGCCCAGCAGGACGAGCAGGTGGCGGAATCCTGCGGCCAGGTCGGCCGGGTTCCGGGGGACCTCGTCGGAGAGCACGACGTCCGCTGCCTTGCGGAGCCCGTCGATGAGATGGGACCACGCTCGCCCGGACACGAGGTCGTCGACCGTCGCGTCTCCGGCGCGTCCCGCCTCGCTGACCGAGTGCGGCATCCACGACGGGTTGACGAACGCGCTCGTCACCGGCCGCTCCGTACACGCGTGCCGAACGACTGGCAAGAACCCCATGATCGACCCCCCATCTCCGACTTGGCGGAGCCATGCTTCACCACGGCTCTGGGGGAGTCAACCCGGCGCGCGCGCCAGCGATATCACCCGCTCGAATGAGTGCTGCGCGTAGCGTGTTCGGCCAGAGGTGGCGATGGGGCGCCACCCGTCGGCGGTACGAGGCGAGTCGAGGACGCATGATCGAAGACGCCATTCCCACGCTGGTCCTCATCGGAGTCGCCGCGGTGCTCGCTCCGATCATCGCCGAGGGGACCCGCCGCTTCCTGCCGGTTCCCGAGGTGGTGATCCAGATCCTCCTCGGGATCCTCATCGGGCCCTACGTGCTGGCGCTCGCGCACCCCAACACGATCGTGACGGCCCTCTCCGATTTCGGCCTCACCTATCTGATGTTCCTGGCCGGCACCGAGCTCGACCTCGAGATCATGCGCAGGGGACACCTCGGATTGGCCGCCGGCTCCTGGGGCGTCTCGGTGATCCTCGCCCTGGCGCGTCGGGGTCGCGCTGCACGCGACCGGTCTCGTCATCGACTCGGTCGTGGTCGCGCTCTGCCTGACGACGACGGCGCTCACGACGCTGCTCCCCATCCTGCGCGACGCAGGCGTGCTCCGGACCGCGACTCGGGCCGACGGTGCTGTCGGTGGGTGCCGTCGGGGAGTTCGGCCCCATCGTGGCGGTCGCCGTCCTGCTCACGAACCGCGACGTCGGGGTGACCGTCTTTCTGCTCGTCCTCTTCGTCGCCATCGCCGTCATCGCGGCGCTGCTGGCGATGCAGGCGCACCCACCGCGCTTCGTCGCCCTCATGCGCCGGCACCTTCACTCCACGTCCCAGCTGCCGGTGCGGATCTCGGTCCTGCTCGTGATCCTCCTGGTCTACCTGGCGATCAAGCTCAGCCTCGACGTGCTGCTCGGCGCCTTCGCCGCGGGCGTGGTGGTGCGCCTGTTCATCAAGGGGGAGGACAGCGAGCCGATCACCAGCAAGCTCGAGGCCATCGGCTTCGGCTTCCTCATCCCCATCTTCTTCATCGAGAGCGGGATCACGTTCGACCTGCAGGCGCTGGTCCACCAGCCCAAGGTCCTGCTCCTCGTCCCCTTGTTCACCGTGATCCTCCTGGTGACGCGCGGGATCCCGACGTGGGCGTTCTTCCGCCGGGTGGTGACGAAGGCCGAGGCCGGCGCGCTGTCCGTCCTTTCCGCCACCGGGCTGCCGCTGATCGTGGTCATCACGACGCTCGGGGTCGACGAGCACAAGATGAAGCCGCAGAATGCCGCCGCGCTCGTCGCCGCCGGAATGCTGTCGGTGCTGATCTTCCCGATCGTCGGGCTCCGGCGGCTGGCCGGCGGCCACGAGGCTGCGGAGGCGCCGCAGCTCTCGACGGACGACGCAGGGTGACGAGCGCCGGGCTCGGAGGAGCTACTCGTCGTACCCGCCCGTGAAGAGGCTGGGGTGGGGCCGTGCCGGCGGCGTGTCGAAGAACGGGCGGACGTGCGTCTCCATGATCTCCTCGACCACCGGCGCCGACGCGGGGTCCGGCAACAGGTCGACGTCCTCAGCGGGATCCTCGTGCAGGTCGAACAGTTGGCACGGTGTGACTGCGTCCTCGTCGATGATCAGCTTGTGCCGATCGGTTTCGAACACCGCGAAGCCCCAGTTCTCGCTGACCGTGACAGCGACGGGGCTCCGCGGCGCCTCCGCGCACGGCCGTCAGCAGAGACCGGCCCTCGCCCTCGGGGATGGCGGGGGCGCCGGCGATCTCGCGCAGCGTGGCGGGCACGTCGAGGTGCTCCACCAGAGCATCGACCACCCGGGACTGGCTCCCGCCCGGCGGGCGCACGATCAGGGGGACGCGCACCGCACCCTCGTAGAGCACGCACTTGGACATGAGCCCGTGGCTTCCGGCCATCTCGCCGTGGTCGCTCGTATAGACGATCCACGTGGAGTCCAGGAGCCCTTTGCGCTCCAGCGCGTCGACCATGCAGCCCACGGCGTGATCGATCACGGAGATGTCGGCGGCGTAGGAGCGGCGCATGCCGCGGATGGCGTCATCGCTCATGGTCTCCGAATCCGAGACCCACAGGAACGAGTTCAGGAGGGCGCTGTAGCGACCCGTCCCCTCGACGGTCGGGCGGCGGGTCGACCGCGGCATGGAGATGTCCACGTCGCGGTAGCGCTGCAGGGCCTCTTCGGGGGCGTCCCACGGATCGTGTGGGCCAGGGAACCCGACGAAGAGGAAGAAGGGCGCCTGGCGGTCGTAGTGCTCGATCCATCGGACTGCCTCGTGGCCGTGCCAGGTGTCGACGTACGCGTCGAGGGGCAGCGGCATGGGCGTCGAGTCCCACATGGGGACGCATTTCGTGGCGTTCTGGCCGTCCTCGTTCTCCCCCTGATAGCTCCGGTCGGCGATGTGCTGCCGGTAGGCGGCGAGCAGGCCCCGGTCAGAGAGGAAGTCCGTGTAGCGGTTGGGGATCTTGCCGACGAACTTGTCACCGGTCTCGAAGACCTCGGCGAACCCGAGCGCTTCGAGACGTCCGGCCATGTCGTCGATGTGCGGCACGGTGAGGTTCTCGTCGAGGTACAGATGCGCCTTGCCGAGCAGCGACGTGTGGTAGCCGGCTTCGCGCAAGGCCCAGGCGTAGGTCGGGCTTTCGGGTGGGATCTCGGCCCAGTTCGTGTAGACGCCGTGGTCGCGCACGTAGCGCTCGGTCATGAACGAGGCCCGCGAGGGCATGCACAGGGGTCCCTGACACGAGACGCGCGAGAAGCGGACACCCTCGGCGGCCAGGGCATCGAGGGAGGGCGTGAGGACGCTCGGATCCCCGGCGCAGCCCATCATGTCGGCTCGGTGCTGGTCCGACATGATGAGCACGATGTTGGGGGCCGTGGTGGTCAATCGATCGCCCTTTCGGTCTCCGTGCAACGCCCGCGACGATGGTGCGCGCAGCGAATCCTGGCATGAACGGTGGCGCGGGCGGGGAGCGGCGCGGGTTGTCCAATCCACGGGTGGCCACCACTAACCTGTCGCCACCGCTCGGAGTCGACTCCCTGGAGCCCACTGCATGCCCTTTGATCTGAAGAAGGTGTTGGACGAGCGCTCGGGCGAGAACTTCACCCTGCACTCCAAGTACGTGAACCCCCAGATGCCCCGGGTGCTCGGCACGCTCGAGTTCGACCGCTTCTACGTCAAGGGGGAGGGCTGCTATCTCGTCGACGACAAGGGCGATCGCTACCTGGACTTTCTGTCCGGGTTCGGGGTGTTCGCCCTCGGACGCGGCCATCCCGCCGTCGTCCAGGCCCTGCACGAGGCGCTCGATGCCGACCTGCCCAACCTCGTGCAGATGGACTGCGCCCTGCTGCCCGGGCGTTCTGGCCGAGCAGCTGGTGGCCCGGTCGCACCCCGGGATCGAGCGGGTGTTCTTCACCAACTCCGGCGCCGAGGCGATCGAGACCGCCATCAAGTTCGCCCGGGCCGCCACGAAGCGGACCCGCATCCTCTACTGCGACCACGCGTTCCACGGCCTGACCACCGGCGCCCTCGCCCTCAACGGCGGACGGGAGTTCCGCAGCGGCTTCGGGCCCCTGCTCCCCGGGTGCGACATGATCCCGTTCGGCGACGCTGCGCGCCCTGGCCCGCGAGCTGCGGCGGGGCGACGTGGCGGCTTTCATCGTGGAGCCGATCCAGGGCAAGGGAGTCAACCTCGCCCCCGACGAGTTCTGGCCGGAGGCGCAGTCGCTCTGCCGTCGGCACAAGACGCTCATGGTCCTCGACGAGGTGCAGGCGGGCCTCGGCCGGTCCGGGACGTTCTTCTGCCACGAGCAGTTCGGGATCACGCCCGACATCATCACCGTCTCGAAGGCGCTCTCCGGAGGCTACGTCCCCGTGGGGGCGATGCTCTGCTCGGCGGCGGTGTCCGACAGCGTGTTCAGCTCCATGGACCGGGCGGTCGTCCACTCCTCGACGTTCAGCACCAACCAGCTGGCCATGGTGGCCGGCCTCGCCACCCTGCAGGCCTTCGAAGACGAGGACATCCTCGACCGGGTCCGCCGGACGGGCAAGGCCTTCACCAAGGCGCTGCAACCGCTGGTCGAGCGGTACGAATTCCTGCACGAGGTGCGCGGCATGGGCCTGATGATCGGGCTTGTGTTCGGCGAGCCGACATCGCCGGGTGCCGCCGGCGCTACCGCATGATCGAGGCCCTTCGTCCCGCCCTCTTCTCCCAGATGATCGTTGTCCCGCTGTTCCACCGGCACCGCATCCTGACCCAGGTGGCGGCCGACAACATGAACGTGGTCAAGCTCCTCCCGCCGCTCATCGCGGGTGACGACGAGGTCGAGCTCTTCGCCGATGCGCTCGACGACGTGCTCTCCAGCGCGCAGCAGGGATCGAGCCTGTATCTTCGAATTCGGCAAGACGATGGCCAAGGGAACGCTGCACCGGACACGACTGTGAATCTCGGCTCCGGCGACAGGGTCCTCGTCACCGGGGCCAGTGGGTTCATCGGCTCCGCGGTCACCCGGCAGCTGGTGGCGAGGGAGCAAGAGGTGGTCGCGCTGGTGGAGCCCGGGGCGGACACCGGGAATCTCGACGGCCTGGACGTGAAGCAGGTCGTCGGCGATCTCCGGAATCCCGACAGCGTCCGGAAGGTGGTGAGCGGGTGCCGGGCCGTGTTCCACGTGGCGGCGCTGTACCGGTTCTGGGCGAGCGACCCCGATTCGTTCTACGACATCAACGTCGGTGGGACGAGGAACGTCCTCGGGGCCGCGGCCGAGGCGGGCGTCGAGCGCATGGTGTACACGAGCACCGTCGGGACGCTCGGGCTCGAGCACGTGTCGGGAGCCGGGTCATCTGCCGACGAGCGCTCGTTCCCGGATGTCCGTCACCTCTACGGCTCGTACAAGCGGTCCAAGTACGTCGCCGAGCACGAGGTGCTGCGCGCCATCGCCGAGGGTCTCGATGCCTCGCTGGTGCTGCCGACCTTCCCGCTCGGTCCGGGTGACCGCGCCCGACGCCCACCGGCCGGCTCGTCCTGGACTTCCTGAACGGGCGGATACCCGGCTACGTCGACACCGTGCTGAACGTCGCTCACGTCGACGACGTCGCGGCGGGGCACGTGCTCGCCCTCGAGCGGGGTCGGACGGGGCGCAGCTACATCCTGGGCGGTGAGAACCTGACGCTCCAGCACATGCTGGGCGAGCTCGCGTCCATCACGGGGCTGCCCGTGCCCAAGATCAAGGTCCCCCGGTCGCTCTCCCTGGCCGTGGCCGCCGTCTCGGAAGTCGTCGAGGGGAGCCTGCTCCGCCGGCATCCCTCGGTGCCGCTCGAAGCCGCCCGCATGTCGACCTCCCAGATGTCCTTCGACGACCGACGGGCCCGCGCCGAGCTCGGGTACGCGCCCCGCCCCGCCGCCCAGGCGCTGGAAGCGTCGGCGCGCTGGTTCACCGGGACCGGGAAGGTGGTCGAGCGGCGGCTCGGCCGCATCCACTGGTCCGGCGAAATGGGCTAGCGGACCGGCCGGTCCGGGCGCCGGCGGCCATAGGGCACACTGGTCGCCGTGGCGCCCCAGTTCATCTACACCATGCGCGGCCTCAAGCGCTTCTATCCGCCCGACCGCGAGGTCCTGAAGGGCATCAATCTGTCCTTCTACCCCGGGGCGAAGATCGGTGTCATCGGCTCCAACGGCTCGGGGAAGTCCTCGCTGCTGCGGATCATGGCCGGGGAGGACGACGGGTTCACCGGCGAGGCGCGCCTGACCCCGGGCTTCACGGTGGGCTACCTGCCGCAGGAGCCGCAGCTGAACCCGTCCAAGGACGTGGCCGGCAACGTGGCGGAAGGCGTCGGAGAGGCCAAGGCGCTCGTCGATCGCTTCAACGAGGTCTGCGCCGCCTTCGGCGACGCCCGATGCCGACATCGACGCCCTGCTGGCCGAGCAGGCGGACCTGCAGGGCAAGATCGATGCCGTCGGGGCCTGGGAGCTCGATCGCACCTTCGAGATCGCCATGGACGCCCTGCGGCTCCCTCCGGGCGACGCCGACGTCGGGACGCTCTCGGGCGGCGAACGCCGGCGGGTCGCGCTGTGCCGGCTGCTCCTCTCCAGGCCGGACCTGCTCCTCCTCGACGAGCCGACCAACCACCTCGACGCCGAGTCGGTCGCCTGGCTCGAGCGGACGCTGCAGGACTACCCGGGCACCGTCGTGGCGGTGACCCACGACCGGTACTTCCTCGACAACGTGGCCGGCTGGATCCTCGAGCTCGACCGCGGCGCGGGCATCCCGTGGGAGGGCAACTACTCGTCGTGGCTCGAGCAGAAGCAGGCGCGCCTCGCGGCGGAGGAGAAGGCCGACCGTGCCCGCCAGGCCTCGCTCGAGCGTGAGCTCGAGTGGATCCGCATGTCGCCCCGGGCGCGACAGAGCAAGGGGAAGGCGCGCATCACCGCCTACAACGACCTCGTGGCCGAGGCCGAGGCGTCCGAACGCCGCGCCGATCGGGTGGAGCTGGCCATCCCGCCCGGGCCACGGCTCGGTGACCAGGTGGTCGAGGCCGAGGGTGTCGTGAAGGCGTACGGCGATCGCCTGCTCATCGACGGCCTGTCGTTCATCTCTGCCGCCCGGCGGCATCGTCGGCGTGATCGGGCCCAACGGCGCCGGGAAGACGACGCTCTTCCGGATGATCGTCGGAGAGGAGCCGCCGGACGCGGGCACGCTGACACTCGGCTCATCGGTCCGCCTCGCCTACGTCGACCAGTCGCGCGAGTCGCTGTCGGCCGACGCCACGGTGTTCGAGGAGATCACCGGGGGAGTGGACCGCCTTGTCGTGGGGGGGCGCGAGCTGCACGGCCGCGCCTACGTGGCCGGGTTCGGCTTCAAGGGCAGCGACCAGCAGAAGAAGGTCGGGCAGCTCTCCGGCGGGGAGCGGAACCGGGTGCTGTTGGCCAAGGTGTTGAGCAGCGGGGGCAACGTCCTCCTGCTCGACGAGCCGACGAACGACCTCGACGTCGACACGCTGCGCGCCCTCGAGGATGCCTTGCTCGCCTTTCCCGGGTGCGCCGTGGTCATCAGCCACGACCGCTGGTTCCTCGATCGCATCGCGACCCACGTGCTCGCCTTCGAAGGTGATTCCGAGGTCCGCTGGTGGGAGGGCAACTTCAGCGACTACGAGGCGGACCGGCACACGCGGCTCGGCGCCGAGGCGGACCAGCCCCACCGCCTCCGCTACAAGCCGCTCGTCCGCGACTGAGTCGGCGGGGCGGCGGCGGCGCGTCCCCACAGCTCGCCCGCGTCCACGTAGGGCACGGCGCACGGTGGCCCGTCGGCCACCTCGAGCCGCGGGAGTCCACGTCGTCCGGCACGCGCACGATGCACGAGGAGCGTGTCCCGAACCCATCGAGGTGGACGCAGTTCGCCGCGTTGGAGCGCTCGTCACCTTCGGGGATGCGGTGGTCGGCCAGGACGCGCCGGAAGGCGGCCACGACCGCGTCGCCGTCGACGGGGTTCGCCGAGCGACGCTCGCACCAGGTCGACCTTGCGCGAGGGCTCCCCGAGGGCGCGGTTCTCCAGCACGTGGATCCCGGGCGGGAGGGCCACCGCGGTCGGGCCGGCCGCCCGGGTGAAGTCGACGAAGAACAGCGAGGCGCGATCGCCCACCAGCAGCCACGACCCGTTGTAGTCGGCCGGCCGGTGGGTGCGCAGGAACGCGTCCACGGCGGTGCGGGCGCTCCGGTGGCGGGCGAGGGCCAGGGGCAGCTCGCCGCGTGATCGCCGGGACGGGTCCTTGGCGTCACCGAGCGGCTGGTTGGTCAGGCCGGCGCACACGCCGTGCTCGTTGACCGCGAGCCAGGTGCCGCCCGACAGCTCGTCGCGGCCGCCGAGGACTCGGGGCGGCCCCGCGTCCAGCACCGTGACGGAGGTCGCCGGCCGGTCCAGGACCTCGTCCCGGTTGGCGCCGACGATCAGGGGCTCGCCCGGAACGAGCTGCGACGCGACCACGAGGAGGCACACGACGTGCACCCTACCGAGGACCGGCCGGCGGGGTTCCCGGCCGCGGCGTCACCCCCGGTGATCCTCCGCGGGCTACCGTTTCGGGCATGCGAACCCGTCTCGTCACCATGACGGTCACCCTCGGTCTTGGCGCTGTCCTCCTGCTTCCGGCGCTGCCGGCGGCGGGCCGGGCCTCGCCGCCCAACATCAAGGCGCTGACGAACAGCATCAACCGCGCCAAGCACCTGACCTACCAGGTTCAGTACACATCGGTGAGCACTGGCGGCCAGACGTCGACGGTGACGATCGCCCAGGCACCCCACAAGTCGATCTTCTCGACGGCGAGCGGCAGCGTGATCAACAACGGCAAGTCGACCTACTACTGCTCGTCGGGCTCGAGCGGGAACTCCGGAACTCCGGGAACTCCGGGAACTCCGGGCAACTCGGGCAACTCGGGCAACTCCGGGCTCCGTGCGTCCACACGACCTCTACTACCTCGGCGCCAGACGTGCCTCTCGGTCAAGGGCGCCAACCCGCTGCTCGGCGTGGAAAGCGTCTTCAGTCCGACGGTGGCGCTGGGTGCCCTGGCCGAGGCCAAGCAGGGCCTCGCCTCGAAGCTCCTCGGCATCAAGGTGACGTCCTCCACCCAGACCATCGCCGGCCAGAAGTCCACCTGTGTCAACGTCTCCGGTGCGGGGTAAGTCAGCCAAGTACTGCGTCACCGGGCAGGGGATCCTGTCCTACGCTGGCTCGGCGGGGAGCCATTTCGAGATGACGAAGTACTCGTCCAAGCCGGCCGCCAGTTTGTTCAGCCTTCCCGCCGGGCGCGACCACCCAGACATTGCCGGGGGGCTCGTCCAGCCCCTAGGCCACCGGTGCCTCAGTCCTGGCCGGAGAGCGACGTTCCCCGAGGCGCCGCCTACGACCGCCGCTTCGAAGACCTGGCCTCCGCCGGCATGGACGTGCACGGCGAGGCGGCGCTCGTCGACTCGTACGGCCCGGGCTCGGTCCTCGATGCGGGTTGTGGCACCGGCCGGGTGACTATCGAGCTCAGCCGCCGCGGCCACGTGGTCCTCGGCGTCGACGTCGATCCCGCCATGCTCGAGGCGGCCCGCACGAAGGCGCCGGAGCTGGAGTGGGTCGAGGGGGACCTGACCGACCCCGACCTCGACCTCGGCCGCACCTTCGACGTCGTCGTCATGGCCGGCAACGTCCTCATCTTCGTGCCCCCCGGCACCCAGGGTCGGGCCATCGCCAACGCGGCCCGGTGGCTGGTGCCCGGGGGGCACCTCGTGGCCGGCTACTCCATCGGCCCCGGAGGATTCGCCCCACCCGCGCACGACGCCCTGGCCGTCGCCGCCGGGCTCGTGCTCGAGGACCGCTGGTCGACGTGGGACCGCCGGCCCTTCGAGACGCCCGGCAACTACGCCGTGTCGGTGCACCGGCGGGAAGCCTGAGGCCCTCCTGACAACGCACACGCAACGGAGACAGCGCGATGGGGCCTCGGTGCACTGAACGTGCGGGCGAATCCACTTTCGTTAGGCTTCTGTCCATGGGAACAGAGGAACTTGATCCGATCGATCATCACATCATCGAGTTGCTGTCGCACAATGCCCGCCGGACGATGGCCGACATCGGCGAGCAGGTCTCGCTGTCCGCTTCCGCGGTCACCCGGCGGATCGAACGCCTCGAGCGCACGGGCGTGATCGCCGGCTACACGGTGGTCGTGGACCATCGCAAGGCCGGGCGTCCGATCCAGGCCTTCACCGAGGTGCGCTTCGCCGGCACGGCCGACCTCCAGGAGATCAAGGAGACAGCCATGCAGCTCTCGGAGGTGCAGGCCGTGTTCACGACCGCCGGCGACCCCGACGCGCTCGGTGTGGCTCCAGGTGCCCGACGTCGAGCGCCTGGGTCAGGTGATAGAGCAGCTGCGACGCCGTGGCCGGGTCACCGGCACCAAGACGCTCATCGTTCTCGACACGTGGTCGCGCCACCGGGCCCTCGAGACGAGCGGTCTCCCGGTCTCGAAGTAGTGCAGGGCGGGTAGGTGCGGGAGCGGGCGGGACCGTTGGTGGCGGCCCTGGCCGTCGTCGCGCTGTCGGTGCTCGCCGTCGGCTGCAGCCGGAACCCGGGCGGCTCGAGCTCGCCACCGACCACCCACGCGACGACGACCACCGTGGCACCGGAGGGAAGCTGGTCCAAGCCCATCCACGTCGCGCCGGGCGTGAACCTGACCGTCGTCTCCTGTCCCGCGCCGGCCGCCTGCCTGGCGGGTTCGGCCGCCGGCCAGACCTATCGCCTGTTCCTCGACAAGGTCACCCCACTCGGGCCCGCCGTGCCGTCACCGGCGCCGCAGGGCGTGTCCTACCTGTCGTGCGCCGGTGCGAGCTTCTGTGCCGCCGCGCCGAGCACGAACCAGGTCGCCCTGTTCAACGGGTCGACGTGGCAACCCCCTGCCACCATTTCGGGCGCCCAGGGCATCACGGCCATCGACTGCACCGGCCCGACCTTCTGCATGACGATCGACGGCGAGGGCAACGCCTACGCCTTCAACGGCCAGGGGTGGTCGGGCAACCTCGGGGCCTGGGGGGCCGCCAACCAGGTCTCGTGCGTGTCCCCGGCCTTCTGCGTCGCGGCAGAGGGCGGGCCCTCCGTGTGGAACGGCCACGCCTGGAGCCAGCCCAACAATGTGGACGCCCAGGGACAGCTCAACTCGGTCTCCTGCGCCACGGCGACCTTCTGTGTCCTGGTCGACAGCAGCGGGAGCGTGCTCACCTGGAACGGGCTCGGCTTCACCACCCCGTCGTCGATCGCGTCCGAGCCGCCGGTCACCGGCACCGACGCGTCCGGGCTCACCGCCGTGTCCTGCCCGACCGCGACCTTCTGCCGTGCCGTCGACTCCATCGGGCGTGTGTTCGCCTGGAACGGGACGGCCTGGAGCAGCGGCACCCTGATCGACAACGGTCACGCCCTCACCAGCGTCTCGTGCCCCTCGACCACCTACTGCGTCGCGGTGGACCGGTCCGGCAACGCGTTCGTCTCGGGCTAGCCGAGCCGGGCGGGGGCCCTCCGTTACCAGGCCGCCAGCACCGGCGGGTCGCCCCGCCCGATGATCCACGACAGGAGGAGGGCCGGGTCGGCCCGGTCCGCCAGCAGCGGCAGTTCCCGCGGCAGCCAGGCGCCGACGAGATCGGGCGGGAGCGTGACCGGCCCGAGTCCGAGATCGCCGTGGTGCACCACGACCTCGCGCCAGCGGGACAGGACGGCATCGCGCGAGCTCTCCACCACCCCGCGCGATGTACGCGAGGGCGCGTCCCAGGCCCCGACGGGAAGCTCGGCCATGACCAGCTCGACCGCGGCCGAGGTCCGGCCGACGTCCGCGGTCAACGCCTCGGCGGCCCGGGTCGCACCGGCATCGATGTCCGCCCTGCGCTGCGCGAGGCCGCCCGGGTACTGGTCCCGCATCTCGCCCCGCCCGGCTCCCTCGAGGCGCCAGACCAGGCTCTCGGCGTTGCGGGCGATGTGGGTGAGCACGTGCCCGACGCTCCAGTCGGGCAGCAGGCTGGGCCGGCGCGCCGTCGCGTCGTCCAACCCGACCAGCGCGGCGTCCAGCGCCGCCGTGTGCCGACACGCACCCGGCGACCCACCGGGTCGGCGGGCCGCCGTCGGATTGGCTCACTTGGCCGGGATGGTGGACTGCCCGTCGAGCATGTCGGCCATGACGGCGCGGATGAACTCGTCCGCCTCGTCGGTCATGCCACCGGCCACCCCGCCGTAGATGGCGCCGGACTTCGGCGTCTCGCTGGCGTGCTCCTTGGCGTAGGCCACGGCGTCGGCCAGGTCCGCCGCGAACTCGGGCACGACCTCGGGCTGCGTCTGGGGGCGCGTCACCGCCATGTGGAGCGCGTTGGGGTACTGCTGCCCGTTGAAGCGCCACCCCCTCGTCCGCATGAAGTCGTTGACGTGGTAGATGTCGAACTCGTCCGAGGTGAAGGAGAACAGGAAGGTGGGCCGGCCGACGAACCGTAGCTCCGGGTGCGACGAGACCGCGTCCTGCATGGCGAACGAGGTCTCGAAGATCTGCCGCGCGTAGCCGAGGTACCCCGCGTGACCCAGCTGCACCATGGAGGCCCAGGTGGCAGCGATGAGGCCGCCCGACCGCGAGCCCTCCATTCCCGGTGAGGTGTACTTCCCCCCGCTCCAATCGGTCAGGTAGAAGTACTGGGCGTTGCGCAGAGCCTTCGTCCGGAAGCTGACGACCGACGAGCCCTTGAAGGCGTACCCGTACTTGTGGGTGTCGGCGGACATGGAGGTGACGCCCGGGACCGTGTAGTCGAACGCGGGGATGTCGTAGCCGAGCTCGCGGCCGAAGGGCAGGATGAAGCCGCCGAGACAGGCGTCGACGTGCAGGCCGATGCCGCGCTCGAGGGCGACGTCGGACAGCAGGCCGATGGGGTCGACGGTGCCGTAGCCGTAGTTGCAGGCGGATCCGATGAGGGCGACGGTCTGGTCGTCCACATGGTCGCGCACCCAGTCCACGTCGACCTGCGTCGTGACGGGATCGACCGGCGCGCGCCGCAGCTCGACCCCGAAGAGATGGCAGGCCTTGTCGAAGGCGGGATGCGCCGTCTCGGGCTTGATCACGTTGGGCCGGGTCACGCCGCGGGTCTGGGCCGCCTGCTCGCGGTAGGCCAGGATCGCGTGCAGGATGCTGCCGGTCCCGCCCGTGGTGACGAGGCCGCAGGGGTCGTCACCCGCGGCCGTCGCCGCTTCCCCCGAGTGCAGGCCCAGTGTCATGGCGATGATCTCGGCCTCGAACTTCGTCGCGCTCGGACACATGTCTCGTTGCAGGACGTTGACGTGGGCGAACAAGCCGAACGCCTCGTTCATGAAGCCGTAGTGTCCGTGATCCCCGCAGTACATGGTCCCCGAGCACTTCCCCGTCTCCCAGAAGGCGTCCTCCTCGGTGGCCATGGTGTGGAGCTGTGCGAGCACCTCCTCGCGGCTGGTGCCCTGCGCAGGCAGCGAGCGGTGGATGGGGAAGCGGTTGGCGTAGGGGTAGTCGCTCATCGGTACGGGCCTCCTTGGGCGGCACGGGGACGTGGCTGCGGACCGCGGCGCCGCGACCGCCTCACCCGAGACTATTCACTGGGTCAGTCTGGCGGGGCCGCCGGTGGGCGATGATGTCGCGGTGCGCCGCCCGCTCTTGTTGACGTCGCTCCAGGGCTACCGGCGTCCCTGGGCCGGCGCGGACGCCGCCGCCGGCCTCACGCTCCTCGTCATCGCGGTGCCCGAGCAGCTGGCCACCTCCAGGTTGGCCGGCATGCCACCGATCACCGGTTTCTACGCCTTCGTGGCCGGAACGGTGCTCTTCGCCCTCCTGGGCTCCAACCCGCAGATGTCGGTGGGGGGCGACTCGACCATCGCACCATTGTTCGCCGCCGGGGTGTCCGCGCTGGCGTTGACGGGATCGCCGCGCTACGTCGAGCTGGTGCCGATATTGGCCGTCATGGTCGGCCTCATGGTGCTGCTGGTCGCCATCCTGCGCCTGGGGTGGATCGCCGAGTTCCTCTCGACCCCCATCGTGACCGGCTTCCTTTCCGGCGTCGCCGTCATCATCATCATCCACCAGCTGCCCGATTTCCTCGGGCTGCCCCCGACGACCGGCACCAACCAGCACCGGGCGGCCTATGTGGTCACCCACCTCAACGAGATCAACGGGTGGTCGCTCGCCATCGGCGCCGGTGTCCTGGCCCTGATGATCGCGTGCGCGCGCATCAACCGCCGGATCCCCGGCGCCCTGATCGGTCTGGTCGGGTCCGCGGTGCTCGTGGCCGCACTCGATCTCCAGTCCCATGGAGTCGCGGTGCTGGGCCCGGTCAAGACGGGGGCGCCCCACCTCGGGCTGACGGGCGTCTCGTGGTCGACGCTGCAGAACCTGGCGCCGTTGGCCGCCGTGGTGGCACTCGTCGTCGTGACGCAGACCGCCGCCACGACCCGCGCCTTCGCCGAGCGCGGCGGGTACGACATCGACGCGGGGCGCGACTTCCTCGGGGTCGGTGCGGGCAGCGTGGCGGCGGGCCTCATCGGCTCCTTCCCCGTCAACGCCAGTCCGCCCCGCACCGCCGCGGTGGCCACGGCGGGTGGCCGGACCCAGGCCGGTGCCCTCGGCGCCGCCGCGCTCGTCGTCGTCCTCATCCCGTTTGCGAACGTGCTGCGAAACGTGCCCCTCGCCGCGCTCGCCGCCATCCTGATCTTCATCGCGTTGCGCCTCTTCAATGTGCACGACCTGGTGGCCGTCGCCCGCTTCAGCAACATCGAGTTCGCGCTGGCGACGGTGACGCTGCTCACCGTGGTCCTGGTCGGCGTCGAGCAGGGCATCGGCGTCGCGGTCGGCCTCGCCATCCTCGACCGCATCCGCGTCAGCGCCCGCCCCCAGCTCCACGTCCTCGGGCGCATCCCCGGAACCACCAGCTGGCAGCGCCCGGACCTCGAGCCCAACGCGGCGCAGGTGACCGGCGTGCTCGTGGTGCTCTTCGCCACGCCGATCTGGTACGCCAACGCCATCCGCTTCCGCGACGAGATGCGTGCGGCGCTGTTGCACGCTGCCGGACCGGTGCGGGCCTTCGTCCTCGACACCGTCGGCATGTCGGACATCGACTTCACCGGGACGCGTGCCCTGAGCCAGGTCCTCGACCTCTTCGAGCACGAAGGGATCACCTTCGGCATCGCCCGGGCCGGGGTGCACCTGCGCGACAGCCTGCGCCGTGCAGCCTGGCGGCACGCATCGGGGAGGACCACTTCTTCCAGACCGTCGACGAGGCGGTCACGGCGCTGGCTTCCGGACCGTCGGCCCCGGATTGAGGGGCGGGACCGGACTAGGGACCGGCGAGGCGGCGGTCGGGCCCCGAGCTCCAGCTCGGCCCGCACGGGCCGGTGGTCCGAGCCGGCGTGGGGGAGCACGGCGCCCGAGAGCGGGCGCACGGCGCCGCGCACGAGGATGTGGTCGATCTGGCTGTGCGGGCGCCAGGTGGGCCAGGTGGCGCCGGTCACGGCCCGGCGCCAGCCCGGCATGAACAAGCGGACCAGCGGGCCCCAGGTGTTCATGTCGCCGGCCAGCACCGCGGTGGGACGGGCGTCGGTCTGGAGCTGTCGCCGCAGTTCGGCCCAGTTGCGGTGCGACCCGAAGGGAATGTGCGCCATGTGGGTGCCCGCGACCGACAACGGCACACCGTCCACCGTGAGGTCGACGACCAGCGCGGCCGCGCAGGACACGGTCGGCGGGCAGCACGCGCATGTGCACCAGGCGGGTCGCCTCCACGGGGAAGTCCGGCCGCACCAGCACGGCGATCCCCAGGGAGCCCGGCTCGGCCTCCTGCCAGCGCGTCATCGCCCGCACCCGCTCGGAGAGGGGGCGCACGCCGTCCATGTAGAGGGCCTTGTTCTCCTCGGCCCACATGGCCCGGGCCCGCCAGGTGTCGGGTGCGTCCGGTTGGGGCCGGATACGCCGGCCCTGCCCCATCGTGTGGGCAGCGACCTGGTAGCCCAGGGCGTGGCGCGGCCTCGCCGGCCTGCCCTCCTCCGCCGTCCCCGTCGCTCGTCCACGCCTCCTCGAGCACGACCACGTCGGCGTCCAGCGCTCGTATGGCACTGACGTAGTCATAGGGCCGGCCCCACCCGTCCATCCCGCAGTGCATGTTGTAGTTGGCGACGCTGAGCACGGTCCGCCCAGACCATAGGCGCTCGAAATCGCGGTTGGTACGATCGACGCGGTGGCTGCCGGGGACGCGTACCTGACCCGACGACTGCGCCCCTTCACCACGACGATCTTCGCCACCATGTCGGAGCTGGCGGCTGCGACGGGCTCGGTCAACCTGGGCCAGGGCTTCCCCGACACCGACGGCCCCGACGAGCTGCGCGAGGTGGCGGTGGCGGCCATCCGGGAGGGACGCAACCAGTACCCGCCGAGCGCCGGGATCCCCGAGCTCCGGCACGCCGTCGCGGCGCACCAGCAGGCCTGGTACGGCCTCGAGCTCGATCCCCACAGCGAGGTTCTCGTCACCGTGGGCGCCACCGAGGCCATCGCGGCGACATTGCTCGCGTTGTGCGAGCCGGGCGACGAGGTCGTCATGTTCGAGCCCTCGTACGACTCCTACGCCGCCTGCGCGGCCATGGCGGGTGCGGTGCCGCGGCTCGTCCGCCTGCACCCGCCTGACTGGTCCTTCGACCCCGACGAGCTCGCCGCGGCCGCCGCCGGGCCACGGGCGCGGCTCCTGTTGCTCAACTCGCCGCACAACCCGACGGGCAAGGTGTTCACGCCCGACGAGCTCGGCCAGGTGGCCGCCCTGTGTGCCGCCCACGACCTCCTGGCGGTGACCGACGAGGTCTACGAGCACCTGGTCTTCGACGGGTCCCACGTCCCGCTGGCCACGCTGCCCGGCATGCGCGACCGCACGCTGATCATCTCCTCGGGCGGGAAGACGTTCTCCTTCACCGGGTGGAAGGTGGGCTGGGTCTGTGGGGCCCCGGCGCTGGTCGCTGCCGTGCGGGCCGCCAAGCAATTCCTGACCTACACCAGCCCCGCCCCGTTCCAGCTCGCCATCGCCCACGGCCTGGGGTACCCGCCGCCCGTGCTCCGGGGCTTCGCGGCCGAGCTGGCGGCCAAGCGCGACCTGCTGTGCGACGGGCTCGCCGCGCTGGGCTACGACGTCTTCCGCCCCGGCCGCGACGTACTTCGCCACCACGGACATCGCGGCGGTCGCACCGGGGATCAGCGCCCGGGAGTTCTGTCTCGCCCTGCCCGAGCGCTGCGGGGTCGTCGCCATCCCCTCCTCGGTCTTCTACGACCCGGCCGACCCGGCAGCGGGGCGGAGCCTCGTGCGCTGGGCTTTCTGCAAGCGCGACCCCGTGCTGCACGACGCGCTGGCCCGCTTAGCATCGTGGGAACCATGACCATCCCCGTCTCCTGGGTCGACGCCTTCAGCGACACCGCCTTCGGCGGCAACCCCGCCGCCGTCTGCCTGCTCCGTGAACCGCTCGACGACGCCCGGATGCAGTCGATCGCCTTCGAGCTCGGCATCGCCGAGACGGCCTATCTCATGCCGACCGGCGACCCGGCGACGTTCGACTTACGCTGGTTCTCACCCGCGACCGAGATCGACCTGTGCGGCCACGCCACCCTGGCCGCCGCCCACGCCCTGCGGGAGAGGGGCATCGTCGACGGCACAGCCACCCTGACCTTCCACACCCGCAGCGGTCCCCTTGGAGCCGTGTTCGAGGGAGACCGCATCGCCCTCGACTTCCCGGCCGACCCGGTGACGCCCGGCCCGGTGCCCGACCCGCTGAAAGAAGAGTGGCCGGACGCCGTGATCGCCGCCGGGCACACCTCCTTCTTCGCCTTCGTCGCTCTCTCCTCGGCCGAGGCGGTCCGCGCCTATGAACCGGACCTGGCCGCCATCGCCGCCACCGGGGCCAAGGCGCTCCTGCTGACGGCGGCCGCGGCGCCAGGGTCGGGGGCGGATTACGTGCTGCGGGTCTTCGGGCCCAACGTCGGGATCGACGAGGACCCGGCCACCGGGTCGGCCCAGTGCACGGCCGGACCGTATTGGGCGGACGTGCTGGGGCGCGCCCCGCTCGTCGCCCGGCAGCTCTCTCGGCGCGGCGCCCTGCTCTACGTGCGCCCCGAGGGTGGGCGGGTGCACATCGCCGGGCACGCCACCACGGTGCTGACGGGCGACCTTGGCGAGGGATTGGCGTGATGGGGAGTCCCACGACGGGCACCTCCACGGAGGACCTGCGGGCCCTGGTCGAGGGCCACGAGCCCGCATCGCCGCGTGAGGCCGCGGCGCGCGAGCGCTTCCTGTCCGAGCTGCGCCGCCTGGCCGACCCCTGCGACGAGCACGCCGGCCCCACCCACGTCACGGCGTCGGGCATCGTCGTCGGGCGGCGCGGCACGGTGCTGCACCGGCACAAGCGCCTCGGCATCTGGATGCAGCCGGGCGGGCACATCGACCCCGGCGAGACCCCCGGCGAGGCCGCCCGGCGCGAGGCCACCGAGGAGCTCGGCCTCGCTGTCGAGCACCCCGACGCCGGCCCGCGGCTCATCCACGTCGACGTCCACGAGGCGGCCTTCGGCCACACCCACCTCGACCTGCGCTACCTGCTCATCGGCACCGACGACGACCCCCACCCCCCGCCCGGGGAGAGCCCGGACGCGCACTGGTGCGGTTGGGACGAGGCGCTCGCCGTGGCCGACGCCGGCCTCGTCGATGCGCTCCCGCTGGCGCGGGCCGCGTACGAGGGCCACCGGTGAGCGACGACGCCCTCACCCATCTGCTGGCCGTGCAGGACCTCGATACGACCATCACGCAGCTGCAGCACCGCCGCGCCGTGCTGGCCGAGGCCTCGGGCCTCGCCGCCGTGGAGACCGAGCTGCGCGGCCTGGAGGCCGAACGCGTGGACGCCGCGACCCGCCGCGACGCGCTGGCGGCCACCCAGAAGGACCTCGAGGAGCAGATCGGCGGGATCAGCGAACGCCGCACCTCAATCGAGCAGCGCCTGTACGCCTCGACCAGCTCGTCGGGGCGCGACCTGCAGGCCATGAGCGACGAGGTGCGGCACCTGACCGAGCGCCGGGCCGAGCTCGAGGAGATCGAGCTGGTGGCGATGCTGGACCAGGACCGTGTCGATGCCGAGCTGGCTGCGCTGCACGAGCGCACCGCGCCCCTGCAGGCCCGCGCCGACGAGCTCGGGGCACAGATGAGACACGACGAGCTCGAGATCGACGCGGAGCTGGTCTCGGCCGTCGGGGCGAGGGCCGCCGAGGCCGCGCTGCTCCCGACAGCGCTGTCCGACCGCTATGAGACGCTGCGGGCGCGCCTCAAGGGCACCGGGGCCGCCCGCCTGATCAAGAATCGCTGCGACGGGTGCCACCTCGAGCTCTCCTCGGTCGAGGTGGAGAAGATCCGGTCCCTGCCGCCCGCCGAGGTCGCCACGTGCGAGCAGTGCGGGCGCATCCTCGTCCCCGTCTGAGCGACGTGTCGACCCGATGCTGATCCTGGTGCGCCACGGGGAGTCGGTGGCCAACGCCCAGGGGCTCCTCCTCGGGCGGACCGACGCCGAGCTGACCCCGTCGGGGCGCAGGCAGGCCCTGGCGGCCCGCTCGCTCCTGCGCGCGCCGGTGGCCGAGGTGCGCACGAGCCCGCTCAGCCGGGCCCGCGACACGGCCGAGCTCCTGGCACCCGGGCTCCCGGTGACCGTCGACGACCGCTGGGTCGAGGTCGACTACGGCGAGTTCGAGTGCCGGCCCCTGGGCGGGATCCCGGCCTCGGTCTGGCAGCAGTGGCAGAGCGACCGCGACTTCCGGCCCGCAGGGGGCGAGACGCTGACCGAGGTGGACGTGCGGATCGCGGCCGCCTGCGAGGAGCTCTTCGCCACCGACGGCACCGGGGCACGGCGGCCCGACGGCGACGTGGTGGTGGTGAGCCACGTGACACCGATCAAGGCGGCGGTGGCCTGGGCGCTCGGGACCATCGACCTCTACTGGCGCCTGCACCTGCGGACGGCGTCGGTGACTCGCATCGGGTGGAATCGAGACGCGCCCATCCTCCACGGCTTCAACGAGGTCGCGTTGGCGCCCCGGAACGGCGGAGCGCCACAATCACCCGGTGCCTGAGCCCCCGCCGACGCTCGCCGCCCTGCGGCCCGACCCGACCTCCGGCGAGGACCCGGTCCACCGGCGGATCATCGCCATGGAGGTGTTCGACCGGGGCGAGTACTTCGCGGTGGTGGGCACCCTGCACGACGAGCGGCCCTGGGCGGGCGGCACCCACGGGCCGCGCGACCTGCACTTCATGGAGCTGGGCATCGTGGTCCGCCGCGCCGACATGGCGATCGTCGACGCGGCGGCCGACATGCAGACCTTCCCGCACGCCGAGTGCACCGACATCGAGGCCGGCTTCCGCGACCTGATCGGCCTCTCCGTGGCGCGGGGCTACACGAACGCCGTCCAGGAGCGCTTCGGTCGCCAGCGTGGGTGCAGCCATCTCGAGTTCCTCGCCCGGGCGGTCGGTCCGGTCGTCGTGCAGGGCGTGACGTCGTCGGCCGCCTGGCAGGCCGAGAAGGGGGACGGCACCCACCCCATGGGCGAGGGCGATTTCGGCTTCCTGGCGAACACCTGTCACGTCTGGACCGAGAACGGCGCCGGGGCGCAGAAGATCGCGGCGGGGTGGCGGCCGGGACGGCTCGAGTACCCTGCGCCCCGGGTGGCCGAGATCCGGCGGCGGCTGGTGGCGGAGCCCGGGCCCGGCGGGGGCTGACGCCGCACCGGTCAGGTCCCCGGCGCGGTGGCGCCGCCGCGCTCGATGGCCACCGTTGCCGGGCAGAGCGCCCCCACCATGTGGCTGACGACATGCTTCGCCGAGCGCACGCCGAGCCCCGACGTCGTGCGCAGCCGCTCCCAGGCCTCCCACGACGTGGCCGTGTCGATCGCATCGAGGCACGCGCTGCGGGCGGGCAGGGCCAGCGTCTCCAACTCGGGCCCGAAGGTCATCCGGATGTTCTCGAGCAGCAGTCCGTCCGCCGCGGCGATGGCGTCGCTCACGGCGGGCGACGAGGCCACCCGCCGTACCAAGGCGCGCCGCACGGGCGAGATCTCCTCGTAGAGCCCGGCGCGGTGACCGACGACCCGCTCGATCCGGCGGTCCAGGCTCAGCCGCGGGGACCGCTGCGGCAGGCGGGACCACAGTCGGCGCAGTTGCAGGGTGGCCACGAAATGGAAGAGGTCGTCGATGTCGGCGAAGTGGTAGAAGACGAGGCGGAGGGACACCCCGGCCCGCTCGGCCACGGCGCGGTGCGGTCGGGTCCGCGTCGCCGGCGTGCAGCAGCTCCATCAGTGCCTGGGCCACGTTGTGGCGCGTCCGCTGCCCACGGGCGAGGCGGCCGTCGGAGGACGGCTCCCCGGCGGGCGCGATCCGGCCGGGGTCGCCCGCTGCGATCGCGATGGGAGCGGACCGGGCGCGGAGAGGCCGAGGCGGACGCCCGGCTCTCCCGCTCCGCCGGCCGCCTCCGAGGAGCTGGGGGTCACCGGGAAACCTTCCTGTCAGAGTGGAAATCCGGCGGCCGCTCGATACTTGTGCCTGCCGTTCCCGGCGCACCGGGCCGGGCGGGGGAGTAGGTTCCTCCGGGGTCCACACGGGTGTTGGGCCCGGCTGGACGAACGACCTGTTGGGAGGCACCCATGGCACGTCGGACCAGCGTGACGAGGCGGCTGGCCGCCGTCGCCGCCACCCTCCTGACCGGTTCGGTCCTGGCGTCCTGCTCGTCGGGGGGCAGCTCGCCCGCAGTGCTGCTCGTGGGCACCTATCACGGCCATGCCGGCCAGTACTCGACGATCCAGTCGGCGGTCGACGCCGCACACGCGGGTGACTTCATCCTGGTCGCGCCCGGCGACTATCACGAGAGCGCCGATGCCCATGTGACGTCGTCCACTCTCCTCAGCACGGGCGACCACGGCGGCGTGGTCGTGCACACGTCGGACATCACCATCCGCGGCATGAACCGCGACACCGTCATCGTCGACGGGACCAAGGCCGGGGCGCCCACACCGTGCAGCTCCGACCCGCAGGACCAGAACTTCGGCCCCGTCGTCGGCGGCAAGGCCCAGGGGCGCAACGGCATCGTCGTGTGGAAGGCGGACCACGTGAGCATCGAGAACCTCACGGCGTGCAACTTCCTGGGCGGCGCCGGCGACTCGGGGAACGAGATCTGGTGGAACGGCGGCGACGGGTCGGGGAAGATCGGCCTGACGGGGTACACGGGCACCTACCTGACCGGCACGTCGTCCTTCTTCGCCGACGAGAAATCGGCGGCGCAGTACGCCATCTTCTCTTCCAACGCGCAGGGCCCGGCCGGCTGGAACCAGATCTACGGGTCCAACATGAACGACTCGGGCATGTACGTCGGCGCCTGCTTCCAGCTTTGCGCCGTCACGATCGACCACGCCTGGATGGAGAACAACGCCCTCGGCTACTCGGGCACCAACTCGGGCGGGGCCATCGTGATCGAGAATTCGCAGCTCGACAACAACCAGGACGGCATCGACACCGACACCCAGATCGCCGGCGACCCGCCACCGCCCCAGAACGGCGCCTGCCCGAACGGCGGGACGAGTCCCATCACCCACACTCACTCGTGCTGGGTGTTCATCCACAACAACGTGCACGACAACAACAACGGCAACACCCCGGAGGCGGGCGATGCGGCTGCCGGCCCCATCGGGACGGGCATGACCGTCGCCGGGGGCCGCAACGACACCGTCATGGACAACACGTTCTCCAACAACGGGGCCTGGGGGGTCTTGTTCCTCCCCTACCCGGACAGCGGCACGCCCTCGCTCAACCAGAAGTGCGCTCACTTCGGCGGCTTCCAGATAACGGGGCTCGGTTGCGTATTCGAGCCTGAGGGCGATGCGCTCAAGGGCAACACGTTCGTCAACGACGCGTTCGACGCCAACCCGACCAACGCCGACTTCGGGCAGATCGTGCTGCACACGGGCCTGCCCTCGAACTGCTACGCCGACAACACGGCACCGCGCGGCAGCGCGCCGGCGAACCTCGAGCAGCTCCAGCCCACCTGCGGCGTCACCACGACCACGACAAACGGCGACAACGAGCTGGTGGCGCAGGTCGAGTGCGACTCGCGGCTGGCCCCCTGTCCGGCCGGGTCGAACTATCCGGCCCAGACCGGTGTGCGCCTGCAGGCGCTGCCCAAGGGGCTGCCCACCATGGCCAACCCGTGTGCCGGGGTGCCGTCGAATCCGTGGTGCTCCTCGAGCGGCAGCGCCTCGGCGTTCGGCACGCCGCGGGCCTCGGGTGGCGGGGGTGCCCACGGCTACGCCGGCTCCGCCGCGACCACCATGGCGGCGTACCGGCGCGCCGCGGGCTGAGCTCGCGGGCGCTCAGCCCTCCCTGCGCACCACGCGTCCCGCCTCGAGCGTGAGTGTCGCGTCGCAGCGTGCCGCCTCGGCGTCCCGGTGCGTGATCACCACCACGCTGCGTTCCCCGGCCGCGGCGAGCACGCCGTCCATCAGCTCGTCGGCCAGGCCGGGGTCGAGCCCGCTGGTCGGCTCGTCGAGGATGAGCACCGCTCCCGGGGCGAGGAGGGCCCGGGCGACGGCGACCCGCCGCCGCTCGCCGCCCGACAGCGCGACCCCGTCCGCGCCCACCGGGGTATCGAGGCCGTGCGGGCAACGCGTCGACGAACGCATCGAGCCGGGCGGCCCGCAGGGCCGCCGCGATCTCGTCGGCACCGGCGTCGGGACGGGCCAGCGTGAGGTTCGAACGCAGCGTGCCCGCGAAGAGCTGGGCCCGCTGGTCCGCCAGGGCGCAGGCGGCGCGGGCGTCGTGCTGGGTCAGGCGTTGCACGTCGGTGCCGGCCAGCGCGAGCGTGCCCTCCTCGAGGGGCCAGAAGCGCAGGAGTGCGGTGACGAGGCTCGACTTGCCGGCGCCGCTCGAGCCCGTGACGGCGACCCGGCCGCCGGCTGGCACGCGGACGGTGACGCCGTCCAGGGCGCGGGGCAGGCCCGGCCCGTAGCGGAGGGCGGCGTCCTCGAAGGAAACCTCGGGCACGCCGGTCGCCGCGGGCACGGCCGCGTCCGGGTCACGGACGGGGACGGGCACGTCCTCGAGCGCGAAGAGCCGATCGGCCGAGGCGCGCACGGCGAGTGCCCGGGCCACGGCGAGCGGCACGCCCGGGACCGACTCGAAGGTGCCGAGCACGGCGAGAGGCAGCACCGCCACCATGACCTGACCCAGGTGGTGCGCGTGGACCGCACCGACCCCGACGGCGAGCACGCCCGTGACCGCCGCGGCGAGGCACAGTGCGACCACGAGGGCGCTCGCGGTGGCGACCCGTGCATGGTGCCGCTCGAGTGCGTCCGCCCGGGCGCCCAGCGCCTCGACCGCGCCCAGGACGGCGCCGTCGGCGCCGAAGGCCAGCAGTTCGGGCGCCCCGGCGAGCGCGTCGACGACCTGCGCCGAGAGCGTGCCCGACAGCGCGGCCAACTCGTCGTCGCCACTGCGGCGCCAGGTCAGCAACGCCGGCACCACGAGTGCGAGCGCCAGTGGGATGGCGAGCGCCAAGGCGGCCCACGGCAGGATGAGTCCGACGGCGACGACCCCGATGACGCCGGCGCCCACGGCGATGGTCACCGGCAGCAGGGTGCGCAGATAGAGGTCCTGCAGGGAGTCGACGTCGTCGATGGCGCGGGCCAGGAGGTCGCCGCTGCGCCACCCGGCGAGAGCGGCCGGCACGCGGGGGGAGAGCCGGTCGTAGAGCCACACCCGCCACCCGGTCAGCGCGCGCAGGGCGGCGTCGTGGCCCACCAGCCGCTCCTCGTAGCGCAGCGGTCCGCGCAAGAAGGCCAGCACCTCGACGGCGGCCAGGATGCCGACGATCGCATCGAGGCCCGGCCGCAGCGCGGCCCGGCCGACCACGTAGCCGGACCCGGCCAGGAGGCCGATGGTCGCGGCCGCGGCGGCGAGGCCCAGCAGGCCCGCGACGGCGAGCCGGCCGTAGGGGGTGCCGGGCTCGCGCAGGACGCGGCGCAGGGAGCCGTCCCGGCGCGTGCCGCTCATGGTGAGACCGCCAGGGGTCGCGCCGCCCCGGGCAGGGCGACGACGGTGTCGAAGCGTGGGAGCAGCACCGGCTCGTGGGCCGCCACCACGACGGTGCGGCCACCGAGCCACCGCTCGATCGCCGGGGCGACGCGGGAGATCGTGGGCTGGTCGAGCGACGCGGTCGGCTCGTCGAGCAGGAGGATCGGGGCGGGGCAGAGCAGGGCGCGGGCCAGGGCCACCCGCTGCCGCTCACCCGAGCTCAGCGTGAGGCCGTCGTGGCCGACCGGGGTGTCGAGCCCGGCGGGCAGGTTGCCCAGCAGCTCGGACAGGCCGACGGCGGCGAGCACCTCCAGCAGGTCGCCGTCGGGGGCCTCGGGCGCTCCCAGCCGCAGGTTTTCCGCCATCGTCGCGTTGAAGAGGTGGGGCCGCTGCGGGAGCCAGGAGAAGGAGCTGCGCCACTCGGCCGGGGTCTGCGCCGCCGCGGCGCGGTCGTCGATCGCCAGCACGCCTCCGCTGGGCTCGACGAAGCGCAGGAGCGCAGCCAGCACCGTGGATTTGCCCGATCCCGACGGGCCGGTCAGGGCCACCCGCGACCCCGGCTCGGCGTGGAGGGAGAAGGACGAGATCGCCGGTCGGTCGCGGTGCTCGTAGCCGACCTCGAGCGCGTCGACGTCGAGCCGGACCAGGGCGCTCCGGCGCGCCGCGGCCGACCGTGGCGCGGGTGGCGCTTCCTCGGTGGGTGCCGGTGCGGGTGCGGGCGCCGCAGCGGGAGTCCCGAGCACCTCGAGGACGCGGGCCGCCGCCGCCTGCCCTTCGGTGCTGGCATGGAACTCCGCCCCCGCCCGGCGGAGGGGGATGAAGACCTCGGGCGCCACCAGCAGCACGGCCATGGCCGTCTGCAGGCTGAGCTCCCCCCACAGGAGGCGCAGGCCCAGCACCATCGCCACGAATCCCACCCCGAAACCTGCGATCATGTCCATGGAGAGCGCGGAGAGGAAGGCGACCCGCAGCGTGCGCATGGTCGCGCTGCGCACCCCCTCGGTGGCGGCCGCCACTTCGCGGCGCCCCTGGTCCTCGCGCCGGAAGGCTCGCAGGGTCGGCAGTCCCTCCACCAGCTGGAGGAAACGCCCAGCCAAGGACCCGAGCCGGCGCCACTGGCGCTCCGAGCGCCTCGTCGCCTCGCGCCCGAAGTAGATCATCGTCAGTGGCACCGCGAGCACGAGCGCGATGACCACGACGAACGAGAGCCAGTCCTGGGTGGCGACCCAGACCAGCAGCAGGACGGGTACCACGGCCGCAGCGGCGGCCTGGGGGAGGTAGTGGGCGAAGTAGGTGTGGAGCGAGCGCAGGCCGCGTGTCGCGGTGAGCGAGAGCTCACCGGCGCGCTCACCGGCGAGCCAGCGCGGCCCGAGCATCAGCGCGTGGCGCAACAACTGACCGCGCAGTCGGGACACGACGCGGTCGGCGGCTCCGTGCGCCGAGAGGTCGCCGGCCCCGTTGAGGACGGCGCGGGCCACGATGGCGAGACCGACGACGACGATGGCGGGCACCAGGTCGCCCAACGGGGCGTGGTGCAGGAGCGAGCGGTCCACTGCGTACGCCAGGGCGACGGCCTGCACGACGACGAGGGCGGCGCTGACCGCACCGACGGCGAGCGCGATGCCGGCGACCCGCCGCAGTCCGGGGACCCGGGCCGCCAGCTCGGGGTCGACCAGCCGGGGCCGACCGGGACGAGGGGGTGGTGCGTTCACAGGCTGAATGTCGTGTCCTTCACCTCGACCGCCCGCCCGATGAGGCCCTCTGCCACGGCGAGGCGGGCGGTGACTGCATCTTCGCAGGTGGCGGCCGTGCGCACCCCATCGGGCAGGTCGGCGACGATGGCCGTGCGGACAGGCTCGAGTCCGCCGGCGCCGCCATAGGTCACGGTGAAGGAGGCCACGGTGGCCGCCGTGGGCACACGGGGAGCAACGTCGAGCACCGGGACGACGTCGGTGGCGGCCGTCGCCTCGGCGGCCAGGTCGGCCAGGAGGAAGCCGCCGCCGCGCCCCGGGGGAGGATCGGCCGACCAGACGGCCAGACCGGGCTTGGAGAGCATGCCCGACACGGTCGTGACGAGTCCGAGGCGCTCGCCCGGCCGGCCCGCGCCGCCGCGCAGACGCCGGCCCAGCGCGACGAGCGACTGCAGGACGAAGTGGTTGAACGGGCCGCCGGCGAAGGTCATGCCGCCCGTCAGCGTCGGGGTGCCCAGCCGGATCGAGTCCCAGCTCGCGTTGCTGGACCCGGACCGCGGCGGGGAAGCACGAGTACACCTCGGCCAGCTCGATGTCGCGCAGCGGACGGCCGAGATGTGCTTCGGCGGCGCGGCCGAGCACCGCCATCGCGGGCCAGGCGGAGAGGCGGCGCCGGGCGGTCAGCGTGACCGATGCCGAGCAGTGGAGGGCCACGTGCGGGAAGAGCCACCGGTCGGGCGCGACGGCTGCGGCGCGGGCCCGTTCGGCGGAGCAGATCACGAGGGCGGACGACTGGTCCACGGTCCACTGGCTGGCGTGCCACTTGTTGTAGGGGTACGCCAGCGGCCTGTTGCCGGGGCCGGGCGAGGCGATCTCGCCGGCGCTTCGCGGCTGGCCGAACGCAGCCTCGGGGTTCCCGCCGGCGACAACGTTGTAGCGCGCCCATAGCGCAGCGATCTCGTCGCGCTGGGCGGCGGGCGTCAGCCCGTCCTCGGCCGCCAGCGCGTTCTCGATGAGCGCGTACTGCTGCACGGGCGGCAGGACGATGCCGGCCGCCGACTCAATGGGAGCGACGAAGTCGGGTGGCCGGATCACGACCTCGTCGGGAGGCGCTCCCTCCTCGTCCGTCTCGCTGCCCCCGTCCCGGGCCCAGCGCCGTGCCTCGCCGCCGACCACGACGGCCGTCTCGTAGGCGCCGGCCGCCACTGCTGCGAGCACGTGGTTGATCACTTCCTGTTGTGACACACCGACCTCGCAACGGATCGTGCGCGCCTCCGGCGACCCGATGCGCCGGGCCACCGTGCGCGCCGGGTCGGTCAGCGACCACGAGCCCTGGGGCACGGCGATGCAGTCGACGGCACCGAGCAGTCCGGGTGCGCCGGCATCGGATCCGGCGGCGAGCACCGCCGCAGTCATGAGGTGGGCGACGGGCGCAGCGTCGCTCGCCGTGCCGAGCCCGACCAGGACGGGCAGGCGCGGGTCGAGGGAGCGGGAGGGACCGGCCACGGCGGCCGATGCTACGGTCCGGCCATGGCGAGCGGCGACGAAGGCGAGCGACAGGCCGCGCTCGAGGGGTTCACCAAAGAGTCGTTCGAGGCCGACGGCAAGCGGCGCGACCTCTACCGCATGGGGGACGGCCCCGCCGTGATCGTGATCAGCGAGATCCCGGGCATCACACCGCGGGTGGCCGAGTTCGGCCGCCGCGTGGCGGCGGCTGGGTGCACCGCGGTACTGCCGAGCCTGTTCGGCGAGCCGGGCCGGCCACCCACGGGGGCCTACGCCCTGCAGTCGATAGCGCCCGCCTGCATCTCGCGCGAGTTCTCCGCGTTCGCCCTCAAGAAGACCAGCCCCGTCACGATCTGGCTGCGCAAACTGGCCGCCGCGGAGCACGAGCGCTGCGGCGGCCCGGGGGTCGGCGTGGTCGGCATGTGCTTCACAGGCGGCTTCGCCCTGGCCATGATGGTCGACGACGTGGTGCTCGCGCCCGTCCTCAGCCAGCCGTCCCTTCCCTTCCCGCTCTCCAGGAAGTACAAGGCGGACATCGGAATCTCCGACGCCGACCTGGCCCGGGTGAAGGAGCGCACGGCCGCGGGCGCCTGCCTGCTGGGCCTGCGCTTCACGAACGACCCGTTCTGCTTCGAGGAGCGATTCGAGACCCTGCGCCGCGAACTCGGCGATGCTTTCATCGCAGTGGAGATCGATTCGGCGCCCGGCAACCCCTACGGGCACCCCAAGCACGCGCACTCCGTGCTGACCGAGCACCTCGTCGACCAGGAGGGCTCGCCGACCCGGGCCGCGCTCGACCGGACGCTCAGTTTCTTCCGCGAGAAGCTCGGTGTGGGCTCGGGCCCCGGGCCGCGACCTGACCGGATGGGGTCCTAGGGGACGCCCCGTCGGCGCCGGCCCGACGGGCTCGGGGTCGAGGATCTCATCGCAGGCCCCCTCCCAGACGCACCGCGTCGCCCGGATCCCGATTGAGCCGGAGCGGCCTAGGTGGGAAGATCAAGGCGGGCCGACAGCCGGCCAGGGGTGGGGATCCCCCTACGACGACAGTCGAGGAGCGCCATGTCCGAGTTCGTGATGACCATCGCGGGGGAAGCCGCACCGACCGAGGGGACCTTCGGCGTCCGCAACCCGGCCACCGGTGAGGTCTTCGCCCAGGCCCCCGAGTGCACCCGCCAGCAGCTCGACGCCGCCTTCGACGCCGCGGCCAAGGCCGCACGGGACTGGAAGGCCGACGAGGCGGCCGCGCCGCGCCGCGTTGCTGCGGGCGGCCGACGTGCTGCTGGCGTCCGGGGCCGAGCTGGCGCCGGTCCTGACCTCCGAGCAGGGCAAGCCGCTGAGCGACGCAGGGGTGGAGGTGTTCGCCTCGGCCATCTGGACCCAGTACTTCGCCAACCTCGAGGTCGCGCCACAGATCATTCAGGACGACGATGAGGCCTACGTCGAGCTGGCGCGACGTCCGCTCGGTGTGGTCGCCGCCATCACGCCGTGGAACTACCCGTTGCTGCTTGGCTTCTGGAAGATCGCGCCCGCGCTGCTGGCCGGGAACACGCTGGTGCTGAAGCCGTCGCCGTACACCCCGCTGACCACTTTGAAGATCGGCGAGCTGCTGCGTGACGTGTTCCCGCCGGGCGTCGTCAACATCGTGAGCGGGGGCGACGAGCTGGGGGCATGGATGACCTCGCACCCGGTGCCGCGCAAGGTCAGCTTCACCGGCTCGGTCGAGACCGGGAAGAAAGTCGCCATGTCCGCCGCTCCCGACCTCAAGCGGGTCACCCTCGAGCTCGGTGGCAACGACCCGGCCATCGTGCTCGACGACGCCGACCCGGCTGTGGTGGCGTCGGCCATCTTCGCCGGGGCGTTCATGAACAACGGGCAGGTCTGCTCCGCCGTCAAGCGTGTGTACGTCCCCGAGGCTCTCTACGACGACGTCGTCGAGGGGCTGGCGGCGCACGCCCGATCGATCAAGGTCGGCGAGGGCACCGAGGAGGGCGTGAAGCTCGGCCCCATCAACAACGAGCCCCAGTACGAGCGGGTCAAGGAGCTAGTGGCTGACGCGCTGTCCCGCGGCGCGACGGCCGTGACGGGCGGCAAGGCGATGGACGGCGCCGGTTACTTCTTCGAGCCCACCATCCTGACGGGGCTGTCCGACGGCACCCGCATCGTCGACGAGGAGCAGTTCGGGCCGGCGCTGCCGGTGGTCTCGTACCGCGACCTGAGCGACGCCATCGACAGGGCCAACGCCACGCACTTCGGCCTGTCCGGCTCCGTGTGGGGTGCCGACACGGAGCGTGCGGCCGCGGTCGCCGCCCAGCTCGAGTGCGGCACGGCCTGGGTCAACACGCACCTGGCGCTCTCGCCGCAACAGCCCTTCGGGGGCTTCAAGTGGAGTGGCATCGGGGTCGAGAACGGGCCTTGGGGCCTGGCCGAGTTCTCCGAGTTCCAGGTGGTGCACCGCTCCAAGGCGCAGAACGGCCTGAACGCCAACACCGCGATGCTGCTGTCGTAGGGCGGCCGGGGCGGCTCGCTGAGAGCAGGCCCGCCGCACCTCAGGAGGTCATCGTCGTCCCGGGACGGGCGCGCAGTCCCGCGCCCTTCAGGCCGCCTGTGCTCATGGTCCACGCGCCTGGTGAACGGGGTGTTCGGCAAACGTGAGGGTTCTGTGATGGATCGCCACAATCCGGCAATTCGGGGTGCGGGAGGTGCGAGGCTAGGTAGGTGGTGAGCGCGGAGAACGGAACCGTCGTCGTCGTCGAGGACGACCCGCACATCGCCGACCTGGTCGACCTCTACCTGCGGCGGGAGGGGTACCGCGTGCTCCTGGCGGGCGACGGCGAGAAGGGTCTCGAGATCTTCAAGCAGGAGGACCCGTGGATCGTCATCCTCGACGTGGGCCTGCCGGGATCGCGGGACGGGTTCGACGTCTGCCGTGAGATCCGCTCTCGCAGTAGCGTGCCGGTGCTCTTCCTCACCGCGCGGGAGGACGAGGTGGACCGTGTTCTCGGTCTGGAGCTCGGTGCCGACGATTATCTGGTGAAGCCGTTCTCGCCCCGAGAGCTCGTGGCACGCGTGCGTGCCATCCTGCGCCGGACCCGGGAGGGCCCGGCTCCGCAGGAGGTCGTCGGGATGCGGCGATCTCGAGGTCGACCTGCGCCGTCGCGAGGCTCGCGCCGGCGGCGCGGTGGTCCTCCTGACGACCCGCGAGTTCGATCTGTTGGCCTTCCTGGCCAACAACATCGGCCTGGCCCTGACGCGCCAGCAGCTGCTCGACGGCGTGTGGGGCACCGACTGGTACGGCGACGAGCGAACCGTCGACGTCCACGTGGCGCAGCTCCGCAAGAAGCTCGGGTCCGACCTCCCGCTCGCCACGGTGTGGGGAGTGGGCTACCGGTTCGGCTGAGCCATGCGCCGCCGCCTGATGCTGGCCATGGTGGGCCTGGTCGCGGTCGTGCTCGTCATCGCGGGCGCGGGCAGCCTCGTCCTGACCCGCAACGCGGCGCGTAGCCAGGCGCAGCAGCAGCTCGTCTCGGAGGCAAACTCCCTGACGTCGGCCGGCAGCGGGACGCGGTCGCTCGAGGTGCTGCGCGTCGTGCGCGCCACGCTCAAGCTCGAGAACGCCGAGATCATCCGGATCGACCGGCTCGGGACGATCGTGACGCCGTTGCCCGACGGGCTCAGCGCACAGGACATCGACGTCGGGGCGGTCCAGTCCGGGCGAGACGACGTCGGGCCGGACCGGCAACCTGGTCTTCGCCGTGGCGCCGGTCAACGTGACGCAGACCGAGCGGGTGCGCCTGCGGCTCGGAGGCACGCTCGCCATCCTCCTGACCCGTGACGTGAGCGGCCTGGGCCCGAGTTGGGCCTACTTCATCGTCGCGGGCGGCGCGGCCCTGCTCGTCGCCGCGTTGGTCGCCTGGCAGATGAGCCGTCGCATGGCCCGCCCGCTGGTGGAGGCGATGCAGGTGACCGGCCGCATCGCCTCGGGCGAGCTGGCCAGCCGGGTGCCGGTGCGCCGCGGCGACTACCCCGAGTTCGCCTCGCTGGCGGGTTCCATCAACGACATGGCCCAGAGCCTCGAGGACAGCCGCGCCCGCGAGCGGCATCTCCTCTTGGCGGTCTCGCACGACCTGCGCACGCCGCTCACGTCGATCCGCGGGTTCGCCGAGGCCATTCAGGACGGCGCGATCGAGGACGACGCGCACGCGGCGGACGTGATCATCGCCGAGTCCCGCCGGCTGGAGCGCCTGGTCGGCGATCTGCTCGACCTGACCAAGCTCGAGGCGCGGCAGATGTCGATCTCGATGCGCCCGACGGACGCGGCCGAGGTCGTCGCGACGACGGCAGAGGGTTTCCGGCCGGCGGCGGCCAAGTCCGGTCTGCAGATCGTCGTCGACGTCCCCGGGTCCGACGCCAGACCGTTCGGGCCAGCGCGCCGCGGCGCCTGCGCTCCCCGTGGCCGCCGATCCCGATCGTCTGGCGCAGCTCCTGGCCAACCTCCTCGAGAACGCGATCACGTTCGCCCGGACCACCGTGTCCGTGGCGATGACACGCGACGCCGGGTCGGGTGCCTGCGTGATCACGGTCGACGACGACGGTCCCGGCATCGCCCAGGGCGACCTGGTGCGTGTGTTCGAGCGCTTCTACCGGGCCGACCGGGGGCCCAACCGGCGGATGGGGTCGGGCCTCGGACTGGCCATCGTGGCCGAGCTGGCGGCCGCCATGGGTGGCAGCGTGCGGGCGGAGTCGCCGACCGGCGCAGACGGCGGGTCGCGCTTCGTCGTCACGCTGGCGCCCTGGCCGGGCGCCGTGCCCGAGGTCGTGCGCACGTAGAAGGCCGCCTCGCCGGTGCCGGGAACTGCCGCGACGTGTACGGTTCGCCATATGGACGTCCAGGAAGCGATCAAGAACGCGCCGCTGTTCTCGCAGCTGGCAAAGAAGGACGTGAAGCAGCTGGCCACCGCGCTCACGCAGCGATCGTTCCCGGCTGGGACCGTCATCATCGAACAGGGCAAACCCGGTGTCGGGTTCTTCATCATCGCGAGCGGGACGGCGTCGGTCACAGTGGGCGGGACGCGCTCCGGGCAGCTGAAGCAGGGCGACCACTTCGGAGAGGTCGCGCTGATCGACGACGGGCCCCGCATGGCCGAGGTGACGGCCGAGACCGACCTCGAGTGCTACGCCCTGGCCGCCTGGCAGTTCCGGCCCTTCGTGCAGGACCACCCCGACGTGGCCTGGGCCCTCATGCAGTCGCTGGTCAGGCGAATCGTGCGCGACTCCGGCTCCGACGAGCTCTGAACGTCCGGACGACGGCCCGACGCGGTCAGGGAACGCGGTGCGGCGGTGGCACCTGCAGGTGGGCCGGAGCTGGGTGCTGCGACGTCGGGGCCACCGAGGGTTGGGTCACGAGGACAAGGGCGCGCTGGGTCAGCGTGTAGGCGCCCAGGCCGGCGAGCAGGCTGACCGCCACGGCCCCCGCGACTTTGAGCCGCCGGAGGTGGGCCGGGCTGCTCGTTTTGGCGGGCGCGGGAACGCCCATGGCGGAAATCAGGTCCACAGAGGAATGTCGGAAGAACCGCCACCGACCTTGAGGGGTCGAGTCCGGCCCGGACGCCGCAGAGGGTCACTCCTCCCGCAGGAGCAGGGACGTGCGGGTCCGGGCCGCGATCCGGCCCGGGATGAGCGAGACCACGTTGGCGAACACGACGGCACCGAGCGCGACGGCCACGATGGCCGGGATGGGCACCGTTGGATGCGGCACGGCCGAGATCCCGTCGGCGAACAGGGTCCACAGCCACCGCCCGAGGGCGATCCCGATGGGAACGCCGGCCAGTACCCCGACCACGGCGGCCACCGAGGACTGCCACGCCACCGACGCTGCGAGCTGTCGCTGGGTGAACCCGAGCGCCTTGAGGAGGGCGAACTGCCGGCGGCGCTGGCGGACGGACGCCACCAGTGTGAGGCCGAGGGCTCCGATGGCGCCGGCGGCGAGGACACCGGCCAGGAGGGCGGGTGTCGCGCCGACCGTCCGGTAGTTGGCGATCTCGGCCGGGCGGAGCGCGCTGACCACGCCACCGACCGGCCCGTCGGCTGACCGGTCGAGCGTCGCCGTGATGCGGTTGAGGGAGCGCAGCGCGGTGGCGTGGCTCACGCCGGGAGTCACCGCGATCAACACCGCCATGGGACCGGCGACCGGCATGCCCTGCTGGTTGAGGTCGGTGGCCGAGAAGAGCGACGTGGCCATCACCGCCCCGGTCCCCATCGCCGAGCGTCGGGATCACCCGACCCGCCGATGGTCGGCAGCGTGGCCGTCCCGACGACGCGCGAGGGATCGTGACCCGCCATCGACACGCGCAGCGACGGTGTCGCCCAGGTGGACGTGCAGCGCGGCCAGGGTCGCCGGCCCGAGCACCACTTGCGACGGCGACGCCAAGGCCTGGCCGGAAAGCATGGAGGGACCGACCGCGGCGCCCGGGCTCATGGCCAGCACCGGCACGGACCGCCCGTTCAGGTTGGCGCTCTCGAAGTAGACACCGGCCCAATGGGCCACGTCGGGATCGTGGTCGAGCAGCGCGGTCGTCTCGGCTGCCGGCAGGTTCTCGGCGGCGGAGAAGCCGGCCAACAGTGCGTAGTCCCAGTTCCATCCGTAGAGCGGCGGCTGCGACACCAGGGCGTTGAGGCTCGACGCGAACGTGAGGGAGGTCACGATCACGACGACGGCGAGCACCGCGCCGAGCAGCGCCGAACGCACCGGCGCGGCGTCACGCCCGGCCCGCGAGCCCAGGGCGGCCCGGATCCCGAGGACCGCGCTCGGCGGCAGCCCGGCCGACGCCGCCGCCTGGTTCCATACGGCGTCGTGGTCGGGGAGGACCCGCGACGCCGACGCGGTGGGGCGCCACCCGGTAGGCGACGAACAGGGCAGCCGCCGTGAGCACGACCACGAGGAGCAGGAAACCGAATCCGAGGACGGTCCAGTCGAAGGCGACGCCGATGTCGGGGTAGACGGGCCGGACCGGGCCGATCGGTGCGAGGGGGGACGCGCGACGGCGACCCCGACCGCCAGGAGCGACCCGGCCACGATGGCGCCGAGCACGCCCGCGAGCCCGTCGGCCATCGCCATGGCCGGGCCGGCGCCCAGCGCGCGCACGATGGCGCCGTCCGTCTCGTTGCGCCGGATCAGGCGGCTGATCACCTGTCCGCTGATGACGAGCGCGGCGAGGGCCGCCACGAGCCCGAAGACCCCCAGGGCGATGGCCTCGGGCCGGATGGCGCGTTCTGCCTTGGCCACGTAGGGGGCGTTTGTGGTCTCACCGCCCACCGGGCCCAGATTGGGGATCACCTTGTCGACCGCGGACACGACCGCCGCTTCGTGCGCCAATCCGCCGTCGAGATGGAACGAGACGTACGAGTAGAAGGCGCAGCACGACTGGAGCTGTCTGGTCAGCGCGGGGGTGATGACTGCGATCTGATTGCCGAGCGCGGCATCGTCGTCCTGGACGACCTGGGTGTCCCACTCCACGATGCCGACGAGCTTGAACGGGACGATGAGGTGGGGCCTGTCGTGCGGGTAACCGCTGAAATTCGGTTGGCCCGCCTGGGCGTCGGTGAAGAAGGCCACGGGCAGGGTGGACCCGAGGTGCAGCCCGTACTGGGCGGCGGCCCCCGCGGACATGACGATCTCGTCCGTCCGGCTGGGGTCGGCCATGCGGCCCTGCAGGACGGTGACCCGGTCGGTGGAGAAGTACTCGGCTTCGGGGCCCGTACTGCCCTCGAGGGCGGGTGGCGCCTCCCCCGCGACGCCTGCCGATCGGTTGTGCCTGAGGACTTGCAGCGTGCCGTCGAAGCCGACGACGGGCACCGCTCGCTTGACGTAGGGGACCCGGGCCACGGCCGCATCCACCTTCTCCGAGTAACCCGTCTTCGTGACGGGGCCGAACTCGGTGAACATCCCGAGGTCCGAGGGGTTGGTGCTCGCCAGGTAGGCGGGGAACGAAGACTGGGTACGGCGCGCCCCCGCCACGGCGGCCAGGGCCACACCGCCGACCAGGCCGACGATCACCACCAGTGTCAGGTACCCGGCCCAGCGCCGGCGGAAGGTGGCCCGGAACCGGTACCGGGATTCGCGCACCACCGCTCGGATCAACGCCCGACCTTCCTCCTCCTGATGGCCCGCGAGCCAACATCCGGCAGGTGCCGGCGTCTCTCCAGTGTTGCCCGAGGAGCGGGGAGCCACCAAGGTGGCTACCCGCACGTGCGGCCTCGTACTAGCACCCCGAGGCTCCTCACCGGTTCGGGAGCCTTCCGTCGCAGTGATCCGGAGCGTTGTCGCTGGTCGATCGGGCTCCCTGGTCGACGGACGATCTGGCAAGCTTCCCGGGCATCGAGCACGAGGGAGGAGCCGGGCCACGCAGTGGTCCGGAGGCCAAATGGGACGTCTCAACGAGAAGGTGGCCATCGTCACCGGCGGCGGCGGCGGCATCGGTGGTGCCACGGCGCGCGCCCTGGCGAGGGAGGGCGCGTCCGTCCTCGTCGTCGACATCGACGGCGCCGCAGCGCAACGGGTGGTGCTCGACGTCGAACAGGCCGGGGGCTCGGCTGCGGCGTGCAGGGCCGATCTGTCCGAGGAGGGTGAGGTCGTCGCGTCGATCGCAGCAGCCATGGCGCGGTTCGGGCGCCTCGATTTGCTCCACAACAATGCCGCTCTCACGGAATCGGACTTCCTGACCCGCGACACCGCGGTGACCGAGCTGGCACTCGACGTGTGGGAGCGCACCATGGCGGTCAACCTGCGCAGCCAGATGCTGACCTGCAAGCACGCCATTCCCGCCATGCTGCAGAGCGGTGGTGGCTCCATCGTCAACATGTCGTCCGGCGCCTCGCTAAAGGGTGACCGCACCCATACCGCCTACGGCGCGTCGAAGGCGGGGGTGAACGCGCTCACCATGTACGTGGCGACGAGTCACGGGAAAGAGGGCATCCGGGTCAATACCATCGTTCCCGGGCTCATCATCACCGACGCCGTGCGCGCGCACCTCGACGCCAAGATGCTGGCCGGGCTCGGGAAGGCGACGTTGACGCCGTATCTCGGCCAGCCCGACGACATCGCCGACCTGGTGGTGTTCCTCGCGTCCGACGAGTCGCGCTACATCACGGGGCAGATGATCGTGATCGACGGGGGGATGTCAGCCCACATCGGTCTCGGCGGTGACGGCTGAGCCCGGGCGGGCGGGGGACCGGCGGCGCCCGCTACGACGGGCCCAGCGCGTAGGCACCGGTCTCCGGGTGGTGGTACCAGCCGCTCGCGGCCTGGGTCCCACCGTCGACGTGAATCGTCTGGCCCGTGATGTAGCTCGAGAACTCCGACGCGAGGAAGATCGCCGCGCCCGCCATCTCGTCCACATGGCCGGCCCTCCCCATGGGGACGGTGAGCCCGAAGCGTGATTCGGCGCCTTCGGGCGCCACCGCGGCCAGTCCCTCGGTCATGGTGATGTCGGGCGCCAGTGCGTTGACCCGGATGCCGTGCGGGGCCAGCTCGAGGGCGGCGGTCTTGGTGTAGTTGATCACACCGGCCTTGGCGGCAGCGTAGGCCGCGTACCCCGGCGCGGCGCGCACGCCTTCAATCGACGTCACGCTGATGATGCTGCCGCCGGTCCCGGCGTCGACCATCACCCGGGCCACCCGCTGGGTGCAGAGGATGACGTGCTTGAGGTTGGACCGGTAGAGGGCGTCCCAGCCGTTCTCGGACGTCTCGAGGATCGGGGAGTTGAAGACACCGCCGGCGTTGTTCACCAGGATGCTGACCGGGCCGAGCTCGGCCACGGTCCGCTCCAGTGCGAGGTCAACCTCGGCGGACTCGCGGACGTCGAGGTGGATCCCCAGACCGCCGATCTCCGCCGCGGCGGCGGCCACCGTATCGGCATTGCGCTCCCAGATGGCGACCTTCGCGCCGAAGGCGGCGAAACCGCGGGCGATGCCGCGCCCGATCCCGGAGCCGCCGCCGGTCACCACGGCGACGCGGTCGGTCAACAGGATGGTCGAGGGGTCGATCGGCACGAGGTGACAGTACAGTAGGTCCGTCGGCGCCGGACAGCGTCGGACGCCGGCGATGCGCCGGGAGAATCGGGGGGTGTGCGTGCCGAGAATCGAGCCGATTCCGTTGGAGGAGCTGGCGCCGGAGCCGCGGCGGATCATCGAGGAGGGGGTGGCGGACGGCACCTACGCCACGCCGATTCCCCTGCAGATCTTCGCCTACAAGACGTCGCAGATCCTGATGACCAATGCGGCCCGCGGTGCGTGGGGTCAGCAGTCGCTCCTCGGAGGCAGGATCCTGGAGCTCCTGCGCATCCGCAGCGCCCAGTTGGGTGAGTGCCAGCCCTGCATGCAGTCGAGGAAGCACGACTCCATCACCGACGAGGACGTGGCGTGCCTCATCGCCCCCGGCGGCTCGGATCTGACGGAGCAGGAGCGGTTGGCCGTGGAATTCCTCGACCTCCTCTCCGCCGACCACCATGCGATCGACGACGACTTCTACGCGAGGCTCGGCCGGGTCTTCACGGCGGCCCAGATCGTGGAACTCGGGTTCGCCTGTGCGAACTCCATGGGTCTTCATCGCTTCATCCACACACTCGACGTCTTCGGACAGGGCGCACCGGTGATCCACTACAGCCCCGATCAGGTCGACTCGGCCGTCGCCGATCCCTCGGTCGCCGCGTCAACATGACCCAGACGATCCTGGTCACCGGCGCCACCGGGCTCGCCGGCGCCAACATCTGCAAGCTTCTGATTGAGCGGGGTGACACCGTGCGGGCGCTGGCGCGGAAGACGGCGGACACGGCGCCGCTGGTGGCACTCGGCGTCGAGGTCGTCCCCGGCGACATCACGGATCCCGAGGCCGTGCTGCACGCGGCCACGGGGAGCGACGCAGCGATCCACTGCGCCGCGCTCCTCGGCGGGGCGAGTCAGAACCTGGCCGACTTCGAGGCGGTGAACATCGGCGGCACGAAGAATGTGCTCGATGCGGCGGAGGCCGTCGATCTGAGGCGGGTCGTCGCCGTCAGCACCGGCACATTCTTCGACACCGCCGGAGGACTCGATCGCGAAGATGCCCCGGTGACCTGCGAGCCGAGCTCGGACCCCTACACCATCACCAAAATGGCGGCCTTCCTCGACGCGATGTCGCGGGCCGCCAACGGGCGGGACGTGGTCAGCACGCATCCAGGTGCCATCTTCGGTCCTTCTCCAGTCGCGAACAACGCCCTCGGCATCACCAGCTTCAACCGTGTGCTGCTCTCGGCGGCGCGCGGGCGCATCGAGCGCTACCTCAAGTTCCCGGTGAGTTGGGTGTTCGCCGAGGACATCGCCCGGGGATGCATTTTGGCCCTCGACAAGGGCGTCGCGGGGGAGCGCTACATGCTGGACGGTCGGCCAGAGGACGTCGTGAGTATCGCGAGTGCGTGCAACCGGATGTGCCGGCTGGCAGGCATCGACCACCAGGTCGTCGACGTCGATCCCTCGGACGACCCGGAGCTGGTGCGGGTGTTCGGGCCCACCCTGATGGCGATCGCCGAGAAGGCGGCGCGCGAGACCCCGGAACGCCGGAACTTGGAGGAGTCCAAGACGTACAAGCGGCTCGGCTACGACCCCATCACTCTCGACGAGGGGCTGGGTCAGACGCTCGGGTGGTTCCGGAGTATCGGCCGTCTCGACGCTCGCTAGGCCCCGGACGCGTCCCGGTTCCACCCTCCTCGCTCCCGGCTGTCCGGGTCCATGGCTGCCGCATTCTTCCGCCTCCAGCCTGGACGCAGATCCACCTCCTAGTTTCGGATCCTGGGCCTCGAACCGACCTCCTCATCGGGTGTCAAATGGCGTGACGTCACTCGAGACACTCAGGCTGCAATCGCCAGACGCAGCCCGGGCGGGAGGTGGCGATTCAACCCAGAATTTCGCGGGTTGGATCGCGATCCGCGGATGTCGGCGGTCCTCGTAGGGACCAAGGCCGCGAACGCTGCCCTGGTACGGGTCGTTCTCCCACTTCGCGACGTGACCGCGGACCGCGGACCGCGGACGGTCCCGGTCTGATCCACGCCCCTGGACGCTCTCCGGCGTTGGAGGTATGGCAAGCTTCCGCCCGCATCGGGGACTCGGGGGGAGGGCAGACCGCACCATGACGACGAGACTGGGGATTGGGTTGGCTCGTCCTGGAACGACGTCGTTTCTCATGATCGCCGTCGCATCGGCGACACTGGCCGCCGGGCTTGCCGCGGCCGAGCCCGGCTGTGCGGCCGCGTCCCCCGGGACACGCTCTGTGACCCAGGCCAGCACCAGTGCGCGAGGAGTTACCGCGCACGTCATCAACGTCGAGTTCCCGGTGGCGAACCTCACGGCCCTCTCCGGCCAATTCGGCTTCGCCGGCGATGTCGAGTACAGCGAGCAGGTGAAGGCCATCGACCTTTTCGTGAACCACATCAACGCGACGGGCGGCATCAATGGGCGAACGATCAATCCGATCATCACGAACTTCAATCCGACCAACGAGTCCGAGATGCACGCCCTGTGCACGGACTGGACCCAGGGGAGCCCACCCGTTTTCGCTGTGCTCGACGGCCTCGGGACTTGGTCCGGCGCCAGTCAGCTCTGCATCACCCAGCAGGGCCATACCCCGTTCCTGGGCCAATGGACCACCGTCTCGAACTGGACCACTGCGGGCTCGCCCTACCTGTGGTGGACGGGGCCCGACGACGCCGCCATCATCCGTGCGACCGTCACCTGGGGGCACAGCAGCGGCCTGCTCGGCAGGTCGCGCAGGGTCGGCGTCATCGCAGGTGATCGCGCCAGTGACCAGCAGGCGCTCAAGGAGTACCTGCTGCCCGATCTCGAGAAGGTCGGGGTGCATCCTCTCGTCGTCACCGTCCCAGCCCAGCCCAGCGAGACCGCCGCCACCAACAGTTCGGCACAGCTGGCGGTGGAGCGTTTCAAGGCGGCTGGGGTGACGTCGCTCATCCCCCTGATCCCGTTCAACGCCTTCTTCCCGGTCCTGAGCGACGAGACCAGCCAGGACTACTTCCCTCGGCTGTTGCTGTCCGACTACGAGTCCTCCATCGAGTCGGGACTCGGCCTCATCCCCGTACCCTTCGAGAAGGCATTGGACGGCCAGGAAGGAGTGACCACCGAGACCCTGGGCGGTGTCGACGACTCCCGACCCCAGTCCGGGGGTGGCTACGACCCCGGTGACCGGGAGTGCTGGGACATCTGGCACAAGGCGTATCCGGAGATCCCCAAGGGCAACATGAACGACTTCATAGAGGAGCAGGGGCCCATCCAGGGTTGGTGCCAGGAGATCCGTCTTTTCGCCAAGGCGGCCACCATGGCCGGCAGGGACCTCAACCGCCGCACCTTCGTCGAGGCCATGTCGAAGGTCACGGACTTCCCAGGCGGTTACTCGCCCGTGCTCAGCTACGGTCCGGACAAGTTCTTCGGCCCGACGCAGTACCAGGTGGTCAGCCTGCACACCAACGTGCCGCCCAGCAACATGTGCCGGTTGCCCCTCGGCCACCTCCCGCCCCAGGGTGTCTGCTGGCATGTCGTGCAGACGTGGAAGCCCCTCCCCGCGGTTCCCTGATGGGCGTGGTCACCGGCGCGCAGCAGGCCCACTGGGAGGAGGAGGGCTGGTGCCTGGTGCAGGGGCTGCTGCCCGCCGAGGCCGTGGCCTCCGCCCAAGCCGCGCTCCCGGCGCTGTTCCCTACCGCGGAGGAGTTCGCGGCGGACACGGACCCGGGACGAAATGAACCGTTCCGCGTCGACTCACACCGTGTGATGCCGCGCTTTCCCTTCGACGACGGCGCCCTCAACGACCTGGTCGTGCACGATCGCATGATCGACCTGGCCGAGCAGTTACTCGGCATCGCCGACCCCCGGCTCTACCAGGCGATGCTGAGCGCCAAGTATTCGGGGGCGGCGCTCAGCGACGAACAGCTCCTCCACGCCGACTTCGCCAATCACACCCTGGTGGTGCCCCGCCACGAGCCGGGCTACCAGCAGCTCGAGACGTTCGTTTACCTGAGCGACGTCACCCCCGAGACGGCCGCTACCCGGTTGGTCCCGCGCCGGCTGACCGCCGGCATCCCGGTTGAGCGGACCTACCTCAGTCCGACCGAGTACGCGGACCTCTACGCGGCGGAGGTTCCGGCGTCGGGCCCCGCCGGCTCCGTCCTGGCCTACCGCCCCGACGTCTACCATCGCGGCGTGCGCATGACCGCGGCCGGGGCGGCGCGGTTCATGCTGCACGTCTCTTTCAAGCCGGCGGCCACAGACTGGCTGGGCTCCTTCGGGTTGCCCAACGCCGGCGAGGACATGTCGTGGCACCGCTTCGTAGCACGGGCCACCGAGCGCCAGCTGACCGTGCTGGGCTTCCCCGCGCCGGGTCACCCCTACTGGACCGAGCAGACGCTGGCGGGGGTCGCGGCCCGCTACCCGCTCCTCGACCTCTCGCCCTGGCGGCATGGCATGGGGGACACGGCAGAGTCGCCGAGGTGACCCCCGACGACCCTTGGTGGAAGGGGGCCGTCCTGTACCAGATCTACCCGAGATCGTTCGCGGACAGCGATGCGGACGGCGTGGGTGACATCCCCGGCATCGTTCAGCACCTGGACCACCTGGCGTGGCTCGGCATCGACGGCATCTGGCTGTCGCCTGTGACGGTCTCGCCCAATGCCGACTGGGGCTACGACGTCTCGGACTTCTGTGCGATCGCACCGGAGCTCGGCACGATCGACGACTTCGATCGCCTCGTCGGCGCGGCAGCGGAGCAGGGGATCCGCGTCCTGATGGACATCGTGCCCAACCACACCAGCAACCAGCACCCATGGTTCCTCGATGCGCGGTCGTCTCGTGCCGCGGCCCATCGGGACTGGTACCTCTGGGCCGACGGAGCGGCGGGTGGCGGTCCCCCGAACAACTGGGTCAGCAGCTTCGGCGGCCCGGGATGGACCTTCGACGAGGGGACCGGGCAGTACTACTTCCACAACCACCTGGCGGAGCAGCCCGACCTCAACTGGTGGAACGAGGAGGTGCGGGAAACCTTTGACGGCATCTTCCGGTTCTGGTGCGACCGGGGCGTTGCCGGCTTCCGCATCGATGTCTGCAACGGCATCGTCAAGGACGCCCAGCTCCGGGACAACCCGCCCGCCACCGAGAACGACGACTTCGAGACGCAGATGTTCGGGCAGCGCAGCGTGTACAACGCCAACCGGCCTGAGGTGCACGACGTGATCAGGCGCTGGCGGCGCCTGGTCGACGGCTACGACGAGCCCCGGCTCCTGATCGGCGAGACACCGGTCCCGCTCGACCGGCTTGCCGAGTTCTACGGCAGCGGACGCGACGAGCTCGGGTTGGCCTTCAATTTCGACTTCATCGGTGCACCTCTCGACGCCCGTGCCATGCGCGACATCGTCGAGCGCACCGAGTCGACCTTGCCACCTGGTGCCTGGCCGGCGTGGACGGGCTCCAATCACGACATGCTCCGCTTCCCGACACGCTGGGCAGGCGACGATCCCTACAAGATCCGCCTCGCGCTCCTCATGCTGCTCACCCTCCGGGGCACTCCCGTGCTCTACCAGGGGGACGAGATCGGCATGGGCGACGTGACGGTGGCCCATGGCGACATGCGGGACCCCCTCGGGGTTCGTTTTTTCCCGTACTACGAGGGGCGCGACCCGTGCCGGACCCCCGTGCAGTGGAGTGACACTTCCGGCGGAGGCTTCACCGACGCGGAGGTGCCGTGGCTGCCGCTCGGCGACGTGACCGCTGCCAACGTCGTCGGGCAACGCGACGACCCGGGCTCGATCCTGACGCTGTGCCGCGACGTCATCGACTTCCGGCGACGGCGTCCCGAGTTGGTCGCGGGCGACTACGTGTCCTTGCCGGCGCCTCAGGGCGTGTGGGCCTTCCGGCGCGGGGCGCGCCACGTCGTCGTGCTCAACGTGTCGGGCCACGAGGTCCAACTGGACGACCTCACGGGTACCGTCCGGGTCTGCACGGATCGAGTCCGTGAGCACGAGGTCGTTGGCGGCGCGCTCCGCCTACCGGCGTACTGTGGCGCGATCCTCGAACGCGCCTAGCGCCGCCCCGGCGAGGGATGTGCGGGGGTGGTGCTACCCGTACTGCTCGTACACGCCGACCCAGTTGGTGGCGATGGCCTGCTGCGCGGCGGCGAGCGAGAGCTGGCCGCCGCACACGAGGTCGTGCAGCCTGTTCTCGAGAACATCCTTGGAATTGGCGGTCGTTGTCGCGGCCGGTTTGTCATTCGGTTCCACCCAGAGGTTTGCGGGGTCGTTGGGGTCACCGCCGAGTTCGAGCGAAATTAGATGGTCGTACTCGGCGGTGTGCAGCGACCCGGTATATCCGTAGGCGGCGGCCGAGGCCACCTTCTCCGGCTCGGTGATGCTCTCGGGCGGCCGGATCGACGAGGTGTACCCGGAGACGCAGATCGTCGACGCGATCGTCGCTTGCGTCACCTGTGGGTTGACGGCGCCAGGCGTGCAGCGCGGGTCGGGGAGCGGGTACGGACCCGAGAACCTGTAGTGGCAGGACACTGCGGCCGGTTGGGGCTCGACGGCGTACGCGGCCTGCGGCCCTGGGCCGACCACCATCCCCTCCGCCGGCGGAGCGGTGGTCGGGGACGAAGTCGCGACGGTGGAGGGCGCGGCCGCCGACGGCGGCGCCGTACTGGGCACCACCGTCGTCGAGGTCGCGGGAGGGAGGGTCGACGGGGTACCGGTTTTCGACCCAGACGCCGGTGTCCGGACCGGGCCGCCGCAAGCGGCCACGGCGACGGCAAGACCCGTCAGCAGCCCGGAGGCAACCAGGCGGGACCGCCCCGATAGACCGATCATCCGTGCGCACGCTAGTGCGACCCGTCCCGATCCTTGCATGCTCCGAGGGTGCCGGCGGGATGATGTGGCCGAGCACGGACGCCGGCCCGGTGCTAGGACATACTGAGTCAGAGCATGAGGGGGCTTCCAACAAGGGAGGGTGCCATGTTCGATGCGCGGATCCACGGTCGGGGCCGGGTCGGGCGGCTTGTCGCCGCATTGGCGGTCGCAGGCGGCGGCCTCACTGTCACTGCGGTGGCCCTGGACGTCGGCGCGGCTCCCGCCGGTGCGTCCGGCTGTGGCGTGGCGCTCGGGACTCCCCAGGTCCAGGGTGCGTTGGGCAGCATCGTCTTCGCAATCCCGGCGCTGCCGACGGTCCCCGACGAGTCGTGCAACGCCACCATCGCCGTCACCGGCACCATCGCCACGCTCGGGGGGACACGGCCCGCCAACGTCGTCGGCAACGGTGCGACCACAGCGGTCACCGTCAGTTTCCTGCCTGGCCAGCCCGGGCCCGACATCCTCTGGGAATGGTCTCCGCACTGCGCCGACCCCGCCTCGCTGCCGTACGACTTCTTCGCGTCGAGCGCAGTGACCGGCACCACGTCGGTCCCGATCTCCCCGGTATCGCCCTGCAGCAGCTTCGGCAACGTGACCAGCTCGACGCTCCAGGCGCCGATCGTCGCCGTCCCCAATCCCGGCACCTACGTCGCCATGGCGGGCGGCGACGGCAACCTCGGCTACTGGTTGGTCCAGCGGGGTGGTGGCATCAGCCCCTTCGGCGCTGCGACCAATCTCGGCATGCCCTTCACGAACGTCTCGGTCGTCGGAGCCGCCAACGCGGGCGGCGGCGGGTACTGGGTTGCCACCGCCGACGGTGGTGTGTTCGCCTACGGGGCCCCCTTCTTCGGCTCCATGGGCGGGATCCCGCTGAACGCGCCCGTCGTCGGCATTGCCGCCACACCCGATCACCGGGGCTACTGGCTGGCCGCCGCCGACGGCGGCGTCTACGCCTTCGGGGACGCCGGGTTCTACGGCTCGGTCCCCGGGGTCCTGCCCGCGGGGTCGTCGCTGAACCAGCCCGTTGTGGGCATCGCAGGGAGCCAGGACGGGAAGGGCTATTGGATGGTCGCCGCGGACGGCGGCGTGTTCACATTCGGCGATGCGCACTTCTGGGGCTCCATGGGCGGCACCCCCCTCAACAGGCCCGTCGTCGGCATGGCCCAGAACACCCTGGGCGGCTATTGGCTCGTCGCCAGCGACGGCGGCGTCTTCTCCTTCGACGCCGCCTTCAAGGGCTCACTGGGGAGCCTCGTGTTGAACGCCCCGGTGACCGGGATGGCAGGAACCAGCGACGGCCTGGGCTATTGGATGGTCACCGACGACGGCGGCGCCTTCGCGTTCGGCGATGCACCGTTCTGGGGATCCGCGGCCTGACCGGACGGTCCCATCCCGTCTGATATCCGGCATGTGCGCGTGGTCAGCATCTGCAATCGAAGGTCATGAAGACCGGCAATCGATGAGAGTTTTCTAACAAAAAAGTCTCGTTCGCCATTGCTATTCCAGCATTGGTTTGCCCTACTATCGTGAACGAACAGGCCAACGACAGAGCTTGGGTGCTTCCAGGGTCCCGGCTCGCGCGGGGGGGGTTGTGGCTGGCCGTTTTGACCGGGAGGAAGAGTAGATGCTGCGAAGGTTGAGCATGGGTCTGAGCGCGCTTGCGGTTGCGATGCTCGGAATGTTGGCGATAGGAGCAAGCCAAGCTGGCGCAGCTCCTGTGGAGATCTCGCTCGTTGTTCCTCAAGGTACCGCTTTTTCGCTGCTTCATTACGATTGTGGTGGCATCAAGGAGCTGGCCTATGTCACCGGGTTCGACAACACAGTCGATCCCAGCGCCGGGTACCCGACCGGTTACGTCTACCTCACAACGACCTGCAGCACCGGCGGCAAGGGTGGTGGTGGTCACTTCACAGTTGCCGATTGGACTTCGGATACCTGGGACCTGACGGGGGCACTGCTCTCGTACTCCGTGGCCACCCCGAACCCGAACCCGCCGGGTCCCTTTTCGACCACGGACCCGCCCACGGGCAACCAGATCTACGACAGTGCCAGCCCCTGCCCCGGTCTCGGCGGGACAGGGAGCACCGCCTACGCGTGCTTGGAGTGGGCGAGCGGTTTTGCGCCGAGGCCCAAGGTAACGGGCATTTCACCAGGGATCGGGCCGGCCACGGGCGGGACGAGTGTCACCATCTCCGGAGACGGGTTCACTGCGGCCACGGCCGTAGATTTCGGCTCGGCATCGGCCGCCTTCACCATCAACAGTGACACGTCAATCACGGCCATCTCACCCGCGGACATTTCGGGCACCAGTCCGGACACCCTGCCCGTGACCGTGGTATCGCCGGGCGGGACCAGCTTCACTGGTTCGAGCGACCAGTTCACCTCCTACGTGCAGCCGACCATCACGGGCGTGAGCCCCAACAGTGGCCCTGTGACCGGTGGTTACTACGTGACCGTGACGGGCACGAACTTCATCGGGACGACGAGCGTCAACGTCGGGGGCGCCGTGACCGCGTTCCTGGTTGTGGACAACAACACGTTGAGCGTGTACATACCCGGCAGCGACAGTGGTCCGGGTGACTCGACCAGCATCTCGGTGACGTCACCGGGCGGTACGAGCCCGAGCGCTCCGGCCGACCAGTTCACGTACACCGCGGTGGTCAGCCCTTTGGCCCCGACCGTCAACAAGGTCTCGCCGAACTACGGTCCCCCGGGGGGCGGAACGGCAGTGACCATCACCGGAACGAACTTCACGGGGGCGACGGCGGTGGACTTCGGGACAACCGCGGTAACGACCTTCAAGGTCGTGTCGGACAGCTCCATCGCCACCAAGGCACCGGCGGGCACGGGGAGCCAGGACGTTACCGTGACGAACTCCTACGGCCAGAGCCTCACCTCCTCTGCCGACCTATTCAACTACGGGCCTATGGTGACCGCTGTGACGCCGAACGCCGGCCCAGCGGGCGGCGGGACCGCCGTGACCATCAAGGGCCACGGGTTTCTCGGAGCGACCGAGGTCGACTTCGGGGGCCAAAACGTGACCTTCACCGTGAATACCTCCGGAACCGCCATTACCACCAAGTCCCCGCCCACTCCCGGTTCCGGCGTCCAGGTGGTCGACGTGACGGTCGTCGGACCCAATGGGACAAGTCAGGTCGTCCCCGCCGATACCTTCACCTACGCCGCCCCGTTGCTCACGAGCATCACGCCTTCCTCCGGCTCGGCCGGCGGCAACACGAAGGTGGTCATCAAGGGCAAGTACTTCTATGACCCCGGCAACGTGTCCGTGACCTTCGGCGGCGTCCAGGCAACGTCCGTGAGCGTCAACAGCACGGGTACGGCGATCACCGCCTACACGCCGCAGGAGCCGACCACCGGTGTCGTAAGCGTCGATGTCAGCGTTTCGACGACTGCCGGCACGACCACGCTTCCCGCCGCATTCACGTATGCCGCCCCGACACTTACGAGCCTCAGTCCCTCCTCGGGGTCGCCGGCGGGCGGCACGACTGTCAAGCTCGTCGGGTTGAACCTCTACGGGGCGACCGCGGTGAACTTCGGGTCGTCACCGGCGACGATCACGAGCGAGACACCGACCTCGATCGCCGTCAAGACTCCACCGGGGACGGGGGCGGTCACCGTGACGTTGACGACCTTTGCAGGCACGAGTGGGGCGCTTACGTACACCTACTGACTCGTACTCGTGGGCAGGGGGCCGAGCCACGAAGAAGGGAGGCAGCGCCCCTATGCAGGGGATCGGACTGCACTGGATGTGACGATCCTGCTGCCTCGGTCCGGAGGTCTGTTTCCCGCAGACGACGTCTTGGAGTAATCGCGCTCGCGTCGCGATCCCGGTTTGCAGCCGCTGACGGCCGGCACCACCCCCGACGTGGGGCTGACGGTGAGCCGGCCTGTAGGCGGGATTCTGTCCGGCTCCCCGCCCCGATGAGAGGCGGAAAGCCTGGGTGGCCATCCATCTGAGCGGCCTACCTGGGGAGCGTCCCCTTTCAGGGACCGGACGAGCAGCCCGTCTCCCACGCTTGGCCTTGCTCCGGGTGGGGTTTACCGAGCCGGCGGGGTCACCCCCACCGCTGGTGCGCTCTTGCCGCACCCTTTCACCCTTACCTGTGCGGGCCCGGGGGCCCGCCATCGGCGGTTTCCTTTCTGTGGCACTGTCCTGCGGGTCACCCCGACTGGCCGTTAGCCAGCACCCTGCTCTGCGGAGTCCCGACCTTCCTCGACACGGTCCCGCACTGCGGTCCGAGCCGCGGCCACCTGGCCGACTCACCGTCACTACCAGTGTGCCACCCCGGGTGGCGGGCGGACGCGCAGCGCCTCGGTAGGGTGTCGAGGATGCCGGGCGGCGCCCATCAGCTCTTCGATCCCGAGGCACCGCCCCTGCCTGCCTCGGAACAGGCGGTCACAGAGCCCGAGCCCGGCGAACGCCGCGGGGTGCTTTCCATCGGCAACCTCTACGACCAGGTGGAGGGTGCACTGCGCAGCGCCCTACCGCGGAACCGGCCGCTCTGGGTGCGCGGCGAGATCCAGCACCTGTCCGACCATCGGTCGGGCCACCTCTACATGGACCTGGTGGACCCCGGGGACGAAGCCTCGCCCGGTCCCCGCGCCCGGGGTGGCGAGCCCACCCTCAAAGTCAAGTGCTGGCGCAGCTCGTGGGCGCCGCTGCGCCATAACCTGGCCAAGGAGGGCGTCGAGCTGGCCGAGGGGATGGTCGTGGTGCTGCGGGGCACGCTGGACCTGTATCGAGCCAAGGGCGAGATCAGCCTCGTCCTCGTTGAGGTCGACGTAACCGCCCTCCTCGGGCGCATGGCCGCCCAGCGGGCCCAGCTGCTGCGCAACCTCGAGGCCGAGGGTCTGCTCGCACGCAACGCCTCGCTGCGTGTGCCGGACCTCACGATGCACGTCGGCCTGATCGCCAGCCCCGGGACCGAGGGGTTCGCGGACTTCATGGGCCAGCTCACCGGCTCCGGGTTCGGTTACCGCGTCTCCCTGGTCAAGGCGGCCGTGCAGGGTCCCGGCGCCCCTGCCGCGATCGCCCGCGCCCTCAAGGTGCTCGGCCACAGCGATTGTGACGTCATCGCCATGGTCCGGGGCGGGGGAGCGCGGGCCGACCTGGCCGCGTTCGAGACCGAGATGGTGGCGCGGGCCGTGGGCGGTGCGACGAAGCCCGTCTTCACCGGGATCGGCCACAGCGGCGACGAGACGGTGGCCGACATCGCCGCCGCGCGCGCCTGCATCACGCCGACCGAGTGCGGGCACCAGATCGTGATGGCCACCCGGCGCTGGTGGGCGGCCCACGTGGCCGAGCCGGCCGACCTCCTGGCCCGCCGCATCCCGGCCTTCCTGGGCGAGGCCGAGGCCCGTGACGCGCGGGCCCGTGCCCGCCTGACGGCGGCGGCGCGGCACTCGGTGCGCACGCACCGTGAGCGGCTCGGGCGCAAGGCGGCGTCGGTCGCCCGGTCCGCGCCAAGTCGCCTCGAGGCGCGCGAGGCGAGGGTGCTGGCCCACGCCGCCCGGCTCGGGCCGATGACCCTGGGACACCTCGGGCGCCAGGACGAGCGGCTGCACTCATGGCGGCGTCTGCTGGCCGCCTACGACGTCGAACGCCAGCTCGAGCGTGGCTACAGCCTGACCCTGACCGCCGACGGCGCCCTCGTGCGCAGCGCGGGCGAGGTGGCGGAGCAGCAGCAGATCGTGACCCGGTTCGCCGACGGGACCGTCCGTAGCCGCGTCGAGGGGGCGGATGTGAAGCCGGCGCCGCCCGAGCCGGCGCAGGAACACAATTAGGAGGACTCGGTGCCCGTCCCGGATGAACCCGCCCCCGTCGAGGCGCTGAGCTACAGCGAGGCAAGCCGCGAGCTCGATGCGATCGTGGACTTCTTCGAGCAGCGTGAGGTCGACGTCGACGTCCTCGTGGCCCGCCTGGAGCGGGCGACGGCACTGATCGACGAGCTCGACCGCCGGCTGCGCCAGACCCGGACCCAGGTCGAGGAGCTGGTGCCCCGGCTCGACGCGCTGGCCGCCGAGGGCGCGGGAACCGAAGACGAGGGCGAATGAGCGACGGCACAATCAGTGAGACCGGCGCCGCCGGCCGGCTGTACTTCCGCCAGCTCCTGTCCGGCCGCGACTTCGCTCGTGGCGACATGATGGCCCGCCAGATGGTCAACTTCGTCTATCTCATCGGTGATCGCGAGACCGGCGAGGCGGTGATCGTCGACCCCGCCTACGCGGTGCAGGACCTCATCGACATCGTCGAGGCGGACGGCATGCGCCTGACCGGCGTCCTCGGCACCCACTTCCACCCCGATCATCTCGGCGGGCAGATGGGCGGGTGGTCGCTCGAGGGGATCAGCACCCTGCTCGAGAAGGTGCAGGTACCGATCCACGTCCAGGCCGACGAGGTGCCCTGGGTCGAGCGCACGACCGGCGTCAGCGGCTCCCATCTCGTCGGCCACCACAGCGGCGAGGTGCTGCAGGTGGGTCAGGTGGGGGTGGAGCTGATCCACACACCGGGCCACACGCCGGGCAGCCAGTGCTTCCTCGTCGACGGCAAGCTGGTTGCGGGGGACACGCTGTTCCTCGAAGGGTGCGGGCGGACCGACCTCCCCGGCGCCGACCCCCTCGCCATGTACGAATCCATCCACACCCGCCTGGCCCGGGTGCCCGACGACGCCATCCTTTTCCCCGGCCACCTCTACTCGGCGGACCCCTCGGCGAGCATGGGGGAGACCCGGCGGTGGAATTACGTGTTCCGGCCCCGCTCCGCAGCGGAGTGGATGGCCATGTTCGGTCGGTGACGCCGGCGGGTGAGCTGACCGGGGACAGCACGGTCGTCGTGGTCGGCGCATCGCTGGCCGGGTGGCGCGCCGTCGAGACGCTGCGCGCCGAGGGTTTCGAGGGGAAGATCTCGCTGATCGGCGACGAGCGGCACCTCCCCTACGACCGCCCGCCTCTCTCCAAGCAGGTGCTGGCCGGGACGTGGCCACCCGAGAAGGCCGTCTTGGCGGACAAGCGGCGATCGAGCGAACTGTTGGTGCACGAGGTCCTGGGGCGCCGAGCCGTGCGGCTCCATGTGGACGACCGCAAGGTCGAGCTCGACGACGGGAACGTGCTGGTTGGGGATGCCGTCGTGATTGCGACGGGTGCCACGCCCCGCCGGTTCCCCGGCACGGAGGATCTGGGCCAGCTCGACGGTCTCTTCACGTTGCGGACCCTCGACGATTCCGTCGCCCTGCGAGCGGCCGTGACGGCGGTGGACTCGCCGAGGGTGGTCGTCATCGGAGCCGGGTTCATCGGTGCGGAGGTGGCCTCGACCTGTGTCGGGCTGGGTGCCCGGGTCACCGTGCTCGAGGCGCTCGACATCCCGCTGCGCAACGTCCTCGGACCGATGCTCGGCGCGCACTGCGGCTCGTTGCACGGCGCCAACGGTGTCGACCTGCGCACCGGCGTTGCGGTGGAGCGCATCCGCAAGGGAGGGGCAGACGGTGCGGGTGCGGACGCCATGTTGGTGGTCGAGCTCGGCGACGGACAGTCGGTGCCGGCCGACGTCGTGGTCGTCGGTATCGGGGTCGTGCCGGCGACCGGGTGGCTCGCTGACTCCGGCCTGACCATCGAGAACGGGGTGGTGTGCGACGACCGGCTCTATGCGGCGGACGGCATCGTGTCGGCGGGCGACATCGCCCGATGGAGTTGGCGCCACGACGGCGGCGAGGAGCTGATCCGCATCGAGCACTGGCAGGTCGCGGCCGAGGCGGGTGTCGCCGCGGGTCGCAGTGTGATCGCCGGCCGGGCCGACGCGCCGTCGTTCGTCCCGGTCCCGTATTTCTGGTCGGACCAGTACGGTATTCGCTTCCAGGTGCTGGGCAACCCCGGTGGTGACGACGAGGTGGAGGTCACCGAGGGTTCCCTCGGCGAGGGGAAGTTCGTGGCGCTCTTCGGCCGGGCCGGCCGTCTGCGCGCCGTGATGGCCATCGGCAAGCCGCGCCAATTGATGGGATTTCGTCCGCTCCTGCAGTCCGGCTGCAGCTGGGACGAGGCGTTGGCCCACGCCCGCTCCTGAGGGGCGGGAGCACCGGCCACCGGTCCGGGAGGACTGAGTGGCGGCCGCCAGACGGTAGGTGGTCGGACAGCTGGTGCGACACCGCCGGGCGCGGTTGCGTGTCCGTGCCGCGCCCGGCTGCCCCGTTCACGCACTGGTGTTCGAGCGAGTGTTAACACCGCCTGCTCTGCTGTTAACACCGGCGTGGCTAGGGACTTCACGGATGAGCGATTGCCACCGCGACCGGACGCGGTCTTTGGCAAAGTCCCGAACGGCTCTATCGAGCGCGCGCCGGCCGGAGTTCGCTAGCCGAGGAATCGTTGGCGCGAAAGCCAGGTGATGGCCCTCGGACATCGCCGGCGACGACGGCGCGGTGCGACATGGACTGCGCCGCCGCCCTCGGAGCAGACGTTCGTTTCCTTGAGCGCAATTGTCGATTCGTTGTCCGAAAGTTGCTTCACGCGTGCTTACAATCGCCGACGTTGCTGTGCCACCGGGGACGTCGAGCCGGCGGTCACAGATTTGGCGAGCACTGATGTGAGGGGGGCGCCCTCGGGCGATCGCGACACCGCCGCGGCGAATGCCGTTGGGAGTCGTGCGATTGCACCCGCTGCTCGTATTCATCCCACCGGGATTGACGACGACGAAGGGAACAGGCGGTATGCGACGACTGGCTCGGCTCAATTCGAATTACTCCCGTCGAGGCGCGCGCCGGAGCGGCCGCTCACTTGGCGGAGTGCGTGGTGCCATCACGGGCGGTGTGGCCTCAGCCCTCGTTGTCGTCGGGGCCGTCGCGTTCGCAACGCCGGCGTATGCCCAAGACGCCACCCAGTCCACGCCCGGCAGCTCGATCACGTCGACCGCATCGTGCAACAGCCCACTCGGCACCGGCGTCCAGATCACCTGGACCCTCGCCAATGACTCGAACGTGCCCGAGACGGGCTCCGTCACCACGGTGACGGGTGGAAGCGGCACCTTGAACGCGACCACCTACACCATCCCGCCATCGTCCCGGCAATCCACTGAGACAGCGACTCTCACCCAGGCGCTGCCCGACGGCACGCCGGGTGTCATCACTCTCGAGGTTTCGAGCACGTGGGCGGATGGTCACTCGCAGATCGACACCGGGACCTTCAACCTGTCAACGATGAGCTGTGCCGCGCCTCATCAGACCATCGCGGGCCATATCTATCTCTGCAACGAGGGCAACCCGACCACCACCGAAGAGACGGGTGGGACGCTGGCCGCCAACGGCACCGGCCTCTCGACTGTTCCGCCCGCATCGAATCCGTCCGCACCGACCGGTGTGACGGCGGGGACCTACACCATGACGGCCACCGATCCGCCCGGCTTCCATCTCGCGACCTGTGGTGGCTCGTCGTCACCCGACGGCGCGGGCACGTCGGCCACCGAGTCGGTCAGCGTGCCGAGCGGCGGCGCCGGCGAGGGCCTCTTCTATGCGGACTCCGATACGAGCTCGGGCGTGAACGCGGGCACGAGCTCGGGTGTCAGCACGGGCACGAGCTCGGCGGAGCTCCGGCGTGAACTCCGGCGTGAACCCGGCACCGTCGTCCCCCTCGGTCCCTACCACGCAGACGGGCGGCGCCATCTCGTCGCCCGTTCCGGGCGCGTCGGTGAGCCAGCCTCCCCAAGGGGTCGCCACCGGCAGCGTGACGCTCAATCCGTTCGTGACGACTGACCCCTCGGCGGGGCTGTGGAACAGCCCGTGCTCCGACACGTCGCTCTGGTCCACGGGGTGCACGCAGAACCCGTCCATCATGCTCAAGAAGACGGCCGACGTCGGCTCGTTCTCGGCCCCGGGCACGCTCGTCACCTACTCCTACAAGGTGACCAACACGGGCAACGTCACGCTGGACCCGGTCGTGGTGAGCGACCCCATGGTGGGGCTCTCGGACATCTCGTGCCCCGACACCTCCCTCGGCCCCTGGGCCAACGAGACCTGTACCGCCACCTACACGACGACCCAGGCCGACGTGGAGCACGGCTCCATCACCAACACCGGCACCGCCACGGGCACCCCGCCCAAGGGCGCGGACGTGACGGCCACGTCCTCGGTGTGCATCCCGGTCTGCCTGAAGCCCTCCATCACCCTCAAGAAGACGGCCGACGTCAGCTCGTTCTCGGCCCCGGGCACGCTCGTCACCTACTCCTACAAGGTGACCAACACGGGCAACGTCACGCTGAACCCGGTCGTGGTGAGCGACCCCATGGTGGGACTCTCGGACATCTCGTGCCCCGACACCTCCTTGGCGCCCGCCGCCGGCGAGACCTGCACCGCCACCTACACGACCACCCAGGCCGACGTGGAGCACGGCTCCATCACCAACACCGGCACCGCCACGGGCACCGCGCCGAATGGGAAGAAGGTCACCGACACGTCCTCGGTGTGCATCCCGGTCTGTCTGAAGCCCTCCATCACCCTCAAGAAGACGGCCGACGTCAGCTCGTTCTCGGCCCCGGGCACGCTCGTCACCTACTCCTACAAGGTGACCAACACGGGCAACGTCACGCTGAACCCGGTCGTAGTGAGCGACCCCATGACCGGGCTCTCGGCCATCTCGTGCCCCGACACCTCCTTGGCGCCCGCCGCCGGCGAGACCTGCACCGCCACCTACACGACCACCCAGGCCGACGTGGAGCACGGCTCCATCACCAACACCGGCACCGCCACGGGCACCCCGCCGAATGGGAAGAAGGTCACCGACACGTCCTCGGTGTGCATCCCGGTCTGTCTGAAGCCCTCCATCACCCTCAAGAAGACGGCCGACGTCAGCTCGTTCTCGGCCCCGGGCACGCTCGTCACCTACTCCTACAAGGTGACCAACACGGGCAACGTCACGCTGAACCCGGTCGTAGTGAGCGACCCCATGACCGGGCTCTCGGCCATCTCGTGCCCCGACACCTCCTTGGCGCCCGCCGCCGGCGAGACCTGCACCGCCACCTACACGACGACCCAGGCCGACGTGGAGCACGGCTCGCTGTGCAACACCGGCACCGCCACGGGCACCCCGCCCAAGGGCGCGGACGTGACGGCCACGTCCTCGCTGTGCATCCCGGTCTGTCTGAAGCCCTCCATCTCGGTGGTCAAGACGGCCAGCATCGACTCCTTCTCGGCCCCGGGCACGCTCGTCACCTACTCCTACAAGGTGACCAACACGGGCAACGTCACGCTGAACCCGGTCGCGGTGAGCGACCCCATGACCGGACTCTCGGACATCTCGTGCCCCGGCACCTCCTTGGCCCCCAAGGCCAGCGAGACCTGCACCGCCACCTACACGACGACCCAGGCCGACGTGGACCACGGCTCGCTGTGCAACACCGGCACCGCCACGGGCACCCCGCCCAAGGGCGAGCAGGTGACGGACATGTCCTCGCTGTGCATCCCGGCCGAGCAGAGCCCGTCCATCTCGGTGGTCAAGACGGCCAGCATCGACTCCTTCTCGGCCCCGGGCACGCTCGTCACCTACTCCTACAAGGTGACCAACACGGGCAACGTCACGCTGAACCCGGTCGCGGTGAGCGACCCCATGACCGGACTCTCGGACATCTCGTGCCCCGGCACCTCCTTGGCCCCCAAGGCCAGCGAGACCTGCACCGCCACCTACACGACGACCCAGGCCGACGTGGACCACGGCTCGCTGTGCAACACCGGCACCGCCACGGGCACCCCGCCCAAGGGCGAGCAGGTGACGGACATGTCCTCGCTGTGCATCCCGGCCGAGCAGAGCCCGTCCATCTCGGTGGTCAAGACGGCCAGCATCGACTCCTTCTCGGCCCCGGGCACGCTCGTCACCTACTCCTACAAGGTGACCAACACGGGCAACGTCACGCTGAACCCGGTCGCGGTGAGCGACCCCATGACCGGACTCTCGGACATCTCGTGCCCCGGCACCTCCTTGGCCCCCAAGGCCAGCGAGACCTGCACCGCCACCTACACGACGACCCAGGCCGACGTGGACCACGGCTCGCTGTGCAACACCGGCACCGCCACGGGCACCCCGCCCAAGGGCGAGCAGGTGACGGACATGTCCTCGCTGTGCATCCCGGCCGAGCAGAGCCCGTCCATCTCGGTGGTCAAGACGGCCAGCATCGACTCCTTCTCGGCCCCGGGCACGCTCGTCACCTACTCCTACAAGGTGACCAACACGGGCAACGTCACGCTGAACCCGGTCGCGGTGAGCGACCCCATGACCGGACTCTCGGACATCTCGTGCCCCGGCACCTCCTTGGCCCCCAAGGCCAGCGAGACCTGCACCGCCACCTACACGACGACCCAGGCCGACGTGGACCACGGCTCGCTGTGCAACACCGGCACCGCCACGGGCACCCCGCCCAAGGGCGAGCAGGTGACGGACATGTCCTCGCTGTGCATCCCGGCCGAGCAGAGCCCGTCCATCTCGGTGGTCAAGACGGCCAGCATCGACTCCTTCTCGGCCCCGGGCACGCTCGTCACCTACTCCTACAAGGTGACCAACACGGGCAACGTCACGCTGAACCCGGTCGCGGTGAGCGACCCCATGACCGGACTCTCGGACATCTCGTGCCCCGGCACCTCCTTGGCCCCCAAGGCCAGCGAGACCTGCACCGCCACCTACACGACGACCCAGGCCGACGTGGACCACGGCTCGCTGTGCAACACCGGCACCGCCACGGGCACCCCGCCCAAGGGCGAGCAGGTGACGGACATGTCCTCGCTGTGCATCCCGGCCGAGCAGAGCCCGTCCATCTCGGTGGTCAAGACGGCCAGCATCGACTCCTTCTCGGCCCCGGGCACGCTCGTCACCTACTCCTACAAGGTGACCAACACGGGCAACGTCACGCTGAACCCGGTCGCGGTGAGCGACCCCATGACCGGACTCTCGGACATCTCGTGCCCCGGCACCTCCTTGGCCCCCAAGGCCAGCGAGACCTGCACCGCCACCTACACGACGACCCAGGCCGACGTGGACCACGGCTCGCTGTGCAACACCGGCACCGCCACGGGCACCCCGCCCAAGGGCGAGCAGGTGACGGACATGTCCTCGCTGTGCATCCCGGCCGAGCAGAGCCCGTCCATCTCGGTGGTCAAGACGGCCAGCATCGACTCCTTCTCGGCCCCGGGCACGCTCGTCACCTACTCCTACAAGGTGACCAACACGGGCAACGTCACGCTGAACCCGGTCGCGGTGAGCGACCCCATGACCGGACTCTCGGACATCTCGTGCCCCGGCACCTCCTTGGCCCCCAAGGCCAGCGAGACCTGCACCGCCACCTACACGACGACCCAGGCCGACGTGGACCACGGCTCGCTGTGCAACACCGGCACCGCCACGGGCACCCCGCCCAAGGGCGAGCAGGTGACGGACATGTCCTCGCTGTGCATCCCGGCCGAGCAGAGCCCGTCCATCTCGGTGGTCAAGACGGCCGATGTCCCCACGGTGAGCGCGGTCGGCCAGGTGGTGACCTACACGTTCACAATCACCAATACCGGCAATGTCACGCTGCACAACGTCGATGTCACCGACGCGCAGGCTGCCCCGTCGCTCGACTCGAGCCTTGGGCCCATCACCTGCACGACCGGGACCAACGGGTCGATCACCCTGGCCCCGCAGGCGACGGACACGTGCTCGGCTCCCTACACGGTCACGCAGGCCGACCTGACCAACAACTCCATCGATGACACGGCCACGGTCACCGGCCAGCCGCCGAGCGGCCCCCCAGTGACGGATACTTCGACCCTGACCCTGACGGTGACGAGTGTGAGCGTGTTGAAGGCGGCCAGCCCGAGCGGCGGCGTCGTCGCCGGCTCGACCACCCCGATCGTCTACACGCTCACCGTGACGAACACCGGCTCTGCGACGACGACCGCTCCGATCGTGGTCACCGACTCCGCCCCCACCGGCACGACCCTGGTGGCGAGCTCCCCGGCGTGCGTCACCGGTGGACCTCCCACCTGCGTGGTCGTCGTCAACAACGGTACGATCACATGGACGATTCCGGCGGGAGTAGCACCCGATGCGTTCTACACGCTCACCTATTCGGTGACCGCCAACACGGACGCGCCGAACCCAGTCACCAACACGGCGACTTGGAGCGGTCCGAGCTGTGGGCCGCCCGACGTCACCACGACGACGTGCACGACCAACACCGTGAAGACGCCCGTGATGGCTCCGCCGGTCCCGACCCCGCCGGCCCCGACCCCGCCGGTCACGAACACGACGACGTTCACGCCAGCGCCAGCGCCGCCGGTCCCGATGATTGCGTTGACCGGCACGTTCTTGTCCCGGGAATGGTTGATCGGGGCTGCGGCGCTGTGGCTGGGTGCCGGCCTGGTGGTCATGGCGCGGTGGCGCCGACGCAGCCCCAAGGGCGTCGCCAAATAGTTCAGACCCAGGGAGAGGGTCTCTCGGGAGGCAGTGATCCCCTTCTGGGCGGGAGTATTCCGCCCAGAAGGGGATGCCCGAGACATTTGCAGTGGCTCTGGGATGTCGACGCCCGGCCAGGGTGCCTGCGTCTCCCAAATAGGGCCGAACAGCCCATGTCAAGTGGAGCCGATTAGCCCTTACGGCTCCACGCTCTCTCGGGTTACCTTGCCAAGGCCAGGACGAATGTGACACCGGCTGAGTTCATCGGCGGCTTCGGCTGTCGGGGCGCCGAATATCGGCAGGAACCCTGTGAGCTTTAGCAGAATTGTGGCTTTTTTGTCGCGATTGTCTACAGTCGTTGATGGCGGGGACGGCCCCTTAGGCGGAGCGGTCCCGGATAGGACGACCGAAAGTGGCGAAAGGAAGAGGCGGTATGCGACCGGCTTGGCTTGCTAGGAATACTTCTCATCGTGTGGTGCGGCGTGCGGGCCGTCGGCCCGGTCACCTGCGCACGGTCATCAAGGGCGGCATGGCGTCAGCACTGGCCGTCGCCGGGCTCGTCGTGTTTGCGACTGCGGCCTCCGCCCACAACAACTCCGTCACTCCGACGAGCTACCCGTGCGCCACTCCCCTCGGGACCGGGGTGACGATCACCTGGACGATCACCAACGACTACGCCGAGAACGAGACCGGTACAGTCAGTTCGGTCAACGGCGGCACATTCGCGTACCTCGGAGGGGGCTCGCAATTCACGATCGGGCACAACGGGTCGACCACGGTGACCCAGACGTTTACCGGCCCGCAACTCGCCAACCTCCTGTCGACGCTTCCCGGCCCCAATCACCAGATCTCGCTGCAATGGTCCGCTACTTGGCACGAGTCCGGCCAAGCTGACTACTCGGACTACGCCAGCCCCACGCACAACTCCGGTGCGCAAGGGCTCTTCAATCTCTCCCAGCTGCCCAACGGCTGCGTCCCCCAGAAGGTGACACCCACCATCACGACCACGGCCAACCCCACGTCGGGGACCATCGGTGGGGGCGGTCTCAACGACTCGGCCCACCTGAGTGGCGGCAACAGCCCGGGCGGGACGATCGACTTCTACTTGTTCAACCCGAGCCAGACCTGCAGCACCTCGCCCGGAAGCGGCAGCTACACCTTCCACCAGTCGATCAGCGTGACCAGCGGCAACGGGACCTACTCGACGAGCGGCGGCCCGTCCCCGAACAGCCTGGGCACGTGGCACTGGCTGGCCGTGTACTCGGGTGACTCCAACAACTACGGGGCGAACAGCGGCTGTACGACCGAGCCGGTGACGGTCGGGATGCAGTCGCCTTCGCTGACCACGTCGGCCAACCCGACGAACGAGACTGTCGGCGCGGGACCCCTCGCCGACTCGGCCACCTTGAGCGGTGGCTACAACCCGGGCGGGACGATCACCTTCTACCTGTTCAACCCGAGCCAGACCTGCAGTACCTCGCCCGGCAGCGGCAGCTACACCTTCCACCAGTCGATCAGCGTGACCAGCGGCAACGGGACCTATGGCCCGACGACGGGCGGACCCACGCCGAACAGCGCGGGGACCTGGCACTGGCTGGCCGTGTACTCGGGTGACTCCAACAACAGCGGGGCCAACAGCGGCTGCTCGAGCGAGCCGGTGACGGTCGGGCTGCAGTCGCCCTCTCTCGGCACGACGGCCAACCCGACGACCGAGCTGGTCGGCTCCGGACCCCTCGCCGATTCGGCCACCTTGAGCGGCGGCTACAACCCGGGCGGGACGATCGACTTCTACCTGTTCAGCCCGAGCCAGACCTGCAGCACCTCGCCCGGCAGCGGCAGCTACACCTTCCACCAGCAGTTCAGCGTGGACGGCAACGGGAGCTACGGGCCGACGACGGGCGGACCCACGCCGAACAGCGCGGGGACCTGGCACTGGCTGGCCGTGTACTCGGGTGACTCGAACAACAGCGGGACCAACAGCGGTTGCTCGAGCGAGCCGGTCATCGTGAGCGCACACCCGACCACGTTGACGACGCAGGCCAGTCCGACGTCGGACACGGTCGGCAGCTCGACGGCCCTCTCGGACTCGGCCACCTTGAGTTCCGGCGTCAACCCGGGCGGGACGATCGACTTCTACCTGTTCAGCCCGAGCCAGACCTGCAGCACCTCGCCCGGCAGCGGCAGCTACACCTTCCACCAGCAGTTCAGCGTGGACGGCAACGGGAGCTACGGGCCGACGACGGGCGGACCCACGCCGAACAGCGCGGGGACCTGGCACTGGCTGGCCGTGTACTCGGGTGACTCCAACAACAGCGGGGCCAACAGCGGTTGCTCGAGCGAGCCCGTGACGATCTCGAAGGCGTCGCCCTCGGTGGACACGCAGGCCAACCCGACGACCGGGACGGCCGGCACCGGCAGCCTCGCCGACTCGGCCACCTTGAGCGACGGCTACAACCCGGGCGGGACGATCGACTTCTACCTGTTCAGCCCGAGCCAGACCTGCAGCACCTCGCCCGAGGCCGGCACCTACACCTTCCATCAGCAGTTCAGCGTGGACGGCAACGGGAGCTACGGGCCGACGACGGGCGGGCCCACGCCGAACAGCGCGGGGACCTGGCACTGGCTGGCCGTGTACTCGGGTGACTCGAACAACAGCGGGGCCAACAGCGGCTGCTCGAGCGAGCCCGTGACGATCTCGAAGGCGTCGCCCTCGGTGGACACGCAGGCCAACCCGACGACCGGGACGGCCGGCACCGGCAGCCTCGCCGACTCGGCCACCTTGAGTTCCGGCGTCAACCCGGGCGGGACGATCGACTTCTACCTGTTCAGCCCGAGCCAGACCTGCAGCACCTCGCCCGGCAGCGGCAGCTACACCTTCCACCAGCAGTTCAGCGTGGACGGCAACGGGAGCTACGGGCCGACGACGGGCGGACCCACGCCGAACAGCGCGGGGACCTGGCACTGGCTGGCCGTGTACTCGGGTGACTCCAACAACAGCGGGGCCAACAGCGGTTGCTCGAGCGAGCCCGTGACGATCTCGAAGGCGTCGCCCTCGGTGGACACGCAGGCCAACCCGACGACCGGGACGGCCGGCACCGGCAGCCTCGCCGACTCGGCCACCTTGAGCGACGGCTACAACCCGGGCGGGACGATCGACTTCTACCTGTTCAGCCCGAGCCAGACCTGCAGCACCTCGCCCGAGGCCGGCACCTACACCTTCCATCAGCAGTTCAGCGTGGACGGCAACGGGAGCTACGGGCCGACGACGGGCGGGCCCACGCCGAACAGCGCGGGGACCTGGCACTGGCTGGCCGTGTACTCGGGTGACTCGAACAACAGCGGGGCCAACAGCGGCTGCTCGAGCGAGCCCGTGACGATCTCGAAGGCGTCGCCGTCCGTGGACACGCAGGCCAACCCGACGACGACGGCGGTCGGCTCGACCGCTCTCACTGACTCGGCCACCTTGAGTTCCGGCGTCAACCCGGGCGGGACGATCACCTTCTACCTGTTCGACCCGAGCCAGACCTGCTCGGCAACGCCTGAGAGCGGGACCTACGCCTTCACCACGTTCGTCAACGTGACCAATGGCAACGGGACGTACGGCCCGGTGACCGGTCCGGTTCCGAACGTGAAGGGGACCTGGAACTGGGTCGCCGTGTACTCGGGTGACTCCAACAACAATGGGGCCGACAGCGGCTGTGGCAACGAGCCGGTGACGGTGAACCCGGCGCCGTCGACGACGACCACGCAGCAGTCGGGCTCGGTCAGCGGATCCGGCACCATTGTCATCGGTCAGTCCATCACCGACACCGCCACGGTCCAGGGCAACGTCTCCGGGGGTGCACCCACGGGGTCCGTTCACTTCTACCAGTGCGGTCCCGGCTCCTCGCCTGCGTTGTGCACGACGGCCAACCCAGTGGGTACGGGACCCGTGGACCTGACGCCGGTCGGTGGAACCGACACGTCGACGGCAACCTCCGCCTCGTTCACTCCCAGTGCTGTCGGCACCTACTGCTTCGCCGCCGTCTACACGCCGGACGAGAGCTCCAACTACGTGTCCTCGTCTGACAACCTCGCGGATCACGACGAAAGCGTGTCCTCGAGCGAGTGTTTCTTGGTGACGGCGCCGAACTTCACCGTTGTCAAGACGAACGTCCCGACGACAGGGACCTCGGTTCCGACCGGTGCGACCATCAACTACACGGTCGCAGTCAAGAACGTGGGCAACGGGGCGGGCTCGGCCACGGTGACCGATGTCGTGCCGTCCTCCTTGACCGTCAACGGGACTCCGAGTTGCGCCGTCACCGGAACGGACACGTGCAAGGTGGTCAACACCACCGGGACCACCTGGACGATCACGGTGAGCCTTGCGGCGGGTGACACCGCCACGGCGAGCTTTGCCACCACGGTCAATGCCGGCGTCAGCGGGACCATCACGAACACTGCGACAATCACGGACGGGCCCTGCACCACGTCGTCCGGCTGCTCGTCGACGGTGTCCAACCCTGTCACGCCGGTCACCACCGCGGCGACGGTGACGCCCACCACGACGACGACGGCACCACCCAAGACGGCGCCGGCCACGACGGCGCCGGCCACGGCCATCGCGTTCACCGGTGCGTTGCTGTCCGAGGAGTGGCTGATCGGTCTGGGAGCGCTGCTCCTGGGCGTCGGTCTGGTCGTCGTCGCCCGCTTGCGCCGGCGCACCCCGAAGCACGCAGCGAAGTAGGTAGGACGGAACCAGGAAGCGTTCTCTCGGGAGGCGGTTCTCCTTCTGAGCGGGAGTAATCCCGCTCAGAAGGAGATGCCCGAGAGCTCCGGAATGGTGGCCTCGGCCTTCGCCCGGGCCGCCAGCCAGCGCTCCCGAGCCGTGGCACGATCGGCGTCAGCCTTCCGGGGCTCGACGGTGCGGCGGGGTGAGAACGTCCCCGCCAGCTCCTCGGTCGTGGCGTAGGTCCCGACGGCCAACCCCGCCAGGAGCCCGGCACCGAGCGTGGTGGCCTCGAGCACGGGTGAGACCTCGACCGGTCGTCCGATGGCGTCGGCAAGCGCGTCGACGAACACAGCGTTCTCCGACATTCCCCCGTCGATCCGCAGCGCCGTGATCGGGTGGCCGCTGTCGGTCTCGGACGCCTCGACGAGGTCCGCACCGCGGTGGGCCACTCCCTCGAGGACGGCCCGCACGACCTCCGGCCGGCCCGAGCCCCTCGTGAGGCCGACGAGTGCGCCCCTGGCGCCGAAGTCCCACACCGGTGTCCCCAGGCCGAGCAGCGCCGGGACGAACCAGACATCACCGGAGGTCGTGCACCGGGCCGCGACGGCCTCGGACTCGTCGGAGGTGGCGATGATGCCGAGATCGTCGCGCAGCCACTCGACACAGGTGCCGGCGGACAGCATCACGGCCTCGGTGCCCCACGTCGCCTTCCCGCCCACCCGGAAGGCCACGATCGGGAAGGTGCCGGCGCCGCCCCCGTGGGCCTGCGCCGGACCGCGGCCCGTCCCCGTGCATTGGTCGAGCATCCCGCCGGTGCCGAACGTCGCCTTGGCCATGCCGGCGAGCGTGCAGCCTTGCCCAACGAGGGATGCCTGTTGGTCGCCGGCCATACCGCAGATGGGAGGTGCCCCGGGCAGCGCGGCCGCAATGGCGATCTCCCCCGACGAGTCCACCACCGCCGGCATCATCGCCGGAGGGATCCTCAGGGTCTGCAGCAAGGACTCGTCCCAGTCGATCGTCTCGGGGTCGATCAGCGCCGTGACCGCCGCGTTGGTGGCGTCGGTCACGTGCACCCGGTCGAAGCCTGGCCCGCCGCCGGAGAGCGTCCATGCCACCCAGCTGTCCACCGTGCCGAAGCAGAGTTCTCCCCGCTCGGCCCGTGCGCGCTCGGGGTCGATCTCGTCGAGGATGGCCATCACCTTGGTGGCCGACGCGTTGGGTGCGAGACGAATTCCGTCGGCCTGCAGGACGAGGCAGGTTCCGACCGTTCGCAGGTCCTGCCAGCCGATGCCGGGAGCCACCGGTCTCCCGCTGGCGCGCTCCCACACGATGCTCGAGGCTCGTTGGTTGGCGATGCCCACGCCGGCCACCGGCCCCCCTTCGGCCAAGGCGGTGCGTGCCACCGTGAGGACCGCCTCGGCCATGCGGGACGCGTCGAACTCCACGAGCCCGGGAGCTGGGGAATCGGGTAACAACGGGACACGGTGCTCGTGCTCGACGCTGGCGTCGGGCCGCACGATGGCGGCGCGGACGCCCGACGTGCCGACATCGACCACGAGGATGCTGCCTCCCGGGTTGCTCACGCCCAGGGTGGCGGTCCGAACGGGGAGGGGAGGCCGAATTTGCCGGGATTCATGATGCCCTTCGGGTCGAACGTCTCCTTGAGCCCCCGGAGGACCTCGAAGCCCGACCCGAGCGCACGCGGCAAGAAACGGGAGCGGTTCAACCCGATGCCGTGGTGGTGGCTGATGGCGGCCCCATGGGCCATGGTGGCGTCCGTGACGGCATCCCACGCGTGCCGGTAGTAGTGCTCCCGCCATTCGGCATCGCCGTCGGGCCCGCGCCCACCGAAGGTGAAGTAGAGGCATGCGCCGTCGGTGTAGGCGTGGGATTGATGCGCCGACGCTGCGAGCGTGCCCTCGATCGACGAGAGTGCGGTCGTGACCTCGTCGAAGAGCTCGGGCAGCACGGACCACGGTCCCGAGATCTCGGCGGTGTCGACGACGATGCCGCTGCGCCACAGCGGGGCGAGGGCGGAGACGTCGTTGCGGTGGCCCAGCCATCGCTCGACCAATTCACGGTCGAGTGGCTGCGCCCCGGACTCGGGGCGGCACTCGGCGTCGACGATCGCGAGGGTGCCCGACAAGATGTCGAGGTCGGCCTCGTCGAGGACGATGAGGACGTTGGTGTCGGGTTGGTCGAAATTGCGAGCCGACTCTGTCTGGTCGTACAGGCGCAGTACGGCGGGCGTCGCCCCCCGGCGGAGGATCCTGCGGCACGCATGGAGGCCGTCGGCGAAGGTGGAGAAGCCGAAGGCGCGGCGTTCCTGGCCGATGGGAAGTGGATGCAACCTGAGCCGGGCCTCGGTGATGACGCCGAGCGTGCCTTCGCTGCCCACGAAGAGCTGGGTCAGGTTTGGCCCGGTGGCGGCGCGTGGACCGAGCCCCTCGGTGCGCACGACACGACCGTCGGCCAGCACGACCTCGAGGCCGATGACCATGTCCTCGATCTTCCCGTAGCGGGTCGAGTACTGCCCCGCCCCCCGGCAGGCGAGCCAGCCCCCGACCGTGGAGAGATCCATCGATTGGGGCCAGTGCCCGAGGGTGTAGCCGACGCCGACCTTGCCGAGCGCTGCTTCGAGATCCGGCCCGAAGGTGCCCGCCCGGACGTCCGCCGTGAGGGACGTCTCGTCCACGCTCACCAGGCCATCGAGCGCGGTCATGTCGAGGGCCACTCCGCCGTGGACGGGGATCGAGCCGCCGCACACGCCGCTGCGACCGGCGGCGGCGGTGACCGGCACGACCGCCTCGTTGCAGGCCGCGAGGATCTCGGCCACCTGCGCGGTGGAGTCGGGTCGCACCACGACGGCCGGTCGCTGCGGGACGGCGCCTTCGGCTGCCCAGCCGATGGCGAGCGGCCACCAGTCGCGCCCCGCCTCGGCCCGCGACTCGTCGTCGGCCAGCACGGTGGCGCCGCTGGCCGCGATGCGGTCGAGGACGGCCGAGGGCACCTCGACCGTCGTGGCACCGAGTCGATCGACGACATCGGCCGAGGCGGCATCGATGGGAGTGGGAGGCGTGGGCGCCGTCATCGCAGGTCGAGCCCCGCGGTGAGGAGCTCCTTCTGGCAGGACTCCGAGTACCGGGCGGCCTGGTCCGTTGCCTCCTGCTCGTCCCAACCCATGTCGGGCGCGATGAGCGCGGCAACGGCGCCGGCGGCGGCCATGGCGTCGTGGGCGCGCTGGATCGTCGCCCGGGTGCGGCGCGACAGCACATCGTCGAGCGTACGCGCCATCTCTTCTCGGACGGCGTACACCAGCTCGGCGCCCGTGTAGGGCAATCCCGCCACCGCCGGTTCGAGCAGCTCGGGGCGACCGTCGGCCACGGCGAGCACGGCCTTGGACTCGGTCCCGTAGCGGCCGAGCAGTCGCGCCCGGGGCTGGGCGAGGGCCACCGGGTCGCGGGTCTTGGTGGTGGCACCGATGAGGCGGAGGGACTTGGTGACGCAGCGCCGCCGGCGGGGTGACTCGCCGAGCCGGCCGACCACGGCGTCGACGGTGTCCTGGGCCATCTTGCGGTAGGTGGTCAGCTTGCCGCCCGTGACGGTGACGAGACCGTCTGCGGACACGCTGGACGGTGTGGCGCCGCGACAGGTCGGCCGTGCGTTCCGAGACGTGCCCGCCCTTCGTCGGGGCGGCCAGCAGCGGGCGCAGGCCCGCCCACACGCCCGTGACGTCGGCCCTGGTGAGGTGCGAGGTGGTGACGTTGTTGGCCGCCTCGAGCAGGTAGTCGACGTCCTCGGGCGTGCACGTGGGGTCGTCGAGCGGACCTGCATAGTCGGTGTCGGTCGTGCCGAGATAGACCAGGTCGGTCCCAGGCCAGGAGACGACGAAGATCGAACGCTTGTCCTTGGGCACCGGGATGACGGCGGCAATGTCGCAGGGCAGGCGGTCGGCCGGGACGGTCACGTGCACACCCTTGGCCGGGCGGATCGCATGCGGATCCTGGCCCTCGTCGAGTGCGCGCACCTCGTCGGCCCACACGCCGGTGGCATTGACCACCACGCGGGCTCTGACGGCGATATCCGATGATCCGTCACCCTCGTCCGGCCGCACGGCGGCGCCGTTGACGGCACCACTGCTCCCCGTCGTGAGCCGGACGACCGGTGTGTAGTTGGCGACCGTAGCTCCGTACTCGAGTGCCGCGGTCCGCAGGACGGTGAGCGTCAACCGGGCGTCGTCCGCCCGTGCGTCGAAATAGAGGAACCCGGCCACCAGGTGATCGGTGTTGAGCGTCGGCAGATGGTTGAGCGCCTCCTCCTTGCCGACCTCCTTGTGGCGCTCCCCGATGCGCCAGCCGCCGGTGAGGTCGTACATCCAGAGCGCGGATGCATAGGAGCGCGCCACGGTCTTGGAGACGACGCCATCACGACCGAAGAGCGGAATGAGGAACGGCAGCGGCGTGACCAGGTGCGGTGCGTTGTCGAGGAGGCGCTGGCGCTCGGCGAGGTTCTCGTAGACGAGGCGAAACTCACGCTGCTGGAGGTAACGGATGCCGCCGTGGACCATCTTCGAGGACTTCGACGACGTACCCGAGGCGAAGTCGCCCTTCTCGACCAGCGCCGTCCTCAGTCCGCGGCTGGCGGCATCGAGCGCCACGCCGGCCCCGGTGATCCCACCGCCGACGACCAGCACGTCGAACTCCTCGTCGGCAAGGCGGCGCAGAGCATCGTCGCGGCGAAAGGGGTGCACCGGTCAAGCCTGCCACATCCGCTCCAGACCGCGTCTGGGCCATGGCCGCCATCGGGGTGGACCCCGAGGCGCCGGGCCGTCGTCCAAGGCGGGCTCGAAGACGGGCACCGCGGGGTCGAGAACGCGACTCTAGGGTTCGGTCCGTGCCGTTGCCGGCCGACGACAACTGGGCGGGTTATGCGAGGACGGTGGTCGAGCTCATCGTGCCCGGCGGCGTCTCCGTCGTGGTCGGCCCCGACCGTCCCGGCGTGGCCGGCGCGTGGCCGTGGGCGTGGCCCGAACCGGTGCATGTCCTCACTGCGTGGGACCCCGGTGACGAGCGGCCGGGGGAGGCGGTGAACCGGGGGCGCCAACGCGCACTCGACGCCGAGCTGCGCCCGCTGGCACGCCGCACCTGGCGAACGATCGGCCTCGATCCCGGTACGGGCTACCGCGATGAAGGAATCGCCGTCAGTGGTGTGGCGGAGGCCCTCGTTCTGCGCGCCGGGGCCCGCTATGGGCAGGACGCCGTCTTCCGTTGGACGCCGGAGGCGTGGGTCATCGTGTCGTGCCGTGGTGACCGGTGCCGGGCGTTGGGTTGGACCGTGAAGTCCCGCCCGCCACCTTCCGCACCTACGGTGGCCCTCTGAGTCCACGCCGGTGGGCGTAGGCGACAGCCTGAGAGCGGTCCCTGCTCCCGGTCTTGGCGAAGATGTGGTTGACGTGTGTCTTCACCGTCGCCTCGCTGATGAACAGCTGTTCTGCGATCTCGGCGTTGCTCCGGCCGACGGCGATGAGCTCGAGGACTTCTGCCTCCCGGGCCGTCAACCCGTCCGGCAGCGGTCGTTGGTCTCCGCCCGAGGGGGGTGGGAGCGTGGTCGCCTGAACGAGTCGGGCCTGGACATCGGGATCGAGGATGGCTTGGCCCGCGGCTGCTGCCTCGAGGGCGCGTCCGATGTGGTCCCGGCCGGCGTCCTTGGTCAGGTAGCCGAGCGCTCCTGCTTGCAGCGCCCCCACGATCGACGCGTCGTCGGCGAACGTGGTCAGGACGACCACGTGCGTGGCCGGGTGGTCCACGCGGATCCTCCTCGTCGCCTCCACCCCGTCGAGCCGCGGCATGCGGAGATCCATCAGGACCACGTCGGGCTTCATCTCGGCCACCAGGGCCAGAGCCTCCTCGCCGTCCCGGGCGGCGCCGACGACTTCGATGTCGCTCATGGTGCCGAGGAGGGTGACGAGGCCTTCACGAACCACGGTCTGGTCGTCAGCGATGATGACTCTCATGTCGGCACGGCGGCGCGAACCGTCCAGCCGGTCCCGCTGGGCTCGGCTCGGACGTCACCACCCAGGAGTTCGATGCGCTCCCGCATCCCGCGCAGACCGAAGCCGCCGCCAGCCTCCTTCAGATCGACGTGGTGGGGCTTCTCGACACCGGGCAGACCGGGACAGGGCCCGTTCGCCACCTCGAGCCGGGTTGCCTCGCGGCTGAAGTCCAACCGGATGGCGACGGGTGCCCCGGGTGCGTGCTTGCGGGCGTTCGTCAAGGCCTCCTGGGCCACCCGGTAGAGCGCGAGGCCGGCATCGGGCTCCAAGCGGCGGGGCTCGCCGTGCACCGTGAGCGCGGCGCCCTCCGTCTCGGCCAGCGCGGCGAGCTGTTCAGACAGCTCCACGGGATCGTCCCGCAACGCATGGACGGCCCGCCGTGTCTCCTCCAGTCCCCGCACGGCAAGCAGACGGGCCTGCTGCACCATGCCCCGGGCCTTCCCCGGGTCGTGGCCGTTCTCGAGGAGGGCGTCGGCCGCGTCGAGCTGCACCGCAAGTGCCCCCAGCGAATGGGCGAGGACGTCGTGGACCTCGCGCCCGAGTCGGTTGCGCTCGGCCAGCGCGGCCGCGTTGTCCCGTTCGGCGTCGGCGCGGATGCGCTCGGCCAGTAGCTGTTCCGCTTGCGCGGCGCGGGCGAGATACTGACGCCGGCTGTTGCCGAGCATGAGACCGGCAATGCCCGAGAGCGCGCCCTCGGCGATGATCTCCCCCGGAGACGGTGTTCCGAGCGCGAGCACGACCACCACGACGGCGACGATGCCGATGCCGGCGATCCCAGCCGCGGGGAGAGTGTCGAAGGCGATCGCGCCGCCCAGCGCAGCGACCGCGACGAACGTCACGGCGACCGGCGCGTAGGCGGTGAGCGCCCCACCGGAAGCTGCCATCAGGGCCAGGAACGACCAGACGACGGCTCGGGGTGCCCGGAGGCTGCGACTGACCAGCCAGCCGATCCAGCCAACCGATGCGGCGGCCATCAGGAAGGTGACCGGCCAACGGAAGCCGCTCGACTGGTTGGAGACCTGGACGCTGACCGCCCAGAGCACTGCGCCGAGACCCGCCACCCGGGCCAAGGCGAGCATCCGCGCCGAACGCGACTGCTGCAACGACCGAAGCCGGGCGCTCAGCTGCTCCATGTCTCCATTTTCCCACTCATCCGGGATCTCGCCGGCCGACGCTCAGGCCGAGGCCAGGATGCTGCGCAGGCCGCCGCGGGGGATCTCGGCACCGGAACGGGCGGCCCGGATGTAGAGGACGGCGGTGCGGCTGACGACCTCGGCCATGGCCATGAGAATGAAGGCGCAGGTCCAGGCCGCCCCAGAGGAGATGTGATGGGTCACGCTGAAGGACTCGATGGCCGGTCGCCCACCGTGCGTCGCCCACAGGAGGAAGGCTGCGCGGGCCCCGATGCCGAGCACCCAAAGGACGGCAGCGACGAGGCCCGCCTTGGCGAAGGCGCCTGCGCCATCACGCCGGACGCTCGTCGCGAACCCGGCGGCCACGCCGAGGCCGAAGCCAGCGAGACCGAGGACGGATTCGAGGAGGACGTCGCCGCCGGCGGTGGGGACGGCGTGGAGGACCTGGGACGCCACCCAGAGGGTCACAACGACGGGAACGAGCATGCGGGCCACCGTGATCCTGTGCCCCCGTATCTGCAGGGCGACAAGTCCGACGAGGGCGATGTTGAGGATGTATTCGGCGATGGTCATGTCTGCAGTGTCCGGAATTCGACGGAGGGCGGCATCGCCCCCCGGGTGGAGTTCCGGGTGGATTCGCGTCTCCACCCGGTGAATCCCCAGGTCACGAGACGAGTGGGTCCGGACTGGCGTGCACCGCACCGTCTGTCAGCTTTACTACGTAGCACGTAGTAAAGTGCCGTCATGGCACGACACAAGGCACCGAAGGGGGGCCTGGGCCGGAGCAACGAGCCCCCCGTCCTGATCCTCACCAGCCTGGCCGGAGGCGCGAAGCACGGCTACGCCCTCACGAAGGACATCGAGCAATTCGCCGGGGTCGGCCTCGGCCCCGGCACGCTCTACGGCGCCATCACCCGCCTCGAGGAGCGGGGTCTGATCGAGCCCGAGGTGGTCGGCAGCGACGAGCGACGCCGCCCCTACCGCATCACCGGTGCCGGCCGGATGGCGCTCGAGGGTGCCGTGCTCGACATGCGGCGGCTGGCCGACGAGGGTGCGCTGCGTCTGGGCATCGGCGCTAATGGTCCGGCCGTCGGGCTGCTCTCATGAGTGCGGATCGCTATGAGCGACTCATCCGCTGGTATCCCAGCGAGTGGCGGGCCCGGTACGGCGGCGAGCTGACGGCCCTGTTGGAGGACTCGTACGCGACGGCGGGCGATGTGCCGCTGCGTGCCCGTGTCGGCCTCGTCCGCCGCGGCATGGCGGAACGGGCGCGTTCGGTCGGGTTCATCGGGTCTGCACCCGAGCCGGCGCAGGAGCTCCGGGCCGGTGCCGTCCTCGTCCTGTGCGGCTGGCCCCTCTTCCTGATCGCCGGCGCCGTCTTCGGAAAGTTCGCGGACAACTGGTGGATCGGGACGCCTGCCGTCGAACGGCTGCCGGCGAGCGCGAGCTTCAACGCGGCGGCGGTGCTCGGGATGGCGGGCTGCACCGTCGTCGCGTTGGCTGCGCTGGCCGCCCTGCCGTCGTTCGTCCGGCTCGTCCGGGCCGGCCGGTGGAGCACCGTGCGCCGGCCCGTCCTTCGCGCCGGCGTTGCCGTCGTGGTCGCGGCCGTGCTCCTCGGCGGCGGGTTGGTCTGGGCCCACCACCTCAGCCCGCACGACCGAAACGGCGGGTTGGCCGTGTACGGCGCAGCGTTCATCGTCATCGGCCTGGCAGCGTTCGTCGCCCTTCTGCTGGCCGCTGCCGCCGCGGTGGCGGTGGCCCGCCGCATCGACGTGCCCGCAGGGGTCCTGCGCGCGCTGGGAGTGATGGCGCTCCTCCTCGCGGTGGTGATGACCCTGCTCTTCGCCGGCTTCGTGACCTGGTGGGCGACTGAGGCGGCCTTTGCCCCGACCGTCCTCTTGAACGGCGTCGGAAACGGTGTCCCCTTCACCTCGCGCACCGTGCCGCCGACCCTGTTGGTGGCGGGGCTTCTCATGGTTCTGGGGTTGGCCCTGGCCGGACGGGGCACGGGGCTGGTCGCCCGCGGCCTGCGCCACGGTCGCCCCGCAACCTGACCCCTGCCGCTTCCGCGGCGACGCATCTCCGGACCGTCAATTCCTCTTCAGGCAGGCCGCGCATCGCGCCGATCCGAATGTCCGGCACCACATTGCGGGTACGCCCGTTGCAGGGCCTGCGACGCTTCGAGGAGGAAGGGCATGGATCGCTTCGACGAGGGGTGGGAGTACGACGCGGAGTACGAATCCGACTTCGACTCAGCCTTCGACCTCGACGACGCCGAAGGGCTCTACCTGAGCCTGATCCCGGACGAGGAGCGACAGCGATTCTGGTCGGAACGGGTCGGCGTCGACACCACCGAGGACGAGGTCCAGCACGACTGGTTGCTGTTCGCAGATCGCGGTGCTGAGGCGGAGCTCGGCAAGGAGATTCGTCTATCCGAGCTATGGGGGGCGTGCCAGGACCGGCCGTTCACGATGAACGAGTTCCTCGAGTTGTCGATGCTCGTCACCGAGGTCAACGGGATCCGTGGCGCGTTGTGCACCGACTGTGCGATGTTGGACCGCCCCAACGTCAGCGCGAACTGGGCGTTGGCCACCACCCACCTGTGCCGCGGCCATCTGCGGTTCCGGCTGGGTCACGCCGAGATCGACGGCGGCAGCGCGCACCAACCCTCCTGAGCGCTGGACCCGCCGGACGATCCAGCCCGCGGGTGAGGGGAGCGGGCAGAATGGGGAGGTGACGTTGGCCGCCCGCGTCTACAACGCCGCGCACCTGACGGGCACCTTCGTCCTGCGATCGGGTCGCACGGCCGACCGCTACTTCGACAAGTACCGCTTCGAATCCGATCCGGTCCTGCTGGCCGAGATCGTGGCGGCGCTCGCACCGCTGGTGCCCCCAGGGGTCGAGGGACTGGCCGGACTGGAGCTGGGCGGCGTCCCGTTGGCCACCGTGCTCTCCTCAGTGACCGGCCTGCCAGCGTTCTTCGTCCGCAAGCAGCCAAAGAAGTACGGCACCGAGCAGGTGTGCGAAGGCGGCGACATCGCGGGGCGCAACCTCCTCATCGTCGAGGACGTCGTAACGACCGGTGGCCAACTCGTCCTCTCCGCCCAGGACCTGCGATCGGAGGGGGGCATCGTCGAGCACGCCCTCTGCGTGATCGACCGCCAGGGGGGTGGGGCCGACGTCGCCGCGGCGGAGGGCATCACGTTGCGCGCGCTGTTCACCATGTCCGAGCTCGAAACCGCTGTCTGAGCGGTCAACCCGAGGTCAGCCCCGCGGATTGCGCAAACGGGGGAGGCGCCGCTTCTCGTCCCGCTGGCGCTCGAGGAGGGACGTCAGCCGGCCAAGGTTCTCCGTGTCCTCGCCGGCCCGGTTGTGGCGCTCTTCGGGGTCGGCACTCAGGTTGTGCAGCTCGAACAGCGGGTCCGCAGGGGGCGGCGCGAAGGGGTTCGGGTCGATGCCGTGCTCGGCGTTCCATTCGTCGAGCCGCTCGTAGTAGTGGTTCAACTTCCAGAGCTCGTCGGTCCCGCCGGGCCCGGTGGGGAGGGACGCGATCACCGATTCGATGTTCGACGGCCCGCCGACGGGTTCGAACGGCGTGCCGCTCAGAATGTTGACCTGGGTCAAACCCCTCGAGGGGTTGTCCTCGGTCATGAAGTACACCGGTTCGACCACGTCGGCGGCGATGGTCTTCCCCGTCACCACGCCGCTCAGGTCCCGACCCGGCAGGGGCTGCACCTCGTCGTGGTGCGAAGAGACGCCCGCCCTCGCCCGCTCGCGGTCGATGCCGGCCAGGCCGAGCAGCGTGGGGATGAGATCGACATGGCTCGTGGGGACCGAGATGCCGCCGTCGACTTGGGTCACGCCCGGGCCCGAGACGAGCAGTGGGACGCGCGTCGCCTCGTCGAAGACGTTGAACCACTTCTGGACCAGGCCCCCGTGGGCACCGACCAGATCGCCGTGGTCCGACGTGAACATCACGATCGTGTCGTCGAACATGCCTGAGGCCCGCAGGGCCTCGAGGATCCGTCCGATGGACTCGTCGACCACCTTCTGCAGGTAGTAGTAGAGGCGGCGGTAGGCGAGGTCGGTCTCGGATTCGAAGATCATCTTCGGCCACAGGACCTTGAACGCCTCCTGACAGGGCGGTCGCCCGGCGAAACTGTCGCTCTCGGACGGGGCCTCGGGAATGTCGGGCACCGAGTCGTCGGGAGGACCGAACCCGAGCAATTGCTCCCACCCGAAGCCGTTGAAGGCGATGTCGTGGGGATTGACGAACGAGGCGACCGCCAGCCACGGGCCGTCGCGGCGCGCCCGGCCCAGTTCGTCGAACAGCTCGACCACCTGCTCCGCGAAGACACCGTCTCGCACCATGCCGCAGTCGGACTTGGCCGCGCCGTGCGGCTCCCGGCCGATCCACCCCGAGAAGCCGAACGGGTCGAGCCGGTCGGCCCTCTTGTAGGCGTCGACGGCCTCGGGGATCGGCCGGCCAGCGTCGTCGGAGGCCATCAGGTATTCGTGTGTTCCCGGAATGACCAGGTCGGCGTGCGAGACGTGCCACTTGCCCCGGTAGTGGGTCTGGTAGCCACCGGCGCGGAACCAGTCGCCCAGGGTCGGCACCGAGTCGGGGTCGAGCCAGCGCATGTCCGGGTCGGTCGCCTGTTTGGCCGCGCCGTCGGTCGAGGACACGCCGTGGAGCGACGGGTACTGGCCGGTGAACAGCGTGGCTCGGCTCGGCGTGCACGCCGTCGAGCCGGCGTAGTGGCGGTGGAACTCCACGCCGCTGGAGCGGATCGACTCGCGCGCCGTCAAGTGCCTCTTGCGAAACGCCGTGACCGCGTCGGACTCGTAGGGAGGTGGATAGCGCTCCTCGTCGGTCATGATCAGCAGGATGTTGGGGGAGGACATGGGGCGCAGTTATAACCCGGATTCGGCCCGGACCCGTCCAGCCGCGACGGCATCTTTCAACGCGCCGTAGTCGCGCTCGTTCTGGTCGGCATAGGTCTCAGCGAACTCGACGATCGCATCGTCGAAGGTGCTGCTGTTCCCGAGGTACGACGCGATGGCGATGCGATCGCCCGAGCGGGCATGAGCCCGGGCCAGCGCCTGGGCGCAGACCCCCGAGTAGATCGTGACGCCCTGGGGCAGGGCGCCCTCGACGTCGAACGACCCCTTCCAGTCGCGCAGCTGGCGCAGGTAGAAGTCCCGCGAGACGCCGTCGGTGCCCTCGACCCGCTGCCAGCCCAAGAAGATGTCGCTGGCCGCCTGCATCAGGTGCTGCCCGGTGACGACACGCTCGCCGTGGTTGGCGTATTTGCTCTTGCCCACGAACTCCTCGAGGACCGAGGCTTCGGCCTCCTTGGCCTGGAGGAACAGCGGGTCGTCCCCGTCGCGACCCTGGAGCAGGAGGATCCAGGCCCGGGTCCCGACACTGCCCACGCCCACGACCTTGCGCGCCACGTCCACGAGCTCGAAGTCCTCGAGGAGGTGGCGGCGATCGCTCTGCAGGGTGCGGCGGTAGCTGCGCACCAGCCCGTGGAGCGATTCCAACAAGCCGTCGACCTCGTGCTGGTCGTACAGCTCGTCGAGGGGGACGACGAGCGGGGGATCGCTGATGATCCGGCGCCGCCCGTCCACCACCGTGGTCAGCTTGGCCAGGGCCTGGAGCGAGTCCTTCGTGCGCGACTTGGTGACGATCGCCTGCGCCTTGGCCGCCATCTGCTCGTCGCGCTTTGACTTCTCCTTGCTGGTGGCGCCTGCGGCCCGGGCGGAGAGACCGGCGATGATCCCCTCGATGTCGACCTTCGAGTACCACACGTCGAGGTTGCCCGACCCGGCCAGGCGGCGCATCTCCTTGCGGTACGACGAGCCCACCGCGCGGGCGGCAGCGGCGCAGTCCTTCTTGGAGAAGCTCTGGTCCCGCCCGGCGATGACCACGCTGGCGGCCAGCCGCTTGAGGTCCCATTCCCAGGGACCGGGCAGCGTCTCGTCGAAATCGTTGACGTCGAACATCATCGCCCGCTCGGGCGACGCGAACAGCCCGAAGTTGCTCAGGTGGGCGTCGCCGCAGACCTGGACGGTCAGACCGGAGTGCGGCGTGGTGGCCAGGTCGGACGCCATGATCAGGGCGGCGCCCCGGAAGAAGGTGAAGGGGGAGACGAGCATGCGCCCGTAGCGGATCGGCACCAGTTCGGGGACCCGCGTGACGGCCTGGCGCTCCAGCAGGCTGACCGGGTCCGGACGCGACGAAGAGGGTTCGAAGGCCGCATGCGCCGCTCGCGGCACGCGGCCCCGGGCCTCCTTGCCGAGCAGGGATCGCTCCTGCGGAGTCCGGTGGACGACCTCCTTGGCCGTTCCCCCCGACGGGGTCTTCGTCTGCTGCATCGTCATCGTTTCCTCCATGGGGCGCGCGCCACAGGGAGTGTGCCACCTGCGTCAACCCTGCCCTCTCCGCGCCGCCCTTGGCTAGGGCCATTCGTCCTGGGTGCGAGCGTCCAGGCGCCGGGTGTACGCCGCCGCCGCTGGTGACGGGTTGATTTCTACAATGATTGTCAAAATAGGTCGGGGGCCCGCTAGGGTGACGCAGCCATGCAGTCACCCGACGCCCTGACCGATCTCTTCCGGGCCCACGGCCGCAAGATCACGGCGCAGCGGCAGTGCATCTTCCGTGCCCTGGAGGGTGACGTGACCCACCCCTCGGCGGAGCGGGTGCACGAGCGGGTCCGGCGAGAGATGCCGAACATCTCTCTCAAGACCGTCTATCAGACGCTGAACGACCTGGCCGAACTGGGCGCCATCTCGGTGCTCGACGTGGGCACGGGCTCGGCTCGCTTCGATCCGAACGTCGAAACCACCCATCATCACCTGGTGTGCCGAACGTGCGGCAAGGTGCGCGACCTGGCGGCGGATCTTCCCCGGCCTCAGCGTGCCCAGTCGGGCGGCCCAGGGCTTCGACGTCGACAGCGCCGAGGTGGTCTTCCGCGGCCAGTGTGGAGAGTGCCGGGAGTCCTGACGGGGCGGCACCAGATCGATGGAACACGAGGAGAGCAACACCCGAGCGAAAGGGAAACACACGAGATGCCAGCACTGAAGGGCAGCCAGACCGAGACCAACCTCAAGACCGCGTTCGCCGGCGAGAGCCAGGCCAATCGCCGCTACCTCTACTTCGCCCAGAAGGCAGACGTCGAGGGCTACCCGGACGTCGCCGCGCTCTTCCGCTCGGTGGCGGAGGGTGAGACGGGCCACGCGTTCGGGCACTTCGACTACCTCAGGGAGGTGGGCGACCCCGTCACCGGGGTACCGGTCGGCGCCACCGAGGACAACCTCAAGTCCGCCATCGAAGGCGAGACCTACGAGTACACCGAGATGTACCCCGGGTTCGCCAAGACCGCACGCGACGAGGGCTTCGAGGAGATCGCCGAGTGGCTCGAGACGCTGGCCAAGGCCGAGAAGTCGCACGCCGGACGGTTCACGCAGGGGCTCGAGTCCGTCTCCTAGGACGGGCGGCCCCATGACCGCCACGTACGACCCCACCGATCCGGAGTACTTCGACCCGGCCGCGCTGCGGGAGGAGGTCGACCGCGTCTTCGACCTGTGCCACGGGTGCCGGTTGTGCTTCAACCTGTGTCCGTCGTTCCCGACGATGTTCGGGTTCGTCGACGCCAACGACGGGGACGCCTCGGCCCTGACCGACGCCGAGCGGGACCAGGTCGTGGACGAGTGCTACCAGTGCAAGCTCTGCTACGTGAAGTGCCCCTACGTGCCACCGCACGAGTGGGAGCTCGACTTCCCGCGGCTGATGAGCCGGGTGCATGCCGTGCGGCAGAAGCAGGGCGTCGGTGTGAAGGAGAAGGTGACGGATCAGTTCCTGGCCCGCACGGACCTCCTCGGCCGAGCCTCGGTCGCGGCGGCGCCCGTGGTCAATTGGGCCACCGGCACGCCCGGTTCCTGGCCGCGCCGGGTGATGGAGAAGACGGTCGGCCTGGCATCGGAACGCCTGCTGCCGCCCTACGCCAAGCAGCGGTTCACCACGTGGTTCAAGAAGCGGGCTCGCCCGGCCGCGGGGACGAAGGGAGGCGCCGTCGCCTCGGTGTTCCCCACCTGTTTCGTGGAGTACATGGAGCCCGACGTCGGCCGCGCCATCGTCGAGGTCTACGAGCACAACGGCATCGAGTGCAGCCTGCCCCCTCGGACGAAGTGTTGCGGCGCTCCGTGGCTGCACTCGGGCCACGTCGACGATTTCGTCAAGGCGGCGCGGCACAACGTGGCCGCGCTGGCCGCCGAGGTGCGAGCCGGGCGCGACATCATCGTGACCCAGCCCACCTGCGCGTACGTCGTCAAGCGGGACTACCCGTTGTACGCCAAGGGCGCCGAGGCCGACCTGGTGGCCTCGCACACGTTCGACCCCGCCGAGTACCTGATGCGGCGCCATCGCGACGCCGACGACGCGTTCACGCTGCGCGACGATTTCCCGGGCCGGGACGATGGCGCGGTGCCCGACGAGGTCACTTATCACGTCGCGTGCCACCTGCAGGCGCAGAATGCCGGCTTGCGCAGCCGCGACCTCCTGAAGGTCGCCGGGGTCACGTGCGCCATCGTCCAGCGCTGTTCGGGTATCGACGGAACGTGGGGCTACCGGGCGGAGAACTACGAGCTGGCCCGCAAGGTGGCCGCGCCGCTCGGACGCGACATCGATGCGGCCGGCAACGACGTCGTGTGCGGCGACTGCCATCTCGCCAATGGATCGATCCTGCAGGAGACCGGCACGCAGCCGGTGCACCCGCTGCAGGTCATGGCCCGCGCCTACGGACTGGGTGACGTGTCCCGGGGTGGGTCGTGACGCAGCAATCGGCCGGCGGGCTCACGCTGGACGACGTCCTGGACCTCCGGGCATACGAGCGGGTGCGTGAGGATTACCGGTCGCGCGTCATCGCCCGCAAGCGCGACCGCCGGGTGAGCCTGGGGCCGATCATGACCCTGGTCTTCGAGTGTGTCGACACCGTGCGCTTCCAGGTGCAGGAGATGGCGCGGGCGGAGAAGATCATCAGCGACGAGGCGATGCAGGTCGAGCTCGACATCTACAACCGGCTGCTCCCCGGTGAGCGGGAGCTCTCGGCCACGCTCTTCATCGAGCTGACCTCGGATCACGACCTTCGAGAGTGGCTGCCCCGCCTGGTGGGGATCGAGCATCGGATCGGGATCTCCATGGACGGGGACACGGTCGCCAGCGTGCCCGAGTCCGAGCACGCCGCCGCCCTCACCCGGGACACGATCACCCCGGCGGTCCACTACCTCCGATTCGGATTCACCGAGGCCCAGGTGGAGGAGTTCCGGGACGCGGCCGAGGTGTCCCTGGTGGCCACGCACCGGGCCTACGAGGCGCAGACGGTGCTGCGGCCTCCCGTGCGAGGCGAGCTGCTCGGGGACCTGCTCGGGACAACAAAGCCCCTACCTATCGCCTGACCAGGGACAATTCTGTGCGCAAGTCTTTACAGAAGCTCACTTTGTAAGCCATACTCTTCGTTCGCCTAAATCGGATGGAATGCCGCCGGACGATGCGCCGGAAGGGCCCCCGAACAGGGCGAATTCATATATCCACCGAATTGTCCGATACGAGGAAGTGTTTCCCATGATCGCCACCACGTGGCGCAAGCAAGCAGCCTGCCGGGGTCTCGACGTCGAGGCGTTCTACCCCGTCACCGAGGACGAGGCCGACGCGGCCGAGGCCAAGGCTGTCTGCGCCGTCTGCCCGGTCCGTCAGGCGTGCCTGGAGCACGCCCTGGCCTACCGCGAGCGTGAGGGCATCTGGGGCGGGACGACCGAGCGGGAGCGCCGCCGGATCGTTCGGCAGCGCCGCAAGTCGGCCTGAGCCCAGACCGAGCGGCCTCCGGGCCGGGGCACCTACTTCCTGCGCACCGTGGTCGTCGTCCGGGGTGACGCCTGGGTCGACTGGCCGAGGGTGCAGGGGAACGGGTTCCAGGGCTCGGGCTGCGTGTTGGCATAGACGTCCGCAGGGATCGTCGTCGTGGTCGTCGTCGTCGGCCCGGCCGGGACGGTGGTCGTGGTCGAGGCGCCCACCGCGGTGCCGCCCGACGACGACCCGGTGACGGTCAGCGGGGAGCCCGCGACGAGCAGCGAGACCGTCTGACCGCTCAGGGTCGGGTCGGGCACGAGGGTCACCGGTCCGCTGAGGACCGACTGGAGCGTGACGGCGGCCTCGTGACCGGACGGGCCGTAGTGGATCTCGGAGGGCCCGCCCGCGGCGAGGGGTGACGAGGCGTCGCCGATCTCGGTGACATCGAAGCCCTGGGCGGAGAGGGCCGTCGCCGTGGTGCCGGCGATGCCGTTGAGCGTCGACGCGTTCAGGACGTTCACGCCGACCTGGCCGTGGGGCTCCGTCGGCACGGTCGTGGTGGGGACGCTCTTGCCCTTGGACGCTCCGACGGGCGTGATCGCCGGCGCCGGCGTCGCCCCGATCTGGTTGAAGGCGTCGATCATGTTCTGCGCGTAGGGCTGGGCCAGCTTCAGCACGGATGCGCCCCCGTCGGTCGTGTACCCCAGGGTGGGCAGCGTCTCGGTGACCAGGCGGGACGACGGGAGCCCCCGGAAATCCTGGGCGATGTGGAAGAGGGCCCCTTGGCTGAGCGTGTCGTCGATGGTGAGGTTGCCGACGGCGGCACCGATGAACGAGTTGATGGCGAAAGGGTTGGTGATCGACTGGTTCAGCTTGGCGAGCACGGCCCGGAAGAAGGCGTCCTGACGCTGGATCCGGCTGAAGTCCGACAGGCCGTCGTACTCCCAGTAGCCGTTTGGATTCATGTAGTAGAGGTGACGGCTACGAACGAGCTGGAGCGCGACGGTCCCGTTCACGGACTGGCAGCCGGTGGTGGTGACGTCGAGGCCCGTGAACTGGTCCTTCACCTGGGTGGGGAAGTTCATGGTGATGCCGCCCAGCGCGTCGACCATTCCGGAGAATCCCGGGAAGTTCACCGCCACGTAGTGGTTGATGGGGATGCCCAGGTCCTTCTCGATCGTCTGGATCAGGAGGTCGGGTCCCGAGTTGAACGCGGCGTTGATGCGGTTCATGCCCTGAATGCTCCCGTTGCCCGGGATGTCGACCCAGAGGTCGCGGGGGATGGACAGCACGGTCACCGTCTTGGCGGCGGGGACGAAGTGCGCCACCATCGTGACGTCGCTGCGATTACCCCCCGCGCTGGCGTCGTTGCCGAACGCTCTGACCTGTGTGGCGTTGGACACGAAGGCCCGGGAGTCCGAGCCCACGAGCAGGAGGTTGAACGGCTTGCCGGGTGGGGCCTCGGCCACCAGGTGCTTGGCGTGGATCTTCTTGATCTGGTCGTAGCGGTAGACCGCGTAGACGTAGAGGCCGCCGGCACCGAGCGCGGCGATCAGGACGATGAAGGACAGCGTGTAGAGGATGCGCCGCCGCCAACGGTGCTGGTGCTTCTGCTCCTTTCGCCGCGCCGTGCGCAGCTCGGCCTGCAGGTCCGCCCGCGACGGTGCCGACTCAGGGCCGACCCCGGCGGGGTCGGGCGGCTCGGGGGATTCGGGTTCGTCGGGCGTCAAGAATCAGAAAATACCTGGCCGAGAGGTCCGGTAGCCTGCGCCCGTGCAATTCGACCTCCCCGACGAGCTGCTCGAGCTCCGCGATTCTGTGCGGCGGCTCGCGCAGGACAAGGTCAAGCCCCGGGCTCGTGCCATCGACAAGGAGGGGACCTACCCGTCCGACATCTACGAGGCCTTTCGCGACGCCGGCCTCCTCGGGCTGTGCCTCCCGGTCGACTACGGCGGCTCGGGCGCGGGGATCCTCGGGCTCGCCATCGCCATCGAGGAGGTGGCCAAGTACTCCAACACGGCGGCCCTGATGCTGCTGCTGACCCGGCTGCCCACGGGGCCCGTCATGATCGCCGGCACCGAGGAGCAGAAGCGGCGCTACCTGCCCGGGATCGGCGACGGCACGCTGCGAGCCGCCTTCGGCCTGTCGGAGCCCCAGGCCGGCAGCGACGTGATGGGCATGCGCACCCGCGGGGTGCCCGACGACGGATCGGACGGCGGCTGGGTGCTCAACGGCACGAAGTGCTGGATGTCCGGCGTGCGGGAGGCCGACTGGTACACCGTGTTCGCCAAGACGAGCGACCCGGCCAGCCGGGCGCACGACTCGGTCACGGCCTTCATCGTCGAGCGAGGCTGGGAGGGCGTGGAGGTCGGGCGGACGGACCACAAGATGGGCGTGCGCGGCGTCGACACCGGCGAGCTGGTCCTGACCGACGTCCACGTGCCGGCCGAGAACGTCATCGGCGAGGTGGGCGGCTTCCGCCTCGCCATGCTGGGCCTGAACGCCATGCGCCCGATCGTCGCCGCCCGCGGCATCGGCCTGGCCGAGGGCGCGCTGATGTACGCCACCGAGTACGTCCAGCAGCGGGCCGCCTTCGGGAAGACCATCGCCGACTTCCAGGGCATCCAATGGGAGATCGCCAAGTGCGCCGTCGACATCGAGGCCGCCCGGCTCCTGACCTATCGGGCGGCGGTGCTCGCCGACGCCGGGAAGTTCACCAAGGAGTACGTCCCCTTCCTCTCCATGGCCAAGTACCACGCCACCGAGCTGGCCGTGCGCGCCTCGTCGCTCGCCGTCCAGCTGCTGGGCGCCGCCGGCTACATGGAGGACCATCCGACCGAGCAGTGGTACCGCGACGCCAAGCAGCTGACGATCGTCGAGGGCACGTCGCAGGTGCAGCTGGGCCTGATCGCCCGTGGCGTCCTCGACCGGGATCTGTGGTGGGACTGAGCTGGTCCGAGGTCCTGGCGCGGCTGTCGCGCCGCGAGTCGCTTTCTGCGCCGGAGGCGGAGGACGCCCTGGCGGTGGTCCTGGCCGGTGACGCCACGCCGGCGCAGGTCGGGGCCTTCCTCGCCCTTCTGCACGCCAAGGGGGAGACGGCCGAGGAGGTGACGGGACTGGCGCGGGCGATGCTCGAGGCCGCCGTGCCGTGCCCGTTGTCCCCGGGGACCGGGTCGTCGGGCTCGGACGACCCCGTCGTGGTGGACCTCGTCGGCACCGGGGGCGACCGGCTGGCCAGCATCAACGTGACCACCCTGGCGGCGTTCATCACGGCGGGCAGCGGCGTGCCCGTCTGCAAGCACGGCAACCGCGCCGCCTCCTCGTCTGTGGGCACGGCCGACGTGCTCGAGGCGCTCGGTGTCGCCATCGAGGTCGGGCCCGAGGGCGTCGCTCGCTGCGTCGCGGAGGCCGGCATGGGCTTCTGCTTCGCCCAGCGCTTCCATCCCGCCATGCGTTTCGTGGGACCGGTGCGCAAGGAGCTCGGCGTGCCGACCGTGTTCAACTTCCTCGGACCGCTGGTCAACCCGGCACGGACCACGCATCAGCTCGTGGGCGTGAGCGACGAGACGATGGGTCCCATCATGGCCGGGGTCTTCGGGGCGACGGGCAGCCGGCACGCCATGATCGTCCACGCCGACGACGGGCTGGACGAGCTGAGCGTGACGTCGCCGTCGAGCGTGCTCGAGGTCACCGGGGACGGCTCGGGAGAGTACGAGGTACGCGACTGGCGGATCGACCCCGCCTCGTTGGGTTTCCCGCGGGCCACCATGGAGGATCTGCGGGGCGGCGATGCCTCCTTCAACGCGCGCGTCATCCGCACGGTGCTCGAGGGGGAGCGCAGCGCCCGGCGGGACATCGGGGTGCTCAATGCCGCGGCGGCGCTCGTGGTGGCCGGCCGGGTTCCCGACCTGGCGAGCGGCGTCGAGCTGGCCGCCGAGTCGGTCGACAGCGGCCGGGCCATCGGCGTGCTCGATGCGCTGGTCGCTACGTCACAAGACGCGTTGCGCCGACAGACGGGCTGACGCGCCAGGCGCGCCGGGGCGCGTGTGCCGCAGGGTCCAGGGCCGGCGAGTCGGGGACGCACAGGGCAAGGACGCAGCCGCCGAAGCCGCCGCCGGTCATGCGGGCTCCGAGGACGCCCGGCTGCGCGAGCAGCTCCTCCACGAGGTCGTCGACCGCGGGCACGGAGACCTTGTAGTCGGCCGCCAGGCTGCGGTGGCCCTCGGTCATGACCGCCCCGAGGCCGCTGAGGTTGCCCCGTGTGAGCAGCTGTACGGCCTCGTCCACCCGCCCGCACTCGGTGATGACATGGCGGGCCCTCCGCCGCAGGACGGGGTCGGTGAGCTCGCTGAGGTCACCGAGCGCAGAGGTGCCGAGCGGCCGCCCGAGGATGTGGGCCGCCCGCTCGCACTCGGCGCGCCGGGTCGCGTAGGGCGTGGTGGTCAAGAGGCGTGGGCTCTCGCTGTGCACGATCACGAAGGCTGCCTCGGCCGGGACGGGCACCTGGCGGGTCTCGAGGGTCGCGAAGTCGATGCGGAGCGCGTGGCCGGCCTGGGCGGCGGCGCTCGCGAGCGGATCGAGGAGGCCCACGTGCGATCCCGCGCCGCGCTCCGCCTCCTGGCAGGACCGCGCCAGGGCGAGCGGGTCCGGGTCGTGCCCGAGTGCGAGGAGGAGCGCGACCGAGAAGGCTGCACTCGAGGACAGACCGGCTCCCACCGGGATGGTGCTGGTGACCCGGATGCTGCCGCCGGAGGGTGGAGGCTGGAGCCGGAGGAGTCCGGCCGCCAGGAGGGCCTCGGCGGGGACAGGGGCGGTGGTGCCCAGCGCGATCTCGATGGGCCGGTCCGGGAACTGGTCGGAGTCGATCCCGACGAGGAAGCTGCCGGGCTTGGGGGTGAAAGTGACCTCGGTGGCCAGTTCGATGGCCATGGGCAGCGACAGGCCGCCGTTGTAGTCGGTGTGGTCGCCGATGATGGTGACGCGTCCGGGGGCGCGGGCCGTGGGCACGCCCCCAGCTTGACGCAGCCCGTCGCCGGTCCGGTGTCGTCACCCGGCAGACCTGCCTCCCGGCTTGACCACCCCGGCCGGCCCGGGTCACGATCCTGCGATGGTCGAGCGAGTGCGCAGTGGCCCGCTGAGCGGGATCAAGATCATCGAGCTGGCGGGGATCGGGCCGGCGCCCTACACCTGCATGATGCTGGCCGACGCCGGTGCCCAGGTGTTGCGCCTGGAGCGGGCGCCTGCCGGGGCGGTCGAGGCGGGGGAGGCGTTCGCCACGTCCGGGTCCGGCTCGTACTGGGACCTGCTGAACCGCTCCCGGCCCTCGGTGGGCATCGACCTCAAGAACCCCGACGCCGTCGAGCTCGTGCTCGGCCTCGTCGAGCAGGCCGACGGGCTGATCGAGGGGTTCCGGCCCGGCGTGGCCGAGCGCCTGGGGGTGGGTCCCGACGAGTGCTGCGCCCGCAACAAGCGCCTCGTCTACGGCCGCATGACCGGGTGGGGCCAGGACGGGCCTATGGCCTCCATGGCCGGGCACGACATCGATTACATCGCCATCGGCGGCGCGCTGTGGTCGCTCGGGCGGGCGGACTCCGCGCCGGTCCCACCCCTCAACCTCGTCGGCGACTTCGGCGGCGGCGGCATGCTGTTGGCCTTCGGGATGGTGGCGGCGTTACTGGAGGCCGCCCGTTCGGGAGAGGGGCAGGTGGTCGACGCGGCCATGGTCGACGGCGCGGCGTCGCTGATGACGATGATCCACGCCTTTCACCGCCACGGGCTCTGGAACGACGACCGGGGGACGAACATGCTCGACACGGGCGCTCCCTTCTACGAGGTCTACGAGACGGCCGACGGGAAGTGGATGGCCGTCGGCGGCATCGAGGCGCAGTTCTACGCCGAGCTGGTCAAGGGCCTCGGGCTCGAGGGTGACGCCTCGTTGCCCCACCAGATGGCGCGCGACGACTGGCCGGCGATGAAGGCACGCTTCACCGAGATCTTCAAGTCGAAGACGCGGGAGGAGTGGACCAAGATCTTCGAGGGCACCGACGCCTGCGTCGCGCCCGTGCTCTCGCCATGGGAGGCGCACCTCCACCCGCACAACGTGGCGCGCGGCGACCTTCGTGGACGTCGAGGGAGCGGTGCAGCCGGCCCCGGCGCCCCGCTTCTCGCGCACGCCCTCGGCCATCTCCTCGCCGCCCTCCCCTCCGGGCGCCGACACGGTGTCGGGGTTGGTCGAGTGGGGTGTCTCCGCAGATGCGGTCGCGAAGCTGCGCGAATCGGGAGCGCTGAGCTAATCGACGCGCCGCCCGTCAGATCTTGACGACCGGGCAGGTGATGGTGCGGGTGATGCCCTCGATCCGCTGGATGTCCCGCACGACCATGCGCCCGAGGTCGTTCATGGAGGGTGCCTCGGCGCGGGCGATGACGTCGTAGGGCCCGGTCACACCCTCGGCCACGACGACGCCCGCGACGGCGCTGACCTGCTCTGCGACCTGGGCTGCCTTGCCGACGTCGGTTTGGATCAGGACGTACGCATGGACGGTCACGGCACACCGTACATTGGCGTGGTGGCGATGTCGCCGAAGATCGAGCAGTTCAAGGACATGGCCCGGCAGGCCCAGAAGGACCTGTTCGACCAGACCCATCCGATCGGCCGCCTGTCATTGGTGCAATGCGCGATGCTCGCCGGCGGTACCGCCGTGACCATCTCACTGGCGGGTTCGCTGTTCTTCTCCATCTCCCCGACGGCGGCCGACCACAAGGTCCTGCTCTACCTGCTCTTCACGCTCGCGCCGTTCGCGATCGTGTCGCCCCTGCTGGGCCCGCTCATCGACCGCAGCCGTGGTGCGCGACGCCTCATGGTGGTCTCGTCCGCCGTCGGACAGGTGGTGCTGTGCCCGCTCATGGCCACCCACGTCCACAGCCTGCTGCTGTTCCCGCTCGCCTTTCTCGTGCTGGTGTGCCAGAAGCTCTACCTGGTCACGAAAGGCGCCCTGGTGCCTGAGATGGCCGCGCTCACCGCTCCCGACGAGCACGGTGAGCAGGCCGGCTACGCGACCCTCAACGCCCGGCTCACGTTGCTCGGCACCCTGGCCGGCTTCGTCATCTCGGTGCCCGCCGTGATCCTCTACAAACTGGGGGGCTCGCCGGCCGTACTCGTCCTGGCCACGATCGTGTTCGTCGGGGCCGCGGTCGCGGGCGCCCGGCTGCCGGTGCTCTCGGCGCGCGGCGGCGAGCGTCTCTGGACCGACGACGCCACCCGGGTGCGCGAGTACGGGCAGCCCGGGGAGGCGCACGCACGCGAGCAGGACTTGCTACGGCTGCAGCCGATCGCCAACCCGGAGGTGATGCTCGGACTGACCGCCATGTGCATCGTGCGCGGGCTCACCGGCTTCATGACCTTCATGCTGGCGTTCGGGCTTCGCCGCATGAAGGGCGTCGGCCTGTACTGGTACGGCCTCGTCCTGGCCAGCAGTGGTATCGGGGCCATCATCGGCCTGGTCCTGGTGGGACGGCTCCGCAAGCACCTGACCGAGCAGCAGCTGTTGCTGTGCTCCCTCTGGCTCATCGCGGCCACCGCGGCCGGGTGTGCCGTCTGGGGGACGCTGTTCGCGCAGGTGGTGCTCGCCTTCATGGTCGGCCTGTGCGGCGCGGTGGCTCAGCCCTCGTTCGACGCCATGACGCAACGCTACATACCCCTGTCCGCGCAGGGACGTGCGTTCGCGCGGTTCGGCATGCGCCAGCAGCTGGTCTGGGTGGTCGGCTCCCTGATCCCCGTGATCATCGCCTTCACCCTCCCCCAGGGTGACGCGACCATGGCCGTGCTGGCCGCGCTCGGCGGGCTGTCCTACGTCTCGGGACGCCGGGCCGCCCACGCGCCGCGCATGGTGCGCGGTGTCCGTGACATCGGGAACCTGGGTGAGATGGGCGAGGCCGGGGGCTGATCAGCCCAGCCGCTGCTCCAGCGTGTCGGCCTGGTCGGCCAGACCCTGGGGGAGCCGGTCGCCGAACTGGGCGTAGTACTCCCTGATGAGCGGCACCTCGGCCCGCCAGCCGTCGATGTCGACGCGGAGCAGCTCCTCCATGTGCTCCTCCGTGACGTCGAGGCCGGTGGTGTCGATGGCGTCGAGGGTCGGGACGACCCCGATGGGTGTGTCGACGCCGTCCGCCTTGTCGGTGACGCGATGGAAGATCCATTCGAGCACCCGCGAGTTCTCTCCGTAGCCGGGCCACAGGAACCTGCCGTCGGCGTCCTTGCGGAACCAGTTGACGTAGAACAACTTGGGCAGGGCGTCGCGGTCCGGTGCTTCCGCGCCGATGCGGAGCCAGTGCGCGAAGTAGTCGGCCATGTTGTAGCCGCAGAAGGGCAGCATGGCGAAGGGGTCGCGGCGCAGGTTGCCCACCGCGCCGGCCTGGGCGGCCGTGGTCTCGGACGCCATGATGGAGCCCAGGAAGACACCGTGCTCCCAGTCGTGGGACTGGAACACGAGGGGGACGACCGAGGCGCGCCGGCCGCCGAAGAGGATGGCGCTGATCGGGACGCCCCGGGGATCCTCCCATTCGGGCGCGATGGCCGGGTCCTGGGCCGCCGGCGCCGTGAAGCGGGCGTTCGGGTGCGCCGCGGTGGTGCCCCTCTCGGGCGTCCACTCCTCGCCCTTCCAGTCCGTCAGGTGGGCCGGGGGCTGCTCGGACATGCCCTCCCACCAGATGTCGCCGTCGTCGGTCAGCGCCGTGTTGGTGAAGATGCAGTTGCCGTCGAGGGTGAGGATCGCGTTGGGGTTGGTGTGCGTGTTGGTACCGGGCGCCACGCCGAAGAACCCGGCTTCGGGGTTGATGGCGTAGAGGCGGCCGTCGGGGCCGAACTTCATCCAGCAGATGTCGTCGCCGATCGTCTCGACCTTCCATCCCTCGATGGTCGGGATCAGCATGGCCAGGTTGGTCTTGCCACAAGCCGAGGGGAAGGCCCCGGCGACGTAGCGGGTCTCGCCCTCGGGCGAGGTGAGCTTGAGGATGAGCATGTGCTCGGCCATCCAGCCGTGGTCACGCGCCATGACCGAGGCGATGCGCAGCGCGAAGCACTTCTTGCCCAGCAGCGCGTTGCCGCCGTAGCCCGAGCCGTACGAGACGATCTCGCGGGTCTCGGGGAAGTGGACGATGTACTTGTTGTCCGCGTTGCACGGCCATGCGACGTCGGCCTGGCCGGGCTCGAGCGGCGCGCCGACCGAGTGCAGGCAGGGCACGAACGTGCCGTCGTCGCCCAGGACCTCGAGGGCGCCGGTGCCCATCCGGGTCATGATCTTCATGGACACGGCGACGTAGGCCGAGTCGGTCAGCTGGACGCCGATGTGGGCGATGTCCGAGCCGAGCGGGCCCATGGAGAACGGCACGACGTACATGGTCCGGCCCTTCATGGCGCCCTTGAAGAGGCCGTTCAGGGTCCCGCGCATCTCGGCCGGCTCACACCAATTGTTCGTCGGCCCCGCGTCGACCTCCTTCTCGGAGCAGATGAAGGTGCGGTCCTCGACGCGGGCCACGTCGCCGGGGTCCGAGTGGGACCAGTAGCTGTTCGGCCGCTTGGCGTCCGAGAGCCGGGTGAACGTGCCGGCGTCGACCAGCTCCTGGCACATCCGGTCGTACTCGTCGGCGGAGCCGTCGCACCAATGGATTCGATCGGGAGTGGTCAACGCCGCCACCTCGTCGACCCACGCCAGGAGTTTCGCGTTCTTCGTAGGCGCCATTTCGGGGGGATCTGCTCCTTCGTCCGGCCGGTTTCGGTGGGGTCCAATGCTAGGCATGTGACGTGGGATCCCCCAAACCTGGGCACATGCCGTCGCTCGCCCGTGAAGACGAGGTCCTAGAGCGTATCCGAGGCATGCTGGGAAGCGGAATCGAGCGGTTCGGGTTGCGCGACGACGCCGCCACGCTGGGCGTTCCGGGGGGCGGCCCTCTGGTCGTGTCGGTCGACAGCGTGGTCGAGGGTGTGCACGTCGACCTGGCCGTGTGCAGCCCCGCTGACGTGGGCTGGAAGGCATTGATGGGTGCGTTGAGCGACCTGGCCGCCATGGGCGCCGTGCCGTTGGGGGCGCTCGTGGCGCTCTGCGTGCCGGGAGGGTCGGGTCAGGGCGACCTGGCGCTGGGCGTGATGGCGGGCGTGGCAGAGGCCGCCGGCGCGAGCGGCTGCCCGGTCGTCGGCGGCGACGTGTCGGAGGCGGCGGAGCTCGTGGTGGTGGTCACGGTGCTGGGGACGGTCGACGGCGGTGGTGACCCCGTGGCGCGGTCGGGCGCGCGGCCCGGTGACGCGGTGTTCGTCACGGGGGCCTGCGGCGGCTCGGCCGCCGGGTTGCGGGAGTTGCGTGCGGGTGTCTCGTCCGGCGAGGCGTACCGGCGGCCGGTGGCGTGCCTGCGCGAGGGCCAGGCGGCCCGCCGCCATGGCGCGCACGCCATGATCGACGTCTCCGACGGCCTGGCGCTCGACCTGCACCGGCTGGCCGACGCGTCGGGGGTCGGGTTCGCGCTGGACGACGTGCCGGTGGCCGACGGGGCGACGCTCCACGAGGCGCTCGGGGGCGGCGAGGACTACGAGCTGGTGGTCGCCGCGGGGGAGGCCGACGCAGCAACCCTGGCGGACGCCTTTCGCGAAGCCGGTCTGCGCCGCCCGGTCTGCATCGGCTCGGTGGTGGTCGACCCGGGCGAGCGGCTGCTGGCGGGGAGGGCACTCGAGCGGCTCGGCTGGCAGCACCGGGTCGGGTAGCCGGGGCGGCCCCCGGGGGCCGCGCCTGCGGGGCTCAGCTGGTCGGGCTCGGCTCGTGCATCCGGCGCAGGGGCTTGGTCACCTTGCCGGCCCGGATGCACGAGGTGCACACGTGGATGCGCTTGGGCGCCCCGTCGACCAGGGCGCGCACCCGCTGCACGTTGGGGTTCCACCGCCGCTTGGTGCGCCGGTGCGAGTGGCTCACGTTCATGCCGAACGAGGGCTTCTTGCCACAGATGTCGCACACAGCTGCCATGGGTGAACCTTCCTGAGGGAGGCCGCGGTCACGCGAGCACGCAGGCCTTCACGAACGGCCCAAAGGTTAGCATCCCCTGCCATGACCTCCCCGGCGACCCTGGGCGCCGACGACCTGCGTGCGGTGATGGGGGGCTACCGGGATGCGCTGCGGCTGCACCAGACCGACATCAATCGCCTCAACGTGTACCCGGTGCCCGACGGGGACACGGGCACGAACATGGCCCTGACCCTCGAGGCCGTGGTCAGCGAGCTGGACGGCGTCGGACCGGGGGCGGGGCTGTCCGAGGTCTGCAAGGCCATCGGCCACGGGTCCCTGATGGGGGCCCGTGGCAACTCCGGGGTGATCCTGTCGCAACTCCTCCGGGGGATGAGCGAGCGGATGGCCACCTGCGGGGAGGCCGGGGTCGGCCCCGACCTCCTGGTCGACGCCATCACCCACGCCTCCGACCTGGCCCGGCGGGCGGTGGTGCGGCCGGTCGAGGGGACGATCCTGACGGTCGCCTCGGCGGCGGCCACGGGCGCGGCGAACGGGTCCGGCCTCCTCGGCGTGGTGGAGAGCGCCCGCAGCGAGGCCGCCGACACGCTGGCCCGGACACCCGAGATGCTGCCCATCCTGGCCCAGGCCGGGGTCGTGGACGCCGGTGGCGCCGGGTACCTCCTCCTGCTCGATGCGTTCCTCCTCGTGCTCGACGGGCGGCCGCTGCCGGAGCCCTCGGGCATCGAGGCACCGGACCTGTCGGCACTCAACGGCTGGGCCTCCGGTGGTCCGGAGGGCGCGGGGGCGGGCGAGGGCGAACACGCGGTCGGCGACCTGCGCTACGAGGTCATGTACCTGCTGGCGGCGCCCGACGACTCCATCGAGGCGTTCAAGGAGGTCTGGGCCGGCATCGGGGACTCCATCGTCGTCGTCGGCGGCGACGGCCTGTGGAACTGCCACATCCACACCGACGACGTTGGGGCCGCCATCGAGGCCGGTGTCGACGCCGGGCGCCCGCAGCGCATCCGCGTGACCGACCTCGACGAGCAGGTCGAGGAGGAGCGCTGGGTGCGCGAGAGCGTCGGCGCTCCGGGGGCCGGGCCGAGCACCGAAGGCGCGGGCCCGCCGCCCACCACGAGTGTCGTGGCCGTCGTCTCCGGCGACGGCATCGGGCGCATCTTCCGCTCCCTCGGCGTCCACCACCTCGTCGTCGGCGGCCAGACGATGAACCCCGCCACGGCCGACCTGGTCAAGGCCGTCGAGGCGGTCCCCTCCGACGAGGTGGTGATCCTGCCCAACAACAAGAACATCCGTCCGGTGGCCGATCAGGTGGACGGTCTCAGCGGCAAGACGGTGCGGGTGGTGGCGACGGGTTCCATCGTGGAGGGGTTCGCCGCCCTCCTGGCCTACGATCCCGCCGCGGGCGCCGAGGCGAACGTGGCCTCCATGTCCGAGTCGGCGGCGCGTGTCGTGCCGGCCGAGGTGACGCGGGCGGTGCGGGACTCGGTGACCGACGCGGGGGAAGTGCACGAGGGCGACTACATCGGGATCTCGCGCGACGGCGTCATCGCCATCGCAGACAATCCGGTCGTGTGCACCCGGCTCCTGCTCAGCCGGCTGCTCGACGAGACGCACGAGCTGGTCACGCTGATCGAGGGCGAGGGTGCGCGCGTGGCCGACACGAGGCGGATAGAGGAGTGGCTCTCCGAGGAGTATCCGGACGTGGCGCTCGAGGTGCACCAGGGCGGGCAGCCTCTCTACCCGTACCTGTTGGGGATTGAGTAACGGCCGCACCCTCAGCGCGCTGCGCGCCATCGGGGTGTCGCGGCTGCGCGGCGTGTCGGAGCGGCGGACCGCCCAGCTGGCCGAGCTCGGCATCGAGTCCGTGCTCGATCTGGTCACCACCTACCCGAGGCGCTATATCGACCGTACCCGCCAGGCCGACGTCTCCGACCTGGTGGTCGGCGACGAGGCGGCGGTGCTGGCAGCGGTGCAGACGGCGCACGTCCGGCGCGCCCGGACCGGGCGCGCCGTCGTCGATGTCGTCGTGCGCGACGACACGGGCCGACTCAAGATCGTCTTCTTCAACCAGCCCTGGCGGGCCAAGCAGCTCGAGGCCGGCACCGAGGCGATCTTCTTCGGGAAGGTGACCGAGTATCGGGGTGGCCGCCAGATGGCCAACCCCGTGGTCGACGTGGTGGCCGGCGTGACGCCCGGGCGTCGCACGCTGCGGATCCTTCCCGTGTATCCGGCGTCGGCAAAGGCCGGGTTGACGAGCTGGGAGATCGGCTCCTTCGTGGAGGAGGCGCTGGAGCGCGCCGGTGCCTTCGCCGACCCGCTTCCCGACGAGTGGCGGGGCGCACTCGAGCTGTGGGGCCGCACCGACGCGTTCGGAGCCATCCACCAGCCCGAGTCCTTCGAGGCCAAGGACTCCGCCCGCCGGCGCCTGGTGTTCGACGAGCTGTTCCGGCTGCAGCTCGCCCTCGTCCTGCGACGGCGGGCCTTCGAGGTCAACGCGCGTGCCCTGCGCCACGACGTCTCGCCGCGGGAGATCACCGGCGCCGTCGCGGACACGCTGGTGGCTCGCTTCCTGGCCCGGCTGCCCTACGAGCTCACGAAGGCGCAGCGCCAGGCCCTGGCCGTCATCGTCGCCGACATGGCCGGTCCGTTCCCGATGCATCGCCTCCTCCAGGGGGACGTGGGCTCCGGCAAGACCGTGGTCGCGCTGGCGGCGCTGCTGGCCGGGGTGCAGAGCGGGCACCAGGGCGCCCTCATGGTGCCGACCGAGGTGCTGGCCGAGCAGCATGTCACCGCCGTGCGCGCGCTGCTGGGCGACCTCGAAGGGCCCGGAGGGATGGGCGGCGGCGAGGTCCGGGTGGAGCTGCTCACGAGCCGGGTCAAGGGCAAGGCGCGCGGCGCGGTCCTGGCGGGACTGGCGGCCGGTGACGTGGGCCTCGTGGTGGGGACCCACGCGCTGTTGACCGAGGAGGTCGAATTCGCCTCGCTCGGCGCGGTCGTGATCGACGAACAGCACCGCTTCGGCGTGGAGCAGCGGGCGATGCTGCGCGCCAAGGGCGCCGACGGCGACCCGGACCTGCTGGTCATGACGGCGACGCCGATCCCGCGCACGGCGGCCATGGTGATCTTCGGCGATCTCGACCTCACGACGCTCGACGAGCTGCCGCCGGGCCGCATCGCCGTCGAGACGGTCTGGCTCCCGGGCGAGGCGCACGCGCCGCAGGAACGGGCGTGGGACAAGGTGCGCCAGGAGGTGGCGGCCGGACGCCGCGCCTTCGTCGTGTGCCCGCTCGTCTCGGACTCGCCGCGGGTCGAGGCGAAGTCGGCCACCGAGGAGTTCGAGCGGCTCTCCGCCGGCGAGCTGGCCGGCCTACGCGTCGGGCTCATGCACGGGCAGATGGCCGCAACGGCGCGCGAAGAGGTCATGGACCGCTTCCGCGCCGGCGACCTCGAGGTGCTCGTCGCCACGACCGTGATCGAGGTCGGCGTCGACGTGCCCGAGGCGACCGTCATGGTCGTCGAGAGCGCGGACCGCTTCGGCATCGCCCAGCTGCACCAGCTGCGCGGCCGGGTGGGACGCGGGTCGGACCCGAGCTGGTGCTACCTGCTCGGGGGCGAGGAGGGCAACGAGCGGCTGGCGGCCGTGGCGGGGTCGACGGACGGGTTCGCGCTGGCGGAGGCCGACCTGCGGCTGCGGGGGGAGGGCACGCTGCTGGGCGCCCGCCAGAAGGGACAGAGCGACCTGCGGCTGGCCTCGCTGAGCGACCCGGACGACGTGGCGCTGCTGGCGGAGGCGCGCCGGGTGGCCGAGGCCGTCGTGGGCGAGGATCCCCAGCTCGAAGCGCACCCCGGCCTGGCCGACGAGGTCCGGCTGCTGCTGAGCGAGGACGAGGGCGAGTACCTCTTCAAGAGCTAGGCGGCTTTAGGGTGGTGCGGATGCGGGTCATCGGAGGCCGGAGCCGCGGACGGCGGCTGGCCGCCAAGCTGCCCCGGTCGGTGCGCCCGACCTCGGACCGGGTGCGCGAGTCGATCTTCGACATCCTGGGCTCGCAGGGCGGCGTCGAGGGTCTGTGCGTCGTCGATCTCTTCTGCGGGAGCGGGGCACTCGGCGTCGAGGCGCTGTCCCGGGGCGCGGCGTCGGCCACCTTCGTCGACCTGGACCCCGACGCGCTGGCCGCCGTGCGCCTCAACCTCGGTGCGGTGGGGCTGGGCGACGAGCCCGCCACCCTCGTGCGGGCGTCGCTACCGGCGTGGCTGGAGAGCGGGGCCCAGGGGGACTTCGACCTCGCGCTGTGTGACCCCCCCTACGACTTCTCGGAGTGGCCGGCGCTGCTGGGCGCGCTCCGGGCCGGCGTCGTCGTCATGGAATCGTCGGCACCGATCACGCCGCCCGGGGGCTGGGTGGTCACGAGAGAACGACGGTACGGCGGTACGCTCGTCACCGTGGTTCATCGCAGCGGCGCCGGCTCGTGAAGGTCGGCCTCTTCCCAGGGTCGTTCGACCCCTTCCACAACGGGCACCTCGAGATCGTCGAGCGGGCCAGCCGGCTCTTCGACGAGGTCGTCGTGGCGGCCCTGCGCAACCCCCAGAAGAGCGCCGCCCTCTTCGACCTCGAGGAGCGCGAGGCCATGCTCGAGGAGGTGGTGGCCCACCTGCCGTCGGTGCGGATCGTCTCGGTGTCGACGCTGCTCGTCAACGTGGCCCGCGACGTCGGCGCGTCGGCGATCGTGCGCGGGCTGCGTGCCGTCTCGGACTTCGAGACCGAGATGCAGATGGCCCAGATGAACAACCATCTGTCGGGCGTCGAGACCATCTTCATCCCGACCAGCTCGAAGTACTCGTTCGTGGCCTCGAAGCTGGTGCGCGAGGTGGCGCGCTTCGGCGGTGACGTCTCGGCCTTCGTGCCGCCGGTGGTGGCCAAGCACCTGGTGGCCAAGTTCGAGCAGGGGCACGAAGGGGGGTGGGGGCGAGTGAGCGACCAGTTCCTCGACGTCGACGAGGAGCAGCCCGTCGAGGAGGTGGGGGTCGAGTCGATCCTGCACCAGCTGCTCGACCTCATGGCGACGGCCAAGTCGATGCCGCTGTCCTCCTCGGTGATGGTCTCGCGTGAGGAGGTCACCTCGCTCCTGCAGGCGGCGCTCGAGAGCCTGCCCGACGAGCTTCGCCAGGCGCGCTGGTTGCTGCGCGAGCGCGAGGAGTTCATGGCCGAGCGCAGCCGCGACGCCGAGGCGCTCATGGACGAGGTCCGCGCCCAGGCCGAGCACATGGTGCAGCGGACCGAGATCGTGCGCCAGGCCAACTCGGTGGCCCAGCGCATCCTCGACGACGCCAACGAGGAGGCGCGGGCGCTGCGCCACCAGGCCGAGGACTTCGTCGACACCAAGCTGGCCGGCATGGAGATCGTGCTGGACCGGCTCACCCGGACGGTGCAGGCGGGCCGGGCCAGGCTGGCCGCACCGCTCGTGGCGACCGCGACCGAGGACGAGGGATCCGGGACGGAGGAGGACGGCTTCTTCGACCAGGATCAGACCTAGTGGGCCCGTCCGATGGCCGGGGACCCCTTCGTCGTCCACGTGGCACGGCTGCGCCGCACGCGCGGCCGGCAGGCCCACGAGGTCCGCCGGGGCGAGGTCGCGCTCGCCGGGCCCGCTCGAGGAGGCCGGGATCGACCCCGGCCGCAGCGTGGTGCCCGCCGGGGCGGAGGCCGAGTGCGACGTGACCCTCGTCCCCTTCGTAGGGCGGGATCGACGTCGCCGGCACCGTGAGCGCGCCCTGGGTCGGCATCTGCCGGCGCTGCGCCGAGCCGGTGGCGGGGGAGCTGCGGATCCCGGTCCACGAGCGCTTCGCCGACGCCCCGCTGGCCGACCTCTCCGACGAGGAGCTCTACCCGATCGTCGACGACGAGCTCGACCTGGCGCCCCTGGCGCGCGACGCCATCGTGCTCGAGCTGCCGATGGCGCCCCTGTGCCGGCCCGACTGCGCCGGCCTGTGCCCCCGGTGCGGGGCGAACCTCAACGAGGGCGCCTGCGGCTGCGTTGCCCCACGCGACCCCCGGTGGGCTAACCTCGACGTGCTCCGGTAGCCGGTCCCTGCGGGCCGGCACCGTCTGAGAGCGCTCGAGAGCGCCCCGAACCGATCTTGGAGACCCTCCATGGCCGTCCCGAAGAAGAAGAAGTCCAAGGCCAAGGGCCGCAGCCACCAGGCCGCGGCGTGGCGGCTCGGCCGCCCGGCGCGCAGCGTCTGCCCGCACTGCCAGGCGTCCAAGACGCCGCACGTGGTCTGCCCCAGCTGCGGCTGGTACAAGGGGCGCCAAGCGGTCGAGGTCGACTGACTTGAGCCGGCGGGGCGTGCGTCCCACGCCCGAGGTGCTGGCCACCCTCCCCGTCGCCGTCGACGCCATGGGCGGCGACAAGGCGCCCGGTGAGATCGTCGAGGGCGCCCGCCGGGCCGCCGCCGACCACGGCGGTGGGGATCGTGCTGGTCGGCCCGCCCGAGCAGGTGGGTGACACGCAGGGCCTCGAGCTGGTGCCGTGCACCGAGGTCATCGGCATGGACGAGGACCCCGCCGGCGGGGTCCGCCGCAAGAAGGACTCCTCGCTGGTCCGCGTCGGCCGAGCTGGTGCGCGACGGGAAGGCGTCGGCCATGGTCTCGGCCGGCAACACCGGGGCCACGATGGCGTCCGCCCTGCTGCGCATGGGGCGCCTGCCCGGCGTGGTGCGGCCCTGCATCGCCACGCCGCTGCCGCGCCTCGGCCGCACGCCGGCGGTTCTCGTCGACGCCGGGGCCAACGCCGAGTGCACGCCCGCCATGCTGGTGCAGTTCGCACAGATGGGCGCCGCCTACGTCTCGGCCCGCTTCGGCACCGAGTCGCCCACGGTGGGCCTCCTGTCGATCGGCGAGGAGCCGACGAAGGGCACGCCCCTGGTCAAGGAGACCCACGGCCTCCTGGCTGCCGCGGGGGAGGCGCACGGCGCGGGGCTTCGAGTTCGTCGGGAACCTCGAGGGCCGGGACCTGCTGCCCTCGCCGGCCGACGTCATCGTGACCGACGGCTTCACCGGCAACGTGACCCTCAAGTCCCTCGAGGGCTCGCTGCGCTTCCTCTTCGACACCATGCTGGGCGTCTTCGGGACCGACGACGCCACCAGGGAGGCGGCCCAGGTGCTGCTGCCGCACCTCCTGCCCCTGGCGGCGGAATTCGAGCCGGAGAACACCGGCGGGGCCATGCTGCTCGGCACCGACGGCGTCTGCGTCATCAGCCACGGGTCGTCCAACGCGACGGCCATGATGAACGCGGTCCTGGTGGCCCACGAGTGTGCGACCAGGGGCCTGGTCGACCAGGTGGCGGCCGCCGTACGCCCCGGCGAGAACGGCTGAAAACCCAGCTCAGATGCTATAAACGGGCGGTTCCACCCCCGAAACACGTACACTGGTCCGCGTGCCGGCAGAAACCCACACCAACCAGGGCCCCCTCGACCGCAACGGGGTCTTCGAGCTGATCCGGGACCAGCTGGCCGACATCCTCGAGACGGACCCGTCGTCGATCACCGAGGGCGCCTCGTTCGTCGAGGACCTCGACGCGGACTCGCTGGCCCTGATCGAGCTGGTCGAAGCCCTGGAAGAGGAGCTGGGGGAGCGCACCGTCGGCTTCCGTATCGACGACGAGGACCTCGAGGACCTGCGCACGGTCCGTGACGCTGTTGACTACGTCTACGCCAAGCTCGAGGCGGGTTGACGCCGGCGCTGAGGGGGCGGCCGTCCTGGCCGAGCGACTTGGCCACACCTTCGGGGACCTGAGCCTCTTGCAGCACGCCCTGGCGCACCGCAGCTGGTGCGGGGAGCAGGAGGGCGGGGCACCGTCCAACGAGCGCCTGGAATTCCTGGGCGACGCCGTGCTCGGCCTGATCGTCGCCGGCTACACCTACGACCACTTCCCGGACTTCGCCGAGGGCAAGCTGGCCAAGGTCCGCTCCGCCGTGGTCAACGCCCGCGTGCTGGCCGAGGTGGCCGGCCGGCTCGGGGTGGGTGAGGTCCTCCTGTTGGGCCGGGGGAAGAAGGGTCAGGCGGCCGCACCAAGGCCTCCATCCTGGCCGACGCCTTCGAGGCCATCCTCGGGGCGGTCTACCTCGACGCCGGCTGGGAGGCCGCGCGGCAGCTGGTGCTCCGTGAGCTGGGGGAGGCGATCGAGCGGGCGGGCGAGGAGCCCGACGACTTCGACCACAAGAGCCGGCTCCAGGAGAAGGCGGTGCGTGACGGCGACGGCACGCCCCGCTACGTGGTGGTGGGCTCGGGGCCCGATCACGACCGGGCCTACGTCGCCGAGGTGTTCCTGGGCGGGACGCTGTGGGGAACGGGCGTCGGGCGCTCCAAGAAGGACGCCGAGCAGGAGGCCGCCCGCGCGGCCTGGGAGGAGATAGCCGGTGCCTGAGCTTCCCGAGGTCGAGACCCTGCGCCAGGACCTGGCGCGCGAGGTGGTCGGCCGCAAGATCAAGGCGGTCTCGGTGGCCAACGGGCGCTCGGTGCGCCGCCACGCCTCGGCCAAGCACTTCCGCGCCCTGCTCGAGGGGCGCACGATCAAGTCGGTCGGGCGGCTGGGCAAGTACCTGCTCCTGACGCTCGACAGCGGGGACACCCTGGTGGTGCACCTCGGGATGAGCGGCCAGCTCCTGCGGGTGAAGTCGGCCAAGGACCCCAAGCCCAAGCACACCCACGTCGTCATCACGTTCACCCAGGGCGGCGAGCTGCGCTACGTGGACCCGCGCACCTTCGGCGAGCTGTTCGTGTCCACCCCGCCGCTCAAGGCCGACGGGACGCCGCTGAGCCCGGTCTCGGGGACGGCCGGCGGCGACGGTGCGGCCATCCGCAAGGCCATCCCCGAGCTGGCCCATCTCGGCTTCGACCCCATCGAGGACCTCATGAGCTGGGACCGTTTCGGCGCACTGCTGCACCAGCACCACGGCGGGATCAAGGCGCTCCTGATGGACCAGAGCTTCACGGCGGGCATCGGCAACCTGTACTCCGACGAGATGCTCTACCAGGCCGGGTTGCGCTACGACCGCACCGCCGACTCGCTCTCGGCCACCGAGGTGCGGCGGCTCTACCGGGCCATCGTCGAGACGCTGGCGGACGCGATCAAGCACCGGGGCTCCTCGCTGGCCGACGAGCAGTACCGGGACCTCTTCGGTGAGCTCGGGGACTTCCAGGGCTCGCACCAGGTCTACGACCGTGAGGGCCAGCCCTGCCGGCGCTGCCGCAACACGATCGTCAGGGTCAAGGCCGGCGGGCGCTCGACCTTCTTCTGCGAACACTGCCAGGTTTAGGCCCCCGCAGCGCGTAGGCACCCAGTAGGGTCGCCCTGAATGTTCCTGAAGTCGCTCAGCATGAAGGGCTTCAAGTCCTTCGCCGACCCCACCGTGCTGGAATTCGAGCCCGGGATCACGGTGGTCGTGGGTCCCAACGGGAGCGGCAAGTCGAACGTCGTCGACGCCGTCACCTGGGTGCTCGGGGCCCAGGGCCCCCGCTCGCTGCGCTCCGCCAAGATGGAGGACGTCATCTTCGCCGGGACCTCGTCGCGTCCCCAGCTGGGCCGGGCCGAGGTGTCGCTCACCATCGACAACTCCTCGGGCAAGCTGCCCATCGACCTGTCCGAGGTCACGATCACCCGGACCCTGTTCCGCTCGGGCGACAGCGAGTACGCCATCAACGGGGCGCCCTGCCGGCTGCTCGACATCACCGAGTTGCTCAGCGACTCGGGCGTGGGGCGTCAGCAGCACATGATCATCGGCCAGGGCCAGCTCGACACGGTGCTCAACGCCCGTCCCGAGGACCGCCGGGCCATCATCGAGGAGGCGGCGGGGGTGCTCAAGCACCGGCGGCGGCGCGAGCGGGCCGAACGCCGCCTGGCCGCCACCGCCGAGAACCTCGAGCGACTCGGGGACCTGGTACGCGAGGTGCGGCGCCAGATCCGGCCCCTCGAGCGGCAGGCCGCGGCAGCCCGTTCCCACGACACGGTGGCCTCCGAGCTGCTCGCCGTCCGCCGCTACCTCGCCGGCGCCGAGCAGGCCGACCTGACGGCCCGCCGCCGGGCCGCCGCGCAGAGCCTGGGCATCTGCCGCGACGAGGAGCGCGAGCTGCACGAGGCCCTCGAGCAGCTCGATGCCGAGGCCACCTCCACCAGCGCCGAGCTGTCGTCGCGCCGCGAGGAGGACCTGGCCAACGCGCTCGGACGGGTGCAGGGCCTGGTCGAACGGGCCCGGGGCACCTCGGCCCTGCTGCGCGAGCGGGGGCGCGCCGTCGTGGCCGCGCTGGACGCGGCGGCGGACGTCGACGTGGTGTCCACCCTCGAGGCGGAGGGGGCCCGGCTCGCCACCGAGCTGGCGGCGGCGGAGGCCGACGAGGCGGCGGGTGGGGCCGAGGAGCGGGCCGGGCTCGAGGCCGCGCTGGCCTCCCTCGGCGAGGAGGAGGCGTCGCTCCGGGAGCGCTGGTCGGCCGTGCTGGGGGGCGACGCGCCCGACGAGGCGATCGCCCGGGTGCACGCGCGCCTGGAACTGGTGGCCCGGGCCGCGGCACGGGAGCAACGCGACCTCGCGGCATTGGCCGGCCGGGTGGGGTCCCTCGAGCAGCGCGGGGCGGGCGCCGCGGTGCGGGCCGACCTGTTGACCAAGGCGTCCGCGGACCTCGAAGGGGCAACGATGGCCCTCGGGGCCGAGCTGGCCGCCCGCACGGCGGAGCTCGAGCAGGCTGCCCGCGCCGCGGAGTCGGCGCAGGTGTCGGCCGACGAGGCCGCCGAAGGCCTCCACCGCACGGCGGCCCGGGCCGAGGCGCTGGAGCGCGCTCTGGCGGACCTGCAGGGCGCGGGCGGGCGCGAGCTCCTGCGTGACGTCGACGGGGTCGTCGGGTCCCTGGTCGACCTCGTCGAGATCGACGACGGTTGGGACGCGGCGTTCGAGGCCGCGGCCGGCGCCGGTGTGGCCGCCGTCGTGGTCGACGGGCGCCGCGCCGCCCAGGCGGCGCTGGCGACCCTGCGCGAGCGCGGCGTCACCGGGGCCGTCGCTCGCGCCCCGGCAGTCGATGGCCGCCGTCGGGGGACTGGCGGGCTCCCTGCCGCCGGGCAGCAGCGCCGAGACCGTGCGCGCGCACGTGCGCGCCCGCCACGGTGGGACCGTCGCCGAGTCAGTGCTCGACTCGCTGGTCGGCCGTGCCGTCCGTGTCGACGGGTGGGAGGAGGCGATCGACCTCTCGCTCGCCCGCGAGGACCTGGTGGTGGTGACGCCCGAGGGTGATCGCTTCGCGGCGACGGGATGGCGCGTGCGCTCGGGCAGCGGCGTGGTCACCGCGGCGGCGGTCGAGGAGGCGAGGCACAAGGCCGGGGACGCCGCGGCCGCCGCCGAGCTGGCACGCGCCCACCTCACCGAGGCGCGCATCGCGCTGGCTCGCGCCCGCGACGCCCGCGCCGCGGCCGAGCGCGCCGCGGACCGGCACGCGTCGGCCTGCGATTCTGGACGGGCCGACACGGAGCGGGCCGGCGAGGAGCAGCAGCGCCTGGCGGGCGAGCTCGACGAGGCCCGGGCGGCAGTGGCCGAGGCGCAGCTGCGGCTCTCCGAGGTGACGGCCGAGCAGGCGCAACTGGACCGCGCCCTGCCCGAGCTCGGCGACGCGCTCGCGGCCTGGCAGGCGCTCGAGGAGCGGCGAAGCGAGGCGCGGCGGCAGCGCCAGGCGCTCGAGGTGCGCGTGCGCGGGGGTCGCCGAACGCCGTCGGGTGCTCGGCGAGCGCCAGGCCGAGGTGGAGCGGCGCCTGCAGGGCCACGCCGAGGAGCGGGCCACCGCCGCCGCGCCGCCGCCGGCGCCTGGAGGCCGACGGCGCCGTCCTGGCGCGCCTGGAGGTCCTCGTCGACCAGGAGCACGCGCGACTCGACGGGATCTTCGAGTCCCTGCGCCACGACTACCAGGACCAGGTCGACGCGGTCCGCGCCGGCGGCGAGAAGCTGGAGCGGCTGCGCCAGGACCGCCACACGACCGAGCAACGCCTCGATGCGGTCCGCACCCGCACCCGCACCCTCGACCTCGAGGCCAACGAGGTCGACCTGCGGACCGAGGCGCTGCGCGACCACGTCCTGCGGGACCTCGGTGCGACGCCCGAGGACCTCGTGGGCCTGCCCGAACCCGAGGCCCCCGGGGGGACGACGCTGACCCAGCACGCCGAGGAGCTCGAGCGCAAACTCGTCGCGCTGGGCCCGGTGAACCCGTTGGCCCTCGAGGAGCTCTCGACGCTCGAGGAGCGCCACAAGGAGCTCGAGGCGCAGGTCGACGACGTCCGCGGCGCGCGCCGCGAGCTGCACGAGGTCGTGCGCACCCTCGACCACGAGATCGTGACGTCGTTCGCCGCCGCCGCGGCCGACGTCAACGAGCACTTCTCCGCGCTCGTCGCCATGTTGTTCCCCGGCGGCACGGGCCGGCTCGTCCTCCTCGACCCCGACGACCTGCTCAATACCGGCGTGGAGATCGAGGTGCGCCCCGCCGGGCGCAACGTCCGCCGCGTCTCGCTGCTCTCCGGCGGCGAGCGCTCGATGGCCGCGCTCGCGTTCCTCTTCGCCGTCTTCCGCAGCCGCCCGTCGCCCTTCTACATGATGGACGAGGTGGAGGCGGCCCTCGACGACGTCAACCTGAGCCGTTTCCTCGCTCTGGTCCACGAGTTCCGCGACGAGGCGCAGCTGCTCATCGTGAGCCACCAGAAGCGCACCATGGAGACGGGCGACGCGCTCTACGGTGTGACCATGGCGCCAGGCGGGTCCTCCCAGGTCGTCAGCCAGAAGGTGGAGAACCAGAAGGTGCAGAAGGAGCCCTCGAACGCATGATCGCCGTCACGGTCGGCTTCTACATCATCCTCGTCGTCGTGGTGGCCGTGCTGGGCGTGGTCATCGGGGGGATCGCGGCCACCCGCTCCCGGCGACGGGGCGGCGCGGCGACGGCGGCGCCTCCGGCGGCGCCATCCCCGGCCGCCGGGGCCCCGGCAGTGGCACCGGCACCGACACAGGCACCCGCACCGCCGTCGACGGTCGAGGCGCCGACCCGCCCCGGGCGTCGAGGCGCCGCCCTCGTACCGCAGCCGCCTGGGCGGCGTGCGCGGGCTCTTCAGCGGTGCGGTCGCTGCGCTGCGCTCCGGCCGGATCGACGCCGCCACCTGGGACTCGCTCGAAGAGGCGCTCATCCGGGCCGACGTCGGGGTCGCCACGACGACCGCGCTCCTCGAAGAGCTGCGGGCCAAGGTGGACGCCAAGGAGATCAAGGGCGGCGACGACCTGCTCGAGGCCCTGGGCGCTTCCATCCGTGCGCTGCTCGAGACCGGCGGGACGCGGTCCCTGCACTTCGACGGCCGGCAGGGCTCGCCCGACGTCTGGCTCTTCGTGGGGGTCAACGGGGTGGGCAAGACGACGACGATCGGCAAGCTGGCCCGGCGCCAGTCGGCCGCCGGCCACTCGGTCCTGCTGGCGGCGGGCGACACCTTCCGCGCCGCCGCCGCCGACCAGCTCGGCATGTGGGCCGAACGCACCGGGACCGAGATCGTGCGCGGCGCCGAGGGCGCCGACCCCAGTGCCATCGTGTTCGACGCCGTGCAGCGCGCCGCGGCGCGGGGCAACGACCTGGTTCTGGCCGACACGGCCGGGCGCCTGCACACGAAGGTCAACCTGGTCGAGGAGCTCAAGAAGATCCGGCGGGTGGCCGACCGCGACCCGGGCAACGTCACCGAGGTGCTGCTCGTCCTCGATGCGACGACGGGCCAGAACGGGTTGGCGCAGGCTCGCGAGTTCGCCGACGCGGTGGACGTCACCGGGATCGTGCTCACCAAGCTCGACGGCACGGCCAAGGGCGGCATCGTCATCGCGGTGCAGCGCGAGCTCTTCGTGCCGGTCAAGCTCGTGGGCCTCGGCGAGGGCCCCGACGACCTGGTCGACTTCGACCCCGACGAGTTCGTCGACGCGCTGCTCGCCGGAGACTGAGCCATGCAGCCGTGAGCCCGCCGCGCCGCCAGCAGAAGTGGAGCGACCTGAGCGACCAGCAGAAGCGGGTCGTGGTCGTGGCACTGGTGATCCACCTGGTCGTGCTGACGCTCACGTGGCGCGACCTCGACCGCCGGCCCCAGGCCGCCGTGCGGGGCCCGAAGCGGCTGTGGCGGCTGGCCGCCACCATGAACACGTCGGGCTCGTTGGCCTACTGGCTCTTCGGGCGCCGCCGCACCCCTGCGGTCACGCTCAGGGTGGGCGAACCCGCAGCGGCCTGACGCTCGAGAAGACCCGCCGCAGGGCCCGCCGCAGACCGCCTGCCGGCTCAGGCCCAGCGCACCCGCACCGCGTCGCCGAACGCATGGAGCACGCCGGCGTCGCCCTCGATGCGCAGCCGCTCTCCGCCGGCGCGGTTCCACAACGCGAGATACAGGTCGCACGCCGCTCCCCGGACCGTGCACGCCGCCTCGGCTGCGCCGGCCGAGGTCGTCACGCCGTCGGGCCCGATCGACAACACCCAGGCGCCGCCGCCGTCGACACACTGAATGCCGAGCGTCACCGGGTGCTCGGCACGCAAACCCGTCGAGCGGCGGGGCACGAAACACGTCAACAGCTCGTCGACGCCATCGGCGGCGAACGCAGCAGTGCACGGCGAGACGTCACCGACGGGCCGGCCCGCCGCCAGCTCGGTGTCGACGCGGTGGATCGCGGTCTCGTGCGCCTGGCGCCGGCTCCACATGGCGAGCGGCGAGGGTGCGGGGAGGAACGTCCAGCACCGCAGGCCCGCCGGCGCCGCCTCCAACGCCGCCACCAACCCGAGGTACCCGGCCTCGAACCAGTCGGCCAGCTCCTCGTCGCCGGGCCAGCGGCCGACGATCTCGTCGAGCCCCCCGGGACGGATCTCGGTGCGCGCCTCGGCCACGTAGCCGGTCGCCCAGCGATGCACGCCACCCATGTGGCGGATCAGGTCACGCGCCACCCAGTCCGGACACGTCGGCACCGGTGCGTCGGCCGACACGACACGCGCCGCCGCCGTCATGCGGGCGCCTTCGTGCCGCAGTGCCTCCACGAAGCCGGCGATCTCCATAGATGGGACCAGCCTGCCAGCTGTCAGCCGACCTCGAGGACGTCCACCACGAAGCTCAAGAGCTGGCTCGCCCGCGACGGCTCCGGCGCCGGACCGGCGACCTCCCCGTGGACCGGCGCCGAGGCCCCCGTGACTAACCTGAGACCCCATGTTCGACGCCCTGTCCGACCGCCTGGAGCGGATCTCGACCCGCCTGCGGGGCAAGGGGCGCATCAGCGAGGCCGACCTCGATGAGGCGCTGAAGGAGATCCGCACGGCGCTCCTCGAGGCCGACGTCGAGCTGAGCGTCGCCCGCCGCTTCTGCGACGGCATCCGGCTGCGGGTCAGCACGGAGGCGCTCTCGAGGAGCCTCACCCCGGGCCAGCAGGTGATCCGGGCCGTGCACGAGGAGCTGGTCAGCGTCCTCGGCGGGGCCACGCTCAAGCTCAGCTACGCGTCCCGCCCGCCGACGGTCGTCCTCATGGCCGGGCTGCAGGGCTCGGGCAAGACCACCAACTCGGCCAAGCTCGCCCTGTGGTGGAGGCAGCAGGGGCGCAACCCGTTGCTGGTGGGCGCGGACCTCCAGCGCCCGGCCGCCGTGGAGCAGCTGCGCGTCCTCGGCGAGCAGGCCGGGGTCACGGTCTTCAGTGAGGCCACCGACCCCGTCGCCTGCGCGGTGGCGGGCCTCGAGGAGGCCCGGCGCCTCGGCAAGGACATCTGCATCATCGACACGGCGGGCCGCCTGACCATCGACGCGGAACTGATGCAGCAGATCCGCGACATCTCGGCGGCGACCGAGCCCCACTACACGTTCCTGGTCATCGACGCCATGATCGGCCAGGACGCGGTGGCCACCGCCAAGGCGTTCCACGACACCCTCGAGCTGAGCGGCGTGATCCTCACGAAGCTCGACGGGGACGCCCGCGGCGGTGCCGCCCTCTCGGTCAAGGGGGTGGTCGGCAAGCCGATCGCGTTCGCCAGCACGGGCGAGCGCCTGGGCGACTTCGACCTGTTCCACCCCGACCGCATGGCCGACCGCATCCTGGGGATGGGCGACGTGCTGAGCCTGATCGAGCAGGCCGAGCGCACGATGGACTCCGACGAGGTGGCCAAGAGCGCCAGCCGCCTCATGCAGGGGCAGTTCACCCTCGAGGACTTCCTCTCCCAGCTGCGCCAGGTGAAGAAGATGGGGTCACTGGGCGGCCTCATGCGCCTCATGCCCGGTATGTCCAAGGAGATGCGCCAGGCCGCCGGCCAGATCGACGACGGCGAGGTGGCCAAGGTCGAGGCGATCGTCTGCTCCATGACCCCGGCCGAGCGCACCGACACCACCTTGCTCGACGGCTCGCGCCGCAGCCGGGTGGCACGGGGCTCGGGCACGAGCATCCAGGACGTCAACGCGCTCCTCAAGCAGTTCAAGGAGATGCAGAAGATGATGAAGGGGATGGCCTCGGGCAACATGCCGAACCTCCCCGGGATGCCAAACATGGCCGGGATGAGCGGCCGCGCCGCCCGCAAGATGGCCCAACAGGCGGCCGGCGCCGGCTCCGCCGGACAGCCCGCCCAGCCCGATTTCGACATGCTCTCCCAGTTGATGGGTGACGGCGGGGAGCTGCCCTCGAGCTTCCCCGGCCTGCCTGCGCCGGCCCCCGCCCGGCCAGTGGTCAGCGTCAACAAGGGGACCAAGAAGAAGAAGAAGGGCGGGCGGGTGACACCGCCGAAAGGCCGGTAGCCCCGCCATCTGCCAGAATGGACGGCCAATACGTCCAGATCCCTTTGGAGGAACCACCTCGTGGCAGTCAAGCTCCGCCTCGTGCGGATGGGTAAGAAGAAGCAGCCGACCTACCGGGTCGTGGCCGCCGACAGCCGGTCGCCCCGTGACGGGCGCTTTCTCGAGATCGTGGGCACCTACGCGCCCCGGGGCTCGTCGACGGCGGAGCCGGACGCCGTGATCCAGATCGACAACGCGAAGGCCGTCAAGTGGCTGGTCAACGGCGCCAAGCCGACGGAGCGCGTCGAGCGCCTCCTCAAGACCTCCGGCGCCTGGGACGAGTTCGCTGCGGCGAGGGCCAAGTGACCAACCTCTACGAAGCGGGCGACATCAACCAGACCGGCGGTGGTGCGGTCGACGACGACATCGACGACGTGGACGACGTCGATGACGTGGACGACGTCGATGACGGGACGACGTCGATGACGTGGACGACGTCGATGACGTGGACGACGTCGACGACGAGGACGGTGTCGGCGAAGGCAACGAGCTGCGGGCGGTCGACGGTGGCACGCCGCTCACCGTCCTGACCTACCTGGCCCGCTCGCTGTCCAACGATCCCGACGCGGTCGTGATCGAGACCGAGGACCGCCGCAGCGGCGTTCGGCTCAACCTCCACGTCGCTCCCGAGGACATGGGACGGGTGATCGGCCGCCGCGGCCGCACGGCGCAGGCGATCCGGACCCTGGTCAACGTGGCGGGCGCCAAGGACGGCGTCCAGGCCAGCGTGGACATCGTCGACGACTGAGCTGCTCAAGATCGGCCGGGTCACCAAGGCCCACGGCCTGCGGGGCGAGGTCGTGGTCCAGCTCTGGACCGACCAGACGCAGCGCCTGAACCCGGGGACCGAGCTCGCCTCCTCCCGCGGCACCCTCCGCGTCCTCTCGTCCAAGCCCTTCGGCACCGATCGCTTCATCGTGCAGTTCGAGGACGTGGCGTCCCGCGAGGCGGCCGAGCGGTTGCACGGCGTGGACCTCGAGGCCGAGCCGCTCGAGGTGCCGGGCGCCCTGTGGGTCCACGAGCTCGTCGGTGCCACGGTGCTCGACGGCGCCGGCGCCGAGCTCGGCCTGGTGGCGGCGGTCGAGGCCAATCCGGCCAGCGACCTCCTGGTGCTCGAGTCGGGCGCGCTGATCCCGCTCCGCTTCGTGACGCGGCACGACGCGGCGGCCGGGACGGTCGAGGTCGACATCCCGGACGGATTGCTGGACGCTGTGAGGTCGGCCCCGTGAGGATCGACGTCTTCACGATCTTCCCCGACGTCGTCGCCGGCTACTGCGGCGCCTCCATCCTCGGGCGGGCCGCCGACACGGGTGCGCTCGACGTGCGCGTGCACGACCTGCGGGAAGGCGCCGACGATCCTCGGCGCTCCGTCGACGACAGCCCCTTCGGGGGCGGCGCCGGCATGGTGCTGCGGGCCGAGCCGATCTTCCGCTGCGTCGAGGCCGTCCCCGACCTGCCCCGGCCGCTGTATCTGCTCGCCCCGGGCGGGCGGCGCTTCGACCAGGCGATGGCCGCCGAGCTGGCCGCGGCGCCCGGTGGCTTCTCGCTGCTCTGCGGCCGCTACGAGGGAGTGGACCAGCGGGTCGCCGACCACCTGGTGGACGGCGAGCTCTCGGTGGGCGACTTCGTGCTGGCCGGCGGGGAGCTCGCCGCCCTCGTGGTGGTCGAGGCGGTGGCCCGGCTGCTGCCCGAGGTGCTCGGCAACGAGCAGTCGGCAGCTGGACGAGAGCTTCACCGAGGGGCTGCTCGAGTACCCCCAGTACACCCGACCGGCCGAGTTCCGAGGCTGGCCGGTGCCCGAGGTGCTCCGATCGGGCGACCATGGGGCCGTGGCCGCCTGGCGCCGCACGCAGGCCCTGCTGCGGACGGCCGAGCGCCGCCCGGACCTGATCGCGCTACCTGGTCAGGGCGTCGGCGCTGAGCGCCAGCGACGTGCGGGCCCTGGCCGAGCACGGCTACGATGTTCCGTCCGGCACTGAGCCGGTGTGACCGAAGGACGCCTCCCATGCACCCCACCGAGACCATCGATCGCGACAGCCTGCGCGACGACATCCCCGAGTTCCGCCCCGGCGACACCGTCAAGGTCCACGTCCGGGTGGTCGAGGGGAACCGGGAGCGGGTGCAGGTCTTCCAGGGCGCCGTCATGCGGCGACAGGGTGGCGGCGTGCAGGAGACCTTCACCGTCCGCAAGGTCAGCTTCGGCGTCGGCGTCGAGCGCACCTTCCCGGTGCACTCGCCCACGATCGCGAAGATCGAGGTCGCCACGCTGGGCGATGTCCGGCGGGCCAAGCTGTACTACCTGCGTGAGCGTCACGGGAAGGCCGCCAAGATCAAGGAGCGGCGGGTCGCCCGGGGCGGGAAGGCGGCGGCCGAGGCAGCGGTCGAGGACGTCGAGGACCTGGACGTCGAGGATCTGGACGTCGAGGATCTGGACGTCGAGACCATGGACGTCGAGCCGGTCGACGAGGCCGAGATGGCGGAGGCGGAGGCGCATGACGAGACCGTCGAGGAGGCCGCCGACGAGTAGGGCCGGCGCCGAGTGAGCGAGGAGGACCTCGAGCGCTACGAGTCCGAGATCGAGCTCGGGCTCGTCCAGGAGTACAGGGCCGTCCTTCCTGTCTTCGCCTACGTGATCGAGACGGAACGGCGCTTCTACCTGGCCAACGAGGTGTCGCTCAACGTGCGCTCCGACACCACGCCGGCGTGCATCGAGCTCGAGCTGCGTGACGCCTGGGTGTGGGACATGTACCGCCCGGCCCGCTTCGTCCCCGAGGTGCGTGTGGTCACCTTCCGCGACGTCAACATCGAGCGCCTGCCCGAACAAGAGCTCTGAGCGACCGTTCCCCGCGGTGGGGGACAACCGGCACAACGCCGCACTCGGCCACTGCGGCGAGGAGCGGGCCGCCGGGTACTACCGGGAGCACGGGTACGCCGTCCTCGAGCGGAATTGGCGCTGCCCCGCGGGCGAGGTCGACCTGATCTGCGCCCGTGGCCGCACCCTGGTCGTCTGCGAGGTGAAGGCCCGCAGCAACACCACCCACGGGCACCCGCTCGAGGCGGTGACGCGGGCCAAGCAGCTGCGCCTGCGCCGTCTCGCCGCCGCCTACCTGCGCAGCCAGGACCGGCGCTGGGCCGAGGTGCGCTTCGACGTGGCGGCCGTGCTGGGCCGCACGCTGCACGTCGTCGAAGGTGCGTTCTGACACGGCGCGGCCTAGGGTCGATGGTCATGGAGACCCTCATTGTCGAGCGCAAGGACGGCGTCGTGACCGTCACGATGAACCGCCCCGAGCGCAAGAACGCCGCCAACAACAAGATGCTGAACGAGCTCAAGCAGATCTTCGCCGAGGTCGAGGACAGCGACGACGACCGGGTGATGGTCCTCACGGGCGCCGGCGGCGCCTTCTGCTCGGGTGCGGACCTCTCGGACCCCGACGGCCCCGCCACCGACCGCTCGCGCTCGGGCCTGGCCCGCATGCGCCGGCTCGGTGACGTCGCGCTGGGCCTGCACCGGGTGACCAAGCCGACCATCGCCAAGGTCGACGGCGTCGCCGTCGGTGCCGGCCTCTCGCTCGCGCTCGGGTGCGACCTCATCGTGTGCAGCGACCGCACTCGGCTCTCCATGATCTTCTCCCGGCGCGGCCTGGCGCTCGACAACGGCGCCTCCTGGCTGCTGCCCCGGCTGGTGGGCCTGGCCCGGGCCAAGGAGATCGCGCTCTTCGGCGGCATGTGGAGCGGGGAGGAGGCGGCCGCCATCGGGCTGGTCAACCGCGTGCTCCCGCTGGACGAGCTCGAACGCCTTCGTCGACGACTGGGCCGCCACGCTGGCCGCCGGCCCGCCCCTGGCCCTGTCCATGACCAAGACGATGCTCAACGCCTCGTCCATGGCCTCCATGGAGCAGGCGGTGGAGGACGAGGCCCGCTGCCAGGCCCTGAACTTCTCGACCAAGGACACGGCGGAGGCCATGGCCGCATTCGCCGAGAAGCGAGAGCCCGTCTTCATCGGGCGCTAGTAGCGTGGTGGTCGTGCGTAGCGGTGTGCAGGGAATGATCGGGGACACGGCCCTGGTGACCAAGGCGATCGAGGGCGCACACAATCCCGGACGGATCCGGGCCCGGGGTGAGGAGTGGCTGGCAATCCCGCTCGACCCCGACGCCAGTATCCCCATCGGGACTGATGTCGTCGTCGCAGACGTCGAGCGCGGCCTGCTCGTCGTCTACGCCGCCGACAGTTAGCCACACCCACAACCAGAAGAGAGGTACCCCATGCTCGCATCGGCCGGAGAAGTGTTGGGGATCCTGATCGTCGCCGGATTGGCCGTCCTCGGATTGGTCACGTTGTTCGCATCCCGCTTCATCAAGATCGTCCAGCAGGGCAGCGTCGGCGTCGTCAAGCGGCTCGGCGAGTTCAAGGCCGTCAAGCAGCCCGGCCTGCACATCCTGGCGCCCTTCGTCGACCGAATGGACAAGGTCGACGTGCGCGAGTTCCCGATGACGGGTGACCAGCAGGCGGTCATCACCAAGGACAACGTGTCGCTGCAGGTGAGCGCGACCATCTTCTGCCAGGTGATCGACGTCAAGTCGGCGCTGTTCGAGATCAACGACTTCCAGCTGGCCGTCGACCAGCTGTCACGCACGGCGCTGCGCGCGGTGTTCGGGGAGCTCTCCCTCGACCAGGCGCTCTCCGAGCGCGAGACCATCAACAGCCGCATGCAGGACCACATGGCCGACGCCACGGCCAAGTGGGGCGTGCGGCTCAACCGGATCGAGATCCTGGACATCACGCCGCCGATGAACGTGGTGCAGGCGATGTCCGAGCAGAAGGAGGCCGAGCAGCACAAGCGGGCGGCCATTCTGAAGTCAGAGGGAGAGCAGCAGGCGGCCATCAACAGTGCCGGCGGCCGCAAGCAGGCCGCCGTGCTCGAGGCCGAGGGCGCCAAGCAGTCCGCCATCCTCCGCGCCGAGGCGCAGATGAAGGTGCTCGAGCTGCAGGCGGAAGGCGAGAAGAAGGCGCTCGAGCTGCGCGGCCAGGGCGAGGCGTCCCGCCTGACCTCCATCGACACCGTCGCCATCAACCCGCACACGCTCGCCGTGCTGCAGCTGCGGGCGCTCCAGGACATTGCGGCGGCCGACAACGCCAAGGTGGTCGTGCCCTACGAGGCCACGAGCCTCATGGGCGCAGCGGAGGTGCTGCTGTCGTCGTTGCGCAACGAGGACATGGGCGACGCCAGCACCAACGGGGCGGCACCCCCGACCGCCACGCCGGCCCGGCCGCCCACCAAGGAGCTGCCGCCCCAGAACTCATAGGGCGGCGCCCGGCCGTCCGGGCGGCCGGCCTCTACGTCATGACCGGTGTGGCCGCAGCCAGCGGTCCTGACGCCGGCGCTCGGCCCGTCGCCACATCGATCCAGGTCGCAACCGGGAGAGCCCGGGCCTCGGGGGCGAGGTCGGGAGCCACGGCCGCCAGCAGCTCGAACAGCGCCGCCGCCGCGATGGCCTGTGCCACCGGGTCCGGCGCGACCGGGTCCACGAGGTCGCCCCCGTGCACCACCGCCTCGACGCAGCGCGTGACGAGATAGTCCGCCACGCTGATGGAGCCCTGGAGGGTCTCGATCGTGGCACCGAGGTGAGCGGACAGCACCGCGGCGCGGGCACGCTCGACGGGAATGCGCAGGTCGAACGTGTCCCGGGTGGCGCCCTCGCGGGCGGATGCGTCGATCAGCTCCGCGAAGGCCCTGGTTCCGGCGAGGTTCTCGGCGGCCCGGACGGCCGGCTCCGCATCGGACTCCGACTCGAGGAAGCGGCGCAGCAGGGAGGGCTGGGCGTAGAGGTGCGCCAGCACCTCCCGGTTGCGCCACCCGGCGACGCGACTCGGCGCCTCCAGGTCGATCCGCGGGACGGCCTCGGCGATCAGATCCCACTGCCGGATCAGCGCCGTGCGCACGTCGTCATCCATGGGCGGTGCTCAGAGGATGGGGTGCTCTTCGGTCAAGAAGATGGGCGAACGGGAGTGGTCGATGAAGGTCGCCTCGTCGGCGTGCAGTGCCCGGGCCGCGGCGGCACCCTCGGGGGTGAGCGTGGCGGCGACGAGCGCATCGAGGCTGTCGAACCACAACTCTGCGACGCCGTCGAAGTGCTCGGGTGCACCACGATCGGCGGCGATGGCGTCGGTCATCGGACCGCCCGTCGTGTGCAGCTGCACGTACTTGCGGATCCCGAGCACCGGAGCGTAGGAAGCCGCCAACGGCCCGTGCACCTCCCGCCAGTACTGGTGAAAGGCGGCCTCGTCGACGTCGGACCGCCGGTGGAGGCAGAACACGAGCTTGACCACGTCCCGAGGATAGGGGGTCCCCCGCACCTCGGCTTCATGGATCCGAGGTCCTACGACGGTGCGCCGCCTCCGGCCTCCGCCGCCACCTGCCACATCCGGGTTTGCTCGGCGTCGGATATGTGCGGATCCGACACCTTCCACGCGTGCTGGGACACGCGGCGCAGTAGATTTGGCCAATGAGCGACGACGAGCCAGACCTGAATCGCCGACGGGCACAACGCCAACCGGTCGTCTGGATGGGTTCTTGCCACGTCGAAGGCGAATCCTCCGAAGTGTGGCGGGACTGTGGAGTGTTCGACTTCTCGAGTTTCGGACTGGGGATGGACCTTCGCTACGAACCCGATCTCGTGGGGCGTCGTGTCTCCGTGCGGCTTCCGGTGGGTGCTTCCATCGACGTGATCCTCACCGGTGAGGTGCGAGATGCAAAGGCCGGTCCCGATGGAGTCGTGCGAGTTGGATTCGAGTTCGTGGCCCTCTCCGAGACCGAGCGCTCCATCGTCGATCTGTTTTACGTTGACCCTGCTTCAGGGTCCTGACCGTAGAACCTCGAAACTCCGTCAGAAGCGGGCGGATGTGACAGTTTCCTTTCGACCCATGTCGCGTCCCGACATGGGGTGCGATCGCCCCACCGTCCCGGCGTGCCGGGCAGGGGAGAGCGGTGTGGTCAGGGTCCTCCCCCATGCTGGAGCGGGGTGATCAGGGTTCTCCCCGATACCCACAAGGCGATGCGCCGTGCAAGGCTTACCGGGTGATCGAGGCCCGAGGGCTCTCAAAGCGGTTCGGCAACGTGGTGGCGGTGGACGACCTGTCCTTCGACGTCCGTCCGGGGACCGTGACCGGCTTCCTCGGGCCCAACGGGTCGGGCAAGTCGACCACGATGCGCATGATCATGGGTCTCGACTCGCCGGCGTCGGGCTCCGTCACCGTGTTGGGCAGGCGCTACCACGATCTCCCCTGGCCACTGCGGGAAGTGGGCGGGCTCCTCGAAGCAAAGGCAATCCATCCCGGTCGCTCGGCCCGCGCCCATCTGCTCACACTGGCCAGGAGCAACGCCATCGCTCGATCGCGCGTCGACGAGGTCCTGGAGCTGGTGGGTCTCAGTGCGGTGGCCGGTAAACGGGCGGGCAAGTTCTCGCTCGGGATGGGCCAGCGCCTCGGCATCGCCGCCGCCCTGCTCGGCGACCCCGGCGTGCTGCTGTTCGACGAGCCCGTGAACGGCCTCGATCCCGAGGGCATCCGCTGGGTGCGCACGCTGTGCAAGACGCTCGCCGGCGAAGGTCGGACCGTGTTCGTCTCGAGCCACCTGATGGCCGAAATGGCGCTCACCGCTGACCATCTGGTGGTCATCGGCAAGGGCAAGCTGATCGCCGAGACCTCTGTGGCTGACTTCGTCGCTCGCAGTTCCCGTCAGTCTGTCAAGGTGCGCACGCCGGCGCCGCATCCATTGACCGACGCCTTGATCAATGCGGGCGGAGTGGTCATCTCCGACCCCGACGGGTCCATGACCGTCACTGGCCTGTCGGCACCGGAGGTGGGCGACCTGGCCGCATCGATCGGTGTCGGACTGCACGAACTGACCCCAGTCGCCTCCCTGGAGGACGCGTTCATGGAGCTGACGGACGAAGCCGTCGAGTTCCGGGGTGGATCGTGACGGCCGTGGTCGGGACTCCGGCCTCCTTCGAGATGGCCCTGCCCTCCGGTCGTGCCGGCCTGCGCCGGGCCATGGCGGCCGAGTGGACGAAATTGTGGTCGGTCCGCTCCACGATGTGGACGCTCGTCGCGACGGTGGTGGCCGTCGTGGGCTTGTGCGCGCTCGGTACGGGCACGGTGAGCCCCTCCGACGTCATCGAGGATCCGACCCGCCGGAGCCTGATCGGGATCTTCCTTGGCCAGCTCATCTTCGGGGTGCTCGGTGTGTTGGTGATGAGCGCGGAGTACGGCACCGGGACGATCCGCGCCACGTTGTCGGCCATGCCCCGCCGGCCCGTCGTGCTCACCGCCAAGATCTTGGTGTTCGGTGCGGTGGCCGTCGTGGTGAGCGAGATCCTCGCCTTCAGCGCCTTCGCCCTCGGCCAGGCCATCCTGGCAGCCAAGCACGCCATCGGGTCGTCGACAGCAGCCGCGCAGCACGCCCAGCAACTCGGGGTGAAGCTGCCCCACAACGTCCAGGCCGTGCTCTCGAGCGGCTCGGCGTCACTGGGGCAGCCGGGCGTCTTGCGGGCCGTGGTCGGCGGCGGCCTGTACCTGGCCGTGCTCGGGCTGCTCGCATTGGGAATGGCGACCATCATCCGGCACACTGCGGGCGCCATCTCGACCTTCGTCGGGGTGGTGCTGGTCCTGCCCCTCATCGTGCAGGCGTTGCCCGCGTCGATCAGCAACGCCGTCGCCCGCTACCTTCCGGCCAACATCGGTTTCGTCATGTTCTCCACCCACGGATCGCCCGACCGCGTCGGGCCGGCTTTCAGCCCATGGACGGGGTTCGCTCTCCTCGTGCTGTACACGGTGGTGACCCTGGCCATCGGGTGCTGGGTCCTCGTGCGTCGCGACGCCTGAACGCTCCAGTCGTGTGACGAAGCGTCGAACCACGGAGATTCTCTTGCCGCGCTCTGCCTCGCTGGTTGCCGACGCTCGGGAGTTCCGCCACCCAGAAGCAAAGGGGTCTCGACCTTCCTGATCGTGCGCCCGGCCGCCCCCGTCAGCTTGAATGAGTAGATGTCCAGCGCTGGCATCACTGTCTACGGGGTTTGCGCCGTTTCGTTCATGATGGCGATGTATGCCTTGGAGAGGAGAGGCAGACAGTTCATCCTTCTCTTTGCGTTCGGATGCCTACTCTCGAGCACGTACGGCTTTCTCTCCGGGGCATGGCCGTTTGGCGTCGTCGAGCTGATCTGGTCCGGGGTCGCGCTCCGTCGCTGGTATGGAGCCGCCGATCTCGCCCATTGATCGGCAAGCGGCCACACCCCGGGCGGTGGCGACGTGGCGATCTGGGACACTGAGGGGGTGCGTGAGTCCACCGGAGGGAAGAGTCGGGAACAGCTCCTCGACCGCGGTCGCAAGCTCGAGGGGGCCACGCTCAGTTGGAACGTGGTTGGCGTCGTCGTGCTCGCCTATGCCGCGATTCAGGCCCGATCCGTCGCTCTCGCGGGGTTCGGTCTCGACAGCATGATCGAAATCGGTGCATCGACCGTTGTCTTGTGGGAGCTGGCCGATGTGCGCGCCGAGCGCCAGCACCGCGCCATGCGTCTCATTGGGGTCGCCTTCGTCGGATTGGCGATCTACCTCGGCATCCAGAGCACCCTTGTTCTCGTCGTTGGGTTCCATCCCCATCACAGCCCGCTGGGCATCGCGTGGACGTCTCTGACCGCCGTGGTGATGTTCGGACTGGCGTTCGGCAAGGCCAGGACGGGCCGCGCCTTGGGTAATCCGGTCCTCCAGGCCGAGGGCCGCATCACCTTGATCGATGGAATCCTCGCCACCGCAGTGCTCGTCGGCCTGGTCCTGAACGCCGTCGCCGGATGGTGGTGGGCCGACCCCCTGGCCGGGTACGTGTTGTTGTACTACGCCATACGGGAGGCGCGAGAATCGCTGAGCGAGCCATGAATCAGGCCGCCTCACCGGCGCCGAAGTGCCCCCCGCAAGGGTGATCGGGGAGGAATCGGCCGACCTCTACCTCCCTGTGCGCTCGCGGTGCGCGCACCCCGGCCAGCAGCAAGGCCGGCGTAGGCCTTCTTCCAGCTCCTCCTGGGTCCGGCGGATGCGGCGTTCTCTGGTCATCTCCTGTTTGGCATCCTCGACCCAGCAGATGAACTCGTTGCGGGCCAGAGGCGTGATGTCCGTCCAGGCGTGGAGCGCCGTGGGGTTGGCGATCAACGCCTGGCGCAGGTCTCGGGGAAGCTTGTGCACGACCCCACCGGGGACCCGCGGATTGCTCACAGGGCCACAGTAGTAGCGCGTCCCCCTGATCATCTTGGACTCGTGGAGCTCGTGAGGCCCCCGATGAGTCGCGCAACGAGAATTGCGGCAAGGCACAGCGCAGCCGTATCGAGCGGTTTCGACACCGGATCGCGTGGCGCCCGCCGACCGGGTTCGGAGCACCGTGACGGGGCGCGAGGCCCGGCTCAGCCCACCTTCGGCATTGTCGCCAGCCCGGCGGCGAGGCGTTCGTCGGTGACGTCCTCGTCCGACATCCGGCCGTTCAGATAGTCGTCGTACGCCGCCAGGTCGAAGTGGCCGTGCCCGCACAGGGCGGTGAGGATCACCTTCTCCTCGCCCGTCTCCTTGGCCCGGATGGCCTCGCGGACGGCAGCGGCGACGGCGTGCGTCGGCTCTGGCGCGGGCACGATGCCCTCGGTCCGGGCGAACTCGATGCCGGCCGCGAAGCACTCGGTCTGCGGCAGGGCCATCGCCTCTATCAGGCCGAGCTCGTAGACGTGGCTGAGCAGGGGTGACATGCCGTGGTAGCGCAGCCCGCCCGCATGGATCGGATCAGGCACGAAGTCGTGACCCAGCGTGTGCATCTTGATCAAAGGGGTCATGCCGGCCGAGTCACCGAAGTCGTACGCGTACACGCCACGGGTGAGGGACGGGCACGATGCCGGCTCCACCGCAAGAATGGTCGGTGCCATCTTCCCGGCCAGCTTCTCGCGCAAGAAGGGGAAGGACAGTCCGGCGAAGTTCGAGCCCCCTCCCGTGCACCCGACGATCACGTCGGGTGCTGACTCACCGGCCTTGGCCAGCTGCAGCAGGGCCTCTTCCCCGATGATGGTCTGATGGAGCAGCACATGATTGAGCACGCTGCCCAGCGAGTACCGGATCTCGGGGTCCTGGGCCGCCACCTCGACGGCCTCGGAGATGGCGATCCCGAGCGAGCCCGGGTGGTGGGGGTTCTCCGCCAGGTAGGTGCGGCCCGCCTGGGTCAACTCCGACGGGGACCGGTGGACCGTGGCGCCGAACGTCTCCATCATCAGCCGCCGGTACGGCTTCTGGTCGTAGCTCGCTCCCACCTGCCACACCTCGCATTCGAGGCCGAACAGCGCGCAGGCCAGGGCCAGTGCCGAGCCCCATTGCCCGGCCCCGGTTTCCGTCGTGAGCTTCCGTACCCCCGCCTTGGCGTTGTAGTAGGCCTGGGGCACCGCAGTGTTGGGCTTGTGACTGCCTGCCGGGCTGACTCCCTCGTACTTGTAGTAGATGCGCGCCGGGGTGTCGAGGGCCCGCTCAAGGCGGTGGGCGCGGAAGAGCGGGCTCGGCCGCCACTGCCGGTAGATGTCGAGGACGGCGCCCGGGATCTCGATGAACCGGTCCATCGAGACCTCCTGAAGGATGAGATCCATCGGGAACAGGGGGGCGAAGTCGTCGGGGCCAGCCGGCTCGAGCGTCCCGGGATGCAGGGCCGGCGGCGGCGGGCTCGGCAGGTCGGGGACGAGGTTGTACCAGGTCGTCGGCATCTCTGACTCTTCGAGCACGAACTTGTGCTGGCGTACCGACTCATCCATGGCGGTGTCCTCCCCTGCAAGCGACGTCGACCGTGCAGGCCCAATCGAGCCTGGCGGAACCCACGCTACCCACCCCCTTGTGCCGCTGCCGATGTCGCCTCGGCCACGCTGTGCGGCGTGGTCAGCGGCCCCGTCTCGTTCGACGTCCACCGCCTCCCACGGGCTCCCCCGCTTCACCATCGTCGGGATGCGCGACGACGCCGTGCGCGAGGCCCACCACCGCGTCGGGGTGGAGTCACGGCGGGATTACGATGCGCGGCGTGTGAGATTCCTCCTTGCTTTCGTCATCATTGCCCTGGCGGGCGGCAGCCCGGGCGCGGGCAAACCGAGCGTCGTGTTCGAGGGGGACTCGATTACGGTTCTCGGTACTCCTGCGATACATCAACTTCTCGATCCGACCTATGACGTTGAAATTCTGGCTGTCATCGGGAGTCGCATTGACCAAGGCCTGCCCGCGCTCGAATCGGCGTTGGGTTCTCATCCTGACGCGGTGGTCGTGAATCTGGGGACCAACGATGCGCTGCAAGGTGGCGTGCGCCCCAACTGGATGTCGAGTTGGGACAAGCTGATTCGCGTCACAAGGAGCACACCGTGTGTTGTCTTGACCACCGTCAACCCCGCCGCAGATGTTCTTCGCCATAGGCCGATCGCAACGAGGATCAACGCTGACATACGGGCTCTCGCTGCACGGGACCCCAGGAAGTACAAGGTGGCCGACTGGACTCGATTCTTGCGTCGCCATGCCGACAACCAGGGGAGGTATCTCCGGCCCGAGCCGATTCTGATTCACCCGACACCAGCGGGCGCCCAAGAGCTTGCGTTACTCGACCAAGGTGCACTGACCAAGTGTGGGAGCCGAACCTCGTAGGTTCGACTCGTGCGAGCCGGGTCGATCCAGCTCACGTCGCCGGCTGGTCCGCCCCTCCAAGGGTTCGGCACATGACCGGCTAGCGCGCCACGCGGTAGCGGAGGTAGATGACTCTCGAGCTCAAGGTGCGTGTCTCGACGAGTTCGAGGTCCACCCGGCGCTCGCGCTGGGGAAAGAACGGAATTCCTCCGCCGACCAGCACCGGGTAGACCCTGGCCCGGTACTCGTCGATCAGACCCAACTCGGCCGCCTCGGCCGCGAGAGTCGCGCCGCCGATCGCGATGTCACCCTCGCCCGGTTCGGCTCGCAACCGCTCGATCTCCTCCGCCAGGCCGCCGGAGGCCAGGCGGGCACTGCCCTGCACCGCTGACAGCGAGGTGGAGAACACCACCTTGGGGAGCCGCTTCCAGATCGCGGCCCACTCGAGCATTGAGTCATCGAGCGATGGATCCTTGTCGGCGGTCTCCCAGAACAGCATCGTCTCGTACAGCCGTCGACCCAACAGGTGGACGCCCACCTCCCGGATCTCGTCCGTGACGAAGCGAAAGACCTCCTCGTCGGGCTCGGTCCAGCCGAACTCGCCGTGCGGCCCGGCGATGAAGCCGTCAAGTGACACCCCCATCGAATAAGTCACGCTGCGCATCAGAGATCCTCCTTGGTGGCGGGCTCGACAGTACGACCGCTGGATACCGCAGGACTCATCGCTCGACGGTCGAGCAACAGGTGGGTGACGGCCCGAGCTGTCCTCCCCGCCTGGTCGGATTCTTGCATCGCCGCCAGTCAGATGGCCCGACGGCCGGCGGGCTGGGCACCCACCGAGTGGACGAGGGGCACTCCCGAATGGGCAATCCGTCGGTACACCCTGGTACGTGCATGGCCGCACCGAATCGCCCGTTGTCGGGTGTGATAGCCAATAGGGGGCTGTACTCCGCAGCGGTCATTCCGATGAAAGGACGGTAGAGCCATGTTCGTCACAGTCATCCACCGAACTCACGACCCCGAAGGCTTTCAGGCCGCCGAGGCCAAGGCACTCGAAGCTGGGCTTCCCTCGCACGTTGCATTGCCGATCCATGCGGCTACCAACGATCACGGACTCGGCATCTGCATCTGGGAAGGCGAATCGGTCGACGCGGTACGTGAGGTGGTTGAGGGCGCGGTCGGACCATGGGCGAACAACGAGTACTACGAGATGCACGTGGACGGACTCACGCCGCAGCTCGCAACCTAATCGGCTGATTGCGGCGACCCAGATCTGCCGTTCGGCGTGGATCGCCCAGCTGAGGGGCTGTGTCCGAAGCGCCCCCACCGTCCCGGCGTCGCGGGGCACCCCGAGAGGACGGGCCAGTCGTCGGGCCGCATAATGGAGTGGTGACCTGCCTACGGCTGGCTCTCTGTCAATCCGCCTCCGGTGGCGATCCACGGGCCAACCTCGAAAAGGGACTGGCAGTATGTTCGAGGGCCGCCGAGGAGGGGGCGGACATCGCAATCCTGCCCGAGATGTGGCAAACCGGATACGCCCCTTGCCCTGACGACGAGGCCGGACGGGCGAGGTGGCAGGAGATGGCGATCGCCCGTCACGATCCATGGATGAACGCATTCAGAAAGGCTGCGTCCGACCTCAACGTGGCGATCTTGGCAACGTTCTTGGAGCGGTGGCCTGGTTCCCCTCGGAACACCGCCCTGCTCATCGACCGGCATGGTCAAGATGTCCTTTGTTACGCCAAGGTTCATACGTGTGACTGGGGAATGGAGAAGGCCCTCACGCCTGGAGAATCCTTTGAGGTCGCTCGGCTCGACATTGAGGGAGGGTTCGTCGACGTCGGCGTCATGATCTGCGCTGACCGAGAGTTCCCTGAGTCAGCGCGTGAACTGATGCTTGGCGGCGCTGAACTCATTCTCGTTCCCAACGCTTGTCTCATGGCCGGTGAGCGGACCTCTCAGCTTCGGTCCCGTGCCTTCGAGAACATGACCGCGATCGCAACCGTGAACTATTCGGCTCCCGATCAAGATGGCCATTCCAGCGTGTTTGACGGAATGGTCTACGGACAGAATGGTCAACCGAACGGTCAACCTCGTGACCAGCTCATTTTCGAGGCGGGCGATGGCGAGGACGTCTACCTTGCCACTCTCGACCTGGACGCGCTCAGGGAGTACCGAGGACGCGAGACGATGGGAGACGCATACCGGAAACCCGGTGCGTACAGGCGCTTGATGTCCGACGAACAACGCGTGCACGTCTTCGATCGGTCCGATTCGCGCAGAGGGTCTGTCATCACCAAGAGCTGAGAGCTCAAGACCGTGGCAGGGGTGGCCCCGAACCCGATCATTGGCGTTCTGGGGCGGAGGGCCACCCAGACTGATTCACGAAAGTCGACTCGCTGCCGTTTGTGTTTCGAGAGTGGAGCTGAGGTCGATGTATCGCCGGAACCGCCCTCTTGATAGACACGTACTCCTGCACTGTGAGAGCCGTCGGGCCGCGGTGAGTCAGACTCAATCTCGGCCGCGCGCACCTGCGGGTCTCGTTCGACATTGACTGCGGATGTCTACAACACCGCGAGGCGCGCCGAGGCCGCTCAGGACGCCAGCGAGGCCCGAACTGGACTGTCCGCATCCACGTCGGCGGCGACCGCGTGCCCCTCGATGTGGCCCGAACTCAAGATATCGTCGATCCGTTCCTTCGGGACTGCCTGGGCAAAGAGGAATCCTTGCGCCCGGTGGCACTCGGCCTCCTGCATCGCCTGCAGCTGATCGGGGTGCTCGATGCCCTCGGCGACGACGTCGAGACCGAGCGCCCCGCCGAGCCGGATCAGCGTGTGCACGAGCGCAGCGCTCTGCACGGAGGTCGTCACCGTCGACATGAACGAGCGATCAATCTTCAGCACGTCCACCGGGAACTGGCGGAGGTAGCTCAGAGAGGAGAAGCCGGTACCGAAGTCGTCGATGGCCAGCCGCACGCCGATTGCCTTGAGCTGCTGCAAGCGCCGAACCGTCGCGTTGGCATCCACCATGAGCACCGACTCGGTAATCTCGAGCACCAGGCCATCGGGATCGAGTTCGCTGGCGCGAAGTGCGTCGCGCACCTCGTCGACAAATCGGTCGGTAGACAGCTGGACCGCGGAGACGTTGACCGACACTGTGACGGTGGGGTTGGTGCGACGCCAGGTCGCCGCGTCGACGCACGCCCGGTTTAGCACCCATCGACCGATCTCGTCGATCACGCCGGTCTCCTCGGCCAGGGGGATGAAGCGGTCGGGAGAGACCCACCCGAGGAAGGGGTGGCGCCATCGGAGAAGCGCCTCGACACCCTGGAGCTGGAGATCACCGAGGTCGACCACGGGCTGGTAGTGCAGCTCGAACTGATCGTTGCGTAATGCGGCGTGGAGATCGATGGCCATCTCGAGCCGTTCTGTGACCGCCGACTGCATCTCGGGGAGGAAGACGGCCGCACAGTTCTTACCCCGAGCCTTGGCCTGGTACAGCGCCACGTCAGCGTTGCGGAGCAGGTCGGCGGCCTCCTCGGTCTCGCCGAGGGCAATCCCGATCGAGGCGGTCACGGTCACGTTGCGCCCACCGAGGTGGAACGGAGTCGTCCGAATGACCTCGAGGAGGTTCTCGGCAACGATTTCGGCGCCATCCGCCAAGGACGGGCCACCGAGGAGGACGACGAACTCGTCACCGCCCATCCTGCCCACCGAATCCGCTTCGCGCAGCGCTGTGTAGAGCCGGGTCGCGACTGCCTGGAGCAGCTCGTCGCCGACCATGTGACCCAGGGAGTCGTTGACCTCCTTGAAATTGTCGATGTCCAAGAAGAGCGCCGCCATCGGGGTACTGGCTCGGCGAGCCTGGGCCAATAGGAGCGTGGCGCGGTCTAGCAGGAAGGCGCGATTGGGCAGCCCCGTGAGTGCGTCGTGCAGCGCCTGATGCCGCAGCTGGTCCTCCAAGCGGCGCCTCTCTGACACGTCCTGTGCCATTACGAGGACGCAGTCGCGCCCGTTGAAGTTCAGGCGGTGTGACGCAATGTCGACGTCGATCAACGACCCGGATTTCGTGCGGTGACGCCAGGTGCCCGAATGCTCCAAATCCTCGCGTCCCTCCGCGAGATGGGCAGCCAGGATGGTGGCGTCCTCGTGGAGCCGGATCTGCTCGATGGTCATGGACAGGAACTCGTGGCGTTTGTAACCGTAGTGAGCCAGGGCAGCCTCGTTGACCTCGACGAAGTGCAACGTATCGCCGTCGTAGACCCACATTGGGTGGGGATGGTGTGCGAAGAGCATGCGGAAGTCCTCCTGGGACTTGCGCAACGCCAGCTCGGCTCTCTTGCGATGGGTGATGTCGTGGGCGAATGCGTGAAATCTGACTCCCTCGGGATCCCGGGTCCGCCAAATGGCGAGGTCGATGGGGAACCGACGTCCATCGCGGTGCTGTGCTTCGATCTCAAAGTGCCGGCCAAGCAACGGCGCTTCGTCGGTCGTAGCGAGCTCGGCCAGGCCACGGCGGTTGGCGTCGCTGTCGCGCTGCGCCTTCGGGGATGATCAGGTCCTCGCCGGTCCGTCCGATCGCCTCGGCGCGCTTCCAGCCGAATATCTCCTCGGCCTGGGAGTTCCAGTCAATGACCATCCCGCTGTCGTCGAATTCCAGGTAAGCGTCATTCGCTGTCTCGAGGGTCGTGCGAAGCCTCTCCTCGGAGCGTCGAAGGTATCCCTGCGTCTCGGCGAGGTGCTCGGCGCTGACACCCAACAGTCCGATCACGAATAGACAGGCGAGGGCCGACAGCGCCGCTAAGCCATACTCGTCGGGCCCCTGTAGGAAGCTGGGCGCAAACCCCAGGGTGACGGATAGCTGGCCGACAGCGAGCCCTGCGGCCACCCACGCCGCGATCACCCGCCAAGAGAACCCCGAAGCCACCGTCAGGTTGTCCCGAGCGATGAACACGTACCCCAAAGCCAACGCTGGCCCCCATCCGGTGAGGTACATGAGCACGGTGGCCACCGCGACCTGCATGGCGATGCGGATCTGCAGACGTCCCCGCGACGGTGCGGCCGAGTAGACCAGGTGGGTGGTCCACGAGAGGACGTAGCCCAGGCCCAGAGCGACGACCAGCAACCACAGCGGCTGTTTGGCAACGACGTGGAACCGCTCCAGCCACCACAGGGCCAGCGCGGTGGCCAACACGATGGCGAGGACGAAACGCGTCATGGGCAACGCCCACTCGGCTCGGACACGGGCGCGGATGCTCGAGTGGTTCGGCAACGGGACCTCGCTCACCAGATGGATATCGGCAGTTCGAGCGACAGCCAATACTCCCGGAGCATGGGTGCACAGAAACAATTGTTGACCGATTGTGCGTCCCCGAGCCCCGAGCCCCGAGCCCCCGAGCCCCGAGCCCCGAGCCCCCGAGCCCCGAGCCCCCGAGCCCCCGAGCCCCCGAGCCCCCGAGCCCCCGAGGAGGCGAACGCCACACCCAATGGCGCATGACCTCGAAGGCCGAACGAGGATACCCAGGTAGCCAACTGGTCGCAGAGGAGCGCTGCGGGCAACGGAAGCGCCACCAGTGCGACCGTTCCTCCGCATGCTCGCCGCGGTCGCCTCTGCAACGCTGAGCGGTGCCGTTGGTCGCCCCGTCTCGGTCGAGGTTCACGTCTCCAACGGTCTCCCCGGGTTCACCATCGTCGGGTTGCCCGACGCCGCGGTGCAGGGAGGCCCGCGACCGGGTGCGGGCGGCCGTCCTGTCCAGTGGCCTGTCGTGGCCGTTGCGGAGGGTCACTGTCAATCTTGCGCCCTCGGGCATGCGGAAGGGCGGCGCCGGGCTCGACCTTCCCATCGCGGTGGGGCTGCTCGTCGCCACCGGCGAGCTCGACGCCGCCTCGACCCGGGCTCTCGCCTTCTGCGGCGAGCTCGGGCTCAACGGCTCGTTGCGCCACGTCCCCGGCATGATCGCCCTGGCGGACGCCACGGCGCCGCTCGGGTTGGTGGTGCCGCTGTGCGACGTCCGGGAAGCCAGGCTCGTCCGTGGCGACGACGTCCACGGCGCCGCGACGCTCGAGGACCTGGCCCGGATCCTGCGTGGCCGGGCGCGGTGGCCCGATCCACCGCCGCCGTCCGGGGCACCGCCGACCGCCCCCGAGCCCGACCTGGCCGACGTCCGGGGCCAGGCCGTCGGTCGCCGGGCGCTCGAGGTCGCGGCGGCGGGGCGCCATCACCTCCTCATGATCGGACCGCCCGGTTCGGGCAAGACCATGCTGGCCGAGCGTCTGCCGGGGTTGCTGCCGCCTCTCACCCCCGACGAGTCGCTGACCGTCACCCGCCTCCACTCGGCCGCCGGTGTTGCGCTGCCCGACAGCGCCCTCTTCCGGCGCCCGCCGTTCCGGGCCCCGCACCATCAGGCCTCCATCGTCTCGCTGGTCGGTGGCGGCAGCTGGTCGCTCCGGCCCGGTGAGGTGAGCCTCGCCACCAACGGGGTCCTCTTCCTCGATGAGCTCGGCGAGTTTCCGGTGGCCGCCCTCGAGGCGCTCCGCCAGCCCCTCGAGGAGGGGGTGATCCGGGTGAGCCGCGCCGGCGGCACCGTCACATTCCCGGCGGCCTTCCTCCTCGTCGCCGCCATGAACCCTTGCCCGTGCGGCGAAGGCGTCTACGAGGGCGCCTGCACCTGTAGCGCCGTCGCCCGCGCCCGGTACCGCCGCCGGATCTCGGCACCGCTGCTGGACCGGTTCGATCTCGTCGTGCCGCTCAGCCGGGCCGATCCCGACGAGCTCCTCTCCGGCGTCCCGGGCGAGCCCTCGACGGCCGCCGCCGTCCGCGTGGCGGCCGCGCGAGCACGCGCGGCGGCGCGGCCCGCTCACGAGTGCGGCCCGGACCTGGCGCCCGACGCCGAGACACTGCTCGGCTCGAAGCTCCGGTCGGGCGCCTTGAGCGCCCGCGGGCTGCGCAAGGTCACGCAGGTGTCCCGGACGCTCGCCGACCTCGCCGGGGAGGACGCGGTGTCGTTCGCGCACGTGGCGGAGGCCTTGTCGCTGCGCGCCGGCCGGGCCGCGGTGGTGCCGTGAAGCTGCCGGAGGAGGCGTACGCCGTGGCGCTGGCGTCGGTACCCTCCATCGGGCCGGCCACGCTGCGTGATCTGCTGGCCCACGACGCCCCGTCGGCGGCCTGGTCGCGGACCGCCGGTGCCTCGGGGTCGGTGCACCAGGTGGCGGGACTCTGGGACCGCCATGCCGAGCTCGGTATCAGCGTGCTCATGTCGGGGCACCCGTCGTGGCCGTCGCGGCTGCTCGACGACCCCGCCGCGCCGGCGATCGTGTTCTGCCTGGGCGACCCGGGCGTCTTGGACCGGGCTCCGACGGTGGCACTCGTGGGCACGCGGGCCCCGACCCGCTATGGCATCGGCGTGGCGGCCCAGTTGGGAGCGGACCTGGCGGCTGCCGGTGTCAGTGTCGTCTCGGGCCTCGCGCTGGGGATCGACGGGGCGGCGCACGAGGGCGCATGCGGTGCCGGTGCGCCCCCGGTCGGCGTGGTCGCCGGCGGGCTCGACGACCCCTACCCGCGCCGGCATACCCGGCTGTGGGAGCGGGTGGCCGAGCACGGGGTCATCGTGTCGGAGTCGCCCGCAGGGGTCCCGACGGAGAAGTGGCGCTTCCCCGTGCGCAATCGCCTGCTGGCCGCTCTGAGTGACGTCGTCGTGGTCGTCGAGAGCAGGCACCATGGGGGCTCGCGCCACACGGTCGAAGCGGCGCTGGCACGGGGGACAGCGGTCGGTGCCGTCCCGGGCTCCATCCGGAGCCCGACATCGGAGGGGACGAATGCCCTGTTGGCCGACGGGGCCTTCCCCGTGTGCTCCGCTGGCGACATCCTCGTCGCACTCACTCTTGAGGGCACCGCGGTCCCCGCTCCCGCACCTTCCGCGTCCGCGGCCCGGCCTCAGAGGGCCGAGCCGGCCAAGGAGGAGGACCGCGGCGTCTACAACGCGTTGGCGCCCTACCCCAGCTCCCTCGATGAACTGGCCCGCCTGACCGGCCTCGACCTGCCGACCCTTTGCGCCTCGCTGGAGCGCCTGGCCCAGGTCGGCCTGGCCCGTGACGAGGGCGGGTGGTGGGAGCGTTCCTGAGAGGGTCAGGGGGCGACGACGGGTCCCGGCGCGAGCTCGTGGGTGCGGGTCGCTTGATGTGGCAAATTCCGTGTGCTCGGCCTTGGTGACGGCAGTCGATCATCCAATCCCGTCGGGTGGCCACGATGATGGCGGGTCCGGCAGGGTGGAGGCTTCGGGGTGTCGCTTCAAGGTACCGAGGACAGCCGAGGAGGCCGACTATGGAGACGACGGAGAACCCCACCAGCACCAACGACGAGGTCGTTGGCAGGTTCCTGGCCTCGATCGAGGCCGGCGGCATGCCCGGGGTCGACGTCCTGGGCGACGAGGTCGTGCTCGATGCCACGGTGCCGAACTGGCGGTTCACTGTGCGCGGCGCGGATGCTGTCGGCACCGAGCTCGCCCGCTGGTACGCGGACCCAGGCACGTTCGAGGACCTCACCCGCACGCCGGTCCCCGGAGGCGAGCTCGTCACCTTCACCCTGCACTGGGTCGAGAACGGTGTGCCGCACGCAGTCCACCAGGCTCACGTCGTCGCGGTCGACGGCGGGCGTGTCGTGCGAGACCAGGCCTGGTGTGGCGGCCGTTGGCCGGCAGAACTCCAGGCCGAGATGGCTGCCGCCGCCGATGGGTGAGTCGCCGCCGGGCCCGGGTCTCGAGGAGTTGCTGGGCCGGGCCGAGGAGCGGGCGCATTGGGTGCCCGACGACACCAAGTCCGGGGCTCGGTTCGAACGGTTGGTCATCGGCGGCGAGCGCTTTGTCCTCAAGTACCAGGACCCCGCCGACGACTGGCTGCTTCGGGCCAACGGGGACCCCGGTCGTTCCTATGTTGCCCTGTGGGAGAGCGGCCTGCTCGGCCGTCTGCCGCCCGTCATCGACCATGCGGTGGTGGCGGCGGCGTACGACGGCACGGTGGGGATGGTCCTGCTGCGCGACGTGAGTGCCGCGCTGCTCGAAACCGACGCGCCGTTCACCCCTGAGCAGCATGGCCGCTTTATGGAGCACATGGCCGCCCTCCACGCCGCCTTCTGGGGGTGGAGCGACGAAATCGGCCTCACGTCGTTGGCTCGGCGTTATCTCCTGTTCTCGCCCGCCGTGGCCGCCGCGGAGGCGGCGCGGGGGAACGATGCCGTGGTGCCCCGAGCCATGGGCGAGGGTTGGCGGCGCCTCCCCGACGTGTCGCCCTCCATGGCCGCGATCGTGTTGCCGCTGCTCCACGACCCGACGCCCCTCGTCGCCGCACTGGCGCGTCTGCCGCATACTCTGGTCCACGGGGACTGGAAGCAGGCCAACCTGGGCAGCCACCCCGACGGCCGGACCGTTCTGCTCGACTTCGGCGAGGTACCCGGCGAAGCCTCGCCGCTGGCGGATCTCTCCTGGTACCTCGCGCTGAATGCAGCGCTGCTGCCCGAACCGAAGGACGCCGTGCTGGCGACGTACCGGGACGCCCTCGAGCGCAGCAGCGTCGAGACCGCGGGCTGGTGGGACGACGCCGTGGCCCTGGAGCTGCTCGGCTGCATGATTCAGTTCGGATGGGAGAAGGCGCTGGGCGGTCCCGGCGACGAGCTGTCCTGGTGGGAGGAGTGGGTGCAGCGCGGGTCGCGCTGCCTCGCTACGAGTCCCGCCTGACACCGGGCGCAGCCCCGGAGCGCCCTAACCTGCCTCGCCGTGGAAGGACGGTTGCTGCAGGCGGACGACGTGGCCGGGCTGCGGGCCCGGGCCCTGCAGGCCGTGGGCGAGGGGGCCGGGGCCCTCTTCGTCCGCTCCGGGCCCCTGGGCGACCCTCTCGTGCTGCTCGCCGGGCTCAGCCCCTCGGTCCCGCGGGTGCTCCTGGGTGCCCTGGCTCGGCCTGGAAGAGGACGGTCGACACCCCGCCCTGCTTGCCCGCGACGTGACGAGCCTCGACCTCGTCTGCGACGGTCGCAGCGTGGTGTGCTTCACCCCGCCCTTCGACGACCGCCTCGCCGAGGCCGTCGCCCTCTGCCGCGCCCTGTGGCGCGATGGCCGGGCGGACGGCGGCGGCCCGTACTTCCCCGTGCAGGACGCCGTCAACCGTCCACGCCCCGACGGCCCGGGCCCGCTCGTCGCGCTCGATCTCACCGGCGGCGCGGATCCCGGCCCTCTCGCCGCGGCAGCGGACCTGCTCGTGCACCCGACCGACGATCCGTCGGTGTGCCGGGTGGAACGCCGGTGACCGACGCCACCCTCGTCCACGAGCTGCCAGGGTTCCCGCGCCCAGCCGACCGCCGTCACCGGCCGTCACCTGCCGGCCCTCAACGGCTTGCGGGCGGCCGCGGTCATCGGCGTGGTTGCCTACCACCTCCAGTTCGGGTGGGCGTCGGGCGGGTACCTGGGCGTCGACCTCTTCTTCGTGCTGTCGGGTTTCCTCATCACCACGCTCCTGCTCGAGGAGTGGGGAGGCACCGGCCGCCTCGACCTGGCCGCCTTCTGGGGACGGCGGGCGCGGCGGCTGCTGCCGGCGCTGTTCCTCGTGGTCGGCGCGCTGGCCCTCTACCTGATCCTCAACGCCGTCTTCGCGGCGCCCGGCTCCAACGCCCTGATCGACCTGCCAGGTCTGCGGGGCGACGCCATCTCCACCTTGCTCTACGTGAACAACTGGCACTCCATCTTCACGCACCAGTCCTACTTCGCCCAGTTCTCGTCACCCTCACCGTTGCAGCACACGTGGTCGCTGGCGATCGAAGAGCAGTTCTACCTCGTGTGGCCTCTGGCCGTCCTGCTCCTCCTGCGCCTGGCCCGGCGCAGCTGGCGGCAGATCGGCGATGGCGCTCACCGTCGGCCTGGGGATCCTGTCGTCCGTCCTCATGGCGGTCCTGTTCCACCCGGGGGTCGATCCCACCCGGGTCTACTACGGGACCGACACACGGCTCTTCGACTTGATGGCCGGTGCGACGGTCGCCTTCGTCGCCGCCTCGCGTCCGCAGCCCGGCGCGCGGGCGTGCCGCGCCCTGCACGCGCTGGCCCCGCGTGGCGGCCGTGGCCCTCGGCGTGTTCTGGGTCACCGCCGGCACGCCCGGCGGTCTCCCCACCAACTTCATGTTCGAGGGCGGCTTCCTCCTGTGCGCCGGGCTGGCCGCGCTGGTGGTCGCCGACGCCCGCCTCGTCGAGCCCGGCTGGTTCTCCCGCGTGGTCGCCTGGCATCCGCTCCACTTCATCGGCACCATCTCGTACGGGATCTACCTATGGCACTGGCCGGTGATCGTCTACCTCAACGGGACGCGCACCGGGCTGTCGACCTGGCCCCTCGACGCCCTGCGCATCGCGGTCACGCTGGCGGTCTCGACCGCGAGCTACTACCTGGTCGAGCGGCCCATCCGCCGGGCCCACCTGCGCGGCTGGGTCCGGTGGTGGGGGGCGCCCGTGGCCGGGGTCGTGTCCGCCGTGGTGATCGTCGTCGCCACCATTCCGGCGGTCGCCGACCCATCCCGCGTGGTCGGCACCACGCACCTCACCACGACGGCCGGCCCGACGGTGCCGGGCTCCGGCGGCTACCAGGGCCAGCAGCCGATCCGCCTCACGACGGCGCCGTCGCCGACCGATCCGCTGCGGGTCATGGTCCTCGGCGACTCGGTGATGCACGACGCCAGCTACGGGATCACGGCGGCGCTCCAGGCGACCGGTGAGGCCACCGTCGCCACCCGTACCATCGACGGATTCGGCCTGACGGTCGCCACCGAACTGGCCCACGTCGATCCCCAACCTCATCCGCCAGACCCGGGCCCAGCTCATCGTCGCCTCGTGGAGCTGGGACCAGTACGGGCCTACGACGCCCAACGCGTTGCACCAGCCGGCCCAGTACACGAAGCTGCTCCGCCAGGCCGTGGCCACGATGCTCACCCCGGGCAACGGCGTCGAAGGCGTCATCTTCACGGAGTTCCCGCAGTCGGGGCCCATCCCGGCCGTCCAACCCCGCCAACCAGGCGGCCTACGACAAGGAGCGCCACGACGGCGTCGTGGCCTGGAACGCCATCGCCGCCAAGATGCCCTCGTACGTTCCCCGGGCGGGTGATGTACTTCCCGCTGGCCGACTCCATCCTCCTGGCCGGGCGCTACTCCACCTGGCTCCCACCGGAGGGGAACCCGCATGCGCCCAGCCCGAGCTGGATACGGGTGCGCAAGGTCGACAAGGTCCACCTGTGTCCCGAGGGCAGCGCGCGCTACGGCGACGCGCTGCTGACCGACGTGACGTCCGTCTTCGCGCTCACCCCCGCGACCGGCGACTGGTCCCAGGGCGCATGGACGTCCGATCCCAACTTCAACGATCCGCCGGGCGCGTGTCCCGACGACCATCCACCCGCCCGCTGAGCGTGGACGCGGGCACGCCGGCCCGGCGACGGCGGCGCCGACGACCGGCCCGGCGATCCCTCGGGACTCGGGCGCCGGCGCCGGTCCTAAGCTGGCAGGCGTGACCAGCACACGGATCGAGAGCGACAGCATGGGGGACGTCGAGGTCCCCGCCGACCGCTACTGGGGGGCCCAGACGCAGCGGTCGCTGCACCACTTCGACATCGGCACCGAGACGATGCCCAAGCCCCTGATCAGGGCTTTTGGGATCCTCAAGGGGGCGTCGGCCTCCGTCAACCGTGAGCTGGGCAAGCTCGACGACCCGCTGGCCGGACTGATCGAGCAGGCGGCGGGCGAGGTGGCCAAGGGAGCGCTCGACGATCATTTCCCGCTGCGCATCTGGCAGACGGGCAGCGGCACCCAGACCAACATGAACGCCAACGAGGTCATCTCCAACCGGGCCATCGAACTGGGCGGCGGCGTCATGGGGTCCAAGACGCCCATCCACCCCAACGACCACGTCAACATGTCGCAGTCGTCGAACGACACGTTCCCGACCGCCATGCACATCGCGGCGGTCGAGGAGATCGTGCACCGGCTGCTCCCCTCGGTGACCGCGCTGCGCGACGCGCTGCAGGACAAGGAGCTCGAGTACGCCGGGGTCACGAAGATCGGCCGCACCCACCTCATGGACGCGGTGCCGCTCACGCTGGGCCAGGAGTTCTCGGGCTACGTGGCGCAGCTGACGGCGGACCTCGATCGGATCGAACGGACGCTCCCGGGCCTCTACGAGCTCGCCGCCGGCGGGACCGCCGTGGGCACGGGTCTCAACACTCATCCCGAGTTCGGAGTGCGGGTGGCCAAGGCGATCGCAGAGGCGACCGGCCTGCCGTTCGTCACCGCTCCCAACAAGTTCGCCGCCCTGGCGGCCCACGATGCCCTCGTCTTCACCCACGGGGCGCTCAAGACCCTGGCGGTGTCGCTCATGAAGATCGCCGACGACCTCCGCTGGCTGGGGTCGGGACCGCGGAGCGGCCTGGGCGAGCTCGTGCTGCCCGAGAACGAGCCGGGCTCGTCCATCATGCCGGGCAAGGTCAACCCGACGCAGAGCGAGGCGATGATCATGGTGGGGATCCAGGTGATCGGCAACGACGTCGCCGTGACCACAGCGGGCAGCCGGGGCAACCTCGAGCTGAACGTCGGCCAAGCCGGTCATCGCGTACAACGTCCTGCAATCGATCGCGTTGCTGACCGACGCCTGCCGCGGCTTCCGGGAGTTCTGCGTCGAGGGGCTCGAGGCGGACCTGCCCCAGATCGAGCGGCACCTCACCAATTCGCTCATGCTGGTCACGGCGCTGGCGCCGATCATCGGCTACGACAAGTCGGCCGAGGTGGCCAAGAAGGCGCACAAGGAGGGCTCGACGCTCAAGGAGGCGGCACTCGCGCTCGGCTATCTGACCGCGGAGCAGTTCGACGCCGCGGTGCGCCCCGAGGACATGACGCACCCGTGAGCGAGCCTGCGCTCCGGTCGGCCGATGTCGACGCGGCGATCGACGAGCAGGGTCTGCACTGGACCCGGGAGGGCGACGTCCTCGTCACCACGGTCACGCTGCACGACTTCGCCGCTGCCCTCGCGTCTCGTCAACGCCGTCGGTGCGGCCGCCGAGGCCGCCAACCACCATCCCGACATCGACATCCGTTGGAACAAGGTGCACCTGGCGCTGACCACGCACGACTCGGGCGGGATCACGCTGCTCGATCTCGCGCTCGCCGCCGCCATCGACCGCCTGCGCCCCGACGTGCGCGAGGACGAGGACTAGGTCGCCGGCTCGAGCAACCGCGCCCGCAGTCCGTCCACGACGTCCGGTCCCGCCCCGATGCCGGCGAGGTAGGCGTCCACCGACCCGTAGGTGGCGCGCAGGTGGTCGAGGAGGAGCTCCATCTGGGCCGGGTCGGCCGAGAAGACCTCGTCGATGTTCTCGAGCACGTTGCGGCTGTCGGGATACTTAACGATCAGCTTGGCCCGCAGCCGCACCATGGCCTCACCGCTCAGCGCGTAGTCGGCCACCACGCGTCGGCTCGTCCACGCCGAGCAGCGAGAGCACGATGGCCGAGAGGACCCCGGTGCGGTCCTTCCCGGCGGTGCAGTGGAACACGGCGGGCAGCGCGTCCGGATCGGCGAGGACCTTCAGCGCGGCGAGGATCTGGCCGCCGGCGTCGCGCAGCATCTCCTGGTACTGCGAGCCGAGCAGGCCGGGCCGCCGGTCGAACTCCTCGGCGTCGGGGAGTTCCTCAATGAAGGGGAAGTGGTGGAAGGCGACCGGGTGCGCATCGACGTCGAACCGGCTTCGCTCCACCTCGCTCTCCGAGCGCAGGTCGATGACCGTGCGGATGCGGAGTGCGCGCAGCACCTCGAGATCTTGCTCGGTCAGCTCACCGAGACCGTCGGCCCGGAAGAGCACGCGCCAACGCGTCCGCATCCCCGCGCCGGCGGCGTAGCCGCCGAGGTCACGGAAGTTGACCGCCCCTTCCAGGGCGATGAGCCGTTCGACCGCCTCGGTCACGTCACGTCACGTCACGCGACGGGCATGTCCCACATGGGGAACCAACGCGAAAGGTCGGATTCGAACGGCAGGTCGGCGCCCACCATGGAGCGGATGCGCAGCTCGAGCTCTGTGTCCCGGCGCTCCTTCTGCGAGTCGATGGGGGCGAAGGGGTAGAAGGTGCCGCGCTTGAAGAGGTAGACGAGCCGGAACGGCTTGGCGTCGTCGGGCGCGTCGGGGCCGGGCACGAAGCCGAACACCGAGCACAGCAGCTGGGGTCCCCACCCGTTGTCCTGCAGGGTCGAGTTCGCCATGTGGATCTTGGTCACGAGCGTCTCGAGGTCGGGATCGTCGAGCAGCAGCCAGCCGTAGTCGAAGGAGTCCACGGCGTTGCGGAAGCCCTCGCCGACCAGCTCGGAGATCTCCTTCTGGGCGTCGGCGGCCGCCTGGCCCGGCGGCGGCTTCCAGCAGACGCCGGCGTGGCCCGAGGTGACCAGGCCGCCGGCGCTCTGCAGCGTGAGGGCCGCGGTCGGCAGCGCGAACAGGGCATCGAGGTTGGCGCGGACCGGCTTGGTGCGTCCGAGAATGGTGTCGAAGAGGCCCACTGCCGGCGTCTCGGGGCGGAACCGGGTGAGCCGTCAGCCGGCCTGGCCGAGCTGGTGCTCGAGAGCCTCCAGCTGGGCGAGGCGGCGCTCGAGCGTCGGGTGGGTCCGGAACAGGTTGCCGAAGCTGAAGCCCCCGCCGCCGCCCTGCGTGGCGCCGTTGGCCACGGCCGGGGCGAAGAAGAAGGCGTTGAACGGCTCGGCCGCCCGCAGGTCCTTGGTCGGGATCCGGATCCCATCTCCCCGGTGATCTTGACGAGCGCCGAGGCCAGCAGCGAGGGCCGGCCGATCAGCAGCGCGCCCGACCGGTCGGCGGCCAGCTCGCGGTAGCGCGAGAGCGCCATCGTCAGGAGGAAGCTGATGAAGTACACGACGACCGACACCAACAAGATGATCATCTCGACCAGCGCGGCCTGGCCGCCGCTCTGGTCGTTCCCCCGGCCGCCCCCGAAGATCTCCGAGTAGAACATCACCCGGGTCAGCAGGCCCGCCAGCATGCCGAGGCCGCTGGCGATCGTCATCACGGCGACGTCGCGGTGGGCGACGTGGGAGATCTCGTGCGAGAGCACGGCCTCGACCTCGGGCTCGTCCAGGCGGCGCAGCAGCCCGGTGGTCACGCAGACCACGGCCGCCTTGGGGCTGCGACCGGTGGCGAACGCGTTCGGCACGTCCGTCGTGGCGATCGCCACCCTCGGCTTGGGCATGTCGGCCAGCGCGCACAGCCGGTCGACGACGCCGTGCAGCTCGGGCGCCTGCTCGGGCGTGACCTCCTTGGCGTGCATGGCGAACATGGCGATCTTGGCGCTGAACCAGTACTGGCAGAAGAGGAGCCCCACGCCGATGATCAGGATGAGGACCAGGCTCCTGAGGAAGTAGAACAGCACGCCGATGAAGACGGCATAGAGCACGACGAAGAGGAACCCCGTCAGGAGCATCCGGTAGGTCAGGCCCCGGTCGGCCGGGATGTTGCGCGAGATCGCCATCAGGCGCTCTCACCTCCGGTGGCCCCCGGCTCGGCCGCCGGCAGTGCAGCCGCATCGCGCGGCAGACGCGCCCGTGCCCGAGCTCGGCCTTCAGGGCGGCCAGCTCGTTGTCCACCTGCGACGTGGACGACACCTTGTCGAGCTCCTTCTGGATGTCGTCGACCGGCTGGGTCAGGTCGTCGAGCGCGCCCGAAGCCAGCAGCTCGTCGAGCGCCCCGGCGCGCGCCTGCATGCTGGCGATCTTGTCCTGGGCCCGCTGCATGGTCGCCCCGGCGTTGCCCGTGGAGTCCGAGATGCCCGACACGGCCTCGCCCACCTTGGTCTGGGCCTCGGCGGCGGTGTAGGAGGCCTTGAGCGTCTCCTTCTGGGTGCGGAAGCGCTCGACCCGGGACTGCAGCTCCTGGGAGGTCTGGACGAGCTTCTGCTCCTGCTCGCTGATCTGGTCGTGCTGCGTCTTGAGCTCGGCCAGCTGCTCGCCGAGCGCGGCCCGGCGCGCCAGCGCCTCGCGGGCGAGGTCCTCGTTGCCCTGCTGCAGCGCGGCCTTGGCCTGGCCCTGCAGCTTGTCGGCCTGCTTCTGCAACCCCTGGGCCTGCAGCTCGATCCGCTTGCGGGCCGTGGCGACGTCGGCCACCCCCCGCCGGACCTTCTGCAGCTGCTCGAGCTGCTTCTCGTAGGAGAGGTCCAGCGTGTCGCGCGGGTCCTCCATCTTGTCCAGGGCCTTGTTCGCCTTGGACCGGAAGATGTCACGGATGCGACTCCACGTGCCTGCCATGGCTACCGAGCATAAGGCCCAAAAGGGGAGGGGTGGCACCGGGCTGGCCCCAGAAGGCCCGCCGCTAAGGTCTCCACGTGCCTGATCGCCTCTGCCTGCTCTGCGTCCACGCGCATCCCGACGACGAGGCCTCCAAGGGGGCGCCGACGGTGGCCCGCTACCACGCCGAGGGCATCCGGACGGTGCTGGTGTGCTGCACCGGGGGTGAGGAGGGCGACATCCTCAATCCGGCCATGGACACGCCCGAGGTCCGGGCCGACATCGGGCGGATCCGCATGGCCGAGCTCAAGGCGGCCACGGACATCATCGGCTACGACGAGACGGTCCTCCTGGGCTACCGGGACTCGGGCATGCCCGAGTCCGAGGCCAACACGCGGCCTGACAGCTTCGCCCAGGCACCCCTCGACGAGGCCGTCGGCCGCCTGGTGGCGGTCATCCGGCGCGAGCGCCCGCAGGTCATCGTCACCTACGGCGACAACCAGTCCGAGTATCCGCATCCGGACCATCTCCGGGTGCACGAGATCTCCGTCCTGGCCTTCGACTCCGCCGGCGATCCGGACCGCTTCCCGGAGGCCGGGCCGCCGCACACGCCGGCGAAGCTGTACTACTCGGTCTGGTCGGGGGAGCGCTTCCGCCAGATCCACGAGAAGTACGAGGAGCTCGGCCTCGAGTCCCCCTTCGACGACAAGTGGCTCGCCCGCATGACGCGCACCGAGCCCTTCACGACGAGCATCGACGTCACCGGCTTCACCGATGTGCGCGGCGAGGCGCTCAAGGCCCACGCCACCCAGGTGGATCCCAATTCGCCGTTCTGGTTCGGCCTCCCACCCGAGGTGATGCGCAGCATCCACCCCGTCGACGAGTTCCGCCTGGCCCAGAGTCGCGTCGGCCCCGTCGAGGTCACCGAGGACGACCTCTTCGCCGGGGTGCACCCCGCCTGAGCGGGGGTCAGGCGGTGGGGCCGAGGAAGCCCCAGTCGATGACGCCCGCACTCTGCAGCAGCACCACCGTCACTGCGGCGGCGAGCACGCCCAGCAGCACGACGGTCGCCACCGCCTTCCACGACAGGCGCTGCAGGCGACGCTGCCGTCGCCGGGCGGCCCGGGTCTCGACCGGCGTGGGTGGAACGGGCGGCGGGGCCGCGGCCACCGTGGGCGTGGCGGCAGGCGCGGCGGCCGGGACTGTCGTGTCGCCGCCGGCGGCGCCGGGCGCGAGCCCCGCGGAGCCGGCCGTCACCTCGCGCATGAGGACCTCGAGATCGTCCAGCGTCCACCCGGTGACCACCAGCGGCGTCGCGGCGCCAGAGCCGCGCAGGGTCAGCAGCACGTAGCCGGGGCGCTCCTCGATCTCCCATTGCGAGACCCGGCTCCACGACATGTGCTGGGCGGGCCGGCGCGGCCGCCGGATCTCCACCCCGTCGGTCGACAGCGCGAGGTCGAAGGTGTCGCCGCCGCGCCGGCGTTGACGCGTCAGCAGGGAGACGCCCCGGATCGTCGTGGTGGTCGTGGCGGCCATTCGCGTCCGCTCAGCCGCCGGCCCTTGCGAGCTCGCGCAGCGGCCGGAATCCGATCAGGGTCGCCCCGGCCTCGTCGAGTGACCGGCGCACCCAGGTCTCCCGGCAGATCATGCGGTGGTCGTCGACCCGGGACTCCCAGTCGTCGGTCGCCAGGGAGCGGAGCTCGGCGCTGTCGACGGCAGGGTGCAGATGGAGTTCGGTGACGCCCGGGCGCAGCGAGGCGATGTCCTTCTCGAACATCGCCCGGGACCCGACACCGGGCACGAAGCGCATGTGGTCGGTGAAGACCGCGCCGGCCTCGGCGGCGACCGCCCGGGCGGGGAAGCCCACGTACCGCTCCATGGCGGGGCTGACCATCCGCAGCGGCAGCCCGAACTCCACCGCCAGCTCGAGGTACACGTCGAAGAACTCGGGCCGCAGCTGCAGCGTGCCCATGTGGGCGTCGAGGTGGCTCACGTCGAAGCCCCACAGGATCGCCCGCTCGATCTGCGCTCGGCACTCGCGGCGGACCTCGTCGAGATCGGCATGGTCCCACACGTCCTCGACCGTGCGCGGGAAGCCCCCGTCGCCACCGAGCAGCGACGGGGCGTGGGTGATCGGGCCCCAGCGGTAGAGCTCGTACTCCGCGTTGACGGTGAGGTGCACACCGATGTCCTCACCCCGGTAGCGGCTGCTGGCCTCGCGCGCCCATGGGCAGGGCACCATGAGCGTCGCGCTGGTGACCGTCCCCGTCGCCAGGCACTCGAAGACCCCTACGTTGGCGGAGTGGCACGAACCGAGGTCGTCGGCGTTGATGACGACCAGCTTGGCGTCGGCGGCGTAGCCGAGCCGCTGCGCCAGGTTCGGCTCAGTCATGGTCGGGTGCTCCTCCGGACACGTCGGCGTCCTGGGCCCGGGCGTCGGACGCGATCTCCTCCTGGAATGCCTCCATTCTGGCAGTCAGGTCGGCGTCACCGACGGCGAGGATCCGCACGGCCAGCAGCCCGGCGTTGCGGGCCCCGTTGACGGCCATCGTCGCGACGGGCACGCCCTTGGGCATCTGCACGATGGAGAGCAGGCTGTCGAGGCCGTCGAGCTGCGACAGGGCGACCGGGACGCCGATGACCGGCAGGGTGGTCACCGACGCCAGCATGCCCGGCAGGTGGGCGGCGCCCCCGGCCCCGGCGATCAGGACCCGCAGGCCGCGCCCCGCCGCCTGCTGGCCGAAGGCGATCATCTCGCGCGGCGTGCGGTGCGCCGAGACCACGCGCACCTCGTGCGCCACGCCGAAGCGCTCGAGCATCTCGACGGCGCCCTCCATCACGGGGAGGTCCGACGAGCTGCCCATCACGACGGCCACGACGGGACCGGGCTCGGGCGTCACCGGATCACCCCGCCGGGAAGCTCGATGCCGTCGGGCACCGGGGTGCCGAGGGCCACGGCGGCGGACCAGGCCCGGGTCCGCACGAGCCCGGGATCGTCCCCGCACACGGTCACGTGGCCCAGTTTGCGCCCCGGGCGGGCGACCTTGCCATAGAGGTGCACATGGGCGCCCTCGACCGCGAGGCCCCGGGCGAGCAGCTGCGCCGGGTCCTCCCCGGCCGGGTCCGCCGAAGATGTTGACGCTGGCGACGTGGGGGTGCTGCGGCGCGGCCGAGCCGAGGGGGAGGTCCAGCACCGCCCGCAGGTGGTTCTCGAACTGCGAGGTGACCGCGCCCTCAATCGTCCAGTGCCCCGAGTTGTGAGGCCGGGTCGCCACCTCGTTGACCACCAGGCGGCCCCTCGACCAGAACAGCTCCACCGCCATGACGCCGACCGCACCGGCGATCTCGGCCACCTTCTGCCCGAGCGCCCCGGCGGCCTCCACCACGTCGGGCTCCAGCCGTCCCGGCACGAGCACCTCGCGGCACACGCCGCCCACCTGCGCCGTCTCGACGGCCGGCCAGGCCACCGACGAGCCCGACGGGCGGCGGGCGACGAGGACGGCCAGCTCGGCGTCGAGGGGCAGCAACTCCTCGACCACCACCTGGCCGGGCACCTGCGCCAGGATCGACACGGTCTCGGCGCGGTCGCCGGCGGGCCACACGCCCTTGCCGTCGTAGCCACCGCGCGCCGCCTTGAGCATCACGGGCCATCCGTGGGCCGCCGCGAACGAGGCGACGGCTTCGGGTGCGTCCGGCCCGTTGTCCACCACGAGGTACGCCGGGACGGGCACCCCCGCACCGTCGAGGACCGCCCGCATGCGCGCCTTGTCGACCGCGAGCTCGAGCGTCTCGGCGCCGGGCCGGAGCACGGCGCCACCCGCCGCCAGCGCCGCCACGATGTCGAGATCGACCTGCTCGTGATCGAACGTGACGACATCGCAACGCTCGGTGAAGGCCCGCAGTTCGGCGGCCACGAAGGGCGATCCGAGCACCACCTCCGCGGCGACCTCGCAGGCGGCATCGTCGGCCCGCTCGGCCAGCACGGCCATGGAGAGCCCCAGCGCGCTGGCCGCCTCACCTGCCATGCGCGCCAGCTGGCCCGCCCCCACGAACCCGACGGGATGGGTGCTCAGCTCGCTCGCCCCCGTGTGGGGATTCGCCTAGACAGTGGGGCGGACACAACGGGCAGACTACGCGAGGAGCACGACGGCCATGGCCACACCGCTGCGGATCGGGAGCATGATCGACGTCGACAAGCCGCTGCCCGAGGTGGTGGCCCAGCTGCGGCGGTTCGCCGAGGCGGGGCTCGACCACGCCTTCGCCTCGCAGATCTTCGGTCCCGACGCGCTCACCCTCCTCGCCGTCGCCGGCTCGCAGGTCCCCGGCATCGGCCTCGGTACCGGCGTGGTCCCGGTGCACCCGCGCCACCCGATGATGCTCGCGCAGCAGGCCCTGACCGTGCAGTGGGCGACCGGCGACCGGCTCCTCCTGGGCATCGGCCTCTCGCACCAGGTGGTGGTGGAGAGCATGTGGGGCATGAGCTACGACAAGCCGGCCCGCTACATGAAGGAGTACCTGGCGTCGCTCATGCCGCTCCTTGCGGGGCGAGACGGTGCGCAGCGCCGGCGAGCGCGTCACGACCAACGCCTTCTCGCCGGTCGAGGTCCCCGGCGCGCCGCCGCCGGTCCTGGTCGCCGCGCTCGGTGCCACCATGCTCAAGCTGGCCGGCACCGTCGCCGACGGCACCATCACCTGGATGACGGGCACCGGCACCATCGGCGGGCACATCGCGCCCACCATCACCGCCGCCGCCGAGACGGCGGGCCGCCCCGCGCCACGTGTCGTGGTGAGCCTGCCCATCTCGGTCACCAACGACGTGGACGCCGCCAAGGAGCGGATCGACGCTGCGTTGGCCATCTACCCGAACCTCCCCTCCTACAAGGCGATGCTGGACATGGAGGGCGCCCAGAGCGCGGCCGACGTCAGCTTCGTCGGGGACGAGGAGAGCGTCGCGGCCTCGATCGGCCGGCTGGCCGACGCCGGGGCGACCGACTTCGTGGCGGCCGTCGTCGGCGACGCCGCCGAGCGCGATCGCGGGCTCGCGCTGCTCAGCGAGCTCGCCCGTTCCTGACCGCCGCCGATCGCCGCCTGCGGCTTCAGCGCGACAGCGTCGTGTACTTGAACTCGTTGAGGTCGGGCATGCGGTCGCAGAGCTCGAGCACACCCTCCACGGTGCGCCGCGCCAACGCGGCGTCACCCTGCGGCCGGCTCATGAGCCGGACGAACACCGCACGGCCCTCGACGACGAAGGTGGGCACGCCGAACGACGGCCCAGTCGTCGACCGCCTGCTCGTGGGCGCGGCGGACCACCTGCACCGGGGCCGACGTCGCGACCTCGGCCACGACCTTGTCACCGGGCACGCCGGCAGCGTCGAGCACCCCGGCCACCACGTCGGGGACGCGGAGGTCGAGCCCCTCGTCGTGACGGGCGGCGAAGAGCGCGATGTGCGCATCGAGGAAGCGATCGGGGTACTGGTCACGCACCACCACACCCGCGGCGAGCGCCAGCAGGTCGGGCGCCTTGGCCGGGTCGTCCCAGACGGGCGGGTCACCCTCGTGGACGTGGACCTGGCTCAAGGAGAAGGGAAGGAAGGTGACGTCCCAGTCGGCCCCGTCGGCCAGTGCGACGGCCAGGTGCTCATGGGCGTTGCGGGCAAAGGGGCAGCGATAGTCCCACGTGACGGCGAATGGCTTCACAGTTCTTGCAACACGACCCCGTCCCGGGCCATTCCCGAGCCGACCGGCCGGCGGCGGCGCCCGCGGCGCCCCTTGCTCCCGGGGGTGACGACGTCGACGACGGGGCGCAGCCCGAGCCCGAGTACCGAGCCGATGACCGCTCCGCCGATCACGTCGGTGGGATGGTGGGCGCGCAGGTGGACGCGGCTGGCCGCAACGGCCGTGGCGAAACCGACGTTGGCAGCCGTGCCGGCGTCGGTGTCCCCGAGGACGAAGGCCGTGCAGAACGCGGCCAGCGTGTGGCCGCTCGGGAAGCTGCTGCTCGACGGGATCCGGACGGCGGCGGAGAGATGGTCGTCGGGCCGCTGCCGTTCGACGGCCCTCTTGACCACCCGGCTCACGATCAGCGAGGAGAAGCCGGCCGTGGCCAGGGCGACGACGGCGCGGCGACGGTCCGGACCGCGGCGGCGCGCCTTGAGGCCGGCCAGGACGACCCAGATGAGCCCGTAGTCGGCCAGGTTGGACACGACGACGGCGGCCCGATCGATGCCGGGGCGGCCCCGGAGCGGGTCGAAGGCGGCGTCGACCGTCTCGTCGATGGTGCTCACCGCCGGCGGCTCACGCGGCGGCGAAGGCGGGGCAGGACGCCTTGAAATTGCAGTAGTCGCACAGGGGGCTCACATGGGGCCGGAAGTCCTCGGCGTCGCAGGCCCTCTCGATGGCCGACCACACGGCGAGGGTCCGCCGCCGCTGGCCGCGGATGGTCTGCTCGGACGCGACCGAGGAGATGGCGATTGGCTGGCGCAGGTACAGCAGCCGGACCTCGCTGGGAGCGCGGCCGAGCACGCTCTCGCACAGCAGGGCGTAGGTCTGGACGCCGCCCAGGCTGCCCCGCTCGAAGCGCTCCGAGGGTGCCCGTCCCGTCTTGTAGTCCACGACGATCAGGCTCCCGTCGGGTGCCACGTCGAGCCGGTCGATGATGCCGCGCAGGCGCATGCCGTCGACCATGGTCTCGACCCCGAGCTCCATGCCGACGGCGCGGGCCTCGTTGGGATCCTCCAGGCGGAAGTAATTGTCCACCAGGGTCCGTGCGTCGGCGAGGAAGGCCGCCGCCCGGTCCCGGTCGAGCTCGAGCTGCCCGAACTCCTCGTCGTCCTGCATCTCGTCCCAGGTCCGCTCGAGCTCGGCGGCCGCTGCCTCCGGCGTGCGGTCGCCCGGCCCGTGGCGCCAGAACAGCCCTTCCAGCGCGGCGTGGACCAGAGTCCCCTTGACCGAGTGGGGGGAGGGCGGTTCGGGCCGGTGCTCGATCTGCGAGAACCGGAAGGCGAGCGGGCAGTTGGTGAAGGCGGTGACCTTCGAGGGAGTGAGGGTGCGCGGGAGGTCGAGCGCCATGGACGTTCAGGATACGGCGGGCCGGCGTCGGCACGGCACATCCTCCCGAGGCGGTAGAAAGAGGGCGATGCCCCGTCGTGCCGATGGCTGATCTGCGTCGCACCACCCGGTGGGCCGGCTTGCGGCCCGGCGACCCGGTGCAGGTCGAGGGCACGCGTCTGCGCGGTGCCTCCTGGCAGTTCGTGGCGCACGTGACCAACGAGGAGACGGGCGACGCGTGGGTCGAGGTCGTGGGGGGGCGCAGCGGGGACCGCGCCGTGCGGTCTTTCCGACCCGACCAGCTCTACGACCCCGCGGCCCGTCCCGGCCGCGACCCCTCGCTGGCCGACGCCCCCGGCCTCCCCCTTGGGTGACCGGCGGCAGGGTCGCGGCGGCAAGCGGCTGCTCCCATGGGCCATCCCGGCATCCCCACGCTGACCACCGAGCGGCTCGTGCTGCGGCCGTTCGAGCCGGGCGACCTCGACGCGCTGGTGGCGATCCACGCCGAGGAGTCGTTCTGGTGGTACCCGCGGCGAGGTGCGATGCCCGCGGACGAGACCAAGGGGTTTCTCGACACCGTGCTCCGGCGCTACGAGGACGACGGGTTCGGGATCGAGGCGCTGATCGAGCGGACCAGCGGGGACATGATCGGGTGGGCCGGGCTGGCCGTGCCGCACTTCCTGCCCGAGATCCTGCCCGCCGTCGAGGTGGGATGGCGCCTGTCCGGTCCCTACCGTGGCCGCGGCCTGGCGACCGAGGCCGGTGCCGCCGCGGTGGACTACGGGTTCACCTCGGGCGGGCTGGACCGGATCGTCAGCCTGTACGAACCGGAGAACGTCTCGTCCGGCCGGGTCATGCAACGGCTGGGCTTCACCCACCGGGCACGACCTGCGGGCCGCGGGGCGAGGATGTCGCGATCATGGAGCTGCACCGCGGTCGTTGGGAGGAGCGCCGGGCCCATGGGTGACGTGGCGCTGCAGACCGCGGTGGAGGCCGTCGGCGACGGCGGGCGGGGCCGGTACCGGGCGTTCGTGCACGGAGATTGGGAGATCTGGGGTCCCTGCGGCGGGTACGTGGCCGCCATCGCGTTGCGGGCGGCGGGGGCCGAGAGCCCGTTGGTCCGTCCGGCCAGCTTCTTCTGTCACTACCTCTCGGTGGCCGCCTTCGCACCGGTCGACCTCGTGGTCACCCCGCTGCGCGCCGGCCGAACGGTGTCGGCCCAGCGCGTCGCCATGACCCAGGAGGGCCGCCCGATCCTCGAGGCCATGGTCTGGTCCGTCGGCGACGTCGACGGGCTCGAGCATGACGACGTGACCCCGCCCGAGGTGCCCGACCCCGACGGGCTGGCGGCGCCGGCCGATCTGCCGCCCGCCGAGGACAGGCCCCGGTTCCCCTTCTGGGAGAACTTCGACCAGCGGCTGATAGAGGTGACCGAGACGTGGCCGCCCCCGGGCCCGCTCCCGCCGACATGGCGGACGTGGGTGCGCTGCAGCCCGGCGGTGTCCTTCGAAGACCCCTGGGTCGACGCGGCGCGCTCGCTGATCGTGCTCGATGTCGGGAGTTGGCCTGCCGGCGTGCGGCCGCACGCCCATCGCGACCCGCCCTACATCGCGCCGAGTCTCGATCTCTACGCGTCGTTTCAGCACCCGGGCAGTTCTTCGGAGTGGCTCCTCCTCGATGCCCATTCTCCGGTCGCTCAGGGTGGGCTGCTGTCGTGGAACGGGAGGGTTTGGTCGCATGACCGCCGCCTGATCGCCAGCGGTGGAGGCCAAGCTGTGTTCCGCCACACCTGAGAGCGCTGTTGCACCGGTTGGACGATGGATGTGCCGCAGAGCGTGATCCAGCAACGCCATCCGGCGTATGACGAAAGTTTCGGTTGTTATCGTCTTCCTCAGCACCTATTGTCCGGACGTTGATTGGCGACATCACTAGGCGTCGTGTGACAACGTTTGTTTCGTCACGCTGAGGGGGCACCGTAAGGGCCGGGTATTCCCGGCGGAAGGGGCACTTCCGTGGTGCTTCGCGATCGGTTGGTGCGGCGACACGGCGGAGGCGGAATCGATAGCACGGGTCCTCGTCCCGCGTCCCTGTCGAGTACCGGAGGGCGCGGCAGGGGCAGGCGCACGGCGAGTTCGTGGCCGGGCCTGCTGGCGGCGGGAGTTCTCGTCGTGCCGCTGCTGTCGTCGCCATCCTCCCCACTCGGACCGTCGCCTGCTGCGGCCACACCGACGTGCACCAACACATGGACCGGGGGGGCTGGTGACCATCAGTGGACCACGGCGGGAAACTGGTCGTCGGGGACGGTGCCGGCCACCACCGACGATGTGTGCATCGGTCCGGGCATGTCCACCAGCACCACGGTGGATCTGGACGAAGACTCGAGCATCACCATCGCCTCGCTCACGGTGGGCGGGGGGACCGGGGGCACCCAGACCCTGGTCATCGGCACCGGTGGCGGCGGCACCACCCTGCTCACGCTCGACAGCATGACCATTCAGAGTGGGACGCTCACCGATGGGGAGATTGACCTCGGCTCGGTCACCGACTCCGGGGGTTTTGCGGACCTGGTTGCTCCAACCGGTGCCCTCGCTTTCAGTAACGCCGGTGACTTCGTTGCCGAGTCCACCGGTGCCGCGGCCGGCCCGTCGAGCGACGAGTTCCTCGGACTCGACCTCACCAACACCGGGACGCTGGAGGTGGCCGGGAACCTCGGGTTCGGCCAGGAGTTCGAGCGGTCGATCGCTCCCGGTCCTGTCACGCTCACCAACGACGGCACGCTGACCGTGGACTCGGGCGGCTACTTCGAAACCGAGAGTGAAACGGCTACCGCCACCGTCACCGACGAAGGCGGCACGATCACCAACGACGGCAGCTTCGAGGCGACCAGCGCGATCTTCAATCAGGCAGCGACGGCCCTCACCGGCAACGAGATCCACCTCGTCGGGTCGACGCTCAACTTCATCGGGTCGGGACCGGGCCTGTGGGATTTCCAGGCGACAGGTAACAAAGTATCCGGCAACATGGTCGCCGGACAGACGATTCGCGTCGATGGCGGCACCGTCGCGCCGTTCTCGGACGAGGACGCTGCGATCCTCACCGTGCAGGGGTCCAACACGTGGGGCGGAACGGTCATCCTCGACAGCAACGGAGTCAGCACCGACTATGCCGACCTCGAGGGCACAGGCACGCAGACCATCCCGGTCGGCGGCGAACTGGAGACCGAGGGGACAACGGGAGGGAACGCCCGCTATCTCAGGGCCGACATCGACCTGGACGGTGGCAGCCTCGACCTGGCCGCCGCCAACAACGTCATGGACTCGGGCAACGTGGTCAACAACATCACCATCACAGCGGGGAACATGACGGTCGAGGGTTCGGCCGAGCTCGACGTGTCGGGCAGCTCCACGATCGACGCCGAGGGCGGTACCCTCACCGACGACGGCAGCCTCGTCCTGACAGGCGGGCAGGCCACATTCACCGAGAACGCGACTGACACCTCCAGCAGCACCCAGCCAATCCTTCTCGTCGGCGGGACGGGCCTGGTGTTCACGGGGCCGGGCAAAGGGGAGTGGGACCTCCAGCGCGGCGCCACGCTGACCGGGAACATGGCGGCGGGCCAGACCGTTCGGGTGCTCGGGGGTACGGACACGCTCCCCGACGGGAACGCCCCAGAAGGCGACCAGAGTGACGCGGACGTCCGTGTGGAAGGCAGCTACACCTGGGGTGGGACGGTCATCCTGGACAGCTTCGACGGGCAGGGTCTGGCCTCCATAGAGACAGCGGGACCTGAGGGCCCCTCGGCATTCACCGAGACCATTGCTCCCGGCGGCAAGCTGATCAGTGAGCAGGGCGGAGGCGACACCCGGCAGATCGACTTCAACATCATCAACAACGGCACGATCGACCTCGCCGCCGCGCACACTGACGACAACGAGGTCAACGTCATCACAAACAACGCCACCATGACCATCGAGGGCCAGCTGGTCGGCTACGAGCTCGGGGGCGGCAACAACGAGGACCCTGTCATCAACAACAACGGGACGCTCGATCTGGGTCCGAGCGCGGCGTTGAACGTCTTCAATTTGACCGAATCGGCCAACGCCCACCTCGGCCTGACGGTCAACGGGAACCCCGCCAGCGGCGCCTTCTCGACCATCTCGGTGGGCACCACTGCCTCTCTCGCTGGCGCTGGCACCATCTCGCTCGACGGCACCTTGGATCTCACCCTGCCGGGCGGCTATTCGCCAGCCACCAACGGTGACACGTTCACCATCGTGAGCGCGAGCAATCCGCAGAGAGAGCCCAGCGTCACTGGCACCTTCACCACGGTGACCGGGGCGCAGATCTCGCCGACCGCGGCCTTTACGGTGAACTACACAGCGTCCTCCGTGTCCCTCGTAGTCCAGGGCTCTTCCGCCGGTGGCACGGTGGTGCTGGCGGCGAGCAACGTGAGCGCGCCGACCGCTCCCAACACGAGCCCGAGTCCCGGGCAGCCGGTCAGCGCCACCTTCCAGGTGGTCAACAACGGGACGGGTACGGCAGAAGCACCGTGGAACGACTCGGTCTACGTCGGCACCACCAGCACCTACAGCCCGAGCGACGTGCTGCTCGAGCGAATCCCCGAGACGAGCAATGTCGGGCCGGGCGATTCCTACGACGTGAACGTCCAGGGCTTCTTGCCTGCACTCCCGGCCGGCGGCAACTACCAGCTCATCGTCGTGCCCGACAGCGGCGGGAGGGTGTCGGATCCCTCTGCCGACACCCAGGCAGTCTCGCCCGGCTTCGAGGTCTCTCCTCCGCCCGATCTCGGCAATGGTCCCGTCAGTACGACGGTCGCCGCCGGCCAGGACCTCTACGTCCAGGTCAGCGTGGGCTCCAGCGCCGACACCCGGGTCAGCCTCAATCAACAGGGGGTGGACCTGCTGGCCACCCAGGGAGTGTTCCCGACGGAGAATTCCTCGACGGAGCAGGCATCGGGGTCGGCCGGTCCGGCCAGCTTGGTGCTGCCCGAGTCGAGTCCCGGCGTGTGGTACATCGACCTGCACGGGGAGGACGGAGCGGGGGCACCACCGGGCGAGTCGGTGACGGTCAGCGCCGCGACCGTCGGTCTCAGCGTGACCCACGTCGAGCCGACCATCGGAAGCGATCGGGCCAGCGAGTCGATCATTGCTCTGCAAGGTTCCGACTTCGGGTCCGATACGACGGTCACCCTGAGCAACACCGGTGCCCAACTGAGCGCCTTCGGCGTGACGGTGCCCAATTCGACCTTGTTGTACGCCAGCTTCCAGCTCGACCTGATCCACGCCGGGGTGTACGACATCGTCGTCACCTCGCACGGACGGACGACAACGCTGCCATCTGCGTTCACGGTCACGAACGGATCGATCAACCAGGTCACCGTCACCGCCACCGGACCGTCCGGCATCCGGTTCGGGTGGAGCGGCAGCGTGGCGGTGACGGTCACCAACGTCGGCGATACCGACGTGACGGTCCCCATCATCAGGGTCACCGCCGACCTGCTCGGCTCGGTCGCGGCGCCCGGCTCCTCGAGCTTCGGGCACTCGGCCGACCTCGTCGATCCGGACTTCTCTTCCAAGGAAACCGGTCCCCTCCCGCCATCCGTCCTCCCACCCGGCGACGCCGCCACCTTCCTCTTCCCGGTGGAGGCCATTGAGGACGAGGGTGACTTAGACATGTTCTACTCGGCGCAGGCCGTGACCAGCGCCGATCCGACGCCGATCGACTGGTCGGCCCAGCTGGCCGCCGGCAAGCCCACCGGCGTGTCAACGGCCACGTGGACCTCAGTGGTCAACGACATCGCTGGACAGATGGGTTCAACCGAAGGGTCGTATGCCGCCGCGCTGCCGGCAGTCTTCGCGGAGGCGGCCGGATACGGCGTCACCTTCTCTTCCGAAGACCAGGTCTTCGGCTACTTGATCAATCGGGCGATGGCCACCGCACCCGGCGCGGCTGTATCGGGCACTTTGTATCTCGGCAACGCCTCTACCCCTCTCGCCGGCACCACCGTTGACCTGGCCGATGCCGCCGGGGATCCGCAGCAGTCGGCGGTCAGTTGGTACAACGGCCAGTTCAACATCTGGGATGTCACTGCTGGCACGTACACCCTCACGGCGGAGGGGTACACCCCGCATCCGGCGCAGTCGGTGACGAGCCCGACGGGCTCCTCACCGGTGTCCGTCGTCGTGCAGGCGGGGGCGACGTTGACGGGCAAGATCACGCGCGCCCGACAACTCTGATCCGGTCAGCGGGGCGGTTGTCACGGCGACCGATGCCGACGGGACCCTGTCGAGCAGCGTTCACCGGTACGGACGGGAACTACCAGATCGCCGGCCTGGAGTCAGGCAACGTGACCGTCACTGCCTCTGCACCCGGACTGATCCCCTCCGCCCCGCGACGGCGGCTGTCAACGCGCCGTCGACCACGACGGACGATATCGCGCTCGAGCCAGGAGCCACCGTGTCCGGGACCATCACGATCCCCGGCGGTGGTAGCCCGCCGGCAGGGACCAACGTCGACGCCCTGCCCACCACCGGCGGCGCCCCCGTCTCCGGCGCGGTCGACAGCAACGGCGACGGTGGATACTCGATCGGCGGTCTTGCCCCCGGTGGCTACACGATCACCGCGTCAGCGCCCGGGTTCGGTGACGCCGTCGCGTCGGTCACCGTCGTCGGCACTACGCCGGTCTCCGGTCAGGCTCTGGCGCTCACCGGCGCTGGCATCGTGAGTGGTGTGGTCACGGATGCCGACACCGGTCAGCCCATCGCCGGCGCGACGGTGTCGAGCGACGACCTCGGCACGATCAGCCCCGTCACGACTGCAGCCGACGGTTCCTACAGTCTCGGCGGGCTCGGGGACGGTCCCGCGGAGATCACCGTAGAGCCTCCCGACAACTCCCACATCGTGCAGGACGTGTCGGCGACGGTGAGTTCCAGCGGTCCGACCCCCGTGAACGTCGCCCTGGCGCCAGCAGGGTCCTTTGCGGCCACGATCGAGGACTCGCTCGGCGCTCCCCTCACCGACGTCCAATTGACCCTCGTCGGACCCACCTTCGATGGCGTCGCCACGAGCCCGATCTCGACAGCGATCACAACCGACGGTACAGGCACCGCTGCCGCTACGGACCTGCTTCCCGGCTCCTACGACCTGCAGGTCGAAGGTTCGACCAACGACCACCCGTTCACTATCGGGCCCGGCTCGCGCAACCCGTCGTTCACGGTCACCGTGCCCGTCGCCCGCTTGAGCGGGTTGGTGGAGAATGCCAGTGGTAACCCGATCAGCGGGGTCGGAGTCAGCGCCGTCGTCGGCGGGCAGGTGGTGGCATCCACAACCACGGCGGCGGACGGCACGTACCAGCTCATTATGATCCGGACCGGGCCGGTCGACATCGTTGCCGCATCCCCAGCCGTCGGAATCCTTTCCGACACCGGGGTCAACGCCACGCTCGGATCGCCCACCACTGTGCCGACCCTGCAAGCCGGCGCGGACTCAATCGACGCCACTGTCACCAACGGCTCAGGCCCGGTCCTGGGCGCGACGGTGACGCTGGCACCGAGCCCGGGCGCCACCGACGCAGTATCTGCCACCACCGACCCGTCGGGTGATGCCACGTTGGCCAACCTCACTCCAGGGACGTACACCGTCACTGTGGGTGACGGCAGCGATGCCCCAGTTTCCCAGTCGGTTGTGGTGAACTCGGCTGACCAAGCTGTTCCCGTCAGCCTCGGTTCGGCGGGCTCGATTGCCGGTACCGTCACTGATGCGAGCGCGGCACCGATCGCTGGAGCTGTCGTCATTGCGATCACCGCGACTGGCACGATCGGGGGAGCGACAACAACCTCCGCCAACGGGACCTATCAGATCTCGGGGTTGGCGCCGGGCTCCTACAGCCTGTCGATAAGCGAGCAGAATCACACACCCGCAGTCCTCAGCGGGATCACGGTCGTGGCGAGTGGCACCGCCGCCGGCAACGCCAGCCTGGCCTCGGCAGGATCGACGCTGACCTTGTCGCTGTCGGCCGCCGGAGGGACCACCGTCCTGCCGACGGTTGCTGTTACGGTGGAGGACAGCAACGGCGTCCCCGTGCGCACGGTCGGTCTCGGGCCAGCCCGCGGCGCGACGGACTCATCCATCAGTCAAACTGCTACCGACCTCGCACCGGGTCAGTACACGCTGGTCATTCGTCAGCCTGGCGCGGTTGCGACTACTCAACAGGTCACCCTGGCGAGTGGGGGCACGACCGTTGACGTCACCGCGCCCGAGTCGGAAGCGTTGGTCAGCCTGCCGGCCAACGAGGTGTCGCAAACCCCAGCCCCAGTACCGAGCAACGTGACCGCTCTCGACCACATGGCTGCCCTTCTACCGCGCAGCACCAACACCCTTGGCACCCCTACCCTTTCCAGTGGGCAGCTCTTCGCAGCTTGGTTAGGTGCCCTGCAGGATCTTCCACAGGCGGCCGGTGCCGACAACGAGGTGCTCGCTGCTCGCGTCCAGGCCGACCTCAACGCCACGGTCGACCCTGATTGTCTCCCGCTCAAGGGCCTCCATGACCAGATCCAAGCCCTCGAGTCACGCAAGAACGCTGATTTACAAAACTGGATAGACGCCACCGACGGCTACAAACAGTCCGTCTCCGCACAGGGCGCTATCATTGCGACCCAGGTAGCTGGACTGCTCGCAACCATCACTGCGGCTGCCGCGTCCATAAACGCAATTGTCGCCGCCACCAGCATCGTCTCAACAGGATCCACCGCTGAGGGTCTTGCGAGCGCTGCCGCAAGCTTTGCGGGCCTGCTCCCGGCGGTGACCGGCTACGCGTTCAATCCCTCGACAACTACTTTGGATGCCATGGCGGCCGCGGTAGGACTGGTTACGTCTATCGGCGGCGTGGTGGCTGCCGGGTTGGGTGCCGGCCAAACTGGAGCCGCCGCTACTGTCGGTTCCGTGGGCGCCGTCGCCTCCGGAGTCCTTAGTGCAATCTTCTCGGCTCTCGGCCTCGTCCAGGAGATCCAGACAGCGATGGCGCCGCTCCAGATTCAGCTCGACAGCGCCAACCAGGCCGAGCTGCTGTACCGGAGGGACCTCATCAGCCTGAGCGCGACGCTCAACCAATTCGAGTCGGGGTTGGCATCGAAGTCCTGCCCGCCGCCCCCCGACCCACCCCCGCCGCCCCCGGGGCCGAAGGTTGGGGTCCGCATCGGTAAGCCGGGCGATCCCAACGGCATCACCGGGCCAGCCGGGTATTCCAGCCCCGGCCCCCAGTGGGTGGCCGGTCGCTCGGCGTTGCCCTACGTCGTGAACTTCCAGAACGAGCCGACGGCCACCGCTCCGGCGGTCCAGGTGGTGGTGACCGAGCCGGTGCCAGCCGACATCGATCCCGACTCGGTGCAGCTCACCGGGTTCGGTTTCGGCGCCAGCACCAGCGTCACCATCGCACCCGGCCAGCAGTCGTTCTCCCGGCAGTTCACCGACCTCAGCCTCCCCAACGGTGACGACCTCGACGTGAGCGGGGTGTACGACCCGCAGGCGGGAGCGAACGGCGTGATCACCTGGACCTTCTCGACCATCGACCCGTCCACCGGCGACCTCGACGGTGCGGTCAACGCCGGCTTCCTGCCGCCCGACGACGCCGCCGGCGACGGCGAGGGCTTCGTGTCCTGGACGGGGTCGGCCAAGCTCGGCCTGGCGACGGGCACGACCATCACAGGCCAGGCCTCGATCGTGTTCGATCGCAACCCCGCCATCTCGACACCGGTCTGGACCAACACGGTCGATGCGGCGCCACCGACGGCCTCGATGACGCCGCTGCCGGCCACCAGCACGGCCGGCAACCTCGATCTCTCGTGGTCGGGGCACGACGGCACCGGCTCGGGCGTTGCCAGCTACGACGTCTACGAGTCCACCGACGGCGGCCCGCTCACCTTGATCCTGCCGGCGACCACGCTGACGAGCACGCAGGTCCCGATCGTCGCCGGCCACACCTACGGCTTCGCCGTGGACGCCACCGACAACGTCGGCAACCGCGGTGCGGTCCCGACCGCGGTCCAGACGACCACCTCGGCTGTTCCGGTCGCGGCACCGCCATCTCCGTCGCCGTCTCCGCCGGTCCCACCGCAGGCAGCGGCGCCCGGCTATTCGCTGGTGGCCACCGACGGTGGCATCTTCAACTTCGGTGGCTCCCAGTTCTACGGCTCCACGGGGGCGATGCACCTCAACAAGCCCATCGTCGGCATGGCGCCGACGCCCGGCGGCAAGGGCTACTGGCTGGTGGCATCCGACGGGGGCATCTTCAACTATGGCGACGCCCATTTCTACGGTTCGGCTGGGGCGATGCACCTCAACAAGCCCATCGTCGGCATGGCGGCGACGCCCGACGGAGGGGGCTACTGGTTGGTGGCCTCCGACGGGGGGATCTTCAACTACGGCGACGCCAAGTTCCACGGCTCCGCCGGAGGCACCGCGCTCAACAAGCCCATCGTCGGCATGGCGGCGACACCCGACGGAGGGGGCTACTGGCTGGTGGCTTCGGACGGGGGGATCTTCAACTACGGCGACGCCAAGTTCCACGGCTCCGCCGGAGGCACCGCGCTCAACGAGCCCATCGTCGGCATGGCGGCGACGCCCGACGGCGGGGGCTACTGGCTGGTGGCTTCGGACGGGGGGATCTTCAACTATGGCGACGCCAAGTTCCACGGGTCCGCCGGAGGCACCGCGCTCAACGAGCCCATCGTCGGCATGGCCTCGACATCCGACGGCGGGGGCTATTGGCTGGTGGCCTCCGACGGGGGGATCTTCAACTACGGCGACGCCAAGTTCTCCGGCTCCACCGGAGGCACCGCGCTCAACGAGCCCGTCGTCGGCATGGCCGCTCCGTAGCCCCTCGCCGCGGAGCCGGACGTCAGTCCGCCGTGTACCCGTCCATCCGGGCCAGGATGCGCAGCATCACCTCGTCGGCGCCGGCGCCGATGGAGTCGAGGCGGGTGTCGCGGAAGTAGCGCGAGGTCCAGTTCTCGTCCATGTAGCCCATGCCGCCGTGGAACTGCACCGCGGTAGTCGGCCACCTCGCGCTGGAGCCGCGACCCCAGCAGCTTGCCGATGGTGGCGAAGCGGGTGGCGTCCTCGCCTCGCAGGACGGCGTCCGCCGTCGTGCGCGCGTAGTGCTTCAGCACGTCGTGACGGGCCGACAGCTCGGCCAGCACGAATTGGAGGTGCTGGTTGGCCAGCAGGGGCGCGCCGAAGGCCCGGCGCTCGCGCAGGTAGGCCTTGGTCCGCTCGAGGGCCAGCTCAATGGAGCCGACCTGCTTGTAGAAGGTGATGAGCCGCTCGGCCTGGAACTGCGACCATCTGCTGCTGGAAGCCGCGGCCGACCTCGCCGATGGTGTTCGAGACCGGGACGCGCACGTCGGTGAACGACAGCTCCGCCGTGTCGCTCGACCACATGCCGAGCTTCTCGAGCTTGCGCGACACCGCGACGCCGGGGACGGCCGTCGGGACCACGATGAGCGACATGCCCTGGTATCCCGGATCGTCGGAGGTGCGGGCCAACAGGCACAGCCAGTCGGCCTGGGTGCCGTTGGTGATGTAGAGCTTGGCGCCGTTGATGACCCATTCGTCCCCGTCGCGCACGGCTCGGGTCCGGATGCCGGCGACGTCGCTGCCGGCGTCGGGCTCGGTGACCGCGATGGACGTCACGACCTCGCCGCGGATGGCGGGGGCGAGGTACTGCTCCTTGAGCTCGTGGGAGCCGTAGCGGGCCAGGGCCGGGGTCGCCATCGCCATCTGGACCGCGATCGCCATCGGCACGCCGCCGCAGCTGATGCGGCCCATCTCCTCGGCGGCGATCATGGAGTAGGTGTGGTCCGCCCCCATGCCCCCGTAGGCCTCGTCGTACTCGAGGCCGAGGAGGCCGACCGCCCCGAGCTTGGGAAAGAGGTCGTGGGCGGGGAACGTCCGGGCCGCCTCCCACTCGTCGACGTGGGGCTCGATCTCCCTCTCGAAGAGGTCCCGGAGCGTCTTGCGGAAGAGCTGATGCTCGTCGGTCTCGATCACCGGCGAACGATACCACCGGCCATTTTCCGTCCTTCGCCGGGCACCCCCCTACACTGCGCCCCGTGACGGACGCATTGGTCGGCGTGCAGCACGCGGGTGGCATCCGGACGCTCACGCTGGACTCGCCCGCCAACCGCAACGCGCTGTCGTCCCGGCTGCTCGACGAATTGGACCGGGCGTTGCGTGACGCAACGGCCGACCCCGAGGTGCGCGCCATCGTGCTCACGGGGTCGGGCCCGGTGTTCTGCTCGGGGGCCGACCTCTCGGAGCGCGGCGCGGCGGCGCCCAACCGCATGCCCGACATCCTCACCTGCCTGGTGGAGAGCCCCGTGCCGGTCATCGCCCGCGTCAACGGCCACGCCCGGGCCGGCGGCCTCGGGCTGATCGCGGCGTCCGACCTGGCGGCCGCCGCGGAGGCGAGCACGTTCGCGTTCACCGAGGTCCGGGTCGGCGTGGCGCCGGCCATGATCATGGTGCCGGCCCTCCGCGTCGTCGAGCCGCGCTTCCTCGCCGCCATGACGCTGACCGGTGAGACGTTCACGCGCGGCGCGAGGCGGCCCGCGCCGGCCTGCTCTCCGCCGTCACCGCGGACGAGGCGGCCTTGGACGACTGGGTCGCGGCGCGGACCCTGGCCATCTCCAAGTCGGCGCCCGGCGCCGTGCGCGCCACCAAGGCGCTGCTGCGGAGCGCTGCGGACCCAGGGGTGGGCCGACGGGCTGGCGGCCGCCGCGACGACGTCGGCCGACCTGTTCGCCGGACCCGAGGCGGCAGAGGGCATGGCCGCCTTCCTCGAGAAGCGCCGGCCCTCGTGGGACCCGACGCCGTGAGCACGCCGATCCGCTCGCACCTCGCCACCGCGAGCGAGGAGTTCGCCGCCAACGCCGACGCCATGCGCGCGCTCGCCGACGAGGTGCGGGCGCTGCACGACCAGGTGCTCGCCGGGGGCGGCCCGCAGTACGTGGAACGGCATCGTGGCCGCGGCAAGATGATGGTGCGCGAGCGGCTCGAGGCGCTCGTCGACCCCGGCACCCCGGTGCTCGAGCTGTGCCCGCTGGCCGGACTGCACACCGGCGACCCGGTCGGTGGCGGCGTCGTCGTGGCACTGGCCGAGATCGCGCACACCCAGTGCCTCGTCATCGCGAACGACCCGACCGTGCGCGGCGGGACGACGAGCCCCACCACGATCCGCAAGCTCCTGCGGGCCATGGACGTCGCGGAGGAGAACCGGCTCCCCGTCGTGATCCTGGTCGAGTCCGGGGGGGCGGACCTGCCCCGCCAGGCGGACGTCTTCGTGCCGGGCGGCGAGCAGTTCCGCCGGCTGACCCAGCTCTCGGCCCAGGGCATCCCGACGGTCTGCGTCGTGTTCGGCTCCTCCACCGCCGGAGGCGCCTACCTCCCGGGCATGAGCGACTACACCGTCATGGTGGAGGACCGGGCCAGGGTCTTCCTGGGCGGGCCGCCGCTGGTCAAGATGGCCATCGGCGAGGAGGCCGACGAAGAGGAGCTGGGCGGCGCGCTGATGCACGCCCGCACGTCGGGCCTGTGCGACTACCTGGCCCGTGACGAGCCCGAGGCGCTGCACATCGCCCGCGGCGTCGTGGCCCATCTGCACTGGCGGCGTCTCGGGCCCGCGCCGGGGACGGTCGTGGACGAGCCGCTCTACCCGGCCGAGGAGCTGCTGGGGATCGCCTCGGTCGACGTGCGGGTGCCGTTCGACGTGCGCGAGATCCTGGCCCGCGTCCTCGACGGCTCCCGCTTCGAGGAGTTCAAGGAGGCCTACGGGCCGCAGCTGGTCTGTGGCTGGGGGTCGATCGGCGGCTACCCGGTCGGCGTGGTGGCCAACAACGGCATCCTCTTCTCACCCGAGGCCCAGAAGGGCGCCCAGTTCATCGCCTTGTGCAACCGGACCGACACCCCGATCCTCTTCGTGCAGAACATCACCGGCTTCATGGTCGGCACCCGCTACGAGCAGGGCGGGATCATCAAGGACGGCGCCAAGCTGATCAACGCGGTCTCGAACTCCACGGTGCCCCATCTGACCCTGATGGTCGGCGCGAGCTACGGCGCGGGCAACTACGCCATGGCCGGGCGGGCCTACGATCCCCGCTTCGTCTTCACCTGGCCCAACCACCGCATCGCCGTGATGGGGCCCAAGCAATTGGCGGGTGTCCTCTCCATCGTCCGGCGCAATGCGGCCGAGGCGGCGGGGCGCCCCTTCGACGAGGTGGCCGACGAGGAGTTGCGCCAGGCCACCGAGAACCAGATCGAGGAGGAGTCGACGGCGCAGTACGCAACGGGCCGGCTGTGGGACGACGGCATCATCGACCCGCGCCAGACGCGCACGGTGCTCGCCATCGCGCTCACCGCGGTGCATTCGGCGCCGGTCCAGGGGACGGCCGTGTTCGGGGTGGTGCGCCACTGATGGCAGCGGAGCCGCTTCCCATCCGCCGGATCCTCGTCGCCAACCGGGGGGAGATCGCCCGCCGCCTCATCAAGGGCGCGCACGATGCCGGCTGTGACGCGGTCGCCGTCTACGCCCCCGACGACGCCGCCAGCCCGTATGTCGGAGAGGCCGACAGCGCCGTGCCGTTGCCCGGGGCGACGCTGGCCGACACGTACCTGAACCCGGCCGCACTCGTCGGTGCGGCGCAGGCCGCGGGGGCCGATGCGCTGCACCCGGGCTACGGGTTCCTGTCCGAGAACCCCGCGCTGCCCGGAGGCGTGCGCCGAGGCCGGCATCGTGTGGGTGGGGCCGCCGCCCGAGGCGATGCGGGTCATGGGCCACAAGGCGCGGGCGAAGGAGGTCGTGGCCGCCGCCGGCGTCCCGGTGCTGCCGAGCGCCGTGGTGGACGCCGGGGCACCGCCCGATGCACTGCAGGCCGCAGGTGCGAGCGTCGGCTACCCGCTCCTGGTCAAGGCCTCGGCCGGGGGAGGGGGCCGGGGGATGCGCCTGGTGCGCGAGCGGGGCGAGCTCGCCGAGGCCGTCGCCTCGGCACGGCGGGAGGCCGCCGCCGCGTTCGGCTCGGACGACGTGTTCTTGGAGCGCTACCTCGCCGCGCCGCGCCACGTCGAGGTCCAGGTGATCGGGGACCGCCATGGCACCGTGCTGCATCTGCTCGACCGCGAGTGCTCGGTGCAGCGCCGGCACCAGAAGGTGCTCGAAGAGGCGCCGGCCACGCTCGTGCCGCGCCTCGACCCGCCGCGACATGTGGGAGGCGGCGGTCGCGGCGGCGCGGGCCGTCGACTACGTGGGTGTCGGCACGGTCGAGTACCTGGTCGACCCGAGCGGCTTCTACTTCCTCGAGATGAACACCCGGCTCCAGGTCGAGCACGGCGTGACCGAGCTCGTGACCGGCCTCGACCTGGTGGGACTGCAGCTGGCGCGTGGCCGCCGGTCGTCCCCTGCCCTTCGGGCAGGGGGACGTCGCTGCCCGCGGCCACGCGGTGGAGGTGCGGCTGTGCGCCGAGCGGCCGCGGGAGGACTACCGGCCCACCCCGGGCACCGCGACGCACGTGCGCTGGCCCGAAGGTCCCGGCCTGCGGGTCGACCGCGGCATCGAGTCGTGCAGCACCGTCAGCGCCGCCTACGACTCGCTGGTGGCCAAGCTCATGGCGCACGGGGAGGATCGCGACGCCGCGATCGCGACACTCTCCCGCGCCCTGCGCGCCCTCGAGCTCGACGGCCTCGAGACCAATCGGGAGCTGCTGGGCGCCGTGCTCGACGATGCGGCGTTCCGGCGCGGCGAGGCCGACATCCACTACCTCGAGAACCGCCCGGACCTTCGCGATGCCGTGCTCCCGGGCGATGCACGCCGTCGTCACGGCGCTGCGGTGGCCTTCTGCCTGTTGGAGCAGCGCGCCCGGGGCAGCCTCGTTCCCGTTCGCGCCGCGGGGTGGCGCAACGTCGGCCGGGCCCTGCACGCCGACCAGCTCACGGACACCGGCGGCACCATGGAGGTCCAGGTTCCCACGCCGGACGAGCCGGCCTGCGTGCTCGTCGACGGCGCGTGGCAGGTGGTGGGCACGGCCGCCACGCACGGCGACGTCGTCGATCTGCTGGCCGAGGACGGAGTGCGGCGGCGCTACCGCGTGCGCCTCTCGCCGCACCAGGCCGCGGTCAGCGGCCCCGAGGGGCAGTCGACGTTCACGCTGCGCACCGAGGACGACGCCGAGGAGCGCGGCGGCATCGCCGGTGAGTGCCGCGCCCCGCTGCCCGGCGCCGTCACCAAGGTCCTGGTCTCGGTCGGCGACACAGTGGCCGAGGGCGACGGCCTGGTCGTGCTCGAGGCGATGAAGATGGAGCACACCCTGCGGGCGAACGGTGACGGGACGGTGGCGGTGGTCGAGTGCGCGCCCGGGCAGCAGGTCGACGTCAACGATCTCCTCGTGACGGTGGAGCCCACGTGAGCCACACCCAGGGCCGAACCTCGGTGCTCCGGGTGGCGAACTGCAGCGGCTTCTTCGGCGACCGCCTCTCCGCCGCCCGCGAGATGGTGGAGGGCGGGCCCATCGACGTGCTGACCGGCGACTGGCTGGCCGAGCTGACGATGTACATCCTGCACAAGACCCGGGAGCGCAGCGGTGGCTTCGCGCGCACGTTCCTGCGCGAGCTCGAAGAGGTCCTCCCCACCTGCGTGGAGCGGGGGATCACCGTCGTCGCCAACGCCGGCGGCCTCCATCCCGAGGCCCTGGCGGCCGCGGTGGGGGAGCTGGCGCGGCGTCAGGGCGTCAGCGTGCGGGTGGCCTCTGTCTCGGGCGACGACATCACGCCGCGGCTGGCCGACCTACGGGCGGCGGGGGAGCGCTTCGTCAATCTCGACACGGGCGAAGCACTGCCGGCGGGGGCCGCTGTCGTGACGGCCAACGCGTACCTGCGCGCCCGCCCGATCGCCGACGCGCTGGCCGCCGGTGCGCAGGTCGTCGTCACGGGCCGGGTCACCGACGCCGCCCTCGTCGTCGGTCCCGCGTTGCACGCCTTCGGGTGGGCGGACGACCGGCACGACGCCATCGCCGGTGCGGTCGTGGCCGGCCATGTCATCGAGTGCGGCGCCCAGTGCTGCGGCGGCAACTACGCCTTCTTCGAGGAGGTGCCGGGCCGGGAGCGGATCGGCTTCCCGCTGGCCGAGGTGCACCCCGACGGCTCGTCGGTGATCACGAAGCACCCGGGCACGGGTGGCGCGGTGACGGTCGGGACCGTGACCGCGCAGCTGCTCTACGAGATCGGTGGCCCGCGCTACCTGAGCCCCGATGCGGTGGCTCGGTTCGACAGCATCGAGCTGTCACAGGACGGTCCCGACCGGGTGCGGATCACCGGGGTGCGCGGGGAGCCGCCGCCACCCACGCTGAAGGTGACGGCCAACCTCGAGGCGGGCTGGCGCAACTCCATGACGTTGGCCCTGACCGGGGCCCAGGTTGCCGAGAAGGCCCGTTTCGCCGCCGACGCCGTGTGGGCCGGCATCCCGGGCGGGCGGGAGGCCTTCGCCGAGTGGGCCGAGGACCTCTCCGGCGACCTGACCGGCGGGGGCCTGGCCTTCCTGCGGCTGGCCGTGCGCGGCGACGACGAGCAGACCGTCGGCCGCGCCTTCTCGGGCGCCGTCGTCGAGACCAGCCTGGCGAGCTATCCCGGCACGTTCTTCACCTCCGCCCCGTCGGGCGCCCAGGGGGTGGCGCGCTACTGGCCGACCACGGTGGCCGCCGCTGCGGTGACGCCGCACATCGAGTGCGACGGGATCGCGGTCGCGCCGACGCCGCCCGCCGCCGGAGGCCCCGTCGCCGGCGGCGACACCGCCCCGGACCACTCGCTTGAGGCCGCCGCGGCCCCGGCGGGGGCGGACCTGGTGCGGGTGCCGCTGTGGGTGCTGGTGGGTGCGCGCTCGGGTGACAAGGGGGGCGACGCCAACGTCGGGGTGTGGGCCGACGACGACGCCGTCGCCGCCTGGCTGGAACGGCACTTCACGGCCGAGATGTTCAAGGCGCTCCTGCCCGAGGCGGAACCGTTCGCGGTGAGCCGGTACCCCCTGCCCAACCTGCGGGCGGTGAATTTCGTCGTGCACGGCATCCTGGGGTGGGGTGTCGCCTCGAACCTGCGGCTGGACACGCAGGCGAAGGGTCTGGGCGAGCTGCTCCGGTCACGGCTGATCGACGTGCCGTCCGCCCTGGTGTCGCGAGGCAAGCCGGCACAGCGGTACGCGTCGGTCTGACACTTCCCGGGGCGGGGAGTCAGGCATCTGGCAGGATGACCCGGTGGAGTCGATCGCCCGCACCGTCGCGCTCGTCGCGGGCATCGCCATCGTCGTCCTGACGGCCTGGAGCGTCTTCACGTCGCTCGTCCTGCCACGGGCGACGTCGTCGCGCATGATCCGCGGGCTGGCCCGCACGCTGGGTGGCGCCGTGCGCCTGGTGGCGCCCCGGCTCCCCACCTACGAGGTCAGGGACCGCGTGCTGTCCTTCGTCGGCCCCGCCGCGATGGTGGGGCTCTTCGGGATCTGGCTCTGCCTGATCCTCGTCGGGTTCTCCCTGATCATCTGGTGGGACAGCGGCGTCGACTTCGCCGACGCGCTCGGCATCTCGGGCTCCTCGGTGTTCACCTTGGGCATCGCGACGGCGAACGGGGCAGGTCCGCGGACGTTGGAGATCCTGGCCGCCGGCACCGGGTTCGGCGTGATCGCCCTCGAGATCGCCTACCTCCCGGCGCTCTACAGCGCGTTCGCCACCCGGGAGACAGAGGTGACGCTGCTCAGCGCCCGCGGGGGCACCCCGGCGTGGGGCCCCGAGATCCTTGCCCGCCACTACTGGCTCGACACCATGGACGAGCTCCCGCCGCTCTACGCCGATTGGGAACGCTGGGCCTCTGCGGTGTCGGAGAGCCACGCCAACTACCCCGGGCTCATCTGGTTCCGGTCACCGGAGTCGTCGCGCAGCTGGCTGGTGGGGCTGGTGGCCATGATGGACTCCGCCGCGCTCTACCACTCCGTGAGCCCGCAACTCACGCCCCGCCAGGCGCGCCTGTGCTTGTCGATGGGCATCCGTTGTCTGCGCTCCATGGCCGGTGCGCTCCACATCCCCTTCGAGTCCGATCCCCTTCCGAACACGGCCATCCGGCTGACCAGAGGGGAATTCGAGGACGGGTTCAAGCGGTTGGAGGAGGTCCACTTCCCGCTCGAGCGCGACCTGGACGAGTCGTGGCGGCACTTCCAGGGCTGGCGGGTCAACTACGAGCCGATCGTCGACGCCCTGACGCAGTTGATCATGCCGCCCCCCGCGCCGTGGTTCCTGGCCCGCCCCGAGCTCGGCGCGGCGGAATGGCCGGTCATCCGCAACCGGACGCCGGACGAGCCGCAGGGGGCTCAGACCTTCGGGTCCAGCAAGACCTTCAAGACCCCGTCGGCCCGGGAGTCGAAGAGCTCGTAGGCCTGGGCGGCCTGGCTCAGGCCCATCCGGTGGGTGAAGGTGCCGGCGAGGTCCAGGCGGCCCGATTGGACGAGGGGGACGAGCGCGGGCCACGTTCCCGGCACCGGCGCGAAGACGGTGCGCACGGTGAGGCTCTTCAAGAAGACCAGTCCCATCGGGAAGGGGAGCTCCATGGAGAGGTTCACCCCGACGATCGAGACGGTGCCGCCGGTGGCGACACACGACAGCGCGTCGAGCACGGTGGCATCGGCCCCGACGGCCTCTATCACCGAGTCGGCGCCCCGGCCGCCGGTGGCCTCGAGCACCTGCGCCGGCCCCGGCGCGCTGCGGGCATCGATCGGCTCGGCCCCCAGGGCCTCGGCGCGGGCCAGCCGCTCGGGGACCACGTCCACCGCCAGGATCCGGGCGGGGCCGAACAGCGAGGCACATTGCAGCGCCATGACGCCGACCGGGCCCAGCCCCACGACGACGACCGTCGCGCCGGGCCGGATGGAGGCTCGCAGCGCGCCGAGATACCCGGTGGGGAGGATGTCGGTCAGCAGCACGGCCTCGTCGTCGGCCACGCCTTCGGGGATGCGGAGCGCGAAGACGTCTGCGAACGGGACCGCCATGGCCTCCGCCTGCCCACCGGGGAGGTCGGGCACCGTGCCGAACGCCGCCGACTTGTCGGCGAGGCAGACATTGGGTTGACCGGCCCGGCACGGGGCGCAGACGCCGCAGCCGATCACGCCCGAGACCAGGACGCGGTCGCCCGCCTTCAGGCTGTGCACGTGCGGGCCGGCCTCGGCCACCGTGCCGATCACCTCGTGACCCAACCGGATGCCCACCCCCGTCGGCGCGTCGTGGTACAGGTGCAGATCGGAGCCGCAGATCGCCGTCCGCTCCACCGCGACGATGACGCCGTCGGGTCCGGGCAGGACGGGGTCGGGCACGTCCTCCACCCTGACGTCGCGTGGTCCCTCGAGGACGGTGGCTCGCATTCCCGCACGCTACAGGGCGGACTACACTGGACTGGGCCGAATTACGGGCTCGGAAGGCTCACTCATGACGGCAACGACCGACCACCCCTCGACCATCGACCTCCCCGAAGTTGCGGACGAGGACATCGGGGCCTTCTGGGAGTTCGAGGACCTGTGGGCGGTGATCGTCTGGAACGACGACGTGACCACGTTCCAGACGGTGATCCAGGCCTTCGTCGAGATCTTCGGCCACACCGTCGAGCGCGGCCGACCAGCTGGCCTGGAGGATCCACCGGACCGGCAAGGCGGTGGCGGCGGTGCGGCCCAAGGACGAGGCCGAGGCGGCCGTGCACGCATTGCACGAGCGCAAGATCTCGGCCACGCTCTCCCGCGCTTAACCCGCGGCCCCTTCCAGCCGCGCGGCCAGGCGTGCCTTCACGGCCGGCCACTCCGAGGCAACGATGGAGAAGCGCGCCGACGTGCGCACGGTGTCGTCGGAGCCGGGCCGGTCGGCGCGCATGATCCCGTCGAGCTGCCCCCCGATCCGCTCGATGGCGGCCCACGAGCGCGTGTTGCGTACGTCGGTCTGCAACGCCACGCGATGGACGCGCCAGACCTCGAAGGCGTGCGTCATCATCAAGAGCTTGGCCTCCGTGTTGACCGGTGTCCGCTGGGCCGATCCCGCCAGCCACGTGAAGCCGATGTCCACCACATCGGGCACGCCGCGGCGCTGGTGGGTGGCCCCCGGCGGCCACTGCCACAGTGCGATCTCGCAGAAGCGGGTGGCGCCCACGACCCGATCGGTGCCGCCCGGGCCCCCGCCCCTGCGGACCGTGGCGAAGGCGACGTGGGCCCCCGACGCCACCTTGTCGAGCGCATCGCGGACGTAGTCCGTCATCTGGTCGACGCCGTCGGGCGTGTAGGTCCACTGGTAGGTGCTGCGGTCCTCCTCCGCCGCTTCCACCAGAGCCGGGATGTGCGACTCCGTCAGCGGCTCCAGGCGCACACGGGTTCCCTCGAGCGTGAACGGCTCACGCATGCGCGGACGGCACGCCGGCGTCCGCCGGGGCTCCGGTGCCGCCGCCGTCGGCGGGCGCTGCGGCGCCCGGGGGCGCGCCCGCACCGGTGGGGACGACGAAGTCGCGTTGGCGCACCAGGCTGAACGCGCGCCAGCGCGCCGACGAGGGCCACCACGGCGCCGATGTCCATCAGATGGTTCAGCGTGGCGGAGAACCCCACGTGGTAGGCGTTGACCAGCGCCCCCCTCGCGGCGGGGATCGGGATGGTCCGGGCCACCTGGTGCACCTCGCCGGCCGACATGGCGGCCTTGAGCTGCGCGCCGCCTCGGCGCAGCACCTGGAGCCCGAGATCGGTCTTGCCCAGCGCGGCGGACGTGTGGGCCACGATCTGGCTCTGGAAGACGGCCCCCAGCACGGCGATGCCGGTGGCGATGCCCACCTGCCGGAAGGTGTTGTTGGCGCCCGACGCCATGCCGCTGCGCTGCGGCTGCACGACGGAGATGGCGCCCGAGGCCAGCACGGGGTTCACGGTGCCGATGCCGATCCCGCAGGCGATGAACCCCGGGCAGCAGCACGGTCCAGGCCGAGTCGGGGTGGGTCGTCCCCATCAGCAGCAGGCCGCCGGTGACGAGCAGCATGCCGACACCGAGCAGGTAGCGCGACTGCATCCGCACCGTCAGGCGCCCGGCGAACGGCGCCACGATGAAGGACAGCAGCGTGATGGGGAGGAAGCGGATGCCGGCCGCCAGGGGACCGAAGCCCAGGTCGTCCTGGATGTACAGCGTCAGGTACAAGAACATGGCGAAGATGGACGCCGCCAGCGTGAAGGCCACCACCGAGATGCCGACGAAGGCCGGGATCCTGAACAGGCCGAGGTCGAGCATCGGATCGGGCGCCCGGAGCTCGTTGACGAAGAAGGCGACCATCAGGAGCGCCGACGCCGCCAACAGGCCGACGATGGTGGCGCTGCTCCAGCCGAGGTCGTTGCCCCGCACGAGCGCGAAGACGAGGCAGAACAGGCTCGCCGAGAACGTCACGAAGCCGACCCAGTCGATGCGGCGCGTCCGCTGGTCCTTCGACTCGGCGATCTTGGCGAACGTGATCAAGACCGCGACCACCCCGATGGGCACGTTGACGAAGAAGATCCAGCGCCACCCCCATGCGCTCGTGATGGCGCCACCGATGAGCGGGCCGACGGCGACCGCGCCGCCGATGACCGCGCCGTAGATCCCGAAGGCGGTGCCGCGGTCGCGGCCCACGAACGCGTTGGCGATCAGCGCCAGCGACGTGGCGAACATGATGGCGCCGCCGACGCCCTGCACGGCCCGGGCCAGGTTGAGCATCAGCGGCGTCGTCGACAACCCGCAGAGCAGGGAGGCGAGCGAGAAGATGCCGAGTCCGATGGCGAACACCTCGCGCCGGCCGTAGATGTCACCGAGCACGCCGGCAGTGAGCAGGAACGCGGCGAGGGTCAGGGAGTAGGCGTCGACGACCCACTGGAGGTCGGTGAAGTTGGAGTGCAGCGCCTGCTGGATGTCGGGCAGCGCGACGTTCACGACCGTGATGTCGAGCAGCAGCATGAACGTCCCGGTGCAGACGGCGATGAGGGTCCACCACTTGCGGTCGAGCGCGGGCATGCGCGGAGTGTATCGAGCAGGTGATCCCGCTCGTACAATGTGTCGTGATCGTCGGATCGGGACTCACCATCGAAATCGGCGACCGCACCCTGCTCGCCGACGCCTCGTTCGTGGTCGGCGCCGGCGAGAAGGTGGGGCTGGTGGGCCGGAACGGCACCGGCAAGTCCTCCTTCATCTCGGTGCTGGTGGGGGAGACCGCCCCCCAGCTGCGCCACCGGGGCAACGTGCGGCTCCTGGGGTCGTTCGGGTACCTGCCGCAGGCGCCGATCCGCGGCGGCCTCGGGCTCGAGCCCACCGGGTTCTCCCACGTCCTCTCGGCGCGGGGTCTCGACGTGCTCGACGACGCCCTCGGCTCGGCCGCGCCACGCCATGGCCGACGATCCCTCCGAGGAGAACATCGAGCTCTTCACGGACCTGCAGGAGCAGTTCCAGTCCAACGGCGGCTACGAGGCCGAGGCCGTCATGGCCCGCTTGGCCGAGGGACTGGGCCTCCGCCAGGAGCTGCTCCTCGAAGACATCGACGAGCTCTCGGGCGGCCAGCGGCGCCGGGTCGACATCATGCGGGTGCTCTTCCAGGAGCCCGAGCTGATGATCCTCGACGAGCCGACCAACCACCTCGACCGCTCGGCCAAGCGCTGGCTCCTCGACGAGCTGGCCCGCTTCCCCGGTGCACTGCTGGTGGTGAGCCACGACCTCAAGCTGCTCGACCAGTCCATCACCAAGGTGCTGCACATCTCGAACCAGCGCATGTCCGAATGGAAGGGCAACTACTCACGCTTCCAGTCCCAGCACGAGGCCGACCAGGCCCAGCGCGAGCGCGCCTCCGAGCTCGAACGGCGCGAGATCACGCGCCTGTCGACCCTGGCCGATTCCATGCGGGCGAGCACCGAGAAGCGCGCCCGCAAGGCCAAGGCGATCGACAAGCGGGTCGAGCGGCTCCAGTCGGAGCGCACGCAGGTCGACAAGCGGGAGCGCTCCAGCGTCTTCAAGCTCCCGACGCCGCCGCGATCGGGCGCCACCCCGCTCGAGGTGGCCAAGCTGGGCATCCGCTACGGCAGCAACGAGGTGCTCACCGACGTGACCTTCCACGCCGGCCGGGGCGACCACATCGTCATCATCGGCCGCAACGGCGCCGGGCAAGTCTTCGCTGCTGCGCTGCCTGGCCGGGGTGCAGGAGCCCTCCAACGGCGTGATCGAGCTCGGGGCGAACGTCGAGGTGGGCTATTTCGCGCAGGAGCACGAGCAGATCGACCCCACCCGGAGCGCGCTGGCCAACGTCAGCGACGCCGTGTTGAAGGCCGAGCGGGACCGCCGGGCGATCCTGGGGTCATTCGGCCTGCCGTCCAAGGCGGCCGACCAGCTGCCGTCCACGCTGTCGGGGGGCGAGCGGGCCAAGCTCGGTCTGGCGATGCTGGCGGCCGGCGAGGTCAACCTGCTGCTGCTCGACGAGCCCACCAACAACCTCGACCCCTCGTCGATCACCGCCGTCGGCACCATGCTCGGCGCCTGGCCGGGGACCATCGTCGCGGTCAGCCACGAGCGCGGCTTCGTGGAGGCCCTGCGCCCGACCTACTGCCTCCGGCTGCCCGAGGAGCGCTTCACGCACTGGCGTGAGGAGTACCTCGACGACGTCGAGATGCGCTAGGCCCCTACGACACCCACATCTGCGTCGGCCACACCACGCCCTCGTCGAAGGCGATGGCCTTCTTCCCGGTCAGCGTGGTCGGGTTGGCGAAGTTCTGCACCTTCGGGTTGGCCACCACGGCCCAGGTGTCGCGGGCCAGCCACAGATAGGGGATGTCCTGGGCGAGATACTGGTTGATCTGCTGGTACGCCTTCACCCGCGTCGCGTGGGCGTCCGTCGTCCGCCCGGTGAGCAGAGCCGCCTGAATGCGCGGGTCGACGTTGCGGGCCATGTTGAGGGCAAGGGGGCCCGAGGCCAACTGGGTCGTCCACCAGACGTAGTTCAGGTCGGGGTCGACGGCGCCGAACTGGCGCCACGAGGTGGCCTGGTAGGTGCCGGCCAGCGCGTCGTTGATCAGCGTCGACTGGGCCAGGATGTTGATGTTCACGTGCATGCCGGCCGTCTGCCAGGCCTGCTGGAGGAACTGGGCGGCCCGCAGGACGTCGGCGTTGCTGGTCGCGTTCAGATTGAAGGTCACCGGTCCCGACTGCTTGGTGACCTGCGAGATCAGCTTGGCCGCGCCCGACGGGTCGTAGCCCGGGTAGGCGGTCGCCGTGTAGTACTCGGAGCCCGGGATGAAGAGGCCGCTCATCGGCGCATCGACGCCCTTGTCGATCACCTTGGAGAACTGGGGCCGGTTGATGGCCTTGGCCGCGGCCAGACGCACGCTGTGGTTGTTGAACGGGGCGGCGGACGTGTTGAGCATGATGCACTGCACCGTCGGCTGGCCGACCACCTGGCCGCTGTTGTCGTAGTAGGACCACTGCTTGTTGCCGCGGAACTGCTGCAGGCTGGTGGGCGAGTTGGTGTGCATGATGTCGATCTCGCCCGTCTGGAGCGCGTTCGTCCGGGCGTTGGGGTCGATGATCGGCTTGTAGGTGATGGAGTCGAGGTAGGGGTAGCCCTTGCGCCAGTAGTGCGGGTTCTTGGTCACCGTCATGTGGCTGTTGGGCACCCAGTCCGAGAAGACGAAGGGCCCGGTGCCGATGGGGTGCGACGTGCCGTTGGGGTTGTTGAGCATGGCCGGCGCCGCCACGTAGCCCGTCTGCGCCTGGGCGAAGTAGTAGGGGAGTGGGGCCCACGGCGACTTGGTGGTGATGGTCACCGCCAGCGGACCCGAGACCGAGACGCCGGCGATGTTGGTGGCGAAGGCGGGCCCGGTCAGGATGGACGTGGCCTGCTTCTCCAGGTTGAGGTGCAGCGCGTTGGCGTCGAGCGGCGTGCCGTCGTGGAAGACGATGCCCGGGCGCAGCGTGATGGTGAACGACGTGAAGTCGGCGTTCGAGGTGATCGACTGGGCCAGATAGGGCTCCACCTGCCCGGCGGCGTTCACGATCGCAATGGGGTCGAAGACGGAACGGCCGTAGAGGAAACCGCCCTCGTCCCAGCGGGACGTGGAGGGGTCGAAGCCGCTCTCCTCGGTGTCGATGCCGAAGGTGACGGAGCCGCCCTGCTTCGGTTTGGCGGTCGAGATCCCGTTCCTCCCGGCACCGTTGGTCTGCGCGGCGCCGGCCTCGTCCCCGAGACCGCCCAGCATGGCGGCGCCGGCGCCCAGTGCGAGTCCTCCGGCCAGGAACGACCGGCGATCAAAAGACTGCGTCATCGCAACCCCCCAAGGTCTCGATCCCACGTCGCCACCGCTGTGTCGCGGTGGCGACTGCGGCAGGTTACAACTTCGTGACTGTTCGGGGGTGGCGGCCGATTGCCGGTGGCGGTGGGTCGTATGGCAACCTGGCCCCCGACCACCTGGCGACCAGAGGAGGCGTGCAAATGGCGATCGCAGTCGGCGACCGTGTGCCCGACGTGAAGGTGTTCACCTTCGGCAGCAGGGGGCCCGAGGCGACCACCTCGGCCGAGGTGCTGGGCCGCGGCAAGGTCGTCCTCTTCGGGGTGCCCGGCGCCTTCACGCCCACCTGCTCGGACCACCACCTGCCCGGCTTCGTGCTGCGCGCCGGGGAGTTCGAGGCCAAGGGCGTGGACACGGTGGTGTGCGTCTCGGTCAACGACCCCTTCGTGATGGGCGCCTGGGGCGAGGACCAGAACGTCGGCGACTCGGTGGTGATGCTCGCCGACGGCAACGGTGAGCTGACCGAGGCGATGGGGCTGACCATGGACGGCAGCGGCTTCGGCCTCGGTTCGCGCTCGCAGCGTTATGCGGCCATCATCGACGACGGCGTCGTCAGCTGGCTTGCGGTCGAGCCCGGCCCCGGGCTGAAGGCGAGTTCGGCCGAAGAGGTGCTCGCCGCCCTCTAGGGGCGCTTCTTGCCGCGCACGCAACCAGCGCACGGGATGGGGCGCAGCACGGTCTTTCGGGCCGTTTGTGCCTCCGTGGCGCCGAAAAGCCGCCTGCGTAGTCCTAATTGCCCTGGAATGGTGCGCGCCGCTCCCTCAGGATTGGGGTGCAGCAGGCGAAGCTGCAGCTCCAGAGGGGGAAACAACAGATGCGCATGCTCGACACGTCGGGCCGTCGCGCCATCGGCACCGCCGGCACGATCATCACCGCGGCGTGTGCCGCATTCGTGGCCGCCGCCGTCGTGGCCGCACCGTCGGAGGGCTCCGCCACCAGGGCGCCGCACCTCGACCGCGCCGCCCTGGTGGCGGCGACCCGCGGCAGCGTCACCGGGGCCGCTGGTCGCAGCGCCACCACGACCACGACGACCACCCCGCCGGCGACCACGACGACGACCCCGTCCTCGAACGGCCTCTGCCAGGGGACTGTCCCGCTCGGGCTCACCGGCGGTTGGCACTGCACGTTCGACGACGAATTCAACGGCACGTCGCTGAACACGGGCCTGTGGGTGCCGCAGCTGACGGCGAGGAGCGGCTATGTCGCCGGACCCGACTGCTACGTGAACGACCCGAGCACCATCTCCGAATCGGGTGGCTACCTGAACCTCTCGGTGCGCAGGGTCGCACCGTTCAGCTGCGTGCCCGGCTACACGACCGACTACGTCGCCGGCATGGTGTCGACCTACGGCCTGTTCGATCAGACCTACGGCGCCTTCGAGGTGAGCGCAAAGCTCCCACCTTCGACGGTCTCGGGCCTGCAGGAGACGTTCTGGCTCTATCCCCAGACGCTCACCTACGGCAAGTGGCCCGATTCGGGCGAGATCGATTTCGCCGAGTTCTACAGCGAGTACCCGGGCTTCGACATCCCGTACATCCACTACGCGGCAGTCCTCGAGGGATCCCGACGTCACGGCGCACACCTGCACCATCAACCAGAACACGTTCAACACCTACGGGGTCGACTGGACGCCGACCTCCATCACCATCCTCTCCAACGGCACGACCTGCCTCGTCGACCACCCCACGACGGGCAGCCAGCCGTTCGACCAGCCGTTCTTCATCGCGCTGACCCAGGCGCTCGGCATCGGCACCAACGCCGCCAGCCCCAGCACGCCGGTCTCGGCGGCCACGACCCAGGTCGACTGGGTGCGGGCCTGGAGTCCTGCCTGAGGAAGAACACTGGAGACCGCCCCGCCGGCCCTCCCCCCGACCCCTCGGGGGCCGGCGGTGGCTCTATTTCCGACCATCGCATCAGCCGCGGTCCGGCCGCAGCAGATCGCCGTCCCGGGTTGACATGCAACGGCCGGCACCCCTTGTCGAAACAGCTCAGTCGGAGTAGGATACTCAGTATTCTACTCCGAAACGAGGGTTCATGAGCATCCGGCACGCCCTGTTGGCCCTGCTCAGCGAGGGTCCCAAGTACGGGCTCCAGCTGCGTCAGGAATTCGAGGCACGGACCGGCGAGGTCTGGCCGCTCAACGTCGGGCAGGTGTACACGACCCTGCAGCGGCTCGAGCGGGACGGCCTCGTCGAGTCCGACGACGCCGCGGACGAAGGTCCGAAGAAGAGCTTCCGGATCACCGACGACGGAGAGGCCGAGTTGGCCGGATGGCTGCGCACGCCGCCGGACTTCTCCTCACCGCCCCGCGACGAGCTGGTCATCAAGGTGCTCGTCGCGCTCGGGCTCCCCGGGGTGGACGTGCACGAGGTCGTGCAGGTCCACCGCCGCTACCTCGTGGAGCTCATGCAGCAGTGGACGCGCCTCAAGGAGGACGAGTCCCGCCTCGACCTCAATTTCGCCCTGGTCGTCGACGCCGAGCTGTTCCGGCTGGACTCGCTGATCCGGTGGCTCGATATGGCCGATGGCCGTCTCAAGAGAGCGGCGGTGGAGGGCGACGCGCCGGCCCCACAGCCGTTCAACCTCCCCAAGTCCCGGCGCAAGGTGGGAGTGAAGCCATGAGCTACCTCGAGTTGCGAGACATCTCCAAGGTATACGGAGAAGGGGCCGCCGAGGTGCACGCCCTTCGGCGCATCGAGCTCTCCGTCGACGCCGGGTCGCTCGTCGCCGTCATGGGCGCCAGCGGCTCGGGCAAGAGCACGCTGCTGACCATCGCCGGCAGCCTCGAAGAACCCACCAGCGGGGAGGTCTACGTCGGCGGCCGTCCCCTGTCGTCGCTCTCACGCAACGGCAAGGCGCGCCTGCGCCGGCAGTCCATCGGCTACGTCTTCCAGGACTACAACCTGCTCGCCGGCCTCAGCGCGGTGGAGAACGTGTCCCTGCCCCTCGAGCTCGACGGCGTCTCCGCCCGCAAGGCCCAGGCGGCGGCGCTCGAGTCGCTCGAGGCCTTCGGGCTGGCCGACCGGGCGTCGAGCTACCCCGATCAACTGTCGGGTGGCGAGCGCCAGCGGGTCGCCATCGCCCGGGCCGTGGTCGGGGGCCGGGAGCTGCTCCTGGCCGACGAGCCCTCGGGCGCGCTCGACTCCACCAACGCCGAGGCCGTCATGCGCCTGATCCTGGCGGCCTGTCACCGCGGCCTGGCCGCCGTCGTCGTGACCCACGACGCCCAGCTCGCCTCGTGGGCCGACCGTGTGGTCTTCCTGCGCGACGGCAGGATCGTCGACCAGACGCTCCCGGCCGAGAGCCCGGACGCGCTCCTCGCCGACCTCCCGAACCAATGAGCGTCGGCGTCCTCGACCGCCCGGTCGCCCGGTCGGCGCCCGAACCGACCACCGGCGGCGTCCCGGCCCGCCGGGCCATGCTGCGCTGGTCCTGGCGCCTCTTCAAGCGCGAATGGCGGCAGCAGTTCCTCATCCTGCTGCTCATCGTCGTCGCGGTGGCAGCTGTCGTGGTCGGCTCGGCCGTCGCGGTCAACACGCCGCCGCCGGCCAACGCCGGCTTCGGCACCGCCCACGACCTGGCGACGTTCAACCTGACGCCCACCGGCAAGTCCGCGTCGGCCGGCCTGCCGGCCGTGGAGGCGCACATCGCCGTCATCGAGCACGCCGTGGGCGGCGCGCAGGTCATCGCCAACGAGACGATCACCGTCCCCGGCTCGACGCAGACGTATCAGCTGCGGTCCCAGGATCCCCATGGACCCTACGGCGGGACCGATGCTCCAGCTGCTCTCCGGGCACTACCCGACCGGGCACAACCAGGTCGCGGTCACTCCCGGTCTGGCGTCCGAGCTCAACCTCAGGGTGGGCGACACCTGGCCCCAAGGCGCCAAGACCGTCGTGGGCATCGTGCAGAACCCCCAGAGCCTGCTCGACGAGTTCGCGCTCGTCCCGCCGGGCCAGGTGACGCACCCGACGCAACTCAGCGTCCTCTTCGACGCGTCGCCCCACACGCTCACATCCCTGTCGTCTCTCTCCTCCTTCATCACGACGCCGGGGTCGAACGCCAACAACGGCATCAATCCGGCGACCATCGTGCTGGCGTTGGCGACCGTCGGCATGCTGCTCATCGCCCTGGTGTCGATCGGCGGCTTCACCGTGCTCGCGCAGCGCCGCATGCGCTCCCTCGGCATGCTCGAGTCGATGGGAGCCACCGACCGCAACGTCCGGCTCGTGCTCGAGGCCAACGGCGTCACCGTCGGAGCGGTGGGGGCCCTCGTGGGCTTCGTGGTGGGATTGGGGCTCTGGCTGGCCTACCGGCCGCACAACGAGCAGAGCGCCCATCACGTCATCTCCACGTTCGCCTTGCCGTGGAACGTGATCGTGCCGGCCATGGTGCTCGCGGTGATCGCCACGTTCTTCGGGGCCAGCTATCCCGCCCGCGCCATCACCCGCGTGCCGGTGGTCAGCGCTCTCGCCGGCCGCCCTGCCCCGGCCCGTCAGATCCACCGCTCCCTGGTGCCCGGAGTGATCGCACTCGTGATCGGGTTCGTCATGTTCTCCGTCTCGGGCGCCTCGGGGAGCGGCGGCGGCGTGGTGTGGCTGGTTCCGGGGCTCATCGCTCTGATCGTGGGGATCATCCTCGTCGCACCCTTCTTCCTCGCCCTGTTGGCGCGGATCGGCGGCAGGTCGCCTGTCGCCATCCGGCTGCCGCTGCGCGACATGGCGCGCTACCGGGCGCGCTCCGGCTCGGCCCTCTCGGCCATCAGCCTCGGCATCATGATCGCGGTGATCATCTGCGCCGTGGCGGTCGCCCGCTATTCCAACGTCTTCGACTACGTCGGGCCGAACATGACGGCGAACGCGCTCAACGTGTACAGCCCGCCGCCCGCCGGGACCGAACTCTTCGGCCCAGGACAGAGTCCCCAGGCTGCGCCCGTGCCGCCCAGCGTCCAGTCGCAGGAGGCGAGCGTCCACGCCATCGCCGCCGCTGTCGGCGCGACGAACGTCGTCGAGCTCGACCAGCCCTCGGCTGGCTTGCAGAACCCGAGCGGCAGCGGCCGACAATGGAACGGGCCGATCTACGTGGCGACGCCCACCCTGCTGCGGGCCTACGGCATCAACTCGGCGTCCATCCCGTCCAACGTCGACATCCTCAGCTCGCGGCCGGGCCTGGCGGGCTCGGGCGTGCAGCTCACGTTCGGCGGCGGGAAGGGGGACAACGGTCCGGGCAACTACAACCAGTGCACGCCGAACCAGTGCGTGGCTCACCCGGTGGTCCAGGAGGAGGGCCAGCTGCCCACGGGCACGTCGGCCCCCAACACGGTGATCACGGAGAGTGCGCTGCGCCGGCTGCACCTGGCGGACCAGACCAGCCTCGGTGGCTGGATGATCCTGACCAACAGCCCGATCACCCGGGCGCAGCTCACGAGCGCCAACTCGCTGGCGGCTCCGGCCGACCTGAGCATCGAGTCGAAGAACGACGCGCCGACGTCGGCCGAGATCGTGAACTGGGCCACCGTCTTCGGCATCGCGCTCGCTCTCGGCGTCCTCGCCATGAGCGTCGGCCTCATCCGCAGCGAGACCGCGAGCGAGTTGCGCACGCTGACGGCGACGGGCGCCAGTTCCCGCACCCGGCGCGGCCTGACGGCGGTCACCGCGGGCGGCCTCGCCTTCCTCGGCGCGCTGCTCGGCACGGTGGCGGCGTACGTCGGACTGTTCGGCTGGTTCCGCTCGAACGCGCTGGAAGGCGGCGTGTCCGACATCATCGATCACGTCCCGTGGGACAACCTCTTCCTCATCCTGATCGCCATGCCGGTCGCGGCCATGCTCGTCGGCTGGGTGCTGGCCGGTCGCGACCCCAAGGGGATCGCCACCCGGCCGATGGAGTAGGCGACGAGACGATCCGCAGCGACACCCCGGTGGCGAACGAGTCCTCCTCGCCGCCACCGGGCGCTGCGGTGGCCCGGCACCGTGACGCTGACCACGGGTGGCCGCACCTGGTCGTCGGGCTGGCCTTCGTGGCCCTGGCCGGCCTGCACCTGGGCCAACGCCGCCACACCGTGGCGCGATTGCTCGGGAACCTCGGAGGCGTGCGCACCTGGTTCGCCGCCGGGGCCGCCTCAGGCATTCCGCCATCCGCTAGGACTCGGCCGTCACCTCGAAGCGTTCGCTGTAGAAGGCGAGGGCGCTGCGGCGCTCGGCGGGGTCGATCCCGAACTCGGCCAGGTCGTAGACGACGCCTCCGTGGCGGCCCCGGGGGTGCTCGGCCATGAAGCCAGCCATGGACGTCCGCGCCCGCTCGTCGAGGGGCTGGCCCGCCAGGTCGTAGACGCGGGCCACCATGGCCAGGTCGTCCGCCATGAACTCGTCGAAGTGCACGTCGATCGTCTGGCCCGGCGGCAGGGTGTCTCGCTCGTCGGCGCAGCGCTGCAGCATGCGCTCGAGCCGGTCGGCCCAGTAGTGACCGATCCCCTCGACGTCGACCCGGTCGCGGGTGAGCCGGGCGCTGTAGGCGATCATGGTGACCATCGACGCGGTCACCGACACGGGGTCGCGGTGGGTCACGACGAACGTGGCATCGGGAAACGTGTCGACCAGTGCCGGGAACTGCTCGAGATGCTGGGGCGACTTGAGCACCCAGCGCGTCCCGCCCCGCAGCCACTGCAGGACCTTGAGCACGTGGAGCAGGTAGGCGTAGCTGGGCCGCTGGTCACGCTCCAGGTAGGCGTCGCGCCACATCGGCATGGGCGCCGTCGTCTCGAAGAGCATGGTCGAGAAGTCGATCGCCAGGAGCTGGATCTCCTCGTGGGTGTGCTCGACCGTCATCTCGTGCATGCGCTTGAAGAACGGCATGGCCGCGTCGAGGAACGACAGCGCCACGGCCGTCCGCTCCCGCCGCGGGTCCGGCGCGCCCCCCTCGGGCCGCTCACGCTCGGCCAGCACCGGTTCGAGGCTCTCCCAGTAGGGGAGCGACCGCAGCGCCGGGTCGGCGGACATGAGGTTGTGCAGGTGGGTGGTCCCCGTCCGGGGCAGTCCGCAGATGACGATCGGGGCGACGATCCGCTCCTCGAGGATCTCGGGGTGGCGCCGCAGCAGGTCCTCGATGAGGAGCCGGTTCTTCAACAGGCCGGTCACGAAGGCGTGCTGCTGCATGACGCCGGCCCCGTTGAAGCCGCCCTCCTCCCGCATGGCCCCGCACAGCACGTCGAGCCGCTCCCCGAAGTCGGCGGCACCGAAGTCGTCCAGCCCGGTCTCGGCGGCGGCCGTCTCCATCAGGGCCGCGGGTTCGAGGGCGAGCTGGGAGCCCGCCTCGTCCATGAAGTCGAGGATGGCGCGGACCTCGTCGGTGAAGCGCGGCTCGGCCAGGTCGTCGATCCGGACCGGGGCCGGGCGCGTGCTCATACGGCGGCCACCGGCACCACCTCGACGTCGGGATGTTCGGGGGTGTGGGCCGGGAGGAACCAGCGGAACCAGATGCGGCCGCTCCGGTGCCCGGCGGTGGACACCCAGTTCGGGTGCCTCGGCCGTGCCGCGCTGACCACGATCGTCCAGGACCCGTCCGCCTCGTACTCGACCTGGGCCCCGTTGATCGTCACGGGCTCGTAGTCGTAGTTGTAGGTGTGCAGCAGCGGGTTCCACAGGCACATGTTCCAGAAGACGCAGTCGGGTGAGCGGCCCCGGATGACCAGGGCCTGGTCGTCGTCCAGCGCGAAGGCGCCCATGGCGTAGGCGGCGTCGCCGGCCGCCCAGCCGAAGGTGGTCGTCGGCACGGGGTAGGGGGGGTCGATGGCGTTCGGCGCCGCGGGCGGCAGCGGCACGATGCCGGCCTGCTCGCGCACCCACGTCGCCATGGCCCGGATCCGTCGCGCCAGGCCGGCGTCGTCCTCCCGGTAGGTGGCGGGCGGGTCGTCCGCGTCGATCTGCCACCGGGCCCGCAGGCCGGTCTTGGGGTCCTCGAGGTAGTCGCGGGTGATCGCCGCCACGGCGTCGGGCTCGAGCCGGATCCAGGCCACATCTTCACCGGAGGGCTGCTCGGGTGACAGGACGAGCTCGAAGGTCCCGTGGGGGGTCCACCCGGCGTCGCGGCTGTTGACGTCGCCCACGATCCGCTCGGAATAGCGTCCGTCGTCCGGGCCGCCGTACACCGTGAGCGAGAGGTAGACCGCGTCGCCGGGCTGCACGGTCACCCGGTAGGTGCGGGTGGGGTCGATCGGCGCGTAGCAGTAGAACGCGTCGGCGTTGTCGCCGCCCCATTTCTTGTACGGGCCGACGATCTCCACGAAGCGGGGTCGCGCCGTGTCGGACCACAGGTTGACCTCCGCCGCGACCTGCAGGATGGAGAGGATCCACTTGTGGGACTCGAGCTGGGTCGCCGGGTCGTCCGCCAACTGCTCCACCATGCGCGCGTGGGTGGCCGCGACGACGTCCAGGAGTTCCGCGAAGGCCGTCTCCGTCTCAGTCGTCATGGGCCCCCCGGCGTGTCGGCGTGGCGCCGATCATAGGGAGGATCCGATGGAACGGTGCTCCCGCTCGCTACGAGGGAAGCTGCACCTGCTGTGCCTGCGCCAGGAGTGCGGACCGGTCGGCGGGCAGGATGAACCCGTCGGCGATGGCCTTGTCCAGACTGGCCGTGTAGGCGGCGAGATACCCGTTCTTGGTGTGGTAGAGGCTGACGAGGTCGGCCTGGCTGAACGCCGTCGTCGACCCGAAGAGCGAGCAGATCACGGTTGCGCCCTGGGGTGCCGCCCCGCTGAGGGTGGAGACCGGGACGTCGACCGCCGGAGTCCGCACGCCGCCGACCACGTTGCCATGACCGTCGAGGGCCAAGGTCGCCGGGTGGGTGCTCGCCAGACGGAAGGGAGATGGGCTGGGCGGTGGCCGGCCGTCGACGACCCACCGGTGGAAGGCGGTGAACGCGGCTTGTTCGACGATGTGCTGCGGGCCGTCGTTGACGGGGGCCGTACAGCCGAGAATGCCCGCAGCGGATCCGACCAGGTACGCGTCGGCGTGTGACGTGCCGGCCACCTCCCAGGTCCGGATCTTGGCGGTGTTCGGCTGTTGCGCCGCCGCATAGCCGAGTTCGATGAGGTCGGTCTGGGTCTCGAACGTGAAGACCGGTACGTGCAGGTCGGTGCGGATCCGGAGACCGTTCGGCACGTGCGTGGACCCGAGGACGGTACCACTGAGCGAGGCACCCGAACCACCCCGGCTGTGGATGAAGATGCCGTCGAAGGAGTTGGTTCGTGGCTGGACCGCGTCGGCGAAGGTCGTGAGGTAGAACGCCGATTGCGATTCCCCGGTGGCGACGACGTGCTTCGGCTTGAGCCCTCCCAACGCCGGCTCGTTCGGTCTCCGCAGCGCGTTCCCGATCTGGGCGAAGATGTCCGGCGCGTACTGGTCGCCCGGGTGGTGGAGCGAGCCGTAGCGGGCCGGCTCGGCGCCGACGACGCCGGTGCTTCCCGCAATGGAGCCCAGGAGCGCCTTCCCGCCGCTGACGCCGAACGCCTGGGCCGACACGGCGACGTAGGCGTACCCCTCGCGCATCAGCATCGGGTTGAGGTAGTCCCAATCGGGGGCGGACTCGCCGGCGCTCACGTTCATCCATTCCACGATGACGGTGCCGTTGAAGCGTGCGGGATCCGCCGGACGGCGGACGATGATCCTCGTCTCGTAAGGGGCCGTCGTGGTCGGGGTGATCGACCAGTCGCCGTTGCTCGGCGTGGACGTGGACCGGAACGCCGTCGCCGTGCCGGACGCGAAGAACTCCTGCTCCACATAGCCTCGTGCCGCCAGCCCGACGGGCTGCGCCGAGAGGGGCTCCACGACGTGCCCAGTCGTGATCGGACCGGTCAGCGTCGCGGCGGTCTGGTACGTGACGTGGGCGGCGGCGGCGCGCAGCCCCGACGAAGCGCCGGCGTCAGGCGGGCCGGAGATCGCCCCCAGCAGGGCGACGAGCGTCGCTCCCGCCAGGGCCGCCGAGCCGCCCCGGAACACCGTCGTACGCCGTCGGTTGCACCACATGCGATACCCCCTTGGAGAACTGGAGCGGCCGACCAGGATCGAACTGGCATCATCAGCTTGGAAGGCTGAGGTTCTACCATTGAACTACGGCCGCGAATCGGGCAGCAGTCTACGGCCCCTACTCTCGGTACCGTGGACGCACTGTACGACCGGGTGGGCGGGGAGCAGTTCTTCGTGGACCTCGTGGACCGGTTCTACCTGGGTGTCGCCGGCGACCCGCTCCTGCGGCCGCTCTACCCCGAGGATCTCGCCGAATCGGCGCACCATCTCGCACTCTTTCTCATGCAGTACTGGGGCGGCCCCGGCACCTACAACGAGCAGCGAGGCCACCCCCGCCTGCGTATGCGCCACGCTCCGTTCGTCATCGGCCCAGCCGAGCGTGACGCCTGGCTGCGCCACATGGACGGCGCGGTGGCGGGTCTCGAGGCCGAGGAACGGATCTCGGGTCTCGACGCCGCCGAGCTGCGGGCCTATCTCGACATGGCGGCCCACCAGCTCGTGAACACCGGGTAGGTCCGGCCGGCGGTCAATCCCTGAAGTCGGGTGCGCGCCCTTCCTTGCGTGCCGAAACGGCCTCCTCGAAGTTGCGCGTCGTGATGCGCACGAAGAGCTGCGCGGTGCCCTCCGCGTCCATGTGCGACTGCAGGTTGCCGGCGTCGAGGCTGTTCCACAGCGCCCGCTTGGTCAGCTCGACCCCGGCCCGGCTCCAGCCGTTGATGCGGTCGGCGAGCTCGAAGCAGGCCGGCAGGAGCTCCGCGTCCGGCGACCACCTTGGACACCAGTCCGATCCGGTCGGCCTCGGCGGCGTCGACGTCGCGGCCGGTGAGCATGATCTCGGCCGCCCGCGACTGCCCGACCGCCCGCGGGAGGAGGAAGCTCAGCCCGAGCTCGGCCGCGGTGAGACCGTTGTTGATGCCGGCCGCCCGGAAGTAGGCCTCGTCGGACGCGATCCGGATGTCCGCCGCGAGGGCCAGGCAGAACCCGCCCCCGATGGCCGCCCCGTTGACCGCCGCGATGACCGGCTGATGGAGGCGGCGGATGGTGGAGATGACGTCGTCGAGCATCTCCATCGACCGCAGTGCGATGGTCGGCATCGTCAGCTGGTCCATGTTCGGCATCGTCCCGGGGTTCTCGTGGTCCGCCCCCGAGCAGAAGCCGCGGCCCGCACCGGTGATGACGACGACCCGCACGCCGTTGTCGCTGCCGATCTCGCGCAACGCGTCGCGGAAGGGGATCATCACGTCGAACGCCATGGCGTTCATGCGCTCGGGCCGGTTGAGGGTGACCACGGCCACCGCGGGGTGCGGCCGGCTGACTTCGGTGAAGGACATGCGCGGCATCGTAGATGGGGCCGGCGGAGCCCCACGGACCGCCTACGCCGCGTGATCCTTGACGTCGGCTCCGTGGTGTAGGGGCCCCTGGGTGCGGGCCATCCAGCGCAGACGGGCCGCCCGGGCGTCCCAGTCGTAGACGACGGCGGTGCCGGCGAGGAAGTCGTCGAGGGCGCGCCGCTCGCGCTGGAAGACGATGCCGAGGAAGGGGATGCCCAGCAGCAGGAGGCAGAGCCCGAGCCCAAGCGTCCGGACGATGGCCTGGCGGACGGTGATGGGCCCGCCCTGGGCGTTCACCACCTGCACGCCGAAGACGGCCATGCCCAGCGTCTTGCCGCTGACCGCCCACTGGTAGGCGAAGTAGAAGAACTCCCAGACCGTGAGCGTGACCACGGCCAGGATCTGGTGGTTGCTGAGGTTGTACGAGTGTCCCGTGACCAGCTTGACGGCCGCGTTCAGCAGGGCTTGGCCGAGTGCCCACAGCCCCCACGACGCCCCGACGTCGGCGCCGAACGCCAGGAGCCTGCTGACCGCACCGGCGTAGTGCCCCTGCCGGCCGACCGTCAGCTCGGGAGAGGGCATCGGAACGGTCGTCACGGCGCTACCTTCGGCTCGACCAGCAACGGTGGCCCATCGGGCCAGTCGGCGATCCGCTTGCCCCGCCCGATCAGGCGGTTGCCCCAGCGCAGGATGAAGTCGTCCAGCCCGACCCCCTGGGCGCGGATGACGTCGAGGATCTCGGTGAGGACCCCGGTGGTCGAGCGGGCGATGATCGAGCCCAGCTCGGTGTGCTCCACGAGGGAGTCGATGTCGATCTCGTCGACGATGGCGTTCACGTCGACCCGGTCGATGATGGCCTGGACGTCGACCCGGTCGATGATGGCCTGGACGTCGACCCGGTCGATGATCTTCTCGACGTCGACCCGCTCGATGATCTTCTCGACGTCGACCCGGTCGAGCAACGCGTCGATGTCGATCGCGTCCACGACCAGCGGCACGATGCGCTCCGCCAATGCCTGTGCCAGCTGCTCGACCCGGGAGCCGAGCGGGTTGGGGCTCACCGGGGCTGCCAGCACTGTGACATTCCCGTGATCATGGCACCCGGGGCCGGTGCGAGTGGGACATCGATCGGGTACGGTCGATTCGTCGGGGTACGAGGACAAGGAGAAGGCACCGTGGAGATCGAGCGCTACGAAGACGGAGTCCCGTCGTGGGTCGACCTGGGGAGCCCGGACCTGGCCAAGTCGAGGGAGTTCTACGGGACCCTGTTCGGCTGGAACTGCCCGGAGGGGCCGCCCGAGGCGGGCGGGTACTCCGTCTGCGACCTGGGTGGCAAGACGGTGGCGGGACTCGGTCCCAAGATGAACCCGGACATGCCGACGGTGTGGATGACCTACGTCAACGTGGACAGCGCCGACGACGCCGTGGCCAAGGTGTCCGCCAACGGCGGCACCGTGTTCATGCCGCCGATGGACGTCATGGAGGCCGGCCGCATGGCGATCTTCGCCGACCCGCTCGGCGCGGTCATCGGCCTCTGGCAGCCGAACCAGCACACCGGGGCGCAGCTGGCCAACGAGCCCGGTGCGTTCTGCTGGAACGAGCTCATCACGACGGACCTGGACGCGTCGAAGACCTTCTACAAGGCGGTCTTCGGATGGGACGCCGACGAGCAGGGCCCCCCGGGGGGGCCGCCCGCCTACACGGAGTGGAAGCTAGCGGGGCGATCGATCGGGGGCATGATGGCGAAGACGCCCGACATGCCGGCCGAGATGCCGCCGAACTGGGGCGTCTACTTCGCGGTCGCCGACACCGACGCCACCGTCGCCAAGGCCCAGGAGCTCGGCGGCGCGCTGTTCATGGGCCCGACCGACATCGAGCCCGGCCGCTTCGCCGTGCTGGCCGACAACGTCGGCGCGGTCTTCAACGTCCTGCAGCTCAAGGCGTAGCGGGAGAGTGGGGATGGAGCGCCGGCGTCTCGGGCGGACCGGCCACGAGAGCAGCGTGGCCGTGCTCGGCGGCGCGGCCTGCTGGAAGGCGACCGTCGGGGAGGCGGGAGAGTGGCTGCAAGTCGCGCTCGACAGCGGCGTGAACCACCTCGATATCGCGCCGCAGTACGGCGCGGCCGAGTCCGTGGTGGGGCCGCACCTGGCGGCGCACCGCGACGAGATGTTCATCGCGGGCAAGACCCTGCGGGCCAACCCCGCCGGCGTCACCGAGCAGTTCGACACCACCCGGCGCCTCCTCAACGCCGAGGTGCTCGACCTGTACCAGGCGCACGCCGTCACCACGCTGGAGGAGCTCGACCGGCGCTCGCCCGCGCTCGAGCAGATCCTCAAGTTCCGCGACGCCGGCCAGACCCGCTTCGCGGGGATCACGGGCCACGACCTCGAGGTGCCGCAGACCCACCTCGAGGCACTGCGCCGTTTCGACCTCGACACCGTGATGTTCCCGGTCTACCCCGCCCTCTGGGCCCGGCCCGAGTACCGCGAGCCCGCCGAGGAGCTCCTCGCCGTGTGCGCCGAGCGCGACGTCGGCGTCATGGTGATCAAGGCGGTGGCGCGGCGACCCTGGGCCGACGGGCACCCGCTGGCCGACGCGGTCGCCGGCGATGCCGCCACCGCCGAGCGCTGGGCCGGGTCGTGGTACGAGCCCGCTGCCACCGACGAGGAGATCGCACGCGGCGTGCACTTCGCGCTGTCCACGCCCGGTGTCCACGCCTTCTGCACCCCGGGCGACATCGCCCTGCTGCCCCGCGTCCTCGCCGCCGCCGCCAGCTACGCGCCGATGGACGACGAGGCGCGCCGTGCCGCCGTCGACGCCATGGCCGCCGAGGAGCTCATCTTCCCGATGCCCCGCTGAGCGTCGGGCCGACCCCGGCCGAGCCCGCCTCAGCCCGCCCGCAGCGCCGCCACGACGGCGCCGAAGGCCTCGTCGTCGCGCGCCCTCCGCCGGCGGGGAGACGACGATGCCCTGGCCCAGGCCGGCGAAGCGGTCCCGGAGGACGGCGGGCAGCTCGTCGAAGGTGCCGCAGGGGACCAGCGTGTCGAGCACCTCGTCGGAGAGCACGCCGGCCAGGTCGTCCCAGCGGTCGCGGCGGATCAGCTCGCGCAGGCGCGGGCCCAGATCGGCCCAGCCGTAGAGGTCCAACGTCGGGGCGTACGCGGGCGTCGAGTACAAGAAGGCCAGCAGGCGCCGCTGGCGCTCCCGCTCGGCCAGGACGGCCTCCTCCGAGCTGCCTGTGATCACCGACGTGCCGATGACGGTCTCGAACCCGGTGCGGCCCAGGTCGCGGCCCGCCGACCGGGCGCCGTCGGCCAGGGCGGGCAGGCACGTCTCGCGCAGGTAGCGCGGGTTCGAGTTGGTGGGATGGCTGACGAAGCCGTCCGCCACGGCGCCGGCCAGCTCGCAGGCCCGCCGCTGCACGCCACCGAGGTAGATCGGCGGGACCGCCGTCTCGACGTCGGGCCCCGGGTTGAAGTAGGGCTGCATCCGGGTCAGGTGGTAGTGCGGGCTCTCGTAGGACGGCGCCTCGCCCGAGGCGAAGGACGCGAAGGCCGCCCGCACCGCACCCACGTAGTCACCGAGCCGGGCGATCGGGTCCTCGCCGAAGGGAACGGCGTAGCGGTCCTCGATGTTCTGGCGGATCTGCGTGCCCAGTCCGAGCTCGAACCTCCCGCCGCTCAGCTTGGAGATGTCCCAGGCTGCATAGGCCAGCAGCGTCGGGCTGCGCGTGAAGGCGAGGGCCACGCTGGTGCGGACGGTGATCCGCTCGGTGTGCTCGGCCACGAGCAGCGCCACCGCCAGCGCGTCGTGCACCGTCTCGGCCACGTGCAGCCCGTCGTAGCCGAGCCGCTCGACTCGCTGGGCGTGGGCGACGGCGTCGGGCAGGCTGAGGCGCGGGTCCATGCCCGCGTAGACCCTCACGTGGGGGCGCCGTCGAGCCCCGAGGTCTGCGCCCGGCCCCGGGCGACGATCTTCTCGCGCTCGGCGGACAGGCGCGACTGGTCGAAGCGCTCCGCCATCCACTTCCTGGACCAGGCGGACTCGGCGAGCCACGCCTCCTGGCCGGCCAGGGCGCCGATCTCGTCGTACATGCGCCGGAGCTCGCCCACGTTCTCGGCCGGGACCGAGGCCACGGTGGCCGCCAGCTCGCGGGCCCGTTCGAGGAGCGACTCGTGGGGGACGACCTCGACCACCAGGCCCCAGTCGCGCGCCGTGGCCGCATCGATGTAGTCGCCGGTGAAGCTCATGCGCCGGGCCCGGTCGATCCCGACGAGCTGCGGCAGGCGGATGCTCATGCCGCCGCCCGGCATGGCACCCACCCGGGCGTGGGTGTCGGCGAAGCGCGCCCGCTCCGACGCGATCATGAAGTCGCAGCACATGGCGAGCTCGAGGCCGCCCGTCACCGTCGGGCCGTTGATGGCGCCGATGATCGGCGTGTCGTGGGGCGGCAGCATGCCGACGTAGCGCAGCGGCGTGCTCTGGCGGCTCTGCTGGACCGAGCGGAGCTCGGTGGCGAGCGACTTCATGTCCATGCCGGCGCAGAACGCCGGGTCGGCGCCGGTGAGCACCATGCAGCCCACGTCGTCCCGGCCGTCGAGGTCGATCACGGCCTCGTTCGAGCTCGCGGTGCAGCTCGCCCGAGATCGCATTGCGCGCCTCGGGGCGGTTCAGCGTGACCGTGGCCACCCGGTCGTCGACCTCGACGAGCACCAGCATCAGCGTTCCCTCCTCGTCCGGGGAGCCATCATGATCGGCGATCGTGGCCTGGGGCACCAATTCCCCGGCGCCTCATCGTCCCCCACTCGGCCCACTCGGAGTGCAGGAGGGCGAAGCAGTCGGCGTCGCGCTGTTCGCCGTCGATGCGCTCCCAGCCGCGCAGGGTCGCCTCGCGGCTGAAACCGGCGGCCGCGGCCGTCCGGGCCGAGGCGACGTTCCACGGCTCGACGAAGAGGTGCAGCCGGGGGATGGCCAGCTCCTCGAACGCGAACGACACCACCGCACGCAGCGCGTGGGCGGCCATGCTGCGACCGCGTGCCGCCGGCGACGACCCAGTAGCCGATGGAGGCGCGCCCGCTCTCGATCTCCTGCAGCCACAGCCCGATGGAGCCGATGCCTGTCGTCGGGTCGGCCTCCTCGGCGATCACGAAGGAGAACCCGTCACCGTGCTCGGCCGCGCGTCGTGCTGGCGGGTGATGAAGGCGCGGCCCGAGTCGTCGGTGTAGGTCCGGGGCACCGAGGTGATGGAGGGGATGAGGGGGTCGGCGGATGCGCGGCGCACCATGGCGAGGTCCGACACCTCGAAGGGCCGCAGCACGACCGGCGTCCACACCAGCTGCGGCACGCGCAGCGGTGGGGCGAAGTCCCGGAAGTCGAACGCGCTCATCGGAGGGTGAAGTACCCCGGCACGAGGTGGTGCGGCGTGTCGAGGTAGCCCTTCGCCTCGGGGAGCCCGCCGAAGCGGCCGTGGCTCCACCGCACCTCGATGTGCCCGGCCACCTCGTGCACCTCGTTCGACGCCCGGTCGCGCACGACGGCCTCCCAGCCCACCCGGGGCTGCCCCCCGGCTTGGGCCTCCATGCTGACCGAGATCAGCCGGTACTGCTGGCGCCAGTCCCACGACGTGGCGATGCGCAGCCGCAGCGAGCGCGCCGCCGAGGAGCCCAGCACGAAGTAGGGCGCGCTCCCGATGCGGAGGAGGCGCCACACCATGGCTTCGCCCGTGCCGCCCCCGGTCGTCCATGGCCGCCTTCCCAGCGCCGCACCGACGCCCGTGCCACGGCACCCGACAGCACGCGCGTAGAGCGGCTTGGCCTCGGCCGGCCACCCGGCGCCGCAGCCAGCGCCCCAGCGCGTCGCGCTGCGCGGACGTGAGGTCGACGGCGCGTGGCGGGAGGTGCCACAGCTCGGCCGGTGCGCCGCCGCGGTGCGCCCGCGGCGCAGTCCTCCGGCGCGGCGGCGTCGGCGGCGTCGGTGCGTGCGTCGCCGGCGCCCAGTCCGGGGAGCGCGACCGCGGCGGGGGCCCGGATGGCGGCCGGCGCCGGGCGGTCGCGGCGCGGCGACGCCCCCGGGGCCGGCGTCGACCCTCGGTCCGGCTCGCCGCGGCGCGCGGACGGCCTCGTAGAGCGCCTGGTGCTCCGCCGGCGCCACCTCGGCGTACCAGTCCCCGCCGCTCGGCAGCGCGCCGCGCGCCGCCCGCCCGGCCCGGCCCGGCCCGCCCGACCAGCAGGTCGTCGAAGACGTGGGACGGCGACACGTTGAACAGGATGTTCGAGAGGTACTTGCAGCTGACGAGGTAGACGTGGTCGACCCGGAGGTCGATGGGCGCCACCTCGTCGCCGGGGGCGCGACCGGTTCCCTTCCACTCCACGACGATGGGACGCCGGCCCCGCAGGCCGTCGGCGGCGGCGAGGAAGGCCTGCCCGTTCGCCCAGGCCGCGTGGAACTCGGCGTCGTAGGCGCCGCCGGCGCGCAGGCCGGCCAGGCGCTCCCACATCTCGGGCGACAGGCTGTGCATCACCGCCGTGCGTGACCGCACGGCCTCGTCGATTCCGGCCAGCCCCAGCATGCCGAGCCCCGTGCCGAGCTCGGTCACCGTGGTCCGGTCACTGGGCATTCCGGCATCCTGCCACGGCGCCGTCGCGCGCCGGCTGACCGGCCCACCGCAGGCGGGACGAGTCCCGACGAGGCCCGGCTACTCGGTGAACAGGGGCGTCAGCTGCAGCTCGAGCGGGCCCACGGCGGCGTCGGCGGCGGCGTGGAGCTCCGTGCTCTCGTAGACGTCCACCGCCACCCCGGTGCGGGCGATGAAGGCGAAGACGGCGTCGCCCCAGCGCTCCTCGCGCAGGGCCTGGCGCAGCGCGGCGCGCTCGCCCTCGGGCAGCTCGCTCCCCGGGGTGGCGGCCACGAGCCGGCAGGCCAGCACCCAGTTGAGCGTGTCGAGGTTCTCGGCCACGAAGACGCGCGGCGGGTCGTCGCGCACGACGGCGCAGGCGACGACGGCCCCCACCCTCAGGCGCCGCCCACGCTCAGACGGACCCCGGCGCCACGTCGGCGTCCGCCCAGAAGCCCGGCAGCGGGGAGCGGGTCCGGCCGGCTGCGTAGGCCGTGAGGCGTGCCCGGGCCGCGGCGGCCAGCAGGTCGACGGCGTCGAAGATCCCGCCCGGCCCGGGTGCACGCAGGGCGCGGTCGGCCTCGGAGCCCGGCCGGGGGAGCTGCGTGGTGAGCACGACGAAGGGGGTGACCTCGCGGGCGGCCATCACGTGGGCCCGCCCGAGGGCGCGCCAGACCGTCTCCGAGCGGACCATGCCGCCCCGGTAGGCCGAGTTGGGGCCCGCCACGTCGAAGTACCAGGTCCGGCCGCCGGCGTCGGCCGCCGTGAAGTCGACCGCCAGGCCGAGCCCGCGCAGGCGGCGGTTGGGCCGCACGTCGCCGAAGCCGGCGGCCTCGAGGGCGGACCGGGCCAGCGCCGTCGCCGACGCGCCGTCACTGGCCGGTCCCGTCGCGTCGCCCCCCTCGGCGCCGAGGCGGGCCAGGGACAGCTCGACGTAGGCGGGGTCGAGGTCGTAGCCGACGGCGTCGCGCCCGCACCGGGCGGCCGCCACCAGCGTCGAGCCCGACCCGCAGAACGGGTCCACCACGAGATCGCCTCGATACGTGTAGAGCTCCATCAGCCGCTGCGGCAGCTCGACGGGGAACGGGGCGGGGTGTCGCACGCGCACGCGCGCTCTCCGGCGGGATGTCCCACACGTCGAGCGTCAGGGCCATGAAGTCGTCGGCGCCGATGCTGCTCTCGTGGGGCAGGCCGTCGCGCCGGCGCTCCTTGGGGCTGCGGGCGCGGCCGAAGCGGCCCTTGCTCGCCACGATCGACGCGCTCGGTCACGTCGCGCAGCACGGGGTTGGCGGCCGAGCGGAAGGAGCCCCAGGCGCACGAGCCGCTGGCGCCCTCGCCCTTCTGCCACACGATCTCGCCCCGGGGCAGGAGGTGCAGGTCGTCCTGCAGGATGGCCATGACGTCGGCCGCCAGGCTGCGATACGGCTTGCGCCCGAGGTTGGCCACGTTGACGGCGATGCGGCCGCCCGGCTCGAGCACGCGCTTGCAGTCGGCGAACACGTCGCGCAGCAGCGCCAGGTACTCGATGTAGGACCCCGGCACCCCCTCGCGGTCGAGCTCCTCCTCGTACTGCTTGCCGGCGAAGTAGGGGGGCGAGGTGACGACGAGCGCGACGGAGTCGTCGGCCACGGCGTCCATGCGCCGGGCGTCGCCGCAGACGCAGGTGATGCCGGGCTCGTGCGCGGTGACGTGCTCGTCGGCGCTGAGCTCGGGCGCCTCGAAGCGCGCGTAGAAGGCGTCGGCGACGTGGGACTCGCGGCGCCCGACGCCGAAGTTGGAGGTGGAGGTCGCGCTGCGACGGCGTGGCGGCATGGGTCGGCCGAACCCTACCGGCCGGCCCGGGGCGGGGTCGTCGTGCGGAGCACGGGGGGCGACATGGCCGACACCGTACGGAACCGCTGTGACACGAATCGGGCCGGCCGGGGTCGCACGGCTACATCTCGTAGACGACGAACGAGGTGGGCCGCCCGACCTGGTCGTAGAGCGAGCGGGCCCGCCCGTTGTACTGCTGGGTGTGCCAGTAGAGGCGCGGCGCCCCCCGCTCGGCGCCGGCCTGCTTCACGGCCTCGAGCAGGGCGCGCCCGACGTCGTGCCCCCGGGCCGAGGGGGCCACGAAGAGGTCCTCGAGGTAGGTCTTGGGCTGCCGGGACCAGGTCGACGCGTGCACGACGCAGTTGGCCATCCCGATGCCCCGCCCGGCGTCGTCGAGGGCGAGCAGGCCGAACATCCCCTCGGCTCCGGCGCACAGGCGCTCGAAGGTGGCCCGGGTGGTCTCGTCGGACACCTGGGCCCGGTAGAAGGCCAGGTAGCCACCCCACAGGGCCCGCCAGTCGTCCCAGTCGGCCTGCTCGAGAGCCCGTATGGTGCCCACCCCTTCAGCTTCCCATCGCCCGGTGCCGGGGGGCGGGATCCGCCCGCCGGACCCCCGGAGCGCCGGACCCCCGGAGCCCGGCCCCCCGGGCCTGCCCCGGACCTAAGGTGTCGGCCATGCCCGCCACCCGTGCCCAGCCGGCCCTCTCGGAGCTCTACGGGCACACCCAGGCCCGGGTGGTCGCGCTGGTCGTCGAGCTGGACGAGGCCCAGCACGAGGCGCCCGTGCCGGCCTGCCCGGGCTGGCGCGTCCGCGACGTCGTGGGCCACATGGTCGCGGTGGGGGAGGACGTGCTGGAGGGCCGGTTGACGAGGCCGCCGACGGACGAGCAGAGCGCCGCCCAGGTGGCCCGCTTCGCCGACCGCCCGGTGGCCGAGGTCCTGGCCCGCTGGCGCGAGCTGGCGCCGCAATTCGGGGAGGCGATCGACGCCTTCACCGTCTGGCCGGCGGTGCTCGACGTCGCCACCCACGAGCACGACATCCGGGGCGCGGTCGGCGCACCCGGGGCGCGCGAGACCGAGGTGGTCCGGCTCGGGTCCGACCAGCTGCTGAGCCTGGCTGCGGCCGCCGGTGCCGCTGCGCATCGAGGTGGAGGACGAGACCTACGACCTCGGTCCCGAGGGCGCCGGGGCCGGGGACGCGGCCATCGTCCTGCGCACCGGACGCTTCGAGGCGCTGCGCTGGCGCATGGGGCGGCGCAGCCGGGCCCAGCTGGCCGGCCTGGACTGGGCCGGCGACCCCGCGCCGGTGCTCGACCACCTGGTCGTGTTCGGCCCGTCGCCGCTCGACATCACCGAGTAGCGCCCCGGCCACCCGGCATGAAGCTCGTCCTGGACCTGCACGACATCTACAACCGGGGCGACGACATCGACCGGGCGCTGCAGGGCGTCATGGAGGAGGCGGTCGCCAAGAAGGCCAAGCTGGTCGAGATCATCCCGGGCAAGGGGAGCGGCCAGCTCAAGAAGCGGGTGCTGCGCTTCCTCGACCGCAAGGACATCAAGCCGCTCTACCACCGCGTGGAGAAGGACTCGCACAACTTCGGACGCATCTTCGTGCACTTCCGGCCGAAGTGAGCCCGAACGGGCCGGCATATCTGGGTTCGGCCTGGATATGTAGCCTTCCGAAATAGGTGCTGTTAACGAAGGATGATCTGATATCCTTCGTTAACTAGGAGAATTATGGAAGGCTCTGTATACAGAGGCCACGACGTCCCGATCGTCTGGAACGACACGCGGGTCCGAGCCTGGGTCCCCAGACGACTGGCTGAGCAGGACTTCGAGCTGAGCACCCGGGCCATCAGGCTCACGGAGCGGGCCCTCGTCTCGGTCGTCACCGCCGGGAACCGCTCGGAGCGGTTCGGGCCACTCGCCACCTTGCTCCTCCGGTCCGAAGGCGTGGCGTCCTCGTTCATCGAGGGCCTCCGCTCCCCACTGGCCGACGTCGCCGCGGCCGAGGTGGGGGGCACGCTCAGCGACGCCGCGTCCTACGTGGCCGACAATCTCGGCGCCGTGGTCGGCGCGCTCGGCCTCTCCGAGGCGCCGGCTCACCGAGGCCGACCTCCATCTCTGGCACCGGCGGCTCATGGAGTCGGGGGGTGCCTTGCCCCGGCCCATGGTCGGCGCCTACCGCTCCGAGCAGTCGTGGATCGGAGGGACGTCGCCCCGCGATGCCGCCTACGTCCCGCCGCCGCCCGAGCTCGTGGGCGAACTGATGGAGGACCTGGTTGCGTTCGCCAACGGTGATGCCCTCGACCCCGTCACGCAGGCCGCCGTCGTCCACGCGCAAGTTCGAGTCCATCCATCCCTATGGCGACGGCAACGGCCGCATCGGCCGCATCCTGATCGGCTGGGTGCTCTGCCATCGCCTCGATCTCACGGTTCCGCCACCCGTCAGTGTCCTCATCGCCCGGGACCCCGGTGGGTACCTGGCGGGCATGACGCTCTTCCGCATGGGCCAGCTCGACGCGTGGGTCGAGTGGCTGGCGGCTGCGCTCGAGCGCAGCAGCGAGGCGGCGGGCGAGCTCCTGGCCCGGTCCGAGGCACTCCGTCGCCGAGTGGCGGGTGCGACTGGTGCGCGTGCGGGAGGACGCGGTGGCGCACCGGGTGATCGATCTGCTGGCTGAACAGCCCGTGGTGTCGGCTGCAACCATCGCCGACCGCCTCGGCGTTTCTGTCCGGTCCGGCCAGTCCGCCCTGGTCACGCTAGCCGGCCATGGCATCGTCGAGCGCTATCGCCCGGAGGCGACGGGACCGGGGCGCCCCACGCAGTACTTCATGGCGAGCGAACTTCTCGAGCTCGTGTCAGGGTGGCCCGGTCGCTGACCGGCTCGTGCGCCGGCTCCGCCTTCAGCGCGAGCCGTGGCGCCACTCCTCGGGCACCCGCACCGACGTCACCGTCGCCCGCGCCCGCTCCTTGCCGGCGCACACCAGCTCGCACGCCACGGTCGTGGCCCGGTCCTCCACCGCCGTGACGTAGGCCCGCAGCTCGATCTCGTCGCCGATCGGGGTGGGACGCAGGTACTCGACCGTCATGGACGTCGTGGCGTGCCAGATGTCCGGCTGGCTGCCGATGGCCCGATCCTCGTCGTCGTAGGCCCGCGCCATGGCGGTGCAGACGCCGTGGCAGTCGAGCAGTGTGGCGATGATGCCGCCGTTGAGGACGTGGCGGGGCCCGGCGGCGAAGCGGGCGTGGGGGAGGAACAGCGCCGTCGCCGACCCGCCGTCCCAGAAGCTCTTGAGGTGGAGCCCCTCGGGGTTGTCGGCGCCGCAGCCCCAGCAGTGGTTGTCGACCAGCTGGTCCTGTATCGAGACGCCGGTCACCACGGGCCGACCCTACGCGCTCGGACGCTCGCCCGGGCTGGGCGCACCGGTGGCCGCGCGCCACACTGGGGACATGTCGTTCTCCATCCGGGACGCCACGCTCGCCGACATGGAGGCGCTCGCCGGCGTCTTCCGGCGGGCGTCGCTCTCGAACGAGGGCGACCGGGCGCCGCTCCTGGAGAACCCGCAGTGGTTGGCGCTCGCCGATTCTGGAGTCCGGGACGGCCGGATGCGGGCGGCCGTCGACGAGGACGGGACGGTGCTGGGCTTCGCCACCTTCGTCATCGTGGACGGGGTGGCCGAGCTCGAGGACCTCTTCGTCGATCCCACGCAGATGCGTCGTCGCATCGGGGAGGCGTTGGTGCTCGACATCTCGGCGCGGGTGCGCTCCCTCGGGTTCGACACGCTCGAGGTCACGGCCAACCCGCACGCACTGCCTGTTCTACGAGCACATGGGGTTCGTCGCCGGGAGCGTCGTGGACACGGAGTTCTCCCCGGCGCCACGGATGCGACGACCGTTGCCCTGACGCCCGCCCCGGCGGCGCTAGGTCGCGAAACTGGTGAGCGAGAGCGTGTTGCCGTCGGGGTCCGTGAACCAGGCGACGCGATCGCCGCCCGGGGTGGTCCAGATGCCTTTCTCGTCCTGAGAGTCCATGGCCCGTCGTAGCGGGTAAAGGCGACGCCGCGGCCGACGAGGGCGTCCACCGCGGCGTCGATGTCGGGGACCGCCCACCCGGCGACGGTGAAGGGTTGCGGCTGCAGGTCGGGCACCTGGTGAGGCGCAGCATCGTCCCGCCTGCGTCGAGGACCACCGCGAAGGGGTTCTCGTCGGTTACGGGCAGGCCGAGCGTCCCGCCGTAGAAGGCACGGGCCGCGGCCAGGTCCCGTACGGGGACGAAGGCCATCAACGGGGCGCCGGCGAGCACGCTGTGATGGTACCGATCGGTGCCACCGTTCCCCTCCACGATCCCGGCAACCCAGCCTGGCAGGATGAGCGCATGGCTGAGAACGGCGCATACGACAAGGCGCTGCTGCACCTCCAGGAGGAGCTGGTGAAGATGCAGCAGTGGGTCCGGGACGAGAGCAAGCGGGTCGTCATCGTGGTCGAGGGTCGGGACGCCGCCGGCAAGGGCGGCGTGATCAAGCGCATCACCGAGTACCTCAATCCCCGCTGGTGCCGGATCGCCGCCCTCCCGGCCCCGAGCGACCGGGAGGAGAGCCAGTGGTACTTCCAGCGCTACATCGCCCATCTCCCGGCCGGCGGGGAGATCGTCCTGTTCGACCGCAGCTGGTACAACCGGGCCGGCGTCGAGCGGGTGATGGGCTTCTGCACCGACGAGGAGTACCACCGCTTCCTCCGGCAGTGCCCGGCCTTCGAGCGGATGCTCATCGACGACGGCATCATCCTGGTCAAGTACTGGTTCTCCGTGAGCGACGAGGAGCAGGAGCGGCGGTTCAAGGAGCGCCTCAACGCGCCGCTCAAGCGCTGGAAGCTGAGCGAGATGGACATCGAGGGCCGCAACCGCTGGGTCGAGTACTCCAAGGCCAAGGACGAGATGTTCGCCCACTGCGACCTGCCCGACTCGCCGTGGTGGGAGGTCGAGGCCGACGACAAGAAGCGGGCCCGGCTCAACTGCATCGCCCATCTCCTGTCGGTCATCCCCTACGAGCCCCACAAGGCCCCCAAGGTCAAGCTCCCGCCGCGGCCACCGGTCGGGGACTACCAGCGCCCGCCGCGCGACCGCTACCACTACGTCCCCGACTACGCCGCGACGATCACCTGACCGGCGGGCTCGGCACATGACTGTCCTGGAGGTCTACGCGGACGTCTGGTGCCCCTTCGCATACGTGGGACTCCACTGCGTCGCGGCGCGGCGCTCGGAGCGGGGACGGGGAGATGTCCTCCTGGACATCCGGGCCTGGCCGCTCGAGCTTGTCAACGGAGCACCGCTGAATCCGGACACCACCGCCTCCCATGTGCGAGAGCTGCGGGCCCAGGTCGCCCCCCACCTCTTCGCCGGCTTCGACCCCCGGCACTTCCCCACGACATCGCTGCCGGCCCTCGCCCTGGCGCACGCCGGCTATCGCAAGGACCTCGCGACCGGCGAGGCGGTGAGCTTCGCCCTCCGCGCCGCGCTTCGAGGAGGGCCTCGACATCTCCCGGCCCGACGTGCTGACCGACCTGGCCCGCCCGCTCGGCGTCGGCCCCCCCGGTGCCGCCGACGAGGAGGCCGTGCTCCGCGAGTGGGAGGACGGGGTTCGGCGCCGCGTCAAGGGGTCCCCCCATTTCTTCTGCGGTGGCGTCGACACCTTCTGCCCGTCGCTCGACATCTCGAGAGGGGAGGACGGCGAGCTCGTCGTCCGGAACGACACGGCAGCGCTCGAGAGGTTCCTCGACACGTGCTTCGCCGGCTGATCCGGACGCGGGCTACCCGGGCGTGCGGCGCCTCCGCAACGACCGGCCGCTGCCGCGCCCGTGGCCCCGCTCCTCGAACTTCTCCCGCACCTGGGCCCGGCGGGCCTGCAGCTCGCGGTGGGTCATGGTCTCGACCGAGTCGTCGAGCCCGAACCCCGCCTTGAACCCCGCCATGTCCGGCGCCCAGTCCGCCTGGTGCTCGAGGCCGAGCTGGGCCATGATCCGCTCGCCGTGCTTGGCGGCGAACATGCAGCGCGATCGCCTCGACCTCGGCGAACAGGTCGAGGTCGGGGGCCAGGGTGGCGATGGCGCCGTCGAGGAACATCATGTTCTTCACGAACAGCATGAGCTCCTTGGGCAGCCGGGCCCCGAGTCCGAGCAGCGTCTTGATGGAACGCTGCATCTCGGCCACCAGCTCGTCGGCGGTCAGCGTCGTCGGGTCCACCGGGGGCCGGTCGAGGCCGAGCAGGTCGATGACGTGCTGCACATCGACGTCGTCGGGGAAGGCCCCGAGGTCGCGCGAGCGCGGCGACCTGGGACGGGATGTCCCCGTTGGACGCCCCGACGAGCAGCGAGAGCAGGGCCAGGCGCTTGGCCTCGGTCAGCCGGGCCGTGATGCCGAAGTCCAGCAGGGCGGTCTTCCCCGACGGCAGGACGAACAGGTTCCCGCCGTGGAGGTCGCCGTGGAAGATGCCGTGCATCATGCAGCCCTCGAGGAAGCCGATCATGCCGGCGCGCACGACGGCCTCGGTGTCGATGCCGGCGGCGCGCATGCCCTCGACGTCGCCGAAGTTGAACCCGTCGAGGCGCTCCATGACCAGCATGCGGCGCGTCACCAGCGTCGGGTGGGGCCGGGGCACGACGAAGTCGCGCTGGTCCAGCGCGGCGAAGGTCATGGCGATGTCGAGCATGTTCTCGGCCTCGAGGCGGAAGTCGAGCTCCTCCATGATCGTCTCGGCGAAGAGCTCGACGAGCGCCGGCGGGTTGGCCAGCGCGGCGACGGGAATGCGGCCCACGAGGTGCGGCGCCAGCCAGGCCATGACGGCGAGGTCCTGGCGCACCCGCGCCGCCACCGACGGCCGCTGCACCTTGACCACCACCGGCGTCCCGTCGAGCAGCGTGGCCGGCGTGGACCTGGGCGATGGAGGCGGCGGCCAGCGGCGTGCGCTCGACCGAGGCGAAGGCCGAGGAGATGGGGCCGCCCAGCTCCTCGACGAGCACCCGCTCGACGACCGGCCACGGCTCGGGCGGGACCTGGTCGCGGCACCACTTGAACTCGGCGACGAGCTCGGCCGGGAAGATCCCGTCCCCCGAGGCGATGATCTGGCCCAGCTTGATGTAGGTCGGGCCCAGCTTCTCGGCCGCCACCCGGAGGCGGTGCGAGATGCCGGCGATCGACGCCTCGCCGCCGCGCCGGCGCTCCCGCAGGGCCCACAGCCCCAGCGCGCCGCCGAGGTGCCACACGGTCGTGCCGACCCGCCGGCCCGGGGGCAGCGTGCGGGGCCGGGTGAGGCGGGGGACGCGCGGCGCCGAGACGGGTGCGCACCGCCGGCCAGCCCCTGCCGCCAGGCCAGCGCGTCGGGGTCGACGACCCAGGGCCCGTGGTCGCTGAAGACGCCGAACGCGGTGTCGGGGGCCGGGCTCCGTCACGACGATGCGACGAGGGACGGACGAGCCCGGACTGGAAGGCGAAGACCACGGCCTGCACCCGGTCGCGCAGCCCGAGCTTGGCCAGCAGGCGCCCGACGTGCGACTTGACCGTCGCCTCGGAGACGAAGAGCCGCTCGGCGATCTCCGCGTTGGAGAGCCCGTCGGCCACGGCGAGCAGCACCTCGCGCTCGCGCTCGGTCAGCTGGCCAGCAGGCCCTGCTCGGCCGCCCCGGCGGACCGCCGTCGGCGCCGCCGGCGCCCTCCGACAGGTCGGGCAGCGTGTGGGCGTACTCCTCGAGCAGCCGGCGGGTGATGCGCGGCGACACGACGGCGTCGCCCCGGGCCACCGTCCGGATGGCCGCGACGAGCTCGGCCGGCGGCACGTCCTTGAGCAGGAACCCGCTGGCGCCGGCACGCAGCGCGCCGAAGGCGTACTCGTCGAGGTCGAACGTCGTGAGGATCAGGACGCGGGTCTCGTCCGCCCGGCGTCGCCTCCGTGATGGCCCGGGTGGCCTCGATCCCGTCGAGGACCGGCATGCGGACGTCCATGAGCACGAGGTCGGGCTCGTACAGCTCGACGAGGCGCACGGCGTCCGCCCCGTCCGCCGCCTCGCCGACGATCTCGAGGTCGCTCCTCGGCCTCGAGGATCATGCGGAAGCCCTTGCGCAGCAGCGCCTGGTCGTCGGCCAGCACGATGCGGATCGTCATGGGGCGGCGGGCGCCTTGCAGTCGCGCAGCGTGGCCGCGACCTCCCAGCCACCGGCGGCCCGCGGCCCGGCCACGAGCGTGCCGCCGAACGCCGTCGCCCGCTCCGTCATCCCGGCGACGCCGTGCCCGCCGCGCGGACCCCGGCGCGCCGCGCCCGTTGCCGTGCGGCTGCCCGTTCCCGTCGCCGTGGTCGCGCGGGCCGCCGGCACCGGCACGGCCACGTCCGTGCGCCCGTCGTCGGTCACCCGCACCGAGACGTCGGGGTCGCGCGAACTCCAGCCGCACCTGCACCGAGGCCGGCTCGTGCGCGTGCTTCAGGGCGTTGGTCAGCGCCTCCTGCACGATGCGGTAGACGGTCAGGCCGGCGGCGCCGGAGACGGGGAAGGGCCGGCCGGAGCACTCCAGGGCGACGTCGAGCCCCGTGCCCCGGACGCGCTCGACGAGCGCATGCGAGGTCGCCGAGGCCCGGCTGGGGCGACAACGGCGGGACGCTCGCCCCCGGCCGCGGCCCGTCGCCACCCGCCGGCTCGTCGCGCAGCACGCCGAGCATGCGCCGCATGTCGGTCAGCGCCTGGCGCCCCGTGCTCGAGACCTCGTGCAGCGCCTCGGCGGCCCGCGCCGGGTTCGAGGCCTGCGGCGGCGCGGCGGCGTCGGCCAGGGTCACCATCACCTGGATGTTGTGCGAGACCACGTCGTGCATCTCCCGCGCGATGCGGGCCCGCTCGGCCGCCGCCGCCAGCGACGCCTGCTGGTCGCGCTCGAGCTCGAGGCGCTCGGCCCGCTCGGCCAGCCAGTCGAGCTGGCTGCGCAGCGCCCGCACGACCACGCCGGCCAGCGAGCGCGGCGAAGGCCAGCCCGGTCAGGAAGACGAGGGACTTGAAGTTGTTGCCGGTCGGCGTCCAGCGCACCGTCGCCATGACGACGCCGGTCTCGAGGATGACCGCACGCCGCGAGGACGAGGACCCATTCGGACTCGACGGCGACCGTGTAGATGGCGACGAGGAGCGACGAGTCCGCCAGCGCCGGCCCGGTCACGAGCCACTGGACGAAGGCGACCACCGAGATGGCGAGGAAGACGGCCATGGGCGCCCGGCGCCGGAAGACCAGCGGGAAGATCAGGGCGGCCACGAGCCACAGGCTCGGGCGGTGTGGCCGCCCGCGTCGATGAACCAGCCCGAGCACAGCACGAACAGCACGACGGCGATGGCGACGTCGACGGCGGTGGCGTAGCGCCGGTCGAAGTCGCGCAGCCGCTCCCAGACCCGCCAGGCCCCGTCGAGCTGGCGGTCCGGCGTCCCTCCCGGCGGCCGCGGCCCCCCGTGGCGCTCCCCGGCCGCAGCCACTGGGGGTAGAGGTGACGTGTGCTGGGGGCCATCGGATCCTTCGTTCCCAGTCGGGACGACCATGGTAGTGCCGCCTGAGCTGGGTCTCCCTCCGGGAGCCACCCCGGTCGCATCCCACCAGACTCGTTCCCGGGCGCCGGGACGGTGCTCATCCCCAAGGATGAAACGGGGCCGGGCGGTTCATTCCTGCGGACGATTCACGGCCCGGGCCTGCGGGCTTACGGTCGGCGTGCCAAGCCCTCGGGCGGCGCGAGGCAGCGGGCGTGTTCCGCCCCGAGCACGCAGCGCACCTCGCGTCGCCCGTGGATGGCACCGCCGCGCCGCCGGGCCCGTCGGCCGCCGGCGCTGCACTCAGAGCCGTGCGACTCAGATGCGCTGCCGCCGCCTCCCGGCAGGCCTCGAGGTCGTCGAACGCCCGCGCCACGTCCTCGGCGGTGAACGCGAAGAACAGGGCGGCGACCGCGTCCGCGCCCGCCTCGGCGTAGCGCTCGACCCCCTCGGGCGTGAGCTGCTGGAAGTAGGGGCAGACCGTGATGCGCAGCGTCGGCGCGGCTGCGCCCTTCCTTCTCGAGGTGCCCGTCCAGCTCCGCCAGGCCGGCGGCCAGCTCCTCGGGTGAGCGGTTGAAGGTGTGCCAGCCCTGCCCGAGGCGGGCCGCCCGCCGCAGCGCGGCGGGCGTCTCGCCGCCGATGTGGATCGGGGGGTGGGGCTGCTGCACGGGCTTGGGGAACATCTCGCAGGGCCGGCAGGTCGTAGGTCTCGCCGTGGAAGGAGGACGGGTTGTCGACCCACAGCGTGCGCAGCACCTCGAGGTACTCGTCGGTGCGCCGGCCCCGCCGCTCCCACGGCACGTTGAGGGCGTCGAACTCCTCCTTCAGCCAGCCCACGCCGACGCCCAGGTCGACCCGGCCCCCGGAGAGCCAGTCGAGCGAGGAGACCTCCTTGGCCGACGTAGACGGGGTTGCGCTGGGGGAGGAGCAGCATGGCCGTGCCCAGCCGGACCGACGAGGTCCGGGCGGCCAGGTAGGTCAGCGTGACCAGCGGCTCGAGCAGGCCGCTGCCCGGCGGCGCCGGGATCCGCCCGTCCTCGGCGTAGGGGTAGCGGCTGGCGTACTCCTCGAAGAGCACCACGTGCTCGCCGACCCAGATGGTGCCGATGCCGCGCGCCTCGGCCCCCTCGGCCACGGCGTCGAGCAGCTCGGGCGTGGTCATCGGGCTGGCCGTCGGCATCCACAGGTCGAACTTCACGTCATCCCCCCAGTCCGCGCCGGACGAAGTCACAGATCTCGTCGGCGGCCTGCGGCGCCGGGATCGGGTCCGGCTCGCCCGCCCGGACCGAGAGCGCCCCGTAGATCTGCTGCCCGACGAGCACGACGGCCCGCTCGGCGTCGAGGTCGGCGCGGAAGTCGCCGGCCGCCACGCCGGCCACGACCAGCTCCTCGAGCACCCGGATCATGTCGAGCCCGATCATCATGAGCACCCCGCCCACGGCCGCCGACTCCTCGCCCACGGTGGCCTGGGTGGCCATGGCCAGCCGGAAGAACGACGGGCTCTCGTCGATGCGCTCGAGCGACGCCGAGGATGAGCAGGCGGAGCCGCTCGGCCGGCGACGCGTCGTCGGACACGACCAGCGCGATGGTCTCGGTCATGCGGTCGTACATCGACTGCACGCAGGCCCGCAGCAGGTCGTCGCGGTTGGAGAAGTAGACGTAGACCGTCGAGCGGGCCACGCCGGCCTCGGTGGCGATCTCGTCCATGGAGACGTCGGTCGTGCCCCGCTCGCCGAAGAGCCGGCGCGCCGTGTCCATGATCTGGTCGCGGCGGAAGTCGCGGATGACGTCCTTCAGCGCGTCGGGCGCGCGGCGGGGCACGGTCGCTCAGCCCCTCGGGTGCGCCCGCTCAGGAGCCCAGGCGGGCGGACGGGGTGAAGGCCACGGGCAGGTGCTTGACGCCATTGATGAACTGGGACTGTAGGCGCTGCACGTCGCCGTCCTGCCGGATGTCGGGCATGCGGTCGAGCAGGTGCTCGAACATGACCCGGATCTCCATGCGGGCGAGGTTGGCCCCGAGGCAGAAGTGGGGTCCGCCGCCGCCGAAGGCGATGTGCGGGTTGGGGTCGCGGGCGATGTCGAAGGTGTCGGGCTCGTCGAAGACCTCCTCGTCCCGGTTGGCCGAGGCGTGGAAGAAGACGACCTTGTCGCCCGGCGGCGATCTTGGTCCCGCTGAGCTCGAGGTCGGACATGGCGGTGCGGCGGAAGTTCATGACCGGCGTGACGAAGCGCAGCATCTCCTCGACGGCCACCGGCAGCAGGCTGCGGTCGGCGCAGAGGCGCTGCCACTGGTCGGGGTGACGCGAAGAAGGCGTGCATGGCGCCGGACATGAGGTTGCGCGTCGTCTCGTTGCCGGCCACGGTGAGCAGGAGGAAGAACAGCTCGAGCTCCAGCTCGCTCAGCCGCTCGCCCTCGACCTCGACGTTGGTCAGCACGCTCATGAGGTCGGCGTGGGGGTCGATGCGCTTCTGGCCGAACAGCTGGGCGGCGTAGGCGTAGAGCTCCATGGCGGCGTTGAGGGCGGCCTCGGCCTGGCCCTGGTACTCGGGGTCCTCGTTGCCCACCATGTTGTTGGACCACTCGAACATCTTGTGACGGTCCTCGGGGGGCACGCCGAGGAGCTCGGCGATGACCCGGAGCGGCAGCTCGGCCGAGATCTGGGTCACGAAGTCGGCCTCGCCCTTCTCGATGACCTCGTCGAGGATGGCGTCGGTGGAGCGGTGGATGCTCTCCTCGAGGTCCCGCACCGTGCGGGGCGTGAAGCCCTTGTTGACCAGCCGCCGGTAGCGGGTGTGGAGCGGCGGGTCCATGTTCACCATCATCAGGCTCTGCTGGGCGATGTCCTCGGCGGCTCATCTCGAAGGGCATCGTCCCCTGGGCGGCCGAGCTGAAGCGCTCGTAGTCGCGGTTGACGGTGACGCAGTCGGCGTACCTGGTGACGGCCCAGAAGCCGGGGCCGCCGGGCTCGTCCTGCCAGTGCACCGGGTCGTGCCGCCGCAGGTGGGCCAGCCAGGCGTGGGGGACCCCGGCCACGTAGGACCGGGAATCCGAGAGGTCGACCGGGGTGACGCCCGCCAGGGTGCTCATGTCTAGACAACTCCTCTGATGTATCGGACATACTGTCCGATACCCCGGATGGTACGTCCTGAGCTTCAATCTGTCAAAGAAGGTGAGGGTTTGCCCCGTTATCTCGGTGGCGTCAAGAGCTGAGGTTTCATCTGAAGGTACGCCGGACGACGCTAGGGGCTTTCCGCGGGACGGATCAGTTCGAGGGCGGGTCGGCCGGCGTGTGCGGCATGATCGCGACCGAATTCGTCGGATCATCGGGGTCGAGGATCACGCGCACACGTTGATCGGCATCGGGCGGGTCGCCCGGCACTGTCGCCACGATGGCCACCTCGTCCACGCGTGGCGCGAAGACCGCGTGGAGACCCCGGGCGATACCGGTCCCGACAGCACCGAGCACCGACTCCTTGCGCCAACGATCGAAACCGTCAGCGTTGTCGTGGTCCTCGACGTCGACCTCGGCCGGCGTATCCTCGACTGGCTCGCCGCTACCTTCCGTGTCCATCCCCACATTCTCGCAGGATCCGGACCACGGCCCCGGCCCTGACGGAAGGGTGCAGCCTCATGTAGCTCAAGGTGGCCCATTTCGATGACTCCGTGTGTGTTGGTGGCGGTGACGACAGTGTTCTGAGCCGGTAGACTTCTTTCAAAGCGTGGCACTCTACGCCGACACCTCGCGGTCGGAGAAGATCCTGGGCTGGAAGGCCCAATTCGGCCTCGACGAGACTTTGGCGTGAACGTGGCCCTCCATGCACATCGACGGCTACGGGGCCTGACGCCGGCTCGCGGCTATTGGAGATCGTCGTCAGGTGAGACAGAGGCCGCCCCCTCCTCAGATCGGATTCGTGGCCGGCGGGGTGGTGCCCGGCGGGATCCGACGTCGACGTGGAGCCTGAGCCGGGCTTTAGGCGGTCTGCAGGTAGTGCAGGGTGTTCTCGCTGAGTGAGCTCGCCAGCTTGTCGTACGCCTCGTCGAAGTCGTTCTCGTTGTCGGCTTCGCAGATGACCCGGAAGAGGCTGCGCAGCCCGTAGTCAGCGCCGGCGAAGTCGGCCGCCGAGCGGACGATGGCAACGACCTCGGCTCGACGCTCCTCGAACGTCTGTGCCTCCTGGTCGGCGAACATCTTGGTCAGCGTCATCTCCGTCGCAACCCCCTCACTCGGTCACCGCTCTTTCACGAGCCGTGCACCTTTCCCCAGTTCAAATGCTAAATCGACCCCTGCGAGGAGGAATAGGCCAAAAGCCCTATTGGTGCGCTCAATTGTGAGTGTGTTGAGCAAAGAACGGTATCGCCGAACTGCGGGCTCCCTCTCCGGGGGGCGACAAGTGCCACCAGCTCGACGTGATCATCCAGCCCTCGCCCGGCTGCTCCTAAACGAGGGAGATGAACGATTCGATCGCGAGCGCCATGTCGAAACAGACCAGTATCACCTGCCAGACCCCACGGTGCTGGGTGATCGTCGAGGGGATCGTTGGATCGTGATGATGCGGTAAGGCTTGGTTCTAAGGATGGGTCAAGGCAGAACTTCATGCCCGTGCGTGGCGTCGGTGGCTTCAGTATCTCGAAGGAATCCAACGGATCTTGTCGCACTGGTCCGGGTTGCGGATAGATCGTGCAAGCTCGACATCAGGGGACCGGCAGCCAGAGCGATACCTGTGGAAACAAGAATTATCTGCCACAGCCACAACGGCGGCTCGCTGCGAATGTGCTCATTCGTGAAGGGCCACGTAGCGAAGGTCGCGACCATCAAAGTGAACCAGACGAGGAGATACCAGTGGACCTGGCGACGCACCAGGTTGAGGGCGATGCAGACAAGGCCGACAGCCATGAGCACGGTGGGTAAATACTCTTGAAATGTGCTGCCCCATGAGGCGGTGAACTGATTGCCCAATGCTTGGTCGTAGGCCAGAGTCACCAGGGCGATCCATGCCAAGAGTGACCCGCGTAGACGACCGCAGGCGATATCGAGAAGAATTAGTGACACAGTCAGTGCCATGAAGTAGTAGGTGTGACGCAGGTTCTGCTCGAAGACAAGCCTTGAGGAAAGAAATAGAGCAACGAGAGAAAGCAGTGGTACGGGCTGCAGGGCGGCCGCGCCGAGCCGTCGCAAGGCCCACCAGCCGAGGCCCATTGACACCAAGATTGGGAGCACGCGAGTCACGGTGACACGCAGGGCTCCATGGAGATGCAACTCCCAGAGAACCGACCCCCCCATTCCCACCGAATCGCCGGAACCGAGCACGATGGCACGAAAGGCTGTTCCAGAGGTCATAACGATGAATGGAACCGTGATGATCGCTATCACACCCAGAAGGAAGCCGGCGTACGTCACTCGCCGATTGGCCGGAGCTAAGACCAGAAGAGGCGCCGCTATCAACAGATCAAACTGCTGCGTCAGCACTCCCAATCCAAGGAAAACTCCAGCCCAGGCCCACCAGTTCCTGCGCAAGCAGGCAATACCTCCGAGAGCCAGGCCCATGGCCGCCAAATCTTGGGGATGAAAGCTGTATTCGAGACACATCCAGACTGGAGGTGCGGCTGCCAGACAGACGAGTGCAGCCGGCTCCCAACGGCACCGTCCGCGTTTCGTCGTCCGCAGGAATGCGACGGCTCCGGCCAGCAGCACCAGCCAGCTCAAGTACCCGAGCTGGAGGGCCGCAATGTTGGCGGGGGCAATCCTGGACCATCGGTCTATGGCGGTGACCGCCGTCGAGCAATGTGAGCCTAGCTCGGTCGTTGCGGGGAACGGGACTTCGTGTCCGATCCGCAAGATCGCCGCAGCTGCTCCCGAGACGAGGGGCCATACGGGCGGGATCAGCGGAGCGCCGTAGACGTTCGAGGCGGGATACGCACAGGCAAGATTCCCATGAGCGATTGAGTACGTCGAGAACAGTGACTCGTAGACGTCGCCAGAACTCGGAGCGCCCGAGAAGCTGAAACCGTGGACTGCTTCAATGAAGACAGCAGTTGCGGCCAGCCATCCGACGGTACACCACAAGGTTGACAGGCGACGCTCCAGCCAGGAGTTCTCAGTTGAACGAGCACGACCATGACTGTCTGAGGACTGAGTCTTCATCTCTTGTCTGTGGCACAGGTGGAAAAGCCGACCGCAGCAGCATCTCGCTCGTCGAGCCAAGTCCGCTTAGGAGACCACAGTAACCACATCACTGAGCGGTGATGGCAATGGACCACCAGCGGACGATCAGGATTCATGGGAATACCAAGAGAGTCCTTTTCGCTTACCAACTACAGACTCCACATGCCATGAACGAAATCGAATCTGCAGGCTGACTGACCGAGAGGGCTGCGAGGCCGGTTAACTCAGGGTCGATCTCTCCGATTGGGCGGACCCAAGTCGGCCTGCCTTCTCACTGTGCCGGCTGACGGTTGGCCCCGCTCCGGCGGTTCGAGCCGCACTGACGAGAGGACTGACCGCCATCACCACCCCCGTGGGCAAGAGCACCAGTTGCCAGAACCAAAGTGGGAGCTGGGCGCGGATCGAGTCCAGTGACCACAGTGGCCATTGCAGGAAGGCACAGGTAGCAATCACGAACCAAACGACGAGATACCAGCGAATCCGTCGGAGGACGGCGTCCCGAACGATGAGTACCAGGACCACAATGATGCAGGCCAACGGAAGCGCTGCTGCCGCATGTTCGCCCCACCACCGCGCATTTATCGCGATTCCTCCCGGAATCGGGTTGAAGGCCAAGGTCGCCAAGGCGAGCCAGGCAACGAATCGACCCCGAATCCGTCCACGAACAACGGCAAGGAGGATGAGCATCACGGCCAGGGCCATGAACTTGTACCCGAACAGGCCCTCCTCGAAGACAAGTCTCAGGCTCAAAGATGTGGCGAGGAGAGAGATCGAGAGGAATTGGTTCCAACACCCGGGAGCCCAAGATTGCGGTACGCCCACCACGCAATCGTCATGCTGACGAGGATCGGCAGAATGCGCGAGAAGAAGACGAGTGCGGGCCCCGCGCAGGCCCGTACTCCCACAAGATGGTGCCGCCGAAGGTCTCAGAATCGCCCGTTCCGAACAACACGGCATGGATCGCCCTCCCCGACGTCACGACAATGAACGGAAGAGAGACGACGGCGACGACCGCGCCGCCGAGACGAGAAGTTTCCACCTCTGCTTCCCCGGAGCCACCACGAAGAGCGGCGCCAGGACCAAAAGGGCGAACTGCTGCGAGGTGACGGCAAGTCCCGACGAGCACGCCCGCCCACACCCATTTACCTCGTAGAGCACACGCCGTGCCGGCGAGCGCAAGCCCCGAGCGCCACAAGGTCCTGAGGATGGTATTCGCTACAGCACGGGCTCCCACACGATCGGGACCAAAGCGACGAATACGACCCCGAACGACCTCCCATCCGGTGTGGCCGCGACCCGACGCTCGCAGCAGTGTGATCACTCCGGCAAGGAGCACGAACCAAGCGACAGTACCCAGACCGATCGTCGAGAAGATGGCGACGGAGTTCTGTGCCCACTCGATACATGGCGTAGTACCCATTGACGCAGTTCACGCCCGAGCGCATGCTCCGAGGGAAACGGTACCGTATGGCCGATCCTCGTCACCGCGCCATAGGCCGCCGGAAATGAGCGGCCAAAGCGGCGGTGCGGCAGGATGGGGTTGGTAGAACGGGAAGAACTTCGATCGCCGGGACCGGGCCCGCGGGCGGGTACGCGCAGGCGATCTGGCCGTGCGCAATTGCCCATGTCGAGTAGAGAGATTCCGATGAATCGTTTGGGTGGGCCCGCCGAAGAGGGCGACCATTCCAATGAAGACGGTGGAGGAAAGGATCCAGCTCGCCAGACATACCAGTCCTGACTGCGGCTTGTCCAGCCAGCGCTGCCAGGATGGAACATCCTGGAGCTCCGAGAGATTTAGGCCTGCCATCCGCACCACAATAGGAATGTGGTAACCCGAGCACACGGACACTAGACGGTGGCACGATCTCCTCTCGAGAGAGTTCTCAGCGTGGTCGAAGCAGTGAAACGATCCACGACTCGGGAGGAGGGAGCAAGGGGGTCAGCCAAAGCGTCGCCGGTCGTCGGTGTGCCCGTGTGTCACGGTGGCGACAGGGTCGCATCGCAAGGCCTGGCAGGGACAGACGTGGATACCCTCTGGTGGGCGCCTGGCTTACACGCTCGGTGTGTTCGTTCTTGTGCGACGGTCCCCGCCAGTAGTTGGCCCGCAGCTCCGCTCTCGGTTTCGACCCACGTCACCTCCCACAACGATCCCCACACCGACGTCCGTCAATTCAGCGGTGCTCCGCTGCCGAGCTCGCGCCACGAGGCGTACACGAATGAGACCCACTCGAGGCACACATGGTCGAAGGGTCCACCCGTCACCACAGTCACGGTGGACAGTGGCCATTCACGCCTCCAGCTTCGAGCCGCTGACATCGGCTGCCGGCGGTGGCCCACATGCGCCGAACCGACGCTGTGCCCGGCCTGCCGGCAGCGCACGATCCAACCGGGGCAGCGCGACGACCGCTAGCGTGAGAGCGATGACGCATCCACTCGGCTTGTAGACACGCGCGGCATGCTCGGGTTGCTGATCGGATTGTGCGCCGTCCTGGGTCTTGCCGTTGGCTCGTTCTTGAACGTCGTCATCTACCGGGTGCCCAGAGACGAATCGATCGTTACTCCTCGGTCCGTCCTGCCCAGCATGCGGCACGCCGATTCGGGAGAAGGACAACATCCCGGTGGTCTCCTGGCTCGCTGCTCCGTGGTCGCTGCCGTGACTGCCAGGCGCCGATCTCCATGCGCTATCCGCTGGTGGAGCTGGCGTGTGCCGCACTCTTTGCCGGCACGGCTGCTCGCTTCGGCTACCAGTGGGATCTCCCCGCCTTACCTCGTCCTGTTTGCCGGGCTCCTGGCGCTCTCGTGCATCGACGTCGAGCGCATGATCCTGCCGAAGAAGATCGTCTACCCGCTGACGGTCCTCGTGGCGGCCCTCTTGCTGCTGGCGGCGGTAGAGACGGGTCGATGGCACGACTATGTGATCGGGGCTCATCTGTGCGGCCGGGTGGTTCGTCGTGTTCTTCGCGATGAACCTTGCCAGTCCACGGCTCTTGGGTTTCGGGGACGTGCGGCTCTCCTTGGTGCTCGGTCTCTCGCTGGGGTGGCTGGGTGTCGGCTACGTCCTGCTGGGCTTCTTCGCCGCCAACCTCATCGGCGCGGTGGTCGGTATCACCCTGATCGCGACCAAGCGCATGGAGCGCCAGAGCCGGATCCCCTACGGTGTCTTTCTGGCGTCGGGATGCGCCGTGGCCGTGTTCGCAGGTCCCGAGCTCCTGCGGCCCTTCACCCACTACTCGATTCTGAGGCCGATCGGATCGGCTGAGGACTTCGGACACGCTCCTAACGGACGATCTCCATCCGCAGGCCCTGCTCGTCCCACTCGGGGTCGGTCGGGATGCGGATCCCCGGCCTTGGCAAAGATCCTCCGGGCCGTCCAGAGGATGGCGGCGACGTCGAGAAGGTGTGACGGGGTGGCTCCCGGAACCTCGGCGTCGATGATCCTCAACGCGCCGGGCATCTTCTCCTCGACCAGGGCTCGCCGCTCCTCCATCCCCTTCTCCGAGTGCTTCGACCACTGCATCGGGACGTCCCCGTTCAGCTGGAAGAAGCTGAGTTCGGCGTTGACTTCGTAGATGGTCCGCTGCCGAAACGGCGCCATCTCGCGAGCGACCTCCTGGTAGCGGGGGAGCAGGGTCCGGCTGATCGCGTCGATATGGTCCGGGAGCAGGTCCGTGCCCTCCGGTGACTCGACGTGGACCGGCGCACTCTTGACGGCGGACGCCACGCCGACCCAGAAGCGCTCCTGGCTTCCCGGTCACAGGTTCGGCCGCCGACCTCGGCCCGCTCGAGGCCGCCGACGGGGGCGTTCAGGGCGATGATGGAGTACGCCGGGCGCATGTCGACCACGTCGACGAAAGTGTCTATCCGGACTGGGTCCTCGGGGGCGAAGATGGTGCCCTGCAGCTTGGCGGCGGCGACCAGCCATCCGCCTCGGCAAGTGGTGACCCCCGCCACGAGCGAGTACGGCAGATTGGGACCGCGGCGCGAGGGGAGATCAGCCCTCACGCAGTCGAGAGCATGGCACCCCGGTGGCTCAGCAGGCGCTCGAGCTCCTTGGGGTGCGCGGAGATGGCCATCGCGTCATCGTACGTGACCACCTCTGACCGGATCAGGTCGACCAGGCTGGCTTCGAGCGTGCACATGCCCTCCTGCTGGTTGGTGGTGATGACGTTCAGCAGCTGGTTGGTCTTGCCCTCGCGGATGAGGTTCCGCACTGGGTTGTTCGCCACCAGGATCTCGAAGGCGGCCACCATGCCGCCGCCGATCCGCGGCACCAGCCTCTGGGCGATCACCGCACCGAGGGAGGCCGCCAGCTGGACCCGGATCTGCTCCTGCCGGAAGGCCGGAAACACGTCGATGATTCGGTCGATCGCCTGGGCGGCGTCGTTGGTGTGCAAGGTCGAGAAGACCAGGTGGCCCGTCTCGGCCAAGCGTCAGTGCGAGCTGGATGGACTCGAGGTCGCGCATCTCACCGACGAGGAGGACATCGGGGTCCTCGCGGAGGGCGGAGCGCAGTGCCCGTTCGAACGACGGACTGTCGAGGCCGATCTCGCGCTGGTTGACGGCCGAGAGTTTGTGATCGTGGACGTACTCGACCGGGTCCTCGATGGTGAGGATGTGCAGTGCCCGCGTCTCGTTGATGCGGGCGATGATGGAGGCGAGGGTCGTCGACTTACCGGATCCGGTGGGGCCCGTCGAGCAGCACGAGGCCGCGGGGGAGCCGGGCCAGCCATTCGGCGATCGGCGGCAGCCCCAGTTCGTCGAAGCTCGGGATCTCGGATGGGATCATACGAAGCGCCAGCGCCAGCTCGCCTCGCTGGTGGAACGCGCTGCCACGCAGCCGGGCCTTGTCCTGCCAGCGTGAGGGAGAAGTCGACGTCCTGGTGTTCTTCGAGGATGGCCTCCTGGTCGGGAGTCAACATGTCGTGGACGAGCTCGGTGATCTCGGCGCCCGTGAGCACCGGCGCGCTCTCAAGCGGGCGCAGGCCTCCGTCGACCCTGACCCTCGGCTTCGAACCACTGACGAGGAGCAGGTCCGAACCATGTCTCGTCCCAGAGCACCTGCAGCCAGGGATCGATTCGTTCGTTGTAGGTCACAGTGCCACTTCCGTTCGTTCGATGCAATGTCCGCCGATGCGAAACCAAAGCGCCCGGCCACTGAGGGCCGGGCGCTTTGGTTCGCATATGACCTGTTACTACGAGATGGCTGGGCAGCCCGTAGTGTCGCTGAAGTTGTGCGGTTGCCGCCACCGATCGTAACCGTAACCTTACCGGTGGCGTCGAGGCCGATCGTGTAGCCGTTCGTCGTGCCCGGTGTCGCAGTGCAGGTAGTCCGGCACGCAGAGTCAGTCGAGGCGTCGGTGGCGACGGTGCTCGTTCTTCGGCCTGGTACGCGTCGGCTGCAATCTCGACCGACTTCGCGTCCGCGGTGCACGCGGCCTGCTTGCTCTGACCGCTCACTCCGGTGAGGGAGAAGACCACGATCGCGGCGAGGATGCCGAGTACGACAATGACGATGAGCAGTTCGATCAGGGTGAAGCCGTAGTTGGCTGGCCTCACCTGACTTCCTACGCTCCATAATTTCGCGATGACGCTCAAACACGCGGTATACCGCCTTTCTTGGTCGGGCTGCCATTGCCCGTCTCTTTGCACTGAAGGAGGAACCCGGACGGGTCCTCCATTTCGCCACGATGCCCTTCCTGGCGAAGGATCCATGCTACCCCGATAATCGGCATATCTTCAAGCAGATAGTGACTATTTGACCTGGTGAATTGACCTTTTGTTGAGCGATTGTCTGTCGCATCTACGGCTCACATCGGAGCGCATTCTTTTATCGGCCCAGAGAAGGCCGATCTTTAGCGGTCTTCGATGTGCCTGTTCGTAGCACATGACGGAGACGCTCCAGGGACGGATTCTGAAGTCCGTCCCGACAAGCCTCAGGCCCTCAACCTCCGATGTTGACCTGGCGGTAGATGCCGTACATGGCAGAGACCAGGGCCACCGCGACGAAGCCGACGATCAGGCCCATGAAGATGATGATGGCCGGCTCGAAGAGGCTGGTGAAGTGCTTGACCTTGAGCTCGAGCTCCCGGTGGTAGAAGGCGGCCGCAGTGGTCATCTGCTTGTCGAGGGTTCCCGTCTCCTCGCCGACCCGGAACATCTGCCGGGCCGCCGCGGGGAAGAGGCCCGGTCTCTGCGAGCGGCTCGGCAAGTCCGCCGCCCTCCATCATCTGCTCGCGGATGTGGTTGATCCCCTCGCTGTACACGGCGTTGTTGGAGGCTTCCGCCGTCACGGCCATAGCCCGCGGGAGGTCGACACCCGCCGTCACGAGCGACGCGAGGACGCGGCAGACGCGCTCCACGATGGCTGCCTGAAGCAAGCTGCCGGCGACGGGCAGCTTCAACAGGACCGAGTCGAGCCAGGCCCGCCCCTGGTTCGAGCGTCGCAGCGCAACGAACCCGACGATCGCCAGCAGGACGATCCCGGCAATGGCCCACCACCAGGTGCTGATGAAGCCCGAGATGCTGAGCAGCATGCGGGTGGGAAGCGGGAGCTTCGCATTCAGCGACGCAAAGAACGTCCGGAATTTCGGGCAGCACGAACGTCGCCAGGATGATGACCGTGGCGATGGCCATGACGGCCACCACGGCGGGATAGATCAGCGCCGAGGTCACCTGTGACCGGGCCTCGATGTCCGTCTCCAGGTAGTCGGCGAGCTCCAGGAGCACCTTGTCGAGCGTTCCCGTCAGCTCGGCCGATTCGAGGACGGCGACGTAGTACTCGGAAACGCCTCGGGGTGTGACGCTGCGGCCGACGCGAAGGTGTCACCCGACTGGAGCTCGTCGATCATGTCGATGCAGGACCTTCTTGAGGAGCTTGTCCGTCGTCTCCTCGGAGATCACCTCCAGTGCCTCCATGATCGGGATGCCGGCCTCGACGAAGACGCTCATCTGCCGCGAGAAGTGCATGATCTCCTTGCGCTTGACCGTCTTCTTGGTGATCTCGAACTGAAGGATGCTCCTGTGCTCCTTCACCTCGATCGGTTCGAGGCCGCGCTGGAGCAGCATGAGGTGGGCGGCACTGACCGACGTCGCCTTCTCCGTCCCGCTGACCTTGTTGCCCTGTTCGTCGACTGCGCTGTAGCGGTAGCTCTCCAATGTGCTCATCACATTCTCCTCATCTCACAACGCGTAGATGCTTCTGATGACCTCGGACACCGTCGTGACGTCCTGCGCGACCAGATCGATCGCCTCTTGCCGCAGCGAGCGCATGCCCTGACGTTCCGCCAGCCTGCCGCAGCTCGTCCTGGGTGGCCCATCCGACGACCAATCGCTTGATCTCGGGGGTGATCCGGAGCAGCTCGTAGACACCGATCCGTTCCTGATACCCGGTGCCGCTGCAGAAGTTGCAGCCCTCGCCGCGCACGAAGTCCCGCTTCTCCGGTCCGCCGCTCTCCTCGTAGAACGCACGCTCGGCGTCGGTGGGCGTGTAGGAGGCCTTGCAGGAGGGACAGATCCGTCGAACCAGGCGTTGGCCGACGATCCCGATGACCGAGGACGCCACGAGGAAGGATTCGATGCCCATGTCGAGGAAGCGGTGGAGGGCGGAGACGGAGTCCGTGGCGTGCAGCGACGAGAGCACGAGGTGTCCCGTCAACGCGGACTGCACCGCGATGCGTGCGGTCTCGACGTCTCGGATCTCTCCGACGAGGATCACGTCCGGGTCTTGTCGCAGGATGGAGCGAAGGCCGGTGGCGAAGGTCAGGCCTGCCTGCTCATTCGTCTGGATCTGGTTGATGGAGGGAAAGACGTACTCGACCGGGTCCTCGATCGTCATCACGTTGCGAGTGTCGTCGCTGATCTCGGTGAGCGTCGCGTAGAGCGTCGTCGTCTTGCCGCTGCCGGTCGGGCCCGCGCAGAGCACCATGCCGAACGGGGCTCGGACGAAGTTCGAGTAGGTCTCGGCCGCTTCGGGGGGCATTCCCAGCTCACTCAGGCGGAGGACCGATCGCGTCCTGTCGAGAAGCCGCATGACGCACTTCTCACCCCAGATCGTGGCGACGGTGGCCACCCTGACGTCGACCTCCTTGCCGTCGATCTCTGTGCGCAGCTGGCCGTCCTGCGGCCGACGTCGTTCGACGATGTTCATGCCGGCCATGATCTTGATGCGGCTGATCAGGCCGATTCCCATGGATGAGGGGAGTGTCAGGACTTCCTTGAGCGCGCCGTCGATCCGGTAGCGAACCCGGATTCCGAGCTCGGACGGTTCGATGTGGACGTCGGATGCCCGGTCACGCATGGCCTGGGTCAGGATGCGGCCCACGACCTGGACGACCGGCGCATCTTCGGCGACGACGTCGGGCGTCAGCGGTGTCGTCTCGATCGTCCGTCGTCGGGTGCCCTCGATGGCCTCGAAGGCCTGGACGAGGTGATCGAGGCCGCCGATCGCCCGGTAGTTGTTTTCGATCGCACGGCGCATCTCGGAGAGGGGGGCCAGCATCGGGACGGATCGGAGTCCCGCTTGCCTCGCTCAGGAGGCGAGATGAGCTCGGGCGAGGGCTGGTCGGCCATCGCGACGTGGAGGCCGACCTCGTCGAGCGTCATGGGGATCACGAAGTGCTCGCGTGCCATGGAGTCCGGGATGAGGTCCAGTGCCTCGGGCTGAGGATCGGTCTGCCGCAGGTCGGCGACGTCCATCCCGTAGAGCTCGGCTCGGGCTTCGACGAGGTCGTGCTCGTCGATGATCCGCATGCTGACGAGCACGTCACCGAGGTCGCCCAGGGCAGGAGGATCCGACGCCATCGCATGCTCGAGCTGTGCCTCGGTCACGAGGTTGCGCTGAAGAAGCATCTTCTGCAGCGGAAGGTTGGACCGTCCATTGAGCTTGGGGCCGGGCGCGTCTCGACCGTCGACCTGTTCTGGTCCTCCGGTGGGGCCTCCTCGACGGGTTGGCGGACCTTCCGGTCGCCTCTCTTAATGCGCGCCATGCCGGGATCCTTGGTTCTTCTCCATGAACAAGACGCCGACTCCGGGCCGAGCTTCAGTCCTGCGGGCGTGGCGCTGCCGGTGCGTCGTCCCGCGCTGCAACGCCGGTGACTGAGAAATCACGATTCGCCAAGTGTCCATGCTCATCTCCCGGATGGACCGCCTCCACCCGCTGACAAATTTAGCCTCGGCTTGAGCCTCGGCCCGCCCTGCTGGTGAACCAATCAAGGCGGTAGTCGCCTCCTCCTTCTGACATCGGATCCTTCGTTCTGATCCTGAAGAACTACCGCACTCGGCTGCAGGTCCAAGAACTGCGCGCCGTCTCGGACAATTCGCAGTAAGAGCGCACTTTTCTCGAGTCGCCATGGTCGCCAAATCAATCCATCGCGGAACCCCGCCCGCCTAATCCACCTCGCCCAACTCTACTCGGAGTCCTGAAGCGGGGAAACCCCCTACTCGAGCTTCCGAACTTCTTGTCGGTCATTGGATCTCCAGTCCGAACGTCTGAGTCGGAATATCCGAGCAATTGTGGTCCAGTTGTTCTTGGCATTCGCGATGCGTCGAGCGTCCTGACGCCCGGACGTCCTGGGAGCGAAACCCGTAGGGGTTCTCGGGGATGACCCCAACCGCTCCGATCAACGCGGAACGCGAACCCGAAGTGGAAACTCAGTCGCCGATGGCGCGGCGAACGTCCCAGAGGTGGTGGCAGACCTCGTGGGCGTTTCGCTGCACGACGTCGAAGGCAGAGATCGTGCCGGCCTCGGGGTGAGGGGTCGAGACGTCGTGCGGTGCCTCGAACGCCGCCGTCCGCCAGGCCTCGGCGCGCGGCGATGAGCGCGATCAGGCCGACGATCGGGGAGAGCTGGTCGTAGGACCGTACCTCGGCCACCACGTTCTCGTCCCACGTCGGGACGCCGAACGAGGGGTCGGCAGCGATGGTCCACAGCCGCTCGGTGCCGAAGCGGAGGACGTCGACGGTGTGCCACACGTACCGGCTGGCCGACCACAGGCCCGGCTCGACCGCCTCGCTCGGGTCGATCCGGGACAGCACGCCGCCGAACACGGCGACGTTGCGGACGCACTGGCCGACGAGGATCTCGTAGGTCGACTCCTCCCAGTCGAATCCGCACTCCGGGCATGAGCCGGCGGGGCGCTCCCACGTCCCGGTCTCCGCCGGCCGGATCCCGGTCACGATCGCATCATCGGGCCTGTGGCCGGCGACCGGGTGGATTGCCCATGTGCCACGCCGCACAGACGTCGCAGCGATAGACGTCGAGGTCGACTCCCGACTTCCTGACGCCGCACGAGTGCTGCCGTCAGTGCGTCGCTCTGGCTCCGGTAGGCCGTCTTGGGAGCACCGTCCGATCGCCAGTGCGCGCCCATCGCAGAGGGGCGGTCGGCCTCGCTCGCTGATCGCCGCGTCCCGCGTCGTGCCTTCCCGCGCCGAACCATCGGACTCATTCTGGATGCTCCGGATCGGTGCGGCACATCCCCGTCTTCGGGGGAGCCCGATCCGGACGCGCCCCGACGCGCCATGGATTCGACGGAGGGGGAAAAAGGGTCGAATCCGGCGCGCCGAGACATGTCGCAGCCTACCCGGCGCGAGATTGCAATGGGAGTAGCAGCCGGTCCGGCTTCCGCCGGCTCGGCCCGTTGTGCCTGGCTCGCGTCGCTCGCGGGTCGACCGGGTCCGAGCCGATCCCTCGGTCGCGCATCGACGCTTTGTGGCTCCGTGGGTGCTCTGCCACCATTTGGCCATGGCCAAGACCCTGATAGTGAAGCTGAGCGACGACATCGACGGCGGCGATGCGGACGAGACGGTCCGATTCGCCCTCGACGGCAAGGCATACGAGATCGATCTGAGCGCCGCCAACGCCGCGAAGCTCCGAGGGGCGCTCCAGCCCTTCATCGACAAGGGACGGTCCGGCGGCATCAGGCGGCCGCGCCCGGGCACCGCGCGCCGCCAACTCGCCGGCCCGAAGACGCTCTACTCCCAGCTGAGCGAGCGACGAGAAGGCTCGCTTCCGGTCCTGGTCCAACATGGCGACGGCTCGGCGCATCAGCGACGCCCGCGTCAAGAGCTGGATGGAGGCCGGGAAGCCCTGACCGACGAGGCGGACAGCCGTCGTGCGAGCCGCTCAGGCGAGGCTGAGGATGCCGTAGGTATTGCACAGGCCCAGCGCGTCGATCAGGAGGAAGGCCGAGACGACGGCGACGACGAACGGCGTCTTCCAGCGCCGCCCGCCCCGCGCCACCGCCGGTGGCATGTACCAGGTGGGCAACGAAGTCCGAGCCGGGCCAGGTGGATGCCGATGGGCACCGCATCATCCGGCAGGGGCGCGTCCGGGTCGGCGGCCAGGGCCAGGGCGGTGAGCTCCTGGTCGCTCGAGCGCTCCGTCGGGATCCCTCTCCTGCTGCGCCACGTAGGCCAAGCTAGCTACTCAGCGGCGACCGGGCACGACAGGGTCCCGTCGGAGGTGGATGGAGATGGACGAACGAGGATGCCGGAACCACGGTGCCGGTGAGCTCTGCATCGGACGTGGACCAGGGTGCGGCGGGTCGAGCCCGAAGGCCCCTGGGTGGTACCCGACGCGCGACCAACCCGAGCGACCAGAACTACTGGGACGGCCAGAACTGGACGGGCAGGAGACGGTGGACCACCGGCAAGGGTTGGGTCGTGGTCGGCGACGCTCCCGAAGGCCGCGACCGGGTCGGCCCAGGCACCCGAGCGGCGGCTGTCGGCCAATCCCTACGTCGCCGATGGCGCGTGACCAAGACCCACCACCACGGGCCTCACGTTCAACCTGGGAGTCTTCCTCCTCCTGGTCTGCGGGATCGCCCTGATGTACGGGTCGGTCGGGTCGTGGGTCCACGTGACCGGCAACCTCGGCATCGCCAATTTCCACGTGTCCTTCGACGGCATCGACCCCGGCATCTCCACCCTGATCGGGGTCAACGGCTGGGTGACCTTCATCGGGGGCATCCTGCTGGTCATCTTCGCCTGCTTCGAGATGATGTCGGAGGAGCTGCAACTCGCGATCTTCACCACCGTCATCGCCGCGGTGACGATGGTCTTCGCCATCTACGACATGTTCCGCATCGTGCAGAAGATCTCGCAGGTGCCGGCTCCGGCAGAGCACCGACGTCAGCGTCGGCTGGGGCCTGATCTGCGTGCTCAGCGCCGCCGTCCTGGCCACGCTGATCGCCATCGTCAGGTTGATCCAGCAATAGCGCCGGCGGGTGGGCGACCGAGGCGTTGCCCCGATCGCCCACCCTCGCACGCCTTACTGCGGTGGGCCGGAGGACAGCTGGACGGTGGCCGTGTGGGTCTGGCCGGAGCCGTCGGTCCAGCCGATGGTCACCTTGTCGCCCGGGTGGTAGGTGAGCATGGCGCTGGTCAGCGCGTTGGCCGAGTCGATGCTCTTGCCACCGAGCGTGGTGATGACGTCGCCCTGGGCGATGCCCGCCTCCTGGGCCGGCTCGTTGGTGACCACGCCGGCCACCGAGGCGCCGGAGACCGACGACCCCGTGTTGCCGCTGTTGCCGCCGAAGACGCCGCCGAACCCGCTGTTGTCGCCCGAGCCCGAGCCGCCCTGGGGGCTGATCTCGACGCCGAGGAAGGCGGTCTCCCCGATGTGCACGGTGGAGGACGAGTTCCCGGCCTCGATCTGACGGGCGATGGAGAGGGCGGTGTTGATCGGGATGGCGAAGCCCTGGTTGCCCTGGGACTGGCCGTTGAACTGGAAGGAGTAGCCGGCCGAGGCGGCCGTGTCCACGCCGATGACCTGGCCCGAGGTGTTGACCAGCGCGCCGCCCGAGTCGCCGGGCTGGATGTCGGCGTTGGTCTCGATGAGGCCGGTCAGCTGCTCCGACGTCCCGTCGCCCTGGTCACTGGCCGTGATCGACTGGTCGAGCGCGGTCACGGTGCCGCCGGCCGCGCTGGGCGTCCCGCCGGTGCCGCCGGCATTCCCCACGCCGACCACGTCCTGGCCGACCGAGGCGTGCGCGGTGGCGAGCGGGGCGGTCTGGAGCCCGGAGGCGTTCTGCAGCTGGAGCACGGCGATGTCGTGGCTGCGGTCGTAGCCGACGACCTTGGCGGTGTAGGTCTTCTGGTTGCCCACGTCGGTGACGCTGATCTTCGTGGCGCCGTTGATCACGTGGTTGTTGGTCAGGATGACCCCGTTGGAGCTGAGCACGATGCCGGTCCCGGCCGCCTGCTGCTGGGCGTAGCCGAGCGTCGTGTTGATGTCGACGAGGCCGGGGTCGACCTTGGCCGCGATGGCGCTGGCGTCGCTCGGCCCCGACCCGCCGGAGGCGCCGGAGTTGCCGTTCCCGGAGTTGCCGTTCCCGGAGTTGCCCGAGTTCCCGCCGAAGACGCCGCCGAAGGGCGAGCCGTTCCCGAAGGGGTTCCTCGACCCGTTGCCCGAACCCGACGGGAGTTGCGTGCTCCCCGAGGTCGGGGCGGAGGACAGGTTCGAATTGGTCGTGGCCGCGTGGCCGATCGCCACGCCACCGGCCAGGAGGGCGAAGGCCGCCACGCCGGCGAGGATGCCGTTGCGCACGTGGTGGGCGCCGCTGGAGGGCGCGGCGGGGGCGGCGGGCGGCGCCCACATCGGGGCACCCGGGTCGGTGGGGGGCCCGGCGTAGGGGCGGGCGGCCGGCTCGCCGAGATTGGGGTTCCCCGCCAGCGCGCCGAGCGCGTACGTGCCCGTCGGGACCTCGGAGCCCTGCGGCACGCCCATCGGCGGAGTGTCGGGCTGCTGCGGGAGGGAACCAGGGTCGACCGGCGGGGGCGTCGTCTCGGGCACGGGGATGGCCTGGCCCGTGGTCTCCGGGACCGGCGTCGGAGCGGTCTCCGCCTCTGCCTCCGATCCGCTGACCGGCTGGCCTGCCGTCTCGTCGTTCTGGTCGCTGTGGTCCTCGGTCATGTGCGGTCCTCCGTCAGAGTGCCCGGCGCGGGCGCTGTTCCACGGCTTCCATTGGACAGGGCGGGTCTGTACGCCAGGTCAGAGAAAGATATGACTCACATAAATGTTGTCTGTGACCCTCGTGACGGTGCAGGTTGTTGCTCCCGGGGAGATTCCTGACGAATCGTTCCCGGGACACCCCTGGACACCCCCTGACCTCCCCGGGACACGCGAAGCCATCTGAGTCCCTCGGGCTCACATGGGTCCAATTAGGCAGCGCCCGATCGGGTGGTCGGATGACCCCCAGGCGGACGTCCGGGGCGGGTCTACGCTGGGCGACGACGACCTCAAATCTGCCGGGGGCCCCGTGGACACTGCGATATTCGACGCCGACAGCCACCTGATGGAGACGCCGGACTGGCTGGGCGGGTTCGCCGACGCATCCGTCCGCAGCCAGCTTGCCCCGCTGGGGCTGGAGGGTGCCGGAGCGGGGGCGGCCGAATTGATAGCCGGCCTGCCGGACCTGTGGGAGACGCACCGCCACCAGGAGATCGGGCGCGAGGTGCTGCAGGGCCCGAAAGGGTGGATGGCCCCCGGCGCCCTCGACACCGAGGTGCGCTCCCGCGTCCTCGACGCCCTGGAGATACAGGCCCAGCTCGTCTTCCCGACCTTCGCCCTCGGCCACTTCGCGCGGAGCAAGGATCCGGACGTCCTCTACGGAGGGACCGAGGCCCTGAACCGCGCCATGGCCGCCTTCTGCGCGCCCGATCCGCGGCTGAAGGCGGTGGGCTACCTGCCGCTCACCGATCCCACACGGGCGCTGCTGGCCCTGGAGCAGGCGCTCGAGGCGGGAGTGGCCGCGCTCTGGGTGCCCTCCGACGCCCCCGGCGACTTCTCACCCACCCACCTCGATCTCGCTCCGGTCTGGGCCGGCCTCGCCGAGGCCGGTGCGCCCTTCGTGCTCCATGTGGGCGGGGGCAAGCTCCTCCCGAAGGCCTTCCACAACAACGGCCTCCCGCGCCCGAAGGACTGGCTCGGCGGCGGCGAGAACCTCCGGGCCAAGGACTTCCCCGTCCTGCACCATTCGCCCGAGCGCTTCCTGGCGTGCATGGCGCTCGACGGGGTCTTCGAGCGCCACCCGGATCTGCGCGGGGCGGCGATCGAGCTCGGTGCCACCTGGGTCCCGGGACTCCTGCGCAACGTGGACCATGCGCTGCGCTCGTTCTCCAAGTTCGAGCCGGCCCTCCGGGACCTGCAGCTCCTGCCCTCGGAGTACCTGCGGCGCCAGGTTCGCTTCACGCCCTTCCCGTTCGAGGACACGGCATGGCTGCTCGAGCAGTGCGGCGCGGACCTCTTCATGTTCTCGACGGACTACCCGCATCCCGAAGGTGGGAAGCGGCCGTTCGAGGCGTTCGGCGACGCCGTGGCGGGCTTCGACGAGTCGACCCGCGAGCGGTTCTTCTGGCGGAACGGGGCCGAGCTGCTCGGTCTCGCCTGAGCGGAGAGGGGCGGCATGGCGACGCCGCCGTCCACTGCGCTCTCCGTGGAGCCGGTGGCGGGCGCACTCGGTGCCACGGTGACCGGGATCGACCTGGCAAGCGTGACCGATCCGGCACAGCTCGACGACCTGCGCCGGGCGTTGGCCGACCACCTCGTCGTCTTCCTGCCGGGGCAGGAGCTCAGCCTCGACGACCTCGAGCGGGTGACCGACCTCCTGGGCGGCCGCGACGTGACGCCCTTCGTGGAACCGCTCGAGGACCGGCCCTACGTCATCCGGGTGATCAAGGAGCCGACCGACGCCCTGAACTTCGCCAATGCGTGGCACAGCGACCTCAGCTACCTCGCCGCACCCCCCGCCTACACGCTGCTCCACGCCTGGGACGTCCCTGATCACGGCGGCGACACCGTGTGGTCGAACCAGTACCTGGCCTACGAGACGCTGTCGCACGGCTTGCAGGCGACGCTCGACGGCCTGAGCGCGGTCCACTCGGCCGGGCTCGCCTACGGCACGGGCGGCCTGCTGGACCAGGTCAAGGACCTGACCTCCATGGCGATCGCCCCGTCGGCCGAGGCGTACGCCGAACACGTGCACCCGGCGGTGGCCGTCCACCCGGTGACCGGCCGGCGGGCGCTGTATGTCAACCCGGTGTACACGACACGCTTCGCGGGGTGGACCAAGGACGAGTCACAGGCCCTGCTGGCCCACCTGTACCGGCACAGCATCAACGAGAACTTCACGTGCCGGTTGCGCTGGGCGGTCCAGACGCTCGCCATCTGGGACAACCGCTGCACCATGCACAACGCGCTGAACGACTACGCCGGTGTTCGCAGGGAGATGTACCGCACCAGCGTCAAGGGCGCGGCGCCGGTGGGCGTGGCCTGAGCACCGGCGGACGGAGCGGCGGGTCGCTACGAGTCCGCACGCGCCGAGGGCGGGCGCCTCTCGGAGCCCGCCCTCGGCGTTGGAAACGGTGCGTGTCCGATCAGGTGGCGGCGCCCCCGACCACGGGCTTGTTGAGGTGCAGCGAGCCTGCCGAGCCCTTGAACTGCGACCCGGTTCCGTAGTTGAACACCCCGCCGTCGGTGGCGAAGGTCCAGTAGCCCCGGAGGTCCGGCGCCGCCGCGATGCCCACGACCGGTGCGTTGAGGTGCAGGCTTCCGGCCGACCCGAAGAAGTGGGCCGACCCGAAGTTGAACACGCCGCCGTCGGTGGCGACCTCGTAGTAGCCGGCGCCGTCGGTCGCCGCCGCGATGCCCACGATCGGCTTGTTGAGGGGCTTGCCGCCCATGGAGCCGTAGAAGTGCGCGTCGCCGAAGGCGAAGAGGCCGCCGTCGGAGGCGACCTCCCAGTAGCCCCGCCCGTCGGGCGTCACCGCGATGCCGACTACCGGCTTGTTGATCGGCGTGCCGCCCATGGAGCCGTAGAAGCCCGCGTCGCCGAAGGCGAAGAGCCCACCGTCGGATGCGACCTCGTAGTACCCCATGCCGTCGGGCGTCGAGGCCATCCCGACGACCGGCATGTTGAGGGGCTTGCCGCCCATGGAGCCGAAGAACTGCGCGTCCCCGAAGCTGAAGAGGCCGCCGTCGGAGGCCACCTCCCAGTAGCCCTGGTTCCCCGGCGTGTGGGCCATCCCGACGACCGGCTTGTTGAGCGGCTTGCCGCCCATGGAGCCGAAGAAGCCGGCGTTGTAGTTGAAGATGCCGCCGTCTGTCGCTGCCATCCAGTAGCCCTGTGCGCCGGCGCCCTGACGGTCCGAGGTGGTCTTGAAGCCGCAGGTGCTGTCGCCGGCCACGACGCCGCCGGCGGAGCTCAGGGGCTGGGCAGGCGGCGGGGTGCCGACGAAGGCGCAGTCCTGCTCGGTCCCGCCGGGTGTCGTGTTCCCTGCCACCGTGCTGTTGGCGAGGGTTCCCGAGCCCGGCGTCCCGCCGTCGCCTTCGAGGGCGAAGCCGGCGCCCGCATCCGAGGTGTTCCCGGCCACGGTGACGCCGAGGAAGTCCATCCGATTCCTGTTGGATCCGTTGTTCGGCAGGTAGATGGCGCCGCCGGCGTCCGCCGGACCCGAGGTGCTGTTGTCGACGATGGCGGTGCTCGTCGCCTGGACGCTCCAGTCGGCGTAAATGGCACCGCCCAGGTTGGACGTGTTGCCCGAGAGCGTTGAGTTGTTCAAGATGGTTCCGTCGTCGGTGTAGAAGGCGCCCCCACCGACGTCGGCGTGGTTGTTGGCCATCAGCAAAGCGGTCATCTGGGTCGTGTCGTTGGAGTAGTCCGCACCGCCGTACCCGTTACCGCTGGTTCCGGTGGCGGAGTTGCCCGTGAAGGTGTCGTTCTGCAGCGTCTCGCTGTTGCCCTCGTTGCCGAGAGCACCGCCGTCGCCGTTGGTGGCGGTGTTGTTCGTGAAGGTGGACTGCAAGATGCTCACCCCGTCGCTGTCGTAGAAGGCACCGCCCTCGCCCCCGTCGGTCGCGCTGTTGCTCGTGCTGTTGCCGCTGAACGTGGTCCCGAGCACCTGGGACAGGCCGTAGCTCTGGTAGACGGCACCCCCGTACCCCGAGCCCCCGCTCGCAGTGTTGGTGGCCGTGTTGGACGTGAAGGTGTCGTTGGTCAGCTCCGTCTGGTCGTCGGCGAAGAGGGCGCCGCCCTCACCGTCGCCGGTCGACGAGTTGGTGGCCGCGTTCGACGAGAAGGTGCTGGAGTCGATGGCCACGGGACCGTCCAGGTTGTAGATGGCCCCGCCCCGGGCGTCGCTCCCGGTGGTGCCGGCCGCTTTGTTGCCCGTGAAGGAGTCGTTGGTCAGGCGAATCGAACCGTAGTGGTTGTAGATCGCACCACCCTCGGAGGTCGCGGTGTTGTTGGTGAAGGAGCTGTTCGTCGCCCACAGTTGCCCGTCGTTGTAGACGCCGCCGCCTTCACTGGTGCCCGAGCCGCCGGTGATCGAAGAACCCGTCATCACGACGACGTCGTTGCCGTCGTTGATGAGGACGGTCTCGGCGTTGTTCCCCTGGACGGTCACGTTGGTGAGCTCGAGGAACGACCCGTTGGTGTGCGCGTCCTGAGTCACGTCGAGCGCGAGATCGGTCGAGGTGGCGACGATCGTGGTCGTCGCCGCGCCGGCGCCGATCAGCTGGAGGCCGCCCGCGTCGGCGGGATCGAGCTCACCGAGGGTCAGGTTGTACGTGCCCGCCGGGAGGTTCACGTTGGTGGTCAGGCCCGACGCGCTCGCCTCCTCGACGGCGGCGCGCAGGGAGCAGTGCCCGGTGCCGTCGTCGCAGAAGCCGTCACCGGGATTGTTGTCGTGCCCGTCGGTCGTCGTGTTAACCGTGAACGTGACCTGTGCCGGCGGGAACGTACGCGGCGCGGCCAGGTACGGCCGCACCGTGTGAGCCGAATTGGTCGAATTGTTGGTGTCTCTGGGATGTGAGGCTGAGGCTGCCGATAGGGGTGCAACCACGAGCGCCAGGCAGAAGATGCCTCCAAGGAATGCACGGGTGCGGAACGTCGTCCTCGACATGTCAACCACCTGATCTCTCTGGCCGCAACGTCGCGACCGTCGGTGACCATAGCGACTCGACCGGCGACGCGCCATTGCGTTTCACCTGTTCGTGAAGGCACGCACATGGTCAACCCACGTGTTCCTCGCGACCCGGTCTTGCCGTTGTGGTTACCGTCGGGTCAGAAGGAGCGCGGCCGGCCCGAGACCTCGGGGCAGCGGCCCCAGTGGCACGTGCGGATGATCTGCCGTTGGGAACGGCGCCGGAAGTGTGGTGCCGGTGCGGCCGTGAGCTCGCGGTGCACCGCGATGCCGACGTCGCCCGCCGCCGCTTCGACGCTGCGGATGTCGAGCCGCCACTCGTAGTCGGCCTCCTCGAGCGCGCCGTCGGTGCTCACGATGGCCGCGTCCGGACAGGCGCGGCGCGCCGAGCACAGGAGCTCGAACCGCGCGTCGTGGGGGTCGCGGCCCGTGTGGCGGAGCCGATGCGCACCCGTGATGCCCGGCGCCTCGATCACGACGACCCAGCGCTCGCCCTGCCGGCAGAGGTACAGGGTGGCGCAGTCGACCACACCGCCGTGGCCTGGGCCGTTGGAGCTGCTCGTTGCTTCCATCGCTAGTGGAACGCCTCCGTCCGAACGGCCTTGCTGGGCCGAAAGTCCCATTTTCCGAGGTGGCGGAGCCTGACGGCACGGGTTCCTCGGACCGGCGCTGAGGTCGTCATGCGACCGGCTCGCCAGCGGGCGCCATGTCCGGTCGGGCCGAGTCCGCGCGCTGGTAGGAGGCCAGGAGCTCCTTCTCGCCCCTCAGGTTCGGGAAGAAGACGCCCACGACGATGGCGCCACCGACCACGGCGATGAGGCCCGAGGCGTAGGCCCAGTGCTGGCCGTGGATGAACGACTCCTTGGCGGCTGCGGTGATCTGCGAGGCGTACTGCGGATACTGCTTGGCGACGGCCTCCGCCCCGTCGAAGGACTTGGTGAGTTCGCTCTGCACGCTCTGGGTCACCTGGCTCGACTTCGGAGATGATGCGATCGTCTTCGAGAAGGTGGCGGCGTAGCCGGCCGTCAGCAGGGCGCCCATGATCGACTGCATGATGGCGCCGCCCAGGTCACGCTGCAGGTCGGCCGTGCCCGACGCCATGCCGACGCGGGTCACCGGGACTGAGCCCGTCAGCGAGTGCGACGCCGGGGTGCCCGCGAAGCCGACGCCCGCCCCGACGAAGGCGTAGGCAAGCCCGACCTCCCAGTACGCGCTGCCCTCCTTCCAGAGGAGCAGCATGGTGAGGAAGCCGAGGAAGATGCACGCGTAGCCGACCAGGAGCGTGAAGCGGGCGCCCCTGGCGTCCACCAGCTTGGCCGAGCGCGGCGCGATGAGCACCATGAAGACCACCGCCGGGAGGATGGCCGCACCGGCGTCGATGGTCGAGTAGCCGAGCACGTTCTGCAGGAATTGCTGCCCGATGAACAGCGCCCCCATGAGGCTCCCGAACACGATGATGCCGGCGCAGGCGGCCACCCAGAAGACACGGCGCCCAGCGACCTTGAGGTCGTAGAGCGGCTGTGGGGCGCGTCGCTCCCGGATGGCGAAGCCGATGAGCGCCGCCACCGCGATGATCACCAGGCCGACGACCAGGGTCCCCTTGTTGGGGACCACCGCGAAGTTGATGGCGAGGATGACGGCCCCGACGAGCACGGCGGAGAGGATCCCGCCCAGGTTGTCGACGGCGTCATCGGTCTCGTTGACGTGGCTCGGAACAAGCTTGAAGGCCATCGGGAACGCCACGACGATCAGCGGGATCGAGATCAGGAAGACCGAGCCCCACCAGAACCTCGAGAGCAGCAGGCCGGCCACCAGTGGCCCGAGCGCGGAGATGGCTCCCCCCGTCGCCGACCACAGGGCGATGCTCCGGGTGCGACCCGGCCCGCTCCACAGTGCGGTGATGAGCGAGAGCGTGGTCGGGTAGGCCATGCCCGCCGCCAGACCGCCCACGAAGCGAGCCCCGATGAGGACCCCGATGCTGGGCGCCCACGCCATGACGAGGCACGCGGGCAGCGAGATGAGGACGCCGAGGAGCAGCATCTGCTTGCGCCCGTAGCGGTCGCCCACGGCGCCGAACCACAGGACCGAGACGGCGAGCCCGAGGGAGTAGGACACCGCGACGAGGTTGAGCTGGGTCTGGGAGGCGTCGAAGTGCAGGCCGATGCTCGGCAGGGCGACGTTGGCCGACGCCAGCGGCAGGTTGGCCACGGCGGCGACCAGAATGAGGGCCGCCAGGACCATGCCCTGGCGGGCGGGCGCCGTGGACGTCTCCCCGGCTGCTGCGGCTGGCTGGCCCGAGTTCCCCGCAGCCAATTCGGTCGACCTCCCTCTACCCGGCCCACGCCGTGCGCGGCCGACGTCGGTGGCCGCGGTCCGTGCGTGGGGTACGCAACGTCACCGCAAGTCTGCTTGGGCGGAGCCCCGCGTACCAGTGCCATATCTCCCGAAGCCCGGTGGCCGAACGGGCCCACACTGGTGGGGCCTCCACGGCCGACCCCCGCCTCGCCACGGCGCCGTGGCGTCGGTTGCCGTCTCGTTGCTTCGCTCCCCGCAGGGCCCCGAAACCTGGTTCCCCGCCGGCCCCGCTGTCACACTGCACGGAGGGAAGATCCCGTCCGCGGGTCCACGGCAGCGTGGAGGAGGGTCGGCCACACCCGTCGCAGGGTGTCGCCGGAAGGCAGGGGGGAATGCGCAGGATGTCATCCTGGGTCGACGAACGGTCGGCACCGGTCACCGCCACGACCATCTTCGTCGCGGCCGGGCTGGTCTACACCGTCATGTGGTCCGCCTTGGCCCGCCACGGCTGGCAGTCCGTGAGCGACCTGTGGAACAGCGCCGGCATCGGGCTGGCCATCTCGCACGGCCACTGGGCCACCGTGTACGGGCCCGGCTCGCAACTCGACGCCCCGCCCGGCCTGGAGTTCGCGCTGGCGCCGTTCATGGCCCTCGGGCACGGACTGGGCCTGCGCACGGCCGCCGAGATGCGCCACGGCTACGCGGTGTTGTGGCTCGTGCTGGTTCCCGTGGTCACGGTCCTGGCCTCGAGCGTGCTCTTCGCCCTCGACGCCGTGGCGCGCCGGTGGCGCTTCTCCGACGCCGAGCGGCTCGCTCTGTCGCTGGTGGCCGGTATCGGTGTGGTGAGCGCCGTCGTCTTCTGGGGTCACCCCGAGGACTGCGTCGCGCTGGCCTTCGTGCTGTGGGCGGCCCTGGCGGTGGACCGGGACCGTTCGGCCGGTCTGGCCCGGGCCGGGTGGTTCCTCGGGATCGCCGTGGCCTTCCAGCCGCTGGCCCTCCTGGCCGCAGCGCCCGTCCTGGCCCGCTTCGGCTGGCGGGCGCTTCCGGCATCGGTGTGCCGGGTGGCGCTGCCGAGCGTCGTCGTCGTCCTCCCCGAGCTGGTCACGCACACGGCACGCACGCTGCACCAGATCGCGGACCAGCCCTTCTTCCCGGCCGACGAGTCGAGCACGCCGTTCAGCCACCTGGCACGCGCACTCGGGAACGGGATGTACAGCGGGGGCACCCTGCGGCTGGTCGCCACGATCGCCGCCGTGGCGCTCGGATGGGTGGCCTGCCGGCACCGCCACGACCTGGCGACCGTGCTCTTCGTCATGGCCGTCGCGTTCAGTATCCGGGTCCTGCTCGAGAGCGAGCTGCTGGGTTTCTACTTCTTCCCGGTCATCGCCCTCAGCCTGCTGTTGGCGATGCGCCAGGGCTGGTGGCGCTTCGGGTGGTGCGCCGCCCTCTCCGTGGCCTGCATCGCACTGGGCAACCGCCGCGAGCACGCCATCACGCTGTGGTGGCCGGCCATCATGGCCGCCACGATCGCCATGGTGGTCCTGGCCTACGGGGCGGTCTCGCAGGGCGGCGACCGGGGCCGGGTGGACCTCCCCCGTCTGCGGGGGGCGCGGGCCGGGGAGCCGCCCCGGGTCACCATCTCGCACGTGCGGCTGCTCGACGGCTGATCCGCCGCGGCGCGACCCTCACCCGCGTGGCTGGGTGCGGAGCGTGACGGTCACGTGCCGGACGGCGGGCCTCATGGTGACCGTGCCGGTGGCCTCGTCGACCGTGCCGGTGGAGGCCCGGGCGATGTTGTCGATGAAGGCGGGGAGCGCGAATTGCACCGGCCCCTGCGGTGATGCGCCGCGCAGAGTCAGCGACACCGATCGCCCGGCGCCGGCGATCGTGAGGCCGGCGCGCCGGCCGGACGTGGTCGGGAAGTTGGTGACCGTGATCGGCGCCCCGCTCCGGAGCCAGGCCGGCGGGACGCCCCGTCCGACCACGAGTCCGCCCCCGGCGCGCACCGCCACCAGCGAGTCCAGCAACACCTTGTTGGCGCCGGCGAGGCCCCAGGCGTGCGGTGACGACCCCTGTCCCGTGGCGGGGTGGCGCCCCACCCACGGCGTGGCGGGGTCCGGGGCGCTCGAGCTCTCCCACCATGACCACGGTCCGCTCTGGCTGTTGGCGATCATGAACTCGTAGCCCACGATCCCCTGGTCCCGGTGCGTGACGCTCGCCAGGCCGGCCGCGCCCACCGCCGCGTTGTAGCCGCTCGAGTAGTAGTCGCCCGGGAACCCGCCGGCCGTGCCGGGCGGGAGGACGCCGCGGAGGCGGCTGAAGCCGTAGGCATAGGTGGCGTCGATCATGCGCAGGCCGGGACCGCTCAGTGGCGCGCCGAGCAGGTACCCCTCCCAGGCCCAGCTGCCGAAGCCGAACGGTGAGGTCCAGTTGGCGTCGCTCGGGTTCGTGCAGCGGTTGGCGCTGTTGGGCTGGAGCAGCGAGCAGGGGAGGTAGTCGAGGCCGTTCCGGGCGATCGTCTGGCCGAGCACGGTGTTGACCGCGGCGAGGAGGCCGTTGTACTCCGTGGTCGCCCAGGCGGCCTCGGTCGAGTTGCCCAGCGCCGACGCGAGGTAGCGGTAGGCGGCGAGGCCGAGCAGCGCCTCGTAGTCGTCGGTGGTCCAGTACCCCTGGGTGTCGATGTCGTTGGTGGCCTCCATCGTCCCCAGCGGCCCGGTCCGGGCGGCGGCGATGGCATGGGCGCTGTCCTCGATGCTGGGCTGGGCACTGCCCTGGGGACCCTCGGTCGCGAAGTTCTGCGCGACGAAGCTCTTGTCGCCGGTCTTCAGCAGGTACACGGCCCAGGGGAGGGCGTACGTCCAGAGGCCGTCCACGTATTGTCCCTGGGGCCCGACGGCGTTGCGGGCCTCGGTGAGCAGCGCGTGCGCTCCGGTGAAGTAGCCCTGGGTGAAGAGATTGGTGAGGATCCCGATCACGTCGTGGCTGAACTCCATCTCGTAGCCGTTGACGCCGGTGTCGAGGGCGTTGCCGCTCCGCGTGAGCTGCGTGGTGATGAAGCCGCTCTTGTAGGCGTCGACCAGCGCGGGGTCGGGCACGTCCACCTGTGCGATGGCGGTCAGTTGCCCGGCCCAGAACGCCCGCATGTCCGCGTAGTGCCGGTCGAAGCCGCCTGCGGCGGCGAGCTGCTGCGCGTCCGGCCACGCCGCGGTGCCGCCGAAGCGGTCTGTCGCCACGACGTAGTCGTGGTTCACGGCGTGATGGGCCGGCACCGTGACGGGTGCGGTGTCGAGCGGGACGAGGGTCGAGGAGGCCGCAGGATCGGCCGTGACGGTGTGACCGGTCCCGTTGTCGATCCGGACCCGGCCGTAGACGGCGACGTAGGGATTGCCGCCGAGGACGACCCGGTCGGCGAACTCGGTGATGGAGACCGTGGCGCCCTGATCGTCGAACGTCGTCACCTGGGCGGGGAGGAACCCGCCGGCATCGGCCCACGTCGTCCGCTGGCCCTCGTAAATGCCGAACCCGTAGTCCTGGAAGAGGCCGCCGGGGCCGTCCTGGACGACGAACGTGCCGCCGAGGCACGTGATCACGCTGTTGTGGTCGCCCAGCCACCCGATGGCCCCCGCGGTCCCGTTGGCACCGGTGAAGGCGTCGGTGGTGACGTTGAACGTGCACCGGTAGGCGGGAGCCGGCCCGGCCGTACCCGTGGGCGCCGGGGTGGGGTTGGCGCCGGCCGGCGTGGCGAGCGGCCCGAGCCCGAGCCGCCGAGCCCGAGCGGGACGAGCACGACGGCGAGGGCGAGTGTGGCGGTGGCCACGGCCGTCCCTCGGCGGGTGTGCACCGCGGCATCGTAGCGAGGGGACCTCGTGCCGGGCGGGGCGGGTAGCGTCCGCCCGTGGCGCCCACGAATCGACGTCGCAGGCCGAGATGAACGCGCAGGAGCCGCTCCCGCGCGCCGTGGCGGCGCGGGCGGTCGCCCGTTGCGCGCTCGCAACCGTCGTCCTGCTGGCCCGCGGGCGCACCCATCTTCCGAGGGGACGCGTCGGCGAGCGCCTCTTTTTCGCCGACCGGTCGTCGGCGCAGGTGTTCCGCGAGACCACGGTCGACGGCGATCGGCCCGACGAGCCGGCTCTGCTGGTGGTCGAGTTCCGCCTCCGCGTGCTGCGCGGCCGCTGGCACCGGCTCTTCGTGTGGGAGTGCATCCTCAACACCCCGCTGTTCGCCGGGTTCCCCGGCCTCGTCTCCAAGCTGTGGCTCGACCGCGACGAGCGCGAGCGCTACCGGGGGCTCTACGAGTGGACCGACGCGGCGGGCGCGGAGTTCTACGCCCGCTCCCTGTGGCGTGCGCTCGAGCTGGTGTGCGTGCCCGGGTCGATCCACTACCGGGTGATCCCCGGCCTCCGGCGTGACGAGGTGCTCGACGATCCTCAGTTACTGGCGGGGATCTCCCCGGAGGACGGCGCGGCCTGGTGGCGGGTGGTCGGAGCGGCCTGATCCGATCGGGCGCCCCGGCCCGGCCCGCGCTCGGCCCGTTCCTTGATGCCCAGCAGCATTTTGCGCTCCATGACCAGACTGCCGGGCTCCATCAGGTACGTGAAGAGGGCCCGGCCCGTGGCCGACGCTCCCGGTTGGTGCATCCGGTTGCGGCTGAGCAGCCGGGTGCACGGCCCGTCGGGGACGAGCACGAAGGCCCACACCCAGTTGCCGTCGTCGGAACGGAGGACGAGCGCGGACTCCCGCTCCAGCCGTGCGACCTCCAGCCGTGGACCCTTCAGGCCGAGCTGCCAGCCGTCGCCGACGCTGATGTCCTGGAATTGGGGGAGGAGCTCGTCCGCGCTGTGCATGTCGAGCCCGGCCAGGTTTTCGATCCAGTCGTAGGTGTATGCCCCGGCGCGGCCGGGGCCCATCTGGACGATCCAGGGCCAGATCGCCGATGGCGGCACGTCGATCCCGACGGCCCGGGTGGTCACCACGTCGGGGTCCTCGAGGAGCTCGTCCCCGGGCAGCGTCATGGTGGCCTCGGCATCCGTCGCGCCCCACGTCAGGCACCAGGGACGCCACCGCGGGTAGGTCAGCAGCGCGACGCCGCACGCACAGGCCAGCCCGGAGAGGATCTTGAGGACGGAGGAACCCGGAGAGCGTCGCATGGTGCCATTCGACGCTCGCCGGCACGCACCCGCCAGGGGCGGAGGTCACAAGTCACACCAGCCGTGTCACCCAGGTGATGGCCACCCAGCCGGTTGCCTGGACACAGACGCGGGCGGGAGTGAGGTCGGCGCGGGGCGCAGGAGTCGACAGCGTACGATCCGTGCCGTGACCGACATGCTGACGTTGGTGACGCACCTACCCGAGGTTGCGTTCGATCGAGGCGACGTCGTCATCAGCGAAGGCGGCGAAGCGGGCGGCCTCTGGGTCTTGATGTCCGGCAAGCTCCTGGTGCGCAAGGGCGACGTGCCGGTCAACACCATCGACCGGCCGGGCGCGATCATCGGTGAGATCTCGCTGCTCCTCGGCCACTCACACGGAGCGACGATCGAAGCGTTGGAGCCCACCCGTGCCCGCTACGCGAGCGATGGCGGCGCGCTCCTGCTGAGAGATCCCGAGATCACCCGACTGATCGCAGTGGGCCTCGCCGAGCGCCTGAACTTCGTGACGGCGTACCTCGCAGACCTGAAGCACCAGTACGGGGACGCACCCGGGCTCTCAATGGTGGATTCGGTGCTCACCAGGCTGGCTCAGCGCCAGGGCGCCCCCGCACGGAGTGGTTCGGCCCGAGATCCCGATCCGGAATACTGAGCCTCGAGGGCCCGATGGGCCCGCCGCCCGGGTAGTTCAGAACACCGTGCGAGCGGGAACGGCCTCGAGTGCGAGGTCGATCTCCTCGGTACCGATCATCGACACCCAGGTCGCCCGACGTGCGTCCAGATCGAGCACGATGTGCGCGGGCACGTGCCCGATCTGATTCCCGGGGTTGAAGACCCATGTGTGCCCGATCCGGTCGACCCAGGCACCGGCGGGCTTGAACGGCGACTCGTGCACGTGGCCGGCCAGCACCAGGTCGGGTCGGTGCTCGTGGATCCAACCGGCCAAGTCGGCGTCCCCGTACTCCCGGCGACCCGTCCACGACGTCGGTGAAGCGGTTGGGGGCCAGTGGTACACCCACACGTGCTGCGTGGAGTCACGCGCCGAGTCCGCAGCCAATTGCCTGGCGACGCGCTCACGGCCGGCCGGCCCGTCCCAGAACGGGCAGAGGGTGACCAGCGCATCGTCCAGGTCGAGGGAGTCGCCGTCCGTGGCGATACCGGACGCCCGTGCTTCGGCGAGCCACAGCGCCGACTGCTCACCGTCGGCGTCGGGTCCCGTGAGGTCGTGATTGCCCGAGCTGACGGCCAGACGGGTGACCGAGTGCATCAACGAGAAGTACTGCAGGACCGTGACGCTCTGCGCCTCCAGGGGCACGGGCGAGCGGATCGACAAGGTGTCACCGGCCACGACGACCAGGTCGTATTCGGGGCCGACCGCGCACGACCCAGTCGAGCTGGGGCAGCGCGTAATGGAGGTCTGAGACGAGGAGAATGCGCATCGTGAAGCGTGTGGCCTAGGGCCGGAACACGACCTTGATGGCGTGGGAGGTTGTGCGGTCGATGGCCGTCTGAATGGCCTCCCGGTAGTCCTCGAGCCCGAACTCGTGCGTCACCACGACCGATTCGGGCAGGAGGCCGGCCGCGAGCACGTCGAGGGCGCGGTCGACCGAGTGCCGCCCCGCCCCGCCGGCCAGCCCCGGCGCCGACGACGCGTCGACGGTGTGGTCGATGGAGCCGACCAGGGCGGCCTCCTTGTACCAGATGGGCGTGAGGTCGACCTCGCTGATCCCGGCCGCGCCGAGGAGGAGCACGGTGCCCCGATGGGCGACGGCGCGCAACGCCTCGGTGACCGACTGGGGCGACCCGACCGCCTCGACAACGGTGGGGAACCCGCCCATCAGCATCTGGTGGCGCCTGCGCCCGACCACTCGGGACCCGCTCAGCGCGGCCAGCTCCTCCCAATGGCCGTTGTCGGGGTCGCCCAGCACCACGTGGTCGGCGCCGCACGCCGTGGCCGCCGCGCCCTGGTGCGGGTGGCGGGCCAGCACCGTGACGGGGGAGCGGGGGAACAGACCGCGCAGTGCGGCGAGGGCGGCCAGGCCGATGATGCCCGCGCCGACGACGAGCACCGGGTCGCCGTCCGCGGGCCCGGCCCGCAGCAGGCCGTGGCAGGCGATGGAGACCGGCTCGTACAGGCTGGCGCCCCGCTCCGCGATGGCGTCGGAGAGCGGGTGGAGCATGGACTCGTGCGCCAGCACGGTGTCGGCCCAACCGCCGCCCAGGTCCATGGTGTACCCGAGCGAGCGTCCCGAGCTCAGGATGCGGCTGTCGAGGTTGAGGCACGAGGACGTCCAGCCCCGGGCGCAGTTGGCGCAGGGCGGGTCGATACCCCGGGGCAGGCACGGGATGCACGGGTCGACCACCACACGCGTCCCGGTCGCCAGGGAGCACCCGGGGCCCGTCTCGACGATGCGGCCCGCCGTCTCGTGGCCGAGCACGAAGGGGAAGGTGCCGATGGAGGCCAATGTGGGCGACGGCCCCGTGTTGTGGGCGAACAGGTGCAGGTCGCTGCCGCAGATGCCTCCGGTCGTCACCGCGACCCGCGCCCAGGACGGGCCCGGGAGCTCGGGTTCGGGGAGCTCGGCCAGCGAGGCGGGGAACTCGGGGTCCACCATGTCGAACACGACCGCGCGCACCGTGCGAGCGTAGGCGCGGCCGGCGGCCGGCTCACGGGCGGGTGCAGGCCTAAGGTGCCGGGCGATGCGCGTCCCCGACGCCACGCTCGACGAGGTGCGCGAGCACGGCTTCTCGCTGCTCGAGGGGTTCCTCGGGCCCGACGAGCTGGCTGCGGCCCAGCACGCACTGTGGAAGCATTTCCCCCGGCCCGAGGAGTACTTCGACGACCCCGCCGGCTTCGATCGGTTCGCCGGGAGCCAGTTCGCCGGCGTGGAGGAGTTCCCCTACCGGTCCTGGGACCTCAACCGCCTGGCCGTCCACCCCGACCTCGTCGACGCGGCCGAGCGCTTCTTGGAGACCACGGAGCTCCACCTCTACAAGGTGGAGCTCTGGGCGAAGTACGCCGGCGCCGTCGACTACGACCAGCCGCTGCACCGCGACTACGGCAGCCACAGCCTCGTCGTGCCGCGTCCGGAGCCCCGCTACCAGCAGCTGACGACGTTCGTCTACCTCTCCGATGTCACGGAGGAGGACGGGCCGACCTGCATCGTCCCCTACGAGAGCGGCAAGGACGTCCCCTGGACCCCGCTGTACCTCCCCTCCGGGGAGCTGGCCGACGTCGAGGTGCGGTGCACCGGCCCGGCGGGGTCCCTCCTCGTCTACCGGACCGACATCCTGCATCGCGGCTCGGACTTCGGCGGGCCCGGGCGGTCACGCTTCTCGCTCCTGGCCGACTATCAGGTCCGCGGCACGACCTGGGGCGGCAAGATGGCCTGGCCCAAGCAGTCGCCCGAACGGTGGGCCAAGTTCATCCCGCAGTGCAGCGTGCGCGAACGCGACCTGTTCGGCTTCCCCCGCCCCGGCGACCCCTACTGGGACGAGGGGACGCTGGCGGGGGTGGCGGCGCGGTATCCGGGCCTCGACCTCGGGCCGTACCGGGAGCGCCTGCCGTCCTGAGCGGCCCCGGGGGACCATGGCCTACGCTGCGGTTCCCACGGACAGGGAGGGCACATGCCGGCACAGGTGATCTTGGAATTCGAGGGCATCACGACCAAGGAGTACGAGGCGGTCAACAAGGAGCTCGGCATCGACATGGCGACCGGCACGGGCGACTGGCCCGATGGCCTGCAGGTCCATGCGGCGGGGTTGAACGAGCAGGGTCACCTCGTGGTGACCGAGGTGTGGGACACGCCCGAGCACCAGGCGAGGTTCATGGAGGAGCGCCTGGGCGAGGCCCTCGCCAAGGGTGGCATCACCGGTCCGCCCTCGAGCATCACATGGATTGAGCTGGTCTCCCACCACCGTCCCGGCGACTGACGACTCCCCGTCCCGGGACGGTCCCGGGACGGCGCCGAGCTCGGCGACGAGCGCGTCCACTTGGCGGGTCGTCCCCGCGCGGATGGAGCGGTTGCGGGCCCTGCTGGGCGGTTGAGGGACGGAGGGATGACATGACCTCGTCGGACGCAGAGAAGATCCATGTCGCCGTGCGGGAGCACTACGCACGGGCGGCCGAGGAGGCTGGCTCGTGCTGCGACGCCACCGGCAGCGCCCCGGATCTCATCGGCCGGACGCTGTATTCGGACGAAGATGCCGAAACGCTGCCCGAGACCGCGCTCTCGGCATCGCTCGGCTGCGGCAACCCGACGATGCTCGCCGATTTGCAGCCGGGTGAGGTCGTCCTCGACCTCGGCTCAGGTGGGGGTATCGACGTGCTCCTCTCCGCCCGACGTGTCGCCCCGTCCGGCAAGGCCTACGGCCTCGACATGACGCCTGAAATGCTCGACCTGGCCCGCCGCAACCAGGCCGACGCGGGCGTGACGAACGCCGAGTTCCTCGAGGGGACCATGGAGGCGGTGCCGCTCCCGGACGAGTCCGTCGACGTGATCATCTCGAATTGCGTGGTCAACCTGTCACCGGACAAGCCGGCGGTGTTGCGGGAGGCGTGCCGCGTCCTGCGTCCCGGTGGGCGGCTCGCAATCTCGGACATCGTGCTGCGCCGGCCCTTGCCCGCGGACATCGTGCAGGTCATGGGCCTGTGGACCGGGTGCATCAGCGGAGCCCTGCTCAGTGCGGACTACGCCGAGGAGCTGGCGAGGGCCGGATTCGGCGAGGTCACCATCGAGCCGACACATGTCTTTGACCGCGCCGATCTGGTGGCCATGGCCGGAGACCTTTCCTCGCTCGGAGCCATCCCCGCTTCAATGGACGTCGACGCGACACTCGCCCTCCTGGACGGCGCGGTGATGAGCGCCGTCGTGAGAGGTCGCAAGCCTGCGGACGGGTCGACCCCGGCATCGTCAGCCCGGGCATAGTCGGCCCGGGAACGGTCAGTCGGCCGCGAAGGCGGTCGCGGCGACGAGCACGACCCCGAGCAGCGCGGCGTCGCCCTCCACGCCGGCCTCCAGCTCGCTCGGCCCGAGGCGGTTGGCGGCCACGCGGCACAGCCCGATGCTGTCGGTCGTCACGACGATGTCGGGCGGGCCAAGGCCTTCCGTGTCCTGGCCACGTCGGACAGCCCCTACCTCCAGTGGTTCCGCGGGGAGGTTGCAGAGATCCACGGGTTGTCGCCCGAGATGTTGCTCGGTCCGCCACCGTCCCGGGTGGTCATGGACTGGCGGGGCTGACCCGGGGCCGCCTACTGCGCGAGCAGCTTGATGGCGGCCTCCCGGTTGGGGACGCCGAGCTTGCGCAGAATGGCGGAGACGTGGCTGCGCACGGTGGTCGGTGAGACGAACAGCCGCTCGGAGATGTCGGCGGTCGACGCACCGGCGCGCATCAGCTCGAGCACGTCCCACTCCCGGCCGGTGAGCCGGGCGGCCGGTCCCTCGGGGACGGCGACGTGCCGGTGCTCGCGGTCGCGGAACTCCTCGACGAGGCGGGCCACGAGGGTCCCCGGGAGGGTCGCCTCACCGTTGAGCACCCGGTGCAGGGCGTCTCCGATCCTGTCCTCGTCCATCCCCTTGAGCAGGTAGCCGGACGCCCCCGCCCGCAGCGCGTCGAAGAGGTCCTCGTCCTGACGGGACACGGTCAGCATGACGACAGCGGTGTCGGGGAGTGCCGCCGTGATGCGGGCAGCGGCGGCACTCCCGCTGCCGGGCATGTTGATGTCGAGCAGGCAGACGTCGGGCTGCGCGCGCTCGGCTTCGAGAAGCGCCGACTCGGCGTCGGCTGCCTCGGCGCAAACCCGGAAGTCGCCCCTCTTCTCGAGCGTGGCGCGCACCATGGCGCGGGTCCTGGCGTGGTCGTCCGCGAGAAGGACGTCGATGGGCTGGGTCATGGCACCGAGCAACTGGGCCAGCGTCAAGTCGAGCGCGACCGGCGAGAGCACGATCAACGCCGTCACTCCGTTCTGCATCCAGCCGTAGGGGCCCCCGGCGGTGGCACCGTCCCGCGAGAGATGTGCGCGGGTACTGGCGGTGGCATCATTCCGGGCGATCACCCGTCGCCGAGCAAAGGATGTGCCGTTCATGAGCTTTCGCGTGATCCAGTGGGCCACCGGGGGAGTGGGCCGGGCCGCCATTGAGGGGGTGCTGCGGCATCCCGAGCTGGAGCTGGCCGGGGCCTGGGTCCACAGCCCGGCCAAGGAGGGGGCCGACCTCGGCGCGCTGCTCGGCCGCGACGACCTCGGGGTGACCGCGACCACCGACGTCGACGCCCTGCTCGCCACCGAGGCGGACTGCGTGCTCTACAGCCCGATTTTCGCCGACCCGTCGGTGGTGGCCGCCATCCTGGAATCGGGCAAGAACGTGGTCACCCCGCTGGGCTGGTTCTACCCACCCCCAGAAGAACGGGAGAAGTTCGACACGATCGCGAAGGCCGCCGGGGTGACCCTGCACGGCACCGGGATCAACCCCGGGGGCATCACCGAGCGGTTCCCCCTCATGATCTCGGCCCTGTCGGGCTCCATCACCCACGTGCGGGCCGAGGAGTTCTCCGACATCCGCACCTACGGCGCGCCGGACGTGGTGCGTGACTGGATGCTCTTCGGCAAGACCCCCGAGGAGGCCCGCGCCAGTGTCATGATCGACGCCCTGGGGGGTGGCTTTCGCCAGTCGCTCTTCATGGTCGCCGACGAGATGGGTTTCGACGTCGACCCCCAGCTCCGGACCACCCACGAGATGGCCGTGGCCACCGCTCCGATCGACTCGCCCATCGGGCCGATCCAGCCCGGCACCGTGGCGGCGCAGCGGTTCACGTGGGAGGCCGTCGTCGACGGTGCCCCGGTGGTGACGGCGACGGTCAACTGGCTGATGGGGGAGGAGGACCTGAGCCCGGCCTGGACCTTCGGTCCCGAAGGCGAGCGCTTCGAGGTCGAGGTCACCGGCGATCCGGGCTGTTTGACGACGTTCAAGAAGCTGCACCCCGAGTCCGTGGCGGCCGGCCTGGTGCGCAACCCCGGCATCGTCGCCACCGCGATGCACTGCGTCAACGCCATCCCCTACGTGTGCCGGGCGGAGCCCGGTCTGCTGACCTACCTCGAGATGCCCCTGGTGGCCGGCCGCGCCGCTCCGGGCTTGCACCGGGACCGGCGGGCCACCTCGCCGGCCCGACCGGCATGATCCTCGACCGTTTCTCCGTCGACGGCCGCGCCGCGATCGTCACCGGAGCCGGGCTGGGCATCGGGCGGGGCATCGCCATCGGGTTGGCCGAGGCCGGCGCGGACGTCGCTCTGGCCGCACGGACGGCGGCGGACCTCGAAGAGGTGGCCGGTCACATCCGTGACCTGGGCCGGCGGGCGCTCGTCCTGCCCACCGACGTCACGGACGCGGCGGCCTGCGAGCGCCTCGTCGCCCGCACCGTCGAGGAGCTCGGGCGGCTCGACATCCTCGTCAACAACGCCGGCGGCGCCATGCCCCGGGCCGCCATGGAGACGAGCGAGGGCTTCATGGCGCGCACGTTCGCGTTCAACGTGACCGCCCCGCTGACGCTCACGAAGTTGGCGGCGCGGGGCATGGTGGACAGTGTCGGTCACGGTACGGTCGTCAACATCTCGTCGCGGTCGGCCAGCATGACCCAGACGATGTTCGTCGCCTATGGCGCAGCCAAGGCGGCGTTGGACCGGCTCACGCGCAACATCGCACCCGAGCTCGCTCCGCGGGTGCGGGTCAACGCCATCGACGTTGGCGGCGTGGCCACCCGCTCGCTCGACATCGTCCTCACGGACGACGCACTGCGGCGGCAGTTCATCGACAACACCCCCATGCGCCGGCCGGGCGAACCCGAGGACATCGCCTGCGCCGTCCTCTACCTCGTCTCCGATGCGTCCTCGTGGGTCACGGGCAAGGTGTTCGAGATCGACGGGGGCACCGAGGCGCCCGCGATCGCGGTCCCGGCGCCGGACCTCGCCCCGAACTAGGCCCGACGTCACCGTCGACGAACGGAACGGCCCAGGCCCGGTCGGCCCGGGCGGGCCCGTTCGAATGCGTCGGTTGCGTGGCGCACCTCTCCCGGCCGGACTCGAGTCCGACGTTCAGGCAGCGACCTTGACGGCCTCCGCGAGGTTGCCACCCATGATCTTCTTGATGTCCTCCTCGGGCAGGCTCTCGAGCTCCTTGGCGTAGGACACCGGGTCGGCCAGACCCTCGGGATGCGGATAGTCGGAGCCGAACACGACGCGCTCGGTCCCGATGGCCTTGATCAGGCCGAGGGGGTCCTCCTCGAAGAAGGGATGGATCCAGATGTTGCGGCGCAGGACGGCCACAGGGTCCTCCTCGTAGAGGCGCGGCTGCTTCGCGTACGAGTGCCCGAGGGCATCGATCAGCGGGAGCACCCACCCCGAGCCGTTCTCGACCGGGAGCACGCGCAGGCCGGGAAAGCGCGACAACATGCCGTGGCAGATCGCCGAGGACATGGCGTCGAAGATGCCGCGGCTCATGAGGTGCTGCACGTCTCGGAAGGCCGTCGTGTTCGCGAAGGGGAGAAGCTCGTCGTAGTGGCCCTCCCACTGGTTGTAGTAGCGGGTCATGCCGTCGTCGGACGCATGCATCCCGACGGTGACGTCGTACTCCTGAACCTTGGCCCAGAACGGGTCGAACTCGGGCAGGGCGAAGGAGCGGAACCCACGCAAGTTCGGCACCGTGGAGGGCCGTATGAGGATGATCTTGGCGCCGTGCTCGACGACCCAGTCGAGCTCCCGGATGGCCTCGTCGACGATCGGCAGGGTGATGACGGGAGTGGCGAAGATGCGGTCCTCGTAATTGAAGGTCCACTCCTCGTGCATCCACCGGTTCAGGGCGTGCACGACGGCATGCGTCGCCTCGGGGTCGTTGTAGAGACGCTCCTCGAGGACGCTGGCCAGGGTGGGCCACATGATGGCGCGGTCGACGCCTTGCTCGTCCATCAGCTTCAGCCGAGGCTCGGGCTTGAAGAAGGCGTCGAGGGCGCGCATGGGCTCCCCGAGGATCTCCCGACGAGACTTGCCTTCGGGGTTGCCGTGCTTGAAGAACGCTTCCTGGGCGCCGGGACGGGCGACCACCGTGAAGGTGGGATTGGGGATGTACTCCGAGATCACGTTCTTGATGGCGAGCTTGTCGCGACCGTTCACCTGCACGTACTTGATCACGTTCTTGTACTCGTCCGGCAGGTAGCGCGTGAACGCGTCCGGCTGCTCGTACATGTGGTTATCCGCATCGAAGACGGGATAGCCCAATCGGCGGTCCACGAGTTCCTCCTTGGTCTTGGCCGGTGTCGGGGAGGGCGGTGGCACCGTCACCGTTCGCGGCAGCGGGAACTCCGACTCCTCCGGTGCCCCCACCGTATCTAAAATTGACGTCGATGTCAATTATGCGGGACCCCTACAGTTTCCTCGGGCCGGCAACGGGTCCGATGGCACCGGGGACAGGAGGGCGTGATGAAGACACCCGAGGAGCTGTTCGACCTCCGCGGCAAGGTCGCCCTCGTCACGGGCGGCAGTCGTGGCATCGGGCGGGCAGTGGCGGAGGGCTTGGCCGTCGGCGGGAGCCGAAGTCGTGATCGCCAGCCGGAAGTTGGCCAATTGCGAGGCGGCGGCCCGGGAGATCGAGGCGGCGACCGGCCGGCGCGCCGTCCCCCTCGAGTGCCATGTCGGCCGCTGGCAGGACTGCGACCGGCTGGTCGAGAGCGTGTACCGCGAGCTGGGTCGGTGCGACGTGCTCGTCAACAACGCGGGGATGTCTCCGACCTACGACAGCCTGACGTCGGTCACCGAGGATCTCTACGACAAGGTCCACGCCATCAACGCCAAGGGGCCGTTCCGTTTGAGCGTGCTCATCGGGGACCGCATGGCACAAGGAGACGGCGGGTCGATCATCAACGTGTCGTCGGTCGGCTCGTGGCGCCCGACCGTCACCGACCTGCCCTATGCAATGGCCAAGGCCGCCCTCAACGCGCTGACACTCGGGCTCGCCGGTGCATGGGCACCCAAGGTGCGTGCCAACCTTGTGCTGCCCAGCGCCTGTGACACGGACCTCACGGCGAACTGGCCGCCGGAGACCAAGTCACGCATCGCCGGGATGAATCCGATGCGGCGGCTGGGCACGCCCGAGGACCTCGCCGGTGCGTGCGTCTTTCTGGCCAGCGACGCCGCCGGCTACGTCAACGGTGCGCAGCTCCCCGTCGACGGGGGGCTCTACCGCACGCTGTGAGGGCGCGTGGGCGGAGCGCGGTGGGCGGGTCAGGCCTTGGTCAGGTAGCGGTCGATCACGCGGTGCATGTGCAGGACGTTGGCCTCCTGGCGACGGTTGAGCCTCAGGGCGGGGCCCCCGCGTGACTTCATCCCGATCTGCACGTGCTCCATGTTGGCGTAGTCCTGATTGGTGATCTCGCCCCAGTCGCGCTCGGTCCAGTCCGCGAAGAAGCGGCGCGTTGCCTTCTTCGGTGGGTCGCCCTCCTGGGGCCACTGCAGGAACCACGTGTCCTTGATGCAGCTGTCCGGATCCGTGCCGTTGGGACGCACCCGGAACAGGATGGCGATCCCCGGGTAGATCGGCCCGACCATGTTGGGGAAGAAGAACACGTCGTCCGCACTGGTCAGCTGATCGTCGCCGAACTCCTCGACGCGTACGCCACGCCCCACCAGCAGGTCGCGCCGCCCCGCCTGATAGCGGCTCAGCATGGTCTCGCCTTCGCGGGGTTGGCCCGGATGTCGTCGACGAGGGCTTGCTCGTCCCGGTAGAAGAGGCCGCCGAGGCCCCGGATGAAATTCTCGAGGATCTCTCCCTCGTCGTAGTCGCCCTCGGCAAGCCCCAGCCGCGGACTCGGCCGGAGCTGGCGCCGCGCGTTCGGCAACCGGCCGTAGTGGGCGTGGAGACCGAGCGATTCGTATTCGAGGCTGACGTCATCGGTCCAGGGCAGGAGCTGCGGGTGCGTCCCCTGAACGTGATAGCCCTCGTTGAACGCGTCGACCGCAACCTTCCAGTTCGCCGGGAGCACCGTCGACAGGTAGGTCCGAAGTCGGAGACGGTCCAGGTGATAGGGCTCCAGCAGGGACGTCAGCGGTTCGAGGTACAGGGCCAGAGACGGTGCGGAACGGTCGAGGCAGACCCAGACGAAACCACCCCACCGCTCCACCCGCACCGCTCGCAAGCCGGCATCGGGCGGAATCAGATCGAACTCGTTCTCGTCGACCACCTCGACCAGCTTTCCGTCGAGGTCGTAGCGCCAGGCATGGTAGCGACACCGGATGCAATCCTCGGGGAACCGGCCGTTCCCGTCGGCGAGGCGGGTGCCGCGGTGCAGGCAGGTGTTGTGGAAGGCGCGGACGGTCTCCGGATCCGACCGAACGACCAGAATCGACTGGTCACCGATGAGGTACTCGGAGAAGTCGCCGACCTCGGCGATCTCCTCCTCGCGACAGGCCACCTGCCAGACCCGGGACCAGAGGCGCTCGAACTCCAGCTCGGCGAACTCGGGGCTGGTGTACCGCTCTCTCGGGACGGTGTTGTCCTCACCGATCAGCACGCTCTCGAGATCCATGTCGTCGATCTCCCTCACACCACGAGTCCGCACCGACGGGCGATCGGCACGGTCGCGCCATGCTAGGGCGAGCGGCCACGGAACGGGGTGGCCCGATCGCCGGTGGACGAGCGGGGGCGCCCCTATACTTCGGCTCCCGCCGGGATCGCGAGTTCGCCTCCGGCGCGACCGTGGGGAGAGCGTGAAGTGAGTGGTCCGGCATGGTGATCGGTGGCCACACGGGGCGGGACGGGGCGGTGGGGGAGGACGCCGAGTCCGCTGCTCGCACACGCGTGGCACCTCGCGCGGCGCTGGCTGGGCTCGCTCCACCGCTGGCCGAGGTGCCGCTTCCCGCTGCGAACGCAGCGGCGCTCCTGCGTCGCAACGGCACGGATCCCGGATATGCCGACCGTCCTGCCCTGCGCTTCGCCGAGCGCCAGTGGACACACCGGGAGCTCCTGACCGAGGCGGAGCGCTTTGCCGCGCTGTACCGCGCCCGGCTCGACCCCGGCCGACCTCCCCACGTCGGCCTCCTGCTGGACAACACGCCCGACTACGTCTTCGCCCTCTGCGGTGCGGGCCTGGCCGGTGCCGCCGTGGCGGGGTTGAACGACACCCGGCGCGGCGCGCATCTCGGCCGGGACATCGCGCACACCGACGTCCAATTCGTCATCACCGAGCCTCGCCACCAGGAGCAGTTGCGAGCGGGCACCGAGGGAGTGGCACTCCCGGGCGGGATCCTCGTCTCGGACCGTTTCGCCGACCGGGACGAGCCGCCCGCCAGGGGTGAGACCCTCGAGCAGGCACTGCAGGCTGCCTGGGGCGACCGGGAGGCGGAACGTCAGGGCCGGGGCGAGCCGTCCGGCCCCGATCCCGACGTCGACGCGCTCTGGGTGCTGCTCTTCACTTCCGGAACGTCGGCCGCGCCCAAGGCGGTGCGCTGCACACAACGCCGACTGCTGACCACGGGCAACCGGATGGCCATGATGCTCGAGCTCGGACGGGACGACGTCGGCTATGCATCCATGCCCCTCTTCCACACCAACTCGTTGATGTCCGGCCTCGCTCCTGCGTTGGTGTCCGGTGCCTCGCTCTCCTTGGCCCGTCGCTTCAGCGCGTCGCGGTTCCTTCCCGACGTGCGGCACTACGGAGCCACCTGGTTCAACTACACCGGCAAGCTTCTGACGTACCTGCTGGCCACCCCGGCGCGGGCGGACGACGCCGACAACCCCCTGCCGCGTCGCCTTCGGCAACGAGGGGTCGCCCCATGTCGTCGAGGCTGCCGCCGGGCGTTTCGGGGTCCGCATCATCGACGTCTTCGGTTCGACCGAAGGCGCCATCGCGCTGGACCGGACCGGGAACCGTCCCCGGGGTTCCATCGGTCGGCTGCGGCAGGGCATTCTGGTCGTCGACGAGGATGGAAGCGAGGCGCCGCGAGCGGAGTTCGACGGCGACGGCCGTCTCGTCAATGCGGATCGCTGCGTCGGCGAGCTGGTGAACACGCTCGGCGTCGGCCCGTTCGAGGGCTACTACCGCAACGACGAAGCCATGCGCCACACCACCCGCCAGGGCTGGTACTGGAGCGGGGACCTCGGCTACGTCGACGATGACGGCTGGGTGTACTTCGCCGGCCGGAGTTCAGACTGGTTGCGGGTGGACGGTGAGAACTTCACGGCGACGCCGATCGAGGCAATCGTCGGGCGCCATCCCGACGTCATGTTGGTCTCGGCCTACGGCGTGCCCGCCCCGGATTCGGGCGACCAGGTCATGGTTGCCCTGGTGCTTCGCGACGGTGCAGCGTTCGATGGGACCGCCTTTGCCGCCTGGCTCGATGCGCAAGCCGATCTCAGCCCGAAGTGGCAGCCGCAGTTCGTCCGGATCAGCGAGGCGCTGCCCAGCACGCCGACCAACAAGATCCTGACCCGCACCCTGGTGCACCAGAAGTTCCGTTCCGACCGGGTGCAGGGTGACGCCGTGTACCGGCGCACCCGTGGCGACGAGCATTTCCGCCCCTTCGGCGAAGAGGACGAATCGTCCCTGCGGGACGTCTTCGACTCACACGGCCGGCTGGCCGCGTGGAACCTCTGAACGGAGGAACCATCTCATCCCTCCGAGGATTGCTCAAGTTGCGGTACGGTCGTGCCGATGACGACCCCATGGGCCCGGTGCGTCTCGACTGGAGGCGATCGGTGGTCGCAGCGATCTCGACCCTCGTGACGAGGGCCACACTGATCGGAGCCCTCCTCGTCTGTGTGGCAGCAGGGGGGGCGTCACTGGTGGTGACGCAGCCGGCGGCGGCTGCCACCGTGGGCGACCAGATCGCGGCCGTCGCCGCTTCCCAGGCGGGTGTTCCGTACTGTGACGGCGGTGGAGGGATCAACGGCCCCACCAACGGCGGCGTCAACGAGGCGGGGTGCGGCCCGGGGGTCAAGGGCTACGACTGCATGAGTCTGGTGCAGTTCGCCGTGTACCAGGTGACGGGCATCGCCTTGCCTGGCGATGGGAGCCAGCCCGCAGGAGTCGGCACGCTCATCCCCCGAGCGGGCACGATCCCCGAGGACACGGCTGCGTTGCTGCCGGGTGACGCGGTCTACTGGGGTGGGAGTGGCATTGGCGGGTTCGCTCACTCGGGCATCTACGCCGGCAATGGCAACGTGTGGGATGCCATCGGCGTCAACCAACCGGTCCAGACCCACACCATGGCCTACCTGAGCACGATCTACACCTACGACGGCGCCATCCGGTACTGGACTCCGTCGACGACGGCCCAGTCCGGCGGACTCGTCGCGCCGGTGGTCGGACTCGCGTCGACGCCGGACGGAAAGGGTTACTGGTTGGCCGATGAAGCCGGTGCGGTGTCCCCACACGGGTCGGCGGTCAGCTACGGGTCGCTGATCGGTCATCAGCTGAATGCGCCCATCGCGCATATCGTCTCGACGTCGGACGGCCTCGGCTACTGGCTGGTGGCCAGCGACGGCGGCATCTTCGCGTTCGGTGACGCCACGTTCCTCGGCTCCATGGGGAGCAGCCACCTCAATGCCCCGGTGGTGGACATGGCTCCCACGCCGGACGGCCACGGTTACTGGCTGGTGGCCAGTGACGGCGGGATCTTCTCATTCGGCGACGCGACGTTCCACGGTTCGATGGGCGGTCAACACCTGAATGAGCCGATCGTCGGGATGAGCGCGGATGACGCAAGCGGGGGCTACTGGCTGGTGGCCACCGACGGCGGGATCTTCTCGTTCGACGCACCCTTCCGGGGCAGCACGGGTTCCATCCAACTCACGAAGCCCGTCAACGGGATGGCGTCCCTCGCCGACGGCCAGGGATACTGGTTCGTTGCGTCCGACGGCGGGATCTTCAACGAGGGCACAGCTCGCTTTCAGGGGTCGATGGGCGGGACGACCCTCAACGCACCGGTCGTGGGCATGGCCGCCGATCTCGCCACCGGGGGATACTGGTTGGTGGCCAGCGACGGAGGCATCTTCAACTTTGGTGCTCCGTACTTCGGTGCAGGGTGACCAAGTCCTAGACCCGATCTCCTCGCCCTCGACCGATTCTCGATCGTAACGAGGGCAGTCGTGCACCTCCAACGACGCTCTCGATCGTACGTGAGCGCCCACCATCGTCGGGTGCGTCACCGGTCTCCCTGTGACAGCCGTTCGTTACCGTTGGCGGGTGCACTGTCGCAGATGCCAGGAGTGTCGGCGGGTGTTCCGAACTTGAGCGGGCACCTTCGGTGCCCCTCGTGTCGCTCCAAGGATGTATGCGACTGCGGTCGACCCAAGCAGGTCAAGTCAGCTACCTGTGGATCATGTCGTAGTGAATCGTGGGAAGCCGATGGCAACTGGAAGGGAGGACGCTCACGTCACAAAGCTGGGTATGTCATCGTGCGGCTCGCAGGCGAGAGTGTTCATCACAGGAACGGGGTTCGAGACGACAATCGCCCGGAGAACCTTGAGTTGTGGACACGACCGCAGCCATCCGGAATCCGCGTCAGCGATGCAATTGCGTGGGCACGAGAAATCCTCGACCGCTACGAAGGAGTTGGCACACCTCCAACGGCCCTCACGGTCTCGCGTGAGAACCCTTGGAGGTGGCGGGATTCGAACCGACGCCGGCACAATTTAATATGTCCACGTTAAGCGGGAATTATGCCTTCTACGAGGTAGAATAAGGTATCCGCCTCCTCCCGGAAGTAGCGGTTAGTGACTCCAATTCGGTGTCCTTTCTGTGTCCTTGTGTCTTTCTCGTGTCGCGATAGCGCCATCAAAACGCTCGAGACCTCGAGTTGCGTGACGACGTCGTCAGGGGAGATTCGAGCGCTCAAACCGGCCAGTGCGGAGACGGTTGGCAAAATCGGGTTTACACGTTCCAACTCAACTGGTAAACGATCGTCTTACCGTTGGGAGCCAATCCGTATCCGACGCCCGACACGCCACTGGTGCCCACCCTGGCCAGGCTTGGCGTGAGGACGAGAGCGACGGTGTTGAGATGGGCCCCAGGATCGTCGACGCTGATGTACCCGACATAGAGCCATCCGAGGAAGGGCAGCCACTCACGTTGAATGGACACCTTGATGGTCGCTGACCCGCCCTTGAGTCCCGGAATAGTGCCGGTGCCCGTCACCGAGGTGATCGTGCCTGTGCCCGGCGTCACAGTGAACCCACCTGAAGTCAACGAGCCAGAGTTCAGATAGGTAATGGAGCCAGTGAACTTGAGGGAGACCTCGGCGGTGGGCGCGGTCACGGTGAGCTTGGTGTTCCCGCTGACCGAGCCCAAGGTGGCCGTGATCGTCGAGGACCCAACTCCGACACCGCTGGCCAGTCCGCCCGAGGTGATGGTGGCCACCGAGGTGGTCCCGCTGGCCCAGGTCACCTGGGAGGTGATGTCGGCCGTCGAGGCGTCCGAGTAGGTGCCCGTGGCGCTGAACTGCTGCGTGGCCCCCTTGGTGATCGAGGGGTTGGCCGGTGTCACCGCGATCGAGGTGAGGGTGGGGCGCGGTCACGGTGAGCTTGGTGTTCCCGCTGACCGAGCCCAAGGTGGCCGTGATCGTCGAGGACCCAACTCCGACACCGCTGGCCAGTCCGCCCGAGGTGATGGTGGCCACCGAGGTGGTCCCGCTGGCCCAGGTCACCTGGGAGGTGATGTCGGCCGTCGAGGCGTCCGAGTAGGTGCCCGTGGCGCTGAACTGCTGCATAGCTCCCTTGGTGATCGAGGGGTTGGCCGGTGTCACCGCGATGGAGGTGAGGGTGGGCGCGGTCACGGTGAGCTTGGTATTCCCGCTGACCGAGCCCAAGGTGGCCGTGATCGTCGAGGACCCAACTCCGACACCGCTGGCCAGTCCGCCCGAGGTGATGGTGGCCACCGAGGTGGTCCCGCTCGCCCACGTCACCTGGGAGGTGATGTCGGCCGTCGAGGCGTCCGAGTAGGTGCCCGTGGCGCTGAACTGCTGCGTGGCCCCCTTGGTGATCGAGGGGTTGGCCGGTGTCACCGCGATCGAGGTGAGGGTGGGCGCGGTCACGGTGAGCTTGGTGTTCCCGCTGACCGAGCCCAAGGTGGCCGTGATCGTCGAGGACCCAACTCCGACACCGCTGGCCAGTCCGCCCGAGGTGATGGTGGCCACCGAGGTGGTCCCGCTGGCCCAGGTCACCTGGGAGGTGATGTCGGCCGTCGAGGCGTCCGAGTAGGTGCCCGTGGCGCTGAACTGCTGCGTGGCCCCCTTGGTGATCGAGGGGTTGGCCGGTGTCACCGCGATGGAGGTGAGGGTGGGCGCCGACGGGCTGACGATGGTCTCGGTCAGGTTGCTCGACGTACTCGGTGCGTTGTTCGCATCGCCGGAATAGACGGCCGTTAGATTGTGCACCCCCACCGGGAGCGTCGCCAGGGTCAGCGTTGCCGTGCCGTTCGCAAGCGGCGCAGCACCGATCTGCTCAGTCCCGTCATTGAGTGTGATCGAACCGGTCGGAGTACCCGAGCCCTTGACGTCTGCTGTAAAGGTGATCGTGTCCGTGTCCGTGGCTGTGCTCAGCAAACTCGTGAGGTCTGTTGTCGTCGATGCTCGCGCCGGTGGACTCGTGCAACTCAGCTCAAGGTTCAGGTCAGTTTCAGGGGGTGGAACCGTCAAGACAGGCGACGTCGTCTGTTGACAACCTGGCGACGACGCCGTGATCTGGTAGTAGCCAGCCAGCACGTCCCAACCGAAGTCGCCCAGCGTGTCGGTTTTGTCTGGATTGGTGCGGTTGCCGGGCGACATCACCGCACTGCCACTCGCCACGGCAGTGAACGGTCCGGTGGCGCTGGCCCCTTGCTCGAGGGTGACCGTTGCCCCCGCCACCGGCACTTCGCCCGAGGCCGTGCTTGTTGTGACGGTGCCGCTTGGGTCTACGTACGTACTGCCTCCGGCGACGTCTCCGCCCCCGGACGAATCGCCTCCTGCCGACGAGGAACTGGAGCCTCCAGTGGAATCCGAAGAGTTCGTGGCTGTGTTGTCGCTCGTCCCGCCGTCGGCACCGGGACTGGAGGGGTTTGGATCTTGAATTTGGGTTCCCGTGTCAAAGTTTTCGCTTCCTTGACTCGGCGAGGTGACCGAGGTGGACGTATTCGAGTACGGGCTGCCATCGGGATTGGTTCCCTCAACCACGGTCGTCGTCGTGGTCGTCCCGTCGGGGGTGGTCATGGAGGTCGTGGTCGTCGTCGAACCGTCGGTGTTGGTCGACTGGGTCACCGTCGTCGTCGTGGTTCCATTGGCATTCGTTGTCGTCGTTGTCGTCGAGGTACTCCCGTCGGGGTTCTGAACCTGGGTAACGGACTGCGTTGATGTCGTGTTCCCGGTGGGATCCTGCACCGTCGTCGTTGTCGACTTGCTCCCGTCGGGGTTGGTCGCTTCGTTGACGGTCTGCTTCGAACCATCGGTATTGACGGTGGTCGTCGACGCGCTCCCATCGGGATTATTGATCTGGGTCACCGTGGTCGTGCTTGGGGGCCCGTTCGCGGGCTGATTGGTCGTCGTCGTTACAGTGCTCCCGTCGGGGTTCTCCACTTTGTTGGTCGTAATTGTCTGCGTCGTCTGCCCGGAGGCATTCTGGAAGGTGACCGTGCTCGATTGGCTTCCGTCGGGGTTCGTGACCGTGTTGGTGGTCGACGTGTAAGTGTTGTTGGGGCTCTGGTAGTTGACCGTCGTTGACATACTTCCATCAGGGTTGTTCTGGATGGTCTGGGTGTAGTTGATCGTGTTCGGCTGTCCGCTCGTACCGCTCGTTTGCGACGTGCCGCTGGACGTCACGCTGCCGTCGGGGTTGACGGTCTCCACCGCGGTCTGACTCGTCGTGCTGGCGACCGTACCGTTTGCGTTGAGCGTCGTATTGCTTGTGCTGTCGTAGGTGCTCCCGTCCGGGTTCGTCCCTTGGAGCTCGTGGGAGGTCGTGGTGGTGCCGTTGCTGTTCTCTTGGATCGTGGTGGTCGCCTGGCTGCCGTCCGAGTTCGTCGTAGTCGAGCTCTGACTCGTGCTCGACGAGGTGGTGCCGTCTGAGTTGACCTTGCTGGACACGGTGTCCTTGAACGTGCTGCCATCCGGATTCGTTCCTGACGTCGTGACGTTCGTGGTCGTCGAAGTGGAGGTGCTTCCGTTTGAGCCGGCCGTTACGTCCGTCGTGACGCTCGTCGTGCTGCCGTCCGGGTTGTCGGTTGGCGGCGTCTTCGTGCCAGTCGTGACGGAGCCATCGGTATTGGGTGTCGGCGCCGGTTCCGATGGCTCGGTCGCCGGAGGGCCCGTATCACCGGTGACGGGGATGAAGCACGTTTCACCGACATCTCCAGCGAGGTCGGAATCGCATCCGCTCAACGGGACGGTGGCCGTACCCGTCGATGCTGCGCTCTTAACCGAGACATCAAGCGTGGCGTCGTAATAGATCTTGTGTTCTGAGGCAAGTGGTTTGAACCGGATACCGACGCCGCACTCGGTCGAAGGCGGCGGATTGGAGCCCACTCCATTGAACAGCTGGAGGGTGGCGGCTTGGGACCCGCAGTCGGTGGAGCCCGCTGGAGCACCGGCCGACGACAGGGGCACGATTTGGAACGCCGACGCGTCTGGACCGGTGATCGAGCCGCTTCCGACGTTGACGCCATCGGTGTCGCCGAGGTTCGAAAAGTATGCCGGCAGAGGGTCGGTCGGATTGGTCGTGGAAGATGGATAGGTGAGACTGAGAGACTGCGTCTGCGACAGCCCATAAGGGGCTGGGTTTACTCCCGGGAATGAACCACCAGCGATCTTGTAGGCCACCTTCGTCGTTATCGGACCGTGCAGGGGATAGAGCGACGGGACGTCAACCGTGATTGGTTGCGAGCCCACGGCGATCCCCGTCGATAGACCACCAACCGAAGGGCCGAGGTCGATGACCTTGGAAGTGGGCTCATTCGTCGTCGAGTTCGTCCCGCTAATGATCAACTCGGTCGCTATGACGTTCTGCACCGCGGGGAAATCGCTCGGTTGGATCTCCATCTCGAAAGGTTCTTGCCAGAACACAATGGGATTTGCGGTGGAAGACGTCTCGTCTCCGAAGCTTGGACTCACGATCGACACGCCAGGTGCCAGGGTGGGGGGTGCTCCCAGGGTGACGTCGACGCCGGACGCGCCGTTCGGGCCCGGGATGGCGATCGGGCTAACCGTCGCGGGGGAGGCATCGACGCCGAAGGTGGGAGGATTCGCGGTGACCGAGTAGGAACCGCCTGCCGCCGGCTCCACGCCGACGATGAATGCACCGCTGGCGTTCGTCGCGGTTGTTGTGCAGGGATCTCCATCGCTGGGGCACGCCTGGACAGCGGCCTGTGAGACTGGATTCCCCTCGAACGAAACGGTTCCGCTCATGGGAGCGAGCAGGCTCGGAATGACCGGAACTGTGTCGGAGGACGTGGACACGTTCAGCTTCGCCTCGCCGCTGGAAGAATTGGTGAGGCCCGCAATCATGATCGTGACGGAGTCGTTGTTGCCGATGGGCTCCGGTACGAGATAGCTGGCGACGGCGCCGCCGTCGACGTATTGCGCCTGACTTACCGTCCCACTGTCCACCGGATTCGACAGGTCCGTGATGGTCACCTGACTCGCTGAGCTGAGGTTGATGGCAGGGGCCGCCGTGATGTTGATGGTGCCGCCGTTTCCGCTGGATCCTCCTGCGAGGCCCCCGGTGGAAGAGGCGGTGAAGCCGGCGACGTAAGTGACGCCCGTCGCCGAAGCGGTCGAGGAGCTCGCGAAGGATGTTGCGGAGCCGACGGCGTTGGGGACTGTCGTGGCGCCGCCGATGGCAGCCTCCTGTGTGTCAGAGGATGTCGTGAATTCGATGTTGCCCGGTCCGGCGAGCGGGTTCGTCACTGCGGTGACCGTGAGAACGACGTGATCGCCTGCCTTGATCGTGTTCGGCACGGTGATGCTCACGATCGGGCCCGTCACACTGACCCCGGGTCCGGCGCTGCCCGATCCCGAAGGGTTCGTGAGGTCGGTGAACGTGTAGGTCGAGCTGGGACCGCAGTCCGAGTAGGGGCACCAGCCAAAGATGGTCCCTCCAGGCGCGATGAGGGTCACGGCGCTCGACCCGCCGATGAGGGTCCCGGTAGGCGACGTGGTGAACCCGACGGTGCCGGTGACACCGGTCGCCCCCGCCGCGGTCGAAGTCTCGGACAACGTCAGTGACTGCACCGCACTCGCAGCCGTGGTCGAGTCACCGATTGAAACGCCCGCAAGATCCGAGCTGGTCGAGAATTGGATGCTCCCGCTGCCCTTCGGAGGGTTGGTCACCGCCGTGATGGCCAGCTCCACCTGGTCGCCGGCGGCGATGGTCTTTGGAACGGTCAGCGTGACGATAGATTGCCCACTCGCCACGCCGACGCCCGGCCCGACGCTTCCGCTGCCAGCGGGGTTGGTGAGGTCGGTGAACGTATAGGTCGAGCTTGGCCCGCAGTCGGCGTACGGGCACCCGCCGAAGATCGTCCCCTCCGGCGCGACCAACGTCACGGTTCCCGTACCGCCCACCAGGCTTCCCGTGGCTGAAGTCGTGAAACCAAGCGTGTAGGTCACACCCGTCGCCCCCCCGGCGGTGCTGGACGCTGAGAAGGTCGGTGACGTGACCGACGTAAGAGTCGAGGCACTCCCGGTGATCGTGTACGGACTCGACGTCGACGATGTGGGGTCGCTCGACGTGGACACCGTCAGGATCTGCGAGCCGGATCCAGGGTTTGAGACGCCGGTGACCGTGACTACAAGGGCGTTCGTGTCTCCAATCGCGTTGGGCGTCGAAAGCGTTACAGCGGAGCCGTTGTCCGTCACTTGCACGGCTCCCGCTGCCGAGAAGCTTCCAGACGACGACGTCGAGTCCGTCAGCTGGTATGCGGACGCGGAACTCGGCCAGGACGTACCTGATGGCGCCACGAGCGTGATCCATCCACCAGGCAGGATCCCACCGTGAGCGCTCGTTGAGAAGGCGATCGTGTAGGTGACCCCGGTCGCGCCAGCCGTTCCAAAGCTGGGGGACACCGACGTTTGTGTGACTGACGATTCGGACCCGATGGTGTACGGGGACGAGGACAGCGGCTTCGACGTCAGTCGACGTCGAGACGGACAAGGTCTTCGACCCTGCATCGGGGTTGACGACCCCGGTGACCACGAGTTGCACGGTGTCTCCACCACTGATGGCATTGGGGACGGTGATCGTCACAGCGGCGCCACGCCCACCGTCCAGCCAGTTGTAGAGGTCGAGGCCGGGGTCGGCGAGGCCCATGCCTGTTGTCGCGGTGAAGCTTCCACTCGAGTTGGTGGAGTCGGTGAGCGCGTACGCCGAGTCGGAGTGGGGCCACACAGTTCCAGCAGGCCCGACGAGCGTGATGCTTCCCCCGGCCGGGATAGCCCCTCCGGAGCTCGAAGAGAGGTTGATTGTATAGGTGACGTTATTCGCACCGGCCGCGTCCGAGCTGAGCGACACGGAGGGTTGCGTCACCGATGAAGCGGTGGCAATCGAGTAGCTCGCAGTCTCAGCGGCGTCGGTGTCGGCGGAAGTCGAGACAGACAAGGTCTTCGACCCTGCGTCGGGGTTGACGACTCCGGTTACCACGAGTTGCAACGCGTCTCCAGCACTGATGGCATTGGGGACGGTGATCGTCACAGCGGCGCCACGCCCGCCGTCCAGCCAGTTGTAGAGATCGAGGCCGGGGTCAGCAAAGCTCATACCGCTCACGGCGGTAAAGCTTCCGCTTGAAGTGGTCGAGTCGGTGAGCGAGTACGCCGAGTCGGAGTGAGGCCAGACCGTCCCCCCGGGAGCGACAAGCGTGATCGAACCTCCGGCCGGGATCGCACCTCCCGAGCTCGAAGAGAAGTCGATCGTGTAGGTGACGCTGCTCGCTCCCGCCGCATCGGTGCTCAGCGAAACGGCCGGCTGGGCGACCGATGAGGCCCAGGCACTCACTGCAAACGCGCTGAACCCGATTGCAATGGATGATGCCAAGACACACAGGACCCCGGTACCGCGCAGTGCCTGACCGACCGACCGATGTACACGACGTGGATGAGACATGCCGACACCACCTTCGCCTGTCGGGAGCAACCCAATCCAGGAGCAACCCCCGTGTTTCTGAGTGTCAGTTGAGCAGAGCCCGGCTGGCAGATCAAGCGGAAATGACACCCCGACGGCAACCCTCGGCCGGACGTCGTTCTTCTGAGTGCGCCCCACGTCGGGTTGAAACCCGGCGGCGTGGAGCTGGATCAGAAACGAATCGTCCTTTAGGTATGTTTCTGTCCGTGAACGATCACCGCCTACGTGCGCCGGCACTGCTCTCGCGCATCCGCATGTTTGGCGTGTGACTGCAGGAGCTTTAGCACGCTCTCATTATCCGAGTGCCATCTGTGAGCCACGCTTCGCCGTGCTTTGGGCGGGACGGCTACGGGACTCGCCGCTCGTGTACGGTGCGACTCAGTTGGGCACGCTCGAAACGAGCGCTCGCCTGCTTGAGGGGATCCCGATTGTTGATCCACCCGCTATGCGAGTGTGAGCTGTTGTCGGTGAAGCCAGGCCTCGACGAACTCGACCGGGGTGAGCCAGCCGTGAGCGCTGTGCGGCCTGTTGATGTTGTAGTCGATCCGCCAGTCCTCGAGGAGGACCTGGGCCTCGAGCAGGGAGTCGAAGCGCTGCCCGTTCAAGAGCTCGTCGCGTAGGCGGCCGTTGAACGATTCGATCCAGGCGTTCTGAGCTTCCCCGCCTTGGCGGACACCGAACATGAGTCGGCGAGAGCCGTCCCTTGGAAGGATGTCCATATGCCACAGCGTTATCCAGACGAGTTCCGTCAGCGGGCGATCGAGCTGGCCCGAACAGGAGACAAACCGGTCGCTCACATAGCGGCCGACCTCGGCATCGCCACCTCGTGCCTGCGGCGCTGGATGAAGCAGGACGACATCGACGGTGGCCGCCGAGCTGGAGTGAACACCGACGAGCGTGAGGAACTGGTGCGCCTGCGCCGGGAACTGCGCACGGCCCAGATGGAAATCGAGATCCTCCGCCGGGCGGCCGCATACTTCGCCAAGGAGACGCTGCCAGGCCCAAAATGATCTACACCTTCATCGCCCGGGCCTGCGCCGACCTGCCTGTCGCGGCCTGCTGTCGGGTGATGAGGGTGTCGACCTCGGGGTTCTATGCCTGGCAGGCCCACCCGGTGCGCTCCAAGGACCTCGACGACGCCTACTTGAGCGACACCATCGTCGACATCTGGACCATGAGCCGGCGCTCCTATGGCTCGCCTCGGGTCCACGCCGAGCTGAAGCTCGGCCAAGACGTCCGCTGCTCGCGCAAGCGGGTGGAGCGCCTGATGCGCCAGGCCGGGATCGCCGGCATCCACCGGCGTCGCCGCGGGGGCTGCACGAGGCGTGATCTCGATGCCCAGCCATCCGATGATCTGGTCAAGCGGGCCTTCGATCCCACCGAGCCGGACCGCTTGTGGGTGATGGACGTCACCGAGCACCCGACCGAGAACGGCAAGGCGTATCTGGCCGTGGTCCTCGACGCCTTCAGCCGTCGCGTCGTGGGCTGGTCGATCGCCGATCACATGCGATCCGAGCTCGTCGTCGACGCCCTTCAGATGGCCATCTGGCGCCGTCGTCCACCCGCTGGCCAGACGATCGCCCATTCCGATCACGGGTCGACCTACACGTCATGGGCCTTCGGGCGCCGACTCCGTGGTGCCGGGCTGCTCGGGTCCATGGGATCGATCGGTGATTGCTTCGACAACTCGGTCGCGGAGAGCTTCTTCGGCACTCTCCAGCTCGAGCTGCTCGACGAGCGGCATTGGGAGAGCCGCCAGCAACAGGCCCAGGCCATCTTCGAATGGATCGAAGCCTGGTACAACCCGCGTCGCCGCCACAGCTACTGCCAGATGTTAAGTCCCGTGGACTACGAAGCCGCTCACGCGGCATGATCAGCAACAAACAGCAACTGTCCGCTGGAGCGGGGGAAGCTCACGACCCCACCAGAATCCGATGAGCCGCGTTGTTTCTGGTGGAGGTGGCGGGATTCGAACCCGCGTCCTCCGGAGCCGCAGTAGGCCTTCTCCGAGCGCAGCCGGCATCAGATTGTCGGGGGTGGCACTTCTGCCGGCGGCAGTACCACCCCGTAACCAACGAAGTGTCCTCAGTGTTCAGTTGGTGTGAGGCACTGAGTAAGCCCTACTGAATGACGCCCAAGATCCGATCCGTAGGGCGGGGACCGGCTGGACGTCGCTACTTAAGCAGCGATCGCGAGCTGAGGCTCGGCGTTTGTTTTTGGTTCCGGCTCTTTAACGTGGCTCCGGAGACCACGGCTCGCTTCTCCTACCTTGACGACCGAAGTCGAAACCAATCACCCCCATGTCTGGGTTTGCCGACCGCTCTGGTCGACCCGCCCATTCTACGGCCCCGCCGGCGGCCGGGCGTCAGGCCGTCGAACAGGGGCCTACCCGCCGCTCCAGCGGCTCATCTCCTTGGTGGCCCGGGCGGCCTCCCGCTCGGCCTCGCGGGCGATGAGCACGTTGCGCTTGTCGTAGAGGCGCCGGCCCTTGGCCAGCGCCAGCTGGACCTTCGCCTTGCCGTCCCGGAAGTACAGCGAGACGGGGATCAGCGTCAGCGACTGCTGCTGCGTCTTGCCCAGCAGCTCGTCGATCTGGGCGCGGTGGAGCAGGAGTTTGCGCTTGCGGTCCGGGTCGTGCGCGCCGAAGCCGGTGGCGTAGGTCCAGGGCGGGATGTGCAGCTGGAACAGCCACATCTCGCCGCCGTCGACCCGGGCGTAGGCCTCGCTGAGCTGCGCCTTGCCCTCCCGGAGCGACTTGACCTCGGAGCCCTGGAGCACGATGCCGGCCTCGAAGGTCTCGAGGAATTCGTACTCCCGCCGGGCGCGCCGGTTCGTGGCGACCGTGCGGTCGCCCGTGCGCTCCTCGCGGGCGGCCGCCCGCTTGGCGATCTGCTTCTTCGCCCTGGCCATGAGGGGTACGAGGGTACCCTTCATGGGTGCTCCGCCTGTCCCGCGCCATCTACATGGAGATGGTGGCCCACTGCCTGTCCGGTCTGCCCGACGAGGCGTGCGGCCTCCTGGTCGGGTCCTACGGGGGCGACGAGGCGGCCCACCTCTTCGTCACCGCCAACGCAGCGGCCTCGGCCATGGTCTACGAGATCGACCCCAAGGAGATGCTGCGGGTGGACCGGGCGGCGCAGGCGCTCGGGGCCGACATCATGGGCGTGTTCCACTCCCACACCCACACCGACGCCTACCCCTCGCCGACCGACGTGGCGCAGGCGACCGATCCCGGCTGGCACTACGTGCTCGTCTCGCTTGCGCGACACGCATCCCGTCGTGCGCAGCTACCTGATCCGGGACGGGCAGATCACCGAGGAGGCGGTCGAGGTCCCCGGGCTCGAGGTCCCCGGGCTCGAGGTGGGGTAGGGCGTGCCACGCCGCCTTGTAGAATCGTTACCGGATCAGTCAACAATCACCTGACCTGCCCTCTTGGGGCCGGTGAGCACCCGAGAGCACTGAGCGAGGAGGCCCCGTGGCCGTCGAAGTCCGCCTACCGACCGTCCTGCGCAGCCACGCCGGGGGCGCCGCCGTCGTCAGCGTGGACGGGTCCACCATCGGCGAGGTCCTCTCCAAGCTCGTCGCCGAGTACCCGGGCATGGCGGGCCAGGTGCTCACCGACGACGGTGCCCTGCACAAGTTCGTGAACATCTACGTCGACGACGACGACGTGCGCTACCTGCAGGGCCTCGACACGCCGGTCAAGGACGGCGCCGAGGTGTCGATCCTGCCGGCCGTGGCCGGGGGCTGAGGGCAGGGTCGGGCTTCCTTCCCATGACGCTGTACCCGTCGGTGCTCGACATGATCGGCAACACGCCGATGGTCGACATCTCGCCGCTGAGCCCGAACCCTGCCGCGCGCATCTTCATGAAGCTCGAGGGGCAGAACCCCGGCGGGTCGGTGAAGGACCGGGTGGCGCTGTCGCTCATCGAGGAGGCCGAGCGGTCCGGGGTGCTCGTGCCGGGCAAGCCCGACCAGGTGCTCATGGAGCCGACGTCGGGCAACACGGGCATCGGCCTGGCGCTGGTGTGCCGGGTCAAGGGCTACACGCTGAAGGCCGTCATGCCGACCAACGTCTCGCCGGAGCGCCGCCAGCTGCTCGAGCTGTGGGGGGCCGAGATCATCGAGTCGCCGGGGACCGAGGGCTCCAACGGCGCGGTGCGCATGGCCCGCGCCCTGGCCGAGGAGCACCCCGAGTGGGTCTTCCTGTACCAGTACGGCAACCCGGCCAACCCCAAGGCGCACTACGAGGGCACCGGCCCCGAGATCCTGCGCGACTGCCCCGGCATCACGCACTTCGTGGCCGGGCTCGGCACCTCGGGGACGCTGCTCGGGGTGGGCCGGTTCCTGCGCGAGAAGCTCGGGGACGCGGTGTCCATCTGGGCCGTCGAGCCGCCGGCCGGCGAGATGGTCGACGGCCTGCGCAACCTCGACGACGGCTACATCCCGCCCATCTTCGAGGACCTCGGGGGCGCCGAGCTGCTCGACCGCAAGACCGTGGTGCGGCCACGGGAGTCGATCGAGTGGACGCGGCGCCTGACCGAGGTGGGCGTCTTCGCCGGCATCTCGACGGGGGCGGCGCTGGCCGGCGCCGTCAAGTGCGCGGCCTCGCTGCCCGAGGGCCAGGAGGCGTCGATCGTGGTGGTGTCGGCCGACGGCGGCTGGAAGTACCTCTCGACCGGCGCCTGGACCGGCGACCTCGACGAGGTCACCGAGCGGGCCAAGGAGATCATCTACTTCTAAGTGTCGGTGGAAGTGGCCCCCTGCGTGGTCGCCATCCGCCGCATCGCCTTCTGGTACGGCAGCGGCGCCAGCGTGCGGGCGATCGGCGCCAGCAGCGGCAGGCGGGCGGCGTTGATGTCGAGGTGGGGGCCACCCAGCCGGTCGGCCACCAGCGTGGCGACCTGCTCCTCGGTGCGGCGCACCATCTTGGGCGGGAGCGAGCCTCCGTCCTCGTTGCCCGACAGCCCCATGGCGGTGGGCACCCACCCCGGGTACAGGACATGGACGTGCACACCCCGAGGGGCGACCTCGTGGGCGACCGACTCGCTGAAGGCGGAGATGGCCGCCTTGGATGCCGCGTAGGCGCCCTTGCTTCGGCTCGGGCGCCCGCGCCGTGTCCGAGGACACGTTCACCACGGCGCCCCAGCCGCGCTCGATCATGTCGGGGATGACGGCGAGCGTCCCGGCGACCGTGGCGAAGAAGTTGACGTCGAACACCGCGACGCACGGTCCCGAGGTCACCGCCCGGCACCGGCAGCATCAGGTCGACGCCGGCGTTGTTGACGAGGATGTCGATGTGGCCGTGCTCGTGCCGGACGGCGTCGGAGCGCGGCCGCGAACGCGTCGGCGTCGCCGACGTCGCAGACCGTGGTCGTGCTGCGCTGCGTCTGCCGGGCCAGCTCCGGTGCGAGCTCGTCGAGCAGCTCCGTCGCCGCGCCAGGCCGACGACGGTGGCGCCCCGCTCGGCCAGGGTGAGGGCGATCGCCCGGCCGATGCCCGACGACGCGCCGGTGACGACGGCGACGCGCTCGTCGAATCGTTGCGGCGGCGCCGGCGACGGCCGGGCTCATGCGCCGGACGCGACGGGCTCGATGCGGCGGTCGATCCAGTCGGCCAGGTCGGCGACGGCGGCGTCGGTCAGCGGCGACGCGGCCACGTCCAGGAGACGGCGGCCGTCACCTCGCCGTCGCTCGTCCCCCGGGGGCGGCGTCCAGGGGTGGCCGTTGCGCTGGCAGAACTCGATGGTGGCGATGAGCGCCACCGGCGCGTTGCCGTCCTTGAGGGGATGGTTCTTGACCAGGTGGGCACACAGCACGGCCGCCTTCTCGGCGAACCGGGGGTAGAAGTCCTCGCCGCCGAAGCAGGCCAGCGGCGCGTGGAGCGCCGAGTCGGCCAGGTGGAGGCTGGACTCCTCGGCGATGCGCTTGGCCGGGACCTCCAGCACCGCCTCGGCGATCAGCAGGAAGTCGGCCAGCTCGAGGGCGCGCACGGTCTCGGGCTCGGTGCGGACGGAGGCGTCCGGGCTCATCGCTGCAGCCGTTCGAGGGCGCGCTCGTTCTGGCGGATGGCACCCGCCAGGCGGATGTAGAAGGCCCGGTCGGCCCGGCGCCGCCGCACGGACGCGTCGAGGGTGGGCCCGGCCCGAGGGGCCGGCCCACGCCGGGCCGCGGCGTGCGGTCGCCACGGTCGTTCCCGGGCGAGCCGGCGTCCTGGCCCATGACCCGATCCTACGGGCGGAGTCCCCGGGTTCGGAGCTGGCCCGGGAGGCGCTCGGCGCCGCGCTCCCGAGGGTGACCGGAGGCCCCGGGAGGGCGTCCGCTGCTCAAGTCCCGCCCAATTCCGCCGATGGAAGAGGTGGCGAAAGGAGAGGGCGGTCCGGCCGTGGGAGCCATGTCGTCCACCTCAGGGACACGATCATGAAGATACGACGCAAGGAAACCAGCGCTGCCGTGCCCGACGGAGACCTCCTGGTCATCGACGAGGCCGAGGGCGAGGAGGTCACCAAGGCCGACGCCGACGCGGCGTCGGCACCGGCCGGGGAGGCGCCCGCTGCCGCCGCCGACGCCGAGCCGCCGAAGCCGGCACGCCCCCGCGGGCTGCTCGGGGAGGTACTCGTCAAGCGCGGCCTCGTCACGCGACGCCCAGGTCGCGCAGGCGCTCAAGCAGCAGGCGGGTTCGGGGAAGCGGCTCGGAGAGGTGCTCGTCGACATGGGCGCCCTCGACGAGCGGGGTCTCGTCGACGCACTGGCGGACTTCTTCGGCCTGCCGGTGACCGACCTGCGTCGCCACACTCCGTTCCCGGAGGCGATCGCCCTCATACCCGAGGAGATCGCTCGCGAGCATCTCGTCATCCCCGTCCACCTGGACGGCGACGGCCTGCATGTCGCCGTGGCCCAGCCGAGCGACGACCTCCGATTCCTGCTGGCCGAGACGAGCGGGCATTCGGTCCGACTGACGCTCGCTCCCGATGACCGACATCAAGTGGGCCATCGACCGCAGCTATCAGGCCATCGGCAGCGTGGACAAGCTCGTGCAGGCCTTCGAGGCGGTGGAGGGCACCCGGAAGCGAGTCGTCGTCGAGGCCGACAGCACGCCCGTCGTGACCGAGAACGCCCCGGTCGTGCAGGTCGTCGACAACATCCTCACCCAGGCGGTGCGCGACCGGGCCTCCGACGTGCACATCGAGCCGTCGCAGGACGTCATCTACGTCCGCTTCAGGATCGACGGCGCCCTCAAGGACGTGCTCGAGCTCCCCGTGAGCATGGGGGTCGGGCTGGTCAGCCGCATCAAGATCATGGCGAACATCAACATCGTCGAGAAGCGCCGCTCCCAGGACGGCCAGTTCACGACCACGATCGACGGGAAGGACACCGACGTCCGGGTGGCCACCGTGGCCACCATCTGGGGCGAGAAGTGCGTCATGCGGATCCTGGACAAGAACCGCTCGGTGCTCCGCCTCGGCGACCTCGGGATGCCGACCGACACGCACGAGACCTACTCCAAGCTGGTCCGGGCGCCGTTCGGCATGGTCCTGTGCGCCGGGCCGACCGGGAGCGGGAAGACCACCACCCTCTACGCCACCCTCACCGAGGTCAGCGACCGGGCCCGCAACGTCATGACGATCGAGGACCCGGTCGAGTTCGTCTTCCCCAAGATCAACCAGATCCAGACGAACGAGCAGGCGGGCCTGACGTTCGCCACCGGACTGAAGTCCATCCTGCGGCAGGACCCCGACGTGATCCTCGTCGGCGAGATCCGTGACGTCGAGACGGCCCGCATCGCCGTGCAGTCCGCACTCACGGGGCACTTCGTGCTCTCCTCGCTGCACGGCAACGACTCGGTGTCGGCCCTGCACCGCTTCCTGGACATGGGGATCGAGTCATTCCTGATCGCCTCGTCGGTCATCGCCATCGTCGGGCAGCGCCTGGTGCGGCGCATCTGCCCGTCCTGCAAGACCCGCTACACGCCGACCAGCGAGGAGCTCGCCTTCTACGAGGAGAGCGGTGGTGAGCCCAAGTCGGACTTCTACCGCGGCGCCGGCTGCAACTACTGCGGCAACACCGGCTACCTGGACCGGATCGGCGTCTACGAGCTCCTCCAGATGACCCCCGAGATCAAGCGCCTCATCGTCGGCTGGGCCACCCAGGACGAGCTGCGCCGGCTTGCCCAGAAGCAGGGCATGCGCACGCTGCGTGAGGAGGCCATCAATCTGGTGGCCCAGGACACGACGACGATCTCCGAGGTGGTACGGAGCATCTACGCGATGTGAGGCGGGAGGGTCCGATCCTCCTCGTCAGCGTGCCGCGAGCTCGCAGAGCTTCGTCACCGTGTTCCAGTTCCGGGTGGTGCTCACCACGCCGAGCCGGCGCTCCAGGAAGGTGCCGGTGAACTTGGTCGCCGCGTAGCCGTCGGGCGTGTGCACGTAGACCTCCCTGCCGTCGACGACGAGCTCGTCGCGCCCGCTCGCCGGGAGGGCCAGGGCAGCCAGGGCCGCCGGCGGCGGTGCCGTGGCGAGGAAGGTCACGTGGTGGCGCGACGGGTCGGCGCCCGCCTTGGCGTAGGGCGAGGCCGTGCCGATGCGCCGCAGTTCGGGCACGGTCCGCACGATGACCGCCGGCGAGTCGCCGAAGTCCTCCGCCAGTCGTTCCTCGATGGCCGACGTGACGCCCGCCTGGCTCTTCGATCCCGTGGAGAACAGGACGTTCCCGGTCTGGATGTAGGTGGTCACCCCGGTGTAGCCCAGGGCCTCGAAGGACGCACGCAGCTGCTGCATGGCGATGCGGCCGTGGCCGGCGACGTTCACGCTCCGCAGCAGCGCGACGTAACGGGGCACGGGGGCAACCTACCGGGAGTCAGCCGGTCGCCGGCGCCCCTCCCGCCACCTCCCGCCGCAGGCTGAAACGCTCGAGTCCGGGAGCGGGTCCCGTCCCGTCGGCCAGGTCGGCCAGGATCTCGCCCAGCAGCGGCCCGAACTTGAACGCGTGGCCGCTCGTGCCGCAACCGACGACCACGTTGCCGACGCGGTCGAGGACGAAGTCGCCGTCCGCGGCGTTGTCGTAGACGCAGCGCTCGGTCCCCACCGGCTCGGGGTGCAGGCAGGGGAGGAGGCGCCCGACGGCCCGTTGAGCAGCGCCAGCAGCGCGGGGTCGTCGGCGAAGGGCGCCGGATCGACCGGGTCGAAGCCGCCGGGGTCGAGCGGAGCGCCCGGCGTGTGGTGCGACACCTTGTAGGTGCCGCCGTGCGCGGCTCCCTCGGGCACGGGGAGCCCGTAGATCATGTCGTCCCCCCACTCGATGAAGACCGGGAGCGGACCCACGCGCGGCGCCGGCGCCGGCCGCCGGACGGAAGTAGGCCACCTGGGGGAGCGACGGAGCGGCGACGACGGGGTGCGTGGTCGCGTCGTCGCCGAGGAGGGCCCAGCGTCGCGCTGCGCCGGCGCAGTCGACGACGACGTCCGCGTCGAGATCCCGCCCGTCGGCGGTGGTGACGGTGGCGCCGCCGGGCCGGTCGCGCAGCGCGCGCACGGCGACACCGGTGCGGAGCTCGAAATCACGCCGTCTGGCACAGCGCACGCAAGCAGGCGTCCGCGGCCAGGACGCCGGATGCAGGTTCGAAGAGGACGGAGCCCCGGGCCGCGATCCCCCCGCCCGCGCCGACGCCTCGGCGGGCGACAGCCACTCGGCGGGCGCACCCGAGGCCGCCAGCGCGGCCGCGACGGCACCGAGCGCGGCTCCCGTCGCCGAACGTCACCTGGCCCGTGGGGTGGAGCAGCCGGCGCCCGGCGGCGGCCTCGAGGGCCAGCCAGAGGTCGCGGGCGCGGAGCGCCATCTCGACGTAGAGAGGGTCGGGGTAGCCGAGCCGGAAGATGCGGGCGCCGCCCTTGGAGCCCGACCGCTCGTGGCCGACGGCGGCGGCGGCCTCGAGGACGAGGACGCGCCAGCCCCGCCGCGCCAGCGCCCGCGCCGCGCACAGGCCGAGGAGCCCGCCGCCGACGACGATGCAGCGACGGTGGTCGGGCACGGCGACGATCATAGGAACGCCGCATCGAAGGGCGTCCTCGCTGTCCCGGGTGCGTGAGGGGTCCGGCGGTACGCTCGGCGGCAGTGACGAGTGGGATCGACGTGTCGCTGCACCCCACGCTCGGCACGTCCCACCCGCCCGAGGACATTGCGCCGCCGGCCGATCCGGACGATGCGGCCGACCCCGACGACGAGCCTTTCGACGAGTCTTCGGCCGCGCCCGGGCGGCACAGCCGCACCGGTCGGGCGGCGCGCGCCGTCGGCTTCCACCTCGGCGCCATCGCCCTCTTCAGCCTGCCCGCCGTCGCGCTGTGGTGGCACGTGTGGTCGGGCCACCCCTCGTCCGACCCTGACCTGCGCCTGCGGGGACCCCGCGCAGGAGGTGTGGTTCATGGCGTGGCCCGCCTGGGCGGTGGCGCACCTCCACGACCTCTTCTTCTCCGGGGCGGTCAACGTGCCCCGATGGCGCCAACCTCCTGTCGAACACCTCGGGGACGTTGGTCGGCGTGGTGCTGGCGCCGGTCACGTGGCTCTTCGGGCCGGTGACCGCGACCAACGTGGCGCTCACCCTCGCTCCCGCGCTCAGCGCGTGGGGCTGCTTCGCCGCCATCCGTCCCCTGGTCACCTGGAAGCCGGGCGCCATCCCGGCCGGGTTGGTGTACGGCTACTCGGCGGCGATCGTGACGTCGCTGGCCTTCGGCCATGTGTCCGTCACGTGGCTCGTGATCCCGCCGCTGCTGTTCACCACGCTGCACGAGATCGTCATCCGACAGGAGCACTCGGTGCGCCGCGACGGGCTCGTGCTCGCCGCCGCTCATGGTCGTGCAGTTCCTCATCTCGCCCGAGATCCTGGTCATGTGCCTCCTCCTCGACCGTGGCGGGGCTGCTCGCCGTGACGGCGGTCGGCTGGCGACAGGTGCGGGCGCGCGCCGGGCACGCCCTCCCCGCGCTCGGGCTCGCCGCCGGCGTGACGATCGCGCTGCTCGCCTACCCGTCCTGGTTCGGCGAGGCCGGGCCGCAGGCGGTGACGGGCGTGCTGTTCCCGTTGGCACCGGTCCTCGGGGTGCCGCTCTCGGGCCTCCTCTCGCCCGGCCAGTACCGGGCCTCCGCCAGCGGGTACGTCCGCTTCGGTGGCTATCTCGGCCGCAACGGGCCGCCGACCGACTACGTGGGCGGCGGCGTCGGCGCTGGCCGCGCTGGCGGCGGTCGTGGCGGCCCGGCGCCGGCCCCTCACGTGGCTGCTCCTGTTCTTGACGGCCGTGACGCTGTGGCTCGCGCTCGGCGGGTATCTCGAGGGCGCGCCCGAGCTGGGTGGGCCACCCGTGGCTGCCCTGGCGCGAGCTCTCCCGCCTCCCCCTCCTCAAGGAGATCCTGCCGGACCAGTTCGCCCCGTTGCTCACGCTCTTCGTCGCCTTCCTCCTCGCCGTCGGCCTCGACGCCGTCTACGTCGCGCACCGGCGACCGACGTCGTGGGTCGCACGGCACCGGCACGCGGTCACCGCGGCGGCCACGGCGGCGTGGCGGTGGTGGCGCTGGTGCCGGTCTTCGTCACCTTCGACCTGCCGTTCCGGGTGGTGCCGCTCCGCACGCCCGCCTACATGCGCCAGGCCGCGCCGGCGGCTCCCGGCCGACGCGGTGCTGCTCGACCGTCCCCTTCGCCGTCTCGGGGTCCCCGCAACCCATGCTCTGGCAGGCGGCCGGCGGCTACCACTTCCGGCTGGCCGGCGCCGCGCTGAAGACACCCAACGCCCTGGGCGGCCCGGTCGGGTCGGGAGCGCCCGGGTCGGCCCGCAGGATCCTGACCGACCTGACCCTGCTCGGCGACCCGGAGCCCACGGCGACGCCGGCCCAGATCGCGACGGTCCGCCGGGCCCTGCAGGAGTGGCAGGTCGACGACGTCGTGATCGACGGGCACAGCCGCGACCCCGTGTACGCCTCGGGGTTCTTCACCCGGGTGCTCGGCACGGCGCCGGCCTACGAGCACGGGGCCTGGGTGTGGCGCCTGCAACCGGGGGGACCGACGGCCAGTGCCGCCACCGGCGCGCCCCTGTCGCAGTGCCGGGGGTATGCCGCCGCGCCGCGACACCCGCACGGACCCCCTCGCCATGTCCCGGTGCGTGCTGTTCGCCGCCGGGAGGATCGTGACCGCGCTGCGCCGTAGGCTTCCGCGGTGCAACCGATCCTCCACCTCTCCATCCCGGTGCGCGACCTGGACGAAGCGCGTGCCTTCTACGTGCAGACACTCGGCTGCCAGGCGGCGCGCACCAGGGACGACTTCGCCGACGTGTGGTTCTACGGCATGCAGATCACGCTGCAGGACCGCCCCGACGAGGTGCCGCCGGCCTCGACGAAGGGGTCGCGGCACTTCGGCGTCACCTTGGGGCGCGACGAGTTCGAGGCCCTGATCGCCCGCCTGCACGAGCACGAGGTCGACTGGGTCGTCCCGGTCTCGACGGACGACGAGGGGCTGGCCACGCGAGCAGACCAAGGCCAAGATCGCCGACCCGAGCGGCAACGTCGTCGAGATCAAGACGTACCGCGACGTCGATGCCGCGCTGGAGGTCTCCGTGCACTCGTATCCCGAGGCCTTCGCCCGCGGCAACTGAGGCGGCGCCGCGGGGCCGCTACGGTGGGCGCGGGTGCGGGCCGGGCCGGCCGGCACCGCCGACCCGAGAGGAGCGCAGTGGGAACGAACCCGTTCGAGGAAGCCCCGTTGGAGGAAGCACGGTGAGCGGGGATCCCCGCGCGGCCCGCCCGGACGGGCGTGCCGTCGACCAACTGCGGCCGGTCAGCTTCGAGCGCGACTACACGGTCATGGCGCCGGGGTCGGTGCTCGTCACGTTCGGGCAGACCAAGGTGCTCTGCACGGCGTCGGTGGAGGAGCGGGTCCCGCCCTGGATGCGGGGCACCGGGCGGGGCTGGGTCACCGCCGAGTACTCCATGCTGCCGGGGTCGACGCCCGAGCGTGCCTCGCGCGAGGCGGCCAAGGGCAAGCAGTCCGGGCGGACCCAGGAGATCCAGCGGCTCATCGCCCGCTCGCTGCGTGCCGTGACCGACCTGGTCGCGCTCGGTGAGGTGCAGATCACGGTGGACTGCGACGCGCTGCAGGCGGACGGGGGCACCCGCACGGCGTCCATCTGCGGGGCCTACGTCGCGCTGCACGACGCCTGCAGCCGGCTGGTGCAGGCCGGGACGATCGGGACGCACCCGTTGACCGACTCGGTCGCCGCGGTCTCGGTGGGGATCGTCGACGGCGCGCCGATGCTCGACCTGCCCTACGTCGAGGACTCGCGGGCCGAGGTCGACATGAACGTCGTCATGACCGGCGCCGGGCGCTTCGTGGAGGTGCAGGGCACGGCGGAGGGGCTGGCGTTCTCCCGCAGCGAGCTCGACACGCTGCTCGGCCTGGCCGAGACGGGCATCAAGGAGCTGACGAGCCTGCAGGCGGCCGTGCTGGCCGAGCCACCGCCCCGGCGGTGAGCGCCGCCGCCCCGCTGCGGCTCGTGCTGGCGTCGGCCAACCCCGACAAGGTCGCCGAGATCGTCGCGGTCCTCTCGGCGGCGGCCGACGTCGAGCTGGTGCCCCGGCCGCCCGAGGCGCCCGAGGTCGTCGAGGACGCCGAGACGCTGGTGGGCAACGCGCGCCTCAAGGCACGCGCGCTGGTCGAGGCGACCGGCCTCGGCGCCGTGGCCGACGACACGGGGCTGGAGGTGGACGCGCTGGGCGGTGCGCCCGGCGTGTTCTCCGCCCGCTACGCCGGCGAGGACGCGACCTATGCCGACAACGTGGCCAAGCTGCTGGGCGCGCTCGCGGCGCGACCCGGACGGCGGCGGGCGAGCGCCGGGCGCGTTTCAAGACGGTCGCGCTGGCGGCCTTCCCCGACGGGTCCGAGGTGTGGGCCGAGGGCGTGATGGAGGGCACCATCGCCATGGCGCCCCGGGGCGAGCACGGCTTCGGCTACGACCCGGTGTTCGTGCCCGCGGCGACGACGGGCGGACCTTCGCCGAGATGGCGCCGGCCGAGAAGGATGCCGTGTCGCATCGGGGCCGGGCCTTCCGGGCACTGGCCGCCCTGCTGGCGGAGAGGGCCGGGCGGGGCTGAGGCCCGCTCAGAACAATGTCGACTGCGAGCTCGCGGTAGGCGGCGAGCGGGAACGCCGCGTAGTCGGCGATGACCTGGAGGCAGACGTGGTCCGCCCCCGCGTCGTGGTGCTGGCGGACGCGCTCGGCGACGGCCGCGGCGTCGCCCCAGGCGATGACGGCGTCGACCAGCCGGTCGCTGCCGCCGCCGGCGACGTCGTCGTCGCCGTAGCCGAGGTCGCGCAGGTTCTGCGAGTAGTTGGGCAGGGTGAGGTAGCCGGTGGTGTAGCCCCGGGCCAGCTCCCGGGCCCGGGCCGGGTCCGTCTCGAGGACGACGGCCACCTCGGGGGCGAGCAGGGGGCCCGGGCCCGAGGATGCCCCGGGCCTTCGCCGTGTGCTCGACGGGGACGAAGTAGGGGTGCGCCCCGGCGGCGCGCGCCGCGGCGAGCTCGAGCATGCGAGGGCGGAGCGCGGCGAGCACCCGCCGCTCGGGCGGCACGGGCGTCTCCAGCGCGTCGAGCGCGTCCAGGTAGGCCACCATGTGCGCGTAGGGGCGGGCGTAGTGCTCGGTCAGCGGGCGCGTGGCTGACACCGAGGCCGAGGACGAAGCGACCCCCGTAGCGCGCCTCGAGGTCGGCCACGCGCGGCCCCGACGTCGTCGGGGGCGCCGTGCCAGATGCTCACGACCCCGCTGGCCACGGGCGCCGGCTCGTCGCAGCCGAGCAGCTGCCGAAGCGGGGCGCGAGCCCGGGTCGTAGCCGCCCGACGACCACAGCGTCGTGAAGCCGAGCGACTCGAGCTCGCGCGCGACGTCGAGGTCGGGCTCGTCCGGCACGCGCCACGAGCCGCTCCACCAGACGCCGAACCGCCCGAGGTCCGTGGGCACCGAATCAGCCGAGACCCAGCAGGCGGGCCGCGGTGCCGCCGAGATAGGCCTGGGCCGCCGCGTCGGAGAGAGGCAGGTCCCGGGCGGCGGCCACTGCCCGTTCCATGGGCAGGAACGGATGGTCGGACGCGAAGAGGACGCGCCCCAGTGCCCCGGCTCGAGTCCATGAAGGAGACGAGCGCCGGGTCCATGTACCGGGCCAGGTAGGCGGAGTTGGACAGGTAGAGGTCGGGCCACTTGAGCATGTACTGCATGAGCAGCGCCTCGTAGGGGTGGCCCATGTGGGCGCCGATCACGGTGAGGCCCTTGAAGTCGATGAGGACGTCCTCGAGCAGCTCGGGATGCTGGCAGGCGGAGCGCACCCGCGGGCCCGGGATCCCGACGTTGACCGAGACGGGCAGGCCGAGCTCGGCGCAGGTCGCGTACACGGGGTAGTAGAGCTTGTCGTTGAGCGGGTACTGGTGCACGAGCGGGGTGACGCGTACCAGCGCGACCGCGGGGTGCGCGGCGAGGGCGCGCAGGCGCGTGCACTGGCGCACCGGGCGGTCGGGCCGGTCCACGACGAGCGCGACGCGCAGGCGGTCGGGATGGGCGGCCACCTCGTCGAGCAGCGCGTCCGTCTCCTCGGCCGAGATGCCGGCGGCGACGACGCCGACGTCGACCCCGCACGCATCCATGGTGGCCAGCAGCTGCTTGAGCGTCGACGAGGCCGAGAGATCGCCGCCCAGCAGCTCGGGGATGCCCTCGTTGCCGGCCTGGCCCAGGAAGGCCTCGGCGGCCTTGCCCGTGAGCGCGTTGACCCAGAGGTCGACGACCGTCACGGCTGCTCGGTGTCGCCGGGCTCGGCGGCCTTGGCGGCGGCCTTGGCCCGGGCGGACGCGCAGGTAGCCCACGCCCTTGGTCAGCGACTCCTTGATCAGCCGGTCGTTGTCCTTCGAGATGAAGGCGTGCACCCGCTTCTCGAGCAGGGCACGCAGCAGCGGGTTGAACGCGTGGTACGTCTCGGAGAAGTGGACACGGGTCCGCCCGTCACCGAGGTCCTCGAGCCGCGTGAAGCCCTCGGCCTGGGAGAGCAGGGGCCGGCCGACGGCGGTGTACTTCCACGACTCCTTCGGCGTGACCTCGGTCAGCCACTCCCACGACTGGCCCTTGCCGCCCGTCAGCAGGTAGCGCGGCACGCGGAAGGTGCAGTGGCGGATGAGGCCGTCGCCGATGTCGTTGCCCGGGTAGAGGATGTCGATGGAGACGTCGCCCGTCTCGGTGTGCGGGATGCGGGCCCAGAACAGCTGCCACAGCTCGTCCACGCTGGCGTCGATGTCGACGAAGTAGTGGTGCTCCTGCACCGGCTCACCCTATCCCCGGGCCTGACGGGCGCGTCAGGGTCGGTCCGCCCCGCGCGGCGGGCCCGCCCGGGGAACGGTGTGCCGTAGCGGTCCAGGTGGGCCTTCTCCGCCAGGGGCCGGCGCCGGGGCGGCCCGAGCGGCGCGGGAAGGTGGCCGAGCGGGACGACGGCGAGCGGCTGCACCTCGGGCGGCAGGCCGAGCGGGCCCGAGAGCTCCCCGCCGGCGAGGAGCGGCATGGTGGTCAGCGTCGAGCCCAGCCCGAGTGCGTGCGCCGCCAGGAGCAGGTTCTGCACCGCCGGGAAGACCGAGGCGTCCATCGACTGGGGGTAGGTCAGCCGGGTGTCGCCGCACACCACGACGAGCACCGGCGCGGCGGCGATGCCGCCCATGGCGCCGCGGTCGACGTCGCGCAGGAAGGCGGGGGAGAGGCGATCCTCCTCGAGCGCGCGGGCCCCGCCCTGCCAGATGCGCGCCGTCAGCTCGCCGATCGTGGCGCGCAGGGCCGGGTCGCGCACGACGACGAACACGAAGGGCTGGCTGTTCTCGGCGCTGGGCGCGTGGGTGGCGGCGGTGAGGATGCGGGCGACGGTCTCGTCGTCCACGTCGTCGGGCAGGAACGACCGGGCGGCCCGCTGGGTGTGCACCACCTCGAAGAAGTCGGGCATGGGGCCGGATGGTATCGAGCACGGGCCCGGGCCGCCCTCGGGCGAACGGATTGGGCGGCGTCGGGGCGACCCGCTACCTTTGGCGCTGCACCGGCCGAGGGCCGGCGCCCGCCATGGCACACGTGGTCCGGTTCGAACGGCGGAGAGGGAGGCAGACGGTGGCAGACGGCGCCGCAACGCAGGAAGACGTGCTCAAGTCGGTCATCGGGCAGCCGACCGGCCAAGGCGAAGGTGATCGTGGAACGGGGGCCGGTGCAGCACTTCGCCGACGCCGTGCTGAGCTCGAGCCCGATCTACCACAACCCCGCGGCGGCCAAGGAGGCCGGCTTCGGCGCCATACCGGCGCCCCCGACCTTCCCCTTCGCCATGGAGTTCTCCGGCAAGTTCGAGGAGCTGCAGCCGACCGACGCCCCGACGGGCAACCCGCTCATGACCGCCCTCGCCCCGCTCATCGCCAAGGGCGGGCTCATCCTGCACGGGGAGCAGGAGTTCCTGTACCACCGCCCGGTCCAGGTGGGCGACGTGCTCGTGAGCGAGGGCAAGATCATCGACGCCTACCAGAAGGAATCGAAGGGCCGGACGATGACCTTCGTCGTCTCGGAGACCAACTGGAGCGACGAGAAGACGGGCGAGCCCGTCGTGACGGCGCGCTTCAACCTGATCCACCGCGCCTAGGTCGACGGCGCCCGCACTGTACGAGCTGGTGAGAACGAGATTGACGGGAGGTCGAGTCAATGGGTGAGAAGAAGCTGTCCTTCGACGACGTGAAGGTCGGGGACGAGGCACCGGTGATCACGCACACGCTGACGCGCACGGACCTGGTGCGCTACGCCGGCGCGTCGGGTGACTTCAACCCGATGCACCATGACGAGGTGAAGGCCAAGGAGTCCGGGCAGCCGAGCGTCTTCGGGCACGGCATGTTCTCCATGGGCCTGCTCGGCACGGCGGTGACGGACTTCGTGGGCGTGGGCAACCTGACCAGGTACCAGGTGCGCTTCGCCGCGACAGACCTGGCCCGACGAGGTGCTCAGCTCGAAGATCGTGGTCACGGCCAAGCGGGAGGAGGGCGGCCAGCAGCTGGTCGACCTGGCCCTGACGCTGTCCAACGCGGAGGGCGAGGACAAATTGGTCGGCGAGGCGACGGCGGCGCTGCCGTGACGGGACACCGACCATGAGCGCAGACATGTTGACGCAGGCGTTCGCATCGACCGCCGGGGTGCTCGCGGGCGTGGACGCCCAGAAGCTCGATGCATCGACCCCGTGCTCGTCGTGGGAGGTGCGCGACCTGGTGAACCACATCGTGGGCGGAACGACGTACTTCGCCATCGCCGCCGAGACCGGCCAGGCACCCGCGCCCTCCGAGACGGACTTCTGCCAGGGCGACTTCGTGTCGGAGTTCAACAAGGGAGCGGCGCGCGCCGTCAAGGCCTTCGAGGCCGACGGCGTGATGGACAAGATGCTGAAGCTGCCCTTCGGCGAGCTCCCCGGCGGCGTCTTCATCAACATCGCGACCATCGACACCTTCACCCACGGTTGGGACCTGGCCAAGGCCACCGGACAGTCGACGGACCTCGACCCGGGGCTGGCCACGCAGCTGCTGGCCATCGCCGAGGGGTTCGTGGCCGACAGCTTCCGCGGTCCCGACGGCGCAGGCGCCGTTCGGTCCCAAGGCGGAGGCGCCGGCGGGCGCACCGCCGGCCGACCGGCTGGCGGCGTTCCTCGGCCGTCAGCCCTGACGGCCTCGAGATCCTGACCGCCTGGACCGGCGAGACCGCTCAGGCGGTGGCGACGCGGGGCGCGTAGTCGTACGACGCGAAGGGCCACGCCGACTCCAACCATGCCCTGACGGTGCGGTAGAGCGGCGTGTCGAGCTCGGCCCGGCTGGACCGCACCCAGGACCGCACGGCTGCATCGGTGCCCGGGCGGTGCGACGGGTAGATGTACACGCACCCGACGACCTCACCACCGGAGTCGGACAGGACCGAGTAGGTGAAGCCTCGGCGCCGGGCGAAGTCCCCGGCGTGGCGCTGCAGGTCCGCCGCGTTGCGCTCGAGGGTCATGGGCTCGTCGGGCCAGGGATGGCCCTCGAAGCCGGCGGTGGCGTGGATGTGCGCGACGCTCGAGCTCCAGGCGTCCAGGTCGGCCTCGTTGTGCTCGACCCCGAGCGGCGTGAGGAAGAAGCCCGGGCTCCGGGGCGGCGGGGGCGGCGTGAACGAGGGTTCGAGGAAGACGGGTGGTGCGGGCTCGCTCATGCCCCATTGTCCCCGCTCGCCGCCGACGGCCGTGTGACGGGCCGCGGGCCGAGGTATCCGGTGCCGGTCCCCAGCCGTAGGCTGGTGGGATGGCCCACGTGGAGGCGACCTCGTGAGCGTTCTCGACGAGCGCATCGGCGGCATCACGAGGCCATAGAGCTGGGCCGGGCGCTGGTGCGCAACCTCGAGCGCGTCGTGCTGGGCAGCGAACGTGCCCTGGAGGCCGCGGCCACCGCGGCGCTGGCCGGCGGGCATCTCCTCATTGAGGATGTCCCCGGCGTCGGCAAGACGGTGCTCGCCCGTGCGCTGGCCACGTCACTCGGGGCCGAGCTCTCCCGGGTCCAGGGCCATCCCGACCTCCTGCCGTCCGACATCACCGGCGTCACGGTGTTCATGCCGGACACGGGCAGTTGGGACTTCCGGCCCGGACCCGTCTTCGCGCAGGTCGTCCTCGTCGACGAGCTGAACCGCACCCCGCCCCGCACGCAGTCCGCGCTCCTCGAGACGATGGAGGAGCGCCAGGTCAGCGTCGACGGCGAGTCGTGGCCCCTCCCGCAGCCCCACATGGTGATCGCCACCCAGAACCCCCATTCGCAGCGTGGGACCTTCCCGCTGGTGGAGAGCCAGCTCGACCGCTTCGCGATCGCCACGTCCATCGGGTATCCCGACGCCGCGCTGGAGGCGAAGCTGGCGCTCCACGCCGGCGGCACGTACGCGCTGGCGGACCTGCAACCGGTCTGCACGCCGGCCGGTTGGTTGCAGGCGCAGCGCGCGACGGAGTCGGTGCCGGTCCAGCAGGCCGTCGCGGAATACGCGGTGGCGATCTGCCGGTCGACGAGGACAGCGCCCGGCGTGCACGTGGGCGCCAGCCCTCGGGCCGCCATCTGGCTGATCCGGGCCGCCCAGGCACACGCCATCCTCTCGTCGAGGAGCTACGTGGTGCCCGACGACGTCAAGGCGGTGGCGGTGTCGTGCCTGGCGCACCGCCTCCTCACCGTCGAGGGCGACGACGACTTCGGGCAGTCGGCTGCGGTGGTACGAGAGCTCCTCGAGGCGACGCCAGCGCCGAGACCGTGAGCGGCTGGGCGCGCCCGGCCCGGCCCGTGGCGCCGATGGCCGTCGCGGTGACGATCGTCGCGCTGTGGTGGCTCGTGGCGCACAACGCCGGCGTCGGTTGGGTACAGCTCCTGGGCGACCTCGTGTTCGGGGTGCTGCTCATCGGGATCGTGGGACCGTCGCTCGTCGCCACCCGAGCCCGGCTCGAGGTCGTCGACGCCCCCGCCGATGCCGTGGCCGGCATGGCGGTGGACGTCTTCGTCAAGGCGAACACGCGCCTGCGCATCCGTCCCGTCGTCCCGTCGGGGCCCGAGGTCTTCGTCGGGCCGGTGGGCAGGAGGGGCACGGTCGGCGAGCGCGTCACCGTGGTGCCGCAGCGGCGCGGGGTGTACGCCTCCGTCACGCTCGACACTCGCCTCGGCGGCTCCGTTCGCCCTGCAATGGTGGAGCCGACGTGTGCGCGTTTGCGCTCCCGACCGAGCTGCACGTGTCGCCCCGTTGCGGGCGTCCGGCGCGACCCCGTTCGAGCCCGCACGAGGAGGCCGGAGAGGTGGTCGACCGGCCCCGGACCGACTCGGGCTTTCCGAGGGGCGCACGACCCTACGCGCCGGGTGACAACCGTCGCCTCGTCCATTGGCGGGCGACGGCGCACGCCGGCAGGCTGATGGTCCGAGAGCTCGAGCGGCCCTCGGCCGAAGCGGTGACCGTGACGGTCGAGCTTCCGGCAGAGCCCGAGGAGGCCGAGCGCGTCGCCGAGCGTGCCCTCGGCACGGTCGTGCAACTGCTGGAAAGCGGCACACCGGTCCTCATGGCCACCGTCGAGCGCTCGGGCCCGGTGCTGGCCGCCGTGGCCGATCGCCGCCACGCCGGCCGGCGCCTGGCTCGAGCCATGACCGGGGCCGGGGGGGCCGGGGGGCCGACGGGTGCGGCGGGCGGGGCGGGAGGGGCGGGCGCCTGATGCAGGTGCTCGAGGCGATCCGCCGGGCGAATCGGCCCGGCCCCCCCGAGCACTCGCTCCGCCTGCGCGGTGCGTGCCTGGGGGCCGTGCTCGTGCCCATCGCCGCCTGCGCTGCCCAGGGCGAGTTCTCGCAGAAGACGGCCATCGTGGCCATGGTGCTCGTCGCCGCGGGCATGGGGTTCTCGTACCGCACCCGCACCCACCCGCCCGGGTGGGCCATGGTCCTGGTCGCCGTGGGCGCCCTGGCCGCGTTCGCATGGTTCTTCCGTTCGGTGACGTCCTCCACCGCCGACTTCTCGACGATCGTCGACCCGCTCACCCTTCTCCTCGTCTCGGTCCTGGTCGTCCACTCCGTCCACGTGCCCTCCCGACGCGACCTCTTGTTCTCGCTCGGCGCGGCCACGGGGCTGATGGCGGCGGGGGCGGCCCAGGCGATCGACCTGCGCTTCGGTCTCTACGTCGTGGCCTGGGCCTGCTTCAGCCTCTGGGGCCTGACCGAGATGTGGACCTCGGCGAGCGGCGGCGGGCGCATCTCGGCCACGGGCCTGGTGTGCGCGCTGGCCGCGGTGTCCACGGCGGCGGCGGCCGTCTTCCTCGTGCTCCCGGCCCCCGTCGTTTCATCGAGGGTGTCGTTCCTCGCCCACGCCGGGGCCGGCGGATCCATCGGCGTCCCGGGCGGGTTGGCGGGGGATGCGGGGATCGCCGCCCAGCTGTCCCGGGCAGGCAGCCCGGCCAGCCGCATCCGCGTCGGCGGCTACCTCGGGTTCGCGGACAGCCTCAACACGGCCCTGCGCGGCGGCCTCGGGAACGCGCTCGTGCTGCAAGTCCGGGCCCAGCGCCCGTCGTACTGGGTGGGCGAGACCTTCGACACCTGGCAGGGCGAGAGCTGGACGGAGGCGAAGCGGGCCCAGCGGCCGCTGCGGGGCGGTTCTCCCTTCGTCGTCCCGGTCTCGGTGGGTGAGGTCGCGCTCGGCCAGAGCGATCTCCAGACGTTCTACGTCGCCAACGCGACGGCCGACCTCGTGTTCCACGCGGAGAGCGCGGTCGAGGTCTGGTTCCCCACTTCGAGGATCTTCTTCTCAAGCGACGGCACCATGGTCTCGCCGATCGGACTCGGGACCGGGGCGATCTACACCGTCGAGTCACAGGTGAACACCGCGACCCCCGCCGAGCTCCGTGCCGACACGTCCACGCAGGCGCTCGTGCCGGCGACGCAGGCCGAGTACGAGCAACTGCCCCACGCCGTACCCGCACGTGCTGGCCTTGGCGCAGTCGATCACCGCGGGCCGCTCGACCACCTATGACAAGGTGCGGGCGCTCATCGCCTGGATCGGAGCACACACCCGGTACTCCCTCGACATCCCGCCCTTGCCGGCCGGCGCCGACACGGTCGACGAGTTCCTCTTCGGCAACAGGGTCGGATTCTGCGAGCAGATCTCGACGTCGCTGGCCGTGATGCTGCGGTCGCTCGGCATCCCGGCCCGCGAGGCGGTCGGCTACGTGCCCGGGGGCTACGACCCGATCACCGACCTCTGGCAGGTCCATGCCGACGACGCCCATGCCTGGGTCCAGGTGTGGTTCCCCGGCTACGGGTGGCAGAACTTCGACCCGACGGCGGCGGTCCCGTTGGCAAACCCGAGCCCCGGCGGCACGGCGTTGAAGGATGTCGCCACCGCGCTGCGCCGCGTCCCGTGGGTGCCGGTGGCGGCGGTGGCGATCGGGACCGGCCTCGTCGTCGTGCTGGTGCGTCGCCGCCGTGCCCGCCCCGCGACGTGGGCCGCCCGGGTGGCGCGCAGCGTCGAGCGGGCCGGCCGTCGGGCCGGCCGGCCGCGCCGACCCAGCGAGACCCTGGCCGAGTACGCCATGAGGCTCGACGAGCTGGCAGGGAGCGGGTCGACCAGGTGGGGCCGACTGGCCTCGTCGGTGGAGGCGAGCACCTACGGGGGCCGGGAGCCACCCCCCGAGGCGCAGCGCGCCATGGAGGAGGAGGCGAGGCGCACCCGGATCGACGCCCGGGCCGGCGCAGGCGGGTCGGGCTGAGGCCCGCCCGGGGGGGCGATCGCTCTTCGAAACCATCCGAGTCCGTGCTCGCGCCCGATGCAGGCGCCCCGGCGGGATCCCTGCCACACTCTCCAACGGGAGTTGGACGGAACGGAGTAGGCAAACGTGGCAGACGCTGGACTGGTGTCGATCTTGTTCACCGACCTCGTCGGGTCCACCGAACTGGCGGCGGACGTGGGCGACGTGGTCGCCGACGAGTTGCGACGCTCCCACTTCGTTGATCTACGGGCGGCCATCGCAGCCACCGGTGGCACCGAGGTCAAGACGATCGGCGACGCCATCATGGTGTCGTACCGGGGTGCAACCGACGCGCTGGCAGGGGCGGTCGCCATGCAGCGGGCCGTCGAGCGACGCAACCGGCAGCTGGACGGCAGGCCGCTCACCATGCGGGTCGGCGTGAGCGCCGGCGATGCCACATTCGAGGACGGCGACTGGTTCGGGACGCCTGTCGTCGAGGCCGCCCGCCTCTGCGGCGAGGCCGACGGCACCCAGATCCTGGTGAGCGACCTCGTCCGGGCGCTGGCCGGCACACGCAGCGAGTTCACCGTGATCCCGCTGGGGGTCCGGACGCTCAAGGGTCTCCCGGAGCCGTTGGCGGTCTGCGAGGTCGAATGGGAGGTGCCCCACGAGATCACTCGTGTCTCGCTCCCCGCCTTCGTCGACCTCTCTCCGACCTTCCCGTTCGCAGGCCGCAGCGCGGCCATCGAAACCCTGCTCACAGCGTGGAAGGAAGCGGCGGAGGGCGGCCGCCGCGCCGTACTCGTCTCGGGCGAGCCGGGCATCGGCAAGACCAGGCTCGTGACCGAGCTGGTGCGCCGGGCGCTGGAGGCCGGGACGACCGTGTTGTGGGGTCGCTGCGACGAGGAATTGGGCATGCCGTTCGAGCCGTTCGCCGAGGCGCTGCGCCACTACGCCGGGGCGGTGCCGGTCGAGCGCCTGCAGTCCGAGCTCGGCCCGCTCGGCGGAGAGCTCACCCGGATGCTCCCGGACCTGGCGGCGCGGGTACCGGGGCTCGGAGCGCCGGGTCCGGGCGATGCTGAGGACGAGCGCCACCGACTCTTCGAGGCGGTGGGCGACCTGCTCTCCGCCATGTCGCGCGCCGACCCGGTGGTCCTGGTCCTCGACGACATCCATTGGTCCGACAAGCCCTCGCTCCTCCTGCTGCGCCACATCCTGCGCTCCGCGTCACCCATGCGGCTGCTCGTACTGGCCACCTACAGGGACACTGACCTCGACCGGAGCCACCCGTTGGCCGAGGTGTTGGCGGATCTGAGGCGGGAGCCGGGCGTCGTGCGGCTGGACCTCGCGGGGCTCGACCAGTCCGAGGTCATGGAGCTGATGGAGGCGACGGCGGGACACGAGCTCGACGAGCCCGCAGCCGGGTTGGCCCAGGCCGTGCAGCTCGAGACACAGGGCAACCCCTTCTTCGTCGGCGAGGTCCTACGCCACCTTGCGGAATCGGGCTCCATCGTCCAGGTCGACGGGAGGTGGACGAGCACCCTCACCCTGGGACAGATCGGGATACCCGAGGGCATCCGCGAGGTCGTCGGCCGGAGGCTCTCGTTGCTCTCGGAGGCAGCGAACAAGGCGTTGGCCGTCGCCGCGGTCATCGGAGCGCAGTTCGACCTGGCGACCATTGAGGCCTCGGGTGGCCCCGGCGGAGACGAGCTCTTTGACGCACTCGACCAGGCGGTCGGGCACGGAGTCATCCGCGAGATCCCCGATGTCGTCGGCCGCTACGCCTTCGCGCACGCCCTCGTGCGCTCGTCGCTGTACGAGGAGCTCTCGACCAATCGTCGGGTGCGCATGCACGCCCGGGTCGCCCTGGCACTCGAGGCCCGGTATGGCCGGCGCCTCGACCAGCATCTCGACGAGCTGGCCTATCACTTCTCGGAGGGCGCGCTGGCGGGCGACCCGATGAAGGCCGTCGACTTCGGCCGCCGGGCGGCCAGCCAGGCAACGGCCGAGCTGGCCTTCGAGGGCGCGGTCCGTCACCTCGAACGCGCCCTAGTGGCGCTCGAGCTCGTGGACGAGGCGGACGAGGGCGAGCGCTGCGACCTGCAGCTCGCGCTCGCGTCCGCCCTGAGCGACTCCGCCGACCAGCGCTGCCGGGAGGTCGTGCTCTCCTTGGTCGGGACCGCGCGGCAGCTCGCCGATCCCGAGCGTTTCTGCGACGGCGTGCTGATCCTGTGTCACAACGCGACGACTGATGACCGCCTCGACCCCGAACTCCTCGCCCTCTTGGAGGAGGCCCTCGAGATGATCGGCGAAGCGCCGTCCGCCCGTCGGGCACTCGTCTTGTCCGCGCTGGCCGTCGAGCTCCAGTGGGGGCCCGAGGTCGAGCGCCGCATAGACCTGGCCGCTGCGTCGCTGGACGTGGCGCGTGAGATCGGGGACGAAGATGCCCTGACCACGGTGCTCATGCGGTCCTGGGCGCTTCTCGATGGATCGACGCCCTATCACGACGAGCTGGAACGGCTCAACGATGAGGCGTTGCAGATCGCCCGCCGGCGCGGCGACACCTTGGTCGAATGGGAGATCCTGACCAACAGGGGATTCCTCGCCGGCATGCCGCGGCGACGGCGAGGCGTTCGCCGCGAACTTCGAATCGGCATCCGAGCTGACAGACGGGCTCCGACGGCCGGTGGTGACTTGGCTGATGCGAAATCGGATGGCGGCGCTCGCGGCATACCGGGGCGACCTGGCCCGGGCCGAGCAGCTGGCGATGGAGGCGATCGAGCTCGGACGCGCTGCGGACCGCACCGATGAGCAGATCATCGGCGTGTTCGGAGCGCTCCTCTACCCGATCCGGATGGGGCAGGGCAGGATCGGCGAGCTGGTCGAGATACTCGAGAGCCGGGTCGAGAGATCGCCGTTCGCCACCGTCTGGCGCGTTGCGTTGGCCGGCGCGCTGACCGAGATCGACCGGATCGACGAGGCACGGGTGCACTACCAGTGGCTGGCCGAAGACGGCTGCGCCCGGGTCGCGAAGGATGTCGAGTTCAGCGTCACCCTGTGCGGACTGGGCCGGATGGCCTTCCGGATCCAGCCCGACGAGGCCGTCCTGCGCGACGTCTACGACCGGCTGTTGCCCTTCGCCGGCCTCTTCAACTGGACGGGCCAGGCACTCTCGGACGCGACCGATCTGGGCCTCGGCATGACGGCCGCCGCGCTGGGCGAGCACGACCTCGCCGATCGGCACCTGGCCGCGGGAATCGAGCTCTGCGAGCGTGCGGGCGCCCGGGCGTTCCTCGCCCGCTGCCACTTCGACTGGGCGAGGATCCTCTTCGACCGGGGTGAGACCGAGCGCGGACGGGAGCAGGCCGAGCTGGCGGTGGCGCTCGGTATGGAGCTCGGCATGGACGGCCCCCAGGGTGTCGTGCCGCGGGCGAACGCGCTTCTCGAGCGCGCCTGAGCCTCCTTCGTGCCGGCTCAGGCGGTCGGCGTGAAGCGCAGCGGGAGGCGCGCCGGCCCCCAGATGCCGAACGACGAGGGCTTCCACTCGATGTCGCCGTTGCGGGCGAGGTCGGGCATGCGGCGGGCCAGACAGTGGGAGCGCCTCCTGGAGCTCCGCCCGGGCCAGCGCCGCGCCCATGCAGAAGTGGATGCCGGCGCCGAAGGTCATCTGCGCCGTGCCGCGCTCACGTGTGATGTCGAAGACGTCGGGCTCCTCGAAGGCCTCGGGGTCGCGGTTGGCTCCGGCCAGCGAGGTGACCACGAGCGTCCCCTGCGGGAACAGGACGTCGCGGTAGACGATGTCCTCGGACGGCGAAGCGCGCCGGTGCCGCGCACCGCACCGAGGTAGCGCATCGACTCCTCGACGGCCCGTGGGGCGAGCTCCGGGCGCTCGGCCAGCAGGGCCCACTGGTCGGGATGCTCGGTGAAGAGCGCCACGGAGCAGGCCAGCTGGTTGCGCGTGGTGTCGGTGCCGGCCATGAGGACGGCCTGGGCGAGCATCGCCATCTCGTCGGTCGACAGCCGGTCGCCGTCCTCCTCGATCGCGATGAGGTCGCTCAGCAGGTCGTCGCGTGGATCGGCGCGCCGCTCGGCGATCATGTCGTTCACGTAGGCCGTGAGCTCCTGGTCCGCCCGCTCGATCAGCGGCAGGTCCTCGGCGAGGTTGTTGTTGAAGATGCGGAAGATGTCGGTCGCCCAGCCCGAGAACAGCTTCCAGTCCTCGGGCGGCGCACCGAGCAGCTCGCAGATGATCGGGATCGGGTACGGCTCGCACACGTCGGCGACCAGCTCGCACTCGCCCTGGCCGACCACGCGGTCGACGAGCTCGCCGACCACGGCCTGCATGGTGGGACGGAGCCGGTTCGCCGAGGCGGGCGTGAACGCCGGGGCGACGAGGCGGCGCAGCCGGGCATGGCCCTCGCCCTCCATGGTGAGGATGGACTCGCGCCGCTCGCCGCCGGGAGAAGAGCCCTGGAACTCGGGGGCCTGCTCGATGATCGACAGCGCCGGAGTGGAAGCGCTGGTCGCGCAGGACGGCGGTCACGTCCGCCAGCCGGGTGACGGTGTACCCCAGCTCGTTGCGAGCGAGCCAGTGCACGGACCGGGCCGCCTCAATGGCGTCGATGGCGTCCTGGCGGTCGAGCCCGACCAGGTCGAGGTGGGGAGCTCGAGCTCCGAGACCAGTTGTGGCATCAGGGCTGCGCTGCCCTCTTTCAACGCGGGGTGGCGCTGAGGCCAGCAGCGGCAGGATCAACGCCTTGGGCGCCAGGTGGGCCAGCCCGGCCGCGGCCCAGTTCGCCGCACCGGGGATCACGACGGGCCGCCCGGCGGCCAGTCCCTCGACCGCGGCCTTGGCCACGTCCGTGGGCGGCACCCACATGAACTTGGGCAGCGCCTCGCCCGCCTCGTCGTCGCTGAGCCCCGCCGCCTCGGCGAAGCCCGTCTCGACCGGGCCCGGGCACAGCGTCGTCACGGTGACGCCCGTGCCGCGCAGCTCGGCGCCCAGCGCGCGGCCGTAGGAGAGGACGAAGGCCTTGGAGGCGCCGTAACCGGCCTGGCCGGGCAGGGGCTGGAAGGCGGCGGTCGACGCGGTGTTGAGGACGGCCCCCCGGTGGCGGGTGACCATGCCCGCGCACGAAGAGCGTGCACAGGTCGACCACCGCCTCCACGTTGGTGCGCACCATCGCGAGCTCGGCGGCGCGGTCGGCCCGGTGCACGGGGCCCATCGTCGTGAACCCGGCATTGTTGACCAGGATGTCGGGTGTCAGGCCACGCCGTTCGAGCTCGGCCGGGAGCTCGCCGCGTGACGTCGGCGTCGGTGAGGTCGGCCGCGATCACCTCGGCGCGGATGCCGTGCGCCTCGGCGAGCTCGTCGGCGAGAGCCTTGAGGCGGTCTTCGCGCCGGGCGACGAGCGTCACGCCGTGACCGCGCCGCGCGAGCTCGCGCGCGATCTCGGCGCCGATACCCGACGAGGCGCCGGTGACGAGCGCGGTGGTGTTCTCCTTGGGGGTGGGGAGTGCCATGCCCAGAGCGTAGGGGACCCGCGGCGAGGCCGGCACTGCCGTCGCCGCTGGCCCGCTCACGGCGCGGAGATGAAGTTCGTGTGACGACGGGCGGCTCCACCAGGGGCTTCGCGAATGCCCAGTTCGCGTGGGGTTCACACGACCGCGGTCGAGGCAGATACTTGAGGCACAGCGAGCGGCACACGGAGCACCCGCCGTTGCCCCGAGTGAAAGGAGCTGCCGATGCCATCGACACGCTCGACCGAGGAGGGCGATCCGCCGGGTTGAGGCTGCGTCACCGATATCGGCTTCGGTGGCGCCCCAGAGCAGCCCACTTGGGATGAAGCCCGGCGTGTGATTGAGGCCGTGCTCGCGCCGGTGCGTGTGCCGGCCGGCCGACAAGGCGGCCCCCGCACCTACTCCGCCGCAGGCTGGACCCAAGAAGCTGCGATACAGCTATCACTACAAACGAGTGAAGGACCGGCCGAGAGGCCGGTCCTTCTCGCGCTCGGGAAGTTCCGAATCGCGGGCCGCGGCAGGTGCGTGCCCCGTGCAGGTCATGCCATGGTGGGGCATGTCCGGGACCCGCCTGCCCATGTTCCCGCTCTCGGCGGTCCTGTTCCCCCACGCTTCCATGCCGCTTGCACGTCTTCGAGCCGCGCTATCGCTCGCTCATGCGGGACTGCCTGGCCGGCGACCGGCGCTTCGGCATCGTCCTGATCGAGCGGGGCTCCGAGGTCGGCGGCGGTGACGAGCGCTCCACCCTCGGCACGCGGTGCGTGATCACGCGGGAGATCGAGCTGCCCGACGGGCGTTGGCTCCTCGAGGTGCGGGGTGAGACGCTCATCGAGGTGGAGCAGTGGCTGCCCGACGACCCCTATCCGGTGGCGCTCGTGGTCGAACCGGCTCCCGCGCCCGGTCTGGAGGATCCGGGTCGCGCCCTGGAGCAGGCGACCCGACAGGTGCGCCGGGCCCGCGCCCTGCTGGCGGAGCACGGCGGCACCCCGGCGCTGCCGCCCGACCTCGCACTCGACGGGGACGGCGACGCCGAGGTGGCCGCGTGGCTGCTCTGCGCCGCAGCGCCGGTCAACGCCTACGACGCGCAGCGTCTCCTGGCGGCCGACGGTGCGGAGGAGCGGTTGCGCCTGCTGGTGGAGCTGATGGAGGATCTCGAACTCGACCTGCACCGGATGCTCGCGTCGGAGTGAGCGGGACGGTCCGGCGACAGGACAGGGGAGGGAACCGATGGCAATCACGCCGACGAGAGAGCAGTTCACCGAGTTCGCCCACGGCACCAGGGACGGCGAGGTGGTGATGCTCAACCTGCTGCACTTCGCCCGCCCGGACGAGGCCACCGAAGCGGAGGGCGGCGCCACCGAGACGACCGGTGCCGCCGCCTACCGCGACTACAGCGACCAGGTGGTGCAGATGGTCGAGGCCCGCGGCGGACGCGTGATCTGGACGGGCCGGCCCGAGCACGTGCTCATCGGGGACCCCTCGGCCGACGCGTGGGACCTGGTGGCGCTCGTGTCGTATCCGAGCCGCTCCGCCTTCATCGACATGGTGACCTCGCCCAGCTACGAGTCGGCGCACACGCACCGCGAGCGGGGCCTCGACCGCACGGTGCTCCTCGCCTGTGAGCAGGTCCTGCATGCGGCTCCCCGCGACGGGGGCCGCAGATGGCTGAGGCCGGCGAGGCGGCGGAAGGGTCCCGCCGCCGGAACATCCTCTTCATCACGACCGACCAGCAGCGCTACGACAGCCTGGGCTGCAACGGCGGCACCGTGGCCCGCACCCCGGTCGTCGACGGGCTGGCGGCCGAGGGCATCAACTACCGGCGCGCCTACAACCAGAACACGGTGTGCATGCCGGCCCGGTCGACCATGCTGACCGGCCAGTACGTCCGCACGCACGGCGTGGTCGCCAACGGCATCCCGCTGCCCCTGGACGCGCCCTCGGTGGCCCAGTACCTGCACGAGGTGGCGGGCTACCGCACCGCGTTGTTGGGCAAGGCCCACTTCGAGCCCGGCTTCGACCCGACGAACCAGTTCGAGGAGAACGCGCGGGTGGCCCGCGGGGACACCGGCCCCTGGCGGGGCTTCGAGCGCTCGGAGCAGGCCATGCACGCCGCCGCCTGGGGCGACCATCCCATCGCCCACTACGGCCGCTGGCTCAAGGCGCACCACCCCGAGCACCTGCACAGCTTCGCCGGCCTGCTCCAGGCCGAGCCGGGCGGCGACACCGCCGCACCGGAGACGAAGAACAACCCGATCCCGCGCGAGTGGTACCACACCGACTGGGTCGCCGACCTCACCGTCGACTGGCTGTCGTCGCTCGGCGACGACGAGCCGTGGTTCTGCTGGATGTCGTTCCCCGACCCGCACCACCCCTGGGACCCGCCGGCGTCCGAGCTGCACCGGGTGCCCTGGCAGGACCTGGCCCTCCCGCCCGGCCACCCCGGCTCCGACGACGCCGTGCGTGAGGTGCTGGCCCGCAAGCCGGCGCACTGGCTCGCCTACTGGGACGGCAGCTTCTCCAACATGGAGGGAGGGCCGGCCGTCGTTCGTCCCCTCGCGCCTGACGAACGACCAGATCCGCGAGGTCAACGCCAAGGTGCACGTCATGAACGAGCTCATCGACGAGGCGTGCGGACGGGTGCTGCAGACCATCGGGCGGCGCGGGTGGCTGGCCGACACCGACGTCATCTTCACCACCGACCACGGCGAGATGCAGGGGGACTTCGGGCTCCTCTACAAGGGCCCGTACCACACCGACGCGCTGATGCGGCTGCCCTTCGTGTGGCGCCCGGCCCCCTCGGCCGGCATCGCGCCCGCCACGGTGTCGGATCCCGGTGGGCCAGGTGGACCTGGCGCCCACGTTCTGCGCCATCGCCGGCGTGGACCCGGCGCCCTGGATGCAGGGCCACGCCCTGCCGCGGGCCGACGGCGAGCCCGGGCGCGAGCGTGCGCTGTGCGAGTGGGACAGCCAGTTCCCCGGCTACGGCATGCACCTGCGCTCCGTCTACCGCGACGGCTGGCTCTGCACGGTGTACGAGCCGTCCACGGCAGGGCAGCCCAACGGGCTCGAGGAGGTCGTGGGGCGACGGCGTCCTCAACGCCGTGCCCGGTCGTCTACGAGCAGTCGGGCACCGGCCCGGGCGGGGTCGGCATCGCCACGGGCGAGCTCTACAACGTCGACGACGACCCGCACCAGTTCGAGAACCGGTGGGACGACCCGGCACGCCGAGCCCTGCGCGACGACCTGGTGGCCGACCTCTACGCCAGCCTGCCGGCGGAGGAGCGCCACCTCAAGGTGATGGCACCGGCCTGATCCGCTCAGGCGGACAGGGCGGGGGTGGCCCGCTCGATGGCCGCCCAACCGCTGGTGAGCTCGCGGCGTGCCTTCTCGGCCCGGTGCCCGCCGCGGAGCCCGAAGAGCCGCTTGGCGAAGAGGAGGTAGATCACGACGGCGAGGTTGATCACCAGCGTCACGAGCTTGAACACGCTCACGCTGAGCGTGAGCTCGTACACCTCGTAGGGCACGAGGACGGTCGTGGCGATGAACGTCAGGTACTCGGCCCACCGCTTGTTCAGCCAGAGCCCCACCATCTCGGTCGCCTCCAGCGCGGCGTAGGCCAGCAGCACGAACCCGAGGATCCGCAGGTGCTCCGGGGAGTACTTGAAGGCCCGGCCGAGGTAGCCGAGGACGCCACGGGCCTGTGCGGCACCCGGGCGGCCACCGGCCAGTGCGTCCATGATGTTGTCGTAGTCGCGGTGCAGTGTCTGGTCGTGCGCGGCGAAGGTGAACAGGACGATGGCCAGGCTGGTCAGCACGACGACGTGGACCGCCCGGTCGAGCGCGATCAGCCGCAGCACGTAGCGGTCGCGCAGCGCCGAGCCGCGCAGGGGCAGCTCGATCTCGTCCCGGCCCTCGACCCGGTCGCGACCCGGGTGCTCCGGCCGTCAGCCGCTGGACCCAGCAGTCGCAGCGCAGGCAGCGGTGCCAGCGCACCCCGGCGTCCTCGCGCACGAGCAGCGCGTCGTCGGGCGTGACGACCGCGGCCTCGGTCCCGACGAGCGCGTGGCCCGACCAGGCGCAGGTCAGGAGCTCGTAGCGGTTCGAGGGTCGCCGGCGTCTCCGCACGGCCGTCAGGTTAAGCCAGGTCTCCCGGGACCCCGGACCTCAGACGAGTCCGGGCGGGCCGCCCCGAGGAAGCGCTGCGGTGCCTCGACCATCGGGTAGTGGCCCACGCCCTGTCCAGCCTGGCCGAGGTCGCGTCGGGGCGCGCCGCCAGCAACGTGTCGACCATGGACGGGACGGCGATCGGGTCGTCGAGCCCCCACACGATGTGCAGTGGCGACGGATCGGACTCGATGCCGCCGGTGAAGCGGCGTTCGTTGGCCCGCCGCTCCTCGATGTAGCGGATCAGCCGGGGCAGCATCAGGTGCCCGTCGCCGTGCACGACCTGCGCCGCCGCGGGCGGGACCGGGTCCTCGGGCCACCCGTCGGGCACGAGCGGCGTGCGGGCACTGAACGTGTCGCGCAGGCTCTGGGTGATGGACGCGGCGTCGATCGGCACCCCGGCCGGGAGCACCTCGTCCGGCAGGCCGAGCAGCATCTGCTGGCCGCCGGTCAGCTGCGCCTGGCCGATGTAGATGCTCCCGTTGGTCACGACGCGGCGCGTGATCTCGACCGGCCAGGCGCCCTCGGCACGCCGGGCCAGGAGCTCGCCACCGACGGTGTCGCCCATGTCGTGGGTGAGCAGGGCCAGGCGGTCGAGACCGAGCTGGGCCACGTAGGCCGCGGCGATGTCGGCCTGCAGCGCCATCGAATAGGCGCGGTCGGGCTTGGCCGAGAGGCCGTAGCCGAGCATGTCGAACAGGAGGACCCGCCGCCCGGCCCGCAGGCCGTCCAGCACGGCGGCGTAGTCGAACGACGACGTCGGGAAGCCGTGGAGCACGAGCAGGGGCGCGTGGCGTTCGGGCCCGATGGACGGCGCGTCGATGGTGAAGATGCGCTCGCCGCAGAGCTCACGGTGCGTGCCGATCGCCTCCCACCCGGTGGCGGTGGCGATCGTCACGAGCCCGCCAGCTTGCTCACGACCGGTCCGAGCGTCTCCCAGGCGTCGGATTCGATCGACCAGTAGGAGATCCCGTACTCGGCGCGCCGCCACTCGAGCTCCTCGACCATCTCGTCGAGTGTCCCGATGAGCGCCAGGGGGACGTGCAGCGCGTCGGCGGGGTCGATGCCGAAGGCCGGTGCCATCTGGCCGGCCAGGCCGGCGGCGTCGTCGGTGACGAGGACGAAGCCGATGAGCGAGTTCAGCTCGAGATCGTCGAAGCGGCTGCCGGCCGCCTCCTTCACCCAGGCCAGCTTCTGGCGGGTGCGCTCCGGCGTGGCGTCAGCGGCCGTCTCGACGCCGCCCGTGCCCTCGCGCAGGTTGACGTTGATGCTGACGATGTCGGCGTGGCGCGCCGCGAAGGACAGCACCCGCTTGCCTCCGCCGCCGATGATGAGCGGCGGGCCCGGCCGCTGCACCGGACGAGGGGTCAGGGTGTGCTCCCGTACCTCGTAGTACTCGCCCGCGAAGCTGAACGGGCCGTCGCTGCGCAGCAGCCCCTGGACGACCTGCACCGCCTCCTCGAAGCGCGCCACCCGCACGGCCGGGGCGTCGTAGCGGAGCCCGGCCTCGTCGTAGTCGGTGCGCATCCAGCCGGCCCCGAGGCTCAGCTCGAGGCGACCCTCGCTGAGCAGGTCGAGCGTGGCCGCCTCCTTGGCGAACACGAACGGATGGCGGTAGTCGTTGCAGAAGACGAGCGACCCCATGCGGAGCGTGGTCGTGGCCGCCGCCACCGCGGCGAGCGCGGGGACCGGGGCCAGCTGGTCGCCGAAGTGGTCGGGCATCAGCAGCGCGCTGTACCCGAGGTCCTCGGCCCGTCGGGCCTGCTCGGCCCAGGAGCGGGCGGAGCCGTCGGGCGCCTTGCTCAGCTGCGCGGCGAATCGGAACCTGCGGTCGTGTGCCATCGGGCCATCGTGCCCCACATTCGGTCAGGGATGCGCCCCCGCCGAGTCGGTCGTGGGCAGCACCAGGGGCGCGGTGCCCTTCGGCGGGTGCCAGACGTAGGCCGTGACCCCGTCCCCGTGCAGCAGCACGGTGGCACCGAGCTGGGTGGCGACGAAGGCGGCGTCGGCCCGCTCGCCCGCCGCCGCCACCCCCTCTTCGCCCTGGTTGGTCAGGACGAAGACGACGGTGCGGGAGGTGACGGGGATCGGGTTCTGTGGCGCCGGCTCAATCGGGTACACCGCCTGGCGGTCGCTGAAACGCCCCACGACGCCGCCGGACACCACCAGCTGCGCCCCGGCGGGGAGCTCCGACTGGACGGCGCGGAGCTCGGCTGCGGCCGAGCCGCTGACCGAACTGAGGATGGAGGGCGTGCCCCAACCCGAGACGAGCTGGCCCCACAGGGGCAGGCTCTGGGACAGGGCCAGCACGAGCGCGCCCGCGCCCAGTGCCCACGCCGCCGGCCCGCGCCAGCGTGCGAGCGTCGCCCCGGGATCGACGATCCTGCGCAGGGGCCACCACTCGGGGCGTCCCGTACCGAACCAGACGAGGACCATGACGGTCCCGACGAGGATGAAGGGGACGGCGGTCACGGTCTGGAACGCGCCCACGGGCAACAGCCAGAAGGATCCGTTGACGTTCAAGGCGACGGGAACGAGGACCGCGACGGCCTGCAAGAGCCCCCAAGGGGTGAGGAGGCCCAGCGCCCCGCCGGTGGCGGCCACCCGCCACATTGCGCCGAGGTGGTTCCGCAGTACGTGGAGGTCGGCCGCCGGGTGCGCGGCCAGCGAGCCGTACACGGACCAGCTCGATGCGTTCGAGGGTGAGTGGACGATCCAGCCGTAGTAGATCGGCACGTTGGAGCCCTGGTTGCCGTGCAGGGCGGTCACCAGGGTCAGCCAGGCCAGGCCGAATCCGGCCAAGCCGGCCGCGTGCCACACACCGCGGCCGCGGGCGCGTACGTGGCCCGAGAGGAGCCCGGCCAGCCCGACGAAGATGATGGACAACGCGACCACGTCGCCGAAGAGAACGCCGACGATCGCCGCCGCCCAGGCCGTGCGGTGGTGGCCCCGCCAGAGCGCGTACGCGCTGAGCAGCGCGAACGGCATGCCGAACGTCTCGAAGTGGACGTCGAAGATGGTCGCCTCCCACCACCACGCGTTGGCGACCGTCGCGACGAGCGCGAGCAGGGCGACCCGTTGGCGCAGTCCGCCGACCCGCTCGATGCAGATCCGCCCCACCCACAACAGCGCCAACCAGCTCCGTGGCCACCACCGCGATGTCCTGCATCCACAGGAGCACGATCGGGTGGGGCCAGACCGACCCCACCAGGCCGATCGGCCACATGGCGAGTTCGAAGTGGTTCTGCCAGAAGGGGTAGGTCTGGAAGGTGTCGAACGGGCGGAGATTGCCGTGCGCGATGACCGAGAAGGCCTGGGCGTAGGTCCCGAAGTCGGTGTAGAGGTCGAAGCGGTGGTAGCGGAAGGTGCTGACGGCGAGGAACAGGACCAACTGGAGGCCGAGGAGGACTGCGGTGGCGACCCAGAAGACACGGAGCCCGTTGCGGTCGAGTCGCTCCCAGGCGACGCGCCACCGCCCCCGCCCGCCCGTGTCCTCCGCCGGTGGCGATCGGGGTAGGTCGGGCGCGGCGGGAAGCGTCCCCCCCGGTGCGGACCCGCCCCCCGTCGCCGCTGGCACGTCGTGCATCCGGGGGAGTCTGCCAGCCCGCGGTCAGCCGGCGAACTTCCCGGTGACGAACCGCTCGAGGAGGAAGTAGCCGCAGGGCAGGAACAAGAAGAGCAGCGCGCGCTCACGCCACGGGTGCCGCGCCACCCACAGGCCCAGGGCGGCGAAGAAGGGGAAGAGCACGAGGACCTCGCGGCTCTCGGACAGCAGGATGGTCTGGAAGACGAACACGCACCAGGCCAGGCCGAGGAGCACGCCGTAGGAGGGGCGGATGCGGATGAAGGCGACGACGGCGGCGACGGCGAGGAGCACCACCGTCACGAGGTCGAAGAGCTCGACGACAGACGCGGTCGAGGTGTCGAGCAAGCGCCAGTGCACCAGGTCGGAGACGGCATGGCCGATGGAGGTCCAGGGCCAGCTCACGTGGCGGTGCCACTGTGCCTGGGAGTGGACGAACGCGAGCCACTCGCCGAAGTGCGCCTTCTCGTAGGCGGCCCAGGCCACCACTGCCACGACCGTCGGGGCGGCGATCGCAGCCAGCCGCGCCGCCGTCACCCGTGGCGGCGACAGCCACTCGAACTTTCGGCCCGCGCGCCATTCGCTCCGCGCCCGCGGTGCCCACCACACCTCCATGGCCAGGGGCACGAGGAGGAGCACCAGGTAGTACTTCCCCATGGCCGCGGCGGCGGCGAACAGGCCCGCCGCCACGTAGTGCCCGCGACGTGCGGCCAGGAAGGCGAGGGTCGCCGCCGCCAGGGTCACCGACTCGGGGTAGGTGGCGACGAGGAAGAACGCGCTCGGCCAGGCGAGCAGCATGACGCAGGCCCCGTCGGCCGCCCGGGGACCGATCTCGAGGTCGACGAGCTTCCACAGCGCGGCCAGGGCGACGGCCAGCCCGGCGGTGCTCACGAGCTCGCTGCTCGTCACGTAGCCGACGCCCGTGATGGCGTGGGCGATGTGCGTCAGCCCGGGGAAGAGCGGCCCGAACGTGTAGTAGGCGCGGTGACTCGTCTGCGCCGCGGCCGTCGCGGCGTGGCCCGGGTAACCCTGTGCGGCCAGCGAGAGGTAGTAGCCCCCGTCCCACTTGGCGAGGATGCTGGTCAGCGTGGAGGGTTGGCGCGCCACGATGTGGGGGAACACCACGCCGTCGCCGCTGACCAACGCGATCCAGGTGACGATCAACCGGAACCCGATGGCCCCGCCCACACCGATCGTCAGGGGTCGGCGCCACTCGGACCAGAGGCGCGCCACGGTGCGGCGCGGCACGTGCAGCGGCGGTATCGCCCTCGTGTGCCGGCTCGGTCGGGGGAACGTCGGCCACGCGTGCCACGGGACCGTGTGCGGTGGCGACGCCAGCTCCGAGGGACCGCTCAGTCACGACCGCGCCACCGTACCGCAGCGCACTCCGGCGGGCTTGCTGCCGGGGTTCCGCCTGCCGGCGGTTCGGCCTGCCGGCCGCCGTCGTGGCGCGGCCTAGATGAAGCTGAACGGGGGCACGTCGGACCCGATGCCCTTGAAGAGCTCGCCCTTGGCGGCGATCAGCTCCGCAGGCGACCAGGGCGCGTCGCGGGTCACCTGGCCGGCGGCCTTGAACGCGCTCATGGCGTAGATGCTGCCGCCGAACACCACCAGGATCTGCCCGGTGACGTCGGCCGAGGCCGGCGCGGCGAGGAAGGCCACCACGTTGGCGATGTTCTTGGGATCCCAGACGTCGAAACCGCCCTCGCCGGCGCTCATGCCGTCGCCGCCGAAGATCGTCTCCGTCATGCGCGTCCGCGCCCGGGGTGCGATCGCGTTGGAGGTGACGCCATAGCGGCCGAGCTCGCGGGCCTCGACCCAGGTGAGTGCGGCGATGCCCGCCTTGGCGGCCGCATAGTTGGCCTGTCCGGCGTTGCCGAAGAGGCCGGCCTCCGACGACGTGTTGATGATCCGGCCGGACACGTCCTCTCCCGCCTTGGAGCGGTTGCGCCAGTAGACGGCGGCGTGATGGGTGGCGGCGAAGTGCCCCTTCAGGTGGACCCGGATCACGTCGTCCCAGTCGGACTCGTCCATGTTGAACGACATCTTGTCGCGCAGGATCCCCGCGTTGTTGACCAGGATGTCGAGCGCTCCGAAGGTGTCGATGGCCTGGTCGACGACGTTCTTGCCCCCGGACCACGTGCTGATGTCGTCGCCGTTGACGACGGCCTCGCCGCCGTTCGCCTCGATGAGGCCGACGACCTCCTCGGCCGGGTGCACGTCGGCGCCGCCTTCGCCGTGCAGCCCGGCGCCGACGTCGTTGACGACCACCTTGGCACCCTCGGCGGCGAGCAGGAGGGCCTCTTCGCGCCCGATGCCTCGTCCTGCACCTGTGACCACCGCCACCTTGCCGTCGAGCAGTCCCATTGTGATGCCTCCCTGTGCCGTGTCGTGCGCCGGTGTGCCCCGCATGCGCCGGGCGTTCGTGGCCGGGCGGCGGGCCCGGCAGGCGGTGCCGGATGGCTGCCGCGCGGGCCCGCAGTGTGGCCGATGGGCCCGCTCAGGGGCAAAACCGGGCCACCGCCTCGGCGGTGACCTGGCCGATCAGCGCGGCCGTCGCGGCCCGCGCCTCGACGCGCCCGAAGCGGGCCGTCAGGCTGACGACCTCGAGCCCCTCCGGTGGCGCCACCAGCAGCGCCCTGTCCGACTCCGCCGGCGATGCAGAGGACCGGCAACGGCTCGCTCCGGGCGCGTGCCAGTGCCAGCACGCCACCGGGCACCTTGCCGTGGAACGACGGCGGGTCGAGGTGACCCTCGCCCGTCACCACCAGGTCGGCGCCATCCATGCGCCCCGCCAGGGAGACGAGGCCCGCCACGAAGTCGAAACCCGGCTCGATCCGGGCGCCCAGCGCCACGAGGCCACCGGCCAACCCTCCCGCCGCGCCTGCACCGGCCACGCCCGTCACGTCGACGCCGGACTCGCGCTCGTAGCGCGCCGCCACCTCGACCAGGCGGCGCCCGAGAGCCTCGACCTGCGCGGGTGTGGCGCCCTTCTGGGGACCGAATACCGTGGCGGCATCGAGGAACGGCGTGGTCACGTCGCACGCCACGACCAGCTCGACCCCTCGCAGCGCCTGGCGGTGAACCCACCGCGTCGAACGCACCCCGCCCCCCGTCGGTCGTGGCCGAACCCCCGCAGCCGACCACGATGCGGCGCGCCCCGCGTCGCGGGCCGCCACGAGGAGCTGGCCGACGCCGGTGGTGTCGGCGCGGACGGGATCGTCACCGCGGGGCCGGGGCAGCAGGCCGCGTCCAGCCGCACGCGACATCTCGATGACCGCCGTCGGGCCGTCGATCGACTCGAGCATGCGCCACTCCGCCTCGACCGGCCCACCGAGCGGCCCGCTCACGACCGCGGACCGTGGCCTCCCGCCCAGTGCATCGAGGAGACCCTCGCCGCCGTCGGACATCGGGACCTCGTCGGCCGTCCAGCCGGCACGCCTGGCGGCGTCGGCCGCCGCGGCCGCCGCCTCGGCCGCCGACACCGTCCCCCGGAACTTGTCCGGAGCAGCGACGAGGTGGGGCACGCGGACGAAGCTAGGCCGGGCCGTACGCACTAGCTTGAGGCCATGCCAACGCTGCACGGCGCACTGCGACGCCTGCGCGGCGCCCCGCTCCCCGCTCCCGGGTTGGAGCACTGGCGCGCCCTCTCCGGCCGGTCGGCCTCCGAGGTCCTCGACCTCGTCTACGAGCTCGTCCTGGCGCGTGAGCCCGACCCGACCGGGGCCCAGAGCTACATCGACGGGATCCGCAACGGCACCATCACCCCACAGGAGCTCACGGGGTGGACCATCGCGTCGGGGGAGTGGTGGTCGGTCACGCCTTTCACGGGCCTGGGACAGTCCCTTCACTTCAGCCGGATGATGTTCGTCCGCTCGCTCCCGCCCGCCGCACGCATCCTCGACCTCGGCGGCACGGCGCTGGGCAACCCGACCGGCGCCCTGGTGCTGATGGGCTACCCCTACCCGTTCGAGGAGCTCGTGGTGATCGATCTGCCCTCGGAGGAGCGCAACGAGCTCTACCGGGAGGACACCGCGCACGAGGTGACGCAGACCGCGCTCGGGCCGGTGCGCTACCGCTACCACTCCATGGTGGACCTGTCGGGCTACCCCGACGACTCGGTCGACCTCGTCTACAGCGGGCAGTCGATTGAGCACGTGCCGCCCGATCTCGCGGCCACGGTGCTCTCCGAGGTGCACCGGGTGCTCCGGCCAGGGGCGTTCCTCGCCATCGACACGCCGAACGCCCGGGTGACCCGGCTGCAGCAGCCCGATTTCATCGACCCCGACCACGAGCACGAGTACACCGACGCCGAGATGCGGGCGCTCGCTGACCGGGGCAGGCTTCGAGGTCGCCGGGCGCCTGGGGCTTGAACCACGCCGGGCCGAGCCTGGCCGCCGGGCGTTTCGATGCGGACCAGGTGGCGACCGCACGAGGCATGTTCCACCGAATCGAGGACTGCTACCTGTTGGCCTACCTGTGCGGGTGCCCGGCCTGACCCGCCCGTGCACGGCGGGGGAGGGCGGGGAGCGAGTGCGGGCGAGAGGACTCGAACCTCCACCCCCTCGCGGGGACCGGGACCTAAACCCGGCGCGTCTGCCAATTCCGCCACGCCCGCAGCGGTCCCGCAGTGCGGGTGAACAGGGAGTGTACGGCCATGTGCCTACGGTGCCTGCTGCGGCCACTAGCCTCGTGGCCATGGCCAATGCATTTCGAAACCCCCCTCGTCACGGCCGCCGGGGCCGACCTGGACTCCGCGGGTCGCGTCTTCCAGCAGCTCCTCAAGGAGCGCATCGTCTTCATCGGGAGCGCGATCGACCAGGTCACGGCCAACCTCGTCTGCGCCCAGCTCGTCCTCCTCGAGGCCGAGGACCCCGACAAGGACATCTCGCTCTACATCAACTCCCCGGGCGGCTCGGTCACCGACGGCCTCGCCATCTACGACACCATGCAGTACGTGCGGCCCGACGTCTCGCACCATCTGCGTCGGCCTCGCCGCCAGCATGGGCCAGTTCCTCCTGTGCGCCGGGGCCCCGGGCAAGCGCTACGCCCTGCCCGCACTCCCGGATCCTGATGCACCAGCCGTCGGGCTCCATGCAGGGCCAGGCGGCCGACATCGCGATCCAGGCCGAGCAGATCATCTACCTCAAGCGGATGATGGCCGAGCGCATCGCCTTCCACACCGGGCAGCCGCTCGAGCGGATCGAGACGGACTCGGACCGTGACCGCTGGTTCACCGCCGACGAGGCCTGCGAGTACGGCTTCATCGACAAGGTGATCGACCGCTCCACGGCCACGGCGGCGGCAGGGAACAAATAGGCGTGGCTCTGGACGTCCCGGCCTCCTCGTCGGACGCAGACCAGGAGACTCGAGGAGGACGCCGAGAGTCCGGGTGGCGGACAACTCGCCGATGGCGGCCGAGGTGGCCGGCGTCAGCGAGCGCGCCATGCGCACGCGGCTCGGTCGACCCGCGTCGTCACGCCGACCATCAGCGTGCGCAAGCGGCTGCACGAGATCTGGCTGTCGCGCGAGCTGCTGATCTACCTCGTCCGCACCGAGATCAAGGTCAAGTACAAGAACTCGGCGCTCGGCCTCGTGTGGTCGTTGATCGCGCCGGCGATGACGCTGGTCATCTACTTCTTCGTGTTCAACGTCGTCCTCGGCCAGAAGATGCCGAACTTCGTGATCTACCTCATGGCCGGGCTCCTGCTGTGGAACCTCTTCTCGCTGGGGGTCCTCACCGGCACCGGCGTCGTCGTGAACAACGCCGGCATCGTCAAGAAGGTGTCGTTCCCCCGCGAGATCCTGGCCCTCGCCGCGGTCGGGTCGGCCTGCGTGTTCTTCCTCTTCCAGTCCGTGGTCATGGTGATCTTCATGGTCTTGCTGCACAACCCGCCGGACGTGGCCTACCTCCCGCTCCTCGTCCTCGCGCTGATCGCCGGGGTGATCCTGGCCTCGGGCCTGGGCATCCTGTTGTCGTCGGTCAACGTCTACCTGCGCGACACGCAGCACCTGATTGAGGTGGTCCTCACCGCCTGGTTCTGGGCCTGCCCGATCGTGTACGCGTACTGGACGATTGAGAAGAAGCTCGGGCCGCACGGGCTCACGTGGGTGTACTTCCTCAACCCCATGACACCGCTCGTGCTGACGTTCCAGCGTTGTCTCTACGCCCACCCGTCCTACACCCTCAACGGCGTCACCACCCAGGTCCTGCCCACGCAGGGCTACCTGTGGTACACCGCCCTGGTCCTCGGCGTGCTGTTCCTCTCCATCTGCCTCTTCCTCGTCGCCCTCGCCGTCTTCGGCCGCCTCGAGGGCAATTTCGCCGAGGAGCTCTGATCGGGTGAGCGACTTCGCCGTCGACGTGCGCAACATCTCCAAGCGGTTCCGCCTGGCCCACGGCCAGTACAACTCGCTCAAGGAGCGCATCATCCACGGCGGCAAGCGCCAGAACGTCGAGGACTTCTGGGCGCTCAACGAGGTGTCCCTCACCGTGCGGGAGGGTCAGACCGTCGGCATCCTCGGTCGGAACGGCTCGGGCAAGTCGACCCTGCTCAAGTGCATCTGCGGCATCCTCCAGCCCACGACGGGCGAAGTCGCCGTCCGGGGCCGGCTGGCCGGCCTCCTCGAGCTCGGTGCCGGCTTCCAGCAGGACCTGACCGGGCGGGAGAACATCTACCTGAACGGCTCGCTGCTCGGCATGTCCAAGCGCGACGTGGACCGGGTCTTCGACGCCATCGTGGACTTCTCCGAGCTCGAGGAGTTCATCGACGGTCCCGTCAAGTTCTACTCCTCGGGCATGTACGTGCGGCTCGGCTTCGCCGTGGCCGTGCACATGGACCCCGACGTGCTGGTGATCGACGAGGTGCTCGCGGTGGGGGACGAGCGCTTCCAGCGCAAGTGCATCGACCGGGTCAACCAGTTCCAGCGGGAAGGGCGGACGATCCTCCTGGTGACGCACTCGGCCGACACGGTGCGCAGCATCTGTGACCGCGGGGTGGTGCTCAGCCACGGGCGGCTCATCGCCGAGGGCGAGCCGGGTGAGGCGACCCGGATCTTCCGAGAGGGCCTCATGGCGGAGGGCGCCGGCATGTCGATCGCCGACCCGACCCTCGTGGCGGTGCCGGCCACACCGACGGCGGGGAGCACCGACGACCTGCCCGACGCCGAGCGCCCGGTCCGCTTCCGCTCGGTGCACCGCGTCTTCTCGGGTGACAACTCGGTGCCGTACATGTGCACCGGCGACGACCTCACCATCCGGGTGGAGTTCGAGGCGCTCTACCCGACGGCGGACGTCGTGTTCTCGCTCGAGGTCCGTGACGCCGACGGCACCACGCTGACCCGCACCGACACCTCCATCATCGGCATGCCGATCGACGCTCCGCGCGGGACGAGCGTCATGCACTTCGGGATCGTCCAGGTGCCGCTGCTCGACGGCTCGTACTCCTTCGCCCTCGGGATCCAGAGCCGGGGCGGCGTCCTCTACGACTGGCTCGAGAATGCGGGGACGTTCGAGGTGATGAACCCGGGCAAGGTGACCGGCACGCTCCGGCTGAACGTGCATGCGGCGCTCATCTCGACCGAGAGCGACGTCGACTGCCTCCGCCATGGCGCAGAACCTCTGAGCGAGACTCGCACCATGAGCGACTCCGAGACGACGGTGCCGGCCGACCCCCAGGCCTACGTGGAGCAGGTCATGGCGGAGATCGCCGAGGAGGTGCGGCTGCGCCGCGCCTCGGGCGACCTGCCCCCGAAGCTCGAGCGCGAGCTCGACGAGCTCTTCCTGGCCCATTCCCCGGTCGCCGGGCGCGGCGGCGACCTGGGCGAGGCCCTGCGGATGGTCGATGCCGCCACGTTCATCGACCCGGTCGTGCCGGTCGAGTCCGAGCGTGCCGCCGGTGCGGCCGTCAAGAAGGGGATGCGCTCGCTGCTCCTCTGGTACGTCGGGTGGGTCACCCACCAGATGAGCCAGTCGGCGTCCGCGGTGAGCCGTGCCCTGCACATCGTCGACGAACGCCTGCAGGAGCTCGAGCGGCAGGTGGAGGTCCAGCGGGTTCCGGGCGCCGGGGTCGTCGACTTCCCCGCACTGCACCGGCCCGACGCCTGGTGGGTCGACCCCGCCGTCGACGCCGTCGCCAAGGCTCCGGGCCGCGTCCTCCACGCCGCCTGCGGCGACGGGTGGCTGGTGCGCCGCATGGTGGCGGCCGGTGGCGACGCCTACGGCGTCGATCCCCGTTCCGCAGGTGGTCGACGGGGCGGAGCTCGGCACCGTGGACCTGCGTGACGAGGAGGTCGAGGAGCACCTGCGAGCGGTCGCCCCGGCCGGGCTGGGCGGAGTCGTGCTGAGCGGCGTGGTCGACGGGATGGCCGGGGGCGAGCGCGCCCAGCTGCTGTCGCTGGTCGCCGACCGGCTCGCCCCGGGTGGGATCCTCGTCGTCCACTCGGTGGGCCGCGATGCCTGGGAGGCGGACGGCGCGCCCAGCGAGGCCGACCTGGCGCCGGGACGGCCGCTGCGGCCCGACACGTGGACGGCGCTCCTCGGGCACGGCGGCTACGAGTCCGTCGTCGCCCGGGACGGCCCCGGCGGGCAGGACTTCCTGGTGTGCGCGATTCGCACGAGCGTCACGTCGCCGTACTCGTCGACCCAACGGTGAGTGCCGCCGCCGGGAGGGCGGTGGCCGTCCACCAGTTCATCGCGACCCTCAACCCGCACGACGCAACGGGAACGCACGCCCTGAAGCTGCGCGACGTCCTGCGCCAGGCCGGGTGGCGGTCCGAGATCTTCGCCGAGGCCATCCACGACGACCTGGCCGCCCAGGCCTACAAGCACTGGATGTACCCCGAGCACGCCGCCGAGGGCGATGTGGCCCTCTACCAATTCACGACGTCCTCGGCGGTCGCGGGCTACCTGGCCGAGCGCGGGCTGCCGCTGATCCTCGATTTTCACAACTTCACCGGGCCGGAGTACTTCGCCGGCTGGGAGCCGGACAGCGTGCGCCGCGCCGCCCTCGCTGCGGAGGAGCTGGCGCTGCTGGCGCCGCAGGCGACTGCTCGGGCTCGCCAAGAGCCCGTTCAGCGAGCACGAGCTCCGCCGGGCCGGGTGCCGGCGCACGGCCGTGGTGCCGGTGCTGGCCGATTACGGACGGGTCACGTCGTCCCCGGACCCGCGCGTCGCGGCGGAGCTCGAACAGCTTGCCGCGGGCGGCGGGGCGGACATTCTCTTCGTCGGGCGGATCGTGCCGTCGAAGGCGCAGCACGAGCTCGTCAAGGCGCTGTGGGCGTACCGCCGCCTCTACGACCCGCTCGCCCGGCTGCACCTCGTCGGGGGAACGTCGAGCTACGAGTACCACAAGGCGCTGCAGGCCTATGTCGACGATCTCGGGCTGTCGAGCGCCGTCCGGCTGACCGGCGAGGTGTCCGATGCGTCGCTCGCCGCCTACTTCGCCGCCGCCGACGTCTACCTCTCCCTCTCGGCCCACGAGGGGTTCGGGGTGCCGTTGGTGGAGTCCATGGTCGCCGGGGTCCCGGTGGTCACCCGCGGTGCCGGTGCCGTTGCCGAGACCGTGGCCGACGCTGCGCTGGTCCTGGCGGCCGCCGATCCCGCCTACGTGGCCGCCGCGCTCCACCGGGCGTGCACGGACGAGCGCCTGCGCGCCACCCTGACCGCCTCGGGCCGGCGACGAGCCGCCGCGTTGTCCGGCGGCGCGCCGGCCGCAGCCATCGTCGACGCCGTGGCCGCGGTGGTGACCCGGTGAGCCCGAAAGTGGCCTTCGTGACGCCGCGCTACGGAACCCAGGTGATGGGCGGTGCGGAGACGGCGGCGCGCCAGCTGGCCGAGCACCTGCGCTCCCACACGACGTGGGAGTCCGAGGTCCACACGACGTGCGCGCTCGATCCCCACACCTGGGCCGACGAGCTGGACCCCGGCACCAGCGAGGTCAACGGGGTGCCGGTGCACCGGCACCCGGCGACGCACGGGCGGCGGCCCGACTTCTACGGCCTCGACGGGCTGATGCGCCTGGCGCCCCGGATGGCAACGCGGGAACAGGGGACGCGGTGGGTGGACTACAACGGACCCGTCTCCATGGAGCTGATCGACGCCGTCCGCACCTCCGACGCCGACGTCGTGGCCTTCTATCCGTACCTGTACCACCCGACGGTGGCGGCGATCGGGAAGGTCCGTGCACCGGCGGTGCTGCACCCGGCGGCCCACGACGAGCCGGCGCTGTACCTGCCCGTCTTCCGCGGCACCTTCGGGGACGCGGACGCCTTCTGCTTCACACGCACGCCGAGCGCAAGCTCGTCGAGCGCATGTACCCGGTGGCCGAGAAGCCCCAGATCGTGCTCGGCCTCGGGGTGGGGGAGTCCGAGGGCACCGGCCGTCCCGGCGGGGAGCTCGCGGGCCTCGGTGACCGGCCGTACATCGTGAGCGTGGGCCGCGTCGACGAGCACAAGGGCTCCAAGATGCTGGCCTCGTACTTCGCGACGTACAAGGAACGCCACCCCGGGCCGCTGGCCCTGGCTCTCGTCGGCCCCATCTCGGTCGAGCTGCCACCCCATCCCGACATCGTGGTCACGGGCCCCGTCGACGAACCGGACAAATGGGACATCGTGCGCGACGCCCTGGTGGCCGTCTCACCCTCGGCGCTCGAGTCCTTCTCCCTGGTGGTCGTGGAGGCCTGGGTGGACCGCGTCCCGGTCCTCGTGAACGGAGCGTGCGGGCCGACCCGGGAGCACGCCGAGCGCTCCGGCGGCGGCCTGTGGTTCTCGTCCTACCCCGAGTTCGAGGCCGTCCTGGACCGGATGCTGTCGGATCCCGAGCTGCGCGCGGGGCTGGGGGAGCGGGGCCGGGCCTACGTCGACGGGCACTTCCAGTGGCCCGTGCTCATCGCCCGCTACGACCGCTTCCTCACGTCGGTCGCTGAGCGGGGACGGGGCACCCCGGGGCTGTTCGCGTTCTAGATGTGGATCGTGCCGTCGGGATGCAGCGTCCAGCCGGGGTTGTGCGCCACTTCCCACACATAGCCGTCCGGGTCGGCGAACGCCCCGGTCGTGCCGCCCCAGTCGGCCACGGCGGCAGGCCTGACGATCGAACCTCCGGCGCGCTCTGCTTCGTCCAGCACCGTGTGCACTTCGTCCACCGAGCGCACGTTGTGAGCCAATTCGATACCGGGCGCACCGTGACCACCGAGCGCGGTCCACAGGCCGAACACCATGCCGCCGGCTTGGAAGAAGCACACCTCGTCGTCGGGTTGCTGTGCACCCGACCAGCCCAGAGCTTCATAGAAGGCTCGAGCCCGGCCGAGATCCGAGACCCCGAGCGTGACCAAACTGATGCGCTGCTCCATTGCTGAATCATGGCAAAACACCGGCGCTCATGGGCATGTCGTGATGTGCCGGAAGGGCCTCGCCGTGGTTCGAGCCTCGCCGGTATCCTCGACCCGGGGCAGCCATTGGCGGGGGGACGCTCCATCGGCGCTCGCCGCCATGACACACAGATCGGACGCAGGGTGACGGAGCACTTCGGCTACGCGATCGACAAGCGCTACCTCCCGGTGCTGCTGGCCTGTGCGCTGCGACCGTCCAGAGACGGCGTCACAGGCACGGACGAGGGCACTCTCGTGGCGACGTTCGGCCTCTTCAAGATCGCGACGCCATTGGCGAACGTCGCGGGTGCGCACATCACTCGGAACTACAGGTGGTGGACGGCAGTCGGCATTCGCCTTTCGGGGGCCGACGATGGTCTCACGCTCGGAACCAACCACGACGGTGGCGTGTGCATCCATTTCACCGAGAAGGTCCCGTCAGTGCTTCGACGAAGCGGCCATTCGGCACTGACCGTGACGGTTGCCGATCTGGCGGGGCTGACGACGATGTTGGGCGGGGACACCGAGGAGCCGGGGACGCCTCCCGGCTGAGCGAACCTCTCAGACTCCCCCTTCGGCGTCCTTCTTGATCGCGGCCAGGGTCGCCGGGATCCCGGTCCGGGCCATTTCGAGCCGGTTGGCCACCTGGGCCTCGGCCTCGCTCCCGAAGCGCTCCTCGAACATGGCGAGTCCGCCGGGCAGGAACTCCCACGACTCGGTCAGTCGTGTTCCCCCGCCGACCGGAGCGAAGACGTACCCCCAGCGGGTCCAGGTGCCGTTGACCACGTAGGCGAACTCGCGTCCACGATCGGCGACGACGACCTCCGAACGCGTCTCCCAGGTTCGGTCGGGGAGCAGGTTGCGCCCGGTGAACCAGGACCCGACCTCGGGGCCGGCTCCCTCGTCCCACCAGCACTCCTTGCACACCGGGCTCCACGCCCCCATGCGGGCGATGTCGGACACCAGGTCGTAGAGCTCCTCTGGAGAGCGCGCGATCACGATCGAGTCCGAGTGTGTGAGCGTGGTCATCCCTCGAGTCTGCCAGCACATCGGCCGGCCCTCGACGGGGAAGGATGGAGCGGCCCACGCCGGGCCGGTCTCGCCTAAAGGGCGCCACGTCCGCGCGTGCCTTCCGCTGCCCGTGCCGCCGTCTCCTGCGCTGCGGGCGTCGTTCACCCGACGTTCCGACGCCTTCAGCGCCCGCTCGGATTTCAGCAGCTCCGCCTGGGCGAGGCTTCGTTCGCTCCGCAGGGAGCGCAGGAGATCTTCGGTTTCCCCGATGGCCCGGGTGCACCGGTCGACCTCGTCCATGGCCCACTGCCGTCGGCGATCGTGGGCAGCCATCTCTCGTTCGGCACGGGCAACGGCAGATCGCGCCTGTCGTCGGTCGCTCGGCCCCGCGTCGCCTGCGGACCGCCCGGGCGACCGGCGGCGGCGGGGCTGCGCCGCCGCCTCGCCTCGCCTCGCCGCTGCCTTCTTCTTCGACGACGTGGTCGCGGCGCCGCTCCATGCCGCACCCAGACCCGAGTAGCGCATCGCCGCGGCAAGGTGCCCGGACGCCAGTGCGTCACGCGACCCGGCGTCGGCGATGGCCGCCTCGAGCGTCTCCTCGAGCTCCCTCATCGTTGCGTCACCGGCCTGCTTCCCGAGGTCGTGGGCGAGCCGGCGGGCGGAGCCGCTGAGCGACGTCACGACCTCCTGACGCCGTCGGGACAGCTGCCGCATCTCCTCGCCGGCGAGGTCTGCCTGCGCCCTCTGCAGCGCGGTCCCGAGTTCGAGGAGCTGCGCGATCTGCGTCGGGCGCCGCCGGACGAGGAGGTTCGCCAACCAGGCGCTCGTGGTGGGGCGGCGGAGGTGCCGGATTGCCACCGCGAGGTCCCGGTCGCCCGCCGACTGCGCCTCGGAGGCCCGGACCTTCCGGGTCGCAGCGAATTCCTCCGGGAGCAACCCGTACAGCTCATTCGCCACGGCGTCGAGATCCACGGTCCCATCGTTGCCCTTCGGCTCGTCGTGGACCAGTGGGCGCCGGGACGGGTCTGCCGCGGCTGCGGCGGCTAGCCGGCGACCCAGCGTCCCCTCAGGTCCTCGAGCCACGGCGGCAACTCAATCGGGGGATCGGGCAGCGCCGCAGCGCCTCGCTGCTGGAGCAGGCGTTCGAAGGCAGCCGGGATCGTCCCCCCATCCCCGCGGGTCACCCATCATGACCTCGAAGAGGACTGCCCCCTCGGGCCCGGCCTCGAAGGGGCCGAAGGCGGCTCCCTGGGGCAGCTCGATGTGCGTGCCGGCCGGGCACGGCCGGTCGCCGCAGCGGATCTCGCCCTCGAGCACGAAGACGACGTGCGGGCTGAGGTGACCGTGCCGCCGCTGAATCACCCCGGGATCCCACCGGGCGTACAGCGACAGGTAGAGCGGGTCGGCCGAGAAGGCGAGCCACTTCTCCCAGACCGAGGCGACCGTGCCGTCGGCCAGGCGCACGGAGCGGACCCGCTGCCACGGGACGTCGTCATCGTCGAGGTGGCGGAAGACAGGTTCGAGCCCCGGCACCTTGGGCCCGTCTGCGTCCCGGACCGGCGCCTGCCGGTTCCGATCGGTGCCTCCGGACGGCGTGGCCCACGGTGCGCTGTCCATGAGCCCATCGTCTCACCGATCGCCCGGCTCGCCGGTGTGCCGGTGCACACTGAGGACGTGGACGTCAGCTTCGAACCGCTCCGGGCGAGCGACCTCCCGCTGCTGGCGGCGTGGTTGGCCCGACCCCACGTCCGGCGCTGGTGGAGGCACCCATCGGACCTGGCCTCGGTCGAGGCGGAGTTCGGGCCGCTCATCGACGGTTCCGATCGCACCGAGGGCTTCATCGTCCATCTCGGGCGCCGGCCCATCGGCTACCTGCAGAGAGAGCTGATCGAAGACGACGCGGAGACGCACCACGCGATCAGGACAGCCCTCGGCGACGCCGGCGGCGTCGGGATCGACTACTTCATCGGTGAGCCCGACCTCGTCGGCAGGGGCGATCGGACGCGCCATGATCTCCCGTTTCGCCGACGGCTGCTTCGCCCGCTACCCCTCGGAGTCCCGCATCGTGGTCTGCCTCCAGCAGGACAACGAGGCCTCGTGGAAGGCCCTCGAAGCCGCGGGGTTCCGACGCGCCTGGGCCGGCGATCTTGGGTCAACCGATCCGAGCGACGAGGGACCGAGCTTCATCTACGTGCTCGCCCGTGGCGCTCCCTGACCGTCGCGCCGGCCACCCGGAGGGTGCGTTACGGCTCGCGCCGCCCGACCACGGTGTACATGCGCTGGTCGATGGCGTCGCCCTGAATGTCGTGGGCGAGGTAGTGCCGCTGGGAGTGCATCGTCGTCTCCGTCCGGCCGAACCCGAGCCGCGAGAGCATCGAGACCACGGCCCCCGGGTAGATCGACCACCAATTGGTGACGTGGTGCTCCGCCGAGGGCGAGAAGCGCATGATGTTGGACTCCGGCGGCTGCAGGTCGTCCTGCAGCGGCTCGGTGACGATCATCGTCCCCGTCGTCCGCCGGGCGGCCTGCGAGAGGGCGCCCCAGGGCTCGCGCAGGTGCAGCAGGATCGCCCCGACCAGCGTGATGTCGAAGGTGCCCAGATCGGCCGGCATGTCGTAGATGTTCCCCTGGACGAATTTGGCCGAGGAGCCGAGCGTGCGGTGCAGGTACCACCAGGCGTCGTGGTTGCGGTCGATGGTGTCCTGCATGACGCGCTGGCGCCCCTCCGGGTCGTCGACGCCCTTGACCGGCATCGTGTCGATCGGCACGTCGAACCCCGCCTCGAAGGAGACCACCTCGGCCCCCATGCGCTCCATGTGGAAGGTCAGGTAGCCGGTCGCCGGGCCGAGCTCGAGCACGCGCTTGCCCGCGACGTCGACGCCGCCGAGATACGACGCCTCGTGGCCCCGGAGGTCCCAGGCTCCGGGCAGCACGCGCCCGTCGGGCAGTTCGAAGGCGTGGTACCAGACGAAGTCGTCGAGGTCGGCGCCCTGACGACGCTTCGACTGCGACGCCTGGAACGCCGGGTCGAGCTGGCCGAGATAGTCCCGGGGCGGGTAGGACGGCAGCAGCGGCCCCCGCGGCGCCGGGCCGCCGGACGCCGACGCCATGGCCGTGGCCGGGCCGGGGTCCCCGGTGTCACGTCGTCGGAACATGGGGCGTCACCTTAGGCCAGCGGTGTGGGCTGTCCGGGACCTCGGGACCGTGCCGGAACGAGGTCAGAAGCCGTCCATGCCCACCATGGGCCGGTTGAGATGCTGCCCGCCCATGGAGCCGCGGAACGGCGCGTCGCCGTAGGAGAAGATGCCGCCGTCCGACGCGACGAACCAGTAGCCCTGGCCGTCGGCGGTGGACTGCATGGCCACCACGGGCTGGTTGAGGTGGATGCTCCCGGTCGATCCGAAGAAGGGCGCCCCGAAGGAGAAGATGCCGCCGTCGGACCCGACGAGCCAGTAGCCGCCGGTCACCGGGTCCGGCGTGATCCCCACGATGGAGCCGTTCAGGTGGAGCGAGCGAGTGTCCCCGGCGAAGACGGCGTCGCCGTACGGGAAGACCTGACCCGTCGTGCTCACCTCCCAGTACCCGAGGCCGTCGGGCGTCGCCGCCATGCCCACGATGTCCTGACCCGGGATGGACGCCGCCGACCCGTAGAACCCGGCGTCGCCGTAGGTGAAGATGCCCCCGTCGGACGCCACCAGCCAGTAGCCCTTGCCGTCGGCGTCGCCGCCATGCCGACGACGGGCGCGTTCAGACGCAGGGAACCCGTCGAGCCGTAGAACCCGGCGTCGCCGTAGTCGAAGATGCCGCCGTCGGACGCCACGAGCCAGTAGCCGCCCTGACCCGGCACGGCGGCCATGCCGACGACCGGCTCGTTCAGGGTGAGGCTGCCCGTGCTGCCGCAGAAGTCCTGGCCGAACGCGAAGATGCCTCCGTCGGAGGCGACCGTCAGGTACCCGCTCAGCGCGCCGGCCGGCCGTTGGCAGGTCCCGAGCGGGTTGCCGCCGCCGACGAAGCCGCTCAGCGCCGCGTCGTGGTGGAACTGGGGCCACCCGCCCGCCTCGACGGCGTGGTGCGAGCTGGAGCCCGCCACCTCGAAGTGCTGCACGACGCCCTGCACGTCGCCGCCGGCCGCGATGGCGAAGTACCCGGCCACCGTGATCCCGATCGACCCGTTCGCGTCCGGGGTGACGAGCGGGGCGTTCTGGAACCCGAAGACCGCACCCGGTGGGACGCCGCCGTGGCCCGACCCGTCGTCGAAGTCGGCCACCTCCGCGCCGGTCCGACCGTCGAGGATCTCGAGTCCCCTGGCCGTCGGCACGATCACGTCCTGGTAGCCGTCGCCCGTCAGGTCGGCCGTGGTCACCGACCCGATGACGGCGCCGAGCACGTGGGACCTTCCAGATGGTGGCGCCGGTCGCCGGGTTCAGGGCCTAGACCGAGCCCGACCGCGCCCGAATCGGTGCCCTCGACGACGGCCAGCTGCCCGTTGCCCTGCACGTCCGCCAGCGCGGGGCTCCCGCCGGTGAGCCCGTCCAGCGTGTCGCTCCACACCTGGTTGCACTTGGTGTCGAACACCTTGACCGTGTTCTCGTCACTGGCGCCCGGGAAGAAGCTGCCGGTGCCGGTTGCGATGCCGTAGGCCCCCCCGGCAGGATGGGGCCGACGGCGGGGGAGGAGTCCACCTCTTCGTTCGTCGTGGCGCTGCAGACCAGCCCGCCGTGGTCGTTCCAGATGCGCACGTGGCCACCGTCGGAGTAGCTGCTTGCCGTAGGCGAACCCGCTCGACGAGGCGCCGCCCGGAGACGAAGGTGTCGGATCCGGTGCCGTAGAGGTCGCCCGCGGCGGCGGTGGAGAACACGCTGTCGGCCGAGAACTGGGGCCAGCCGGTCGCGGGGACGCCGCTCCCGCTCAACAGTGGCGTAGGTCATCTGCCCGAGCGAGCCCCCCTCGACCAGCGACCCGCCGTCGCCCAGCGCGAGCGATGCCTGCACGCCGCCGTCGGGCATCGTGTCGCTGGGCGGGTTGGTGACGACCTGGTTCCACACCTGGTTGCCGCCGGGCGAGTACGCGTAGTAGCCACCGTCGATGGGCGAGGCGGCGTTGCCACCGCCGAAGTACAGGTCGCCGCCGTGGGCGTTGTCGACCGACGCGGTCGAGTCGATGGGCGGGCTCCCGGGGACCTCCAGGCCGTTGACGCCCAACGCCGGCATGGCCGCCGCTCGGTGCCGGGTCATGCACCCCTGGCCCGAGCCGATGGTCTGGCCCTGCCCGCTGCCCCACCCGCGGCGACCGATCCGTCAGCGAGGTTCGAGCCGTAGAGGCACGCCTTGGCGGTCGCCGACCTCGACCGCGGACGGTCCCGCCGTCGTTCGAACGCAACGGGAGAGGCCTCGACCGACGCCGCACGGCGCGTCGTTGAGCGTGGTGCTCGAAGCCCGTGTTCGAGTCTCGCCAGCGTGAGCGGCGATGCGGCCGCCGCCCGATGCACGGCGATCGCGCCCGAAAGCGATGCTGCAGGTCCCCGCCACGGAGAGACTCGCGAGAACGAGTCGGGTCGTCAGCTTGCGCGCGTGCGTCACGTTCCAGGATCCCTTTCTCAGTCTTCCGACGGTAGTCGCTCGTGGGCAGTCGTGAAGAGGCGTCTCCGGACCGCGACGGAGCATCGCCGGTAGCATCGATCGCCGTGCCCGCAGCTATTCCCCCGAACGACGATGCCAATCAGGCCGCAGGTGAGGGCCGGTCCGCGCCCGGTGGGCGTCCCCGCCGACACGGACCAGGCTCGGGCCGGCGGAGGCCCTGCGCCAGGCGTTCGCGCGGCTGGCGCCCCAGGGGAGCGACGCGTGGAATTTCCTGGCGGCGTTCACGCATCTGGGTGATCGCTACGGCCCGTACCATCCCGGTGCGTCTGCGCTGTCGGACGCGCTCGAGACCGAGCGGCAGGCCGGCGCCCGGCGCCCCCGACGGCTGGACCGGTTGCGCCGGGGCCGGGATCGCGCCGGCGCGGGCGACCGAGGACGAGCAGACCGAGCTCGCCGAGGCGATGGGCCATGTCGTCGAGGCCTTCCGCTTCCTCTCGGCCCGGGTGGCCACGCTCGAGGCGAGGCTCGCCGCCGAGGACCGACCGGTCGACGGCGCGGCGTGGCTCGTCCCGGCGCGAGGAGCTCGGCCCGTGGCTGGGCCCGGTGGCCGCACACGTGCTGGCCCGCACGCCGGGGGGTGACATCGTGCACGCCGACTGCGGGGAGGGCTCTCTCCTCCATGCGCTGGCAGAGCGCGGCGCGAGCGGCGCAGGGGGTCGAGCCGCGCGGTGCGGTCGCGTTGCGCGCTCTCGAGGGCGGACGCTCGGTCACCATCTGCGAGGTGTCCGACTACCTGGTGGGCCGCCAGGCCGGACTCGCTCGGCGGCATCGTGCTGAACGGGGTGGTCGACCGCCTCCCGCTGCACGGGCTGCTGCCCCTGCTGGCCCAGTGCCACCGCACCCTGGCGCACGGTGCGCCGCTCGTGGTCGTCTCCGAGCTGGCCGGCGCCGCCGACACCCGGGAGCCGCCCGCCCGCGACCTGATCGACGGCCGACCGCTGCACGCGTCGACGTGGGAGCTGCTCTTGGAGCGGTCCGGTTTCGCCGAGGTCGCGCCGCTCGATGGCGCGGCGGTGCAGGACCACCGGGTCGCCCTGACGGCCGATCACGCCCTCGTGAGCGGCATTCACCACTTCGTTCCCGTCCTGCACCGCGGCGATGCAGTGGGGCGCCACACCCTCCGCCTGCGCGACGCGAGCCGCGCCCGGGGGTTCGTCTCGGAGATCTACGTCGACACGGTCGATCCCGAGACGGCGGAGGACACCGCGCCCGTGCTGTCCTACGCCGGAGCCGCCGAGCGGGGCGACGTCGTGGTCTATCAGTTCGCCACGGCGTCGGCGATGGCGCCCTGGCTGGCGGGCCGGTACCGAGACGCTCGTCGTCAACTACCACAACATCACGCCGCCCGACCTGATGGCGCCGTGGGACAACCATCTCGCCCTCGGGCAGCTGCGGGCCCAGGGGGACCTGCGCCTGCTGGCACCCCGGACCACCCTGGCGGTGGCCGACTCGGCCTACAACGAGGCGCACCTCGCCGCGGCCGGCTTCGCGTCCACGGCGGTGATCCCGCCGTCGGCCGCCCTCGACCCGGCCCTCACCTCGGTGCCCATCCGACCCGGATCCGCCCGGCTGGGCGCGGCGCCCGCTGGCTCGCCGTCGGCCGGGTGTCACCCAACAAGGCGCTCGAGGGCACCATCGCCGCGCTGGCCGTCGCCCGGGCCCATCGCGATCCCGCGGCGACGCTGCTGATCATCGGGAAGCCCGCCACGGACTCCTACGTCGCCGCCCTGCACCGCTACGTGGCCGAGCTGGGACTCGCCGATGCCGTCACGTTCGCCGGGCACGCGGGCGACGACACGGTCGCGTCCGCCTATGCCGCAGCCGACGTCCTCGTCGTCACCTCCGAGCACGAGGGGTTCTGCGTCCCGGTGGTGGAGGCGATGCGCGCCGGGCTGCCGGTCGTCGCGTTCGACCGGGGGGCGGTGCCCGAGGTGCTGGGCGGTTCCGGCGTCCTCGTCTCGGACAAGGACCCCTACGCGCTGGCGGCCGCCATCGCTGATCTCCTGGCCGACGCGCCCCGCCGTGCCGGCCTGCGCGAAGCGGGGCGCCGGCAACTGGCCGAGCTCGATCTCGACTCGGCCGCCGACCGCTTCGTCGGCCTGCTGGCTCCGCTGGTGGAGGGGAGTGCCCGCTCGGCATGAGCGGCATCCACCAGTTCGTCCCGATGCTCCACCGCGGCGACGCCGTCGGGCGCCACACGCTGCGCCTGCGCGACGTCCTGGTCCGACCGCGGCATCGCGGTCGCGGATCTACGTCGAGCGGGCAGACCCCGAGACCGAGTCCGAGACGCGCCCGTACACGGCCTACGCCGACACGGCCGAGCGTGGGGACGTGCTGGTGTACCAGTTCGCCACCGCGTCGGCGCTGGCGCCGTGGCTGGCGGCGACGCACCGAGCCGCTCGTCGTGAACTACCACAACGTGACCCCGCCCGAGCTCTACGCCGCCTGGGACAACGCGATGGCGCGCCACCAGCTGCTGGCCCAGACGCAGCTGCGCCGGCTGGCGACCCGCTGCTCGCTCGGCCTCGCCGTGTCGGCCTTCAACGAGGCGGAGCTGCGCGAGGCGGGCTATGGCCGCACCGCGGTCGTCCCGCCGGCCGCCATCGTGCCGATCGGGGCGGGCACCGCGAACGCCGCGCCACCGGGTGCCTGTCTCCCGCTGGCTCAGCGTCGGCCGCCTCGCCCCCAACAAGGGCATCGAGCTCGCCGTGATGGCACTCCTCGTCGCCCGGGACCCACCACGACCCCGAGACGACCCTGACCGTCGTCGGCCGGCCGGTCGTGCCGCCCTACACGACCGCGCTGCACCGCTTCATCGACGACATGGGACTGCACGACGCCGTGACGTTCACCGGCGTGCTCAGCGACGCCGACTTGGCCGCCACCATGGCCGCATCCGACGTGCTCGTCGTCACCTCCCAGCACGAGGGCTTCGGCGTGCCCGTGCTCGAGGCCATGTCCCTCGGGCTCCCGGTCGTGGCCAACCGGGCCGGCGCCCTGCCCGAGGTGGTCGGCGACGGAGGGCTGCTGGTCGACGCCACGGACCCCTGGGTGCTCGCCGGCGCCGTCGCCCGCGTGCGTGGCCGAGCAAGGACCTGCAGGCGTCGCTGGCGGCGGCGGCCGCGCGCCGCGTGGCGGACCTGAACCTGGCGTCGGCCGGCGACCGAGCCGTCGACCTGTTGCCGGCTGCGCGCCTGACCGGAGACCTCCGCCGGCGGCGGCCGCGTCACCGACCTCAGGAGGTGCCCACGGCCGCCTGGACGAGGGACACGAAGCGCCGCGTCGAGGCGGCGAGGTCGAAGCTGGCCGCCCGCTCCCGGCCGGCCGCCGTGAGCACCCCGCGCAGCGTCCCGTCGTGGAGCACCCGGCCGACGGCCGCCGCGAACGGCACGGCGGACTTGTCCGGCAGCACCAGGCCCGCGCCGCCCACCGTCTCGGGGACGGCCGTGACGCCGTAGGCGACGATGGGCACCCCGTGGCCCATGGCCTCGGCCAGGGGGACGCAGAAGCCCTCGTGGTCCGAGGCGCAGACGAAGACGTCGGCCGCCCGGTAGTAGGCCTCGAGCTCGGCGCCGGTCACCGAGCCGGGCAGGAGCGCGGCGCCGGTGAGGCCCAGCTCTTCGATGAAGGCACGCAGCGCCGGCTCGTAGGTGACGCCCAACGGCGAGCCGACCATGTGGAGCCGGGCGGCGGGGTCGTCGGTGCGGCGGAGGACGTCGAGCATCTTGACGAGGTCGTGCGGGGCCTTGTGGGGCGAGATCTTCCCCACGTAGAGCAGGTCGGCCCCACCGTCGCGCTCCTTGCGCCGGGCCAGGGTGGCGGCCAGCTCGGGGTCGGGCTCGTCGCTCTTGGCCTGCATGTCGATCAGCAGCGGGACGACGGCGGTGCCCTGGTAGCCGAGCGCCTGCAGCTCCGACTCGTTGAACGCGGAGTCGGCGACGGCGAAGCGGCTCTGCGGCGCGAGGCGGCCCAGCTGCGTGCGACCGAGCGCGACCTCGTAGGCCACGGCGGGCTCCCAGTCGCGCAGCAGCTCGGCCGGCGTGATGTTGTGGTAGTTGACGAGCTTGGGCTCGGCCCGCGCCGCCAGGATGTCGTACACCGGGCTCCCGATGGAGGCCTGATACAGCAGCCAGCGGTCGCGCCCGGACCGGCCGAGCTCGATCACGGGCCGGCCTTCGTGCTCCACGTCGGGCGTGTGGCTGCCGTAGAAGACGTCCGAGTCGATGCCCGCGGCGCGCAACCCGTCGCGCAGGTTCAAGGTGTGCACCCCGATGGCGTCGCGGCTGGCGAGCGACGGTATGACCTGGTCGACCCGCACGGCCGTGCAGTGTACCGGCGCGCCCTGCACCCCGATTGCGGCGCCCATGCACCAATTTTCCCTGGTCGCGCCGGTAGCATCGACGGATCGTGTTGGTCCGAACCCATGGCGCGCGTCCCCGCCCGACCGGGCCGCGCAGGCCGGGGCACTGGTCGGCGTCGTCCTGTTCGCGGTCGCTTTGGCTGGTGCCCGCCGCCCTGTTCGGCGCCGGCGTCCCCCGCGGCGGCCGACATCGGCGCACCCGACCGGCCATCCGTCCCGGCGCTGATCCCGACTGCGCAATCGCACGCCCTGCCCGGTGACTCGACCAACGTCCGGATCGACATGACCGAGAACGACGGCCTCGACGTCATCGTGGCTGCGTCGGGTGGCGGCGTGTCGGCGCCGGGTGTGCCCGGCGCCGCGGCCGTACGGTTCCACCAGACGGCGGGGACCTGGGAAGTCGACACCGGTCCGGGCTGTGCCGGGCCCGTGGAGCCAGGTGTCGGCGAACCAGAGCACCCCCACGGCATCTCCGGTCGGCGGTGGGCTTCTGACGTTGTGCGTGGCGGGCGGGAGCCCGACGGTCCACGGCACCCTGACTGCGGTCTACAACTCGCTCGGTCAGGCGAGGTCGGTCAACACGCTGCCGCTCGAGCAGTACGTGGCCGACACCGTGCCCGGGGAGTCGCCGTCGAGCTGGGCCAGCCTGGGTGGATCCGGACCCCAGAACATGAACTGGGGCTTCCAGGAGCTCGAGGCCCAAGCGGTGGCCGTCCGCTCCTATGTCCTTTCCAACCTGGGCGGCTACGGCGGCTACGCCGACACGTGCGATCTCACGTGCCAGACGTACCGCGGCACCCAGTACGAGACGGCGACGAGCCTGGCCGCCGCCAACGACACGGCCGGCCAGGTGATGGTCATGCCCGGCGGCCAGATCGCCACGACCGAGTACTCAGCGTCGACCGGCGGCTACACCTCGAGTGCCGCGAGCGGCCAGTCGCCGTTCAACGCCGTGCCCGACGACGGCGACGCCGTGTGCGTCACGGGAGCCTGCAATCCGAACCACCACTGGACCACCTCGGTCGAGCTCCGCAACGATTCAGTCCACGTGGCCGCAGATCGGCACCTTCACCGGATTTGGCGGCGCCACCTCGGAACCCGGTCACCCCTCCGACTTCGGATCCGGGCGGGTGGACACCATCACGCTCGACGGAACCGGGGACCCAGCGGCCTCACCATCCCGGGCACCGAGTTCTCCGGCAAGCTCGGACTCCTTTCGGATCTCTTCACCGCGACTCGCAACAGCGGCAGCACCGTGAACGTCACCGGCCAGGGTTGGGGCCACGGCATCGGGATGGGCCAGTGGGGCGCCCTCGGCTACGCCATCGGTCAGGACAACGGCCAGGGGAACTGGACCTACACGCAGATCGTGGACCACTACTACGCACCCGCCAAGTGTGGCCAACCTTCCGGCCACGCGGAGCCAACTGAACGGAGGCGTGGGGGGCTACTGGATCAACGCCACCGACGGCGGCGTCTTCAGCTTCGGCAACGCGCAGTTCCACGGCAGCACCGGCGGCATGGTGCTCAACCAGCCGGTGGTCGGGATGGCCACCACCCACGACGCCGGCGGCTACTGGGAGGTCGCCACGGACGGGGGTGTCTTCAGCTTCGGGGACGCCCAGTTCCACGGCAGCACCGGGAGCATCCGGCTGAACAGGCCCATGGTGGGCATGGCCGTGACGCCCGACGGGGGCGGGTACTGGCTCGTCGCATCCGACGGCGGCATCTTCGCCTACGGCGACGCCGGCTTCTACGGCAGCACCGGCAGCCTGGTGCTCAACAAGCCGGTCATCGGGATGGTGCCCACCCACGACGGATCGGGCTACTGGCTCATCGCGTCCGACGGGGGCGTGTTCGCCTTCGGCGACGCCGGCTTCTTCGGCTCGCTGGGCGGCGCCCGCCCCTCGACTGCGCTCGTCGGCGTGGCCCCGACGCCCGACGGCGGCGGGTACTGGGTGCTCGGTGCCAACGGCACCGTGTACGACTTCGGCGACGCGCCGCAGGTCGGGATCTCGGCCGCCTCGCCCCCGCTCAGCAGCATGCGGAGCCCGATGACCGGGCTGATCCCGGACTTCAGCGGGCAGGGTTTCGACGCCGTCAATGGCAGCGGCCAGGCCTTCGCCTACGGTGACGCGCCGTACTTCGGTGACGTCACGACCGTGGTGACCGGGTACTCAGGCCACGCCGTCGGCATCGCCGCCACCCCGGGCTGACGCCGCGACGGCGTCCAAGCCGCGGGAAGCGGCGCAGCCGGCCCAGCGGTCCGAGGCGGCCGGCGTCGACGCCGTGGTCGGCGGCGTTGAGCAGGCGCAGGTCGCCGCGGCTGTTGCCGTAGGCCCACAGGATCGGTTGCTCACCGCCGTTGGTGGCCAGGAGGCCCATGGAGCGCAGGTGGACGATGAGGCGGGCGTACTTCTCGGCGCCCCGGCAGTTCTTGCCCTCGTAGCCGCCCGTCAGGATCCCACCGCCGCCCACCGCGAGCCGGGTGGCGACGACGCCGTCCACCCCGAGCTCCTCCCCGGCGGGGCTCACGTAGCACTCGGGCGACGCCGAGACGATGACGGTGTAGTGGCCCTGTCGGTGGTGCCACTCGAGGCGCCGCCGCGTGTCGTCGCGCAGGTGTCGCTGCAGGTGGCGGTGGGCGAAGGACGCCGAACGGCGGGCGACCTCGTCGACCGGGAGGCCGCCCAGCAGGCGGCTGAACAGCTTCTCCTTGACCTCGTCCGCCGCCGTGCCGCCGACGACGGCGGCACGCAGCAGGGCCGGAGCCAGCGGGATCATGGCGCCCAGCACGGGGAGGAGCCCGCGCAGGCTCACCAGGAACGGGAACACGCTGCCCGAGTCGGTGAGCGTGCCGTCGAAGTCGAAGGCGGCGACCGTCGGGCGTCCCGGCCCCGCCGGCCCCGCCGCGTCGGGGTCAGTCGATCGCAGCGCCACCGCGGCCCGCACCCCCCGCAAATCGTGCCGCTCCCGCCAGCGTCTCACCACTGCGAATGACGTCGCGGCCGCGCCGGGCCTCCCCGAGGGCCGCCTCCTCCTCGGTCAGCCCCCACTGCTCCAACGCGCTCATCCGGTCCGAGCGGAGGCACACCTGGGGGAGGGCGGCCAGCTGGTGCGCCAGCGCCACGGCGGTCGGCAGCGCCTGGCCGGGCGGCACCACCCGGTTGACCAGCCCCATGGAGAGCGCCTCGGGCGCCGCGACGGCGCGGCCGGTGAGGATCAGGTCCATGGCGCGGCCGTGGCCCACGATGCGGGGCAGCCGCACGGTGCCCAGGTCGCACAGCGGTACCCCGAAGCGGCGGCAGAACACCCCGAAGACGGCGTCCTCGGCCGCCACCCGCAGGTCGCACCAGAGCGCCAGCTCGATCCCGCCGGCGACCGCGTACCCCTCGACGGCGGCGATGACCGGCTTGGACAGGGTCAGCCGCGTCGGCCCCATCGGGCCCGGCCCGTGGTCGGGGATCGGGACGCCGGTCACCCTCGGCCACCGCCTTGAGGTCGGCGCCGGCGCAGAAGGTCCCCGCTGCGCCGGCCAGGACGGCCACCGAGCGGGCGTCGTCGCAGTCGAAGGCCACGAAGGCCTCGCGGAGCTGGTCGGCGCAGACGCTGTCGACCGCGTTGCGCCGCTCCGGGCGGTTGATGGTGACCACCGTCACCGGACCGTCGTGCTCGACCACGAGCGTGTCGGACCGGTAGGGCGCGTAGGAGCCCGTGCCCGAGGGCGCGGCGGCGGGCGTCTGGGGGCTCATGGGGGCATTCTCGCACGACCCGCCGGCCTGCCCGCACATCGGGTCTGCGCCGCATACCCTGGTGGAGGGTCCTTTCCGGGCCTCCGGCCCTGGCCGGCACAAATATGACCAATCGTGTCGACAATTGCCGGGGCAACCGGTAAGGTCACTCCCCTCACAGACACCGGCGTCACGAAATTCCAGGAGGAGCACATGGCAGTACGACTCGGGGACACCGCTCCCGACTTCACGGCCGACACCACCGACGGCACCATCAACTTCCACGAGTGGCTGGGGGACAGCTGGGGCATCCTGTTCTCGCATCCCAAGGACTTCACCCCGGTCTGCACCACCGAGCTGGGAGCGTTCTCCAAGGCCAAGCCGGAGTTCGACAAGCGCAACGCCAAGCTGATCGGCCTGTCGGTCGACTCGGTCGAGTCGCACAAGGGCTGGGCAGGGGACATCGAGGAGACCCAGGGCTCGGCCCTGGCCTTCCCGCTGATCGGCGACGAGGACCGCAAGGTGGCGGACCTCTACGACATGATCCACCCCAACGCCAACGACACCCTGACGGTTCGCTCGGTGTTCATCATCGGGCCGGACAAGAAGGTCAAGCTGACGCTGACCTACCCGGCCTCGACCGGGCGGAACGTCGACGAGATCATCCGCGTCCTCGACTCCCTCCAGCTGACGGCCGACTACTCGGTCGCCACGCCGGTCAACTGGACCGACGGCGACGACGTCATCATCGTCCCGGCCCTCAGCGACGACGACGCCAAGGGCCGCTTCCCCAAGGGCTGGAAGGCCCTCAAGCCCTACCTGCGGGTGACGCCTCAGCCCAACCGCTGATTCCACGGCGACGCCCGCCACGCGGGCAACCTCTCGAACGGGCCGGCCTGCGGGCCGGCCCGTTCGTGTCCACGGGCAGGTCGTCGGGGCCCATCGTCACAACCGCGGAGGAGAGTCGGGGCGGCGCGGGCCGGCACCCGGCCGCCCGCACGACGAGAGGAGAGGACCGTGAACGAAGCAGAGGTGTTCGTGCTGGCCGACCGGGCCCTGGCCGCGGTGGTCGCCCGCATCCGGCCCGACCAGTGGGACATGCCCATGCCCCCCACCTTCGCCCGCCGCGGGTCCGACGAGGTGCCGACGCTGCGCGCCATCATCAACTACCACGCCTACGACGACGCCTGGGTGCCCGACATGCTGGCCGGCCGCACCATGGAGGAGGCGGGCGCCACGAAGTTCGACGGTGACCTCCTGGGCGACACCCCGGTCCAGCGCTTCGAGGAGATCGTCGCCGCCGCCTGTGACGCCGCCTCCGCGCGTGACCGACTTCGACGCGCCGGCCCACCTGTCCTTCGGCGACTTCACCGTCCGGGAGTACTTCTGGCAGATCAACTCGTTCCGTGGCCTGCGGGCGCACGACATCGCCAAGGTGATCGGGGTCGAGCCCGACCTGCCGCCCGAGCTCGTCCAGGGCATCTGGGACGAGGTGAGCCCCCATGCGGAGGAGTGGCGCACCATCGGCGTCTTCTCGGCGGCGGTCCCGGTGCCCGACGACGCCCCGCTGCTGGACCGCCTGCTCGGCCTCACCGGCCGGGACCCGGACGGCTCCTGAGCCGAGCGGGTCCCGCTCAGGTCGCCGGGGGCACGAGCTCGTCCCGCAGCTCGCGCTTGAGCACCTTCCCCTGGGGGTTGCGCGGCAGCGGCTCGGAGCGGAACCAGATGTGGGTGGGGACCATGAACCCGGCGAGGCGGGCCTTGACGTGCAGCCCCAGCTCGTCGGCCGTCACCTTGGCGCCGGGGCGGAGCACGACCACCGCGCCGACCTCCTCGCCCAGCGTGGGCTCGGGCACCCCGATCACGGCGCAGTCCGCCACGGCCGGGTGCTCGAAGAGGGCGGCCTCGACCTGCACCGAGTACACGTTCTCCCCGCCCCGGATGATCATGTCCTTGGCCCGGTCGACGATGTAGATGAAGTCGTCCTCGTCGAGCCGGGCGACGTCTCCCGTGTGGAGCCAGCCGCGGGAGAACGTCTTGGCCGTCTCCTCGGGCCGGTTCCAGTAGCCGCGGACCACGTTGGGCCCCTTGATCCACAGCTCGCCCCGGACGTCGGGCCCGCGGGGGATCGTGTCGTCCGGCTCGTCGCCGGCGAAGTCCTCGGGGACGACGGCGACGTCGCACACCGGCACCGGCGGCCCGACGCTCTCGGGCCGCGCCACGTAGTCGCCGCCCGAGTTCATGGATGTCACCGACGAGGTCTCCGTGAGCCCGTAGCCGTTGGAGGGTTGGCCGACGGGCCAGGCCTCACGGATGCGGCGGACGAGATCGGGCGGGGCGGGTGCGCCACCGTAGGACACGCCTCTGATGGACGAGGTGTCGAACTTCGAGAAGTTGGGGGAGTCGAGCACCTGCATCACCATGGCCGGCACGCCACCGAAGGTGCCGATCCGCTCGCGCTCAATCAGCTCGAGCGCGCGCTCGGGGTCGAAGTGGTGCATCATCACGATCTTCCCGCCGGCGGCGATGTTGGAGACCATGACCGAATGGCACCCGGTGGCGTGGAAGAGCGGCACGGAGAGGAGGAACGCCGGCTGGTTCTTGTCGGTGGTCGGCTCCAGCGCTGCGGAGCCGAAGCGCATGGAGCCGCGCGTGTTGATGAAGAACAGGCTCATCAGGTTGGTCACCATGTTGCGGTGGGTGCCCACCGCGCCCTTGGGCCGGCCGGTGGTGCCCGAGGTGTAGAAGATGGTGGCGTCGTCCTCCGGGTCGATGGTGATGTCGGGAGGCGAGGCGGCCTCGTCCACGGTCCCCAGCGCCAGGGCGAACGGCCACTCGGGGACCGGTGCGGCACCGCCCCCCGGCTCCCGGACCTCGAGGGGACCGGGCGGCTCGGTCCGGTGCTCGTCGGCCACGATGAGCGCGCCGAGGTCCGACAGGCCGCCGAGGAAGGGTCGGAGGCGCTCGGCCCGCTCGGTGTCGACGAAGGCGACCTTGGAGCCGGAGTCCTCGAGGCCGTAGCGCAGCTCCTCGCCGCTCCACCAGGCATTGAGCGGCACCACGATCGCGCCGGCGAGCGCGGCCGCCCAGAAGGCCATGATCCATTCGGGCAGGTTGCGCATGATGATCGCGACGCGGTCGCCCTGGGCGATGCCGAACGTCGACTGCAGCCGCTGCGCCAGCGTGCAGGCGATGCGGTAGTGCTGTGCGAAGGTGGTGCGCTCGTCCTCGTACACCAAGAAGACGGCGTCCCCGTGGCCGAGCGACATGTCGAAGACGGACCGCAGCGAGGGTGGCGCGTTCTTCCAGGTCCGGGTGGGCACGCCGCGGATGTCGAGCTCCTCCATCTCGAAGAGCTGACCCGGCGCCGTCAGCGCGGCATTGGCCTCCTGCCATCGACATCGACGGCGCGTCCTTGCTGGCGCTCACTCGGCCTCCTTCTCGGTCGTTCCGGCGTGGTCGAAGATCGCCGCCCGGTAGTAGGCCAGCTCCGCCACGCTCTCCCGGATGTCCTGGAGGGCGCGGTGGCCGCCCTTCTTGACCGGCGCCGCCTTGTAGACCTCGGGAAGCCAGCGCCGGCACAGCTCCTTGACCGTCGAGACGTCGACCGAGCGGTAGTGCAGGTAGTCCTCGATCTCGGGCAGCATCGCGGCGAGGAACCGCCGGTCCGTCCCGATGGAGTTGCCCGCCAGGGGGACCGACTGCTCCTGCTCGATGTGCTGCTTGAGGAAGGCCAGGGTCTGCGCCCCGGCGTCGGCCAGGCTGAGCGTCGAGGTCTCCATGTCGGCCAGCAGGCCCGAGCGGGTGTGCATGGTGCGCACGAACTCGTCCATGCCGGCGATCTGCTCGGGCGAGGCGTGGACCACCAGGTCCGGGCCCTCCTCCACGATGGTCAGGTCGTCGTCGGTGATGAGGCTGGCGATCTCGACAATCGTGTGGCGTGCCGGATCGAGTCCCGTCATCTCGAGATCGATCCAGGCCAGCATGCGCGGGCATGCTACCGGGCGCTCCAGGGCGGCCCGCCTGCCCGTCCTTGTAATGTCCGGCGATGCTGCGTGTCCCCCTGCACCAGCTCGACCCCGAGCTGCCCGTGCCCCGCTACGCGCGAGAGGGGGATGCCGGTGCCGACCTGGTCGCCCGGGCCGACGCCGTCCTCGCCTGCCGGGGCGGGCGGGCCGTGGTCCCGACCGGGGTGGCCGTCGCCATCCCCGCGGGCTACGCCGGCCTGGTGCTGCCCCGCAGCGGCCTGGCGGTGCGCCACGGGATCACCTGTCTGAACGCCCCGGGGCTGGTCGACTCGGGCTACCGGGGGGAGCTCCAGGTCGTCCTGGTGAACCACGACCCGGAGCACGACTACGCCGTGCGCCGGGGCGACCGCATCGCCCAGCTGGTGCTCGTCCGGGTCGAGGAGGTGGCGTTCGCGCTCGTGCCCGAAGCGGGCCTCGGCGAGTCCGAGCGGGGCGGCGGCGGCTTCGGGCACACCGGCACGTGACGGCGGCGGGGGAAGGGGGTAAGAAGTGGTGATGCAGTCGCTCGTCGGCATGGACGCGGCCTTCCTGTCGCTCGAGACCCCCACGACACCCATGCACGTGGGCGTGGCGCTGGTGCTCGACCCGCCCGAAGGCACTCGGTCCCTCTTCTCGCCCTCGACCCGCTACGCCCAGATCCGCCGCGTGATCCAGCAGCGGCTCCACCTGATCCCGCAGCTACGCCAACGGGCCCTGCGCGTGCCGTTCGGGCTGCACCACCCCGTCTGGGTCGACGATCCCGACTTCGAGCTCGACGACCACGTGAGCCGGGCCAGCCTCCCGTCGCCGGGCGGCATGGCCGAGCTCGACGCGTACGTGGCGGGGGTGATGAGCCGGCAGCTCGACCCCGACCGCCCGCTGTGGGAGATGCACGTGGTCGAGGGGCTGGAGGGGGACCGCACGGCGCTCATCGCCAAGGTGCATCACGCCATCCTCGACGGGGTGAGCGGCGCCTCCGTGCTGGCGACGTTCCTCGACCTCAACCCGAGATCACGGGTCACCCAGCTGCCCTCGGAGTGGGACCCGGCGCCGCTGCCGTCCAATGCGCAGGTGCTGCGTCATGCGGCGTCGTCGCTGGCGCGCCAGCCCGGTGAGACGCTGAGCACGCTGCAGGCCGGGGTGGAGGCGGTCGCCGACCTGGGCATGCACAATCGGGAACTGGTGGACCGCGGCGAACAACCGCCCCCGGGCTTCTTCAGCGCGCCGCGCACGTCGTTCAACGGCGCCGTGTCGAACCGGAAGCGCTTCGCGTCGTTGTCGGTGCCCCTCGAGGACGTGAAGCTCGTGGGCCGTGTCTTCGAGGCAACCGTGAACGACGTGATCCTGGCCGTCGTCTCGGGCGGGCTGCGCCGGCTGCTCGAGGCCCGCGGCGAGGTGGCCGAGCCGTCGATGGTGGCGATGGTCCCGGTGTCCACCCGGCCCGAGGGGCGGGGGGAGGTACTGGGGAACCAGGTCTCGGGGATGCTCGTCTCGCTGGCCAGCGACGTCGACAACGCGGTGCTGCGTCTCGATGCGATCTCGGAGTCGGCCCGCGTGGCCAAGGAACAGGAGAGGCTGCACCGGGGCCGCTTCCTCGGCGACCTGGCGCAGATCGCGCTGCCGGCGCTGGCGACCCGCCTGGCCCGTGCCATGGCGGGGACGCGCCTGTTCGACAAGGTGCGGCCGCCGTTCAACGTGACCGTCTCGAGTGTCCGTGGCCCGGACTTCTCACTGTTCTGTGCCGGGAGCCGCGTGGCCGACATGTACCCGGTCGGGCCGATCGCCGAGGGGATCGGCGTCAACGTGACGGTGTTCTCGTATCTCGACCGGGTGCAGTTCGGCCTGCTGGCCTGCCGCCGGTTGCTGCCCGAGCTGGGCGAGGTGGCCTCGTACCTCGACGACGCGCTCGGCGAGCTCGTCGGCTGCGCTCTCGACGCGCAGGGCGCGACGGCCTGACCGCTCCCTTCTCCGGGCGCCGGTCGGGCGCGGTGTGTGGGCGAGGATGTGGAGTGCTGTCTCGCTCGCAGCCCGAGAGGCGGGCAGTGCGGGCCGGGTGGCGGTCCGGCCCGCACTGCCCTTCCTCATGGGGGTGGGAGGGATCGTGAACGTCTGGCGGCTACGAGCCCGACGTCGAGCCCGAGCCAGAACCGGAGCCGGACGACGGTGCGGTGCCGGTCCCGGCGGGAGGCGATCCCGTGTGGGAGCCGGAGCCGTTGCCCATGTTGGGACAGTTATGGGTTGCACTCGAGCCCGACCCGGAGCCGGCATTGGATCCGGACGAGCCGCTCGACGACCCCGAGCTCCCGGTGCCGGTGCTCGAGCTCGGGGCGGTGGTCGGGGAACCCGAGGTCGAGTTCGTGCCCGAGGTCGAACTCGTGCCCGAGCCCGAACTCGTGCCCGAGCCCGAGTTGCCCGTGGTGGTGGCCGCGCTGGCGACCAGCGCGCCGCCGGCCAGGAGTCCGGAGCTCAGTGCGCCGATGGCCAGCACGTTGCGAAGGCGGAATTGCATGGGTGTAATGCCCTTTCGTCTCGGTGAAGTACCAGCCCGTCCGGGCCGGTACAGCACACGTTGCGCCACCGACCTTGGGGCGGGCGCAGAGTGACGTGGGCGTGTCGGAGGAACTACCTGACGAACAGGTGACGATTCACAGGAACCGCCGGAATCAAGTGGCGGCGAGCTCGCGGTAGTGACGTCGCCAGATCAGCCTGTAGACCCGGGTCCAGCGGGGGATGGAACGCAGGATCGGGATGAACGGAAGGAAGATCAACCCGACCGAGAGCACCATCATGATGACCCACACTTCGAGATCGGCGTTGGACGACTGGTTCATCGGGTACACCTGGTACCACATCGTGTAGAGCCACAGCCAGGCCTGTCCCGGGTAGTTGCCGGTCTCGTTCATCATGCCCCACTGGGTGCCCTGGAGATGCTGGGTGCCGGCCAGGCTCTCGAGGTAGCTGCCGTCGGCCAGGAACAGCAGCGGCTTGGTGTAGTCGGTGTTGTAGAACTGGCCCTGGCTCAGCAGGGTGCCGTCGAGGCCGCCGGTCTGCGCCATGGCCGTCAAGGAGCCGATGATGTAGCCGACGGGGCCGTAGCGACCGGGGGGGACGTGGAGGCGGCCCTGCACGTCGGACGCGTTGGCGACGGCCTTCTCGTAGGCGGTGGTCCACGCGCTCTGCTGGGCCGCCGAGGCGCCCTGGTACACGTCGAGCGCTCTCTGTAGGAGCTGCTGGTTGGGCAGGGTCCGCAGTGGACCGATGACGAAGTCGTGCGCGGTGTCGATGGGTTGGTGGACGCCGAACCACTGGGCGGGCTCGAAGAAACCCATGTGCTGCGTGACGTCGGGCGTCGAGTTGTAGGGCGGACCGTAGGTCGCGGTTCCGCTGCTTCCGTCCAGCTCGGTGATGGCCGTCTGGGCGAAGTCGACCGGATTGACGGCCGACCACCGCTTCAGGGTGATCGACGGGTCGTCGGGTGAGGAGAAGACCACGGCCATGAGGACGATCAGCACGGCGACGGCGAGGAGGGCGACGAAGGCCTCCTTCAAGATGTCGTAGGGGACGTAGGCGCCCTTCCACGGCGCGACGTCACGGTCGGGGTTGAACCGCCGCGGCTTCTTCTCGCGGCTCATGCGGACTCCTCGGCGGGAGCGGCCACGGGCGGCTCGGCGTGCACGTCACCCACGGCGAAGGGCGGGACGATGCCCCGCCGGCGCACCAGGAGCACGTGCAACCCGACGATGATGATGACCACGATGGGCAACAGGACGATGTGCCACATCAGCATCTGGCCGAAGTTGAGCACGTTCCACACCGCGCCGGCGCCGGTGGAGTTGATGCCGTCCTTGGCCTGGGTCGAGATCCACTGGGAGTCGAAATTCTGCTGCGAGATGTAGCCCGTGAACGCGGACGGCACCGAGACGAGGAAGGCGACGACGCCGGTGGCCCAGGTGAGCCTCCGGTTCCCTCGCCAGGCCGCCATGAAGAACTTGCCCCAGAGGTGGATCACCATGAAGAAGAAGAAGAATTCGACGCTCCAGAGGTGCAGCGAGTTCACGAAGTGGCCGGTGCTGGACACGTGCCACCAGCTCGGCCCCATGATGGCAAGGATGCAGCCCGTGATGATGACCCAGGCCAGGCTCACGACGGTCAGCACGCCGAAGACGTAGATCCACGACGCCATGTAGGCGGGCTGGCGGTCGGGGAGCAGTTGGTCGGGCGGGAGGGCCGACTCGGCGGTGCGCCGCACCCGTGCGGTCCACTGGCGTGACACCGCGGTGGTCGGCGCGGGGCCGACCGGGGCCAGCCTCGGCGCCGATGTCGGTGTCGATGCTCACTGGCGATCTCCCTTGCGCTTCGGGAACGGCAGCAGGATCGCCAGGACGAAGACGACGATCATGAGGATGATGACGACAAGGTTGGCCACCGAGATCTGGATGAAGCCCCAGTGGATGTACTTACCGGTGCCGCCGAGGTTCACCAGGGCTGCGAGCAATGCTCCGAGGACCATGCGGTCACCCTACGCGAGGGAACCCCCCTTAGTTAGGGACCTTTGTCACAAGGTCACACTTGTCCACAGCCTGCGTCGGTGCAGGTCAGCGCTTGGTGGCCCGCCAGCAGTACGAGCGCATGGGGACCTCGATCACGTCCATCCCGGTGAGCGGCTCGTGCTCGTCGAGGAACTGCGTCATGGCGTCGAGGTGGTACCGCCGGGCGTCCTCTTCCATCGTGATCACGGCGCTGTAGGTCGTGGCCAACGCGACCAGGTCGCTCTTGGTCATGGGACGGTGCCAGCGGAACAGCGCGGTCTCAGGCTCGAGAAAGGGTCGGTGGCCGCCGACGTCGATGTCGACGTTGACGGCATGACGGCGGCGCCGGCGCGCGTCCACGTCGGCCTGCTCCTCCGGGCTGAAGATGATGCCGCCGGCCCAGAGGGAGCGCATCCAGTCGACCGAGCGATCGGGACCGCTCCAGACGAGCGAGAGCCGACCGGAGGCACGCAGCACCCGGGCCACTTCGGGGACCGCCCGCTCCTCGTCGACCCAGTGCCAGGCAGAGGCGGCGATGACCAGGTCGTAGGACGCCGAGGCGGCGGGGAGCTCCTCGGCTCGGCCCGCCAGGGCCTCGACCTCCTCGTACACGGGCGCCAGGAGCGAGCGCATCCGGTCATCGGGCTCGACCGCCGTCACGTGGTCGACCCGTTGCGCCAGCAACCGGGTGAGGACGCCGGTGCCGGCGCCGATCTCGAGCACGTCGGCGGCTCCTTCGGGGATGAGCCAGTCGAGTGCCTCGCCCGACGGTCCGGGGCGCAGGCGGTTGTACTCGTCGGCCACGGCCCCGAAGGAGCTCCCCAGGTGGGCCGTCGTCTCGTCCTGGCGCACGGTGGGCAAATCTACAGAGATCGTTCCGGGCTGCGTCGCCCCGTTCGGGACCGGCGGACGACCAGGTAGGAGCTGCGGAACGACCTCCCTTCCCACCATGGCCGGCGCGATAGAATGGTTGCTCCACGCGGAAGTGGCGCAGCGGTAGCGCATCACCTTGCCAAGGTGAGGGTCGCGGGTTCGAATCCCGTCTTCCGCTCCAAGTTGCCAGATCGAATCACTTCTTCGATCTCAGATCTGAACCGCCCCGATTCGATCCTCTTCCGTGGTGACAGCCATGCCATGTTCCTGTACTGGCGGCGGGGAAACACGCATCACCGGATCATCACGAACGCTGACTCTCCGTAGAGCGCTCCGCTACAGGGACACACTCGTGCGGCCGGTCAGGCCCGGTGCCGGCGATCGGAGGGCATCACTGTGCGACGAGAACCTGCCAAAGGCCTCTACTTCGCGTCTTCCCTGGTGAAGAGAATGAAGATGGCCACACAGTGGCAAATCAGGCTCAAGAGAAATCAGGCTCAAGAGAAGGAGGACCCTATGACCAGCACAGAGACTGGGTCCGGCAGTGCTGATCGGATCATCGAGTCGTTTCATGATGCCGGGGACACAGCGCTTGAATCCGTGCGCAAGTTCCTTGACATCGTAAATGGTGTCTTTCCAGACGTACGTGCGGACAACGGCCCGCGCCAGCAGATCATCGATTCGGCGTTCAAGATGACCGAAGAGCTTGTCGCCGCCTCAACCCGACTTGCGGAGAAGATCGTAAAGGCGAGTCAGGATGCTCTGGGCGAGGTGGACAAGGAAGGTCGAAGGTTGTCAGTGAAAAGCTGAAGGCGGTCGACCACGACTCCGGGAAGGAGTCTTCAGAGGCCGGTGGGATAGGTCTCCGGAGGCTCCCCCGCGTCCCAGAGCGACGTGCGCTCGAGGGGCTGGACCGCCTGGGTGCGATCAAGGTGGATCACCGCGTCGAACTGCTCGCCGAGATGGGCGTGGAAGTAGTGACTCCCACGTTCAGTCTCCGGTCGATAGATGACCCCAATTGCGCGCTCCAGGCGGGGCACCTGCATCGCTTCGTGCACGCTGGGATCGGTCAGGTCCAGCCAGAAGCGGCCGCCTTCGGTTTGGTGGAGAAACGATTCATGACTATCGGGCCTCGCGGCACGCACCCGTTTACGTTCAGCCGGACCGCCCCAATCAGAGGAGGCGGTCACGGTGCCCTCGTAGGTCGTGAACCCGATCAGTGCGCACTCACGGCCGTATCGCTGCCGGGCGAGTTGGCCGACGTTGAGTTCGCCTCGGGTCCCCATCTCGGTGGAGCGAGCGTCGCCCACGTGTGAGTTGTGCTCCCATACCACAATCTTCGCACGGCCAAATTGATGATTGAGGTGCTCAGCAAGTGCATCGAGCGTTGCGGACATGTGGCGATCACGGAGGTTCCACGAGGACACGTCGGCCCGATACATCTGCTGGTAGTACTCCTCGGCGTCGCGCACCAGAAGCGCATTTTGCTCAGCGAAGAAGAATTCGTCGTCGGCCACCCAGCCGTCGCGTCGAAGGTATCCCTCCGCTCTTCGTCGCAGCTCGATCAGCTGTGTGACGACTTCATTCTCACATGGGATGGCACCCGCGTAGGCCAGGGCATAGCCGTAGGCCTGTCCCTCTCCAGCAACATGGTCGAAGCATGAATAGCGGGCCCGAGCCCGTTTGGCCTCGGCCGGATCGACTTGGTCGAGATACCTCACCACGGCCTCCATCGAAGCTCGGAGGCTATAGAGGTCCAAACCGTAGAAGCGCGCCTTGATCGCCGGATTCACGTGTGTGTCATTGCGGGAGCGAAGCCATTCGACAAAGGCCAGAACGTCGCGATTCCGCCACATCCATGCTGGGAAGCGCTGGAAGTCGGAGAGTGCCGTGTCGGCGTGAGCATCATTGGAGAGCCCCATGACGTAGCGGTTGACCCGATAGGCGTCGGGCCAGTCCGCTTCCACCGCTACGGCATTGAATCCACACACATCAATGAGGTGACGAGTGATGCGAGCCCGCTCCGCGTAGAAATCGTGAGTCCCGTGGGAGGCCTCGCCCAAGAGAACAAACCTTCGATCGTCCACGAGATCGAAGAGCGAGTCGTAGTCGTTCCGAACGCCCGTGATCGGGTGAAGATGGCCCTCCAGCGTCGCCGAGATCGACGTGTCAACCATGTACACAGTCTCGACAGCACCCGGCCGGGGCGACAGGGACGAAGGTCACAATCAGCACAAGTCGGCCACTCCCGTGCTCGCTTCTCGACCAGCGTCACCTGGTTCGGCTGGGTACTCCCGATGTGGTTCGAGCTTCTCATCGTGGTGCTCTTCGCTGCCGCCTGTCTTCCGGTGGCCGTGCGGGGCTCTCGCGCACCGAGTAGACCTATGGCCACATCGCACCAAGGAATTACTCCACCGAGAGATCGGCCGGAGGCGATCCCCGTCGCCTCGAACCTTGGCCAACGGTCGATGTACCGATCGCCGGCGCCTGGGAGCCAACCTTGCCTCCCTGGGCCATGGCGCCGGCGTAGACGGCCAGGCTCAGCACGGCCAGGCAGCCATGTCCCACCACAGCGGGATCACGCCACGGCCGCCCACGAGCACGTCCTTGAAGGGTCCGATTCCGCCCAGGATGCCGCCGCTGCCGAAGTCGCCGAGGTAGGAGACGACCGAGAGGCCGATGAGGTAGGGGAAGAGCCACCAGGGCCGAGACCCACTCGATCCGCGGTGGGTCGAGGTCTAGGTGGAACGACCGGGCGAGGCCCATGAGGCCGTAGCCGAGGAGCAGGGCGATCATCAGTGTCGAGATGGTCTGCCAGCCGGACCAGTAGGCGATGAAGGTGGCGAAGACGAAGGATGCCGGAGCGAGGAGGCCGGCCGCCGGGAGCCGGTAGGGCCGGGCCAGCTCCGGCCGGGATCGCCGCAGGGAGCCGAGCGCCAGGGGCGCTCCGGCGTACATGAGCACCACGGCGCCCGGTCACGACGCTCACGAGTTTGCTCCAGCTCGGGAAAGGCAGGAGGAAGAGCAGACCGAGCGCCCCGGACATGATCACGCCCCACAGCGGAACGTCGGTGCGCTCGTCCTCGACCAGGAAGAGCTTGGGCACGTAGCCGTCCCTGCTCAGCCCGAAGCTGAGCCTTGATGCGCCCGGTCAGGTACAGCAGCCCGGTCCCGCTCGGCGAGACCACGGCGTCGACACGCATGATCCAGGCCAGCCAGACCAGGCCGACCAGGCTGGCCAGGACGAAGAAGGGCGCCCTCGAGAGCTGCGGGTCTGTCGCCAGTCCCGTCCAGCTGGCGTAGTGCGACAGCAGGGAGGGCGGGAGGGCGCCGATGAAGGCGACCTGCACCGCGATGTAGATCACCGTGCAGACGAGGAACGCGCCCAGCACGGCCCGGGGGAGGTCCCGCTGGGGGTGGGTGCTCTCGCCGCCGACCTGCAGTGCCCCCTCGAAGCCCATGAGGGCGAAGGCGATGCCGCCGGCCGTGATGGCGCTGAGAATGGACTGGGTCGGGCCCGCCGCCGCCGTGCACGAAGAAGCCGCCGGCGGCGGTGAAGTTGTGAATGTGGAAGCCGGCCAGGATCAGGGACAGGGCGGTGAGGGAGGGGATGGCGAGTTTGAACACCGTGATCGCCGAGTTGGTCCGGGCCAGCAGTCGGATGCCCATGAGGTTCAGCGATGACGAAGATGCCCATGAGCACGACGGCCACGACGTAACCGGAGGCGCTGAGGGTCCCCGTGACCGAGTTGTAGAGGCCGTTGCGCCCAGGAGTTGGTCGATAGGTACTCAATGGCGGCAAGCACCTCGATCGGGAGCGATCGTCGCCGCCTGGACGTAGGAGAACCAGCCGAAGGTCGCACCGGCCAGGCTCCCGAAGGCGTGGTGGGCGAAGCGGCCGGGACCACCGCTCTCGGGGAACATGGCGCCGAGCTCGGCGTAGACGAGGGCCAGCGGTGCCATCAAGAGCGAGGCCAGCACCCAGCCGATCGAGCGCGGCGGGCCCGGCGATGGTGACCGCGACGAAGGCTCCGAAGAGCCAACCCGAGCCGAGCGTCGTCCCGGCCGAGATCCAGAGCAGACCGAAGAAGCCGACGTCACGGCGGAGCCCCTCGTCGGTGCGGTCCTCCACGGGCGGTTACCGGTGACTGGTGGCCGATTGGCTACCGGGACCCCAGTACGGCAACGAGAGGAATGCAGAACTACAACCCCATGCATGATCCGTGCTGACCTGCCGCTGAGACATTCCTCGTCCGAGCACGCCCCCAATCCTCCCATTCCAGAAATCTGCGTGAGATGCGTTGCCGTCATACTCGCGCGCGGCTTGCAGTTGACCCGCCGCCCGGAGTCGTTTTGGAAGCAAAGGATGAATCGCTCCGAAAGGCACGCGCTGGCGGGTCAACGCCAGCACCCTGTAGTTGACCGCTCTACTACAGCAGCGGACGGATGGACGAAGTGGAAACTGGGTGGGCGGAACCGCACTTCAGGGGATCCGCCAGACCCGGACGGACGAAAATCACCACCCTTGCCAAGGTGAGGGTCGTGGGTTCGAATCCCGTTTTCCGCTCCAAAATAGCTGGTCAGGTAGGGTGCTTCCATCCCGAAATGCGACCGCACCCAGAGAGTCAGCGTTTGATGCCGATGCTGCTGCCCTCGGTGTATCGGATCGGCTCTTCCAGTGTGTCGACGAGGAACTGATCTCGATCTCCTCGTTCCCAGGCCTCCTTCAATCCGGGGGTCCCAAGGTCGAAGTCTGGTCGAATCTTCTCAAAGACTGCCCGCAGATCCATATGCAGTTCTGTCATCGTAGGGCGGCCCCAGTACCAGTAGCCGTTATAGACCTTGAAGATCTTGAGGCCCGGTTCGAGAACGAACGTGTGGGGGATCATCGGATCGTGTGGCTCGTCCGTGAACTCTTTGATGGCGAGATCCTTCTGAACTATTCGATCCGGGTCCGACAGAAACGGCCACGTGGCGCCGAGGGCATCGCGGAACTCATTGATGTTCAGCTGATTGTCGGTCGAGATAAGAACCAGGCGCGTGTATGCGTTTCGAAAGTCGGGATACGCATCGACCAGGTGCCGGAGAAACCGGTGTTCTTTCGGATCGAAGCCGCCCCGGGACAGATGGAGCACCATCGCATTGCCGCCTTGGAGTTCTGACAGAGTTCGCCGCTCGCCGGCCTGATCGTCGAGTTGATAGTCGGGGAACACCCCGCCTTCACGTATGTCGCTGCGCATCAGGCCTCCCAATTTGGATCATGACCGAGGGATTCCAAGAATTTCGCACAGAATCGAAGTTCGCTGCCAACGACCCGGTCGAAGCGCAGCCGTCGGTCGACCACCTTGACGGATGACGGAGAGGGCACAGCCTTGTCCCGTGCGCTGTACACGCTGCCGGCGTCTTGCGACCGATGGCCCGGTGAGGACGCACCCTCTGATGGAGAACTCGCACAGGTCGATGCCCCGGCCTTCGAGGCCACGGTTGAACTCCTCGGCGACAGCCCGGAGGTTCTCGCCTCAGGCAACAATTCAGTGGTAAATAGAACAGATGGCCTGTGACGGAGGAAGTGGTGGTGTCGGACCAACCGTGTTGGCGGACCGGACCGCCGTTCGGGACGGAGACTGCACCTGGAGTCCGGGCGGTCACGGTTGGATCCTCGACGCCGGAGCCGTGGCCTTGGTGATCGTGGGAAGCTGGTGAGTCGGCCTCTCAACATTCTGTGGTTTCGCCGCGATCTGCGCTTCGGTGATCACCCGGCGTTGGCCAAGGCGGCGAGTCGCGGCCAGGTCCTCGCTCTTCGTGCCTCGATCCGGCTCTCATGAGACCCGGCGGGCCTTCCGCGGCGTGCGTTCCTCGTTCGCACCTTGCGCGACATGGACCAACGCCTCCGAGATCTCGGCGCGCAGCTCGTGATGCAAGAGGGCCGCCCCGAATTGGTTGTGCCAGAAGTAGCGAGGCGCGTCGGGGCGATGGAGGTGCACGTCAGCGCTGATTTCGGTCCCTATGGAATGGAGCGCGACCACCGGGTCGCCGCGGCCCTCGGTTCGGTTCCCTTGGTACAGACGGGATCCCCGTACGCCGTCAGCCCCCACCGGCTGACGACGGTCACCGGGCAGACCTACAGGGTGTTCGCCCCGTATTTCAAAGCCTGGCGTCGGCATGGCTGGCCCGGTCCGGCGCCGAGCGACCCCCGACACGTCGACTGGGTTGGGCTGTCCGGCGACGGGGTGCCGGACGAGCCCCATCTTCCGCCAAGCATCCTCCTGCCTCCCGCTGGCGAGGACGCGGCAAAGGAGGCGTGGTGGCGTTTCAGAACGGAGTGCCTCTCTGGCTATCGCGATACGCGTGATCGACCTGATCTCGATTCGACATCCCGGCTCTCGGCCTACCTGCATTTCGGCGTTCTCCACCCCCGCACGCTTCTGTCTGCGCTCGGGCCCGATGACGAACGCTTCACGAAGGAATTGGCGTGGCGCGAGTTCTATGCGTCGGTACTGTGGTCCTGGCCAGAAAGTCGCGCGCTCGAGTTTCGATATCCGTATGAGTGGATTGCTCGCCGACCAGGGCCCGGACGCTGACGCGTACTTCGATGCCTGGTGTGAGGGCCGGACTGGGTACCCCATTATCGATGCCGGAATGCGCCAACTTCGAGCCGAAGCGTGGATGCACAACCGGGTCCGTATGCTCGTGGCCTCATTTCTCGTCAAGGACCTCCATCTCGACTGGCGCCGGGGTGCTCGCTATTTCATGCAGCATCTTGTCGACGGCGACCTCGCGAGCAACCAGCACGGCTGGCAGTGGGTAGCAGGTACCGGTACCGACGCTGCGCCGTACTTCCGGATCTTCAACCCGGTCACCCAGTCGAGACGATTTGATCCCGAAGGCGATTACGTTCGCCGCTGGATACCCGAGTTGCGTGCTGTCCCCGCAGCGTATGTGCACGAGCCCTGGCGTTCGCCGAGTCCGCTCGGCTACGCCCTCCCCATCGTTGCCCACGATGTCGAGCGCAAACGCAGCCTCGCTGCTTACGAGGTTCTCCGACGCGATACCGCTCTCCGAGGAGACGCTTAGCCGACCGCGAAACTTGATCGCATGTTCGCATGGCCGAGAGCCAGCCAATGCGCTCTGATTGATACCGCAGACGGCGGTGTATCAGTGGACCGCTGTACTACAAGGGCGGACGCAGTGGACGGAGGGAAGTTGAACATCGGGCATTGCAGCCCGGCTGTCATGCGTTCAGTTCAACCGGAAGCCTCTAGCTCGAAGTCACTTGGAGATGAGGTGTCCACAAACGCAGGGGTGGTGACGCGTGAACCCACCAGCCTCATTTCCGTCTGCCGGCGTAGAAGCTAGAGTTTACCAGTAAATGGTACGAACCCCCCCGGCACCCGAGCCAGGCTCCCACGCGGGACTGCTGAACCTGCAGGAGGTCGCGCACAGGCTCGGGGTCCATTACATGACGGTCTACCGCTACGTCCGCACGGGCCGTCTGTCGGCCACTCAGATCGGCTCGCACTGGTTCGTTGACCCGCGCGACCTGCCGCGTATCGGCGCGGGATCGGCGGTGGCCGGGCGCCCGCGCTCGGCGACGCGACGGTCGGCGCGGCGGGCTGCGGCGCGCCGACTAGAAGACAGACTTGTCGCCGGGGACGAAGCGGGAGCGTGGGCGATCGTCGAAGGGCGCCTGAGCTCGGGGTCCAACCCCGACGAGATCCTTCTCGACGAACTGGGCCTGGCCATGCGCGCGGTGGGGGAGGGGTGGGAGGCCGGCGACTACACCGTAGACGACGAGCACCGCGCCTCGGCCGTAGCGACGAGGGTGGTGGCCCGGCTCGGAGCCCTGTTCACGAAACGGGGCCCGCGGCGGCGAAGCGTCATCCTAGGGACCCCGCCCCACGAACTCCACGGGCTCCCCACGGCCATGGCGGCGAACGTGTTGCGCGGGCACGGCTACGACGTGATCGACCTCGGTGCCGACGTCCCGTCGAACGCGTTCGGGTCCGCCGTCACGAAGACGAGCGCGACCGTTGGCCGTCGCCGTCGCTGTGACGTCGGGGAACCATGACCGGTCGGTGCGGGCGATCGTGCGGGCCGTCGATCAGGTGAGCCCGGGCCTGCCCGTGCTCGTGGGCGGCGCCGGCATCTCAGACGAGGAGCACGCAGCTCGGTTGGGAGCGGTCTGGAGCGGGGGCGACGCGCGGCACCTCAGCGAAGTCATCGACGACCTGGATCGCCTCTCGCGTCGAGCTCGAGCTGGGCGGGGGATGGGCCGGCGGGGCCCGTCGGGCCCGGCGTGTCGTCAGCGGCGGTCAGGCCGGGCCGCGGAGCCTGCGCACCGGAGCATGCGGCCGGGCCAGGATCACCTGGACGTCGGAGACGTGTCGTTCGCTGAAGGCCGCTTCGCAGTAGCAGAGATAGAGCGTCCAGAACCTCCAGAAACGGTCGTCGAAACCGAGGCGCTCGACGGCAGGACGCTGACGCTCCAGGTTGGCCCGCCAGCGGCGCAGCGTCTCGGCATAGTGCGGGCCGATGTCCTCGAGGTCGACGATCCGCAGATCCGAGGTGCGTGCCACCGAGGCGCCGATGGCGGTGACGGAGGGGAGAAAGCCGCCCGGGAACACCATGGTGCGGATGAACTCGTCGTGCAGCTTCGCGCGCGCTCGAAACTCCCGTCGGCGATGGTGATGGCCTGCAACCCCATGCGGCCCCGATCCGTGAGGAGCCGGGCGCAGGTGGCGAAGAACTGGTCGTGGCGCCGCCAGTCGACCGCCTCGACCATCTCTACGGACACGAGCGCGTCGTAGCGGCCTCCCAGGTCACGGTAGTCGGCACCGAGGACGCTCACCCGGTCGGCGAGACCGTGCTCCGCCACGCGCTTCTCCGCCAGTGATCGCTGGGCTTCGGAGATGGTCGTGGTGGTGACGCGGCAGCCGTAGTGCCGGGCGGCGTGGACCGCGAACCCGCCCCAGCCCGTGCCGATCTCGACGAGGTGGTCCTCCGGTCTCAGGTCGAGCTTGGTGGCGATCATGTCGAACTTGGCGACCTGGGCCTCTTCGAGGGTCACGGCGTCCGTGTCGAAGTAGGCGCACGAGTAGGCCATGGTCGGGTCGAGCATGAGGGCGAAGAACTCGTTCGACAGGTCGTAGTGGGCGGCGATGTTCTCGCGGTCCGTGTGCTTGCTCGGCGCCCGGAGCCTCTTGAGGCCGGACAGCAGCGGCCCGGCGCGGCGAGCCGACGCGTCCAGGAAGCGTCTGGGCCCCGTGGTCCGGCGGTAGGCGATACGCACGACGCTCGTGAGATCGTCGGTGTCCCACCAGCCGGCGATGTAGCTCTCCGCCAGCCCGAGAGAACCGTGGCGGAGCACGGTGGACCACGCTCTCGCGTCGTGCACGACGACAGTAGCCACCGGATCGCCTGACCCCGTCACGTCACCACGTCCCCCGGGGAGCCCGGCGCCCTCGAAGCGCAGCGTGCCGGCCCGGTTGCGCGCGCCGCGCCGGGCCAGGTCGACGAGCAGCCACGCGCTCGCCTCGGTCACTGGGGGCGCTCCAGCACTGCCGCCGGGACCGACGACATCGACGGGCAGGACCCGGCCGGGCCACCGCGATCCGGATGCGGGTGGAACGGTGCCCGTCGGGCACCGAGCCGCAGCGCCCGCGCATAGATTCCACCAGACACGCGTGCCGTCATCAGCGGGTACGACCACAGGAGGCGTGCCAGTGCGGCGCGGTCGAGCTGCCGGCGCCGCAGCACCAGAGAAACCGCGAGCTGCGGCACGGGTCGTTGGGAGCTCGGTTCGTCCCAGCGACGATACGGCGCGGTCGGGCCGGGCGCCTGGACGTCGAGGCTGACCCGGAGCCCTTCTGCCGGTGGGGAGTAGCGCAACGTGTAGGTGCCCTGCGCCGGAAGGAACGGTGAAACGTGCATGGCCTTGGCGAAGCGGTGTTCCCCGGGCGGCCCGACGACGTAGCGGCAACGCTCGTGCCACGGGGTGTTGGAGACCTCGAGCACCGTCCACTCGACGGAGTGGCCCGATGGGTCGAAGCAGTAGTACAGGGTCAGCGGGTTGAACAGCCAGCCCCAGGTGCGGACGTGGCCGAGCATCGCCACGGGCCCGTGCACCGAGCCCCCCGCTCGCGCCACCGTCACCTCCACGGCCTCCTGCACCGTCGGCGCGTCCGAAGGGAGGTAGTCGTCGCGGTGGAAGCGTATTGCGGCGGGCCACCGCCGGCGGTGTGGGGACGGGTCGAGGTCGACGAGAGGGTGGACGGCGCGCAGCTCGGCCATCTCGTCGAGGAAGAGCAGGGGCAGCGCCACCCCCTTGGTGAAGCGGTGTACCGGCTCGGCCCGCCGGTGGGTCACGGTGCCCTCGTAGAGTGCGCTGCGCAGCGCCCCTGGGGACGCCTCGCTCATAGGCGCGTCCCGAGGCGCTCGCAGACGGCCAGGGCACTGCGGACCCCGTCCTCGTGGAAGCCGTAGCCCCAGTAGGCGCCGCAGTAGGAGATCGTGCCAGCGCTGAGCGGCAACTGATGGGCCTGGGCGGCGACTGCTGCCTCGTCGACGATGGGGTGCGCGTAGTCGAAGCGCGCCACCACCTTGTCGGGGTCGATGGCCTCGTCACGATTGAGCGTGACGAGAACAGGCTGATCGGCCTGGAAGCCCTGCAGGCGGTTCAGGTAGTAGGTCAGCGTCGGCCCTCGGGCGTGCCCGTCCGTGTGCACGTAGTTCCACGACGCCCAGGCCCGCCTGTTCACCGGCAGGAGCGTCGCGTCGGTGTGCAGCGTGGCGCGGTTCGGTTGGTAGCGCAGCGCGCCGAGGACGTGGCGCTCCTCGCCGCTCGGGTCGCCCAGCAGGTCCAGGGCCTGGTCGCTGTGTATCGCCATCACCACGTGGTCGAAGGTCGCCGGGCCGGATGTGGTCAAGAGCTCCACCTCGGCCTGTTGACGCCGCACCTTGGTCACCGCCGTCCCGAGGTGCACACGGCCACGGCTGCGCAGCGGCTCGAGGATGGCCCGGACGTAGGTGGTCGATCCCCCGGTGACCGTGCGCCAGGCCGGCTGGTCGCCCGGCCCGAGGAGTCCGTGGCGACTGAAGAACTCCGCGAAGGTCCGGGCCGGGATCTGCATGAGGGTCTCGGGGTCCGCCGACCAGATGGCCGATCCGAGCGGGATCAGGTACCAGTCGAGGAAGCCCGCAGACCACCTCCGTCTGGCCAGCAGGTCCGCCAGGGAGCCCGACAGCGCTCCGGGCGCGGCCAGGAGCCGGTGCGCCAGCCGGTTGAAGCGCACGACGTCGGCCAGCATGGCCAGGAAGGCGGGCCGCGCCACGTTGCGCCGCTGGGCGAAGACTGTCGACAAGGAGGTGCCGCGCCATTCCAGCCCGCAGCGCAGATCGGTCAGGCTGAAGCTCATGTCGCTCGGATGCGTGGCCACACCCAGGTCGGCGAGGAGCCGGGTGAAGAGGGGATACGTCCGCTCGTTGTAGACGAGAAAACCCGTGTCGGCCGCGACAGGGCCCCCTGGGAGGTCCACCGTGACCGTGTTGGCGTGGCCTCCTGGGCGGTCATCCGCCTCGAAGAGGTGGACCGTGTGCTGGGGGTGCAGCAGGTGGGCCGCGGTCATGCCGGCGATGCCGCTTCCGATGATGGCGATGCGCAAGAGGGACCTCCGGGCCGGTCGTCACTATTTAGTACTAAACTAGCAGTCATTGCTCCGGGGTCGTGCGCCGGCACGGAAACCACTGGGCTGCAAGGAGGAGTGATGACGACGTACCGCACGGAGATCGACTCACCGAGAGCCCGGGACGAGGTGTTCGAATACCTGGCCACCTTCAGCAACGCTGGTGAGTGGGACCCAGGCGTGACCGGGGCCGAGCCCCTAACTCCTGGCCCCCCCGAGGTGGGCTCGGCGTACCGACTGCACGTGCGGATGGCCGGCCGTGACGTGCCGCTCGACTACCGGGTCGTCGCGATCGATCGGCCCACCCGGGTAGTGCTCCGGGCGGAGCAGTCCGGCATGGTGTCGACAGACACGATCACGGTGGAGAGCGCCGGAACGGGGTCGCAGGTCGGCTACGTCGCCGTGCTGGAGAGCCGCGGCCTACTGCGTCTGGCAACACCCCTCGTCGCCCGGTCCTTCCGAAAGATGGCGGACCGTGGGGCGGCCGGGTTGCGTCGGGCCCTGGCATGAGTCGGGTGCGGCTGTCCGATCTGGTCGATGTGGCGCTCGAGGCGACCGTCGCGGGGAGCTTCAGCCGGGCGGGCTACGCGTCACGGTCGCGCCTCGAGCATTGGGAGGCACCTGGCGGCCTCGCGGGCCGCGTGGCGATCGTGACGGGGGCCTCTTCGGGGATCGGACGGGAGACCGCGCTCGAGCTGGCCCGGCTCGGTGCGACGGTGTGGATGGTCGGCCGCGACGCGCGCCGGACCGAGGACACCGCGCATCAGGCCCGAGCCTTGGACGCCAAGGCTGCGGTCGAGCCGGTGCTGCTGGACGTGACCGATGCGCAGGCCGTGCGCGCGTTCGCCGCGCGGGTCATGGCCGCTCACGAGCGGTTGGACGTGCTCGTGCACGCTGCCGGCGCGTTGTACCCGACCTACCGCAGCGCACCCGATGGCAGTGAGCTCACGGTGGCCACCGCCGTGTTGGCGCCGTTCCACCTCACGTCGTTGCTCGGCCCGGCCCTGCATCGGTCTGGCAAGGCCAACATCGTCACCGTGTCGTCGGGGGGGATGTACGCGCAGCGCTTCGACCTCGACCGCCTCGAGATGCCGCCGGACCGCTACCGGGGGACCACGGCGTACGCTCGGGCAAAGCGGGCGCAGGTCGTCTTGTCCCACGAGTGGGCGCGTCGCTGGGGCCCCTGCGGCGTGGCCAGCTACGCGTCCCACCCGGGCTGGGTCGACACACCGGGCCTCGCCAGCGGGCTGCCCGGCTTTGCCCGGCTCGGGCCGCTGCTGCGTACCCCGGCGCAGGGGGCCGACACGGTGGTCTGGCTGGCGGCCGGAGAAGCGCGGCAGTCGCACGTGTCAGCTCCGTCCACCGAGGGGTTCTTCCACGACCGGCGCCGGCGCGGCGAACACCATCTGCCCTGGACGGCCCGCGGCCGCTCCGGAAAGGAGGGCCGGGAGCTGTGGGACTGGTGCACGTCCCGCACCGGTGGCCAGGCACACCCACCGGCCCCAGCGACAGCGGCCGGCAAGCAGAGATAGGTGCCACTGCCCTTGGCGCCGTGCGAGCGAAGGACCGCACCCGACTCGTGGCAGACCACGGTCCCGAGGGGAAGTCCACCCTTGAGACGTCGGCATTGCAGGCGAGAGAGCGATACTGAACCCATCTCTTGGAAAGGCTCCTCATGATCGTTGCCATCGCTGGGGCTTCCGGATTCGTCGGACGTGCCCTCACTGCGCATCTGCTCGGTCGCGGGCATGACGTGATCGCGCTGAGCCGCTCTGTGAACGCGGCCTCGACGGAAGCCAGGACGGTTGCCGTTGATGTGGGTGACGAAGTCGCCACGGCCGGCGCGCTGGAAGGCGTCGATGTCGCGTACTACCTCGTCCATTCCATGGCCGGTGGTCGCGGGTTCCGCGAGGTCGACCTACGCCTGGCCACTACGTTCGGTCTGGCAGCGGCGAAGGCCGGAATCGGCCGGATCGTCTATGTCGGAGCGCTCGGGAACGCCCCGAGCTCTGCGCACCTGGCAAGCAGGCACGAGGTGGGATTGGCCCTCGCCTCTTCCGGTGTCGCCGTGGTCGAGCTTCGGGCAGCGGTGGTATTCGGCTCGGGCAGCATCTCTTTCGAAATGCTGCGCTATCTCACTGAGCGACTGCCGGCCATGATCTGCCCCCGGTGGGTACATACCCGGATACAGCCCATCGCGCTGGTCGACCTCCTTGCCTACCTCGATCAGTCGTTCGACGTCCCGCCGGGCGTGTACGAGATCGGGGGTGCGGATGTAACGACTTACCGCGACATGATCTCTCGATACGCCCACGTTCGGGGCCTACGTCCCCGCCGCGTCATCGACATTCCATGGCTTACTCCGCACTTGTCGTCGTACTGGGTCGACCTCGTGACGCCGGTCGATCGCTCGATCAGCCATGCCTTGATCGAGAGCCTTGTCAGCGAGGTCGTGGTGGTTGATCCCGGGCCCGCCAGACGAGCGTTCTCGGTCACGCCGATGGGGATCGACAGCGCGCTGAGCGCAGCGCTCGATGACCAGGACGAGGAGGTGACGCGTTCGCTGTTCGGTCGCTGCAACGGCCTGATCGACGGCGTCTACTCCGTCGTCACCGATGTTGCCATCCCACCTGGCACCGAGGACGCGCTCGTTCGTGATCTGGGGGCCGTCGGTGGGAGCTTCGGCTGGTACGGCGCTCGGCCCGGGTGGATGGCTCGCGTTGTCCTCGGACGACCGGTGGGCGAACACCTTCGACGGCGCCGGCCCGCGGTCGTGGCTCCAGGTGAGCTCGTTGACTGGTGGCGGATCGCCGGGATAGGGCCAGGCGAATTGGTGCTGCGTAGCGTCGGATGGTTTCCCGGTGACGCCTGGCTGGCGTATCGCTCCGGCCGGGGTACCCTTCGCCAGGTGGCGGCGTTCCGCCCCCGAGGTGTAGCCGGCTTTCTCTATTGGAAGCTTCTCGCGCCGGTGCACCGCGTTGCGTTCTCCCGGATGGCCCGGCACCGTATTCGCCGGGCGTCAAAGGCGCTCTGACGGGCGTCGTCTGCGTCAAGAAGTGGCCCTACAAGTTCCGTTGGAAGGCGTAGAGCCGGTGTTCTCACTTACGGCATTTCAACGGAAGCTTGGTCACGTTGTCCCCATGGCCGCTCGAACGCTTGCGAGGGCCTCGAGCTTCTCGAGGTATTCGTCGAGCGATCGGTGTCTGAAGACGCAGGTGACGATCGTCGCACCGTATGCGGCCGTCTCCGCCAGAATCTCCTGAGTGCGACCCGGTTCGTTGATCGGATCGAGCCTCGCCGTTGGCGGAAGCACGACTTCGAAGCCGACAGGGATCTGGAGCAGCTTGAGCCATTCCGCCGCCTGGGCGGGCCGCACGTCGAATGGGCACCACCCATCGCCCAGCGTGGCCGCCCGTCGCAGGGAACGCAGGGTTCGACCTCCGACCCACAACGGAACCGGTTTCTGCACAGCACATGGGTCCACGATGAAACCCTCGAAGTCATGGAACTCACCGTGGTACGTGGGCTGAGGCTGGGACAGCGAGGCGCGCAGGGCTCGCAAGGAGTCGTCAGCACGAGCTCCGCGCTGGTCGAACGGCGCGCCGATGAGATCAAATTCCTCTTTGAGCGTCCCGACGCCTACCCCGAGAATCACGCGACCGTTGCTCACCTTATCCAACGTTCCATATCGCTTCGCAATGTCGAGCGGATGGTGATACCCCAGCACCAACACGAACGTTGCGAAACGGATCCGGCTGGTGCGAGCCGAGAGGTAGCCAAACGTGGCGAGAGGGTCCCAATAGCGGGCGCCCCGGCGGGCGAGCTCAGTTGCCGGCAGCGCAATGTGCTCGCTGCACGTCAGATGGTAATAGCCGAGACGGTCGGCGCTCTCCGCGATGCGGGTCAGATGCTCGATCGACGCATCTTCCTCCCACGGTGCATGCGATTTGGCGGCCATTGTCACCACCGGAGTGGCGATTGACAGCTTTAGGGTCATGAGCACATCCTCACTTGTGGCCCCCTGCCGAGCCGCCGAGATGGATCCCGCGTTGGCAGGCGCGCGGTCGCCGATCTATCCCTGCATGAATCCGCCGGCATCCACAGGGATGGACTGTCCGGTTATCGTCCTGCTCTCGTCGCTGGCCAGGAACACTGCCAAATTGGCGACGTCGTCGGTCGTCGAGATGTCTCGCAGCGCCACGTTTCGCAACAGCCGCGCCCGCTGAGCCTCGTAGGCAACGCCCTGCTCGTGTGCTGTCCGGCGGACCCAGTTCCTCCACAATTCTGTGTCGATGGCGCCCGGGACGATGCAGTTGCAGCGGATACCGTACTCGCCAACGTCGAGTGCGATCACCTTGGTGAGAGCTCGCAATGCAGCTTTCGCAGTGACGTAGTGGCTCTTGCGGGGCACCCCGCCGTAACCGGCGGTGGACGAGAAGTTGAGAATGACGCCCGCCCGCCGTTCCAGCATCGATTGCTTGAGCACCTCGCGTGTGCACAGCATCGCCGCGGTGACGTCGATTGCGATGGTGGCATTCCAGTTCTCGAGGGTCTGCTCCCAGATGTAGCGGTCGATGCCGGGTGCAGCGGCGTTGTTGCAGAGCACGTCGACATGGCCGAACTCATCGACAGATCGAGCGACCATGGCGACGACATCGTCTTCATCCGTGACGTCGGCTCTCATGGCAATGGCGCCGTCGCCGGCCGATTTGGCGGCCTCGTGTACGAGTTCCTCGCGGCGCGCAGCAAGCAACACTTTGGCACCTTCCTCCACAAATCGGGCTGCCATGACCGGCCCGAGGCCCGTGCTGGCGCCAGTGATGATGGCGACCTTCCCCGAGAGTCGTCCGCTCACGGATTGCCCTCGGGGTACAACGACTCCAATGCGGAACCGAGGAGCTGGCGGCCGGCGCCGGTCTCGTCGAGGAGGCGATTCGTCCGGCGGCGCACCCGCCATGTCGATCCGGATCGTTCGAGATCCCACCGCACTGCACTCACTCGCCAGAGATAGAACCGTTTGTCCTCACGACGCATGACGAGGGAGTAGTTGATGGCGGTCGCGCCGTCACCGTCGATCTCGAGGAGGAGGGGACCGCCGAAGTGAGCAACGCCCTCTGACATGAGTTGCTTGTGACGGGCGCCTTGCAGCATCGCGTCCACAGAAGCGGAGCTACGGTGAGGCGCGCCGTTGGCGTCCCAGTCGTACTCGCCATCTTCGAGCCAGAGGTCGGCGGCGAATCTGGAGTGGCCGGAATCGGCAGCTGGTCCGTACGACATGAGCAGCCGCTCTATCGCCGATTCGTCCTCGAGTCGACGTAGGCGGGTTTCGAGGTCGGCGGGATCAGGCACGTGTGCCGCTCAGACTCATCTCAATCGTCCCTTCTGACGCGGTGCCGACAACAGCGATCCGGTCCCCTGAGTGTTGTGGATGTTGATGTGGACATCGGGTTCCATTTCAAACTTAGCTTTTCGTCCTGGTGGATACTTGCCCGGCCGTCGCGTTGCGTGAGTGACTCCGTCACATCGGGCCGCGGCGGCCACTCCACCGGCGCACGGTCCGTCGAAGTTTCCGCATCTGCGGCATCTGGTTGACGGCGCCGAACGGTTGTCGCTATGCGATACTTGGCCGATGCGGATCGGGAGCCAAGGCCGCATGATGCTGGGTGTGGTCGTCGGGGCGGCGTCGTTGTTGGTGCCCCTCTCGTCCGGCGGCGTGGCGGGAGCGACGCCCGGCGGCCCGGCGGCTCCGCGGGCCTTGACGGTGGACGACCTGGTGGCGCCGGTGGGGATCGGGCTGACCGACGTGTACTTCGGATGGCACGTCGCCGACGTTCGGCGTGGCGCGGTCCAGAGCGCGTACCGCATCGTGGTCTCCCGACCCGCTCTCGGCGGCCCTGGACGCGGCGCGGCACCGGTGGTCTGGGACAGCGGCAAGGTCCTGTCCGCGGCGCAGGCGTTCGTGCCGTACGGGGGACGCGCCCTTGCGCCGGACACCACCTACAGGTGGACGGTTCAGACCTGGGACGGCTCGGGGGTCAGCGGGCCGCTGGCGCGCGTCGAGACATTCGACACCGGCTTGGACGACGGCGACTGGCACGCGGACTGGATCAAACGACCCACGGTCGAAGTGTTGGACACGCCAGAGACGTTCAACATCCAGAACACCACCGGAATCTGGGCCAACAAGGACGAGTACAGCTATGTCCGGAAGGAGGCGAAGCTCGGCGGCTCGCCTATCGTCCGGGCCCGAGCGTACGTGTCAGCCGACCAGCAGTACGAGCTCTATGTGAACGGGTCGATGGCCGCCAAGGGCGAGGCGTACGCGTACCCGGACTCGCAGTACTACGAGACGACCGACATCACCCACCTCCTCAAGGCGGGAAAGACCAACGCCTTCGGGATCATCTACAACTGGCAGGGCCCCGGCAAGGGGCGACCGGAAGGCACGCCGGGCGTCATTGCCCGCATAACGGTGCTGCACGCCGACGGCCGGGTCGACGTGATCACGACCGATGGCACGTGGGAGGTCCTGCCCGGTGCGTGGCTGCCAGGCGTCCAGCGCGACGAGGAGGGCGACCCGGTCGACTACACCGAGAACATCAACGGCCCGGCCGAGCCGATCGGCTGGGACACGGCCGGTTACCGGGCATCGGGATGGCTGCCGGCAATGGTGATCGGTCCTCACCCCACCGCGCCCTGGACTCATCTGGTGTCCGTACGGACCCGTATCGTCTACGAGCCGGTCCACGCCGTCTCCGTGTCTCGCCTGGCATCTGGTGCCGTCGTGGCCGACTTCGGGAAGGTCTACGCCGCGATCCCCTCGGTCACCTTCAGCCACGGGCTTCCTGGCCGGCGGGTGACAATGCACGCCGGATATCTCCTCGACCGGTCGGGTGACGTCTCGACCACGATGGGGACGCAGCACACGAACATGAGCTACTCCTACGTCGAGCGGGGCGGCGGTCGCGAAACCTTCCGTCCCTTCGACTACCTCGGGTTCCGGTACCTCCAGATCGACGACCCGGGCGAGACCCTCACCGCGAAGGACGTCGTCGCCCTCACCCGGCACGATGCTGTCCCCGACGAGAACGCCGGAACTTTCACGTCTTCGGACGGGACGGTGGACGCCGTCTTCGACCTCGGCCGCCACTCGGCGTTGTTCACGATGCAGGAGCAGTTCGTCGACACCCCGACGCGGGAGAAGGGCCCGTGGCTCGGGGACGGAGCGAACGAGTCGGAGACAGCCATGGATGCCTTCGGGGAGACGAATCTGACGAGAAAAGACCTGCTCGAGTTCGCCCAGTCGCAGGCGCGCTTCTGGCCGAACGGTGCCATCAACAAGATCTATCCGACCACGCTCGGGGCACAGGAGATACCCCAGGGGACCGCGTACTACCCCGAGTGGGTCTGGCAGTACTGGATCCACACCGGCGACAGGGCGTTGCTGACGGCCCTGTATCCCGTCGTGGTCAAGGTGTCAGACTTCTTCTGGAGCAACATTGGCTCCAACGGTTTGGTCGGGACCATTCCCGGTCCAACTGACGTTCCGCAGTTCCCCACCGACACGCAGCTCAACCTGCTTGCGGACAATGTGTTCAACCGCGTCGCCGACATGGCGGACGCCCTCGGCCGTCCGGCGGCCGAGGCGGCAGACCAACGCGAGCGAGCCCGCGAGCTGGCGACCGCCATCAACACCCACCTCCTGCTGCCGGCGGGTTACTACACCGACGGACTGGACGCCGAGGGCAGACCGGTTGCGCCGAACGACGACCTGTGCACGTGCTCAGGCGCGGTCTCTCCGCAAGTCAACAACGCGCTTGCGTTGCAGTTCGGGGTCGTTCCACCGTCCGACGTCACGACGGTAAGCAACTACATCCTCAGCATGCCCTTCTCCCCGCCGGTCGTCAGTGCCGCCGATGTCCTCGACGCACTGCGGATCACCGGTCGGGACAGCGACATCCTGCATATCCTCACGGACGCCTCGGAGCCCGGCTGGGCCAACATCCTGTCCCGGGGCGGAACGTTCACTTGGGAGATGTGGAACCCCCAGGACCAGGACGTCCTCACCCCGCCCCTTGCCTCGCTGCTCGGCAACGGCGACAGCCGTTCACACGGTTTCGGCTCGAACGTGCTCGTCGCGATCCAGCAGGCGATGCTCGGGGTCGTTCCTTCGGCCCCGGGATATGCCTCGTTCGACGTCACGGTGCCGCTGCATGCATTGCGCGACGCATCGGGACGGGTGCCGACTCCTCATGGCGCCATCGAAGTGGCGTGGAGCCGGCCGGCGGTCGCGACCCGGCCCTTCAAGGTCGACGTCACCGTGCCGGCCAACACGAAGGCGAGGGTGAGCATCCCAGCCGTCGCCCTGGACCACGTCCGCGAGTCGGGCATGGCGCTCCGCGGGCGGCAAGGGGTCACGTCGGCGTCCATCGACGGCGATTACGCCATTGTCGAAGTGGGCGCCGGCTCGTATCACTTCAAGAGCACAGACGTGCCGGTGGCTGCGATCGGCAAGGGCGATGGCCCTCCAAGTCGAGCCCAGGGGGAAGCTCCCACGCGCTGAGCGACAACAGCGCGGTGTGGGCCGCGGTCCTGCTGGGCACGCCGTCAGTCCAGCGCTGCTGCAAGCGCTGCCATTTGTGAGAAGCGAAACGCCCGCGAGACCCCGGCTCTTGGTCGGATCATGTCGAAACCATGGAACGCACCCCGCACAATTTCAAGTTCGCATTTGACGCCAGCCTCTCGGAGTCGTCTGTCGTAGGCAACGTCCTCGTCATGGAAGAGATCCAAGGTTCCCACCCCGATCCAGGCCGGAGGTAGACCCGAGAGGTCTTCGTAGCGCGACGGAGCCGCAAGTCCACTGACCCCGACCGAGCCCGGTGGATAGCCCGTATAGGACTGCCAACCGAAGCGGTTCGACGTGTTGTTCCAGAGGCGCAAGTAGTTCTCGGCGATGTCAGTGCGGGCTCCCGTGCGGTCGTCGAGCATCGGATATGCCAGCAGTTGGAGGGCGAGCTGCACCTCGCCACGCTCGTGCGCCAAGAGGGCCAACGCAGCAGCAAGGCCGCCTCCTGCACTCGCTCCACCCACGGCGATGCGGGCCGGATCGACCTTTGGTTGACGGGCGAGCCAGGTCAGAGCGTCGTAGCAGTCATGGAGAGGCACCGGAAAGGGATGTTCGGGCGCGAGGCGGTACTCGACCGCCGCGACAACGATCCCGAGACTCTGGGCGAAGTGACTGCACAGCGAGTCGTCCTGGGCCGCGGTACCGAGCACGTAGCCCCCGCCGTGAACCCATAGCAGGGCCGGCAGCGGCCCCTCGCGGGCCGTCGGCTGGTGCACGCGTACCGATGTCGGGCCGAGGTTCTGCACGGCGATGCCGTGCTTCGGCCTCCTGGCGAGTAACCGGGTGCCCATCCGAACCGACCGAAGCGTCCGCGGGCTCATGGCACCACGTGGCAGCCACCGGGCCGCACGTCGAAGATCGGGATGAAAGGCGTCGTCAACCATTCGCGATAACGAAAGCGGCGCATGCCAACGGCCTACCGCCCCTCCTTGTCCTCCACTCATGGGTGGCTGCGTCGAAAGGCTACTTCAGGGACCACCCAGGCCTGCGCTCCTGACATGGGCGTTCGTCACGGCCACTCTTGATCAGCGCCCTACGACAGGGACGCATCGGGTGGACGTAGAATACCTGGCTCGACGGAACCGCAGGCCAGCGGAATCGAACGGACCGCATGGACCAAATCCCTCACCTTGCCAAGGTGAGGGATTTGGGTTCGGAACTGGTGGGCGGCCTCCGGTGAGCATCGCTGATCAACGCCGGAGGCCGTCCCACTTTGACGAGCAGGCGCGTGGGGAGGTCCCGCAGAGCGCTCAACATGGCCGAATGGAGGAAGCTCATGCTCGAGGATGGTGGCACGCCATACGAGATGGCCCTGACGCATTTCATCGTTTCGGACGACGTGGAGCGTTCTGCCTCGTTCTACACCGAGGTGCTCGGAGGCAGACTCCTCCGCTCGGGTGAACCGTCCTACGTGGCGCTCGCGAACAGTTGGATCATCATCAACGTCGGCGGAGGACCGACCGACGACAAGCCCACGGTCACGCTCGAGACACCACCTGATCCGAACCGCACGAGCAGCTTCTTGAACATCCGGGTCTCGGACATCGAGGCCGTCTACGCGGAGTGGAGCGCACGCGGTGCCGAGTTCCTGACACCACCAAAGCAGCACCAGACAGAGCTCCGCTGCTACATGCGCGACCCTGATGGCTACTTGATCGAGGTCGGCCAAACGACCCTGCCGGGGGGCTGGAGGCAGTTCCTTGTCGAGCCCTAAGAGTCAAGGCCTCACGCAGGTCTTCGACCCGGCGGATCCGACGTGCCGGGGGCATTCTCGGCAGGTGGTCTCTGTCGGAGTTCGGTCTCGGAAATGGCCCACGCTGCGTTGACGAGCCCGATGTGGCTGAAGGCCTGGGGGAAGTTGCCCAAGAGCTCTCCGCTGAGGGGATCGGCCTCCTCAGCGAGCAGGCCGACGTCGTTCACGAAGGCGGCCGCCCGTTCGAAGACGGTGCGGGCCCGAGCCGTCTGTCCGGCTCTGGCCAGGGCTTGGGCCAGCCAGAACGTGCACAGAAGGAACGTGCCTTCTTCGCCCTCGAGCCCGTCGTGGGACCGGTAGCGGTACACCAGCCCCCGCTCATCGGTGAGACGTTCTTCGGTCGCGTTGATCGTGGCCAGCACTCTCGGCTCGTCGGCCGGAAGGAATCCGACCAGTGACAGCATCAGATTGGAAGCGTCAAGCTCGTCCGAGTCGAAGGATTGGGTGAACGCCCCGGCCCGGTCGCTCCAGCCTCTGGTCAGGATCGCCTCGCGGATCTCGGCTAGGGTCTGCTCCCATGCCTCGACTGGTCGGAGGCGTCGAGAACCTCGGCCAGGGCGACCGCCCGGTCGAGGGCCACCCAGCACATCAGCTTGGAGTACACGAAGTGGCGGGGCTCACCCCTGACCTCCCAGATCCCTTGGTCTTTTTCGTGCCAACGCCTGGCCGCGGTGTCGGCCAGTTCGACGAAGAACCGTCGGGTGCCTGATGCCAGATCTGGTGGGGCGCCCCACTTGTCGGGAGCGGCCATTGGCCCGACCCGATGCGAGGCGTTGTCGAAGAGGTGGTCGCAGAGGCGATACACCGCGCTCGAGCAGTTCGCCGTAGACGTCAAGTTGGCGCTGTTCCCAGGCTCCGTTGCCGACACGAACGGGGGCGGAGTGTCGCCAGCCCTCCAAATGCGGCAGCTCTCGCTCGGTCAGGACCCGTTCGCCGCCGATGCCGAACATGATGGGCAGGTCGCCGCCCCTGTCGAGCGAGCCGGCCGCGGAAGAGGTCACATAGTCAAAGAACTGGTTGGCTTCGTCAGGGCAGGCCGCCACCCAAAGGGCCTCGATCGTGAAGGAAGCGTCCCGGACCCAGGCGTAGCGGTAGTCCCAGTTCCGGGCGCCGCCCACCACCTCGGGCAGCGACGTGGTGGCCGCAGCGCAGATCGCTCCGGTGGGGGCAAAGGAGAGAGACTGGAGCACCCGCCCGCTGTGGTGCACCAGGTCCCGCCACGGGCCGACGTAGGACTGATGGATCTCCGACCATGACTCCCAGGCCGACACGGTGTCATCCAACCGTGCGCCTATCTCAGACTGGCTCCAGACCCTGGCTGAGCCCTCCTCAGCCTGTTCGGCATGGTGGAGGGCGAAGCCGGCGCTCTCGCCTCGGCGGAGATGGAAGTTCCCCGACACCGCCGAATGGTCGACGCTCAGGGCCAGGGGAGAGGAGAGGACCAACACGTCGTCGCCGGCGAGTGCGGCAACTCCACCGTCGACAGCATCGAGCACGGGATCGACCAACCCGTACTCGGGGCGTGGGACGTACTCCAGGGCCACCTCGACGTCGCCTTCGACGCACGCCGCACGCCGCAACAGGAGATGCGGCGCACCCTTGCCGAGCTCATGGCCCCGGTTGCCCTCGCCCATGGCCAGGGCGTCCGTGATGGCGACCGTGCCTGTCGGCGTCCGCCAGGTGGTCTCCAACACCATGGTGCGGTCCAGGTAGCGGCGAGTCACCTGTGTGGCGCTCGTGACCCGCATCGACCAGTGGCCGGCTTTGTCACCGAGGAGGCGACCGAAGATCGACGGGCTGTCGAAGCGGGGGCAGCAGTACCAGTCGATCGACCCGTCCCGGCTGACCAGCGCAGCGCTCTGCCGATCCGACAGGAGGGCGTAGTCGGCTATGGGGGTTGTGCTCATGTGAGCTCCTTCACCCGCACATCCGCGGGATCGGCTATCGGGCAGCTCCGGCAAAGCGTGGGGACTGGCCCATTGTGGACCGAGATCCGACCTCTCAGCCAGGGACAATCAGCGGATCGAGCCCTGGAGAACAAGGTCCGAGCAACGGGCGAACAGACCGCTGCGGTTAGCCCGGCAGCCACGGGGGCCGTTGACGCACGTCGCTTCCATGCGGTTCACTCGCGACCGGCAGATCTGGGCCACTCCGGATGGAACGTGCGGCTCAGGTGGAGTGGGCTTCGCATGACGCCTCCGTACAACTGAAGACTTGGAGCAACGGATGAACTTTCAGGGTGTCGTCATGAATGTGGCTGACCTCGATCGATCGATTGATTTCTATCGTGAGGTCCTTGGTTTCACGCTGCTGTCCAAGAAGGAGCAATTGGCGGCGGTGAGCGCTCCGGAGAGCGACCGAGCTCAGGTCGTCGTGCTGCGAGCACTCGGGAGCAGTCCCATTGGAGGAGCCCGCCACATCGGCCTGCGAGCCTTCGTGTTGGAAGTCGAGTCAGCCGATCGACTGGAACGGATCGCGAACGAGTTGGACTCACGGAGACTCCTCGTCAGCCGGCGCAGTCACAGCGAGTGGACGGCGGTGGTAGGACGCGACCCGGACGAGGTCGCCGTCGTCGTGGCCTACCTCCCCGGTGGGGTCACTCCGGACAGCTGGAAGGAGCTCGACGATTTTCTCTACGGAATCGGGGAGTAGGCGAACCGCCGGGATTGAGGCTGTGGCGATCACCCCGGGCGGGAGAACGTCGGGCGGTGCCGTGAATATCCTTGTAGAGCGGCGGCCGTGGAGCGGCCGCCGAAGACTGATGGGGGGCGCTCGTGCCTGCGGTGACAGTTGATGATCTCTCGAAGCTACCGAGGATTCCCACCCTCGACCCAGCCCAGTCCGTCGAGCGTCCGACGGCGTCGGTCACCACGGCACCCAGCGGGCTCGAAGGCGAAGGGTTCCCGGTCCGACGGGCCTTCGCCGGCCTGAGCTTGCGTCATCTCGACCCTTTCGTCCACATGGACCAGATGGGAGAAGTGGAGTATGCGCCCGGAGAGCCGAAGGGGACGCCGTGGCACCCTCACCGCGGTTTCGAGACGGTCACGTACATGATCGACGGGACCTTCGCCCACCAGGACTCCCAAGGGGGCGGCGGTCTCATCACCGACGGCGCGACGCAGTGGATGACCGCGGGTGGCGGCATCCTGCACATCGAGACACCACCCGAGGAGCTGGTCGTCTCTGGGGGCCTGTTCCACGGCATCCAGCTCTGGGTGAACCTGCCGGCCAAGGACAAGATGATCCCCCCTGCCTATCAGGGACTGGAAGCTCAAGACGTGGTGCTCCTGTCCTCCGATGACGGCGGCGCCCTGGTGCGGATCATCGCCGGGGCGATCGGTGGCCATCGGGGTCCTGGGTCGACACACACGCCGATGGCGCTGACGCACGTGTCCGTGTCCCCGGGGGCACTGGTCGAGATCCCTTGGAATCCCGCGTTCAACGCCCTCGTGTACGTCCTGGTGGGATCAGGCCGGGTGGGGAACGAGGGCCGTCCGGTGCACGCCGGTCAGCTGGTGTCGTTCGGCCCAGGCGATTTCGTCTCCATCCGAGCCGACGACGTTCAGGACTCGCGCACCGAGTTCCTCGAGATCCTCGCGCTCGGCGGCCAGCCGATCGGAGAGCCGGTCGAGCACTACGGGCCCTTCGTGATGAACACCCGAGACGAGATCGTGCAAGCCTTGGAGGACTTTGAGGCTGGTCGACTCGGAACCGTCCCCCCCAATGCGCTGATGCCTCATGTGCCAGACCCGGATCCGGTGCGGGCGGAGCACACTGGTATCTAAGCTCCACAGCCAAGAGGAACACGGCTCGATTCGCCGTTCAGGAGCCGGCGGACACACCAACCGACGGGGAGAACACCGATGGCAGACCTCTCACAGAGCCCTGCGGCCGTCGCCGGACCGCCGGTGGCGCAGCCCGTGCTGACCCCGCTGACGGCCAGCGCGATCATCCTCGTCCTGACGGTCGACGACGGCGGTGAGCCGGTGGTCCGTGACCTGCTCGCCGACCTCTCGGGACTGGCCCGGACCGTGGGTTTCCGTTCCCCCGAAGGTGGGCTGGCCGTCGTGGCCGGCATCGGATCGACGGCGTGGGATCGCCTCTTCACCGGAACTCGGCCGGCCGAGCTCCACCCCTTCCAGGCGCTCGACGGTGGCCGGCACCGGGCAGTGGCCACGCCGGGTGATCTCTTGTTCCACATCCGGGCCACCACGATGGATCTGTGCTGGGAGCTGGCTTCCCTGGTCGTCGGTCGGCTGGCCGGGGCCGCCACGGTGGTCGACGAGGTCCACGGGTTCAAGTACTTCGACGAGCGGGACCTGCTCGGCTTCGTCGACGGGACCGAGAACCCGACCGGGGCTGCCGCGGAGATGGCAGTGACCATTCGGGCCGAGGATCCGGAGTTCGCCGGTGGGAGCTACGTCATCGTTCAGAAGTACCTCCACGACATGGCCGCCTGGGAGGCCCTGACGGTCGAGGAGCAGGAACAGGTGATCGGACGGACCAAGCTGTCCAACGTCGAGATGGCCGACGACGTCAAGCCATCCAATTCCCATGTGGCGCTGAACTCCATCGTCGAATCCGACGGTACCCAGCGTCAGATCCTGCGTGAGAACATGCCCTTCGGGTCCTTGGGCGCCGGGGCGTTCGGCACCTACTTCATCGGGTATGCCGCGACCCCCTCGGTCACCGAGCTGATGTTGCGGCACATGTTCCTGGGCGACCCTCCGGGCAACCACGACCGCATCCTCGACTTCTCCACCGCGGTGACCGGCTCCCTCTTCTTCGTGGCCACCGCGGACTTCCTCGAGGATCCACCTCCCTTGCCCAGTGAGGCCGTTGGTGCGAGAAGCGCCGATGATGGAGAAGTGGCCGCCCTGGAAGGGACCGCACCGGGCGACCCAGCCGCTGCGGACGACGGGTCGCTCGGGATCGGCGGACTCAGGGGCGGCTCGGCGTAGGGCTGTGATGAAACCTTGAACGGCCGGGTCAGGCTGTCGGCGGATCGCCCCGGCGTAGGTAGCGCAAATTTTCGGAGAGGGCCCGGACCGGTTCGGCCGGGTTGCCCCGGTAGAGGGTGAGCTCCTGTGTCAGCTTCGTGGTGACGACCGAGCCAGCCGAGACGATGCTCCGGGCCGGGACCCGTGTACCGGCGAGCAACATGCATCCGGACATCACCCCGGCATACGCCCCGAGGACGACCGGCCCGGTGACATATTTGTCGCGCATCAAGTCGATGGAGTGGGTCAGCACGGTGGACCGGAATCCCGCGATTGCGGCATGCGCGCCGAGTTCGAGCGTGTCGACGCAATCGATGTAGTGGTACGACGCGATCTGGGCGTGGTCGCCGAGCAGGACGGCCGGATTGCGGTCCGTCAGAGCATCGGTCGGGTGGTCCCACCAGCCTTTGACCATGTTCCCCGATCCGATGGTGGCGCCCTCACCCATCCGCAACTCGTTCAGGTTTGTAATGACGTTGCGACCGCCGATGGAGGCTCCTGGACCCATGGACAGGTGGCGCACGGTGAGCACGCTCGGCCCGATGTAGGCCGTGGGGTGGACGTCCCACTTGTAGATCCACTTCGCAATGATCCGCTTCATTGACATCGGCAGAAATGCGAAGAGGTAGGCGAAGGCGAACCGCATGTCAGCCCCTCTCCGCAATGGGGCGCCGCGACCCCGCGTTGCCGGACAGCCTTCCGAAATGAGTAGTCGCACCCACCACGAACCGCCCTTTCGCGCGTCCCACGGGGCGGAACTCTAACGCTCGCCGCCGGTGATCCCGAATCGGGGTCAACCCTTGTCCGCGGTGCCTGGAGCCGGGGGAAGCATCACGCGGACACGAAGCGTGTCGACGCCGTCGGCGCACCGGTCGCCGTGCCCGTGCCGACGGCGGCAATCGGGTTCGAGGAGATCCTGCACATGGACGGCAGTGAGGCGGCTGGGCATAATACGGCCGGCCGGTGCATCGGCGTCGGTGGGACACGGGGGACGACATGGAAGATCGACAACCGCCTCGGTTGCACCTCGAACTGGTCCACGCGCCGGACGACGTTGACGAGCGTGCGGCAGTCGTCGAAGCAGCCGGCTGGCGGGTCTCCATCTGGGAGCCGGCCACCACCGCGGATGACGATCTGCCGAGGGTCCTCCCGCGTTGCGACTGGGTCGTGATCGGCGAGGGCGACGGAGGATCCGTGGCACCGGCCTCGCCGGCGAGCACCGTGGTGCCCCTTGTTCGCTACCCGCGCCCTTCGCAGGGATCCTGTTCCGGTGAGCGGACCACCGGGATCTTGCTCGTCCTCATCTCGGCGAAGCACCGCGAGTCCGCTCAGGAGCTTCGTGACTGGGGCGATTTCGTACACCTGCGGCATATCGCAGAGGCGGCAGTACCTGGCTACCGGACGATTACGCCCTGGGAGAACGAGTCGTCGGGAACCCCCCGGTTCTGCCATCTCTACGAGATGGTGAGCGACGATCCCCAGGGCACCTTCGAGAAGATGACCCCACGTGTGCGCGGTCGCCTCGATCACGCCGCTTTCGCCGAGTGGGCATGGCATCCTCAATTGGTGATCGAGGAGTCGCGGACGTACCGCCGGCGGGAGCTGTACTGAGCCCGGGCCTGATCACGCCGCAGTCAACGTCGGGGCGACCCGTGGGGGGTTCCGAGTGCGCTGTTACACCACGGCGGGCGGGTTGGTCACCCCGGACTCCCCGATGACGGGTACGCCGCTCGGCGGTCGGCCGCTGCGGACGATGGTCCTCTCGTCGGTCCCCAGGTAGCTCGCCACGACCCGGGGGTCGTCACGGACATCCGCCGGCGCGCCCTCGGCGATGACGGACCCGGCCTCCAGGCAGTACACGCGGTCGCTGATGCTCATGATGAGGGGCATGTCGTGCTCTATCAGCAGGACCGACGCGCTGAGTTCACGCTGGACGGTGACGATCAGGGGGCCGAAAGCCTCTGTCTCGCGTTGAGCCAGGCCTGCCGTGGGCTCGTCGAGGCACAGGACCTTCGCGTTGAGCGCGAGGAGTCCAGCCAGTTCCACCACGCGTCGGGTGCCGGTCGACAGGTCACCAATGTGATGGTCCTGCCATAGACCGAGTCCCAACAGGTCGACCAGATCGGCGACGTCGGATCGATCGCGGCGGCTCCGGCGTCGGGCCCGCGGCAGCGCGAGCGCAGTGGACAGCGCTCCCGTCCTTCCCCTCGCCTCGTGAGCCACCAGAAGCGTCTCGGTGACCGTCAACTCGGGAAACAGTGTGGCGGACTGGAAGGTCCGACCGAGTCCCAACGCGGCACGGGAGGACGGCGCCATGCCCCCGATCTCGTGGGTGCCGAGTCGCACGGAGCCCGAAGCGGTGACGAAGCCGCCGATGGCGTTCATGAGCGTCGACTTGCCCGCACCATTGCTCCCGATCAGCCCCACGATCTGCCCGCTCTCCACGGCGAGACTGACGTCGTCGACAGCGGTGATTCCGCCAAAAGCCACTCGCAGGTCGGAAACGGCGAGCGAGGGCACATCATCGTCCGGCACCTCCGGCGTCGGTCGGAGCGCCACGGCCGGTTGACGGAGCGTGACGGGTGCAGGTTCCTTGCCGAAACGACGATCCGCCCAAGCCAAGAATGCGTCCCGCACGTCGTAGCTGACTTGATTGAGGCCGCGCGGGAAATAGAGGAGGATCGCCAGCAGGCCGAGGCTCGACGCGAGCAGACCGAGCACAGCGTTGTTCGGAGCGAGCGCGGGGATGCCGATGACCCAGATCGACCCAATGACCGCTGCAGTGACGGAGCCCATTCCACCAATGACCACCATCGCCACGAGGCTCAGCGATCCTTCCACGATGAACGGGCTGCCGGGCCCTGCGAAGGCAACGTTGGCGAAGGCGCCACTCAGGAGGGCACCACCCATCCCGGCCAGCGCACCGGCGATGGCGAAGGCACGGATCTTCTCCCAGGCCGGGCGCACCGTGTAGGCCGCAGCGGCGTTCTCGTTGTCGCGAACCGCCATGATCGAACGGCCCACGCCGCTGTCTCGGAACCGACTGGTGACCAGGAGGACGACGCCCAGGATCACGAGCACGACGTAGTAGTAGGTGCGCTGTCCGGGGAACGACAAGGAGAAGAGGTGACCCGGCGGAAACGGGAGGTCTGAGCCGTCGGACGACTGGCCGCTGAGAGCCGACAGGCTGAAGAAATACTGCTGAGCCGCAAGAGCGAACGTGAACGTCACCACGGCGAGATAGAGACCTCGGACCCGCAGCGAGCCGAGGCCGAGGATCGTGGCGACCATGGCGGAGGCGACTGTGGTGGCGGCGATGGCCAGCCAGAACGGGACCCCAGCTTCCACCAGGCGGGCTGCGAACAGGGCGCCCAGACCGGCGAACGCCATTTGACCCAAGGACAGCTGGCCCAGCCATCCGGTGAGGACCGTCAGCGACGTGGCACAGATCGCGAACGCGAGCACTTCGGTGAAGATCTGCTGCGTGGACGGTGTCGTGAAAACGAGAGGAAGGAGGATGCCGATCACCGCCAGGAGGACGACCCCGCTCTTGTTCACGTTGCGGGCCCACCGGTACGACTGCAAACGCACAGGGATCGGGCGAGCCTGCGGCGTGAATGCGAACACCTCGGTCTCCGTGGTCCGTTCCCGGTTGAACAGCACGGCGATCAACACGGTGATGAGGAGCAGCAAGTTGATCAAACCGGGTTTGTCGATGAAGTTGAAGTTCAAGAAGCTCTCGGCGATCCCGATGGCGACGCTGGCGATGATCGCTCGCGGAAACGACACCATGCCGCCGATCACTGCGGCCACCAGGGCCAGCGACAGCGTCTGCGACCCCAACGTCGTGACATCCCCTGCCGAGCCCGTTTGGCCGGCGATGAGGACGATGGAAAGCGTCGAGAGCCCGGCGGCAAGCGCCCACACCATGGTCGAGATGACCTTCGGGCTGATGCCGGAGAGACGCGCCAGCGACGGGTTGCTGGCGCACGCCTTGACGGTCTTGCCGAGCGTGGTCCGGTCCAGGAACCACGTCAGCGCCAGCAGGGTGATCGGGACGATGATCAGGATCGAGAGGTCGGAACCCCGGATCTGCACGCCGGCCACGGTCCACGTGCCGCTGATGGCGCTCGGATAGTGCGCGGTGAGGTCACCCGGCACCGGCATCTTGAACGCGATCACCTCCGCGACCTGTGCGACACCGATGGTGGCGACGAGCACGACCACGCGGGGAGACTTCCGCAGCCGGCGGATCACCGTGGCGTCGACGAGCGCACCGAAGGCGAGACCGGTCACGAGCGCCACACCGAGGGCCACCCAGAAGGGCACGTGGTACTGCACGACCAGCAGGGACAGGAGAGCGGCCCCGACGACGCCCATGTTGCCCACGGCGAAGTTGATGATTCGGGTGGCCCGGTAGACGAGGACGATGCCGACTGCGATCACCGCGATGGCCAAACCCTGGACGACGCCCTGGAAGACGACCTGGCTGTTGATCCACGAGATGGCCAGCACCGTCAGTCGGCTCCCTGGCCACCCAGGAACACGGCCCTCGCCAGGTCGTCCCGCTCCATGAGGTCGCGTACAGGTCCAGAGAAGCGAACGCGGCCCTTTTCGAGGAAGACCGCCCTCTCTGCGATCGCCGCCGCGACGTTGAGTGATTGCTCGACGATGATCAGGGTCACCCCCGCCGTCTTCAATCCCTCGACCACCTCGAGGAGGCTCTGGACCACGACGGGGGCGAGACCGAGCGACAGCTCGTCGATCATGAGTATCTCCGGCTCGTGCAGCATGACGATCGCCAGGGCGAGCATCTGCTGTTCGCCGCCCGAGAGCGAGCCGGCACGCTGCGTCCGCCGCTCCTTCAGGACCGGGAAAAGTTCGAGAACCCGGTCGGTGCGCCGACGCAGGTCGGCGCGGTCGGAACGGTAGACGAAGCCACCCATCTCGAGGTTCTCCACCACCGTCATCTGCGGGAAGACGCCCTTGCCACCTTGCAGGAGGTGAATGCCGAGCCGATTGCGCTGTTCGGGAGTGGTGTAGGTGATGTCCCGGCCGTTCAGCCGGACCACACCGCGGGACGGAGTCTCGAGGCCAGCAGCGACGCGCAGCGCCGTCGACTTTCCGGCGCCGTTCGTCCCGAGCAGCGCCAGGACCTCCCCGCGCCGCACCTCGAGGCTGAGCCCGAAGAGGACCTGGACGTGCCCGTAGCTGAAGTCGGCCCCGTTCAGCTGCACGACGGGGATGCTGGCGGGATCCTCCTCCTGGCGCCGGTGTTCCTCCAGCTCCTCCTGCAGCTCCACCACGACCAGGGAGAGATCGTTGCGGATGTAGTGGGCACTGCGGATGATGAAATACCCGCCGATCAAGATGGAGGGGATCATGATCAGGAGCACGGTCGCCCGGACCCCGACGATGCTGTCCAGCAGCGCGGCCAACACCGCCCCACCGGTCGCACCGACGAAGAAGACGTAAATGCCTCCCACCGCGTTGACCATCCCTCGCAGGCGGTAGGGGGCGACCGAAGTGAGGACGGGTCCGATCATGGAGAAGGCCGTCAGCAAGAGCACGACGACAGGGACGCTGAAGACCGCCCACAGCACGGCGTTCGGCATGAAGTACTGAATGGGAGTGAGGATGGCCACGGGAAGGACGACGATCCCGATGAGGGTCAAGGCCCGAGCGGGATCCTTGCGGTAGAGGCGGTCGTAGTAGCGCCCGACGAGGGGCAGAGCCACCAGGACGCCCACACTGCCGATAGTGCCGATCAGGCCCCGCTGGAAGGCGTCGAGACCGAAGCGCTCCTTGAGGTAGAGATTGCCCAGCACCGGAACGGTGAACAGTCCGAATCCGATGGCCGAGAAGGCGATGAGGACTGTCTTGATGGTGCGGATGCGCAGGATCCGCGCGAACGCTGCCTCCATTGACGGGGCCGCCGGGCGAGGATCGGTGAAGACCTCACCCAAGACATCCTTCTTCTCGAATTGCCCACGCGGCGGCTCGGGAATACGGAAGGCGAGGAACGCCACGAAGAAGATCGGGATGGCCAGGGTGTAGAAGGCCCACCGCCACCCGTTCGGTCCGCCCACCGCGGTCGCGATCAGCCCCACCAGGATCGGGCTCAGTGCCGCGGCGACGCCGGCACCCATCCCCAGGGCGGCATAGATCCGCCCGCGCAGACTGATGGGGTACGCGTCGCCCAACAGCGAGCCCGTTGACGCTGTTGTTACTGGATTGGGCGATCCCGGCACCGAAGCGGGCCAGGAAGAACAAGAAGATGTTGGTCGCCAGCCCCGTGGCGAAGACCATCAGTCCGAACACGAACGTGGCCCACCCGATGATCGGCGCGCGCCGGAACCGGTCCGCCAGCCAACCCATGGGGACGATGCCCAGGACCACGAAGCCACCCGAGATGCCGGCCACGAAGGTGATGGCCCCGGTGCTCACGTGATACGAGGACTGGATGTTGGGAGCGAGAACCGCGAGTCCCTGGGTCTGCAGGTTGTCGAGCGTGACGATGATGGCCAGGATCACGAACGTCCTTGCCCCGGCACTGCGCAGACCCTCGCGCAGTGACATCGCCTCTTCCCCGGACCCCGGGGAGCAGGTCCTCGGGAAGCAGGACCTCCCTCGCGGAGTCCGCCGCCCGTTGGCGTTCGTCCGCGGAATCGGCGACCAGGTGCGCCAGCTCCGCCGGGCTCATGACAGCCGTCGGACCGTTCACGGGGGGTCCCCCCGCCGTCGGCTCGCTCAACGCAGGCCGATCCCTCGTTCTTCAGCTCCGCATGCCGTCAGCGCATGCAGAGCTCGTCGTCCCGCCCGCCGGGCAGCGTCACTTGGTCGAGGACGGGGCCGGCACCATCGAGTTGGACGTGGGGCTGTAGACGAGCACCTGTACCGGTCCGATGGCGTAGGGCTGCCCGGGCCCGAAGGAGACTGCCCCGCCCGAACCCGGGAAGGTCACATTCTTCAGCCCGTAGCCGGCCTTGGTGAAGCTCGCCACGGTCAGGTTCTTCCCGGCCGCGTTGGCGATCTTGGCGAAGATCCCGAGGTACTGGCAGGCCCACTCCACGGAAGCGTACGTCGTGTCGGTGCTTTGGGCCGCGGCCTGGGCACTGGTGGGGTTGGCCGGCGGCGTGATGGTGTCGCCCGGATAGGCCTTGTGGACGATGGCGGCGCACTTCTGCATCGCCGGGTCCTTCCACTGGGCATAGGTGCTGGGCACCGCGCTCGCAGACAGGATGTTGTCGAGGTACGGGTTCCCCTTGGCCGATGCCACGTAGGAGATGAGCGCCGAGTTGTCGGTGACGATGTACTGGGGCTTGTAGGTGCTCTGGTTGTCCTTCAGCGCCCGGGGCCACGTGGTCGAACCGGAACCGCCGACACCGATCACCACGTTCGACCCCCGCGCTCTGAAAGCGCTGGGCGATGGATTGGACCGCCTGGTCCGAGGCGACGGCATCGGTCGCCTGCACGCTGTCCTCGGCAGTGAGGACGACGTTGACCCCGAGCTTCTTGAGGGCCGACTGCACGACCTTCACTTCGGGTGCGTCGGAGTCCGCCCCGGAGAAGATCGCGACCTTCTTGCCCTTGAACACGCCCCGCTTGGCGAAGGCGGCCAACTGCACCGGGTCGAGTGCTGCGTTGGGCGGCGTCAACGTGAAGTCGGGAGCGGCGGTCTTCGGCAACGTGCCGGGCAACGATCCGGCGATGACCGGGGTGCCGTGGTCTTGTTGGTAGCAGTCCGGGAAGATGGGAGCGATGACGATGAAGGACTTGTCGTCCTGGGTGAGTTGGGTGCACGCCGCAGCCGCTGACGCGGGTACTGCCGGGTTCATCTCGACGAGGTGGGGCACGAGCTGGCGGCCATCGACCCCGCCGTGGGCGTTCATGTAGGCGACCATCGCGCCGTAGGCGTGGGGAAAGCTGCCGTCGTTGATGGTCACGCCGAGGCTCTTGAGTGCGGCGAAGTCCACGTAGGGAAATCCCACGTTGATGGTCTTGGCCGTGACACCCTGGTCGGCCGGGCTGGAGGCTCCGGCCGGGACCGCACTGGTGGCGAGCATGGCTCCCACGACCGTGACGAGGGCTGCGATGCTCGAGAGCGACCTTCGGGTTCTGGTGCACCACGCCGCGGAGGCGCTGCGTTCGCCTCCCTGACCCGACGGTCGCCCCTCGCCAATTGCCTGCGGCGTGCCCTTCATTGCACCCTCCCGTTTTCCTCGGCCTGCGTTCGAACATTGGGGCGCCTTGCAGCCGCCACGAGGCGCTCGGTGACGGAGATGCCCGCTGCCGCGGCTGCGACAGGGCGTGAGTCGATCTTCAACACGATGACCAGCGCTCGACCACTCCGAACAGGGGTGATGCACCGTGCGGGAGGCCGTGGTCTCCGGGAATAGAGGCGTCTCATCCTCGGAGCTCGCGCTTGAGGACTTTTCCGGATGGATTGCGCGGGAGGGCGTCGAGGAAGGTGATCTCTTTGGGGACCTTGAAACGAGCCAGTTGGGTCGCACAGTGCTGAATCAGGTCATCCGCCGTTGCGTCCGCCTGTTCGTGGAGTACGACGAACGCGACCGGGACTTCGCCCCATCGGTCGTCCGGGCGGCTGACGACGGCCGCTTCGAGGACTGCAGGGTGCTCATACAGCGCTCGCTCGACTTCCGAGCTCGCGATGTTCTCACCACCCGACACGATCATGTCCTTGAGCCGATCGAGGATGTACAGGTAGCCGTCGTCGTCACGGACACCGATGTCGCCGGTGTGGAACCAGCCGCCCGCGAAGGCGGCGTCGGTTGCTTCCGGGTCCCGCCAGTAACCCGGGAAGACCTTGGGTCCCCGCAAGACGATCTCCCCACGTTCCCCAGGAGGCAACGACGATCCCTCCTTGTCCCAGATGTCGAGCTCGAGGAACAGGCACGGACGGCCCACGCTGCCGAGCTTGCTCACGATGCTGTCTCGGTCGAGGAAGGTGTCTCCGGAAACGGTCTCGGTGAGACCGTACGCATCGGCGAACCATGCTGCGGGAAAGGTGCGTTGGATCCGCTCGATGAGCGGAATCGGCATCTTCTCGCCGCCGTTGATGACCACTCGCACCGACGAGAGATCTCGTCGCTCGATGTCGGGCAAGGCCAAGATCGCGTTGACCATGGCGGGTGCCAGCCACACCGTGGACACTCGAGACCGCTCCAGCTCCTCCACGACCGCTGAAGCGTCGAAGGTGCGATGGATGATGATGGTGCCACCGGCAGCGATCAGAGAGGTCGTCGTGAGATCGAGCGCGCCGACGTGGTAGAGGGGGCCGCAGGCGAGCCCGAGATCCGAGCTGGAGAAGCCGAATTCGACGATGTGCGCAAGGTTCTTCCAGGCGAGGTTCGCGTGGGTGATCATGACGCCCTTCGGGCGTCCCGTGGTGCCCGATGTGTACATGAGGCGGTGAACGTCGTCGCCCCCGACGACAGCGCGGTCGACACGTGTGGACGCCGTGCGGAGAGCGGCGAGCGTCGTCCATCCGTCCAAGACCACCGGAGAGACGACGGCTCGCACCAACGTGGCCTCCATGCCCCTGGTCGCTTCGTCCGCCAGTGCGACGAGTGCCTCGTCGCAGACCAGAGTCTGGGCTCCTGAGTGTTCGAGGATGTACCGCACCTCCGGTGCGGCCAGCCGCCAGTTGATCGGCATCGCGATGGCGCCGAGGTAATTGGCGGCGAAGACCGTCTCGAGGAACTCAGGGCAATTGTACGAGAGGAGAGCAACGACCTCGCCACGACCGACACCACGTTCGGAGAGGCCGCCGGCCAGGTCGACCGCGCGGTTCGCCATTTCCGAGTACGTGGTCGTCTCACCCCCGAAGACAGTGATCGCTCTGTCGGGTGAGCGGGTCGCGTGGTGCTCCAGGACGGCGAACCAGTTCAGGTCCGAATGCATCGTCGGCACCGAGGTCATCCCACCCACCCCACAAGGTGGATGCAGCGGTGGTACCGGGCATGTGGGAGCCAAGCCGGCCGCCGACGGCGCGGATCCGGAGGCCACCCGCCCGGTGGGTGGCCCGCTAACCTCGCTACCAAATGGCACGAGCGGAGGCGTCCGGAGATTCTCGACGCAGGGCGAACTGGGAGGTGCGTCGGCAAGCGATCGTCGACACATCGGCGCGCATCTTCGCCCGGGGTGGCTACCACGCCACGGGGATCACCGAGCTCTGTGTCGCCAACGATCTTGGCAAGGGTGCGCTCTATCACTACATCGGCTCCAAGGAGGAGCTCCTCGCCGCCATCCACGATCGAGTGATGGACGAGGTGATGCTCGGCGCCGATCGGGTTGCTGCGGCCGGTGGATCCCCGTCGCATCAGCTGGCCAAGCTCGGTGAGGAGCTGCTGGACGTGATCCACCGCTACCCGGATCACGTCTGGGTCTTCCTCCACGAGTTTCCGGCGCTCACCGGGGACCGAGCCGAGCAGTTCCGCAAGCGTCGTCGCCAGTACGAGCGGCGGGTCGAAGCGGTGCTGCAGGCCGGGGTCGACTCGGGGGAGTTCCGTGAGCTCGAGCCCAGGCTGACGGCCATGGCATGGCTGGGGATGCACAACTACACGTACCTGTGGCTGAAGTCGGGCGGGCGGTTGTCGGCTCGAGATGTCGCCAAACCCTTCGCGGACATCTTCATGCAGGGGATAGCGAGCCCGACCGCCGACGGACACAATTAGCCGATCTCACGGCGCCGAGTAACCGCCATCGACGACCATGGCCGATCCGGTCGTCCAACGGGATGCGTCGCTCGCCAGATAGGAGTACGCACCGACGAGGTCGGTGGCCGATCCGAGCCCGAGGGGATGGCGCGCCGCGATGGCGTCGAGCGCCTCGGGCGGCAGCTCGTCATGGACCGCAGACCGGAACGTCCCTGGGCAGACGCAATTGACCCTGATTCCGTCGCGGGCGTACTCGACCGCGGCGACCTTCGCCAGCTGAATCACGGCCGCCTTCGTGGCACAGTACGGAGCCGCATGTGACCATGCCGTCAGACCGGAGACTGACGCGGTCAACACGATCGAGCCCGACCGCCGCGGGCGCATCACGCCGACCGCCGCCCGGATCCCGTTGACGGCTCCGAGGACATTGATCCGGAATGCACGCTCCCACTCCTCGGTCTCCAAATTGTGGATCCGACCGTTCGCCGAGAGCACGCCGGCGTTGCTGATCAACACATCGAGGTGTCCGAAGCGCTCGACGGCCAACGTGACCACGGACTCGACCTGGGCGAAGTCGCTCACGTCTGCCAGCGCCGTCTCGACGCGCCCTTCGGTTGGGGGGAGGCCGGCAACGGTCGAATCGAGTGAGGACGCGCTGAGGTCGCTCAACAGGAGGTCGGTGGCGGGTTCGCCGGCGAACGTGTGCGACAGCGCCGCTCCGAGGGCGCCCCCCGCTCCCGTGATCGCGATGACCCGCCGCGCTGCCGTCATACGAGCAGGTACCCACCGTCGACGTTCAGCACGGTCCCGGTGACGAAGGCCGATGCGTCGGAAGCCAGGAACTGGTACGCGCCGGCGAGGTCCGTCGATGTGCCCCAGCGGCGCTGTGCCGTGTGCCCGGTGATCGCCGCCGAGAGCTCGGGGTTGTTCTTCCATCCGTCGGCCAGGGGCGAGTCGAACCACCCCGGAGCGACGACGTTCACCGTGATGCCGGCGGGAGCCAGATCGAGCGCGAGGGCCTTGGCCATGCCGACCAACCCGGCTTTCGAAGCGCTGTATGCCCCGAGGCCCTTGCGCGGCCGTTCGCCGACGACCGAGCCGGTGAAGATCAGCCGCCCGCCCTCCCGCATCACCCGAGCTGCGGCGCGTGCTCCGAGGAAGGCGCCAGTCAGGTTGACCTCCAGCACCTGCCGCCAGACGAGGGCGGCGGTCTCCCGGGGGCCGGCGACGATCGGTGAGATCCCTGCATTGCAGATCCATGTGTCGACCCCGCCCCATTCGGTCAGGGTGGCATCGGCGGCGGCTTCGTTGAAGTCCTCGTCCGTCACGTCACCACTGAGGACCAGGGACGGCCCGGGCAGGGCCGCCGCGATCGACTTCAGGTCCCGTTCGGTGCGTGCGACGAGGGCCACGGACGCGCCGGCATGGGAGAACGCATGGGCCAGCAGGGCCCCGAGGCCCCGGCTGGCGCCGGTGATCACCACGCGCTTCCCCGCGACATCGCCCGGTTCCGGGAACGCGTGGGGGATCTCGATCTGACCGATCATCGCTTTTCCTTCGTTGTACCGACCAGTACAATACACCGGTCGTGTCCCCCGGCCCATCGTCGACATCTCGGTTCTCCAAGCTCGATCTCATCGAGATGCACCGCCGGATGCTGTTGATTCGGGGATTCGAGCAGCGGGTTGCTGATCTGTATCGCGATGGCGAGGTCCCCGGCTTCGTCCACCTTTCGATCGGGCAGGAGGGGACGGCGGTCGGCGCCTGCTGGCCCCTGCGGCCTTCGGACGTCATCACGTCCACCCACCGCGGGCACGGCCACTGTTTGGCCAAAGGTCTCGACCCGACCGGGATGTTCGCCGAGCTCATGGGCAAGGACCAGGGCACGAATCGTGGGCGCGGCGGCTCGATGCACATCGCCGATCCGAAACTCGGGATCTTCGGAGCGAACGGCATCGTGGCCGCCGGCCTGCCGATCGCGGTCGGGGCTGCGACGGCGGCGCAGCTCCGGTCCGACGGGAGCGTCGCGGTGGGGTTCTTCGGAGACGGCGCGCCGGCGCAGGGTGCGTTCCATGAGGCATTGAACCTGGCCGCCGTGTGGGAGCTGCCCGTGATCTTCTTCTGCGAGAACAACGGGTATGCCGAGTTCTCTCCCGCGTCGACCCAGCACGGGGCATCGCTCGAGCGACGAGCCGCGGGCTACGGCATCCCCTATACCGCTGTGGACGGCAATGACGTGGCAGCAACGGCAGCGGCAATGGACGACGTGGTTGTCGCCGCACGAGCCGGCCGCGGTCCCGCCGTGGTCGAGGCTGCCACCTATCGCTGGCACGGCCACTACGAGGGCGATCCGCAGCGGTACCGGACCCCGGACGAGGTCCGGGCCTGGGAGGCGCGCGACCCGCTCCTCGTGCACGGAGCTCAGCTTCGAGAAATGGGCGTCGGGGACGAGGAGATCGAGGCGCTCGAGGCGTCCATTGCCGAGGAGCTCGACGGGGCAGTGCAGGTTGCCCGCCGATACGGGAGCCCGGACGCGGCCACCCTGACGGATTTCGTCGTACGGGCGCGGCCGGCGCGCGAGGAGTCGCCGCCACCTGGGGAGGACGCGCCCCAGTTCCGCACGATGGATGCGGTCCGGAGCGCGCTCGAAGCAGAACTCGCCGCCGACGACCGTGTGTTCGTCGCCGGCATCGACGTCGGCGCCGGAGGCAACGTCTTCGGTCTCACGAGGGGACTCGCCGACCAGTTCAGGGGGCGGGTGCGCGACACGCCGATCTCCGAGACGGCGATCGTCGGCCTCGGGGTCGGTGCGGCGATGGCCGGGATGCGTCCCGTGGTCGAGCTGATGTACCTCGACTTCCTCGGCGTCTGCTTCGACCAGCTGCTCAATCAGGCGGCCAAGCTCCCGTTCATGACGGGCGGATCTGCCCAGATGGCCTTGACCGTACGGACCCAGTTCGGCGCCGGGCGATCTTCGGGCAGCCAGCACTCCCAGAGCCTGGAGGCGCTGCTGGCTCACATCCCTGGGCTGAGTGTCGTCATGCCGTCCACACCGGCCGACACCTACGGCCTGCTCCGGGCGGCGATCCAGGACCCGAACCCGGTGGTGTTCATAGAGAACCGCCTGCTGTACGGCATGAAGGGTCCGCAGCCACCGCCCGACCATGTCGTACCGATCGGCAAGTCTGCGGTCGTGCGCCCCGGGTCCCACGTCACGGTCGTATCGGTCTCCCGGATGGTCCACGAGGCGATCGCGGCGGCCGAACGCCTCGAGGACGAGGGCATCTCGGTCGAAGTGATCGACCTGAGGACCGTGGCGCCACTCGACACCGTGCCGATCCTCCGTTCGGTGCACAAGACCAGCCGTCTCCTGATCGCCCATGAGGCGGTCGTCCCGTTCGGCATCGGCGCGGAGATCGCGGCGACCGTTGCGCGCGAGGGTTTCTGGGACCTCGACGCACCGATTGAGCGGATCGGTGCCGGTACGACCCCTCCTCCGTACGCGCCCGACCTCGAAAAGGCCTGGCTCCCGGATCGCGACGACATCGCCGACGCAGTCCGCCGCCTCGCGGCCGTCTGAGTCAGCAGCCCAGTGCCCGTGCGATCACCAGATGTTGGATCTCGTTGGTGCCCTCGCCGATCTCGAGAACCTTCGAGTCACAGTAGAAGCGGGCGACCGGCGTCTCGAGCATGTAGCCGAGGCCGCCGTGGATCTGCACGGCCTCCGACGCCGCCCAGGTGGCCAGGCGGCTGGCCTTGAGCTTCGCCATGGCCGCCTCCTTCAGGAAGGGTTGTCCGGTGTCGCGGAGGTAGGCGGCGCGGTAGGTGAGCCAGCGGGCAGACTCGAGCTCCGTGGCCATGTCGGCCAATTTGAATTGCACGGCCTGGAACTTCGAAATGGGCTGTCCGAACTGCACGCGCTGGCTCGCGTACGCCGTCGCCATGTCCAGGACGGCCTGGGTCAGACTGAGCGACAGCGCCGCGACCGAGATACGCCCGACCTCGAGCGTGCGCAGGAACTGGCTGAGTCCCAGGTTCGGATCCCCGAGGAGGTGATCGTCGGGAACCCAGACGTCGTCCAGGTAGAGCTCGCGTGTGTCGAGACCCCGCCACCCGATGCCACGCATCTTCGGTCCCATGGTGTATCCGGGCGTGCCCTTCTCGACGACGAAACATGCGTAGGTGGGGCTCTCGCCCTCCGTCGGCTCCATGCGTGCCAGCAGCGTCACGCCGAACGACATGTCCGTGCCGGCATTGGAGATGAAGGTCTTTGAACCCTTTATCAGCCAACCCTCGTCGCGTCGGGTGGCGCTGGTCCGGATCGCACGAGCATCCGATCCGGCTTCGGGCTCGGTGAGCCCGAAGGCTCCGAGGACGCGACCCTCTGCGAGGGGTCGCAGCCAACGCTCCCTCTGGGTGTCGTTGCCGAAGAGGTACAGGGGCAACGAGCCGATTGTCGCATGCGCCTGCCACGCGGCGGCGACAGACTGGTCCGCCAGGCCGATCTGCTCCATCGCGGCGACGAAGCCGATGGTCGACATGCCGATCCCTCCCCATTTCTCCGGGATGAGGATGCCGAGGAGGCCGAGCTCGCCCATCTCACGCAGGAGATCGGTCGGGCACCGTGCGTCGTTCCAGGCCGGTGGCGCCCGGTGGGCGATCTCCTTCTGCGCGAAGTCGCGGCACAGCTCGGCGAGGTCGCGTTCCGATTCGCTGAGGGAGAAATCCACGGAGGGCTCAGGACCCTGCGCGGGCCGCGCCACCCGTGTGCAGGTGGGCCAAGAAGGTGGACGACCAATCGGTGAGATCTTCGGGGATGGAGTAGCCCGTCTCGTCGTTGATCGTTGCCCAATTGAGGGCTATGTCCTCCACGGTCGGCTCCGAGGTCGGATGAACGTATCCGGGAGTCGACGCGATGAAGATGCGGGAGAAGCGGCCGGCACCGGCAGCGTAGATCTCGCCACTGACGGGGCAGGCCTCGTGGGCCAGGAAGGCGACCATCGGCGCGACGAGGTCCGGCGACATCGGCGTCGAGGCATCGCTGGAGCCGGGCGCGTCCACGTCCGGGGTGGGCTGGCCGGCCATGCGGGTGAAGGCCGCCGGGGCGATGAGATTGATCTTGATGCCGTGACGGGTCCCTGCGGTCTTGAGGCTGCGGGTGAGCCCGATCACGGCAGCCTTGGCCGTCGCGTAGGAGAGATTCTGCGGTAGGCCGAAGATGCCGGTGGAGGTGGTCATCACGATGCGGCCGTAGCCCTGTCCGACCATGTGCGGCCAGGCGGCACGTGTGGTGTTGAACGACCCGACCGTGTGCACGGCGAGGTGGCTCGCCAGGTTGTCCCCGTCTGCGTCCGGAAGCCCGGCCCACCTGATGATGCCGGCGTTGTTGATGAGGATGTCGAGACGTCCGAACTGCTCGAGCGCGGTGTCGACGAGTGTCCGCGCCCCCGCCGTGCTCGCCACGTCGCTGCCGTCGGCAACGGCGGCCCCGCCGGCGGTGACGATCTCCTCCGCAACGCGGGCCGCCACGCCGTCGTCCGCGCCGAGGCCTTCCATGGAGCCGCCCAGATCGTTGACCACGACACTGGCTCCCCGGTCCGCCAGCAGCAGTGCATGGGCTCGGCCGATCCCTCGGCCCGCACCGGTGACGATCGCGACACGCCCCTCGAAGCTGTGCCTGTCCATTCCCACCCGGTCTTTCCCTGCAGCTGCCCGAGGAGGGTGCCCTAGTTCCGGCTTGCCGTAACGGCGGCCGGAGCAGTGAACCCGAGGAGCCCTCCGAGGGTCCCGCCCACCATGGCGGCTCGCTCGTCGGCCGGGACCCCGGCGAACAGCCGGGTCATCAGCTCACGACTGCCTCTGAACGTGCCCTCCGCGTGCGGGTAGTCGTTGCCCCAGACGATCGACGACAGCCCCGTGATGTGACGGCAGGCGACCGCCACGGGGTCGTCCTGGAACGAGACGTGGAACTGGCGCTGGACGTACTCGCTGGGTTTCAGCGGGTGGATCCATTTCTCGTTGAGTCGAAAGAGGCGGGCCATGCCGCTCTGCTCCTGTGGTGGGCGGCTGTCGTCCCAGACGCCGAGCCACCAGTCGGGGTCCTGCCCGATCCCGGTGACCCAGGACTTGTCCATGCTGCCCACGAGCGACGCGAGCCAGTGGGCGTTGAACTCGATCAGCGCGAAGTGGAGGCCGGGGTAGCGTTCCGGCACGCCACCACCGATGAGTTCGCAGATGACCTGCTGCGGGACGATCGTGCTGTAGATCGATTGCGTGATCATCCGTTTCGATGCCGACTTCTCGGTCATGGGTTGGTTGACCTGGGCGGCGTTCTCCATCACGACCTTGAGCGTGGTTGAGGCCGGGTCGTTGAGCTTGACGCCGCCAGTCTGGGTGTGGAAGAAGACGTGGAGGCCGTTCGCTTGCGTCGCGGCCCAGACCGGGTCGAGTTCGCGCGAGTAGTACGGCCTTGGCGGGACTGCCGGCAGCAGGATGGCGCGGAAGCCTCCGTCAGCGACCCGGTCGATCTCTGCCACCGCGTCGTCGATGTCGGTGAGAGGAATGGGAGCCGTGGGTGCAAGACGCGAGAAATACGGCGTGAACCGCTCCATGATGTAGTCGTTGTACACACGGGCGTGCGCCATGGACAGCTCGTGGTCGTCGGAGTAGAGGCCGAAGAGCGACAGGTTCGGATGCATGACCCCGACGTCGACGCCGTCGGATTCGAGATCCTCAATGATCATGTCGGGGTCGCCCTCGGGCATCCGGCCGCCCGTCTGTCGGTAGCGGGAGATCGTCCACCCTTCGAAGCCGGGCGTGTGGAGCCGGCGGAAGATCCGAGCCCCGTTCTCCACGAGCGGCTCGATCTCGAAGTCGTCCTCCCAGACCGCCCGGTCGCGCAGGTGCTTGGGGAGGCGGGTGGTGAAGAGGTCGGTGGGCTCGAGGATGTGCCCGTCGGCGGAGATGACAAGTTGGGTCTCTGTCATGGTCGTGGCCTTCCTGCGCGAGGGCGCAAGATCTCGATACCGGATGACCGGCGGGGCGCGCACGCGGTACCCTGCTTCTCGACTCTAGACCAACCGGTCGGTACAAGCAACGTAGACGAACCGGGCGCGGATGGCTGCGGACACAAGGAGAAGAGATCGTGACCAAGCGGTGGAAGCAACGCCCACCGGGTTCGACGTGGGGCGATTGGGGCGAGGACGACGAGCTCGGCCGCATCAATCTGCTCACACCAGACAAGGTTCTCCAGGGCGTGCGAGAGGTGGAGGCCGGCATCAGCTTCTGCCTCAGCCTCCCACTCGACTACCCGGGCGGGACGGCGTTGAACCAGCGGCGCCACCCGCCGGTCCTGTCACCGACCGAGGACATGGATGGGAACGACGGGACGTTCTACAACGTCCCCATGAGCACGATGAAGAAGTTTCGGTGACCCGAAGTACGTGGATGTGTGGGCGGACGACGTCGTGACCCTCTCCCTGCAGTACTCGACGCAGTGGGATTCACTGGCGCACGTCGGTGCCCAGTTCGACGCGGACGGCGACGGGATCGACGAGCCGGTCTACTACAACGGGTATCGCGCTGGAGCCGACCTCGTCGGACCGAAGCCCGACGCCCAGGGTGACGGCGGTCGGCACCGCTGCTTCGCCCACCACTTGGGTTTGGAGCACATGGCGGCCACCGGTGTGCAGGGCCGGGGTGTCCTCGTGGACCTGGCTCACCACCTGGGACACGACTGGCGGGGCGTCGACCGCAAGACACTCGAGGACATCATGGCGGCCGACAACGTCGTGGTCGAGCCGGGTGACATGCTCTTGCTACACACCGGATTCGCCACTGAGTTGCTGAACTGGAATCGTGATCCGGATCCCGTGAAGATCCACACCCTGTGCTCGTATCTTGACGCCCGGGACGAGTCGTTGTTGGAGTGGATCAGCGATTCTCGGATCTCGGCACTCGTGGCGGACAACTACGCGGTCGAGGGCATGGTGGGCAAGGATCGCGACGAGGGCAGGCATTCGTTCCTCCCGATCCACCACCTGTGCCTCTTCCGGCTGGGCGTACCCCTTGGCGAGATGTGGTATCTGCATGAGCTCGCAGCGTGGCTGCGCGAGCACGATCGAAGCCGGTTCCTGCTCACGGCGCCGCCGTTGCGCCTTCCCGGAGCGGTCGGCTCCCCGCTGACGCCGGTCGCAACCGTCTGACTGGTCGGAGCAAATGGCGGGGTCATGTTCCCGCGGCTGCGCGCTCCGTTGACCGTGAGATCCTGAAGGCCTGGTAGTCGGTCTCGAGGACCTTGCGGATCTCGGCGAAGAGCTTCGGGCGACCAGCCGAGTTGAGGAGATACTTGCGAGGCTTCCCTGGAATGTTGCTTCCGAAGTAGTAGCTGATCTCACCGAAAGATGGCGCCCTCGTGGCCCAACGGTCGACCATGGCGGTCCATTTGTCCTCCGCGACGCGGTCCACCTCGATCGTGTCGCAGCCCAGGGCTCGCGCATGGAGCAGGAGATCCATGACGAAGTCCACCTGGTCCCCGTTGTAGCGCGGGTTGTTGCCCGCCGCGGCATGCGGCCCACCCGGGAAGAAGAAGTTCGGGAACTCCGTGGTCTGGACGCCGAGGAATGTCTTCGGACCGTCAGCCCAGTGGTCCACCAGCGCCACCCCGCCCCGTCCGTGGATTCCCATGCGGGCCAGCGCACCGGTGCCGAAGTCGAATCCGGTTGCCCAGACCACGATGTCGAACTCCCGCTCGCCCTCAGACGTTTCGATGCCGTGCTCGGTCATGCGGACGATCGGCGTCTGCTCGAGGCTGACGAGATCCACGTGCCGCTCGTTGAAGGCTTCGAAGTAGCCGCTCACGAACGGCGGGCGCTTCTCGCCGAAGCGGTGTTCCTGGGGGATCAGCTTCTCTGCAGTCTCTGGGTCGTCGACGAGTTCCCGGATCTTCTCGGATATGAATTCACACCACGTTGCATTGGCCGCTTCATCGAGCAAGAGGTCGCTGTAGTTGCTCGTGAGCTTCGAGAACCCGGGACTCCGCCACATCTTCTCGAAGAACGCCCTCCGTTCGTCTTCCGAGTCCTCGAAAGCAGTGCGATCGTGGGGTTGGTGGAGGAAGCCGCTCGCCGAGGTGTTCAGCGTTTCGCAGATCCCCTCGAAGTCGGCCCTGAGCTGCGCCTGCTCATCGGGCGTGATCGGTCCGTTGTTCAGCGGCGTACACCAATTGGCCGTCCGTTGGTAGACGGTCAGGGATGCAACCTCAGAGACGATCGCCGGAATGACCTGCACGCCGCTCGATCCCGTGCCGATGACGGCCACACGCTTGCCCGAGAAGTCGACAGGCGACACCGGCCATCGTCCGGTGTGGTACGACTGGCCTCGGAATTCCTCGCGTCCCGGCACGTCCGGGTAGTAGGGCACGGAGAGCACGCCGGTCGCCGCCACGAGAAACCGGGCACGCAACTCGGTTCCGTCGCTCACCCTGATCGTCCATGTGCCCGACGCATCGTCGTATTGGGCCGAGGTGACCCTGGCACCGAAACGAATGTGGCGCCGGAGGTCGAACCGATCCACCACATGGTTGAGGTAGCGCTCGATCTCCGGCTGCTCGGCGAAGTGCTCGTGCCACTCCCATTCTTCGAACAGCTGCTTCGAGAACAGGTAGGCGTACGTGTAGCTCTCCGAGTCGAAACGAGCCCCCGGATACCGATTCCAGTACCACGTGCCCCCGACACCGGCGCCCGCCTCGAGCAGCTGCACCGAGTAACCGGCGTCGCGGGCGCGGTAGAGCTGGTAGATGCCGGTGATGCCGGCGCCGACAACCAGTACGTCCACATGGGGGGTGGGGTGGGCGGCGATTTGTCCAGGTGCGAGTTCGGGGGATGTCATGAGCCTCCGCGGCGATGAGCCCGTAGGGGCTTGCGTCGTGTCCTCCGCCGGCACATCATGCGCTCCCGGGTAGCCGGGCTCGTATTGTACCGACCGGTTAGTCTATTCGAAGGCACTCCGAGAGGGAAAGGGGCCGGAATGGCGGTCATGGACCGGAGATCGTCGGCACCGCCGGTGCCCTATGCGGTCGAATTCCCCGACCGGGCCCGCAAGGAGCGCTACTTCGACCCGGACTTCTTCCAGTTGGAGGCGGAGCTCCTTTGGCCACGGGTCTGGCAGATGGCGTGCAGGCTCGAGGAGATCCCGCAACCGGGCGATTTCGCCGAGTACGAGATCCTCGACCAGTCCGTCGTCGTGGTGCGCACCGAAGGCGGGGGAGCGATCGCCTTCCAGAACGCCTGCCGCCATCGTGGCGTCAAGGTCGTCCAGGGTCGGGGGACCTGCGAGAGCGGGTTCATCTGCCCCTTCCACGGGTGGTGTTACGGCCCGGACGGCCAGAACACCTTCATCCCGCGGAGGAAGACGTTTGCCGAGCACAACGTGCGGGCGACGGAGATCGACCTGACGCCCGTGCGGTGCGAGATCTGGGGCGGGTGTGCCTGGATCAACCTGGACGACGATGCTCCCCCGCTCCGACAGTGCATCGAGCCCTTCGCCACGATCCTCGAGGCTTGGAAGATCGAGTCGTTGCGGGTCGAGTGGTGGTACGCCTGTCGTCTCCCCGTCAACTGGAAACTCGCCGAAGAGGCGTTCATGGAGCAGTACCACGTGGTGGAGGCCCATCCCCAGCTCGTCATCCCCGGACGTGACCCGTCCCGCAGCGGCGGCGCCGTGGACCCTCGGACCCTCATCGATGCGGAGATCGAGTACCTCCGCACGATGAGCGAAGGCATGGCCGGGATGGTCCACGCCAACGACGTGCACGTTGCCGAGCGCCTGAGGGAGACCATTGCGCTTCCGGCCGAACCGACGACGGCCATGTCGACGTGGCACCACGCGCTCAACGAGGCGGTCGTGGGTTGGCATCGGGCCGAGGGAAGTGACATCCCGGACCTCAACGACCTCGAAGCACGGGGTTTGAACGAGCCGATGGCCTACTGTTTCCCGCACCATTTCGTCCTGCCGATGTACAGCAGCGCCTCTTCGTACCGTTTCCGTCCGGTGGGCCCGGAGGAGACGCTCATGGAGATCTGGTCGCTGACTCGGTTCCCGGAAGGGAGCACCCGTGAGAAGCCGACGCCTCCCGAGGTGTGGGAGCACGACGACCCTCGCTGGCCACCCATCCCCGCCCAGGATTTCTCGAACCTGCCCAGGCAGCAGAGGGGCCTGCACGCGAGGAGCTTCGAATACATGCGACTCTCCGAGGGAGTCGAGGGAGGCGTCTCGAACTTCGAGCGGACCGTTGACGGGTACCTCGCCGGGCTGCCGTACGAAAAGCTCCTCCCTGCGCTGCAGCATGTCAACGTCAACCCCCTCGAGCAACCCGTGGTCGACCTGGGATTCTGAGATTCGATGGACAACCAGGCCGAGCCTGCTTCGGGAGGAGCACTGCGAACATGGAATTGACGTACGCGGACGTCGTCGAAGGTGTGCGTGCCACCATTGCGCGATACGCCCAGGCCCTCGACGACGGCCGGACCGACGACATCGTCGCGACCTTCTGTCCCGACGGCGTCTGTGACATCCCCGGCATGGGCACCCACACGGGCCACGACGCCCTCCGCGAGGCCTTTACGAAGTGGAAGCCGAGGCTGCCCCAGCGACACCTCGTCCTCAACACTTTGGTGTCGGAATGGGACGAACGAGAGGCAACTGCCATCAGCGACGTCGTCTTCTTGCTGTGGGAGGACTCCCGGTGGGCGATCAAACTGGTGGGCCGCTATCACGACGTCTTCCATCAGGGCGAGGGAGCCTGGCTCCTGCACCACCGCACCGCCACGTTCGTGACCGAGCCTCCGCCCGCTGGACGAGCGAACTTGATCGAGGAGGTCCGTCGGCGCTGTGATCTGCGCCGGCGTGGGTTCCCGTCTTAGTGCGTGAACGCAGGGAGGACGTCTCGGGCGAATTCCTCGATCCTGCTCCGGCCGGCTTCCGGCCAACCACAGACGAGGTAGCCGTAGCCGGCGTCGTGCCACTTTGCGGCGTGCTTGCGCGCGGTGTCGAGGTCGTCCAGGGACAAGGAGCTCGCACGCATGATCGAAGATGGAGCGCGGCCGGCTTCAGCCGCAAGATCGTCGAGCCGTCTGTTCGTCTCTTGTAACGAATTGGGCGATCCCCATGCGTGCCACACGTCAGCGTACCGAGCGACGAGCGGAAGTGTCCGACGCGGACCGCTGCCGCCGACCCAGATCGGCGGATGGGGCATCTGCACCGGCAAGGGACGGAGCTGGGCGTCATGCAACGACACGCACCGTCCGTCATACGACACGACTTCACCGGTGAACAGCCGGGTTACGATCTCGAGTGCATCCTCGAGCATGTCGAACCGCTCAGAAGTCGACGGGAAGGGAATACCGAGTTCGAGGTGCTCCTTCTCGAACCACGCTGCTCCGAGCGAGAGCTCGAGTCGACCCTGCGAGGCGTGATCGATGGTGAGTGCCTGCGCGGCGACGACCGACGGGTGACGGTAGGTCACTCCCGTCACGAGCAGGCCGAGGCGGATGTGGGACGTGACACCCGCAAGCGCGGCGAGCGTCGTCATACCCTCGAACGTCTCGCCGGGACCTTCCCCGTACATGGGTTGGAAATGATCGAACCCCCAGGCGCCATCGAATCCGAGGTCCTCCGCGAACTGCACACGGCTGACGACCTCCTGCCAGGGCACCCTCTGCTGCGCGACATCGAGTCCGAAACGCATCGCCGCAGCCTATGTGCCGAGTCGGAAAGAGTCGCCTATTCCTCGAGCAGGTCGGGCTGGACCGAGACGATCCATTCGTAGAGCGGTTGAAACGACAGCCAACCCCCGAACGGTTGGCCCACCTGATGGGCAGTCTTCTCAGCCTGGTCGGGATCGATCAGGACAGGGGTGCCCGCGGCCTCTGCCAGCAACTGGGCCTGGCACGTGCGTTCCATCGTGATGAACCACCATGCCGCCTCATCGACCGATGTCTGTCCGACGGTCAACAGCCCGTGGTTCGACAGGATCACGGCCTTCCGTCCGCCGAGCGCATGGGCGATGCGCTTGCCCTCCTCGAGGTCCAGCACGACGCCGGTGTAGTCGTCGAAAACGGCATGGTCGCCGTAGAACACGCAGGAGTCCTGTGTAATCGGATCGAGCTGCCGTCGCAACGAGGACCATGCCTTGCCGTGCACCGAATGTGAGTGTGCGGCTGCGACCACGTCTGGCCGCGCCGCATGGATCTGCGAGTGAATGGCGAATGCCGCAGCATTCAATGGCCAGTTACCGTCGACGACCTCACCACGGTCGTTGACGAGGATCAGGTCCTTCACGCGGATCTGCTTGAAGTTCATCCCGAGCGGATTGACCCAGAAGTGGTCGAGCAGTTCGGGGTCCCGTGCCGTGATGTGACCGGCGACTCCTTCGTCGAACCCGAAGTGTCCGAACAAGCGGAAGGCGGCGGCGAGCCGCTGTTTGCGGTGGCGTCGTTCCTGGTCGGTGGTGTCGAATGTGGGAAATTTCGGCGGAAGCCGGTCTGACGGCATGAGCTCATCCTACCGACTCGGTCGCGCGCCCGACAACGGGCTTCGCGAGTCCGACCGAGGATTGTGCGCCGGAGGTCCCCCGAGATTCAGGTGGCTCCCTGAGCCTCGCCTACCGTGAGTTCCGCAGCGGGATCGGCCTCGAGGCGATCATCAGGGATGGGGTCGCCACTACGGATGGAACGGCCATAGGTGCCGGCCGCCAATCGCTCTTCGGCGCGGGTGATCGCCGCCAGGCGCTCTCGCAACTCAGCTCTGACGGAGTCGTCGACTCCTTCTCTGGTGAGTGGTTCGGCCGAGTCGTACATCTCCCCGGGCTCGTTGGCGGCGCTCCGATCCTCTCGGCCGGCCTCCTCCAAGTCGGAGAGTGCACTCTGGACTCGGAGCCGCTCGGCGTCCAGCAGTTCCTTGGCCTTCGCATGTTCCATACGTGCTCCCGGTCCCGCTGCTCTGTCGGCGAGATTCTATTGAACCGGACGGCACCGAGCGCAGAGTCTCGGTCCGTCGCGCCTCAATGACCTGGTGTAGGGTGCCAGTTCGAAAGGCTGCTGGGGCACGTTGGCATGACCTCAGGAGCAATGTCTCAGAGGAGTGCACGACACGAAATGGAACGTTTCCCTCGGAGCGATCAGCGGAGGTTTCATCGCCCTCTGGTCCGCCCTGTATTTCGTGCTCTTGGTGACCCTCGGCGTGATCTCCATCCGCAAAGGTCACTGGGTCATGTTCATCGTCGGGATCTTCCTGCCTCTCTTCTGGTTCATCGGAGCGCTCATGCCCCGACGAGTGCGCTGAGCCGATCACGGAGCAACGCGGAGTTCCGACCCTCACCTGCCGGCTCCGTCGGCACGAAGGCACTGCTGAGCCATGCTGAAACAGGTCGACCTCCAGTTGCCCGGCAACCTCGGGGAGGCTGTTCGCCGCCAGGTCGTCCTGACCCTGCAGCCTCCGTACGAGGCTCCGATCACGGTGGCCGTGAATGGTGCGCTGATGAGCTCGGCATGGTTCTTTCTCCCTCCCGCTCTCAGAGACAAGGTGTTCACGGTGCACGGGACCCTCGCCTTTGCCCTGGTGCTCGCGGCGTGGATGTATTCTGACGTCCCCTCGACGAACGTCCTCGGTCCTGACGCGAGACGAGTGGTGGCTGCCCTCGACGATCCGGTCACGTTTCGCCGGCTGCTCTACGCCAAGAACATCGTGCTGTGGTTGATGGTCACCCCGGTGTGCGCTCTGGTTGCGCTGGTGAACGGACTCGTCAACCATTCGCTGCTGTCCACGTGGTACACCATCGTGATCATCGCAGTCTTCCCCTTCGGCTTTCTTGCCATTTCTGCGTGGGTGGGGATCTTGTTCCCGTACCACCCGATGCCCCTTCGGTACCGGTGGGAGCACCGGAAGCCCCGGAGGCGGATGCTCGTTCGGTGGGGTGTGCTCGTCGTCACCCCCTATGTGCTGGTGCCGGGGCTGGCCGTGCTCTTGATGACGCCTTCGCTACTCGTCTGGGGCTTCACCGCGCCGCATGGACTGACCCAGAAGTTGCCTGACGGGGACTTCGGGATCGGCGTTGCCGTGGCCTGTGCCGTCACCCTCGTCTGTACGGTGGGCGGCCATCGCGTGGGCGGATGGTTCGCGCGGAGGAGACGTACGCGGTTGCTGACGTTCCTCTCCGACCCGGTCAAGGGGTAGTGCCAGCTCGGTCTGCGTTGCGCTTCGGACCGGCCCCGAATGACTTCGAGCAATCGCCGCACGGCAACGGCATGCCAGGAGTGGGGAGATGTCGCCGAGGAACTACGCGGGCAAGGACTCCGACCGCAGTCTCGTCGTCTGGTGGCGGCGCCGGTCGATCGCAGTTTGGCTGCCCCGCAGGCGCTTCTCCATCGACAGGGCGTCGAGTGGTTGGCCGAGGAGATAACCCTGACCGAGATGGCATCCGAGTTGGCGAAGGACCCTGTCTTGAGCCACACGCTCGATCCCTTCCGCGATCGTGATGTGGCCCAGGGCCTCGGCCATCCGGATGATGGCGTTCACGAGGGTGACCGACTCATCGTCCTCCGAAAGCGTCGCAACGAATGATCGATCGATCTTGAGGATGTCGATCGGAAGACGCTGAAGGTACGCGAGCGACGAATAGCCGGTTCCGAAGTCGTCGATCGCGATCCGTAGCCCCAACGCCTTCAGGGACCGCAATTCCCGAACTGCAGCATCGATGTCGCTCATCATGGCACTCTCGGTGATCTCAACGATCAGATTTGAAGGATTGAATCCGTTCTCCGAAAGGAGGACCCGGACGGCGCGGTCGATTCCGGCTTCGACCATGTCCCGGGCCGACAGGTTGACGCTGATGGACGCGTCGGCTGCGACGAGCCCTTCGCGTTGCCAGCCGAGAACCTGGCCGCACGCCTTGGTCAGGACGAGGCAGTCCACGGCACCCATGAAGCCGGCTTGTTCAGCGAAGGCAAGGAACGCCTCGGGTCGGAGAAGACCTCGTGTGGGGTGTTGCCATCGAACGAGAGCCTCGAAGCCGACGATGTCTTTGGTATCGAGATCGACGATCGGTTGATAGTGAACCACCAGATCTTCATTCATCACGCCTTGGCGGAAGTCGGCCTCCAGTTCGAGGCGTTCCATGACGGTCGTATGCATACGATCCCGGAACTCCTCATAGCGGTCCTTGCCATTCTCCTTTGCCATGTACATGGCCAGATCGGCATCGCGGAGCAGCTCCTCGCTGGAGGACCCAGGCGATCCGAATCGGATCCCGATACTGACGGTCGCCACGACATCCTTGGTGCCCAATGAGACGGGTCGGCGCAGTGCAGTCAGGATCCTCTCGGCGACGTGTCTGGCCTCCGCATGATCTTCCAGGTCTTCTATGAGAACGGCGAACTCATCCCCTCCGAGGCGCGCCACCGTGTCACTGATCCTCATACAGTCGACCAGCGTCTCTGACACGATTCGCAGCAACAGATCGCCTCTCGAGTGCCCGAGAGAGTCGTTGACGGTCTTGAAGTTGTCCAGATCGAGGAACAGGACCGCCAGCTGCAGGCCGGACGCCTCCAGACGAGCGACAGCGTGATTGAGCCGATCCCGGAACAGCGCCTTGTTGGCAAGGCCGGTCAAGGCGTCGTGGAAGGCTTGATGCGCCAGCTCGGCCTCCAGACGGGTGCGCTCCGTCACATCTCGGAAGCTCCAGACGCGACCGAGAACGACCCCCTCCACGAGCTGTGGTCGGGAATAGCGCTCGAAGACTCGGCCGTCGCGAAATTCGATGATGTCATTGCTTTCTGACTCAGGACGGGTGTAGAGCTCCTCGATCTTCGCGGTGAAGTCCTCCGGATTGATCAACTGATCGAGGACGTACGTGATCGCGTCGGCGTCGTTCCTCGAAGCCAGGAGATGGTCGGGGATTCTCCACATCTCGGCGAAGCGGTTGTTGAACCCAGTGATGTTGCCGTCCGTGTCGACCACGAGAATCCCGTCGGCTGTGGAATCGAGCGTTGCCTGCAGCAAGGACAGGGTATTGCGGAGTTCACGGTCCTTGGCCGCCCGCTCCGAGACGTCGTGGGCGGTCACGACGAGCCCACCGACCGTCGGGTCGTCCACAAGGTTGACCAATGTCAGCTCGAACAGAACCACGTCATCGCTGCCGTGCCGGATCAGATGCACTTCGACGACCTCGGGCAGGGTGGCTGTGGCGCAGCCCAAGGCCCGCTGAATCGCAGCGGCGAGCTTGGGTCGATCGGTCTCGACCACAAGATCGGCGAGCAATTCGTTCTCAACGAGTTCGGGGTCGTGCCCGAGCATCCGCGTCAGGGCACCAGAGGCCGAGCTGATGTGGCCACTGGGTGAGACGAGCATCGTGATCGTGGCGGCATTGTGGACGAGCATCCGGAACATTGCGATTTCGTTCCGTGCAACTTCGAAGCGTCGACGTTCCGTGAGGTCGCGGATGCAGAAGAGCAATGCGCCCTCCTCGAACCAATTCACCGGCGTTCCGATCAGCTCGAAGAGGCGCCATCCCGAAGGGGTCCTGAGCCGGACTTCAATGGCGTTTCCAATGCGCTTGCCCCGGATGGTGGCGAGTGAGCGAGCGGCGAGCTCGAGGTCATCGGGATGCACGAAATTCAACGCAGACTCACCGATCGAATCATCGAGGGAAAGACCGAATTGTCTTTCGGCCAATGAATTCGCCCAGATGACGTTGACGCCGGAGTCCACGACGACAACGAGGTCCGGGAACTCGGCGAGCAGCCGACCCCATTTCATTTCCGCGTTCGTCACCGACACCCCCACCCCTTCACGTGCTGAGATCTCGGCAGCCGCCGATACTGCCCGTACCGTCCTATCGGTCGCAATTGCGTGGCGACTGAGGATGACGAGCTGGACACCAAAGGTCCGTTGCGACCATGCCGAAAATGGCCGGGTCTTCTCGCCTCCCTTCGACCGTCACCCCGCACCGATCCTGCCACCACACTACGGCATCCCCGGCGGAAATTCTGGGTGTGTCCTTGGCGTCGTGATGGCTCACGCGCCCGCACCTCAGCCCGGCAACCGGCGCCACACAGCCTGCGGGAGCAGCCGCAGGACGGAGAAGACCCATCGCAGCACTCCCGGTGACCAGATGACTGCGTGCCCTCGTTCGACGCCCCGGACGATGTCAGCGGCAACCCGATCGGGCCCGACGGCGAAAGGGGCGGCGGGACGTCCGACGGTCATCTTGGTGCGTACGAACCCCGGCCGGACGATGTGCAGGGAGACGCCGCTCCCGCGGAGCCCCTCAGCCAGCCCCTGGGCGAACCCGTCGAGGCCGGCCTTGGCCGAGCCGTAGACGTAGTTGGCGCGCCGTACCCGGTAGCCGGCCACGGAGGACAAGACGACGATCCGGCCGTGGCCCTGCTGCTCGAGGGCGGCGGCCGCCGCAGAGAGGGCCATGGCGGGCCAGGTGAAGTTCACCGTGGCCATGCGGGCGATCCGTTCCCGGTCCGTTTCGTCCTGCTCCTGGTGCCCCAACTCCCCGACGGCGACGACCACCATGTCCACCTTCTCGCCGGCCGCCTCGAAGCAGCGCGCGACGGTCGTGTCGACGTCGTCGGTCTCCGCGGCATCGAAGAGCACCGTCTCGACCTTGGCCACGGTGTGCCGCAGGTCCTGAGCTGCCTGCTCGAGGTGGGCGCGGTTCCGCCCCGCCAGGACGATCGATCGGCAGCGGTCCTCGGCCAACCGGCCCAGCAGCTCGTGAGCGATGTCAGAGGTCCCGCCGAGGACGACGACCGACTGCGGACGACCGAAGGCGTCGTTCATCGCACGATGCTCAGGCGGCGGGAGAGATCGGACGCGAGCACACCCTCGGGATCCACTCGCCGGCACACCTGCCCGAACTCGGCGAGCCGTGGGTACATGACCGGCACCAGCTCTGGGCGCAGCCGAGCGTCCTTGGCGAGGTAGACGCGGCCGCCGGCATCGGCAACGAGGCCGTCGAGGTGATCGAGAAGTTCGGGAAGGCCGGGTGGACCGAGTGGGAAGTCGAGCGCCAATGTCCATCCTTCCTGAGTGAAGGAGAGCGGCCCGGGGGTCCCCGGTCCGAATCGCTTCAAGACGGCGAGGAACGAGGGTATCCCGGAGGACGCGATGACGGCCACGGCGTCTTCGACGATGTCGCCTCGCTGGGGAGCCACGTCGAATTGGTACTGCACGAACCCGTCCGGGCCGTACAGCAGGTTCCAGCTGCCGACCCCGTCGAGCGGGTGGAAGAATCCTGCAAGCGGTTTCAGAGACCCCTGTGCCGTCGATGAGGCACGGAACCAGGCCTCGTTCAGCGCCCGGACGGACATTCGGTTGACGAGGCGGCGGGGAGCCGACCGGGGCACACGGAGCTTCGGTTCGCCCGGGACCTCTCGGCGGCGTCCTTGGTACCGGTCCGGGATCGCAGCGCCGGGAGCGTGGTCGCCGCGCGTCAGGACCGACCGATGATTGCCGTCTCGGTGGCTGAGGCAGTCGAGCCACGCCACGCTGTAGCGGTAGCGGTCGTCCGTCGCCTCCATGCATGACATGAGGTCATCGAGCCTGCTGAAGCGCTCACTGTCCACGAGCATCCAGGAAGTTTCGATCGGGATCAGCCGCAAGGTGGCACTGACCACGACGCCAGTCAGGCCCATGCCGCCGGCCGTCGCCCAGAACAAGTCGGGGTCGACGGCTGGAGAAACGGTCAAGGTGCCCGTTGGCGTGGCGATCGTCATTTCGACCACGTGGCGGGTGAAGCTGCCGTCGCGATGGTGGTTCTTCCCGTGGACGTCCGCGGCGATCGCCCCGCCCACCGAGACGTAGCGGGTTCCAGGCGTCACCGCCACGAACCATCCTGAGGGGATGATGCATCTCATGACGTCGTGCAGGCTCGCTCCTCCGCCCACCTCGATCGTCCCGGAGGACTCGTCGATTGCCCCGATGCCGTCGATCCCGCCGAGTTCGATCGTCAGTCCGCCGCTGCATTGTGCGGCATCCCCGTAGCTCCGACCCAAACCTCGGGCGATCACGCCGGCGGTCGCCGTCCGGAGGACTTCTTCAATGGACGAGGTGTCCGTCGGCCGACTGACCCTCGCCGTGGTGGGCGCCGTGCGGCCCCAGCCGGACAGGGGTTGGGGTGAGGCGTCGAGCGAAAGGGTCATCCGTAGAGACCGATGACCATGAGCACGCCCCACAGCACCCCGTAGCCCTGAAGAACGTGATCGTGCAAGGCCAGCTGCTCGGGCTCGCCGCCCAGCCCCGCGTCCAGTACGCGGAAGATGTGCAGGACGGTCAACACCAACGGGACCACGGTGAGCTCGATCCACACGACATGGTGGCCGGCGTGGGCCAACAGGCCCGAGGGTTCAAAGGCCCACAGGCAATAGGAGGCCACCGTGACGGTGGCCGAAATCGTGAGGGTCGATTTCAGGAAGGACTCGGTGTACTGGTCGAGCACTTCCCGGTGCACGCCCCGGTCATGCCCGAGGCGTGCGTACTCGGCGCAGCGCTTCCCGGTGACCAGGAACAGCGCAGCGAAGGATGTGAACACGAGGAACCAGTTGGTGAGGGGAACATGGGCGACGACGCCACCGGCAACCGCCCGGAGCACGAAGCACGACGCAACCACGGCCAGTTCCATCACCGGCTCCCGCTTCAGGCGGACGCTGTACGCGATGCTCACCGCGGCGTAGGTCGCAACGACCGTCGCGAAGCCCCAGGGACCGATTGCGAACGCAGCGGCAAGTGCCGCGGCAATGAGGCCGACCCCGGTACCCAGTGCCAACCCGGGTCGCAGCGCCCCGCTCGCGACGGGTCGGAGCCGCTTGACCGGGTGGTGCCGATCTGACTCCGCATCGACCACGTCGTTGACGAGGTAGGTGCCCGAGGCAACGATGCAGAACACGAAGAAAGCGCCGATCACACGGAGTGTCGTGTGCCAGTTGCCCAGGACACCGGCGGCGGCAGGTGCCATGAACACCAGGACGTTCTTGATCCACTGCCGCGGGCGCATTCCCCGGGCGAGCAGGAGGGCACTCGACCGGGCCCCGGCGGGGGAGACGTCACGCACGGGCACCACGATCTCTCCGGCGTTCGGCTCGCCGTCCGGGACGCGGCCCCCCGGGGTCATGGAGCAACGGCCGACATGGTGATGAAGTCCCTGGCCCACCACGTCTGGAAATAGCGACCAGGCGTGCCGGTCATACCGGGGAGCAGCTCGCTGCCGTTGGCGGGCGTTGCTGCCCCACCAGGGATCGACGGCGCGTACGTGCTGTAGTTCACCCAGTCCGTGTTGATGTCCAGCTCCATCGCCCGGACGGCGCCCGCCCGCACGAGGATGTTGGCCAGGTCGGCGATGTCGAGGCCCGGCCCCCCGACGTAGACGAGGGCACCGTTCGCCGTCACCCCGATCCCCGAGCGCCAGACGAACAACTGGCCGCCGAGGGTCTTTCCCCACTGCGGCGAGTTGGCGCTGTACGCCGCGGGCACCACTGCTCCGTTGTCCACCAAGAGGTCGAGGTTCTGGCGCACGGCCACGACGTCGGGACCCATTGTGACGTCACGCCCCCATTGTCCCACTGTCGACGTGCCGTTCTTGTAGACCACGAACGACGCGGCCCCTGTCCGGAGCGGGACAATCGTCTTGTTGTCCGTGTAGTAGCCCCCATTTGAGTCCGGGACGAGGAATCCTGCATTGAAGGCAGCGTCGAGCGAGTTGGCGGCGGTCGCAGAAATCGGAGCGGTATGGGTGAAGGGGCCACCGCCGGGGATCTGGCTACCCGAGTACAGCGTGGCCTTGAGCAGCTTCGGGTCCATCCAGGCCACGCCCACGACGTAACTCGTGTGGATCGTGCTCGGGCGCAATTCGGTCTCGTAAATCGCCGGCACGCCCTTGACCAGGCGACCGGCGGGCGACCATTGGCCCTCACCCGCCACGGGGGGGGTTGCGATGGGGGTTATCGCCGCGGGAGCCGGGAGGTGGGGCACGGCGACGGCACTCGCCGTGTTGCCGGCTGACGTCGGCTTGCGAATGGTCCCGGGGGCGAGGGCGCCGCCAACCTTCGGCTGATGATGCGAGTACCACAGATTCTCCGCCCAGACGACGACGGATGCCCCACCGTGCTCGCGGAACCATTCGGCGGCGCGGGCGCCCATGGAACTCCCGAGGGCCGGATTGGTCAGCGCACCGCCCAGCGAGATGGCGAGCCAGAGGAAGAAGATGCCGAAGGCGGCGAGCACCACGGCCAGGACACGGCGTCGCCTGCGGTGGATCCTGGCTTTGGACCAGCGGGCCCTCTTGTGGGCCGGGCCGGACTTCCATTCTCGTTCGTCGACGTCGACATCGATGTCCTCGAGCGGAGGACTCAGCACGTGCGCTCCACCAGGTGAATCGCCTGCCGGGGGCACGATCGGACCGCCCTGACCGCATGGTCGACGATCGCGGGCACGATCTCCGCACCGTCCACGATCGGAAAGCCCCAACGGTCGAGTTCGATGCGTTCGGGGAGCATCTCGGCACACACGCCGCGTCCATCGCATGCGATCGGGTCGATCACCAGCTCCAGACTCCAACGGCTCATGCCCTGCTCACCAACCTTCTCCTCACGATCTTGGCAGCCGGGAGCACTCTCACTGCACGTGTCTGGGAGCAATGTCCTCGGCGTTGGTGCGATGCCGCCTCGTCGGCGAAGACACCCAGACCGCTCCGCACGAACCGGGCGACACCGTCCGGGTGGCGGCAGGCGCCTCTTCCTTCGACCAGGTTACAGATCTCGAGGATGCGATCGGTGCCAGGGCCGCCCGCCCCGCCGTAGGCCAGGCGCTCCAGGGTGTCCGCCAGCTCGGCCAGGCCGTGGGTACACGGGCCGCACTGCCCTGCTCCCTGGCCCTCCATGTAGCGCACGACGTCCGCCATCTCCGCCAGCGGGCAGACGTCCCGGGGCAGCAGGGCGACCACCCCGGCACCGAGGGTTGAGCCTGCCCTCCGGGCCGCCTTCTCGGACACCGCCAGCTCTCCGAACACCTTGGGCGACACCCACGCGCCGCCGTAGCCGCCGAGGAGGACGCCGCTGGCATCGGCCAGCTCGTCGGCGGAGATGCCGGTGGCCTGCCGCAGCGAGGAGTCGAGAACCGCCTCGACGATCACCGGTCCGCCGGCAGAATTGACGGTCAGAAGCATCGTGCCGGGGTTCTCGGCCGTGCCGACCTGGCGGAACCACGAAGCCCCGAAGCGAGCGATCAGCGCGACGTGGGCCAGGGACTCCACGTTCTGGACCAGGGTAGGCCTGCCGCCGACCCCACGCTCGCGGATCGGGGTCAGCGCCACGAAGGAGGGGACGGCGACGCGACGTGCGCTGAGCGCGTTGACGACGGCCGACTCCTGGCCGGCGAGGAAGGCATCGGGCGCTTCGGCGATCTCCACCGCGATGGGGTCGATGCGGCGGGCGCGACGCTCCTCGATCGCAGCCTCGACGGCCGGGATGCTCGCTGCGGGCGCGTAGACGATCGCCTGGTGAGCCCCGAGGGTGTCCGCTGCCAGGGCGAGACCGTCGAGCACGAGGTGGGGTGCGTGGGTCAGCAGCAGCGCGTCCTTCCGGCTTGCCGGCTCGCTCTCGGCGCCGTTGGCGACCACGACGGGGCGCCGACGCGACGCATTCGCAACCGACCTCCATTTCGTCGCCACGGGGAACCATGCCCCGCCGTGGCCGACGAGGCCGGCTCCGTCGAGCTCGTCGACGAGCCTCGGTCCTCGCAGGCGCAGTTCGCCCCAGCGGTCGAGGTGCGTCCGCAGTCCCGGGTCCGCGGCGCCGCCCGAGAGTCCGAGCAGGAGGCGCCGCCCGCCGGTCGGCCCGGCCTCGATCTCATCGCGCAATGCGAGGCTCATTGCACGGCGCTCCCCGAGACCTGGCCCGGTGACCGTGCCGGCGTTCGGATCGAGCGAGAGATTCAGGGTCAGGTCGAGGGATCCCGTGCTCCCGTGGACAACGGCGCCGATGTTCGCTCCTTCGAGGGCAGTGACCTGACCGGTCATCTGACCGAAGGACACCGCACTCCGGCGCATGGCCACGCCGCCGTTGACGGCCGGGCCGATGATCTGGATCCGGAGCGGTGCAGACGTGTCCGCCAGTCGCATGGTGAGGGTCACCTGTGACTCGCCGTTGGCATCCGGTGGCGACGTGGCGACCGTCCCCGACACGGAGGTCTGGAAGGGGGCGGCCGGGATACCCGAGCTCGCTGAGGCAGCCGAGGAGGGAGGCTGGTTCGCCTGCGTGCTGGCACCGGCGGACGAGGTGGTCGCCGAGCCCGCCAGCTGGGCCAGGAGCGCGGAGGACGTCCCGGCCCGATGGGACCAGCCGGGTCGCAGCGGTCCGGCGGCAGCGAAGGCCGCGATCACGATCAGGACCGCGGCTCCCGCGATGGCGCCACCGAGCCGCCAGCTGACCGAGCGTGCCCGTCCGACAGCCAGGCGCCAGGCCACAGCTGCGGCAACGGAACCGGTGCACGACGACGAACACGAGCATCGCCCCGGGCAGGCGGGTGTCGGAGCCCGAGCCGAGGCCGTGGACGGCGGCAATGGGCCAGCAGGCGTAGGCCAGCCAGTGGACGCCACGCCACGCGGCCACCCCGATGCGCCGCCGGAGGGCGCTGGTGATGGCGACGGCGAGGAGCATGTCGAGAGCGAGAGCTCCGAGCCCGACCCAGATCGGGCGATAGGGGGACCGGAACGGGAGGACGGCGTCGGTGATGCCGATGGGCACGTACCCGTCGCCGACGGTCGAGACGACGTGGATGACGATCAGCGCGAGGCAGAAGAGCGAGAGGTTGCGGTGGACCGACTGTGACAAGAAGCGGGGCCATCGGTCGGTGGTCCAGCCCACCGATGCGACGGTGCCGAGGACCACGGTCGCCGACAGGACGATCAAGCGACACGAGGCCCGTGGCGCGCGTCAGGTACCACAACGCGGTCGAGCCGTGGCCGACGGTCGCGACGAGAGCAGTCATCATGGGACGGGGGCTCCTCTGAGCGAGTCGTGCGGCTCGGGAACCGGCCACCCGGACGTGTAGGCGACCTCTCCGTCGACACGTTCGAGCCGAGCCGGAAGCCCAAGTCGTTCCAGCCAGTCGATGGCATCCTCACCGAGGACGATCGCTGCCGTCGACGCGGCGTTCGCCTGCACGCACGTGCCCGCCGTGGTGGTGACGACGCGCCAGTGCGCAGTCGCGGGCAGGCAGGTGGTGGGGTCCACGATGTGATGGACCCCGTGCGTGCCGAGCCGCCACTGCCGCACGCCGATACCTGACGACGCCAGCCCGCCCGAGGAGATGCTGACCGCCTCGGATGCCAGGGTCGACGTGCAGGTGTCGGCGATGCCGATGACGAACCCCCCGACCGGCGCCGGGCCGGCGGCGGCGGCGTCACCGCCAAGCGAGACCAAAGCGCCGCACCCGAGCTGACGGTGAATGGTCGCCGCCGCCCGGTCGGCCGCCAGTGCCTTTGCCGTGGCGCCGAGGTCGAGGACCGTGCCCGCGGGCACGGTGACGACACGTCGGTCCCGGTCGACGGAGACGGAGCTCCAGCCAGGTGCCGCCTGTGCGCGCGGCAGGTCACCCTCGACGCCGGGGCGTACCAGGGAGAAATCGCGGTCGTAGCCCAGCCGGGCCAGGGCGACGCCGACGGTGGGGTCGACGCGTCCCTCGGTGGCGGCGGCCATGGCCAGAGCCACCTCTATCGCCTCCAGCAGGTCGGCACTGATCTCGACGGCCGACCCGGCGCGGGCGTTCAGCCGGCTGATCTCTGAGTCATCCCGGAATCTGCTCGCGACGCGATCGATCCGCGCCAGCTCGCCCTGGAGCAGCTCCGATGCCGCGACGAGAGCGGCGCCGTCCGACACCATGAGCTCTGCCGTCGTACCCAGCGCACTGGTGCGGAAGATGCGCGGGGTGTCGGCGTCGGTGCATGCCGGCGCCATCAACTCGATCCGCTGGTGACCGGTGCGGGGAGCGAGGCCCCTTGCGGCGCCGAGGACGGCGGGTTGATCCCACCCTGGCCGCTGTTGCCGCTGTTGCCGCTGTTGCCGCTGTTCCCGGCGGGGACCCCGCTGTTCGGAGCCGAGTTGCCCGTGGTGGACGCGGCATGGTGGCCCGGGAGCGCTTTTCCGACGTAGACCCCCAGGGCTCCGACCGCCACGACGATGGCGACCCCGATGGCGGCCGTGATGTTGGAGAGGCGCGACCAGCGCACCGTCGCGGCGCAGCGCCGCCATGTGGCGTCTCTGCGCGGGGCTGGCCTGCCGGGGACGACCCATGGGGTTCAGGATACGAATCCCCCCTGACATCCACATGAAGATGGTGGGAATCAGGCTAAGGATTCGCTAAGAGTTTCCCCTGTCGGGCTGGGTTTCCCCTTTCGTGGCACCACCTTGCGCCAGGAGATCTCCATGCGTGCTCCTCCCAGCTCGGCCACCCCCATTGCCCAGATGCCGTCGGTGGACCGGACGACGGAGTCCGCGATCGCCAGACCCAACCCGGTACCCGTCACGGAGTCGGTCGCCCGATGGAATCGGTCGAAGACAGCCTCCCTCTGCTCTTCGGGGATGCCCGGGCCCGAGTCGTCGACGCGAAGGTCGACTCGGGTGCCCCAGTCCCGGATGCTCACCTCGACCTGGCCGCCTTCGCCGGCGAACTTGCACGCGTTGTCGATCAGGACGCCTGCGAGCCGGTCGACGAGGTCCGGCTGCGCCTGGACCACGAATGGTCCCTGACCGACCCGTTGCACGGAGAGGGCCACCCCGTGTGTCGCGGCAAGCGCTCCGAAGCGCTCCACGCAGCTCTCGGTTACCTCCGCCACGTCGGCGCTGCCGGCTGCGTCGGTGCGCACGGACTCGCTGTCGGCCCGTGCCAGCCAGAGCAGGTCCTCGACGATGCGCCGCAAACGTGCGCTCTCCCGGCCGACCCGCTCGAGCACCTCGCGGTACTCGACCGTTTCACGCGGTCGGTCGAGTGCCAGGCCCACCTCTGCCTCTATGACCGAGATGGGAGTTCGGAGCTCGTGCGATGCATCGGCGGTGAACTCGGCCTGCCGACGACGAACGGTCTCGGACGGCGCGGAGGCACGGAGGCCCACCACGGTCGCCCCGCCGAAGACCGCAATGGCGAGTATCACGCCGAAGACCAGCTCGGCGACGAGCAACACGGACTGGACGTGCGACGTTTCGGCCATGCTCTGGCCCGCCACCAGGACGGTGTCATGCGACTGCAGCGTGTCGAAGCGGAAGGTCGACGACCCGACGGCGAGCGTGGTCGGGCCTGTATTCCAAGGCCGGGAAGGGAGCGGCGGGGCGGTGGGGGTCAACGGGGTCACGTCGCCCGAGGGTGCGATCGACCAGACGAACAGCGGGGCGTCGTCGAGATCGGTGTGCTCTGTGGGCACCGTGGTTCCCGGGAGCTCCAGCGTCTGCCGACTGGCATCCACCAGCCGATCGTGCAGGCGCGTGTCCGTGGTTCCCACGAGATGATTGGTGACGATCAAATTCAGTATGAGTGCAGCGAGCACATAACTGATCATCACGATGAGCGTCGCAACTGCGGCCACGCGCACCGCGTGGCGCTGGTGCGCCCGCGACGCGTTCACCTCTCCACCATCCTGTAGCCCGTGCCACGCACGGTCTCTATGTGCGCCCGGCTGGCAGCCAGCTTCGATCGCACCCGACCCAGGTGGACGTCAATCGTGTTGGACCCGACCGCATCGGCCTCGTCCTCCCATACCTGCGTGGCAATCATCCGTCGTGTCAGCACATTCGGGGAACGGCGCAGCAACAACTCGACCAAGGAGGTCTCGATTGCCGTCAGCCCCACCAGGTGCCCTGCCACGGTCACCTCTCGGGTGGCGGGATCGAAGCGAAGGTCGGCGCACTCGAGGACGGGGTCCAAGGCCAGCGGCGGCCGCCGTTGCAATGCATGGATTCGAGCCACAAGTTCGGAGAAGTCGAACGGCTTCACCAAGTAGTCGTCGGCGCCGCGGTTGAGGCCGGCCACTTTGTCTGCGGGAGCATCGCGGGCGGTCAGCATGAGGATGGGAGTCCGGTTTCCCTGATTCCTCGCTTCGGTCAGGACCTCTATCCCCGTTCGCTCCGGCATGCGCCAGTCCAGCACCGCAACGTCGTAGTCGTACGTGTCCAGATGTCGGAGCGCGGCGGCCCCGTCTGCGACAGCGTCGACGACGTACCCGTTTTCCTTCAAGCCTCGTTCGAGAACCGAACGCAGCGCGGCATCGTCCTCGGCCACGAGGACCCTCATCGGCTGCGGAAGTGGAGGTGTGGCACGGAGAACCAGGCTAGGGGGTGCGATTGCCAGTCGGCACCCGGCCAGCTGTCATCGAGTCTTCAGGTTCGAACCGTACGCTGGCGCACCGTGCACCACGTGCCTGATCGCCCTCGCGCGCCCGAGCTCTCGTACGGCGATCTGCCATGACGCACGGAAGGAACGCTCATTCACCGGTCTCCCGGACTCTGGCGCAGGCCAGAATCAGGCGCCTGACCGGCACGGTGATCGTCGCGGCCGGAGGGGCCACCGCCTTCATCTGGGTCACGGTGGCCAGGGAGCATCCGGGTTCCTCTGCCGCTGCCACGGCACCCGCTCCTTCACCGGTTCCGACGACGGCACATCCGGCGACGTCGGGCCCGGCTGTGTCCACCACGACGACCACGACCACGCCCGCCACCACGACCGTGCCCACGACTGGCTCATCCGAGGTCACCACGACCACGAGCCCTCCCGCCACCACGACCACGAGCCCTCCCGCCACCACGACCACGAGCCCCCCGACGACCACGACGACGCAACCCGTCGTGACATCCGGCGGGACCTCCCGGTAGCGGCCCGGCCGATCGGTGGCCTGCGAATTGCATCGGGAGACGGGCGCGCCAAAGATGACCGCCACACAGACGGCGGAGGCAGGGTAGGACGTGGGATATCTTCTGGCATCGACGAGTCACACCAGCGGGCTCGAGAGCTTCTTGGCCTCGGTGGGCTACGGAGCGGTCTTCCTGCTCAGCTTCGTCTCGTCCATGGGCCTGCCGGTCGGGGCCGAGCTGGCGTTGATCTTCGGCGGCGTGCTCGCCAGCACAGCGGGAGCGTCCGCCAACGGCGTGAAGCCGCTGTCGTTGGCGCTGGTCATCGTGGCCGGCGTGCTGGGCGAGGTCCTGGGCTCACTGGCCGGCTACGGCATCGGGCGTTACGGCGGCCGGCCCCTGGTCGACAAATTCGGCAAGTACCTGCTGCTTACCCACAAGGACCTCGACCGGGCCGACGTCTGGTTCGCCCGCCGGGGTGAGCCCTTCGTGTTCTTCGGGCGGTTCATCCCGCTGTTGCGTTCCTTCGTGTCCTTCGCGGCCGGCCTGGGCGAGATGTCGATCGCCAAGTTCACCGTCTTCACCGCCGCAGCGTGCGCCATCTGGGTCACCGCCATCTGCTCGCTCGGCTACAGCCTGGGAGACAGCTACAAGAAGGTGCTCAAGGCCTTCAGCTACGCCGGTTACGTGCTCGCCGTGCTCGCCGTGCTCGCCGTCGTGGTCGTGTTCCTGCACCGTCTCCGCGAGTACCGCAAGCAGCGCGACGAAGGTCGGGCCGACACCGAGGTGTGATCCCCTGGCGCTGGGCGCCCGTCGGTCGCCGTTGGAAGCTGCAGTGCCCGCTGGCACCCATCGTGAGCTGAGGGAATCGCCCCCGGGTCGCACCAGGGACTGATGTTCGAGCTCCCCCCGCCCGCCTGCGGGTTCCGGAGCGGCCACCGCAACCAATCGGCAACAACACTCGGCGTGGGCGGTCAAGAGTCCTGGGTGACGCGACGAAATATCGGCAAGGCGTTGATGCGGCGCCCAATGATCGGATGTGTCCGAAGCTGAGTTCGCGGTGGGAAGAGGACCAATGGGGGCGAGCGGGATCACGGCGACGAGCGATCGCCTCGTCGCGACCCCCGTCGTTGTCCGCGGGAAGTCGACCATCGCCGAGGAGGTGGCCGGTCCGCAGGTAGGCCACGTCTGTCACGGGTCGGGCTGGAACTGACAACTCACACGGCGGTGCCATGACGGGCGGGAGGGCGGTGCTCCCGAATTCGGCCAAGGATGTCGTTGCGGCCTGGGCCGCCACGGGCACCGTGGCCCTGGTCATCGCGGCCCAACGTGTGTGGTCCACGGGCTGGCCAGGTGGGACTGCGCTCATGTTCGCGGGCGTGTTCGGCGCCCTCATGGCGGCCAGTTGGGTGTGGCCGATCATGCTCTACGTCGACGACCAGCCCGACGCTTTCGACCTCGACGAAGGCTTCTTCGTCCTGCTCGTCCTGCTCGTACCGGCCGCATTGACCGTGCTCGTGTTCGCCGTCGTCGCCGTCGTGGCGCAGGCCGTCAAGAGACGACAACTCGTCAAGTCGGTCTTCAACGTCGGCCAAGTGGTCAGCTCCGCCGGGATCGGCGCGCTGGCCTTCGTCCTGATCCATGGGTCCGGGCACTCGGACGGCTACGCCAAGGTCGGTGCAGCGTTGGTCGGGGCCGTCTGCTACCTGGTGGTCAACACAGCGGCCATTGCCTCCATCCTCGCCCCACTCGGCACCCCCTGGAGAGAGACGGTCTTCGAGGGGATCGAGGGCAGGCTCTTCGTGGCGGCCGGTGCCATCGGCATCGCCATCCCGACGGCGCTGCTCCTGTCGTCCCAGCCGAAATTCCTCCCGCTCGCGGTGCTGCCACTGTTCGTCCTGCGGTATCTGGCCGAGGGGCACTTCTACGCCAGGAATGACAGGTTGCGGCTGCGCGGACTGTTCGAAGCCACGCTCGACGTCAACCGCTCCATGGGAAGCGATCAGACGCGGGCCGCCGTGCTCAGTTCCGCCGGCCTGCTGTTGCGATCGCCCGAGGTCTCGCTCGACCTCGAGCGACCAGAACCCGAGGACTGCACTCTGTCTGCGCCGGTCGAGCTGGCCGACCGCAGGTTGTGGTTGTCCGTCTCCGGCCGCAATCGCACGGAGCCCTTCGATGACGCCGACCTGGTGCTGCTCGATGCCCTGGCCTCGGTCGGCGCAATTGCCCTGGCCAATGCCGATCTCTACACGGAAGTGGAGCGGCAGAAGGACAACCTGGCAGTCATCACCAGCAGCCTCGGCGAGGGCGTGTGCGCCATCGACAGCAGCGGCCAGATCATCTTCATGAACCCCGCCGGAGCGCGCATGCTTGGGTGGACGGACCGAGATGCCGGTGGCGGATATCCCGCCCAATCCGTCGAGACACCCCGCTTCCTCCTTGACCCGGCGATCCGCGCCATGGCGCTGCGGCAGAACGTGACCACCGACGACACCCGCTTCGTGCGTGGTGACGGGTCGTATTTCCCCGTGACGATGACCGCCTCCCCGGTCGCAGGTGACGCCGAGCCGTCGGCCGCGGTCCTCGTCTTTCGGGACACGTCGGAGCGCAAGGCCTTCGAAGAGCAGCTGGCCCGGCACGCGTTCCTCGATCCCCTGACCGGGCTGGCCAACCGGCGCCTCCTCCTCGACCACCTCGACCACGCACTCCTGCAGGCCGAACGGACGGGTGGCAGGGTGGCGGTGCTCTTCGGTGACGTCGATCGCTTCAAGATTGTCAACGACAACCTCGGCCACCAGGTCGGTGACGAATTGCTGCGCGTCGTCGCTGAGCGACTTCGGCGGGCCGTCCGGCCCGGCGACACGTCTCGCGGTTCGGGGGTGACGAGTTCGTCATCATCCTCGAGGGCATGAGCGCACCGGAGGATGCAAGCCAGGTGGCCGCCAGAGTGCTCGACGCGCTGCGTGAGCCCGTGCTCCTGAGCGGTGGTCACGAGGTCGTGACCACCATGAGCATCGGCATGGCTCTGAGCGAAGAGGGAACCTCACGTGATGACCTCTTGCACGATGCGGACGTGGCGATGTACCGGGCCAAGGAGCTCGGCCGGGGGGGCCAGGTGACGCTCTTCGACGTGGACCGGATGGGAGGCCGCTCCGCCGATCGCCTGGACCTCGACACGGCGCTCCACCACGCCGTGGAGCGTGGTGAGGTCGAGGTCTACTTCCAGCCCTTGGTCCTGCTGGAAGATCGAGCGCGTCGTGGGTGCCGAGGCCCTGCTGCGCTGGGATCACCCCGAGCACGGCATCTTGTCGCCGGCCCAGTTCATCGAGTTGGCGGAGGACAACGGGACGATCCTGCCCATCGGCAAGGCCGTGCTCCAGCAGGCCTGCCTGCAGGCGAAGCGGTGGCGCGACTCCTACGGCGTCCTCCTTGAAATCGGGGTCAACCTGTCGGCCCGCCAATTCCGGCAAACCGGCCTCGAGCACGAGATCGCAGACGTGCTCGAGATCACCGGTATCGACCCGTCGCAGCTTCTCCTCGAGATCACCGAGGGCCTGGCCATGGACGACGTGGAGACGACATCTGCCATCCTGACCACGTTGCACGGCCTGGGAGTCCGTCTCGCCATCGACGACTTCGGGACCGGCCACTCGTCTCTCGGGTATCTCGCCCGTTTCCCGATCGACGTCATCAAGGTCGATCAGAGCTTCGTCCGCGACATCGACCGCGATCCGGTGAAGTCGGCCATCGTCTCGGCGGTCGTCGCTCTCTCCCGGGCGATCGGTTCGACGACCGTGGTCGAGGGGGTCGAAACGCTGGCCGAGCTCGATCAGATCCAGAGTCTCGGGTGCGACATGGCCCAGGGCTTCTACTTCTCTCGGCCCCTCCCGGCCGGGGCGTTCGAGGAGCTCCTTCGGGGGACACAGAGCCCGCCGCCCCACTTCCACGTCCACCGCGGTGCACTGATCCGCTAGTTCGGCGGACGCCCCGGCGGCCCCGCCGGATCTCAGCGTCGTTGGCTGGGCGCAGGCCGGGTGGGGCGCGCGGGGCCACCGTCCGCACGGTCCGCACCGCCTGAGCGCAGGGCGTCGTGGAAGAGTGGTACGACCTCGTGCCAGTCACCCACGATGCCGACGTCACAGTCCGCGAAGACGGGAGCGCCCGGGTCGGTGTTCACCGCCAGGATCGTCCCGGCGGCGCGCACGCCCACGGTGTGGTTGAACTTCCCGCTGAGCCCCAATCCGATGTAGAGGCGGGGCGCGATGGACCTGCCCGTGAGGCCGACCTGGCGAGACCTCGGCGCCCAGCCCCGATCGGTCACCTTCCGGGTGGCCGCGAGCTCGGCACCCAAGAGCGCGGCCAACGGGCTGAGCTCTCCGTACTCTTCGGGTTCGACCCCGGCACCCACCCCGATGACGACCTGGGCCCGGGCCAGCGTCTCGATGTCGTCGTTGTGACGTTCGCCGAGGACGCGCACGCGGCCCCGTGTGCCGACCGCCCGCTCTGTCGACGCCAGGTCGAGGCGTGGGGGTCCGGCCTCGGGCGCCGGGAGGACGCCTGGCCGCACCGTGACCATCTGGGTCGTGCTGCGGCACATGATGTCGGCCACGAGTGCACCGGCGAACGCCGGCTTGGCGGCCACCAGCACGCCGCCGCGAGCCGAAAGGGCGATCGCGTCGCCGACGAGTCCCGAGCCGGTCGCAGCGGCCGCCCGCCCCGCCACCTCCCGGCCGAAAGCGGTGCTCGGCGCGAGCAGCGCCCAGGGACGGGTCTCGCCCACGTAGCCGACGACGGCGTCGCCGACGTCCTCGGCGACGCGGGAACCGACCAGCGCGACCACCAGGTCGGCGCCGGGAGTGGCCGGCAGGGCCCCGGGCCCGTCGATCGGGACCAGCGCATGGACGACCGCACGCACGTCGTGGGCGAGTCGGGCCGCAGCGCCCAGCAGCTCGGCTGCCACCTGGGGCCGGCCGGGCTCGGTCAGGACGGCGATGACCCGGGACGTGGGCCGATGGGCCCTCCCGTTGCCCTCCGGTGCGGTCGCCGTCGGAGCGGCCTGGGCGCCGGTGCCGGCGTCCAGCGCGCCGCGTCGGCGCAGTTCCCGCACCGCCTCCCGGACCTGCTCGTCGACAGGCCCCTCCAGGACGAGGTTCGCACGCACGTGGTCCAGCGCCCGCGCCTCGCCGACGACCGTCGGGCTCCCCGCCTCGCCCCAGGGCCCCGGGCCGAGCTCGGCCGCGCCGAGCTTCGTCAGGCGCTCCGCCGGGACGGCCAGCCTCCCATCGGGGTCGACCTTGCAGGGGTCACAGAGCCGCTCGGCCACGCTCAGGACGGCGGGGAGGGCGATCTCCACCTCCAAGGAGCCGTCGTCGAGCTCGAGCTCGAGTCGCAGGGTCTCCCCCAGATCCTCCAGTCGGCGGACCGCTCCCGCAAAGGGGAGGTTCAGCAGTTCGGCGATCCCCGGCCCCACCTGACCCGTCTCCCCGTCGATGGAGTTGCGGCCCAGGAGCACGAGGTCGAAGGGTCCGGCGGTTCCGAGCGCCGCCGCGAGCGTCCACGCCGTCGCGAGCGTGTCCGACCCGGCGAACGCCTCGTCGCAGACGTGGACGCCCGAGTCCGCCCCCCAGGCCACCGCCTCACGGAGCACGTCCTCGGCGCTCGGGGGCCCCAGGGTCACGACGGTGCACGAGCCCCCGGTCGCGCCGGCCAGGTTGACGCCTTGGGACACGGCGCGTCGGCAGTACGCGTTCATCTCGAGGTCGACCCCCCGGCGCACCAGCCGCCCATCTTCGAGGCGCATCGACTCGGCGGCAGGGACCTGCTTGACGAGCGCGGCGATCCGCAGCGGGGACCCCGCGGCGCGGGTGACCGGGGCCGTGCTCACGGGGGGTTCGATGCGGCCACGCTACCGGCCCAGGGCACCCACCTCCGGCTTCCCGCCGCGTTTCAGCGACCGATGGCGGCGCCCTCGGGGCTGCGTGGGTCCGACGCCCCGACCTGGCGGCGTGTGCCGCGGTCGGTGCGGACCGTGATGATCTGGGCGCACCCCACGGCGACGGGATCGAAGGCCCGGATCGGCTGCACCCGGTGGCCGCGTGCGGCCAGCCCGTCGATCCACGGCGGTGGCGCGTCGGACTCGACGAGTACCGTCAGGTCGTCGCCCCACCAGAGGCGGAACGGGCCGGCCGAGGGCGCGTCGAGCGTGAGTCGTGGCGCGGTGACCGCCGTCGCGGGGTCCTGACCCGCATGGAGCAGACGCGCCAGCAGCTGGCCGACGATCTGGGGCTGCGCGTCGCCACCCATGGCGCCGACCAGGTGGGTGAGTGCCCCGGGTGCGGTCGTGACGAGCATCGGGGAGAGGGTGTGGGGTGGCCGCCGCCCCGGTCCGAGTTCGGCGGGATGGCCGTCGACGAGCGAGAATCCGACGCCGCGGTTGTGCAGGAAGACGCCCGTCGCCGGCTCGACGAGGTGGGAGCCGAAGTCGAGGGCATTGGACTGCGTGAGCGAGATCCCGAGGCCGTCCGCGTCCATGGCGCACAGGTGTGTCGTGTCCCCCTCGCCGAGCCGCGCCACCGCGGGGCCCCTCGTCCCCCGGCCCGGCGCGATGTCCGGCGGAGCCACCAGGTCGGCGCGCACGCGTGCCCCGCGCGGCCGCCAAGCGGTCGGGATCGAGCAGCGCGCCGCCCTCGGCGCCGTCGAAGAGCACGTCGGGCCGGTCGTGGCCGACGGCGCGCCACGACTCGACGAGGAGGTGGGCCCAGCGCGGGTCGTCGGGATCGGTGCCGAGCCCGGCCGCGGCCGCGACGTGGGCGCCGGCCAACGTCAGGTAGCCCTGCGAGGGCGGCGGCACGGTCCACAGCTCGTGGCCCCAGACCGAGAGGTGCAGCGGCTCGCACCATCGCGCCCCGTTGGCGGCGAGGTCCTCCGGTGCATAGAACCCGTTCCCGAGCTCGAGCAGGCCACGCCCGAACTCGCCGGTGTAGAACGCGTCGCGTCCGTCGCGGGCGACGGCGCGCAGGGTGCGGCCGATGCCGGGCAGGCGGACGCGTTGGCCGATTTCGAGTGGCCCGTCGGGGCACAGCTCGCCCGCCCCCGGCAGCGCGTGGACGAGGTGGCTGGCCAGAGCCAGCATGATGGAGGCGGCAAAGCCTTCCTCGGCCAGCTCGATCGCCGGTGTCAGGACCTCCACCAGGGGCAGCCGTCCGTGGCGCGCGTGCAGGGTGAGCCAGCCGTCCACCGCGCCGGGCACCGGCACGCTGCGGATGTCACCCCGCAGGGGCATCACGGACCTGCGCTCGGCCCGAAGGCGCGCCGGGTCGGCACCCGCGCCGGCGTGCCCGACGGACAGGAGCGCCTCGGGCGGCGACCCCGGCGGCGCCACCATGGCCAGCACATCACCCCCGAGACCGCACAGGTGGGGCCCGACCACCGCCATCACCGTGCCCGTGGCGACGGCGGCGTCGGCGGCCGAACCGCCGCGCGCCAGCATGGCGACCCCCGCCGCCGCCGCCAGCTGGTCCGCCGCCGCGACCATGCCCCGCAGCGCGGTACAAGAGGCGAAGGGTGCGAGCGGGAGTGCCATGGGCCGGATCAGAGGACGACGACCGACCGCAGCACCTCGCCGCGCTGCATGCGGGAGAACGCGTCCTCCACCTCGTCGATGCCGATGGTCTCGCTCACGAAGCGGTCGAGGTCGAGCCGACCGTCGAGGTAGAGGTCGACGAGCACGGGGAAGTCACGCGACGGGAGGCAGTCGCCGTACCAGCTCGGCTTCAGTGCCCCGCCCCGGCCGAAGAACTCGATCATCGGAAGATCGATGCGCATGTCGGGTGTCGGGACCCCGACCTGTACGAGCGTCCCGGCCAGGTCGCGCGCCATGAAGGCCTGCTCCATCACGACGGGGTGCCCGACCGCCTCGATACAGACGTCGGCGCCGTTGCCGCCGGTGAGCGACCGGATCGCCTTCACCGGGTCGGTGGCGCTGGCGTCGACGGTGTGGGTGGCGCCGAACGACGTGGCGAGCTCGAGCTTCTTGGGGTCGAGGTCGACGGCGATGATGGTGGCCGCCCCGGCGAGCCTCGATCCGGCGACGGCGGCGCACCCGACACCGCCGCAACCGAAGACGGCCACCGAGTCGCCCGGCCCCACCTGTCCGGTGAACATCGCCGCTCCCAACCCGGCCATGACGCCACACCCGAGCAGCCCGACCGCTTCGGGTCGTGCCGCCGGGTTGACCTTGGTGCACTGTCCCGCCGCGACCAGCGTGCGTTCCGCGAACGCGCCGATGCCGAGGGCGGGGGCGAGGGGCGTTCCGTCGACCAGCGTCATCTTCTGCGCGGCGTTGTGCGTGGCGAAGCAATACCAGGGCCGGCCCCTCCGGCACGACCTGCACTCCCCGCACACCGCCCGCCAGTTCAGGACGACGAAATCGCCGGCAGCGAGGCCCGTGACGCCTGTTCCGACCGACTCGACGACCCCGGCGGCCTCGTGACCGAGGAGGAATGGGAACTCGTCATTGATGCCGCCCTCGCGATAATGCAGGTCCGTGTGGCAGACGCCACATGCCTTGACGGCGACGACCGCCTCGCCGGGCCCGGGATCGGGCACGACAATCGTCTCGATGCTGACCGGTGCGCCCTTCTTCCGTGCCACGACACCGCGCACTTCGGTTGCCATGTCTGCTCCTCCCGTCGGCGAATCCACATGATGCCCGATCGGCTGGCGCAGGACGAGCCCTCGAGAGATGTCGCGCCGGGCGGCTCATCCCGCCGCGACGAAGATGCAGAAGGGGTGGCCCTCGGGGTCGGCGTACACGTAGAGGCGCTCCTGCGGGTCGCCGGAACGGTCGAGGAGGAGTCGTGCACCGAGCCGCAGTGCCCGCTCGTGCTGCTCCGTGAGCGACTGCTCGTGCGGCACCGTCAGGTCGAGGTGCGCCTGTTGCGGTGTCTCCGCGCCGGACCATGTCGAGCGCGGCAGCTGCTCCACCTGCTGGAACGCGAGCCGCGATACCCCCGACCGGTCGAGGAGGACCAGCCAGTCCCGGCCCTTCGGGTCGTCGCGCCCCGCAGATGGCGCCTCGTCGCCGGGCCGGTAGTGGTAGCCGAGGAGCTCCCGGTAGAACTCGGCCAGGACGCGGGCGTCGGTCGCGTCGAGCACGACCTGGCGGAGCACGGGGAACGCCGTGTCGGTCACTGACCAAGCGGGAGACGAGGACGCACGCCGATATTCAACCCCGCCGGCGGGAAAGAGGAAAGGGCGCCGTCGTCAGGTGGACGGCGCGCGGGGATGGAGCCCTATGGTGACCCGCGATGCGGTGGGCCTACGTAGAGGTTCCGGAGGGATGGACCCGGCTGGGTGGGCGCGGCATCGGTCCGTTCGTGACCCGGGAGGTGATCGGCCGTCCCGACGGCACACGGCTGACGTGGGAGTCACGTTGGCACCGCAAGCACCCGGCGCGCCGTCCTGTGGGGAGCACGTGGTGGGCGCCCCGCGCCCTCGGGTGGTGGATGGGCGTGCTCTTTGCGGTCGGGTCGATCTGCTTCGCGCTGGGCTCGTTTCCTCCCTATGCCACGGGAGTGGGGACCAACGCCGACAACCTCACCTTCTTCATCGGGTCGATCTTCTTCACGACGGCCTCGTTCTTGCAGTACGACGAAACGGCCTGCGCACCGTCGGCTCTCGGCCAGGTGGGGCGCCGGGGGTTCGGGGCGCTGCTCAAGGTCCAGCACCACCGCATCGACTGGTGGGCGGCGATCATCCAGTTCGCCGGCACGCTGTGGTTCAACCGCACGACGCTGAGCGCGCTCCTCGTCGGGCTCGGGGCCTCCCCGGCCCACCATCCGGTGTGGCGCCCCGATGCGCTGGGCTCGGTGTGCTTCCTGGTTTCGAGCTGGCTGGCCTGGGCCGAAGAGTGCCATGGCCCGTTCGCCTGGCGCCCGGCACTCCTCTCATGGTGGATCACGCTGCTCAATCTCGTCGGCTCCGTTGCCTTCGGTGTCTCGGCGATCGCCTCCTACGTCAAGCCGAACGGCGAGCTCGTGAGCCTGGCCCTCACGAACCTGGGCACGTTCGTGGGAGCGGTGTGCTTCTTCGTCGGAGCGGTGCTGCTGCTCCCCGAACGGACGCTCACCGACCCGTCGATGGAGGTCGCGTCAAGCCCGTCCGCGCCATGACGCGCCACGGTCCCGCCTGTGCGGCGGGACCGTGGCGGCGCGGCTCCTGATGGGAGTGGGACGTGGGTTAGGGGTTGACCAGGCTGAAGGTCCCGCCGAATGCCGTCACGCCGGCGCCGTTGCCTGCGGTGCCGCCCGAGCCTCCGAGCGGCTGTTCCTGGTCGTAGAGATAGAGCGGTTGACCGTTGTAGGTCACCTGCCGTGACCCGTCGGCTCGCCAGACGACACCGACCGCGCCTGCGTTGACTCCGGCGGTGACGGTCGGGGTGCCGTCGGTGTACAGCGGGATGAACTCCCTCGCGCACGCCCCGTAGCAGTGACTGAAGTGGGAGTCGGCGCTGAACGAGTACACCGAGACGGTCGCGCCTCCGGGGAAGGCGTTGGGCAGCATCTCGGCCGCCAACACCGTCGAGCTGTAGGTCGTGCCGGCTTGCGGCGACTCCGTCTCCACGTTGGCGGGTCCGGGTGCCGGGGTGCCCCACGGTGTCAGCAGGAACCACGCCGTGTTCCAGGGCGGCAAGGGCTGCACCGTCTCGTAGAAGTTGGCGCCGAAGAACGAGCTGGGACCCGGGTCGAACAGGTACAAGGGGTGCCCGGCGTAGGTCACCTGGAACGCCCCCAGGTCGCTGCGGTACACCGCGCCGAGCAGGAACGGGTTGACGCCCGGTCCGGCGACCGGATAGCTCGTCGTCGTGAAGGCCGGCCAGTCCGCGCTGAAATCGGTCTCCGATCCGGTGCACGAGATCGGGCTCTCCGGCGCGATGGTGAAGCCGGTGAACAACGTCGTCGTGCATCCCGGCTGGTACGTGTGGAAGAAGGAGGATCCGTAGGTCGGAGGATCCACCGTTGCGAAGTACAGCGACGTTCCGGCCGGGTACAGGTAGCTCGCCGGTGTCGACGAGGTCGCGGGGACGTATCCGCGCCGGCCCCACCGACGGCGAGGACGGGACCGTACGGTCCGTTCTCGAGCGACACGACGGCCGCGCCGGGCCGGCCGCCGCCGTGCCGCCAATGGTGGTCGAAGCCGTTGGCTGCGGATGCCGCGGCCGCCGGTAACAACAACAGGGTGACGATCGTGGCTATCGCGCCGACAATCCATCTGCTTCTCATGATGCTCCTCTCGCCAAGCGCCCGTGTATATCGACTGGGTTGGTGTCACGGCGATCCCGGCCCACTCGCCGCCACGGTGGTCGGGATCTCCTCCTGCAGGGTGCACCGGGAGCACGCGTTGCAGAAGGGTGCCACCACCACGACCCATCGTCGGGGCAGCACCACCCCGGGGTCGCCAGTGAAGAGGTCCAGGCCTACCGGCCGGGTGCGCGCCGCCGGCCGCGCAGTGTGCTGGCCAGGAGGAAACCGGCAGCAAGCAGGGGGAGCAGGATGACCCCGACCACGCGCTCGCCGCTGATCAGGAAGGCGAGTGCGACGATGACGCCGGTCGCCGAGCGCGAGCTCGGGCGTGTCCCCGACGAGGAAGTCCCACCAGAACCGCCCGAACGCCTTGACGCCGCGGACGAGGAGCGCCGTCATGTCGTCGCCCTCTGCCCGGGCACGGCAGCGGGGAGCTTCGTCTTCATGAACGCGGTGTAGGCGAGGGTCATCACGAGGAAGAAGGCGACCAGGACGGGGATGGCCAGGTCGCTCCCCGGCCAGTTGACACCTGCCCCCTCGCCCACCCAGAAGATACCGAAACTCGTGAGCATGATGCCCACCGCGGTCTTGATCGAGTTCTCCGGCACCTCACTGAGCTGACGTGACACCACCAGCCCGGCACCGGCCACGATCACCAGTGCCGCCGCCGCCGCCAGTGCCGCCAGGCCGAGCCGGTGCTGAGCGGCACCCAGGCTGATCACGATGAGCACCACCTCCGTGCCCTCGAGGAAGACCCCCTTGAAGGCGACGGCGAACGCCACGCCGTCACGGCCCTCGTGCATCCGGGTCCCGGTGACGGCGGTCCCGGCGTCGCCCGCGCCGTCCGTCTCGCTCAGTTCCGCCACCGTTTCGGCGTAGATCTTGTCCTCGTCGTGGAGGTCCTTGTGCCCGCTCCCGCGCAGGATGGCTTTGCGCAACCATGACAGGCCGAGCACGAGCAGGAGCGCGCCCACCACCACGCGCAGGGCGTCGAGCGGGATGTAGCGGACGAGCGGTACGCCGACCACGACGACGAGCACCCCGAGCACCAGGGCGGCCGTTGCGGCACCCTCGAGGGCTGAGCGCCAACCGCGGCTGACACCTGCCGCCACCACGATGGTCAGCGCTTCGACCATCTCGACCAGGCTGGCCCCGAAGACGGCCAGGACGAGGACCAAGGTCGAGGAGGTGGTATGCATCGGGGACCGGCACAAAAGTATCCGGCTCGTGGACCATCCCCGGTCATGAGGGTCCGGCGGTAGTGTGCGGACCATTGACCAGGGAGATCCTCCCTGGCGAAGGGAGGGTTGCCATGGGTGAGGGCGCCTCGGCTCCGGAGGACCGGACGGGGAGGAACTACATCGTCGTCTCGGCCGACACCCATGCCTCCCCGGACAGCCTCGACCACTTCCTTTCCTACGTCGACCCCGGACACCGCGAGGCGGTGGCCGCCTTCGGGGACATGTCGTCGTTGGCCATCTCGATGTTCGGCGGCTTCGATCCCGGCGAGGTGGACGAGTCCGATCCCGTGCGGGCGACCGCGGCCAGGCGGCTGGCCGGCATGGGGGTCGACACCGACGCCGCCCGGGGCTGGTTGGCCCACTACGGCACGGACTGGGTGGTGCCCGGCGACGGCGACGGCCGCCGCCTGGCCGTCCTCGAGGAGCAGGGGATCCACGCCGAGGTGACCCTGCCCGGCCCGATCCTGGCCGGCGGCCTGTCTCCGGCCATGTACCTGGGTGCGGCGACCGACAAGGGGCTCGAGGTGGTGTGGCCGGCCCTGCATGGCTACATGCGTTGGCTCGCCGACTTCTGTGCCGCGGCTCCCGGGCGACGTGCCGGCTGCATGCCCATCGACTTCCACGACATGGATCGGGCCGTCGAGGAGGTCGCCTGGGCGCGGGACAACGGCATCTTCGGCGGCGTCATGCTGCCCGCCATGTCAGTGACCTCGAGGCTCCCCGGGTATGCGGACGACTACTTCGACCCGTTCTGGAGCGCCTGCGAGGATCACCAGATGGTGGTCAATCTGCACACCGGCGCGTCCGGGTCGGCGACCGACACCAAGTTCCTCTATGACGCCCAACACGGCGGCATGCTGGGTCTCTACGAGGTGTTCGTCTTCACCCGGCGCCCGCTGTGGTTCATGATCTTCGGGGGTGTGTTCGACCGCCATCCCGACCTCAAGGTGGTCGTCACGGAGAACGGCGTCCAATGGCTGCCCTCGCTCATCCGGGACATGGAGTCGTTCTTCGACACGCACGGGGGCGCCCCGGTGCGCTCCTATCTCAAGATGCGGCCCCGGGACTATGTCGAGAAGCACGTCTACCTGGGCGGCTCGCTCATGAAGCGTTACGAGGCCGAGATGCGTCACGAGATTGGCATCGACCGCTTGATGTGGGGCGCCGACTACCCGCACCTCGAGGGTGCGGCGCCGGTCCATCGCGAGACCCTGCGCTACATCTTCGGCGGCCTGCCCGAAGCGGACGTGCGGCGGATGCTCGGCACGAACGCCGTTGCTCTGTGGGGCTTCGACGCCGATCAGCTGCAGGCCGTGGCGGACCGGGTCGGTCCCTCCGTGGCGGACCTGGCGACAGCGCTCGACCTGGCCGATATCGAGGACACGTTCAGCTGGAGTCTGGCCCGCCCCGTCCCGCTCGCGGCGGCACGGGCTACCTGAAGGTCGACTTCCTCTCCTCTCCTCTCTCTCCTCTCCTCTCCTCTCCTCTCCTCTCCTTTTGTGGCTCACCGCGCCGATGCTGCCGGAATCGGTCCGGCGGCAACCGACGCAGTGGCCTCACGGAGACGCACACCGGAGAACGGTCGCGCGTATGCGCGCGGTGTCCGCCGGAACGGTCCGGCGGCCGGACCGCAGCCGCTGTCACACCCTCGTGCTTCCATGGATACGTGGAGTTGGACGACTTCGCCGAGGCGCTCGACGCCCTGGTGTCGAGCGGCGCCGAGAACTACGGCGACGGCGCGTCGATGGAGGTACTCCATCGCGAGCTCGCTCGCTTCGAGGCGTTCGTCACCGAGGCGACCGCCGCTTTCGAGGCGGGCGGGGAGTGGGCGGCCGAGGGGACCAAGACCGCGTCGGCGTGGATCGCCACCCGGTGCCGGGTCCCGCGCCGCGCCGCCCGCCGCCGGACAAGGCTCGGGAGGACGCTGCGCCACCTGCCCCGCTGTGCCGAAGCCTGGCGCGAGGGCCGGATCGGGCCCGACCAGGCCCGGGCGATCGCCTCGGCCCGGCGCCACCGGACCGAGGCCTCCATGGCCCGCGACGAGGAGATGCTCGTCTCCCAGGCGGCGACGATGGGCTTCGAGGACTTCCAGCGGGCGCTGGACTACTGGAAGCAGCTGGCCGACCCCGAGGGCGCCGACGCCGCCGACGAGGAAAAGAGGGCGGCGCGCAACGTGTATCTCGAGTCGAGCTTCACGGGGATGTGGCTCGGCCAGATGACGCTCGACCCCGTCTCGGGCTCCATCGTGGCGGGCGAGCTGAACCGCTTGGAGCACGAGCTGTTCGAGGCCGACTGCGCCCTGGCCCGGGAGCGCCTGGGCCGGACGCCACGGATCGACGAGCTGGCCCGTGACGGCGGGCAGCGCCGGGCCGACACGCTGGTCGAGATGGCGACCCGGAGCCGCACCGCCCCGGCCGACGGCACCCGGCCCGCACCGCTCTTCAGCGTGCTCGTCGGCTACGAGACCGTGCACGGGCGGATCTGCGAGCTCGAGAACGGGACCGTCCTGGCGCCGTCGTCGCTGGAGCCCTGGATGCAGTCCGCCTACTTCGAGCGGGCGATCTTCTCGCTCGGGACCAGGGTCGACGTCAGCGTGCGGGCCCGCCTCTTCACCGGGGGGACGAGGCGGGCCATCGAGCTGCGGGACCGGATCTGCACCCACCCCTACTGCTACGAACCGGCGGAGACGTGCGAGGCCGACCACATCGAGCCCTACGCCGAGGGGGGACCGACCACCCAGGAGAACGGCCGGCTGCTCTGCGGCTTCCACAACCGGCTGCGCAACCAGCGGGAGCGGAGGGAGCGTCCACCGCCCGTCGCCGCGTGAGGCGGCCCGAGGCGGACCCCCGAAGACGGATCCAAATGATTCACGCCACGTCGGCGACGAGCAATCGGTAACCCAGGTCCACGGCGTCGCGCCCAAGAAGATCCGTGTGGCGATCCCGCCAGGCCCCGCTGACCAGCTCCGCCTCGAGGTGGCCGATGCCACGCGCGATTACGGCCGGGTCGGCGAGGGCCAGCCCCGACACGTTGGCCCGCACGGCGGGGTCGATGTAGGCCTCGGGCCGGCACCAATACGCACCGAGGACGCCGTCCACCATGTCGGGAGGGACGAACAGCGGCACCGACGTCGTGGCGCCGATGGCTGCCGCGATCTCATCCGACCCCGGGCCGCAACGCCGCACGTAGTCGCCCACCTCGGGCAGGTACTCTTCGAGCAGCCAGAAGCGGGAGTGCAGCTCGAAGTCGATGGCGAGGACCACCCGGCGCGGCGCCACGCGGCAGAGCTCGGCGAGCCCTGCCGCCGGGTCGTCCCAGTGGTGGACGGTCAGGATCGCCAGAGCGACGGCCGCGCCGTCCGACGACAGGGGCAGGGCCGAGGCGCTGGCGCGCACGACGGGTGCCGATCCGGCCGGCCGCTGTGCCACCATCACCCGGGACGGCTCGACGGCGACGACCGCACAGTGTGTCGGCTCGTACGAGCCGGACCCGGCCCCGACGTTGACCACGACATCGCCCGCCTGGACTCCCAGGTGCTCGGCGACGACTGCGGCCCAGCGCGGGTCAGGTCGGCGGTGGGCGACGTAGCCCCGTCCGATCGTGTCGTAGACGTGCGGGGTCACCGGGGTCACCAGGGTCACCACGCCGCGGCGCCCTGCGCTAGGCCGCCGACTTCTCCAGGATGTGGACGCCGCATGCCGACCCGAGGCCGATGACGTGCGTGAGGCCGACCTTGGCCCCCGGGATCTGGCGGTCGCCGGCCTCACCCCGCAGGTGCGTGGCCACCTCCCACACGTTGGCGATGCCGGTGGCCGCGATGGGGTGGCCCTTGGACTCGAGGCCACCCGACACGTTGACCGGTGTCGTGCCGTCGCGCCACGTCGCGCCGGACTTGAAGAAGTCCACCGCGCCGCCACGCTCGCACAGCCCGAGGTTGTCGTAGTGCACCAGCTCGGCGGTGGCGAAGCAGTCGTGCAGCTCCACCAGGTTCAGGTCCTGCGGTCCCACGCCGGCCTGCTCGTAGGCCTGGGCGGCCGCGTTGCGGGTCAGCGTGTTGACGTCGGGCAGGATCTGGCACGCCTCCTCCCACGGGTCCGTGGTGAGGACGGAGGCCGAGATCTTCACGGCGCGCTTCTGTTGCTCGAGCGACAGCGTCTTGAGCTTCGAACCCGAGACCACCACCGCCGCTGCCGCGCCGTCGCAGTTGGCCGAGCACATGGGACGGGTGTTGGGGTAGGCGATCATCACGTCGCCCATGATCTCCTCGAGCGTCATCTTCTTCGTGTAGGCCGCCAGCGGGTTGAGCGTGGAGTGCGAGTGGTTCTTCTCACTGATCCTGGCGAAGAGCTCGAAGCTGGTGCCGCCGTACTTGTGGCCGTACTCCATGCCGATCTGGGCGAAGACGCCGGGCATGATCTCGGTGCCGATGCGCCCGTCGACGGCCGCCACGATGCCGTAGCGCCCCGACGGTGTCCAGGTGTTGGTGTCGCTCTGTCGGGCCCCACCGGCCAGCAGGCCGGCGCCGGAGAGCTTCTCGACGCCGAAGGCCAGGCCCATGTCGGTCTCGCCCGCCCGGATCGCCATGCAGGCCACCCGCAGGGCGGTGGCGCCGGTGGCGCAGGCGTTCGACACGTTGTAGACGGGGATCCCGGTTTGTCCGAGCTGCTTCTGGACCATCTGCCCGGTGGGCGCCATCGCCATCATGAGGTTGCCGGCGCCGATGATCCCGATGTCCTTCATGGTCACGCCGCCGTCGGCCAGCGCGCCCCGCACCGCCTCGGAGGCCAGATCGACGATGTCCAAGTCGGGGTGCTTGCCGAACTTGGTCATGTGGATGCCGAGGATCCACAGCTCTTCCGATGCCGATGCCATCGTGCTCAACCTCCCAGGGGCTCGAAGCCGAAGCCGACCGCTTCGGTGCCGTTGTCGTCGGTGCCGATGACCTCGGTGACGAGGCGCACCTTCATGCCGAGTGTGACGTGCTCGGGGTCGGCCGGCACGTTGATCAGGTTGGCCCGCACGCTCGTGCCTTCGCAGTCGACCACGGCGGCGACGAAGGGCACCGGGATCCCGGGAGCGGCGAAGGCCACGATCGTGAAGGCCCGGACCTCGCCGGTCGTGGAGACGTCCGCCTTCGTGAACTCGGTCCCCTCGCACGATGCGCAGGCGTTGCGGCGGTCGAAGAAGCGGGCCCCGCACGAGGTGCACTCGTTGGCCACCAGGTGCGGGTCGTCCCCGAGGACCAGGTAGTCGACCAACGGGATCTGCTGCGCCATCATGCCCCCAGGCTCGGGTGGAGAATCATGTTCTCAGGGTAGCGGGGGTCCGAAAGAAGCCGCTAATCGTCCCGAACTTCGCAGTCGGCCGCTAGGTTCGCTTTCCATGCGCTACACACACCTGGGCCGGACCGGCCTCCTCGTCAGCCGCATCTGCCTGGGCACCATGAACTTCGGGCCCGAGACCGACGAGCCGACCTCGTTCTCCATCATGGACTCGGCCCTGGAGGCCGGGATCAACTTCTTCGACTCGGCCAACGTCTACGGCCGCTCCAAGGGGCGGGGGGCGACGGAGGAGATCGTCGGCCGCTGGTTCGCCCAGGGTGGTGAACGGCGCGAGAAGACTGTGCTCGCCACCAAGCTCTACGGCGACATGGGGGAGTGGCCCAACGAGGGCCGGCTTTCGGCGCTCAACGTCCGCCGGGCCTGCGAGGCCAGCCTCCGGCGGCTCCAGACCGACTACATCGACCTCTACCAGATGCACCACATCGACCGGCACACCGGGTGGGAGGAGATCTGGGAGGCGATGGAGGTCCTGCGGGCCCAGGGAAAGATCCTCTACGTCGGGTCGTCCAACTTCGCCGGCTGGCACATCGCCCGGGCACAGGAGGCGGCGACTCGCCGCAGCTTCATGGGGCTGGTCAGCGAGCAGTCCATCTACAACCTGATCGTGCGCGACATCGAGCGCGAGGTGCTGCCCGCGGCCGAGACCTACGGGCTCGGGGTGATCCCGTGGTCGCCGCTCCAGGGCGGGTTGCTCGGGGGTGTCGTGCGCAAGGAACGCGAGGGCAGTCGTCGCTATGCCGGCCGCGCCGCCGAGACGATCGAGGCGCGACGCCCCCAGCTCGAGGCGTACGAGGATCTGTGCGCCGAGACCGGCGAGGATCCGGCGACCGTCGGGCTGGCGTGGCTCCTGACCCGGCCGGCTGTCACGGGCCCGATCGTCGGGCCCCGCACGCCCGAGCATCTCGAGTCCGCCTTGCGGGCGGTGGAGACCACGCTCGACGACAAGGTGCTCGCCCGCCTCGACGAGCTCTTCCCGGGTCACAAGACCGCGCCGGAGGACTACGCCTGGTGATGGCTGCGGCGCGGTGAGGGGGCTCAGCCGGTCCAGGTGACGCTGACGGCCGAACGCCGCCTGCCGAGAGCGTCGCGAACACCGGCGCGGAGTGCATCCTCGACTGTCTCTTGGCCCGGTCGGGTCCCCGGCATGCGGGCGCGGACCCGCACGAAGAGGATGTCGCCCCAACCCTGCGTGATCTGCACGGAGCGTATGGTCAGGCCCGGTCGATCGGCGGATACGGCGGCGATGGCCCGATGCACCTTCGCCGTGACCTCGTGGTCATGCACGGGCGAAACGTCGCCACCGCTCTGTCAATGCAGGCATTGACCCTCCGGACGTGCGCGGAATCCCGCGCCCCGCGATCATGCGGGACAGGCGCTCCCTCCACCAGGGCCGAAAGTCCGCGGCGCCGTCAGATGGTGGGTTCCACCTATTGGGTCGTGGTCAATGGAGGAAAGTCAAGGGGCCAGCTGGCCCGCCAGCTCGGGCTCCGCGTCGGGGTCGGGAGCCGGCTGCGACGCCAGGTCGTCGGCATCGACGGCCAGCCTCGGCAGGATCCGGTCGAGCCAGGCGGGGAACCACCAGTTCGCCTTGCCGAAGAGCATCATGAGGGAAGGCACGATCGCCATGCGGATGAGGATGGCGTCGACGAGGATGCCCGCCGCCAACCCGATGCCGAACTCCTTGATCACTCGTTGGCCGCCCAGGATGAACGAGCCGAACACGAGGATCATGATCAGCGCCGCGGCCGTGATCGTCTTGCCCGTGGCCGCGAGGCCGTTGCGCACGCCGGCGTCGTTGTTCCGGCCCGACTTGATGTACTCCTCGTGGATCCGGCTGACGAGGAAGACCTGGTAGTCCATGGAGAGGCCGAAGAGGATGGCGAAGAGCATGACGGGGAGGAACGCCTCCACGGGGCTTGTCCCGTCGAGGCCGATCAGCGAGCCGAGATCCCCCCACTGGAACACCGCCACGAGAATGCCGAACGCGGCGCCGATGGAGAGGAGGTTCATGCAGGCCGCGGTCAGGGGGATGACGAAGCTCCGGAAGACCGTCATCAGGAGCAGGAAGGACAGCACCACCACCAGCCCGATGAAGAGCGGCAGCTTGGCGCTGAGCACGTTGGAGAAGTCGATGAAGATGGCCGTGGTCCCGCCGACCAGCAGCTTGACCCCCGAGTTGCCGACGGCCTGGGGGATGGTGTCACCCCGCAGGTGGTTCACCAGGTCCGTCGTCGCGCCGTCCTGGGGCGCCGAATTCGGGTAGACGTTGAGGAGCACGACGTCGCCATTGCCGGTCTTGCTCGGGATGTAGACGGGCGCCGCCACCCGGGCCACGTCGGGCTGCTGCGAGACGTCGTGGGCCACGGCGTCGATCACGGCCCGCTGGTCGGGCTGTACCACGCCGACCAGCATGAGCGGTCCGTTGAAGCCCGGGCCGAAGCCCCTGGCCAACGTGTCGAAGGCCACCCGGGTCGGGGTGCCGGCCGGGTCCGTTCCCTGGTCGGCGGATCCCAGTCGGAGCGAGAAGAAGGGGAGGGCCAGGAACACGATCACCAGGAGCGCCGCCCCCGCCGAGAGCCACGGCATTCGCTGCACCCGGTCGGCCCACTTGGGCCAGAACCCCTTGCTGTCCGCGCCCACGATCCGCGGCCCGTTCTCGGCCAGGTTCCTCTTCTGCTTCCGGCTCATCACCTTGGGGCCGATGAAGCCCAGCATGGCCGGCAGGAGCGTGAGGGCGGCCACCATGGTGAGGGCGACCCCGATGGCTGCGGACACCGCTAGTCCGTACAGGAAGCTGACGCCGATGGCGAACATGCCCAGCAACGCGATGCACACGATGATCCCCGCGAACAGGACGGCTCGTCCCGAGGTGTTGACCGCGTTGACGATGGAGGGCACGGTCTCGCGGCCGGCGACGAGACCCTGCCGGTGCCGCGTCACGATGAAGAGGGCGTAGTCGACGCCGACACCCAGCCCGATGAGGAGCATGAGCTCCGGGGAGATCGACGGCATCCCCATGGCGTGGCTGAGGACGCCGATCACGCTGTAGGCCGTCCCCAGGGCGAAGAGGGCCGAGATGATCGGCAGGAGAGCGGCGAAGAAGGATCCGAAGACGAGGAGCAGCACGACGAGGGCGAGGAGCACGCCCAGGCCCGTGCTCCCGATCGACACCCGGTTGGCCTGCTCGGCCAGCTGCCCCGTGACCGCCACCGTGAGGCCGTCGCCCGACGTATGGGTCACCGAGTCGACGAAGGTCTTGGCCTCGGCGCTCGATATGTGATTCGCGAGCTTGTTGAACGGAACTTGCAGGAACCCCACCGTCCGGTCGGCGTTGATGTTGGTCGTGTTGACCAACGTGCCCGCCGCGTCGTACGGGCTCGTCACCGCCGTCACGTGGGGCAGCGCGTTGATCTCGGCTACCAGCCGGTTGATGCGCTGGCCGATTGCCGGATCGGTGAGTCGGGCGCTGCCCGAGGTCCCGAAGACGACCTCCTCGGTGTCACCCGAGTGGCCCGGTGCCGCGGACTTCAACAGGCTGATCGCGTCCGCAGACTCGGTGTGGGGAAAGTTGAAATTGTCGGAGTACTGCGTCCCGACCTGCTGCACCATGAAGAAGGACCCGACCAGGACCAGCAGCCACAGCAGGACCACGACGCGACGGTGGCGGACACACCACCCGGCCAAGGTGCGCATTTAGGGAGATCTCCTCGGAAACGATCGACGTCGCAGCCAGCGGACGTCACAGGCGGCGCCCAATCGTACCGGCAGCCCGGACACCCCCCAGATCAGGCGGTGCCCCGCAGGTGCACCAGGGCGTTGAAGACGGGGAGGGCCAGGCGGTCCGCCGACGTCGCCGACCGCGCCACCAGGCGTCCCGCCAGGACGGGGTGGTGCTCGGGGACCTCGAAGAACTGGCGCCGGCTCAGGGTCAGCAGGGTCAGGGGTGACAGCGCGACCACGGCGATGGGTGAGCGCAGCCGGTTGAGGAGCGAGTGCTCAGACCAGGAGTCTCCCCGGCCGAGCAGGCCGATCGGCGTGCCGTCGCGCTGCACGACGGCGTGGCCGCCGGTGATGACATGCCACAGGCGGACGGGCACGTCCTGGGTTTGGACCACCTGACCCGGGTGGGCGCTGGTGCGGTCGCACCGGGAGGCCAGCTCGGTGATCTCGGTGCGGGGGAGCCCGGCGAAGAGGTCCGTGGCGCAGAGCATCTCGGCGAGGTCGTCGTCGGTCACCGGAGGGGGAGCGTGGGAGTGCACGTCTCAGTGCTCCATGACCGAGCTCGGGTCACCGCCGGCGTGGTGGTGATGGTGCCAGCCGGGACGCCCCGTCGCCCGCCGCCAGAGCACGAAGCCGACGACGGCCAGCAGCAACCAGGGCACGTGGTAGAGCGGGTAGATGGGAATGGTGGCGCCCGCCACGATGGCGACGAGCGCCACCAGGAAGACGAAGGGCATGATCCGCCGGTGCCGTGGTGGCGGCGGCGGGGGTGCGCTCGGCAGCGCGGGCAGGTCGTGGAACAGGCCGTGGAGATCGCCCCGCGTGGTGGCCGACATCGCCGTGTCGAGGCGGCTCTTGAACTCCGCCTCGTCGAGGCGCCCCTCGGCGTAGTGGCGCGACAGCTTGTCGGCCACCGCGTTGCGCTCGTCGTCCGACGCCCGCAGGGAGGCGTCGGCGACCTGTGGCTCGCGGCGGCCCATGGGGTAGGCGGGATCCCAGCGGTAGCGCATCAAAGCTCCTCTCGGTTCGGGATGGCCGGTTCGGGATGGCCGGTTCGGGATGGACAGGGTGGGTGGAGCATCAGTAGGCGCCGCGGGCCCGCTCGCGGGCGAGGAGTTCCTCGGCGACCGAGAGGTCGGCGTCCTCCTCCGGGATCAGGAGCCAGCCGGCCAGGTAGAGGGGCACGGCCAGCCCGCCCAGGAAGGCCAGGACGACGAAGCCGATGCGGACGATCGTGGGGTCGACGTCGAAGTAGTCGGCCAGGCCGGCGGCCACCCCGGCCAGCATGCGGCCACGGCCAACACGATGGAGGCGCTGCTCGGCGATGGGGGCCGCACCGCGGTCGGGCGGGTCCTGCTCGGGCGCACCCGTGGCGGAGGTGGGGGGGATCTCGTTCGGTGTGGTGTCCATGGCGCCAGCCTGACGACGTCCGGCCCGGCCGTGAATCCGGCACGACCCTGCCCGGTCCCTGAGGGGGTCCCCGAGGACTCAGGGATCTCCCTGATAGCGACGGTGGTGGCCACGCGCGATCATCGTGGGATCGAAGAGGCACCCGAGGCACCCGATCCCGGCACGCGCCCGCTGAGCGACGGCGGGCGCCCGACCGAGACGCCACGGTCCGCACCCGGGACGTGGGTCCCGCCGATGGGGCAGTGGGAGCCGCCCGATGGCGGATGGGGCGGAACCGGCGGGCACAGGTCGTACCGGGGGGGACCCTGGGTCGGGGGCCGCCGGCACCACCACCACCACCACGTCGGCCGGAAGCTGCGCACCTTGCGCCGGACGCCGGACAACCGCGTCCTCGGTGGCGTGTGCGGCGCCGTCTCGTCGGCGACCGGGATCGACGCCACCTGGGTGCGCATCGGCGTCGTGCTCCTCTCCCTCTGCAGCGGCGTGATGCTGTTCGTCTACGCCATGGCGTGGCTGTTGATCCCCATGGAGGGCGAGACCTCCAACATCTACTCGCGCGCCATCAACGACCACCGCGGCATCCGCCTGATCGCCGCCGTCCTCATCCCCGTCCTGATCGCCGTGCAGGTGATCACCAGCACCCTGCATCTGGCGTTGGTGGGGTTCATCGGGTGGCCCACCTTCATCGCCTTGGGTGTGCTCGTCCTCATCTGGCGGAATGCCAACGAGTCCGAGAAGGCCTTCATCGATCACGACGTGGTGCCTCTGCTCGGCGCCGACTCCCACGGCGCGGGCCGGCGCCGGCTGATGGCACGCGTGAGCGTGGGGATCCTGATCGGGGCCGGTGGGATCGCACTGCTCGTCGAGGGCCACACGACCGCCGCTGCGCTCCGGCCCGTCGGTGGCGCAGTTCTGGTCGTGGCCGCCAGCGTGATCATCTTCGGTCCCTGGTGGCTCAGCCTGGTGCGCGATCTCATCGCCGAGCGCCAGGCCCGTGCCCTGGCCGAGGAGCGGGCCCAGATGGCGGCACACGTCCACGACTCGGTGCTCCAGACTCTTGCGCTGATCCAACGCTCCTCTGACGACCCGCAGCACGTCGTGCGTCTCGCCCGGGCCCAGGAGCGCGAATTCGCGGGCCTGGCTGTTCGAGGGTCGGCCGCCGGGAGCGATCGGCGACGACACTACGAGGCTGGCCGAGGGCGTCGCGCTCTTGCAGCGCCAGGTGGAGGCCGACCACGGGATCGCGGTCCAGGTGGTGATGGTGGGGGACTGCGAACTGGACGATGCACTGCGGGCACTTCTCGATGCGGCACGCGAGGCCACCGTGAACTCGGCCAAGTGGTCCGGTTCCGATCAGGTCTCCGTCTACGCCGAGGTGGAGCCGGACACGGTGATGGTGTACGTCCGGGATCGCGGCCGAGGTTTCGATCCCGGTGCGGTGCCCGGGGACCGGCAGGGAATCGCGCAGTCGATACGAGCCCGCGTGGCCCGCTTCGGCGGCGCCGCGGTGATCCGCTCCGCGCCGGGTGAAGGAGCCGAGGTCCAGCTTTCCATGCCGCGGCGGGAGCGGGTGCCGTGAGCACCACGGACCGCCGCCAGCCCTCGGGCCGGCCCCGGATCTTCCTCGTCGAGGATCACGCCGTCTTCCGGGCGGGCGTCAAGGCGGAGCTGGGCGAGGCGGTGGAGGTCGTCGGCGAGGCCGACGAGGCCGGCGCGGCAATCGAGCTCATCGGCGAGCGCCTTCCCGAGGTGGTCCTGCTCGATGTGCACCTGCCCGGCGGCGGAGGTCATGCGGTCTTGCGCGGGGTGCGCCCACACCACCCCGAGGTGCAGTTCCTCGCGCTCTCGGTGTCCGACGCGCCCGAGGACGTGATCGACGTCATCCGGGCGGGCGCCCGTGGGTACATCACCAAGACGATCTCGGGCCCGGAGCTCCTGCAGGCCGTGTACCGGGTCGCCGCCGGGGACGCCGTCTTCTCCCCGCGGCTGGCCGGTTTCGTCCTGGACGCCTTCGCCCAGGGCTCTGCGCCCACGACCGGCCTGGACCCCGAGCTCGACCAGCTGTCGCCCCGCGAGCGTGAGGTGCTCCGCCTCATCGCCCGCGGCTACACCTACAAGGAGGTCGGGCGCGACCTCGGCATTTCGGCCAAGACGGTCGAGTCGCACGTCTCCTCCGTGTTGCGCAAGCTGCAGCTCTCCACGCGCCACGAGCTCACCAGGTGGGCTACGGACAGGCGGTTGGTCTAGACAAGGGGCCATGCACGAGGGGCTGGCCGCCGAGCACCGCGACGCCGCCAGCCTGGCCGAGGTCGCCGGGCAGGCACTGATGGAACTGCGTGCCGAGCCGCCCCAGATGCGGGACATCGGCACGGCGGGTGACCGCATGGCCCATCAACTGCTGGTGAGCGAGCTCAATCGGCTCTACCCCGATGACGACGTCCGTTCCGAAGAGGGGCTCGAGCACGTGGCGGGTACGGGCCGGCTGTGGATCGTGGACCCTTTGGACGGCACGCGTGAATACCGGGAGTTGGGACGGAGCGACTGGGCCGTGCACGTGGCCCTGGCCATCGGCGGAGAGGCGGTTGTCGGGGCCGTGGCCCTGCCCGCGCTCTGGACTCGTGCTCGGCACGGGTGACCCGCCGGTGCTCCCGCCGCTCGAGCCGGGTTCGAGCCCGCGGGTCGTGGTCTCGCGGAGCCGTCCTCCCGGACGTCGCGTACGACGTCACGGAGGCCCTGGGCGGCGTCATGGTCCCGATGGGATCCGCCGGCGCGAAGATCGCCGCCGTCATCCTCGGCGCCGCGGAGGTGTACGTGCATGCGGGCGGCCAGTACGAGTGGGACTCGTGCGCCCCGGTCGCCGTGGCGCTGGCGAGCGGCCTCCACGCCGAGCAGGCTCGACGGCGAGCCGCTGCGTTACGGCGACCCCGACGCCTGGCTCCCCGATCTCGTGGTGTGCCGCCACGAGCATGCCGCGACGGTGCTCGACGTCACGACGCGGGAACGCCGGCCGTATTGGTAGGGCGTGCGCGGCCGGCCGCCCGTCGTCGTCCATACGCCGCCCGCTCCGTGAATTGGCCGGTGAATCGCCGGTGAATTGACAGAACCCCGTCTCGCTCGGAGACGGGGTTCTGTCGTTGGTCCTGCGCGTTCGGCGTCAGCCGATGGCACGCACATTCGCGGCCTGCAGCCCCTTGGGGCCTTGGTTGGTCTCGAATTCGACCTTCTGGCCTTCCTCGAGATTGCGGTAGCCCGTGCCGGAGATCGCGCTCGAAATGCACGAAAACGTCGGGGCCGCCACCGTCCTGGGTGATGAAGCCGAAGCCCTTCTCACCGTTAAACCACTTCACGGAACCAGTTGCCATTGAAAATCCACTCCTCTCCTGGCCAGATTTGACCCGTGCTTCCTGGGGCCATGGCCGGTAGCTCTTGCGAGCCAGAGGGATTTCCAAACTTGTGATGGTGGTGCCCTCGGGAGACAACCTTAGCGCGCCGGGACGCCCGGGTGGCGTCTCGTGCCTGGGGCACAAATCGGTCACGCATCGTTCACGCAGAGTGCGTAGTTTGGAACGGTCGTTCTTCCAAAGGAGGCCACCGTGACCGTTGCCGCCAACCCGTACCTCGAGGGCACGTTCGCACCGGTGCACGAGGAGGTGACTGCGACCGAGCTGCCGGTGTCCGGCCGGGTGCCCGAGGCCCTCAACGGCCGCTACCTGCGCAACGGCCCCAATCCCTTCTCCGTGCCCGAGCCGGCGGCCTACCACTGGTTCACCGGCGACGGAATGGTGCACGGCATCCGGCTGCGTGACGGCCGGGCCGAGTGGTACCGCAACCGCTGGGTCCGCTCCGCCTCCGTGGCACGCGAGCTCGGGGAGTCGCCGCGTCCGGGTCCGGTGCACGCCGAGATGGACTTCGCGCCGAACACGAACGTGATCGGGCACGCCGGACGCACGTTCGCCATCGTCGAGGCCGGTGCGCGGCCCTACGAGTTGACCGACGAGCTCGAGACGATCGGGCCGTGCGACTTCAGCGGCAGTCTGGCCGGCGGCTACACGGCGCACCCCAAGCGCGACCCGCTGTCCGGCGAGCTCTACGCGGTCTCCTACTTCTTCGGCTGGGGTGACGACGTGGAGGTGACGGTCATCGACCGCGCGGCGCGGGTTCGCTCCTCGCGGCGCGTCGCGATGGGTGGCCCGGTCAGCGTCCACGACACCGCCATCACGCAGCGCTCCATCGTGCTGCTCGACCTGCCGGTGACCTTCAGCCTGGAAGCCGTCGCCTCCGGTGCGACGTTCCCGTACCGCTGGCAAGAGGGCTACCACGCCCGGATCGGCTTACTGCCCCGGGACGGCGACTCCACGGACGTCGTGTGGCACGACGTCGAGCCCTGTTACGTGTTCCATCCCATGAACGCGTTCGACGATCCCGGGGGGGACGGGGTGGTGCTCGATGTCGTGCGACACCCCTCCATGTTCCGCACGCAGCTTCTGGGCCCGGCCGAAGGCTCCCCGACGCTCGAGCGCTGGCACCTCGACGGCCATGGCAGCGCCGTGAAGGAGGAGAGGCTCGACGATCGCGGTCAGGAGTTCCCGCGCGTCGACGAGCGGAAGGTGGGCCTGCCGCACCGATACGGCTACGCCGTCGCAGTCCACGAGGTGGACGACATCGTGGGCACCGAATCGGTCCTCGTCCGCCACGATCTCGAGCGGCGGACCACCACGACCCGCTCGTTCGGTCGGGGTGCGGCGCTGGGCGAGGCCGTCTTCGTGCCGCGTGCCGACGACGCCGGAGAGTCGGAGGGCTGGCTCATGGCGATCGTCTACTCGGCCGAGACCGGCACCTCCGCGCTGCACATCCTCAATGCCGACGACATCGACGGCGAGGCGCAGGCGGTGGTGGAGCTGCCGCAGCGCGTGCCGGCGGGTTTCCACGGCAACTGGGTGCCCGACCTGGCCTGAGCGGTCCCGGGTCGGGACCCGCTCCGCAGGGGTACGATCTGCGGCGTGATCTTCTGGCATTGGGTCCAGCAGCACCGCGTGCTCTCGGTCCTGGCGATCGCCCTGGTGATCGTGAGCTCGGCGGGCGGCACGGCCTGGGCGTTGGTGTTCCGCACCGTGTCCTCGCCGGTGGGCCTGCGGGAGGCCCTGCGGATCTACCGCCGGGAGCAGACGGGGAAGGTCATCGCGACGTTGCGCAACCGGCTGCCGGCGCCCGGCGTGTACACGTACCGCACGACCGGCGGCGAGGGCCTGAGCCTCATGGGGGTCCAGCGTTCCTTCCCGTCGAGCTCTTCCATGATCGTGGCCGACGGGCGCTGTGCGACCCTGAGCTGGGTCCCCATCACCCAGCACGTCGAGTCCACCACCGTGTGCACCGGCCCCGGCGGCTCGCTGTCGGTGCCGAGGCTCGTCACCGACGAGTCGATCGCGGGCACGACGACGACGTCGACCGTCCGCTGCCCTGCGACGGCCTACCTGCTGCCGCCCGGGCACCGGACGCGCCCCGCCGCCCGCTGGGCGGCGACGTGCTCGCTGTCGGACCCGGCGGAGAAGGTGTCACTGGCCGGTGCCGTGCTCGGGCCGGCGACGCTGGCGGTGGGCGGCCATGACGTCTCCGTGGAGCACACCCGGTTCACCCTGACCTTCTCCGGCATCGACGGCGGGACGAACCCGACCGACTTCTGGATCGTCCCGAGCAGCGGCCTCATCGTGCGTGAGCACGAGACGGTGGGGGTGACCCAGGGCGGTGTCCGCTACACCGAGAGCATGGACATCAGGCTGACCGGCCTCGAGCCGTCGCGTTAACCACGGCGTTACGGCCACCCCCTACGGTGGGTCGGATGGCACCAGGGGGCGATGGCGCGCCGTGGCCGGAAGTGGCGCAACCGACGCCCTCGGCCTGGGGGGCTCCTTCCGACGCTTCGGAGAGGACCGAGGTCCGGTATGCCAGCTGGGGTCGTCGCGGGATCGGCTTTCTCTTGGACTTCGTCCTGGTGGCCGCGCTCCCCGTCGCCTTCTTCGTACTCTTCGGGATCTCGGTTCCGGCCACGGCCGATCCAAACCCCCCGATGAGTGCGGTCTCGTGGGTGTGGTTCTGGTGCCTGGCGGTCTCGTGCACCGGATTCGTCCTGTACCCGGTCTGGTTCATCGGGCGGCGCGGGCAGACGCCCGGCATGCGGCGGATGGGGATTCGCCTCTTTCACATGGACCGGGAGGGGAATCTCGAAGCGCCCAGCTCGCAGCGTGCCTGGGGCCGGGCGGCCCTGGCCTTCGTCTGCTGGTTCCTCTTCTTCGCATGGATCCTCGACTATCTATGGCCGTTGGGCGACACGCGACGCCGGTGCCTGCACGACATGGTCGTGGGCACGGTCGCGGTCGACATGCGAGACCAGGACGCGCCGCGGCCGTCTGCACGGCCCGGGGCCGCCTCTTCGCGGGACCCGTCGACCGCTGCGTCATACCTGTGGAAGGTCTCGCTGGCCACGACGGAGGACCGTGCGGCCGGGTTCTTCGTGGATGCCGCCTGTATGACGGTCGTCCCGGTGCTGATCTACGTCGGCTATGCCGCGTCGTTGACCCATTTCAACGACCAGCGCGGTCCCTTCAGTACGGTTTCTCTCGTGCTGTTCTGCCTGTTCGTCGCCTCCTTGAGCGTGTTCGTGATCTACCCGGCCTGGTTCATCGGCCGGCGAGGGCGGACCCCCGGCATGAAGATGGTGGGCATCCGGCTCTATCGGATTTACGGCGAGGGCAGCCTCTCCGCGCCGGGCTGGGCGACGGCCCGGCGGCGTTCGGCGGTGGCGACGGGCTTCTGGCTCGTCTTCGCCTTCGGCCCGGCCGTCGACTACCTCTGGTCCTTTGACAGCGAGCGCCGCCAATGCCTCCACGACAAATTCAGTCGCACGGTTGCGGTGAGCGAACGAGACAGGCGGCGCCGACCATCGAAGACCCCGGCCGAGCCGGCTCTACCGCCGCCTGCCGACCTCGACCCACGGGGGCGGGCCGACCAGCGCGGCCAGTCGCTTCGGCGCCGTGAGGCAGTAGCTCTCGGTGATCAGCTCGGCCAGCTCGTCCCAATCGGCCGCAGCGATGTGACCGAGCCGGATCCCGACCCACCCCTTGGGCCCGACGTACTTCGGCACGAAGAATCGCTCGGGGTCCGATGCGACCAGGATCGCCTGCACACCCTCGGGGGCCTTCAGCGTCATGGAGGTGCCGTCCTCGCTCGTCATGAGGAAGATCTTGTCCCGCACCCGGAAGGCTGGAGCCGTGTGGCCACCGAAGGGGCGCTCCTCGGCCTCCGGGAAGGCCAGACAGATGCTGCGGACCCGGTCGAGAGGGCCGGGAGGGGACCGTCGAGGGCTCACCCCGCGGGCACGGGGGGCGACGCGTCCGCGCCGGCCCGCGCTGCCCGGTCCCGGGCGACGGCGTCGTAGGACTCGTAGTCCGAACCGGTGTCGTCGGCGAATTCGAACTCCAGCAGCCCGGCCTCCCCCCACTTCTCGCGCAGGTACCCGTCGTTGGCGTCGAGCAGGCCGAGCTTGCGCACGTTGGGAACGAGCTTGGCGAAGAAGCCACGGGCGAAGCCGCGCATCGGGTTCACTTTCGCCTTCTGTGCCGCCTCCATGATGAAGGGGAGGACGTCCTCGGCCGTGGTGCCCATGCGCTCCCAGACCTCGGGCGTCGTGGCCCGGGACCGCGAGTTGAGCGTGGCGTCGACGAGGAACTCCTGGCGATCCTTCAGCTCGGCCTCGCTCAGGTGGGTGTAGAACTCGGACAGCGTCAGCACGCCGAAGGCCACATGGCGGGCTTCGTCGGACATGACGTAGCGCAGGAGCTTGGTCAGCAGGGGCTCCTCGGTCCGCCGCAGCATGTCCCCGAAGGCGGCCAGGGCGAGCGACTCGATCACGATCTGCATCCCGAGGTACGCGATGTCCCAACGCGAGTCCTCCAGCAGCGACCAGATCTGCTCCTTGAGGAACGGGCTCATCGGGTAGGCGTCGCCCAGCTTGGTGCTGAGATACTTGGCGAACACCTCGGTATGCCTCGCCTCGTCCATGGTCTGTGTCGACGCGTAGTACTTGGCGTCGATCCACGGCACGGTCTCGACGATCTTCGCCGCCGTCATCATGGCCCCCTGCTCACCGTGCATGAATTGCGACAGGTTCGCCTTGAAGAACTCGATGCCGAGGTCGACGTACTCCTTCTCGGTCCAGGTGGCCAACGGCGAGCCGGGCAGCGTGCCGGCGACCCGGGCGACGGCGAGCAGCGGGCTGTCCTGTTCGGCCACGAGCCGCTCCGGATCGACGTCCGTCGACCAGTCGAGGTCGGTGACGCTGTTCCACTGCGACCCCATGGCCTTGTTGTAGAGGGTGACGAGTTGGCCGCGGTCTCGCTCGTAGTCCCACAGGAACAGTCGCTCTGCGTTGTCGTGGATGACCTGGACGGCCGCCTCCATCTCACGCCGGGGCGGTTCCTGAGGTGTCACCTCCGCGGCTCCTGGCACCGGGGGTATCGTCTCGGGCATCGACCGAGGCTACTTCCGCCGCCCGCCCATGTTGGCGTTGGGCAGCGGCCTTGGCAACCAGCTCGGGCACGACCTTGCCCAGCTCGGCCGGGTCCCAGCGGTCGCCCTTGTCGGCGCCGGGTCCTGCCACCCAGCCCTCGGCCACGCTGATGTGGTCGCCCTGCACGTTGAAGACGCGGCCGGTGATGCCCGCCGATTCGGGGCTGCCCAGCCACACGACGATCGGCGCGATGTTGGCCGGGTCGAAGGGGTCGAACTCCTCGGGCTTCTTCTCGGCCGACGCGGCGCCCATGCCGAGGTTCTCGGTCATGCGGGTGAGCGCCGCCGGCGCGATGGCGTTGACCGTGACGCCGTAGCGGCCGAGCTCCATGGCGGCGATGACGGTGAAGGAGGCGATGCCGGCCTTGGCGGCGCCGTAGTTGGTCTGTCCCACGTTGCCGTAGATTCCCGACGGCGACGTGGTGTTGATGACGCGGGCGTCGTTGGTCTCGCCGGCCTTGGTGCGGTTGCGCCAGTACTCGACGGCGTGGCGGGTGGGTGCGAACGTGCCGCGCAGGTGCACCTTGATCACGGCGTCCCACTCGTCGATCGTCATGTTCACGAGCATGCGGTCGCGCAGGATGCCGGCGTTGTTGACGAGGACGTCGAGGGTCCCGAAGGTGTCGATGGCCGTCTGAATGAGGCGCCCTGCCCCTTCGTAGTCCGAGACGTCGTCGCCGTTGGCAACCGCCTCGCCCCCCATGCCCCGGATCTCGTCGACCACCTCCCCGGCCGGCCCGCCCGACGAGCCGGTCCCGTCCACTTCGGCCCCGAGGTCGTTGATCACCAGCTTGGCGCCCTGGCTGGCGAACTCGAGGGCGTGCTCGCGGCCGATGCCCCGGCCCGCGCCGGTGATCACGACGACCCGCCCGTCACAGATTCCCACGTTCAGCTCCCTTGGTCGTGGTCGCTCCGGACCGATGCCGTCCGGTAGTGCTCCCGTAGCTTCCTCTTGAAGATCTTCCCAGTATCCTCCCGCGGCAGCTCCGACACGAAGTCGACGCGCGCGGGGCACTTGAAGTGGGCCAGGCGTTCCCGGCAGAACGCCATGAGCTCGGCGGCCAGCTCGTCGCCGCCGTCGGCGCCGGGGGCGGGCTGCACCACCGCCAGCACCACCTCGCCCCACTCCTCGTCGGGCAGGCCGATGGTGGCGACGTCGCCCACGGCGGGGTGTTCCAGCAGTACGGCGTCCACCTCGGCCGGATAGATGTTGACACCGCCCGAGATGATCAGGTTGGCCGTGCGGTCGGTCAGGAACAGGTAGCCCTCGGCGTCCATGTAGCCCATGTCACCGAGCGTGAAGTAGTCGCCGCGGAACGCCCCGGCCGTCTTCTCCGCGTCGCCGTAGTAGTCGAACTTGGTGGCGGCCGGGGCCTGCAGGAACACCAGGCCGACCTCCCCGGCGGGCAGGTCGTTGCCGGCGTCGTCGGCCACCTTGACCAGCCCCGGCACCATGGGACGGCCCACCGTGCCGGGGTGGGCCAGCCACGTCGCCGAGTCGACCAGCGTGCCCAGCCCTTCCGTGGCGGCGTAGTACTCCACGACGACCGGCCCCAGCCATTCGATCAGTCGCTGCTTCACCGGGACCGGGCAGGGCGCCGCGCCGTGGATCACGTAGCGCAGCGACGAGGTGTCGAAGCGCTCCCGGTCCTCGGCCGGCAGGGCCAGGAGGCGGTGGAACATCGTCGGCACCATGTGGGTGTGGGTGATCCCGTGCTCCTCCACCAGGCGGAGCGCCTGGACCGGGTCCCAGTGGTCCATGATCACGATGGGAACGCCGTACAGGAACGGCACCGCGACCGAGAAGGCCAGCGGGGCCGCGTGGTAGAGGGGCCCCGTGAGGAGATGCGCGTCGGAGCTGTTCGCCCAGTCCTCGTCGTAGCCGCAGAAGTTGACGTTGGCGAGCGCGCTGACGGCCGCGGAGTCGCGGTGCACGCCCTTGGGGCGCCCCGTGGTGCCCGAGGTGTAGAGCATCTGGGTGCCGAGCACGGGGTCGTCGATGTCCGAGCCGTCCTCCGCTGCCACCACGGCGTGGTACATCTCGAAACCGGGGAGATAGCCGCCGGTGTTGACCTTCACCAGCCCCGGCCCGCCGCCCTCGGCGGCGACGCCGACCTTGTCGCCCAGCTCGCCCGAGCAGATGAACGCCTTGGCCTCGCAGTTCTCGACGATGTAGGCCGCCTCGGCACCCGTGAGGTGCCAGTTGATCGGAGTGAAGCGCAGGCCGATGCGTTGGGAGGCGTAGAGGACCTCGAGGAATTCGGGCCGGTTGGTACACATCAACGCGAGGGAGTCGCCCTTCTTCAGGCCTCTGTCCCGCAGAGCCCGGCACAGGCGGTTGATGTCGGTGTTCAGATCCTCGTAGGTCCGGTCGCCGTGCGGGGTCGTCACCGCCAGACGGTCGGGGATCCGCTCGGCCCACCACGCGTGGAGCATCCCCCGGGCTGCGGCGTCCCGCTTGTCGTCGGGGACGGTCACGATCGGGTGCCCGGCTCGGGTCGGAAGAGCGGCAGCTGTCTCCCGTCGCTCAGCGCCTCCCAGGTCACGGTCACCGCCATGCCGATCCGGACATCGCCGGGCGGGCAGCCGACCACGTTGGTCACCATGCGCACCCCCTCCTCGAGGTCCACCAGGGCCACACAGTAGGGCCGGCCGCCGGAGAAGGTCGATCCGGCGGCTTCGGGCCTGTGCTCGACCACGGCGGCATGGACCGTCGCCCGCCCGCTCGCGGTGCGCCATTCGAGCGCCGATCCGGGCGCGGCACAGTGGGGGCAGAACGACCGTGGGTAGAACACGCCACGGTCACAGGCGGTGCACCACTGGACGAGGAGACGACCCTCGCGGGTGGCGTCCCAGAACGGCCCGCTCTCGGCGCCGACCGGCGGTTCGAAGCGGTCGCGGGCCCGCTCGCCGGAGGTCTCGCTCACAACACCGACTCCGTACCGAGGACGGCCGTGGACATGACCGAGAGCAGCATGCCCGAGCCGTGGGCGACCGCCACGTCGGCGCCCTCGACCTGGCGCTCGCCGCATTCGCCGCGCAATTGGCGCACCGCCTCGGTGATCAGGAACATGCCGTACATGCCCGGATGGGTGAACGACAGGCCGCCGCCGTTGGTGTTCATGGCGAGCGGGCCTCGGCCCGGGCCCAGCGAGCCCTCGGCGGCGAAGGGTCCTCCCTCGCCCTTTGCACAGAAGCCGAGGTCCTCGAGGTGGAGCAACGCTGTGATCGTGAAGCTGTCGTAGCCCATGAGGACGTCGACGTCGGAGGGCGTCAGACCGGCCATGGCGAAGGCCTTCGCGCCCGACACGACGCCCGGGGTGGTGGTCAGGTCCGGCATCTGGCTGATCCCCGCGTGGTCGGTGCAGGTGGAGGCGCCGAGAACGTAGACCGGCGGCTTGGGCAGGGATCGCGCCCGTTCGGCGCTCGTCATGACGAAGGCGCCGGCGCCGTCGGTCACCAGGCAGCAGTCGAGGAGGTGCAAGGGACTCACCTGCAGGGGTGAGGCCAGGACGTCCTCGACGGTGAGCGGGTCGCGGTAGCGCGCCCGCGGGTTGAGCGCCGCCCACGCACGCGTGCTGACCGCGATCTGGGCCAGTTGCTCGGCGGTGGTGCCGAACTCGTGCATGTGGCGGGCCGCCGCCAGGGCGTAGGGTCCCATCGGCGTCCGCAGACCGTAGGGCACGTCCCACTCGAGCATCGGGTTGGGCCCGGTCATGGCGCGGCGCACCCGGGTGCGGGCCCGGGTGCGGTCGCTGCGTGGCGTCGCCGCATAGACGCTGACCACCACGTCGCAGACCCCGGCAGCGATGGCCGCCGCCGCATGCTCCACGTGGACCTCGTAGCTCGAGCCCCCCGTCATGGTCGAGTCCGTGAAGACCGGGTGGATGCCGAGGTACTCGGCGAACGCCACGGCCGAGTCGGCGTGGCAGACCCCGTCGACGTCGGCCAGCGTCAGCCCGGCGTCGTCGAGGGCGCCGAGGACCATCGCCACCTCGAGGTCACGCCCGCTGCGGTCGAGCTCGCCCGTGGGGGAGACATCGTCGTCGACGCCGACGATCGCGGCCGCGCCCCGGAGCGTGCGCTCCACCCGGTCCATCGCGATGCCCCCCGGCCCCGTCCGACGTTGCCGCGGGCGGCTAGGCGTTCTTGGGCAATCTGCGAGAAGGGCGTCACCCGGTCGTTGTTGGGCTCCTTGGGCAGGCCCAGCACGCGTTCCCCGATGATGTTGCGCTGCACCTGGTCCGTACCCCCGTAAATCGGTGGAGCCTGGGCGAAGAGCGCCATCTCGCTGATCCCGCCGGCGAACGGGTCACCGGTGGCGTGCTTCAGGGCCGCCTTGTCGTCGGTGTCGTAGGCGTGCAGCATGCCGGCCGGACCGGAGATGCGCAGGCCGAGGTCGCGGGTGAGGCGCACGATCTGGCTCATGGAGAGCTTGGCCACGTTCGGCAAGCCCGGGATGTCCCCGCCCTGCTCCTTGACGGCCTTGAGGCGCAGGCCGTTGAAGCGGCCCAGCTCGCCGAGCGTGTACAGCCGGGCCAGGTCCTGCCGGATGCCGGCGTCGGTGTTGACCCCGCGCGACTGGGCCAGGCTGATCAGGAGGCCGGCGCCCCCCCGCATGGCGCCCAGCGCGCCGCCGGGCTGCTGGGTCTTCTTCGCGCCGCCCGACGACGGCGCGGCCGCGACGACGTCGCCGACCCGTCGGGCCAGGAAGCCCATCACGGTGCCGGGCTGCGCCAGGCCGCCCCCCGCCGCGCTGCCGCCGCCCGAGCCGAGGCCGGCCCGCTCGTTCATGAGTGTGGTGTTGGCCGCGGCCCATCCCTTGTTGCGTCCTCCGATGAGAGCGGCGTCGGCCACCCGGGCGTCGGTGATGAAGACCTCGTTGAAGAGCGCGTGGCCCGTCATCTCCTTGAGGGGCCGCACGTCGACGCCGTCCTGGAGCATGTCGAAGGCGAAGTACGAGATGCCCTGGTGCTTGGGCACCTCGGGGTCCGTGCGGGCGAGGAGCATGCCGAGGTCGGCGTACTGGCCTCCCGAGGTCCACACCTTCTGGCCGTTGACCACCCACTCGTCGCCGTCCTTGACCGCACGCGTCTGCAACCCTGCGAGGTCCGACCCGGCCTGGGGCTCACTGAAGAGCTGGCACCAGGCCTTCTGGCCGGTGACGATGTCGCGGACGTAGTGGTCGATCTGCTCCTGGGTGCCGTGCGCGGCGATGGTGGGGGCGGCCAGGAGGAGCCCGAGACCCGCCGGGGGTCCGAGCGCGCCGGACTTGGCGATTTCCTGCTGGACCAGGACGACGTCGGAGCGGGCCATCGCCTTGCCGTAGGCGTTGGTGGGCAGCCCCGGCGCCGCCCAGCCGGCCAGGCCCAGTCGCTCCCACCACTCGGCGACCGTGAGGTCGGGGTCCCAGTTCTCCTGCAGCCAGGCACGGAGCTGGCTGAGCAACTCGTCGGTGCCTGTCGTCTCGGTCGCGGTGTCGGTCACGTCGCGAAGTTACCGGGCGCGCCCCGGAGCGGGCGACTCCGTCCAAACATGGGTAGCTTCGGCCGGATGCGAGACGAACGTTTGGATGCGGCCTTCGAGGCTTGGATGGCGGCGCAGAAGGCGGCGCTCGACGTGGTGCACCAGGCGACCGGGGTCCCCGAGAGCGACGTGGACCTGGCCGAGGGGTACCGGTGGGTGACCCGCCTCAGCCGCCTGGCCCTGGACTGGATCGTGGAGCGATCCGACCCCCTGCATCCCCGCCTGTTCACGCTCCAGGACAACTACCGCAAGCTCCTGGTCGACAACCCCGACGTGCACTATCTCTTCTCGGTGCTCGACGACTCCCGCTGCTACCGCCTGCTCGGGTACCGGGGCGAGTGCGCCTACCTCGGCATGACCTTCGGCACGCCCTTCGGACAGGGGCAGGTCGGCGGCCACACGGGGACGCAGACGCAGACCAACATCGACGAGTTCGAGCTGGGCCCCAACGGCGAGGTGGACATCCTCATCGCGCCGGCGTCGAAGATGCCGGACCCGCGGCCGCGCAATGCCGTCGTGATCGAGCCCGGGACGGCGCAGCTGGCCATCCGCGAGACCCATTTCGAAAAGAGCCCCGAGCGCCTGTCGCGGCTGCGCATGGAGCTGGTCCCCGAGCCGGGCGAGGTGGTGCCGCCACCGATCCTCTCCGCGGAGGAGCTGGCGCCGAAGCTCGAGTTCGCCGCCATGTTCCTCACCTTCGTCGGCGCGACGGCGATGCAGATGTGGCACGACGCCGGCAGCAACATGAACACCTTCGGGGGACAGGCCGGCGCAGAGCATGTGGCGGCCCAGGACGACGAGGTGCGCTCGCACTCCAACGCCGAGATGACCTACCACGGGGGACGCTTCCGCCTCGAACCCGGCGAGGCGCTCGTGGTGACCGTGCACGAGCCGGAAAAGCCGTTCCTCTACTGGGGGCTCACGCTGACCTCGCCGTGGATGGAGAGCTTCGACTACCGCTACGCCACGACGGCGCTCAACAACAAGACGGCCTCGCGGTCGGCGGACGGATCCTGGCGCATGGTGATCGCTCCGTCGGACCCGGGTCCCGGGGTGGAGAACTGGCTCGACACCGGGGGGCGGCTCGAGGGGTACATGCTGGTGCGCTGGGTCCTGGCCGACGGTCCACCGCATCCGAGCGCCGAAGTCGTGAAGGTGGCGGATCTGGCCGTCTCGTAGCCGGCGCGGCCGGCGGGCGCGCCGGCTCAGCCGGCCCGGCTGGGCACCTCCTGGACGAGCCACCCGTTCCCGTCGGGATCGCTGAAGGACGCGAAGGTCCCGTAATCGGCCCGTGCCGGGTCCGCGCCCTCGACCTGGACGCCGGACTCGAAGTGGTAGGCGTCGCCCACGGGCACGCCGCCGTCGAGGAGGCGGCGGCGTGCGGCGTCGATGTCGGCGACCACCAGGTGCAGTCCCTGCAGCGTCCCCGCCGCCTGCTCGTTCCGCATGAGGGCGATGGAGCAGGCCGAGCCGGGAGGGGTCAGCTGGACCACCCGGAAGTCCTCCCCGGCCCGGTGGTCCACGTCGACGTGGAAGCCGACGGCGTCGCCGTAGAAGGCCTTGGCCCGGTCGACGTCGGAGACGGGGACGACGATGTTCTCGAGCTTCCAGTCCATGCCTACACCTCCGAGGGAACGCCGAAACGCTCCTGGTAGGGGGCGACGAGCGCCCGATGGGTCGTCAGGTCGAGGCCGGTGTCGGAGAAGGAGTAGTCGTGGCCGCCGGCCCGCCCCGTGTGGCGGGCGGCGAGGTACGCATTGAGTGAGGCGCGGAACTCCTCGCTGACGGGGAGCTCCCACCCGGCGTAGAGCCCTTCGATGACGCGGACGGGGTCGGCGACCAGGTCCTTGTAGACGACGTCGGCGATCTGGTCCACGGGGACGGATCCTGCGTCCCGCTCCGCCGTGACGTGGTCCATCTGCATCTCGAGGCCCATCGCCATGAACTCGACCAGGACGGCATGGTCGACGTGGTCCGAGTGCATGTAGTGCAGCGTGGCCATCAGGTCCGACAGGGACCCGATGACCCGCAGGGGGTCGCGGTGGGTGATCACGACGCGTGCATCGGGGTACGTGGCGAACAGGAGGGGCAGGGCGGAGAGGTGGGAGGGCGCCTTGACGACCCAGCGCGGCGTCGGTCGCTCGGCCACCCACTGCAGCGTCTGCAGGTGGCGCTTGTGCCAGTCGTAAATCGGGTCCTGGTCCTGCCCACTGCGCCAGAGCGTGTACTCGGCCACGTTGTAGAGCCCGGTGTACATGTCGCTCGAGAACTGGTGGGCGAAGGCGAAGATGCACTCGGTCGGGAGGCGGCCACCGTTCTCGTGCATGGCCGTGAAGGCGGGGACGATCTCGTCCATGAGCCTGATCTCGTCGTCGCACACGTCCCCCGAGGCGTCCTCGTACGGGACCGAGTGCAGGAGCTCCCAGAGCAGCGGTGGGCGGTTGTCGGGGTCGCAGGCCAGCAGCTCGTGCAGCAGCGTCGTGCCCGAGCGCCCGAGCCCGGTCACGACGATGGGCGCGGGCACGGCCTCGCGCAGCACGGCCGGCTCCCGCTTCCAGAGCTCGACCATGCGCAGCCGGTTCTGCAGGATGACCTGCAGCTCGCCCCGGGTGCGCACGCGGCCGGGGAGGTGGAGGCGGGCCTCGCCATCGAGCGAGGCGCAGAGGCGGTGGAACGGGCTCTTCCCACCAGGTGTCGCCGAAGTCGTCGAGCCCGGTCGTCGCGACGGCGGCGGCCCGGAGGTCCTCGGGGCGGAGCGACACCATCGAGCGCCCGTCGTCGCCGAGGCCGCGCCCGAGCGAGATCATCTTGTCGGCCCACGGGCTGCGCGGCGGCGGGGTCCAGGGCACGGGCCGCCACCGTACCCGCAACGGGGGAGACTGGACGCGGTGAGCGAGCGGCCACCCGGCCTCGGGACCGACGACATCGTGCGGCTGCTCGCTGCCGCGGCGGCGCGGCCGCTGCACGCCGGCGCCGCCGTCTCGCAGCTGGACCATGCCCTGCAGACGGCGGCCCTGCTGCAGGATCGGTACCCCGACGATCCGGAACTGGCGGTCGCCGGGCTCGTGCACGACATCGGGCACCTCTTGCCCGGGTGGGCGACGCGGCGCACGCGAGCGCCGGGGCCGCGGCCGTGCGCACTGCGCTGGGAGCGCGGGTGGCGGGGATCGTCGCACTCCACGTGGAGGCGAAGCGGTACCTGGTGGCGACCGAGCCCGGGTACGGCGGTGCGCTCGGGCCCGACAGCGTGGCGTCGCTGGCCAGCCAGGGCGGGGCCGCCTCGCCCCGGGAGGCGGCCGCGTTCGCCGCCCTGCCCCTGGCCGTTCGCCGCCGCCGCCCTGCGGCGCGCCGACGACAGCGGGAAGGTCGAGGGGCTCGTGGTTGGGGATCTTCCCTCCTGGGTACCGCTCCTGCGCGGGCTGTCCGAGCGGGGCGCTCGCCGGCTCGCTGAGGCATCGACATCGACCGCTGGCCGGCCCAGATACGCTCGGCCCCGGGGGCGAGCGGGGGAGACTCGAGCCCGTGCCCACGGTTCTCGCGGTGGTCCGTCACAGGGCGCTGGCGGCGGGGGCGCGCTGGTGGCTCGACGAATCCGAACGGATCCCTCACGGATCGCTCACACCTGGCGTCGAGGATCGTTCGATGACACGCAACCGCTCCAGGCTCCGGGTCGCCACGAGCAGGACGCCCCGGCGCCTGTCGAGTGCTGCCTGCGCGATGGTGGCGTTGGTCGGCCTCGGCGGGGCAGCGGGTGTGCCGGCCGGGGGTGCCCCGGTGGCAGCGGCGGCGACACCGGCCCCGACCACGGTGGGCCCCGTCGTGCCGTACGGGGCTCCGATGGAGCCGGCCGTCACCCCCAAGGGCACGCGCAGCTTCGGCACCATCGTGCTTGCAGGGAACACGGTGCGCTCGTACCAGCTCTACGTGCCGCGTTCGTTGCCCAAGCGGACGGCGGTGCCGTTGCTGGTCGCCCTCCACGGCGGCCTGGGTTCGGGCAGCCAGTTCGAGCAGAACAGCGGCTTCGACGGCCTGGCCGAGGCGAACCGGTTCATCGTGGTCTATCCGAACGGGACACCGATCCGGCGCGCCGCCCCGAACCGGCTCGTCTGGAACGGGGGCGGCTGCTGCTCGGTGGCGGCCCAGGACCAGCACAACGTCGATGACGTCGGGTTCATCTCGTCCCTGATCACCAAGCTCGAAGGCCGCTACCACATCGACACGCGCCGCGTCTTCGCCACCGGCCACTCCAATGGGGCCATCCTGGCCGAGCGGCTCGCGTGCCAGCTCTCGAGCAAGGTCGTGGCCATCGGTGTCCAGGCAGGCGATCTCTTCGTCAACCGCTGCTCCATGGCCTCTCCGGTGGCCGCGCTCGAGATCCATGGCACACAGGACCAGAACATCCCGCTCAACGGCGGGTACGGCCCGCGCTCGCTCACCCAGACCAACTTCCCCCCACCGGTCAAGGGCCTGAAGACGATCGCGACGCAGGACGCGTGCCCCTCGATGCCGACGTCCACGTCGGACCCCTCCAACCCCGCCGTGCATTTCCTGGTCTGGCAGCCGTGCACGCGGGGCACGGTCGTCGAGTGGGCGACCGTGCCCGGCGCCAACCATGCGTGGATGGGACACCCCGCATCTCCCGGCGCCCGGACACTCATCGGCCCGCCCGACATGGGCTTCGATTCGTCGGCGGCCGTCTGGTCCTTCGTCTCGGCCCATCCGCGCCGATAGGAGCCGTCGGAGGGCCGCCCCGCTTCGACCGCGGGCGTGTGCGCTCCATTTGCCCCGGTCGGGGCCGCACGACAGAGTCGAGTCCATGGAGGCCCCCGTGACCGGGACGTGCGACGCCCGCTTTGCCGGCGTCAGGGACGAGTTCGCCCGGAACTTCGCCGAGCGGGGTGAGCTCGGTGCATCCGTGTGCGTCAGTGTCGGCGGCATGACCGTGGTCGACCTGGCCGGCGGCTGGCGCGACCGGGGATGCCTCGAGCCGTGGCAGCCCGACACCCTGGTCGACTTCTACTCGGTGGGGAAGGCCTTCCTGGCCGTCCTCGCGCTGCAGCTCGTCGACGCCGGCCTCATCGGGCTCGACGACCCCGTCGTGTCCGTGTGGCCGGAGTTCGCCGCCGGGGGCAAGGAGGGTGCGACCCTGCGTCACGCGCTGTGCCACCGGGCCGCCGTGCCGGCCATCCGTGAGCCGCTGACCAACGACGACCTGTGGGACTGGGGACGGATGACGGCCGCGCTGGCGGCCACCGAGGCCTGGTGGGAGCCCGGGACCCGCCACGCCTACCACACCAACACCTACGGGCATCTGATCGGCGAAGTGGTCCGCCGGGTGAGCGGGGAGACGTGCCGGCGTCGGCTGGCCGGCCTCACCGGTCCACTGGGAGCCGACGTCTACGTGGGCGTCCCCCGCAGCGAGCGCCACCGCTGTGCCGAGGTGATCTTCGCAGGGCCCGACGGCGCCGGGTCGCTGGACCTCGAGACGCTGCACGGTGACGCTCGCATGGAGATGCTGAGCTACTTCAACCCGCCGGGGTACTCCTCGCTGGGCGTGGTCAACTCGCCGGAGTGGCGTGCAGCCGAGGTCCCGTCGACCAACGGGCACGGGACCGCGCGTGGCGTCGCACGGGTGTATGCCGCGTTGCTCGAGCCCGGGCGGGTGCTCTCGGTGGACCTGCTGGCGGAGGCGACCTCACCACAGTCCCAGGGCTACTGCCCGATCCTGCACGAGGACGTCACCTTCGGCCTCGGCTTCAAGCCGACCGTGCCGCGGCGCCCGTTCGGTCCGAACCCCGGAAGCTTCGGCCATTTCGGCACGGGAGGCGCCGTCGGATTCGCCGATCCGGCCACCGGGGTCGCATTCGGCTATGTCATGAACGACGTGATCCCGCGTTGGCAGAGCACGCGCAACCGCGCGCTCATCGACGCCCTGTACGACGTCGCTCTGAGCTGCGTCGCGGCGGTGAATCGCCCCGCTTCGCCCCGCCTCGCCACGGTGCCGCACTCCCGTCGCTCGACCGGCGGGGCCGGCGAACCGGGCTCACTCGACGTCGTTCGCCAACGCCTGGGTCGTGTTGGGTCGGGTGCTGCTCGAGACGGCGCGGCTCGGCAGGTGGGGAGCGGTGAGCGTCGGCCACGGGGGGTTCGTACCGCTCGGGCGTGCATGTTCTAACGTTCGATCCGACGGGTCTTCGGCGACGGGTGACCGCACAAGGGGGCGACATGACCGACGCAGCGATGGCGGCACCGACCAGACGGGCCGACATGTGGTTCGCCGGCACCGCGCCGCAGCGCCGCCTCACCGTCGCGTTCCGCGTCATCCTGGCCGTCCCGCAGATCATCGTGCTGTATTTCCTGTTCATCGCGACATTTTTCGTCCTCGTCATCGGATGGTTCGGCGCGCTGTTCATGGGTCGCCTTCCCGAATGGGTGCACAGCTTCGTCAGCGGTGTGGTGCGCTGGGCGACTCGGGTGTACGCCTACATGTACCTCCTCACCGACCGGTACCCCCCGTTCTCACTCGACGACGAGGACTACCCGGCCCGGCCGATCCTCCCCGAACCGGGCCGGCTCAACCGCTGGGCCGTGCTGTTCCGCATCATCCTGGTCGTCCCGGCCTACGTCTTCGCCCAGATCGTCGAGTACGGCCTCACCTTCCCGCTGCTGTTCGTGGCGTGGCTGATCGCACTGTTCAGCGGCCGGATGCACCCGGCGCTCTACCCCGCGTACTCGGCGTTGCTGCGTTACCAGCTGCGCCTGCACGCCTACCTCTTCATGCTCACCTCCGAGTACGCCTGGGGCATGCTGGGCGACCAAACCGTCGTCCCCTCGCCGTTCGCACCGTCGCCACCCCCGTCCTTCCCGACCCCGCAGGCGCCGTGGCCGACCGCCACGGGCGTGCCGCCCGCCACGACCGGTTCCGCCCCCGGGCCGGCGCAACCGTACGCCTACCCCTCGTCGCCGGCCGCGTCGTCCTCCGGCGAGGCGCCCCCACCGGGGTACGCGCCGCCCGGGCAGCCCGCGCCGGACCAACCGGGCCCGTCCGAGCCGGTCGACGCGCCCGCCGCCCCGCCCGCCCCCGCCCCGCCGCAGTGGCCTCCGCCCATGCCGCCACCGCCCCCGACCGGCCTCGGTACGATGCCCCCGCCGTCCCCGTGGGAGCGCTCGGTGCCGTCGGGGCCGGCGGCGGACGAGACGCCGTCGTGGGCCGCACTGGTCCTGACCGGCGCCGCTCGCGGGTGGATGATCTTCGCCATCGTGTGGGGCTCCGTCGTCTTCGTGGGCCAGAGCGTCGCCCAGAGCGTGGCCCAGTCCCATCACCACAGCTCGGCCCAGCAGGTCAAGACCGTCGTAAAGGACTACAACAGGTCGGACACCGCCATCGCGACCGCGAGCAGCGCATCTTCGTCCTGCGCAACGGTTGCCTGTCTCCGCGCCTCGCACCTCGCTGCCGCGTCGAGACTGAGCCGCTTCGACAACGACCTGCGGACCATGAGCCTGCCCGCCAACGCGAGCCAACCGGCGCAGGTGGTGGAGAGCGACACGACCCAGCTGTCGTCCATCCTGTCCCGGCTGGCCAACTCCTCGGATCTCTCCAGCTACCGCGCCACGATGCGGAGCAGCAACCTGACCACGATTTGGAGGTCGTACCACGTCGACACCGTGAGCCTGGTCAATGCCTTGAACTCCGACCTCGGCTGAGCGGGATCGAAAGGCGGCATCGTCCGGGAGCGTGCGTCGGTGATATTCGAGGAGCTCGTGGCCGAGGGCGCCACCGCTCCCGTCGACGGGTGGGACTTCTCCTGGTTCGCGGGCCGGGCGACGGAGGAGCGGCCACCTTGGGGCTATGCCAGGTTGATGGCCGGGCGCATGGCGCTGGCCCGGGCCGCCCTCGACATCGAGACGGGCGGTGGCGAGGTCCTGGCCAGCGCCGCCCGGCGGCCGGCTTTGCTGGTCGCCACCGAGTCGTGGCCCCCCAACGTGGCCCTGGCGCGCGACCGGTTGTGTCCGCTGGGTGTGCACGTGGTGGCGGTGGCGGACGCGCCGACGCTGCCGTTCGCCGACAGGTCGTTCGACCTCGTCGTCAGCCGCCACCCCGTCGTCGTGCTGTGGGAGGAGATCGCCCGTGTCCTGCGGCCGGGGGGCACCTACCTGTCCCAGCAGATCGGGCCCGGCAGCAACCGGGAGTTGACCGACTTCATGATGGGCCCGCAGGCGGTCACCGCCGTCCGGAGCCCCGAGCGCGTCCGCGCCGCCGCGGAGGCGGCCGGTCTCGAGGTAATCGACCTGCGGTCGTGCACGTTGCGGGTCGAGTTCTTCGACGTCGCCGCCATCGTGTGCTTCCTGCGCAAGGTGTGCTGGACGGTGCCGGGCTTCACGCCCGAGTCCTCCATCGACCGGCTTCGTGCGATGCACGAACGCATGGAGGAGAGCGGCCCGTTCGTATCGACCGCGCAGCGGCTCCTGGTGGAGCTGCGTCGACCCGCCCGAGGGCGGGTCAGCTGGCCTGGCTGACCGAGCTCATGTTGAAGTCGGGGATGCGCAACGGCGGCATGATCGTCCGGTTCAGGTACTCGCCGAACTCGCGCCCGAGCGAGCGCACCGGGGTCCCGACCTCGGAGGCCCGCGCCAGCAGGTCGACCGGGCTTTCGTTGAAGCGGAAATTGTTGGCCGCACCCACCACGGCGCCGTCCTCAATGACGTAGACACCGTCACGCGTGAGGCCGGTCACGAGCAGGGTGGCCGGGTCGACCTGGCGGATGTACCACAGGCAGGTCAGCAGCAGGCCCCGCTCCGTGCGGGCCACCATGTCGTCGACCGAACCGCCACCGCCGTCGTCACAGCGCAGCACGAGGTTGTCGACGTAGGGCGCCATCTCCGCCCCGGACTTTGCGGCGCCCGCCCGGTGGTAGCGGAGGCGCTTCAGTGTGCCGTCGCACAGCCAGTCCGTGCGTCCGATGGGGAGCCCGTCGTCGAAGACGGAGATGTCGGAGCTGCTGGCCTCGGTCACCACGAAGGGCGCGCATTCCACACCCGCCTCGAAGGGGTCGCTGTAGAGCGCGAACGGCATCGTCGCGATCCGATCGCCGACGCGCGTGCCCCCGCCATCCTTCGAGAAGACGGTCCGGCCGTCCTCGGCGTCCTGTCCGCCGAGGGCGTAGAAGTCGATCATGGTCATCATGTCGCCGACACCCGAAGGCGGCAGGATGACCTCGTAGCGGCCTGCGTCGAGCGCGATCTGGCGCGTGCCCCAGTCGAGGCGGCGCCAGATCTCCTGCTCCATCTCCTCGAGCGACGGCGTGATCGTCGGCCGTCCGACCCAGGCCGAGCCTGGCCCGTCCGCCGTACGGCCCACCAGGTGCGTGGCCCCCGTCGACTGCACGTGGGAGCGTCGCAGTCCCGTGGAGGCGCCCAGGTAGTGCGTCGTCAGGTCCAGCTCGGCGAACCCCGCCAGCACGGTGTCGCGTGCGTCCGCCCGCGCGAAGGCTCCTGCAAGGGAGGGGAGGACTCCTTCGAGCACCGAAGCGTCCGTCTCCTCCGGCCCCAGCCCGAAGGGGCGCCCGAGAGCGCTGGTCGACGGTTCCACCAGGGAGAACGCGTCCTCGGCCGGTGGAGCCGCCCGGGCGTCGGCCAGTGCCGCCGCGACCATCTCCGCGACACCTTCGGTGCCGACGACGCCGGTGCGGCGTGCCGTGCTGACGGCGCCGCCGGCGACGACGATCACGCTCACGGCGCGGGCGCGGTGCACGCCGTTGGTCGTCGTCCTGTTCAAGGCGAAGCGGACGTCGGCGTGACTGGCCTCCTCGACCAGGACGATGCAGCCGTCGGCGCCGGCGGCACCGGCCGTGGCCACACCGTGCTCGACCAGTTCCTGGGCGGGGATCACGTGGTCCGGCCCATGCTCAGCGACCAGACTCCTCGCGGGCGTTGAGGATCCGCACCCCGCGCACGAGCACCGACGGGCAGCCGTGCGACACCGGAGCGGTCTGGCCCGGTTGCCCCTTGCCGCAGTTGAACGCTCCCCCGAGCACCCAGGTGGAGGCACCGCCCACGGCCTCCATGGCCCCCCAGAAGTCGGTCGTGGTGGCTTGATATGCCACGTCCTTGAGCTGCCCGGCCAACTTCCCGTTCTCGATCCTGTAGAACCGCTGACCGGTGAACTGGAAGTTGTAACGCTGCATGTCGATGGACCAGCTCTTGTCACCGACGACGTAGATCCCCCGGTCGACCCCTGCGATGAGGTCGTCGGTGCTCGGGCCGTCCGCCCCGGCATGGGCGAGCGACACGTTGGCCATGCGCTGAATGGGCACGTGCATGGGGGAGTCGGCGAACGCGCAGCCGTTGGAGCGTTCGAATCCCATGGCGGCGGCGATGGAGCGGTCGAGCTGGTAGCCGACCAGCACGCCGTCGCGCACGAGATCGAAGGACTGGCCCTCCACGCCCTCATCGTCGATCGCGACGGTGGCCAGGCCGTGCTCCACCGTGCGGTCCCCGGTCACATGCATGACGGGGGAGCCGTACTGCAGCGTGCCGAGCTTGTCGAAGGTGGCGAACGAGGTGCCGGCGTAGGCCGCTTCGTAGCCGACGGCCCGGTCCAGCTCGGTGGCGTGGCCGATCGATTCGTGGATGGTGAGCCAGAGGTTCGACGGGTCGACGACGAGGTCGTAGCTGCCCGACGCGACCGACGGCGCCGCGAGCTTCTCGGCCAACAGCTCGGGCAGCCGGGCCAGCTCCGCGTCCCAGTCCCAGTTTCCTTTCGACGTCGGCCCGGTCAGCCATTCCCAGCCGCGGCCGACCGGCGGGGCGATCGTGCGCATCGTCTCGAAGCCGGTGTCCGAGAGGGCGAGCGCCTCGAGCTGGGCCTGCAGGCGCACCCGGTGCTGGGTGGCGCGCGTCCCGTTCAGGTCGGCCAGATAGGTCTGTTCGGACACGGCCAGGAGCGACGCGGTGGTGTGCGAGACGACGGCGTGGTCGCCCAGCGTGCGGCACCACTCCGACAGGAGGGCGATCTTGTCCGCCATGGGCACGCCCGAAGGATCGATCTCGAACGCGCTGGACCACCCCACGTCGCCGTGGTTCGGCTCGGGCGCCAGCTCGACGCGCCCGCCGCCGGCCCGGCCGGTCACGCGCGCCATCTCCACGGCGCGGGGGACGAGGTGGGCCGCCTCCTCGGGGCGAACGTCGACGGTGGCGGCGTACCCGACCGCTCCGTCGACGACCACGCGCAGGCCCATACCGAACTCCGTGTCGTCCGCCGCCGTCTCGGGGCTCGCGTCGTGGAGGCGGACCATCTGGCTGCGGATGCGCTCGACCCGGAGCTCGGCCGCCTGGCAGTCCGCGGCTGCGCCGAGCGCGGCGTCCGCCAGTGCCGAGAGCTCGTCCGCGGCGAGGGGCATCAGGCGAGCGGCGTGGGTTGGCGCACCGGGAGGCCGGCGGCGGTGTAGATGGCGTCGATGAGCTCCATCGTGCGGATGGCGTCGGCGGCGGTGGTCGGGAACGATGCGCCGTCCTCGACGGCTGCCGCGAACGCCTCGAGTTGGAAGTCGTAGCTCGGTTTGCGGGCGAAGCGTTCCTTGCGTGTACCGAGTGACGTGGTCACCTTCATCCGGTGGCCGTACTGTGGGCTGAAGGGGTTGAAGACCGAGATCTTGCCGTTGTCGCCCGTGATCTCCGCGTGGAGGCGGAGCACGGAGGACGAGAACATGGAGCAGCCGATGTGCGCGCTGACCGCCGTCGGTGAGGGAGAAGTGGGCATCCATGGCCCGGTCGACCCCGGGGGAGGAGAGCTTCGCCTCGGCGCTCATCACCCGAGGCCCCGGAGCCACGAGCCGCAGGAGGCTGATGGGGTAGCACCCCATGTCCATGGTGGCCCCGCCGGCCAGCGCCAACTGGTAGCGGATGTCCCCCTTCTTCCACAGCGGGGCCGAGAAGGCGATGTCGACCCTGGAAATGTTGCCGAGCTCGCCGGAGCGGACGATCTCGACCAGCCGTTTGGCGAGTGGGTGGTACTGGTAGTGGAAGGCCTCCATCACGACTAAACCGGGGTTGCCGTTGTCGGCCTCCGCCACCGCCCGCGCCTCGTCGGCGTTGGCCGTGAAGGGCTTCTCGCACAGGACGTGCTTGCCGGCCGCGAGGGCGGCGATCGTCCAGTGCCCGTGCAGCCCGTTCGGGAGCGGGTTGTAGACGGCGTCGATGTCCGGGTCGTTCACCAACTCGGCGTAACTACCCAGGACACGGGGGATCTCATGCTTACGGGCGAATTCCTCGGCCCGGGTGCGGTCGCGGGCCGCCACGGCCGTCACCAGGGCGCGGCCGGTCCGCCGGGCGGGCTTGACCAGGGCGACGGGGGTGATGCGGGCCGCCCCGAGGACCCCGATCCTCAGCACGCCGCGGTCATCGGGGCGTGCTGACCTGGGAGGGGCAGTGAGAGCGGGGCCCGACGGACGTTTCCCCAGTATGGGACGGAGGGGCCGCACCGCCGGCCGGGGCTACCTGGCGCACCATGAGCACGGACGCTAACGCACACGGGCCACGCCCGACGCTTGGACACATCCGGGGCCTCGACGGCATCCGGGCGCTGTCCGTGCTGGCCATCATCGCCTTCCACACCGGCCTCAACTCGGTCCCCGGCGGGTTCTACGGCGTGGATTCGTTCTTCGTGCTCTCGGGTTTCCTCATCACATCACTGCTGGTCAAGGAGTGGGGTGGGACCGGCAGCATCCGGTTGCGCCGCTTCTGGGCCGGCCGGGCCCGGCGGCTCCTGCCGGCGCTGTTCCTGCTCGTGGCCGTCGTCGGCATCGTCCTGGCCGTCGTGCCGCGCGTCCTCGCCACGCCCCACGTCCTCGGCGACGCCCTGTCCACCGTCTTCTACGTCTCGAATTGGTACTCCATCCACGGCGGGGTGACCTACTTCTCCCTGTCCGCCCAGCCCTCACCGCTCCTGCACACCTGGTCGCTGGCGATCGAGGAGCAGTTCTATCTGGTGTGGCCGCTCGTCGTCCTGGCGGTGCTCAAGCTCGGGACGGCGCGGCGGTCGGGGCGGGTCGGTGGACGCCGCGTCGAGGTCCTCGGGGGCGGGCGACTGCTGTTCGTCCCCCAACCTCCTGCCCGGAGGGACCCCGCCTGGACGCGCCGCCGCCGTCTGCACGTGCTGTTCGCCGTGGCATGCCTCGGCTCGCTCGGCTCCGCCGTCCTGATGGTGTGCCTCGCACCCGATGGGTACACGACCCGCGCCTACTACGGGACGGACACCCGGGCCCAGGCACTGCTGGTCGGCGCCGCCATCGCCATCGGGCTGACGCTCTGGCGGGAGGGGAGCCGACGCCTGTGGTTCACCCGCCTGGCCTCGGTGCTGGCGCTCGCCGGCATCTTCGGCACTGCGGCACTGTGGGCGACGACGACCGAGACCTCCACCTTCGCATTCAGCGGCGGCTTCCTGGCCGCCAGCCTGGCCGCGGGCGCCGTCGTCCTCGGGTGTGCGGTGGCACCCCGCTCGCTGGCCGTGCGGCTCTTGGAACTGCCGCCGCTCCCGCAGTGGGGCCGGATCTCCTACGGCGTCTACCTCTGGTACTGGCCGGTGCTGTTGGTCATGACGGGGCAGCGGTTGCACTGGGGTGTCTACCCGCTGTTCCTCGCCCGCGTCGGCATCACCGTGGCCATCGCGGCCATCAGCTACGACCTCGTCGAGATGCCGATCCGCCGTGGCGCGCTCACACACTGGCGCTCATGGATCGCCGCGCCCATCGGCGCCGCCGCTGCCATCGGCGCGGTGTTCATCAGCACGCTGGTGCCGGTGGGTGCGAGCGAGCTGCAGGGCGCCCAGCTCAGCGTGGTGGCCGCCCACATCGTGACTTCGACCACGGCGACCTCGGCGGTGACGCGGCCGGGCCTTGTGATGACGACGGACCCACCGACCACCACGACGGCCCCCTCGTCCCTCACCCCCGCCCTGCCGCCGACGAGCGCCACGAGACCGGTCAAGGTGCTCCTCGTCGGGGACTCCATCGCCGGCTCGCTGGGGGTGGGACTCGCCCTCGAGGCACGCCAGTACGACGTGCAGATCGCCAACGAGGGGACGCCCGGCTGCTCACTGTCCATGCAGGGCCAAATCCGGGTCCTCTTCTACTCGGTGCCGCCGGACGCACCCTGCGACGTCGGCAACCACCCGGACGCGCTGCTCACCGCGTGGCGCAGATGGGTGAACGCCTACAACCCCGACGTCGTGGTGTACCTCGCCCGGGGTGAGACGTTCGACCAGAACGTCGGGGGGCAGTGGCAGAACATCGGCCAGGCCGCGTTCGGCCGCTACGTGGAGAGCCGGTACCGCGAGGCGGTGGCGGTCCTCGGCTCCCGGGGCGCCAGCGTGGTCCTGATGACGACGCCCTACTACGACAGCGGGGTCCCTCCGGCCGGCGGCTCGTGGCCCGAGGACGACCCGGCGCGGGTCTCCATCGACAACGCGACCATGCAGACGGTGGCGGACACCACACCGGGGGCAGCCGACGGCGGACGGGTGTACGTGTTCGACCTCAACACCGTGGTGTCCCCGGGCCGGCGGTATGCGGCCAGCGTCGGGCAGGTGAACGTGCGCTGCACGGACGGTGTGCACTTCACGCGATCGGGTGGCATCTTCGTGGGGATCCGGCTGGCCCCCGAGCTCGCGGCGCTCGGCCAGGCTCATGCCGCGTCCTCCCCGGGTGGCACCTGGCCGGGGTCTCTGCCACCATCGACGCCGTCATGGTTCCCGAAACTCCCCTGCCAGTAGTCCGCCGCGCCACGCTGGCCGATGTCGAGGCGATGGCCGCCCAACTGGCCCGGACCTTCTCTGACGACCCGGTCATCAGCTTCATCTTCCGGGGCGAGGCCCGCCGCGAGGCCGGCCTGCGGGCGTTCTTCCGGACCCAGATGCGGGCGGACTACCTGCCCTTCGGCGGCTGCTACACCACCGACGGCTACGCGGGCTCGGCCATCTGGGCCCCCGCCGGGAAGCCGCTGCAGACGGGATTGCGGGCGGTGCTCACCATGCTGCCCGTGCTTCCGTACGTGGCCGCGAACCTGGTGACGACGCTCCGCCTCCTCAACACGGTCGAGACGCTGCACCCCCACGAGCCGCACTGGTACCTGGCCACCCTGGGCACCGCCGTCGAACGGCAGGGCAAAGGCGTCGGCGGCGCCCTGATGCGCCCGGTGCTCGAGCACTGCGACGCCGAGGGACTGCCGTGTTATCTCGAGTCGTCCAAGGAGCGCAACGTGCCCTTCTACCGGCGCCACGGCTTCGAGGTCGTCCAGGAGGTGCCGCTGCCCGGCGGCGGCCCCCGCATCTGGACCATGTGGCGGGAGCCGCAGCCGACTCCCTGATCGCCGCCGCGGCGATCAGGTCGGGTGGATGCCCTCGGGCATGGAGAGGGCGTCGTTGACCACGAGCCCGAGGACGTCGATGACGGCGCGTGCCGGCGCCGACGGCAACCCGCGCCGCCGCTGGGCCACGCCGACGCGCCGTCGCGGCAGCCCGGTCACGGGCAGCACGGAGAACCGGCCCCGCAGGTGGCCCGGCACCGCCGTGGCCGGGAGGATGGCCGGCCCATAGCCGTCGAAGGCCAGCGAGGCGATCAGGCGCACGCCGTCCAGCTCCATCGCCGGTCGCAGCTCGATGCGCGCCGGCACGGTGGCGCTGTCGATCTCGGCGCGCAGGGGGGTGCCCGGGGCCGGCAGCAGGAGCTCGAGTTCGGGCAGGCGCTCGAGGGGGACAGCGGGCTCGGTGGCGAAGGGGTGGTCGGGGGGCAGCACCGCCACGAGGTCCTCGTCGAAGAGCTGGGCCGCCATGATCTCGTCGCCACTGAGGGGGAACGTGACGACGGCGAGGTCGAGCTGTCCCGAGGCGAGCTGTTGTTCGAGCTGGGCGCTCTGGCCGTCGGCCACGTTCAGGTGGATGTGGGGGTGTCGCACACGGAGGAGGTCGAAGAGCTGGGGGACGAGCCACCGCCCGGTCGTGCCGATCATGCCGAGACGAACCGTCCCGACCACCTCTTCGCGCAGCGCGGTCACGTCGGCCACCATCGCCTCGAGCTCGTTCATCACCCGGCGCGCCCGCTCGATCACCACCTCGCCCTCCTCGGTGAGCCGCCCCGACGCACGGTCGACCAGCTGGACGTCGAGCTCACGCTCGAGCCGGGCGACGTGGGCCGAGACGTTGGACTGCACCGTGCCGATGGAGGCCGCAGCGGCCGAGAAGCTGCCGGTGTCCGCGATGCCCAGCAGTGCTTGCAGATGTTTCAGTTCCATGTCGCTCCTTGCCGTAGGAAGTGCTTGCCGGAGTTGCATTTCACATCAGTATAACTGATAGCAAGTATCTGCTAAAGCTGCTTGACTGATTACCGAACGGTCGGCCAAAATGGATCTCAGACCGCAGGGAATCGGAAGCCCCCCCTCCAACCCTGATGAGTCTCGAGAAGGGATCGCCCTCCCCCCCGGCGATCCCTTCTCCTAATTCCGGCCCGGTGTCCCGCCGCGGTGCCCGGCGCCCCCCGAGACGGCGCCACAACTGATTTAGGCTGCAGAGCCGTGACGACGAGCGCCGTCTTCATCGACCTCGATCGGACGCTCCTCTGCCACGCCTCCGGCCAGGTCCTCAACCAGGCCCTGGTCGACGAGGGCGTGCTGCCCGAGGGGCGCTCGCTGCCGGGGGACAAGCTCCTCTACGCCGTCAACGACCGCCTGGGCGAGAACCTGCTCTCCATGGGCCTCGTCCGGGCGGCCGCCCGCGTGGCCCGGGGCTGGCGCCAGGACCAGGTGCAGGCGGCGGGTCGGCAGGGCAGTGGCCGCGCTGAGCGAGCTCGTCGCCCCGTTCGCCCCCCAGCGTCTGGCCGCCTTCCGCGCCGAGGGTCACCGCCTCGTGCTGTCGACGACGACACCGGTCGACATGATCGCCCCCTTCGCCGAGGCGATCGGCTTCGACGACCTCATCGCCACCGCCTACGAGACGAAGGACGGCCGCTACACCGGCCGCCTCTACGAGGGGTTCGTGTGGGGGACGGGCAAACTGCGGGCCGTGCGGGAGTGGGCCGACGACCACGACGTCGACCTGGCCGACTGCCACGCCTGCAGCGACAGCATCTTCGACGTCCCGCTTCTCTCGAGTGTGGGCTCACCGCACGCCGTCAACCCGGATCCCTCGCTCACCGTCGTCGCCACCGCCCGGCGCTGGCCCGTCGAGCACTGGGACCGGCCACCGGGAGTCCCGAGCGTGCTGGGACTCGAGCCGTACCACATGCTCCGACCGTTCGTCCGCAAGCTCAGTTTCCCCTACGCGCGATTCGACATCGCCGGGGTCGAGAACGTCCCCGCCCGCGGCCCGGTCCTCCTGGCTGCCAACCACCGCAGCTACTTCGACGTGGCGGCGCTGGCGCTCGTGGCGCGTGAGATCGGCCGGCCCGTGCGGTTCCTCGGCAAGCGGGAGATCTTCGACGCCCCCGTCGTCGGGCTGATCGCGCGGGCGATCGGCGGCATCGCCGTCGACCGGGGCAGCGGGTCGGGCCGGCCGCTGCGCGACGCCGAGGCAGCGCTCAAGGCGGGCGAGGTCGTGATCGTGCTTCCCCAGGGCACCATTCCACGTGGGCACGAGTTCTTCGACCCGGCGCTGCACGGCAAGACGGGCACGGCACGTCTTGCCGCCATCACGGGTGCGACCGTCGTCCCGGTCGGGCTGTGGGGGACCGAGATGGTCTGGCCGCGTTCGGCGCGTGTCCCCGATTTCACACTCGTGCGCAATCCGCCCAAGGTGACGGTCCGGGTGGGCAAGCCGGTGCCGCTGTCGCTCACCGACGCCAAGGCGGACACCGAGACGATCATGCGGGCGATCAGCGCCCTGCTGCCCGCAGAGTCGCGGGTGCGTCACGAGCCGACTCCCGAGGAGCTGGCACGCACCAAGCCACCTCGGTGAGGGCGCGCCTCGCCAGCGCGACCACCCGCATCGTCAATGCCGCGTTCGCGGCGGATCGGGCGCGGGCAGGGAACGGTCGCCGGCGGACGGGCGGGGCTGCGCCTCGATCCGAAGCTGCTCGAGCACCTGAGCGCCGGACGACAGGTGGCTCTGGTCACGGGAACCAACGGCAAGACCACGACGACGCGTTTGCTGACCGTGGCGCTGGGCGCCAGGGGCGACGCAGTGGTGAGCAACGAGACCGGGTCCAACATGCCACCGGGTCACGTCGCTGCGCTCGCCGCGTCGTCTGCCGACCACGCCGTCCTCGAGGTGGACGAGGTCTACCTGCCGCGGGTGCTGACCGCCACCGGCGCCGCCGTCGTCGTCCTGCTCAACTTGTCGCGCGACCAGCTCGACCGCACGAACGAGGTGCGGATGGTGGCGGGTCGCTGGCGGGCGGCGCTCGCCGCAGCGCCGCACACGCACGTCGTCGCCAATGCCGACGACCCGCTCGTGGTGTGGGGTGCCGGCGTGGCGCGCGAGGTGCACTGGGTCGGTGCCGGCCTGCGGTGGCAGCTCGACGCGGTGGGCTGCCCGTCCTGCGAGGGTCGCATCGAGTTCGGCGAGGGCGGCTGGTGCTGCGCGGGCTGCGGCTTCGCCCGTCCCGCAACGGAGGCCGGCGCTCGTCGTGTCCGCCGACGGCACGGCGAGCGGGGTCTGGGCGGATGGTCGGACCCATCCGGTCGGCCTGGCGCTCCCGGGGCGGTTCAACCAGGCCAACGCGCTCATGGCGGCCGTGGCGGCCGAGGCGTGCGGCGTCGATGCCTCTGTCGCGCTCGCGGCCATGGCGGAGGTGAACGACGTGGCGGGCCGCTTCACCGTCCGCGCCTTCGGTGACGTGGAGGCCCGGCTGATGCTGGCGAAGAACCCGGCCGGGTGGGACGAACTGCTCGACCTCGTGGCCGGGTCGGACGCGCCGCTCGTCGTGAGCATCAACGCCCGGGTCGCCGATGGTGCCGACCCCAGCTGGCTGTGGGACGTGCCCTACGAGCGCCTGGCCGGCCGATCAGTGGTCGCGACGGGGGACCGCTTCCGGGATCTGTCGGTCCGCCTGCGCTACGCCGGCGTGGCGCACCTCACGGAGCCGGACCCGGTGCGGGCCGTGACGATGGCGGCCGACGGGACGCAGCGAGTCGTCGACGTGATCGGGAACTACACCGCCTTCCACGACCTGCTCGGGATGCCCGCATGAGCGGGCCGCTGCGGGTGGCGGTCGTGTACCCGGACCTTCTCGGGACCTATGGCGACGGTGGGAACGGGTTGATCCTCACCCGTCGCGCCCAGTGGCGCGGCCGAGACGCCGTCTTGTTGCAGGCGGCGTCGGACGCGGCTCTGCCGGATGCCGACATCTACTGCCTGGGCGGGGGCGAGGACGGTCCCCAGGTGCGTGCCTCGCGCTCGCTCATCGACGACGGCACCCTGGTCGAGCGGGTGGCCGGCGGCGCAGTGGTCTTGGCGGTGTGTGCCGGCTTCCAGGTGGTCGGACGGAGTTTCCCGGGCGCGGATGGAGATCTTCACGAAGGCGTGGGGATCCTCGGCGTCGACACGGTGAAGGGAACCGGGCCGCGCGCGGTGGGTGAGGTGGTGGCGGAGCCCGAGGGGATCGCCGGGCTCCCCGTGCTGACGGGATTCGAGAACCATGGCGGGGTGACCGCGCTGCGCGAGGGCACCGTCGCATTGGCCCGTGTCACGGCCGGCGTCGGGAACGGCGACGGCGGCGAGGGAGCGGTGAGCGGCCGGGTCGTCGGGACGTACCTTCACGGCCCGGTCCTGGCACGGAACCCGGCGCTGGCCGACCTGCTGCTCTCCTGGGCGCTCGACGGTGAGACCCTCGACCCGCTGGACGACGCCGACGCCGAGGACCTGCGCGAGGAGCGGCTGAGCTCGGCGCGGCGCACGTGGCGGACGCGGCGGAAGCGGCGATTCGGTCGGCGGGCGTAGCCCGGCCTCGTCGGCCGACCGGGTCCGGCGGTCAGATCGTCGGGCGCGACGTCGAGAGTCAGGAGATCGCGTGCCACCACGACCGTGCCCGAGAAGTGCGCACGCGCCAGGTCCGCCCACTCGTCCTCGGAGCCCGGCTGCGGCGCGGGCACGAGATGCGTCAGGACCAGAGTGCCGACCCCGGCACGGGCAGCGGTCTGCGCCGCGTCCTCCACCGAAGAGTGGTAGTCGAGGACGTCGGTCAACCTCGGCAGGCCGATGGGTGCGATCAGGTCACGACGGATGACCGTGTGGACGAGCATGTCGGCGCCCGCGCAGAGCTCGTCGAGGCCTGGGCACGGCACGGTGTCACCCGCGATGACGACGGACGCTTCGCCCTCGTCGACCCGGTAGCCCACGGTCGGGCGCACGGGCGCATGGTCGGTGGGCCCCGCCGTCACCCGCACCGATGCCTCCTCCAGCACGACACCGGACTCGGTCTCCGTGACCTCCGCCGTCGGCCGCCATCGCAGGTCGGCGTGGTGCGCCATCCGGTACCCGATGTCGAGTTCGAGCATCGCCTCGGTCGCCCGCAGCAGCCCGGTCGTGCCGGCGGGGCCGAAGACGAGCAGGGGGTGGGGTTGGAACGACGTGACCCAGCGCGAAGTGATCACGTCGTTGAGGTCTGTCGTGTGGTCGCTGTGCAGATGGGTCAGGAAGAGCCCGCGCAACGCTCCTGCGGCGGACGCCGCCGCCGCAGTGCGCATCAGGACACCCCGCCCGCAGTCGAACAACAGATCGCCAATCTCCGTGCGAACCAGGGTTGCCGGACCGGCGCGCTCGGCATCGGGGAGCGGGCTGCCGCTGCCGAGGACGATCGTCTGCATCGGGCTCCTCTCGTCGGGCGGCCGTGGCCGTCGGGTGCAGCATGGCACCGTTGGTACCATCGCGCGGCGACTGCAGAGAGGGGGCGTGACCGGTGACGGGACCGAGCGCAGACGGGATGGAGACTCTTCTCCGCCAACTCGGCGCGCGCGGGGCGGGCGGCATCAACCCCGAAGAGTCACAGCTGGTTGCCCTGATCGAGGCCGGCCACCGGGGCCCGCTGCAATTCGTGAACCTCCTCGCCTTTCGCGAGCGTGCGATCTATCCGGCGGGGCACGAGCTGGCCGGCGCCGGCCTCTCCGGGGCCGACGCCTACGGCCGCTACGGGGAGATCGCCCTGGAACAGGTCGGTCACCATGGAGGCAAGCTCATCCTCTACAACGACGTGCGCCAGGTGCTGATCGGCCAGACGCGCGCGTGGGATCAGATTCTCGTCATCGAGTTCCCCGGCACGGGCGCCTTCGTCGACATGATCCGCGACCGTGACTACCACGCCAGCCTCGTGCACCGGGACGCCGGCCTGGCCGAGGTGGTCATCCTCATCACGCGGTCGTTGCTGCAGACCTGAAGGGCGACGTGCGCGACGGGTGGCCGGCGGGCGCCGGGGCCGGGGCCGTCAGGCCAACGAGAAGCGGGGCTCGGCGCGTCCGTGGAAGCCGAGCCCGTCGATGGCGAGCAGTGCGCCGTCGAGCGTCCCCTCGGGTGCACCCAGCGCGACGCTCACGACGTAGAGGCGGTCCAGTGCCGGGCCCCCGAACGCCACGTCGGCGGGATTCGCCACGGGCAGGGCCAACGTGCGCTCGAGTCCCCCCGGTGTGAAGCGGGCCAGCTGCGACCCTCCGAAGAGGGCGCACCACATCCCGCCGTCGGTGTCGAGGGCAGCGCCGTCCGCCACGCCCGCCAGCTCGCTGACATCGCCGAACACGGTGCGATCGCCGACGGAGCCCGCGTGTGCGTCGTAGGGGTACGCGTAGTAGTCGGCCGACGAGTCGCCGAGGAGCAGGGTGACGACGCCGTCCACGACGCACACGTTGGGCCCGTTCGTGTTCGAGATGTCCGGGTCGAGCAGCCTCCAGCCCTCATGGGCCGAGTACCACCAGGACGACCCCTCGGCGGGCTCGAGGTTCAGTGTGCCCGTGATGAGGTTGCCCGAGAGGTCCGCACAGGCGTCGTTGGCACGTGCCCCGAGTCCGGCCGGGTAGGCCGCCAGGAGCCTCGTGGTGCCGGCATCCGGATCTATGACGTACAGCCCGTCGTCCATGGCACCGATCAGTTGGCCGTCTTCGGTCGGCACGATGCCCGCCGCCATGGACGGCAGCGTCATCGTGTGGTGCGCGCCGAGCCCCCCGTCGAGCCAATGCAGTGTGCGCGCCGCGCAGTCGACGAAATAGAGCCGTTCGGTCCGGTCGTCCCACACGAGGCTCTCGCCCCAACCGAGGGAGAAGTCACCCACTCGTTCGATCAGCATGGGGCACAACGTAGCGGCACGTCACGCGCTCGGCCGGGGGCGTGACGCGACGGGTGCGTCGGTACGCCGGCCCGGCAGTGCGGCCGGTCGCGCTCGTGGAGAAACGGCTCGACGAAGAGACGCTGCTCGAGGTGCTGCGCCGGCACCTGCCCGATCGACAGGTCAGTCGGGCCATTCCTTGTCGCCCCGCCGCGCCGGGGGCTCGTCGAGCGCCCAGGCGCGGCGCCAGGCCGAGGCCTCGGGTCCCCGGTGCGCCGTCTCGGCGCCCTCGACGGGGGCCACGGCACTGACCGAGCGGCGAGCCTGCCACCAGTCGGAGTGCACTTCGCGCGACAGCGTGGCCACGGCGGCCTCCACCCGGCCGGAGAACCGGTGGGCGTTCTCGCCCTCGTCGGGTGTCATGGGCGCGCCGAAGAGGACGGCGATGGGCGAGCGCCGCAGCCGTCCGCCGCGCCGCGACTCGGTGCCCGATCCGCCCGGCGCCCTGGCACCGGCCTCCGACACCTTGGGCAGCACGTGTCGGGTGCCGTGCAGGTACACCGGCACCACGGGTCGTCCGGTGCGCCGGGCCAGGTAGGCGGCGCCGCCACGGAAGGGCTGGGTCCACCCGTCGGGCGAGCGCCCCCCTTCGGGGAAGATCACCAGGTTCCACCCGTCCTCGACCAGTTCGGCGGCGGTGTCGGCAGACCTGCGGTTCACCTTGCTGCGTTCGATCGGGATGGCGGCCAGGGCGAAGGACCACAGCACCGACTTCCAGGTGCGGTCGAAGAAGTAGTCCGATGCGGCCGCCACGATGGTGCGGTGGCGGAACTCGACCGGGAGGGTCGTGAGCAGCAGGGGTGTGTCGATGTGGCTGGCATGGTTGGCGGCGAAGATCACCGGGCCCTCGAGGTGCTCGAGGTGCTCGAGTCCGCGCACGGTCGCCGGGGCCAGCAGCCGGGCGGCGGGCCGGGTCACGTTGTCCATCACCACGGCGCGGGCCAGGCGGACGGGGTAGCGGCGGGACCACTCGTGGTCGTAGTCGAGCCCGACCTTGCGCTCGGGGTCGGGCCGGTCGACCGAGGTGGGCCACGACGGGCGCCGCCAGGGGGAAGCGGGCCGACCGCACCCGGCCGAGCAGCCCCGAGCCCGCCATCAGTGGACGTCCGACATGAAGATCGGCGGGTTGTGCATGTGGGTGATCGTGGGGGAGGGGCCCACCACGTCGGACGCGATCTCGAGGGCGTCGTCGAGCGAGCTGGCCGGGGAGAAGCCGAGTCGTCGCACGGCCTTGGCGTCGCCGCCGACAACGACGACCCGACCGACGTGCGCCAACGCGTGGGCGCACCAGTACCACATGTAGAACGGATGGACGCCGTGGTAGGCGTGTCCGGTGCGGTAGAGATGGACGTACCACGGGTCGGTGGCGAAGGACTCTTCGAACTCCTTGTGCATCTGCACGGGGTCGAGCGTCTGCGTGAGCACCTGCTCGTAGAAGTCGATGTAGCTCGGGTGGTGCCCGGGGTGGAACTCCGGCCGGGTCGGATGCCGCATGATGACGACACCGCCCTCGCGCACCAGTGGCCTGCCCCGGTACATGTTGAAGAAGTAACCCAGGCCGAGGCACGCCACGAGGATCGGGTTCATGATGGAGTTCACGTTGTAGGGGCAGATGTAGGGCAGCCCCATGGTGAGGATGTCGGTCTGGCCCTCGACGTCGACACCCTGCTGCGCCCAGACGTTCGACGTCGTCTGCGCGTGGACCGCCTCGACCTCGCCCGCCTGCACGGAGGTCAGCGCGTGCGGTGACTTGATGGACTGGAAGACTTGCCGGGCGAGCCGCGGCGGCGTCTTGGCGAGCGCGGTCGACGACGCTGCGAACATGGCCCGGTCACGCAGCGTCCACTCCCACTCCCGCTTCTGCAGGAACTGGAAGTTCGGCGGGAACGTGTCGTTGTTGAGCGTGGTCTCGATCTGGAAGATCTTTACCCCCGATTCCGCGATGAGCCTTCCCATGCGCCAGTTGGACGAGTGCAGCTCGGAGGACGGCTGGTCCATGAACGACCTGGAGTGGCGCATCGTCTGCGGGTTGTGGTGGTGCCGCAGGCTCCGGTAGCTGGCCAGGCCGGTCGCCACACTCTTGTGGCCGCCGTCCATCGACACGAGGTTGATGTTGACGTAGACCAGGAGGTCGGACGTGGCGGCTCGTTTGTTGATCTCGACGTCCTCGCCCTGGTCGGTCTCGCCCAGGTGGATGAGGTTGTCCGGGTCCTCGGCGTCGTGCTGGGTCAGCAGCCCGTGCGGCGCGAACGCGTCGTAGACCCGGTTCCCGAGGGCGTGCCGCAACTCCTCCTCGGTCATGCGGCGGTGCAGGGCCAGGGCGGCCACCAGCACCACGTCGTCCACACCCGCCTCCGCCGCCATGTCGAGCACGGTCTCGATCACCATCTGGCGGATGTCGGGTGCCTCCATGGGTGGCAGGGGCAGGGAGACGTCGTCGAAGCAGACGGTCAGTCTTCATGCCGGGGCGCAGCAGCGCGGGGAGGGGATCGCGGTCCCCGACGGGGTGCAGCAGCGCGTGACGGATGGCTCGGTAGGGGTCCTCGATCGCCTTCATGGGCTCGGGTGCGTAAATGACCCGGCTCCCCTCAGGCAGCGTCTCGAGGGTGAAGCCCTCGCCGTTCCAGAACAGCGTCGGTGGCGTCGATTTGTCCACCTCGAGGACGAAGCCGGGTCGGCGGCTCATCGGGCAGGTCCTTTCCGTACGTCGAATGCGATCTTGACGGCTCCGCGGCGGCCGGCGGCGCCGGCGTGGGCGACGGCGTCCTCGAAGCGGGTCAGCGGGTAGGTGGCCGACACGAGCCGCCCGGTGCGTTGGGCCGCGACGACCTCGAAGGCCAGGGCGAAGGTCGACACCCGGTCGTCCATGCCCGCCGCGCCTTCGGTGCCGTAGGCGTACGCCCCGGCGAGCCGGACCTCGCGGTGCCACAGCGGGGCCAGGTCCACCGTGACCTTTCCGGGCATGCCGACCAGCGCCACCGTGCCCCGCGGCCGCACCATGGCCAGCGACTGCGCGATCGACTCGGGGCTGCCCACGCAGTCGAAGACCACGTCGGCACCGCTCGACAGCGTCCCGGTCGTGCCGGACGAGCCCCCGTACGACAGTGATCGCGAGCGGCGGCGCACGGCCCGCGCCAGCTGGTCGGGGGGCAGCGCCTCGGTGGACCCCATCTCCTCGGCCAGGCGGCGCTGGTGCGCGTAGCGTGCCCCGACGAGGAGCGCCGACGGTGCCGGGCAGCGACCGGTCGCCGCCAACTGGCCCAGTGCAGCGGTGACCAGGAGGCCGAGCGTGCCGGCGCCGAGCACCGCCACGATGTCGCCGTCCTTCATCGGAGCGCCGAGGACGGCGTGCACGGCGCAGGCCACCGGCTCCACCGTCACCGCGTCGGCGTCGCGCAGGCCCTCGGGCACGGCGTAGAGCTGGCTCGTGTGCGCGACGAGCCCGGACGTCGACCACCCACCGCCGGTGTCGGCGCAGAACCCGGTCTGGAGGCCGGGCCGGATGTGGCCGAAGGCGAGATACCCGCAATTGCCGACGTGCCCGGCCTGGCAGGCCGGGCAGGGCGGCTCGATGCCGCGGGCCGCGCAGCCCAGGACCGGCTGGAGCACGACCCTGGTGCCTGCGGCCAGCGCGCCGCCGTCGGCCCCGAAGGCGTCCTCGGTCACGGTGCCGACCACCTCGTGGCCGGGGACGAAGGGAAAGGAGACGATGTCCTCGAAGTAGCGCGAGCTGCGGCCGTCCAGAGTGGCGAGGTCGGACCCGCAGATCCCCGACAGCAGCGGGTCCACATGGACCCACCCCGCGGCCGGGAGAGCCGGCGCTTCCCGCTCGACGAGCCGCAGCGGTCCCACCCCGGCCCCGCGGCCCGAGCCGAACGTGGACACGACCCGCGCCGCGGCGAAGCGCGGCAGCGAGCGTTCGAAGAGGAGCGTGCTCACCGGCCCATCACCGCCTTGGGCGCCTTCACGTCGAACGGCCCGAGCGGCAGCGGTCGGTGCGACCCGCCCTGCGCCTTGGCCCAGTGCTCGACGTGCCAGCCCCGGCGCCGGGCGATGGCTGAGAGCCGCGACTCGGGATTGACGGCGACGGGGAAGCCGACGGCCTCGAGCATCGCCAGGTCACTGGCCGAGTCGGCGTAGGCGACGGATTCCTCGAGCAATAGATCGTGCTCGTCCGCGTAGTCGGCCAGCAGGAGGGCCCGCGCCTCGCCGATGGGCGGCAGCTTGGTCAGTTGCCCGGTCAGCCGGCCATCCCGCGTCCCCATCTCCGCGCACACGATGTCGTCGAACAGGGGCCGGATGGGCTCGATGATGAAGTCCAGGGCCCCGGTGATCAGCAGTGTGCGGTGCCCGAGGGCCCGGTGCGCCCGCACCCGCGCGAACCCGTCAGGGAACGATCGGGTCAGGAGCTGGCGGTGGAAGAGCTCCCAGGAGTCCCCGCGGAGTTGTTCGATCGGCGCGTCCTCGAAGCGTCGGTAGAACGTCTGCAGGAAATCTCCCCGATCGCGCCGGTCGAGCGCGAGCAGCGACGGTCCCTGGCGCACGAGGTCGGCGACGAAGCGCGCCCGCCTCGAGGGCGACAGGTGGCGGCTGGCGAGCCAGGCGTAGGTGTCGACGACGTTGGAGGACATCAGTGTGTGCTCGAGGTCGAAGACGGCGAGGTGCCGGTCCGGCGACAGGATGGCCCGCCGCTGGCGGTCGGGCCGTTTGTCCACGACCGACTTGCCGGGCTTGGTGCGCACCCGCGTGTGCTCGAGCACCGAGGGGAGGTGGATCTCGTGCACGTAGCGGTCCCAGTCGATGGCGGCCGGATCGAACTCGAACCGGTCGTGGTCGTCGTCGTCGCAGGCGTCCCACAGCTCGATGAGATGGTCGACCCGGTAACGGGCGTCGGTCTCCGTATAGGCCCCGTAGAGCTCGACGTAGCCCAGTGCCCGCTTGGCCATGGAGTGGCGGTCCTCTATCCGGGCGGCCAACTGCGCCTGCTTGCCCCGGATCGGCAAGGCAGTGAGCAGCTTCTCCGCGAACGTCATGACCGTGTCGGCGCGCCGGAGCTGGCGCTGCACCCGGCCCCGGCCGGGGAAGGACCATTCCGGTACGTTGATGGGCTGGCCCCGGTCGTCGTAGAGCGGGTTGCGCTGGAAGAAGTCCGTCGAGAGCTCGACCAGCCGCCCGTAGCGCAGCGGGTTCCGCACGCCCGAGGCGACCTGGTACACCTTCGGCCGGCCGGGCTCCGGCCCCCGCGCCGCCACGGCCAGGATGGCGGCCACCACGAGGTCGACCGGGATCACGTCGACGATGCCCTCGGGGACGCCCGGGAATTCGCGCAGGAGACCGCGTGCGTAGGAGATGATGATCGGCTCCGCCATGCGGAAGCCCCGGATCCACCCCGGGCGCGGTTCGGCCAGCGCCGACTCGATGATCGACGGCCGCACGATGGTGATGGGCACCCGTCCCTCCCACTGCTCGACGAGTGCCCGCTCGCCCAGTGCCTTCGTGAACGGGTAGGCGTCGGGCCAACCGAGCGAGAGGGCCCGGGCCGTGCCGGCCTGCACCAGCTCCTCGCTCACCCAGTCCTCGCGCACCTTCTCGGCTCTCGCCGCGATCAGGTGGTCGCCTGCGGCACCGATCTCCGACCTCGCCTTCTGGGTGAATGCGCGCAGCCGCTCGGGCTTGCGCGACTCGGCCTGGAGGTCGGCGCGCAGCCGCCGGGCCGACGAGACCTCTTCTTCCCAGGGGACGTCGAGCGTGAAGCGGTTCTCGCTGAGCAGCTCCTCCTTGGCCTCGCCCTGGTGCGTGCTGGCCACGTAGGCGGTGGACACCGCGATGAGGTGGGCACCCGACCCCACCTCGGCGAGGGCCGCGGCAACTCGCGAAGGCCCCAGCAGGTTGATCTCGACGGCTTGGGTCAGCGGCGCGTCGAACGAGACGGTGGCCGCGGAGTGGATGACGACGCCGGCGCCCGCGAGGGCAGCGCGGCCCGCGTCGTCGAGACCGAGCCCGTCGCGGCCCACATCCCCGGGCACGGCTTTGACCCGGCTGGCGACCTCGTCACCGAAACGGTCCCCCAGTTCGACCCGCAGCCGGTCGAAGCAGTCGTTCTTGATCACCTCGCGTGCGAGGCGGGCGGCGGCGTCGGCACGGCGCCCGGGCCGGACCAGGACGGTGATGTCGGCTTCGGGGACGCTGCGCAGGATCCGTTCGACCAGGGCGGTGCCCAGGAAGCCGGTGGCGCCCGTGATGAAGAAGCGCTTGCCCCGGAGATCCCGCTCGATAGGCATCGAGATTTTCTAGCACCCGGTGCCGAATCTGTCTACCATTTGGTAAGTGCCCAGCTCCTCGACCAGCGACCGCATCCTCGATGCCGCCCTGTCGTCGTTCGCCACCAGGGGGTACGAGGCGACGTCGCTCGACGTGGTGGCCAAGGGCCTGGACCTGACCAAGCAGTCGATCCTGTACTGGTTCCCATCCAAGGACGCCTTGTTGGAGGCGGTCATCGCCCGCAGCGCGGGGGACCTCTCCGAGGCGCTCGAGAGCGCGCTCGATGGGGCAGGGGAGGGATGGTCCAGGGTGGAGGCGGTCGTCCGCTCGGTCTTTCGGCTGGCGGCCCGCCAGCCGGAGTTGCTGGGGCTGCTGCGCGAGGTCGGTCGCCTGGGACCGCCGGCGGCCACCCAGATGACGCTGGCCCTCGAGCCACTGGTCGAGCGGGCGTCCTCGTTCCTCGAGGCCGAGATGGACGCCGGCACGATGCGGCGCCACGACCCCCGGCTGCTGCTGCTGGCCATCTACTCCACGGTGATCGGGATGGTCACCGAGGTCGAAGTGCTCCGGGCCCTCGGCGAGGAGCCGACGGCACGCTCCCTGGTTCGCCGGCGGGCCGACGTCCTGCGGCTGCTGCGCTCGGCGCTGCTCGTCGAGCCCGCTGGTTGAGCGACCCTTACTCGGTCGGCTTGGGGATCTTCTTCCGCGGCGCCGCTTTGGGCGTGTAGCGCTTGTTGGCGGTCGGTGGCTTGCGCTCGCCGGACTTGGCGGGCGTCTTGCTGCCAGACGACCTGGCCGCCTCCTTGCGTTCTCGACCCCGGGGCCGCGCCGCCGCCTCTTTGGCGATGACCTTGGCGTTGGTCGTGCCGTACTTGTTGATCCTCCAGGCCCGCAGCATGAGCCACGCCCCGAAGAAGATGTACACGAAGCCCACGACGGTGAGGGACACCGTGAGGCCGAAGCCGACCAGGAAGAAGTCGAAGCACAAGATCGTCCGCTTCCGTTTCCACAGAGCGAAGAACCCGATGGCACAGAACAGGAGGAGCGCGCCGTACAACAGGATCGCGTCCGGGCCGACGGTGATGGAGTGGCCTCCGCGCTTGGTCACCTTGTGGGCGGCGAGGATGTAGACCGGGATGGCCACGGAGACGACCGTCGCCACGGCCAGGGCCCAGAAGGACAATTTCACCTCGAGCGCGTCGAGGGACGTCATGGCGGCCTTGCGCTGTTCGGGGGCCAGGACCTGTGACGGGCCCGTCCTGTCCCCGGACCCGCCGGAGCCCGGTGGCGGCCCGGAGAACGCCCCGAGGAGACGTGCGCTCCAGGTCTTGGGCGGGCTGGCGCCGTTGCCGGCGGGAGGGGTCATGCCCGACTCAGGGTACCGGTGCCTCTGCGGCCCCCCAAATCAACCCGGCGCCGCAGGTGGACGGCGCGGCGCGGGCTACGGTTGTGCTCCGGCAAATCCCAAAGGGCGCTTAGCTCAGCTGGTTAGAGCGCAGCCTTCACACGGCTGAGGTCGTGGGTTCGAGTCCCGCAGCGCCCACTCTGTTCGTCCTGGTCAGAGACTTGCGCGTCGCTGACACTCTCGTCACGGTCCTCCGGCGTGCGCGCTACGTGCGCGAACGAAATCGTGTTTTCGCTGTGAAATTCCGGTTCATGCTTGACGGCGTGGCTCCGGTTCCTGCCTGACACTTTCGGACGCGGCTCCGGTACCTGGGCGACACTGGCTCCGGTACCTGCTTGACACTTCGTGCCTGGAGGGTCCACCGCGTGGCGGTTGCCACCTTCTTCGCTGTTGACGCAGCTGTCGACGGATGCGAAGGAGGCCGACCGTGTTGGTGGAGCTCAAGCTGGTGGAACAGCGCTATCGAGCGGTGATCGACGTCCTCGACGGGATGAGCGTGACCGACGTGGCCCAGCGCAACGGGGTGAGCCGCCAGAGCGTCCACACGTGGCTGCGCCGCTATGCCAACGGCGGCATGGCCGCCCTGGCCGACAAGAGCTCGAGGCCCGAGCGCTGTCCGCACCAGATGGCCCCGGTCATCGAGGCCAGGGTGGTCGAGCTGCGCCGGGCGCACCCGCGCTGGGGACCACGCTCCATCCGCACCGAACTCGCCAAAGACGGCTTCACTCCGGTGCCCGGACGCTCGTCCATCTATCGCACCTTGGTTCGTCACCACCTGCTCGAGCCCACCCCACGCAAGCGCGCCCGCTCTGACTACAAGCGATGGGAGCGGTCTCGCTCCATGGAGCTGTGGCAGATGGACATCGTCGGCCGCTTCCATCTTGCCGACGGCACCGAGGTCAAAGTCGTCACCGGTGTCGATGACCACTCACGGTTCTGCGTCTGCGCTCGGGTGGTTGCCCGGGCGACAGCCAGACCGGTGTGCGAGGCCCTCCAGTGGGCGCTGCGCACCCATGGCGTGCCCGACCAGATCCTCACCGACAATGGCAAGGTCTTCACTGCTCGCTTCGGCCAAGGGCCCGGACCGGTGCTCTTCGACCGGATCTGCACCAACAACGGGATCCGCCATTTGCTCACCGCCCCGTATTCGCCGACCACGACAGGCAAGGTCGAGAGATTCCACAAGACCATGCGCTCGGACTTCTTGGTCGACCACGACTGGGTGCATCCGAGCATCGAGGCGCTCCAGCGCGCCCTCGACGAGTGGGTGAGCGAGTACAACACGAAGCGTCCGCACCAGTCATTGGGTGATCGCCCGCCCGCCGAGCGCTTCGCACTGGCCCCAGCCCGACCCGCCGACCCCGAGATGCCAGAAGTCATCGAGGAGGTTCCTCTGAGTGAACGACCACCCGGCGTGAACCGCTGGGTCGACCAGCGCGGCTCGATCGGCCTCGGGAGTTTCCGTTATCGGGTGGGGGCGACCTTCGCGGGGGAATCCGTCGAGGTCGTGGTGCGCGGCAGGGCTCGTCGAGATCCTCCATGCCGGCGTCCTCGTCGCCACCCACGCCGAGCGACGCCGAGCGGACAAAGGATCTCGGCCCCAACGTGCCCCACGCTCGGGGCGCTCCCGACCACCCACCTCAGGCATGACCGTCACCCGCCGGGTGGACCAGGGCGGCTCGGTCTCCTTCGCCGGGACCGGCTATCGGGTCGGACGCAGCTGGGCCCGCCAGGTCGTCGAAGTGGCCATCGTGGCCGGCTCGGTCCAGATCTCGGCCAAGGGCAAGGTCCTCAGGGTCCACGCCATCCATCACGACCGCTCCAAGGAGCACGGCGCCTTCGCTACTCCCCAGGGTCGGCCCCGTAAGGCCAATGTGGCCTGAGGGTTTGGGTGTCAAGCAGGTACCGGAGTCAAAACGTCAAGCGGGTACCGGGTCTTGACAAATCGTGTGTTTCGCGCACGTTCGTCGTGTCGTCGGCGTCGCAGGTGACCTCAGCCGTCGTTTGCGCGCCCTCCGCCAATGCGTCGAGCGCGTCGTTGAGGCGTTGCTCGGAGCCCGGCAACAGGTGCCCGTAGCGGTCGAGCGTGAAGCTGACCGACGTGTGTCCCGCCCGTGCCGCCACCTCCTTCGGGTTGGCGCCGGCGGCCATCCACAGCGCCACTGCGGTGTGCCGCAGGTCGTGCGGTCGCAGGTGCGCCAGGCCGGCGTCGCGCACGGCCGGGGCCCAGAAGCGCTGCCGCCACACGTTGAGCTGTACCGGTCCTCCCTCCGGTGCGGTGAAGACGAGGTCGTCGGGCTGGCGGTCGTAGGTGCGCAGGTGCTCGGCCAGCGGGTCGGCTGCCACGCGGGGGAGTGGTACCGTGCGACGGCCGGCCCGGGTCTTGGGCGGTCCGAAGTAGGGGTGGCCGCCGACGTCGACCACCGTCTCGGCGATGGCGACGGTCCGTCGCAGAGGATCGACCCGCTTGGCCCGCAGCCCGAACAGCTCGCCCGCCCGCAGGCCGCCGTAGGCGGCGAGCAACACGGCCGCCCGATACCGCGGGTCCATGGCGTCGGCCAGCGCCATGACCTCGCCCGGTTCGAGGAACCGCATCTCCACCCGCTCGATCCGCGGGAGCCGCACGCCATCGCACGGTGACTTCGGCAGATAGCCGGCCTGCACGGCGGCCCGCATGATCTTGCTCAGCAGCTGGGCCGCCTTGGTCGTGGTCGACGGGGCCAGCCCGGACGCGCTGAGCTCTGCTACCCAGGCGCGCACCATCATGTGGTCGATCTCGCCCAGCTCGAGCGGCCCGAAACGGGGCAGGACGTAGCGCTCGAGGTAGCCGACGTCGCGCGCCTTGGTCGACGGCCGCAGGTCGACAATGGTGGACTTCCACTCCTCGGCCCATTCGGCGAACCCGACGTGTCCGCCCCACGGATCAATCCAGCTGCCCCGCCGAATCTGCGTCTCCATCGCCGCTAGGTAGGCGTTGGCATCGGCCTTGGTGAGCAGCGTCACCTCGGCGATGTGCCGGCGGCCGACGTGCCAGTAGCTGGCCTGCCACCTCCCCGAGGGGAGCCTGCGCACCGATCCGAACTGTCGTCGTTTCATGGCTGCATCACCACGCTCCCCACTTACTCCATATCCTGCTCCGTCCGGCAGTACCACTCCTCGTTGCCGAGCCGGCGCTCATCGAGCCGCTGCCGCTGCTGAGACCCAGCCCAGAGTTCCTCGCCCCGGCTGGTCCAGCCGACACCGACGGCGCGCAGACGCCGCTCGGGAGAACGGTCGGCCGTCTCCCCGGCGTCACCACCCCACCGCATTGCATCCCGCCAGGCGGCCCGGGCAGCCTTGAGGGCGCTGAAGCTCGTGAGAGTAGCGCTGCGACTTGGAGAGGAAATGGCCGCCGTATCCCAGGTCGTGGGCGTGGCGGCGCAGGCGGTAGGACTCGAACGTAGGGTCGGCACCGAGGGCCCAGGCGGTCTCGGCCATCCGGCGCAGATGCTGCGGGAGAGATCGGCGGGCCAGGTCCCCTTCCGAGCGGATCGGCGCGTCGAGGGCGCCGCCGCCGTCAGAGCTCTTGGTGGCGTACTTGGCCACATAGCCAGCCACCTGCTGGGCCCGGGGACCGGCGGAGCGGTCGAGAACCTGGACGTCGACCTGGCTGCCCCAGCGAGCGACTCCCAAGGGGTGCGTGACGGTGACCGATCGGGCGGTGGACAATGCGGCTCGGGCCAAGTCGTCGGCCGTGAGCGGCGGCGGCATCCCGTCGACGCCGTCCGCCCGAATGACGGCGTGCAGGTGCACGACGCCGCGGCGCTGGAATTCGGCCACCCGGCAGAAGGACAACCGGACGCACTCCTTCGTGACCCGCTGAGTCCACCCGAGAGTGCCGGCCAGGTGGCGCAACAAGTAGATGGTCGTGCGCCGCCACAGCTCGGGGGTGCAGGCGTTCTGTAGCACGGCGCCCTCGAAGTCGTAGCAGTCCTCGCAGAGTGGAGCCCCGACCATGCGGTCGCGGTCATCGTGATGCTCCGAACACACCATCTTGTGGCCGTGCACGCACCTGGCCGACGGGGAGCCGGGATGGCACGGCCCACCGTGTCCGGTCGAGTGGACGGGACCGAAGCTGGGGGCGGTAAGCGTCAACAGGACGGCGGGCCGATCGGTGACGGATTCATCGACCCCCTTGCCGCCGATCAAGCCGGACCGGACGAGGTGGCGGGCGTCCCCTCGGTAGAGGGCGGCGCAGGACGGGCAGCGGGTCTCCCGCCGGGTTCCGCAGGCCTTGAGGAACACGCCGTCGGGAAGTCGACCGGTCGAGAAGGTCCGTAGCCGCTCGCCACCCGTTCGCGTGATGACTGCGCCCCGCAGGCGAATGGGATGGCGGCACCAGCCACAGCCCTCTCCTTGGGTCGTGAAGTCGTTGAATTGCCGGGCTCGGATCCGGCGACCCACTGCCCTGACCATCTCCCAATCGTCGGCGGTCAAGTCGGGTGGCTCCATGCCGGCCAGGGTGGATCCCCGGTGTGACAGCTGCAGATCTTCGATCGAGGTCTAAATCGTACGTAGCGCGCACCAGGGCGTACGAACGGATACCGACGCGCACCAACGGACACCAGCAGACAGTCAAAACTTTTCCGAGGAAATCTTCGAGGCGTAGTCAGATCGCCGCCATCGGTTCAGCGACTTTGCGAGGCCACATCGACCGTGGTGACGAGCTCGAGGCGCACCCACGATCCGGCCAACTGCAGATGGGACGAGTTGTGAGGAGTTGCTTTACCCAATCAAGAAATCGTCCGGACGGGATGGATCACCTTCTCAGCCTCACGACCAGCCACTCGGTGCTTCTGCCGGCGCCGGCGCCGGCTCATCGCCTGCGCCGGCCCCGGCCATGCCCGACGGAGATCTGCGACCGGCAGTCGACCGTTCGCCGGCGAGGGCACTTGTCGCCAGGTGTTCCCCACTCCCCGCTCTTCCCAATCCGCCGCCCGGTTCGACCGGACCTCAGCTGGCGTGAACGATCTCGGTTCGGGGCCCAGAGATGGCACCCAGGCCGGGCCCGGCGGCCGGCCAACTCCATTCTGGTCGATGACGGTTCGGCTCCGACGCGGCAGTCAAGGGTCCGCTCCGCCGGCCTTCAGCCGCCCTTGACAGCCGCTTGTTGCCGGGTCGGGCCCCCTGCTTTCGTGCGTACGGACCAGCTTGTACCCAGCCACGTGCGGCGCGAGTCGGGCACGCAGTTCCCACTCCTGGCATTCTCTGGCGATGGGTGCCGGGCTCGCGATCATCGGTGTGTCGCTGCTGCTCGTGGCATCTGTGTCGCGATATCTGTCGGGGACCCCGCTCACCCCGGCGATCCTGGTCGTCACGATCGGCGTTCTCGTCGGCCCTCTGGCACTCGACGAGCTCGCAGCCCAACCGACCAGCTCGGTCGTTCGAACGCTCGCCGAGGCGACCCTCGCGGTCGTGTTGTTCTCCGATTCGTCCCGCATAGACCTGCGCGCGCTGAAGAGCGAGGCATCGATGCCGGTTCGCTTGCTCGGCGTAGGCCTGATCTTGACGGTCGTCGCCGGCGGGCTCACGGCGGTCGCGCTCTTCAAGTCGTTCTCGCTCAATGACGCCCTCATCCTTGGCGTCGTCCTTGCCCCAACCGACGCCGGACTCGGGAGTGCCGTCGTCACAGATGACCGGCTTCCGCAGGTTGTGCGTCAGTCACTCAACGTCGAAAGCGGCCTCAATGACGGCATCTGCGTGCCGTTGCTGCTGATCCTTCTCGCCACCGCGGCCGGCGCTGAGGCCCATCCTCTCACCGTGGTGGCGGAAGAGATCGGTTACGGCGTCCTCTGTGGTGCCGGCGCCGCCCTGCTTTCCGGCGGAATCGTCGTCCTCGCCGGCCGGCGAAATCTGATCGACAAGACCTGGCAGCAGATCGTCCCCCTGGCCACGACGATTGCCGCCTACGGAGCGGCCAACGCATTGGGTGGGTCAGGATTCATCGCCGCCTTCGTGGCGGGCGCCTTGTTTGGTCTCCTCGCCAAGAACGAGGTGGCCCAGGCCATGCTCTTCACCGAAGAGACCGGAGCCACGCTCGACAGCGTCACCTTCCTCGTCTTTGGTGCCGTGCTTCTCGGTCCGGAGTTCAAGCACTTGAGTTGGCACATAGCCCTCTATGCGGTGTTGAGTCTCACCGTTGTGCGGATGGTGCCGGTGGCGATCGCGCTCTTCGGCACGCATGCCCGACCGGCAACCGTTGCCTTCATGGGTTGGTTCGGTCCGCGGGGACTCGCCTCGATCGTGTTCGCCGTGATCGTCGAAGACGCCCATCTCCCGCACTCTGCAGAGATCGCCACAGTGACGTATCTCACGGTGGGGCTGTCCGTCCTCGTTCATGGGATCTCGGCGTCACCGCTGGTGAATCGCTATGTCAGCTGGTTCCAAGCGACCTCGGACAAGAGTCCGCCGGTCATGGAGACGAAACCGACCCACGAATACCGACCCCGGTTGCTGGGTCGACTTTGAGAATCCTCGAAGGTCTGCCAACCCGTAAAGGCAGCTAGATGCTGGCAGAAGCGTCGTCTGGCCGCGGATCCTCACCGGCCTGGGCCTAATTGCCGCCGGATCCCTCCGGGGCGCCGGGTCCTGGAGACGTCGCAACCGCCGCAGCCGGTGCAAGTGAACGCGAGTGCGGCTTCAACCATCGTTCGAGCCATGCCGAAGCCACGAATGACACGGCCACGGCCAAGATCACCACTGAGATCACTTGGAAGGCGTCGGATTGTATGAAGACCAGCGTCAGAAGCACCGACGACAACGGAAGACCACCGATCGCCACCGACGTCATTGCCCCGATTCCCATCGCCACCGAGTCCACCAGCGGCAGACCGGGAAGATGGGAGAAGGCGATCCCGACTGCGGCTCCGATGAACATGCCGGGGAAGACGGGGCCGCCTTTGAAGCCACCCAATGATGCGCTGTACGCGAGTCCTTTACAGACGATGAGCAGCATGATGGCCCCTAGCGACCAGGTCGCTGCGTTGTCGATGAGCGGAGACAGGCCCGATTGACCGGAGAAGAGGACGAAATGCGAACTCTTTCCGGTCTCCTCGGCGAAGAACACTGCCAGACCGCCGATGGCGAGCCCGAGGACCGGTGTCACGAGCACCTTGTGGCGTGCAACGAAGGGCTGGATCTCGAAGGCTCCACGTCGGATGGCCGTGCCGACGACTGCCGCCACAAGACCGATGACGATGCTCCAGGCGAACGTGCTCCCCGTTGGAAAACCGACCTTGGGGAGGTTCTGCACGCCGAACGACGTCACGCCCGTGCTCGTAAAGTCACTGAGGGCGACGAACACGAGGGCTCCGACTCCCGCCGCCACGAGCCCCGGCAACAGGATCACGCTGATGAGACCGCCACCGATCCCTGCCGCTTCCAATAGCAAGAAGGCGCCGACAAGCGGTGAGCCGAGCAGACTCGAGATGGCCGCGAAGCTTCCGGCTGCCCCGATCACTGCAACCGCTTGCTTCGGCGCATCCTTCTTGATGAGGTGCAAGATCAGCACGGCCAGGACCATGCCGATGACGACCAATGGCATCTCCGGGCCCAACACCCCACCCAAGATGAGCGTTGCCAGTGACGCAATGAAGACGCTGGGCATGTCCTTCGGCCCGAAGCTTCCCCCCATTGCGAAGCCCTCGGCGGGATTGTGGCCTCCGGTACCCGGTAGATAGCGCAACGTCAGGCCGACGATCAACCCACACATCGCCAGCATTGGAAGCGGCCACCACACGGGCGCACCGTGAAAGCCGAGTTCATTGGGGAGTGTGTTGAAGAAGTAGTTCTGGCCCTTGTCGATCAGCTTCAAGTAGTAGTAGGCGACAATCGCCACCGGGATGCCCACCAGCGCGCCCATGACCAGGAGCGCGACGTATTGTTTGCTCTTGACGAGTTCCAAGGGCGAGGGAGGACTCGGTGTGGCCGGCGCGGCTTCGTCAGGCACTCTCGAGTTCTCCGATCCTGGCGGGGTCATCGTGCGCCAGCGAGCTGACCACACGTTTATCACGGACTGGTCCAGCACCATGAGGAACTGTGCTGACGCCAAAGCGAGGATTGCGATCGCGCCCTTGCTCACTTTGGGTCAGTCATTCCTTGGTACCTCGCCGGCGGGCATGACAAAGACCGGGTGCCTGATAGGGGGTTCTCGTCCTTCCGCCGTGTGCTGAGAGAACCCGTTCGGAGTGGCGTTCTTCGGTGGAAGGACTAGACGCCAAGCTCTGCGTGAACCGAGCCGTCGGCGATGGCGTCGACGAGGGCCTGATGGTCGAGCGCATTCTGGTCGGCGTAGGAGATGGCGAAATCGGCGAGAGCCCGGTCGAAGGCGTCACTGGACCCCAGGTACGAAGCGATGGCCACCCGGTCACCGGATCGGGCGTGAGCCCGAGCCAGTGCCCAGCCACACATTTTCGCGTAGACGAGAAGGGCCTCTGCAGCCATGTTGTCCACGTCGGCAGAGAGTTTCCAATCCCACAACTGGCGGAAGTAGTAGTCGTGGGAGTTACCGTCCACACCGATCGGGACCTGCTGCCAGCCAAGGAAGATGTCGCTCGATGCTTGCATCAACCGCTGACCTTCGACGACTCGCTCGCCGTGCGTCTTGAACATCGCTCTTGGTGCAGAAACGCTCCAACACCGAGGCTTCGGCCTCCTTCATCTGGAGGATGAGGGTGTCGTCGGCGTCATCTCCCTTGAAGAGGGAGACCCAGGCGCGAGTGCCGACACTCCCGACTCCGACGACCTTCCGGGCCACGTCGACGAGCTCGTAGGATTCGAGCAGGTGACGACGGTCCCCGGTCAGCGTCTGTCGGTACGAGCGGATGCCCTCGTGGATCGTCTCCTGGAGCTGCCCGGCGTCCGCTTTGCCGTAGAGCTCGCTCACCCGAACCAGCAACGGGGGATCACTCCGGAAGCGGAGCTCGCCGTCGACCACTTCGGTGAGCTTCTCCCGCGCCTTCAGCTGATCCTTCGATTGTGCCTTCGCGGTGGTCTTCTGAAATGCCGCGAGCACGTCGCTGCTGACTTCGGAGCCCCACTTCTGGGCGACGCCGGTCATGTCCAGGCGGGAGTACCACACCTCCAGGTTGGACATCTTGGCGAACTCATGCATGGCCTCGCGATAGGCGCACATCGAATTCGTGACCAGTTTGCGACCGGTCTTGGCCGGGAAGTTGCGGCTGCGGGCGGCGATCTCGAAGCTGGCCCCCAAGCGCTTGAGATCCCATTCGAAGGGTCCCGGTGCGGTCTCGTCGAAGTCGTTGACGTCGAAGAGCAGGTCCCGTTCGGGCGAGGCAAAGCCGCCGAAGTTGCACAAATGGGCGTCGCCGCACAGTTGGACATCGAGGCTGGTGCGTGGCCCTGTGGAGAGGTCGGCGGCCATTGGGAGCGCGGCGCCCCGGTAGTAGGTAAAGGGCGTCGCCGCCATCCGCCCGTAGCGGATCGGCACGAGCTCTGGGACACGCGTCGTCGCCTGCTCAGCCAAGAGATCGAGTGGATTCAACGTCGCGGTGGCCAGCCGACCATTCGGCATGGCGTTCTCGGGGTACCTCGCCCCGTGCAGCCTTGCCTCGTCGCCGCACTCTCTTCATGGGTCGGATGCTCAACAGATTTGCTCAACTCAGACCTCCTTCAATGACGCGCCCGGCTTCATCGTCTACGACCATGCCGCGAGTGATACGAACGCTCAGATTTCCTTTACCTTGCGGACGTGCAGGCTTGCCGCTATCTCGACGATGCCGTAGACGATCATTCCGAGTCCGACGATCACGCAGATGATCGAAAGTGACAGGGACGGGTAGACCAGGCAGAGGATCCCGATGATCGTCCCGATCAGCCCCAAGATCACGGTCGGCCAACTGACGCCGCCATCGTCCGCGCTGAAGCCGTGGAACAGTTCCGTCACGCCTCCGATGGTCCAGAAGATACCGATGATGAATCCGAGGACAGCGACCGTCGTGGTCGTGTGGTGCAACAAGATCAGCGCGATGACGATCGCGAGGAGTCCCATGATCACGAACCCGGTCCGCTCGCCCGACGCACCGATCGCCCGGATGAGCTGAACGACGCCGAGGATCAACAGCCAGATACCGATGATGATGGCGATGGCGTGTACCGACTTGCCGGGCTTGAACGTCAGGACGATACCGAAGCCGACCGTAATGACTCCGAACACGGTGAGCAGCCACCACCGCCGCCCGAACTCCTTGACGCTGGCCGCCGTGTCGGTGGCACTCATGCTGGACATTTGAACCCTCCTTTGAGTGACTGCACGTTCATCGCCGCCACCGGCGATGCGGAAAGCGACGTGGGCTGTCCCGTCGCACGACGGTCGGGACCCCAACCCGTTCAGCCACGCCGCCGCTGCCGACGACGCATCCCCGCCATTGAGACCGGCGAGAGCGGACGTCCCAATGGGTCGATGAACAGAGTGCATGCGCCTGATGACTCAGGCACGGAACCCTCGAGGAGCTGATACGAGTATCGAATCGAGTCAGTGTCCAACCTTCGGATCGCTCAGCACGACAACGCAATCCTCCGGTCGGTTCTCTCCGGCGTCGATGTAGGACAGGACGGCATTCGGAGGGTCCGCGGCAAAGTTGTTGTCGCCTAAGGACCAACCTTCGACGAACTGTTCGTTCGTCATGTGACCGACGACTCGCTCGGGGCGGTCCGAGAAGTACAACGTGGCGGGCGACACGCCCGACAGCGTGAGCACTCCGTCTGAACTCCTCGAACCGCTGGCCACTTGGACGAACATCTCTTCAACGACTTGCGTTTCGGGAGAAGTCATGCGAAACCCTTTCGTCAGTTGGTTGTCCCAGGCGTATCGGAATGGCACCGATGCCGAGGACAGGAGATCAGCTGAGCTCCTTTGCCGTCTCCTGAACCGCCTTGTCGATGTCCTTGGGGCTCACGTCGAGCTCCTTGGCCGCGTGCTTCTCAGCCTTCAGTCCGGCTTTGTTGATGGCGTCTTCAATGGTGCTTTCGCCGACGATGACCAGGGCAGCCTGCCCGGCATCGATGATGTCCCCGAACTCCTTCACGTCCGATCGCGACATGCCCTTCCAGAGATGCCCGCCTACGCCGCCGACCGCCGCCCCGACCGCTGCGCCGGCGATGATCGAGGGTGGGAACAGAATGCCGACGACGGCGCCGACCGCTGCTCCGCCCCAGGCCCCGTGGCGGGTCGACGTCTCGTCCTTGTTGACGTGGACCTTGCCGTCTGGAGTCCTTTGTGACCACCGCAGCGTCGTAGGTGCCGACCATCTTCTCGGCGTGGAGGTCCTTCACGATGTCGTAGTCGGCTCGCGCCGCCATTTCGCTGGGGTAGGTACCGACGTAGACAAACATGCCGTCGGGCTTTGCCATGATGTTTCTCCTTTTCTAAGTTGATTTCAGAGGGTTTCGATTGGTGAAGGGGTTGGTCAGGCGCCGGCTTCTGCTTCGGCCACAGCTTCAGCAACGGCAATTGCGAATCCCAGGGCTTCCGCAATGTGC
>CAVULV010000009.1:0-140269 GCA_963742445.1 uncultured Acidimicrobiaceae bacterium
TTGGTCAGCGGTCGATCCCAGCGAGCAAAGCGTGATGTTCTGGCATCGCCACACCAAATATCGGGAAAAAATTCTCAACGAGATCATCGATGATTTCAACGCCAGCAATCCGCACGGAATTTGGGTCGAGGCACAGGCATTTGCGGATTATGGCAAACTTTTTGACAGCACAATGGAAACGGTGGGCATGGCCGATTCGCCCACTCTTGTGCTTGGTTTTCAGAGTGATTCTGCACGCTATTTTATTGCAGATGCGTCAGTTGATTTAACTTCATTACTCGACAGCGCAACCTGGGGGTTTGATGGCGATGAGCGTACGGACGTTTTCAACTGGGCGCTGGATGCAGATTCGCCCCCAATTTAGGCAATGTACGCACTGGGTTGCCAATGGACGAGCCGCCGATGTGGCTCTTTGTCAACCGGGATTGGCTAACGGAGTTAGGCATCAGCGATCTGCCCAATTCGCCCGAAGATTTTCGCACTGCGGCCTGTGCTGCATCCCAAACGCCCTTTTAGTGCTGACAAAATCGGCAAAGGCATTGGCTTTGAACTTTCTGACAATGCCTCTACTTTTGCCAGTTGGGTCTTTGCCTTTGGCGGCGATATTTATGACCCGACAAGTGGACAATTTACGCTAAATGGTGCAGGAGCAGTTGTTCGCTTGGACATTTTTACAAGAATTGATCAACGAGGGTTGCGCCCGCATCACCAGCGAACGCTACGGCGATCAGACGGATTTTGGCAACGGGATTGCGCTCTTTGCAGTCGGTGCCAGCAGCAGTTTTTACTTTTTCGACAAAGCAGTTCAAGATGGCGCTGACTTTGCCTGGGAAGTGAGCCCGATTGCCGCACACCGGTGAGCGGGCGGGGCTCAATCTCTCCGGTCCGAGCATTGCGCTAATCAAAAGCACGCCCGAACAGGAACTGGCAGCCTGGCTTTTTCTCAAACACTACGCCAGTCCCGAAGTGCAGGCGAAATGGGCACGAGCGGTCGAAGGTTTCCCGATCCGGGGCAGCGCCTTTGATGCAATGGGCAAATTTCTAAATGAAAACGAAGCCTATCGCAGCCTGGTTGCCTTTTTACCCGAAGGACGCAGCGAACCATCAGTACCCGGCTACGGCTTTATCCGGGGTGCCATGAGCGATGCAATTTCTCGCCATCGCAGGCGGTGCGGATGTAGAATCAACCTTGCGCCAACTCAATGCCGAAGCAAATGCAACGGTTCAACGACAACTTGGAAATCAGTAGTAGGTAGACGGTATTAGGTAGCAGTCCCGTTATCTACCTCTACCTAATACCGTCTACCTACTACCTTTTATGCTTCAAATTCAAAATCTCTCTCTCAACTTTGGTGGTTTACAAGTGGCAGTGGGTTGGATTTCACTGTCAACGAACGCGAGATCGTGTGATCATCGGCCCCAATGGTGCGGGAAAATCGACGACGCTCAACGTCATCACCGGTGTCAATCAACCCAGCCAGGGTGATATTCGTCTCAAAGGGCAGAGCATTCTGGGCAAGTTGCCACACGAAATCACCACGCTGGGCATTGCCCGCACCTTTCAATCGCTGCGGCTATTCCTCAATATGAGGGTGCTCGAAAATGTGATGGCAGCCGGTTGGTGCAACAGCAAAAGCGGCGTGATCCCGACCATTCTGCGCACACCCGGCTGGCGACGAGAAGAAGCCCACATCCGCAGCGACGCCGAAGCAAAGCTCGCCTTCTTTGGCAACCGGCTGCAAGGCTATCGCTTTGACGAACCCGCATATAGCCTCTCCCTACGCCAACCGCCGCCGACTCGAAATCGCCCGCGCCATGATGACTGGTGCCAAACTGCTGCTGCTCGACGAACCCGCAGCCGGCATGAATCCCCACGAAAGCGCTGAAATCACCGAACTAATCGGTAAACTGCGCGGCGAAATGGGCTACCCATTCTGCTCATCGAACACGACATGAACGTCGTCGGTGGCATCTCCGACCGAGTGATGGTCCGATCACGGCGAGAAGATCGCCGAAGGATCGTTTGATCAGGTCACCAATGACGAACGGGTGATCGAGGCATACTTGGGAAGGAAAAATCGATGACAGCTCCTCTTCTCCAGCTTTCCAACATCAACACCTACTACGGACCGATCCACATTCTACAGGATGTGAGTCTGGAAATTCAACCGGGCGAATTGGTCTGTCTGCTCGGCGGCAATGCTTCGGGCAAATCGACCACACTTAAGACGATTCTTGGCATTGTACGCCCAACTAGCGGTACGGTTGAATTCAAAGGCGAAGCAGTGCAGGACCGCCCAACTTCCTATCGCATCGAGCGGGGGATGGCAGTGGTGCCGGAAAACCGACGCATCTTTGGCGAGATGAGCGTGCGCGAGAATTTGCTAATGGGTGCCTATCTGCGCAATGACAAAGCCGAGATCGAGGCTGATCTGGAGAAGATGTTGGCGCTTTTCCCTCGCCTCAAGGAGCGCTATCAGCAACAGGGCAGCACCATGAGCGGTGGCGGTGAGCAACAGATGCTGGCAATGGCGCGGGCACTTGATTCCCGCCCTTCACTGTTGCTGATGGACGAACCTTCGATGGGCTTGGCACCGCTGCTGGTCGAGCGCAACTTCGAGACGATCCAGCAAATTAACAAACAGGGTGTGGCAGTTTTTATGGTAGAACAAAATGCCAACATGGCACTCTCGATTGCAGATCGGGGCTATGTGGTGCAGACTGGGCGGGTGGTATTGGCGGACACTGCTGAAAATCTGCTCAATAACGACGACTTAAAAAAGGCATATTTGGGAAGATAGAAAATGGCGATTGATGGGCGCCGACAAACAGATTTTCATTCAAAAATCTAATGCCTTTTACTCACTTCTAATTCAGAAAATCTGTTCCTTCATCGGTTTTCTGTTATAATTCCTCTACTAGAAAATCAGTCTGCAATATGGAATGCAGACTGGTCCCCGCTAGCAATTTCATGTGATATTTAGGGTATACGGGGAGGCAAGCAACTCGTTATACTCATACTCTACACGAATAAACAAGTTAATTAAACTTTGCGCGCCACTCCTGTTCTGTTTGGGTGGATTGTACAAAGTTTACGTATTTTTACTTTTTCTTTACGTATCGATCCTTATGGCAGACACACTCGATCCATTTGTCCATCTCCACGTCCATTCCGAGTATTCGCTGCTCGACGGGCTGGGGCGGATCAAAAATCTGGTCAAGGAAGCCAAGAAGCTGGGCCAACCGGCGCTGGCGCTGACCGATCATGGCGTGATGCACGGTGCCATCGAGTTTTTTCGCGCTCTGCAAAGATGAGGGCATCAAACCGCTGATCGGCGTCGAAGCCTATCAGACGATTTACGGTCGACCGATGGGCGGGCGCGATCGCAGTTCGATCGGGAAAACTATCATCTGCTGCTGCTGGCGCGCAACATGACTGGGTATCGCAACCTGCTCAAGATTGCCACCACAGCCCAACTCGACGGTTATTACTATCGCCCGCGCGTCGACCATGACTTTCTGGCAAGCCATGCCGAAGGGTTGATCTGCACGACCGGTTGCCTCGGCGCCGAGGTGCCCAATTTGCTGATCAGGGCAAAGAAAAAGAAGCCTACGACCGGCTGGGCTGGTATGTGGATGTCTTTGGCAAAGAAAACTTCTTTATCGAGTTGCAAGAGCACACCATCCCGGAATTGAAGCCCGGTCAACAAGATCTTGGTGCCCTGGGCCGAAAGAGTTTGGGCTAAAGCTGTTGCCACCAACGATGTGCACTATGTGCGCGAGAGGAGACGGCACCGCACGATGTGCTGCTCTGCGTGCAGACAGGCGCACCGTCCACGCAGAAGAATCGCATGCGGATGAGCGACGGCTCCTACTTTCTCAAGAGCCGGGCGCAGATGGAAGCGACCTTCCGTCCCTTTATCGACCTGCCAGCCGAGGCCTTCGACCACACGCTCGAATCGTCGAGATGTGCGAGGTCGATCTCGAAGATCCGACCTACCACCTGCCCGACCTGCCGATTCCCGAAGGGCACACCTACGAAACCTATCTGCGCCACCTGACCGAGGAAGGCTTGCACCGGCTTTATGGCGCACGTGCCAACTGCGATGCATCCAGGAACGCAAAGAGCGCGAATTGCGCGTCATCCACCAGATGGGCTTTCGATCTACTTTCTGATCGTGGCCGACCTCTGCAATTTTGCCCGCAGGCGCAATATCTGGTGGAACGTGCGCGGTTCGGGCGCCGGCTCGCTGGTGGCCTACTGCATCGGCATCACCGGCCTCGACCCGCTCAAGAACAACCTGATCTTCGAGCGCTTTCTCAACCCCGGGCGCGTGAGCATGCCCGACTTCGACCTCGACTTCCCCGACGACCAGCGCGAAGAGATGATCCGCTACACGGTGCAGAGTTTGGCGAGACCCAGGTGGCCCAGATCGCCACCTTCAACCGCATGAAGGCCAAGGCCGCCGTGCGCGATGTCGGCCGCGCGCCAGGGTATTGAACTGGCGCAAGTAGACAAGCATCGCCAAGCTGATCCCCGGCATTCCCGGCAAGCCGGTCACGATTCAGGACTGTCTGACCGAAGGCCATGAGTTTTACAGCCCGGAACTGGTGCAGATGTACAAGACGAGCAATGGGTCAAGGATCTGCTAGAGACGGCCATGCAGTTGGAAGGGGTGGCGCGCAATTCGGGCATCCACGCCGCCGCCGTGATCGTGGCCGACCGTGACGTTGAGCCATTACACGCCGCTGATGCGCGGCAGCAAGTCGGCGATCACCAGTACGATTGCCCAGTACGAGTTTCCGATCCTGGAATCGATCGGTCTGCTCAAGGTGGACTTTCTCGGGCTGAGCACGCTCTCGGTGATGCGCGAGGCGTGCCGCTGATCAAAGAGCGGCATGGCATCGAATATACGCTGACAAAATATCCCCTTCGAGGGCGAACCGGCCATCGACGCCTTTAAACTGCTTTCCAGCGGCGAAGTGAGCGGCGTCTTCCAGGTCGAAAGTCAGGGCATGCGCCGCATGCTCACGGAAATGAAGCCGAGCCTCTTTGAGCACATTATCGCCATGATCTCGCTCTATCGTCCCGGTCCGATGGAGTACATTCCGACAGTTTATCCGCCGCATGCACGGTGAGGAGCAGTCGAGTATAAGCATCCGGAGCTTGGAGTCGATCCTGGCCGAAACTTACGGGATCTTGGTTTATCAAGAGCAAATCATTCAGACTCTCAGCAAACTGGCAGGTTATACGCCCGGTGAAGCCGATCTGGTGACGCCGCGCCGTCAGCAAGAAAAAAGCCGAGCGAGATCGAAAAGCACAAAAAGCTCTTTATCGCTGGCTGTGAGAAGAATGGCATCGATGTGAGCCTCTGCCGACGCCATTTATGCCGATATCGAGTTCTTTCCGCGCGTATGGATTCAACAAAATCCACGCCGCCGACTATGCAGTCATTACGGTTCAGACCGCTTATCTTAAAGCCCACTATCCGGTCGAATATATGGCGGCGCAGCTCTTGATCGAGCGCGACAAGACCGAGAAGGTGACCAACTTTCATCACCGAATGTCGGCGCATGGGCGTGGATGTGTTGCCGCCCGATGTCAACTACTCGGGTCTCGATTTCGACATTCAACTCGTGCCACCCGGTACCAAGCGCATCGCACAACGCGATCCTTCGATTGCCTATCCGTTCCCGATTCCTGAAGGCTCGGCCATTCGCTTTGGCATGGCAGCGATTAAAAATGTGGGCGAAGGACCGGTGCAGGAGGTCATCAAGGGACGCAAAGACGGCGGACCTTTAAGACGCTCGAAGACTTCTGCGGCCGGGTCGATCTGCGCAAGGTGAACAAGCGTGCGCTGGAATGTTTGATCAAAGCCGGGTGCTCTGGATAGTTTTGGCAAACGGTCGCAACTTGCTGGCTGTGCTGGATACGATGGTGGCAAATTCAGCGGCTGCATGGGATGCGCAGGACAGTGGACAACTTTCGATCTTTGATCTTTTTGGTGGCAACAAAGCCAAAACTCGCCGTACGTCGGTGTCGCTGATCAAACTGCCCGATGTTGAAGAGGCCAAGGGCAAGGAAAAGTTGCAATGGGAGAAAGAACTTTTGGGCGTCTATTCAATCAGCCATCCGCTTAACAACCTGGGGCCGATCTTTCACGCGTGGTCACCTGTTCGTGTGCTGAGTTGGATGAGCGCTACGATGGCAAGAATATCATTCTGGGCGGGCTGATTTCACAACATCCGCACAATCACCACCAAGAAGGGCGATGCGATGGCCTTTGTCCAGCTGGAAGATCTACAAGGGTCGTGCGAAGTGGTCTTTCTTCCCCAAGACCTATGCCGAACTCAAGGATCAATTGGTACAGGATATGGTGCTGCTGATCAAGGGCAAAGCGCAGACACGTGAAGGGCGTACCAGTTTGCTCGCGGATAGCATTCAGCGTCATATCGATAAAGCAGTGGGAATTGGCGAAGATCGTAGCAGCGAATATCAAAAGCCACTACTCGATGTGCCCACGATTAACGGTACAGTTTTTGATAAAAATGCGAACTTTGCCGCCACCGCTGTTCTTGATAGCGAGATTGACGACGTGTTGCCAACCAGTGAAGCCAGCCCCTTTACAAACGATATGCCCACCTGGTTGCAGAACGCGCCACCGCCGCCAATGGACGAAGATGAAGCGGATGGCGAATCGTTGAGCTATCCTGTTGCAGCCGCAAACCCAGCGACACCTGCCCAACCTTCTGCCAAAATTGCAAGGTATTCGGCCAGGATCTGGTGACCGGAAGCCTGGTCGACGGTTCCGTCGACGGTCAGGAACGTCGGGCCGTAGGGCGACTCGGCCCCCGACCAGACCGAGTCGGCGAGCGTGTTGAACGGCGTCTGCCCGAGCACATTGGGCCCGTAGGAGTACGGGTTGATGTGATGGCTGACCATCTCGCCCTGGGCGGCATAGGTGTAGACGTCACGACTGAACAGCGGTGGTGCCAGCAGCAGCGGCACCGCCCAGATCGTGACGACGAGCACGACACGCTTGACCGGGAAGCCCTCGTTGCGCCTCAGGTAACCGAGGAACCCGACCCACACCCGGGTGAGGAGGATGAGGCCGCCGAACACGAGCGCCAGCGAGGCGACGGGCGGCAACGCGTCGTTCGTGCCGGCAGAACCGAACGGGCCGCCCGGCATGCCGAAGAACCACGCACCCGGGAGGTGGGTCTCGAACGACTGGCCACCGAGCACGGCGCCGACGACGATCGCCGCCGTGCCGACGAAGCCGAGGAACGCGGTGCGGGCCACGCCGAGGCGAACCGGCGTGTGCGCCGGCACGTCGGATGCCGCGGTCTCGGGTCGAGCCTCGGTGTGGGTGGCAGCGCTCGGGGTCACGAGCTCCATCGGGGGATTCCTAACCTGAACGCCCGCGGCGGGCCACCGCGGGAGCGAAAATCTTCATCAAACTGCAGTGATTCTGTCACAGATACGGGCGGAACTGGGACCCCGAAACCTTCCTTAACAGGATTCTCAGGATCGTCCCAGCCTGGCGGGGGAAACTATCGGTGTCACACTTGTGAAATCCGGCTGTCACGGAAATGGAAGGTGTCACATGCGAGTACTGGTCCTCGGGGGCGATGGATATCTGGGATGGCCGACCGCACTGCACCTCTCGAGGGCGGGCTACGACGTCGCCGTGGCGGACAACTTCGCCCGGCGTGGCTACGACCTCGAAATGGGGGTCGACTCACTCGTCCCGATCGCCTCGCTGCACCGCCGCGTCGACTGCTGGGAGGACGTCTCGGGGAAGCGCCTCGACGTCTTCATCGGGGACCTGACCGAGGAGGAGTTCGTCTACGACATGGTGGGGAGCTTCCGCCCCGAAGCCATCGTGCACTTCGCCGAGCAGCGCAGCGCCCCCTACTCCATGGTGGACCGGAAACATGCGGTCTACACCCAGGTCAACAACGTCGTGGGCACACTGAACCTGCTCTACGCCATCGCGGACGTGGACCCCTCGATCCACCTGGTCAAGCTGGGGACGATGGGGGAGTACGGCACCCCCAACATCGACATCGAAGAGGGCTACATCGAGATCACCCACCGGGGCCGGACCGACGTCCTGCCCTTCCCCAAGCAGCCGGGGAGCTTCTACCACCTGTCCAAGGTCCACGACAGCCACAACATCGCGTTCTGCTGCCGCGCCTGGGGCCTCCGCTCGACGGACCTCAACCAGGGTGTCGTGTACGGCCAGTCGACCCCCGAGACGACGTTGCACGCCGACCTGGCCACCCGCTTCGACTACGACGCCGTCTTCGGCACGGTGCTGAATCGCTTCGTGATCCAGGCGGCGGCGGGGGAACCGCTCACCGTCTACGGGAAGGGCGGGCAGACGCGGGGGTTCCTCGACATCCGCGACACGCTGGCCTGTGTCGAGCTCGCCATCCGCACCCCCGCCAACGCCGGCGAGTTCCGGGTGTTCAACCAGTTCACCGAGTCGTTTTCGGTGGGGGAGCTGGCCCAGAAGGTCTCGAACGCCTCCGGGGGGGCGAAGATCGTCCACCTGGAGGACCCGCGGGTCGAGCTCGAGGAGCACTACTACCGGGCGGCCCACACCAAGCTGCTGGACCTGGGACTGCTGCCGTTCCTGCTCGGGGACGAATTGCTGGCCGACCTGCTGTCCATCGCCCGCGCCAACATCGGCCGCCTCGAGCGAGCCGCCCTCGAGCCGCACGTGCAGTGGCGCTCGACGTCGAGCAACATCACCCGGACGGGGAGGCCACAGCCAGAGGAATCCCAGACGGAGCATCCCCTCTAGCCGACTGCTTGCGGCTGTCCTGCTTGCGGCTCTCCCGGGGTGGGGGGCTAGCTTTCGTCGATTGCGCCCCGGCCCTCGGCACCGAGTGACCCGGCTCAAGAACGTCCGGAAGGCACCTCCTCGCCAGTGAATCGACTACGAGCACACATCGGACCCCTGGTGGCCCTACGTGGTGCTGGTCGCCATCCCGACGGTCGCCTTCGTGGGCCCGGACCTCGTCGGCGGGCATCTGCTGATCACGGGGGACAACCTGCAGCAGAACTACCCGCTCCGCGTCCTGGTCGGCTCCATGTTGCGCCACGGGCAGCTGCCGTTCTGGAACCAGTACATCTTCAGCGGCACCCCCCTGATGGCGGACTTCAACGCCGGGGCGTTCTACCCCCTGACCGGGCTGTTCGTCGTCATGCCGGACCGGGCCGCCTGGCTGGCCACCGAGGTCCTCGCCTTCTCGCTCATCGCCGTCGGGATGTACGTCTTCCTGCGGGCCCTCGCCCTGTCCACGGCCGCCTGCATCCTCGGGGCCGCCACGTTCGCCTTCGCCGGGCCGGTGCTGAGCCAGGTCAACCACGTGGACATGACCGAGGGGTTCGTCGCCATCCCGTGGATGCTGTTGGCGGTCCTGCACATCGTGCGGGACGGGCGGTGGCGCTGGACCATCCTGCTCGGCATCGCCTACGCGACTCGGTGATCCTCGCCGGCGCGCCGGAGGCCATGTTGGACGAGGCCCTCCTCGTCATCGCGTTCGCCGCCATGTCGGCCGGACTCAACCGGGATCGGTGGTGGCGGGTGCTGTCGCGCTGCGCCGCCGGCGCAGCTCTGGCCCTGTCGCTCGCGGCGATCCAGTGGCTGCCCGGGCTCGAGGCCATCCGAAACTCGCAGCGGGGGAGCGGGGTCTTCGCGGCGGCCGGCAGCTTCCCGACACCCTTCAGCATCCTTTGCCTCGTCCCTTACCTCGACGGGGGCTACGGGCACCTCGGCGAGTCGTCGTTCTTCGGCCAGTACAACCTGCCCGAGGTCGGCATCTACCTCGGGGTCCTGCCGTTGATCGCGCTGGTGACGATGCTCCACCCGCGCTGGCCCAGCCGGATCCCGCCTCGCGACCGCCTCACCTGGTACGCCGTCGGGCTCTTCGGCTACCTGCTCGCACTGGGCTCGAACACGCCTCTCGAGCACCTCTTCAACAGCCTGCCGCTCTACGGCCACCAGCGGCTGCAGAGCCGCAACATGATCACCGTCGCGACGGCGGTGTGCGTCCTGTTCGCCGGCTGGCTCGACCGCACCGAGGCCCCCCGCCGGACGGGACCCCTTGCTCCGCTACGACCGGATCATGGCCCTGGTGCCCTTCGGGTTGGTCGCCGCGCTGTGCATCTGGGCGCTCGCTGCTCCCGGGTCGCTCGTGCACGTCTTCGCCGGGGTGGCGGCAGGACCGGGGATCACGCACACCGTCCGGCAGGCGACCGCTGATCGCGCTGGCGCTGTGCGCCGGTGCGGCGGCGGTGGTGTGGGTCCGACCGTTGATCGGGACCGTGTCGTGGGCGCGGTTGGCCGCCGTCTTCGTCGCGATCGACCTCGGGTTCATGGCCGTCACGAGCCAGCTGACGCAATGGCCGCTGAACGAACTCGTCAGCGGGACGACGCCGGTGCAGCAACTCACGGCCGCCCATCTGGTGCCGGGTGGGCGGATGGTCAACTACGACCCTCAGGCGTACGCGAGCTACCCCTGGAGCCCCCAAGGAGTACCGGACCTCAACATCATCCCCCGGTCTGCCCTCGGTCTCCGGCTACGCGTCCATCGTGAACGGCAACTACGAGTCGGTGACGCACACCCACGAGCAGTACGACCTCGACATCGGCCAGCTCGCGTCCGGGCACACTCGACCGCCTGGACCTGCGGGAGGTCGTGACGGTGCCCGAGTACTTCCTGATGCCCCTCGAATCGATGCCGCGTTCCATCGGTGACATCCGACAGCTGTCCGAGAACATCGGCAGCGACCCCGTGGTGCCCCGCGGGTACGGCGCCGTGTACAACGAGACCGCCTACCCCTTCTATCCCGGGCCCCGGCCCGCCCTGCGTGCGGGCCAGACCGCCTCGTGGTTCTTCGGTGAAGCGCTCGAGCCGGACTCGGCGACCCTCCTCCTCGGTCACGCCCCCAGCCAGGGCACCATGGTTCGCTTCGGGGCGCTGACCGCCGACGGCTCGACACGGTGGGGCGCCTTCGTGCCGGTGGCGGCCGGGTCGGACCGTGTGACCGGGCCGCTGCCGAGCGTGGTCGCGGTCGGCCTGTCGGTCCAGGACGGTCGGCTCCTTGCCCTCGCAGCGTGTCGTGGTGAACGTGGCCGGCCATCCCTACGCGCTGGAGGGTTCGCTTGTCCTCCGCAGCTGGTGCCCGGGCCAGTGGCATCTGGCCGGTTTGTCCGCAGGGCTACGCCGTCTTCACGTTGCCGATCCCTCCCGTGCCGATCTCGGCCGTCACCGCCTCGGGACGCCGCCTCCCCGTCCACGTCGTCTCCAGCTCGACGAAGTCCGAGCAGATCCGCGTCCTCGCGCCCACGAACGCACGTGTCATCCGCTCCGTCGCCTGGGACCAGGGGTGGACCGGCAGCGTGTCGGTCAACGGGGGACCGAACCGCAAGGTGGCCGTGACCTCCGTCGACCTCGTGCAGCAGATCCGCGTCCCGGCGGGGAACGACCTGGTGACCTTCCAGTACCGGCCTCCCCACCTACTGCTGGCCAGCAGTCCTCAGCCTCGCCGGGAGCGGTTTCCTCGTGGCGTTGCTGTGCGGATGGCTCGTCATCGTGCTTCGGCGCCGCCGGCGCTCCACGGCTGGTCGCTCGGCCGGCGACGCGGCCGACCAGATTGCGGAGGCCGTGCCCGAGCGGGTGGGATGACGACCACGGCCCGCGGGCCGCCCCCGGCGACGCGCCCAGGTCACCCAGGTCAGCAGTACGGGTGGGACAGCGAGAGCAGGAACTCGCCGTCCTCGGCGCCCCACATCTCCTCGACCACGAAGCCGGCCTCGGTGAGCTCGCGCTCGACGCGCTCGGGGGTGAACTTCGCGCTGATCTCGGTGAGGAGGTCCTCGCCCTCGTCGAAACGGACCGTGATGCCGGCGCCCGGCGAGGGAGACCTCGGCGGCCTCCTGGGCGCGTAGCCGCATCTCGATCCATTGCTCGTCCTCGTTCCACACCGCCACGTGGCGGAAGTTGTCGGGGTCGAAGTCCCCGCCCAGTTGCTCGTTGAGCACGTGCAGCACGTTGCGGTTGAAGTCCGCCGTCACGCCGGCCGCGTCGTCGTAGGCCGCGACGAGCCGCTCGGGTCCTTGACCAGGTCGGTGCCGAGGAGCGAGCGAGTCGTCACTCGACATCGTGCAGTTCAGGTCGAAGAGGAAGCGGGCGCGCTGGGCCGGATCCAGGTTGCCGATCGTCCCGCCCAGGAAGGCGACCATCCGCCGGCCCCGTCGTCGGGATCTCGGCCAGGTGCTGGTGGAAGTCGCCGATGACCAGATGGATGTCCAGCTCGTCGTACTCCCCGGACAGGGTGGTGGCGGCACCCCGGAGGAACTCGTCGCTCACGTCGAAGGGCACGTAGCTCGACAGCGCGCCGGTGTCCTGGAGGGCGGTCAGGAGCACGCGGGTCTTGTCACAGGCCCCGGCGCCGAGCTCGACCAGCGTGTCCGCCTTGGAGAGCTCGGCGATGGACGGCGCGTGCCGCTCGAGAAGGGCCCGCTCCGCCCGGGTCGGGTAGTACTCGGGCAGCTGGGTGATCTCCTCGAACAGCCGGCTGCCGCGCTCGTCGTAGAACCAGACGGGAGGGATCGACTTCTCGCTCGCCGCGGAGCCCCTTCAGGGCGTCGGCCCGCATCTGGCGCGCGCACCTCGTCGGGGGAGAGGTGCACGTCGATGGTGTAGGCCACGACTCAGGGATCCCGGGCCAGGCGCACGCCGCCGAACGACCAACGGGCGCCGGGCGGGAAGAAGTTGCGGTAGGTGGCGCGGACGTGCCCGCGCCGGCGTGGCGCAGCACCCGCCCCGGAGCACGTACTGGCTCACCATGAACTTGCCGTTGTACTCGCCGACGGCGCCCGGCGCGGCGCGAAATCCCGGATAGGGGGAGTAGGCGCTCGATGTCCACTCCCAGGTGTCGCCGAAGATGCCGTTGGTCGAGACGGCGGGCCGCGGATGGGGTGCACCGTCGAGAGGAAGTCGTCGCGCAAGAGGTTGTCGCCTTCGCCGTGGGCCGCGGCGACGGTCTCCCACTCGGGCTCGGTGGGCAGTCGCATGCCGGTCCAGTGGGCGAATGCATCCGCCTCGTAGTAGCTCACGTGGCAGACCGGCTCGTCGGGGTCGACCGGCCGCGACCCCGGCCAGCGTGAACTGCAGCCAACGGTCCGGGTCGTCGGGATCGCGCCACCAGTAGAGCGGGGCGTCCCACCGCTGGGCGTTCACGACCGCCCAGCCGTCGGAGAGCCAGAACTCGGGGCGGCGGTAGCCGTCGTCCTCCATGAAGGAGAGCCACTCGCCGCAGGTCACCGGGCGGTCGGCGAGCCCAAAGGGGGTCAGGTGCACCGTGTGCACGGGGAACTCGTTGTCGAAGCCGAACCCCTCGCCGCGATGGCCGATCTCGACGGGGCCGCCGTCATGCTCGAACCAGCCGGCCTTGGGCGGGTGGGTGCCCAGGGGCCGGGACGGCCCCGCCAGGTAGACCGGGTGGAGGGGATTCCGCGACAGGACGTGCTTGATGTCCATGAGCAGCAGCTCCTGATGCTGCTGCTCGTGGTGCAGCCCGAGGACGATCAGCTCGGCCAGACCGGGTTGATCGGGATGCTCGAGGAGCGGCGTCCATGGCCCCGTCGACGTGGGCCGGTAGCGCGCGATCTCCGTCGACGCCGGGCCGCGAGAGGAGGCCGCGCTCGGGGCGGGGGTGCCGGGCGCCGACGGCCTCGTAGTACGAGTTGAAGATGTACGCGTACGTGTCGTCGAACACCCGGTAGCCGTCGGCGTACTCCCCGAGCACGAACGTCTCGAAGAACCACGTGACGTGGGCGCGGTGCCACTTGGTCGGGCTGACGTCGGGCATCGTCTGGACGGTCTGGTCCTCCGCGCTCAGGACCGAGGCGAGACGTTCGGTCAGGGCGCGCACCCGGCCGTAGTCCTCCAGGAGTTCGGACGGTGCTGCTCGACCGCTCTTCTCCATCAGATTCCGTCCCTTCGCCACCCCACCCGGAGCGGTTGCGCACCTGGCTGCCCGGTTGCGGATCACCCTACCCAGGTGTGCCCCGGATCAGGCGCGATCCGCCCACATTTCGCGCGAAAGGCCACCAGACCTGGTGCTTCCGGATGTGCAACCCGGCCGGTCCCGTGAGGCCGGTCCCGGCGTCCAGGCACCGGTGTCGGTGCGGCGGCAGCGCGGACCGTCCCCGATCGGATCGGCCGGACGTCGCTCGGTCAGGCCAGCACCTTGTTGCGGAAATTGCGCAGGCCGAGCGCCAGGAAGATGACGCCGAAAGCCACGATGGCGGGATAGATGATGTAGAGGTGCATGTGGGCGGCGTCCGTGAACGCGGCCCGCATCCCGTCGTTGATGTAGATCAGCGGGTTCACGAGCACGATGATCTGCAGCCAGTGGACGGAGCCGGCCTTGACCGGTGCCAGCCGCGTCCACTGGTAGTAGGTGCCGCCGAGGAAGGTGATCGGCAGCACGATGAACCCGAACATGAGGCCGAGGTTGCGCGGCTCGAACGACGTCCCGAGCAGCAGGCCGAGTGACGCCATGCAGACGCACGAGAGCGGGACCAGGGTGAGGATCAGCAACCAATGGAGGTGGATCTGCGCCTCGACGCCGGCGGCGTGGACGACCGAGGCGATGGGGAGGACGATGGCGGCCGAGATCAGGCCCTGCGCTGCTCCCGAGATCACCTTGGAGATGGCCACGAGCCAGATGGGGCAGGGCGCCTGGACCCGGTCCTCGATCTCGCGGGTGAAGCCGAACTCCTGCGCCAGCGGCATCGCCACGGCCTGGATCCCCTGGAACATGATGGAGAGCCCGACCACCCCCGGCACGAGCACCGTGGCGAACGCGGACTCCGCTCCCGGGACGCCGCTGGCGCCGCCGATGCCCTGGCCGATCTTCGGGAACACGTAGAGGAAGACGAAGCACAGCAGGAACGGCTGCACCAGGGTGCGCACGGTGAACTCGATCTTGTGCTTCCACAGCACGACCAGGTCGCGCAGGATCAGCGCGTCGCAGCGAGGTCCAGCTGGCCGCGGTGGCCGAACGCGTGGGCGCCAGGTCGACGTTGTGCGGACCCGGGGTCCGAAGGTGGGCGGCGGGACGGTCGGGGACGTGGTGGCGGACATCAGTCGCGCAGCTCCTTGCCGGTCAACCCGATGAAGACCGTCTCGAGGGTGGGCTCCGCGACCGAGAGGTCGGCCAGCGAGAACCCGCCGACCTCCGCCGCCTCGACGATGCGCGGCACCAGGCGGTCCGAGCCGCGGATCTGCAGCTCGACGCCATCGGTGATCTCACGCGTCCGCGTGAGGCCGTCGAGCCGGCTCACGGAAGGCCTCGGCGAGCTGCTCGGTGTCCCCGGCGGCCTTCACGGTCACGATGGTGTCGGCGCCGACGCTGCGCTTCAGCTCGGCCGGGGTGTCGAGGGCCAGGATCTTGCCGTGGTCCATGATGGCCACGCGGTCGCAGAGCTTGTCGGCCTCCTCCATGTAGTGCGTCGTGAGGAGGATGGTCTGGCCCTCGGCGTTGAGGCCGCCGAGCAGCTCCCAGAGGGCCAGACGGCCCTGGGGGTCGAGCCCGGCGGTGGGCTCGTCGAGGAACAGCACGGCGGGCCGGTGGAAGATGGCCCGGGCCACCATCAGCCTCTGGGCCATGCCGCCCGAGAGGGCGTACACCGACGCCTTGGCGAACCGGCTCAGCTGGAACCGCTCGAGGAGCTCGTCGGCCGTCTGCCGGCACTCCTTCGGTCCCATCCCGAACAGGCGCCCGTGGAAGTAGAGGTTCTCCCACGGCGTGAGCTGGCGGTCCAGCGTGTTCTGCTGGGACACGACGCCGATGAGCTGCTTGACGAGCGTCGGGTGGCGCACGACGTCGATGCCGCCGACGAGGGCGTGTCCCTCGGTGGGGATGACCCTCGTCGTCAGCACGCCCACCGTGGTGGTCTTGCCGGCCCCGTTGGGACCGAGCAGGCCGAAGACCTCACCGGCACCGACCCGGAGGCTCAGCTCGTCGACGGCCCGGAAGTCGGTGCCCTGGTAGGTCTTGGTGAGGCCCACCGTCTCGATGATCGGGGCACCGTGCACCGGACGGCGCGCCGTCGCCCGGGCCAGTGGCAGTGGTGGTGGTCATAGGTTCCTCGTGCACAGTACCGGTCGTCTCGAACCCGATGGGCCGGTGTCGGCTCAGTCCTCGGCGAGGATCTGGTAGAGCTCCTTGCGGGCCTTTTGGATGACGGCGATGCCACGCTCGATCTGGGACCTCTCGCCGGCGCCGGCCAGCTGCTTGGCGGCGCTCATCAGCTGGCCCATGCCCTGGCGCAGCGTGCGGACCTCGTCGTCGGACTCGCCGGCCGACTGCCAGGGGAGCGTGGCCTTCTCGGCCTCGGCCCGCCCGTCTCCGTGAGCGTGTAGGTGCGGCTGCCGTCGACGTCGGACGACCGCACCAGGCCCTCGTCCTCGAGCATCTGGAGGTGCGGATAGACCGACCCGGGACTCGGGCGCCACAGGCCGCCGCTCATCTCCTCGAGGCGGCGCATGACCTCGTACCCGTGGGCGGGCTCGTCACGCAGGGCGACCAGGATGGCCGTCCGGATCGCGCCGCGGGGCATCCGCCGGCCACCGCCCCATCCGCGGCCGAAGCCGCTCGCCGCCCCAACCGCCGCGCTCACCCCGGCGGCCCCGCATGCCGCGACCGGCGAAGAAGTGATCGTGGGGGTGGTCGTGCTCGGGGACCTCGTCGGTCCGTCCCGTGTCCTTGCTCGTGTCCGTGCTCGTGCGTCATTCCTGACTCCTCGTGTCGTGCGGCCCCGCTCCGGGGCGCTCCTCGTTCGTACGTCTTAATGAACACTAATGATATATCAGAATATTTCAGTATAAGTACTCGAAATTCCGGGGGCGATGGAAAAAACATGCCTGAACAGGCACGACGGACGGGAGCCCCGACCGACGGCCCTCGTGGCGCCCCGGCGGGAGTCAGCGGAGCCGGATCACGTTCCCCGTGACGAGCGCCGAGGCGTCCGAGGCCAGGTAGGCGATCACCTCCGCCACCTCCTTGGGCGTGGCCACCCGGCGGCCCGAGGACCGGGCGAAGGATGCGATCCTCGGGTCGATCCAGCCGGTGTCGGTGATGGGCGGGTGGACGACGTTGGCGGTGACGCCGTAGCGGGCCAGCTCGGTGGCCGCGCTCGAGGGTGAAGTTGACCTGGGCCGCCTTGGCGGCACCGTAGGAGACCTCCTCGGGGAAGCCGTCGCCGTCGCCGGAGGTGAGCCCGATGATGCGGCCCCATCGGGCCCGGCGCGCCCACGTGGCGGCGCGCGAACTCGGCGATGAGCAGCGCCGCCGCCCGGGCGTCGACCGCGAACACCTGGTCGATGGTGCGGGCGTTGGGCAGTGACTGGGCACGCCCGAAGCGGTCGGTGGCGGCGGGGACGAAGGTGTCGGCGATCCATCCCGACGCGTTGTTGACGAGGATCTGCACCGGGCCGAGCTGCGCCCTCGGCCGCGTCGAACAGCCGGGGCACCGTCGTCGCGTCGGACAGGTCGGCCTCGACAGCGGCGGCGCGGCCGCCCGCCGCCCGGATCGACTCGACGACGAAGTCGGCCCGCGCCATCCGGGTGGCCCGGTACGCGGCCGGGAGCGAAGGGTCGTCGAGATCCGCCGTGCCGCTCGTTGCGGTAGTACGCGCACAGCACCGCGACCCCCTGTGCAGCCAGGGCCTTGGCCGTCGCGGCGCCGATGCCGTGGTTCGCCCCGGTCACGAGCGCGACCCGGGGCTCGGCGGCCGGAGCGCTCACGACGGGCTCCCTGCGGTCCCGGCCCGCGCGTCACTCGGTCGCAGCTCGCTGCCCGCCGCGGGCGGTCAGCGCAGGACCGACAGGCGGTCGAGCACCGCCTCGGCCTCGGCGACGAAGCGGTGGACGAGCTCGGCGGCCGGCACCAGCTCGGAGATCGCGCCGACACCCTGCCCGGCGGGGTAGCACTCCTTGTCGACGTCGACGCCGTCGGTGAAGGAGTCGCCCCCGAGGTGCATGGCGCCGCTCCCGTAGGCGATGCCCAGCTGCTCGGGGAACTTCTTGAGCTCCTCGGGGTGCTCGTCGTAGTAGTCCGTGTACGTCGTTGCGCACGACGCGCATCGTCTTGCCGGAGTAGGCGCGGCTCACGGTGGTCTGGTCCTCCCGGCTGGCAAGCAGCTTCTCCTTGTAGCCGAGCACGCCCCGCGCCTCGGGAGTGGCGATGAAGCGGGTGCCGACCCAGATGCCGTCGGCGCCGAGCGACAGCGCGGCGGCCAGGCCGCGGCCGTCGAAGATGCCGCCGGCGGCCACGACCGGCACGCGGTCGCCCACCGCATCGACGATCTGGGGGACGAGCGGGAGCGCCGCGATCTGCCCGGTGTGGCCGCCGGCTTCGGTGCCCTGCGCCACCACGAGGTCGCACCCCGCCTCGACGGCGCGCACCGCGTGCTCGACCTTGCCGCACATGCTGACGACGATCACGCCGTTGCGTATGGCAGAGGTCCACGACCTCGGTCGGGACGCCCGAGTCCGGCCACGAAGGCCGAGGCCCCGCCCTCGATGACGATCTTGACCTGCTCGGTCATGCCGCCCGGCATGGCCGTGAGGAGATCGACGCCGAATGGCTTGTCGGTGGCGGCGCGCACGGCCGCGATCTCCTCGGCCATCTTCTCGTCGCCCATGGTGGAGGCGCCCGAGGCAGCCGAAGCCGCCCGCGCCCGAGACGGCGGCCACCAGTTGCGGAGTAGGACACGCCCCCCATACCGGCCAGCATGACGGGGTGCTCGATCCCGAGCAGCTCAGTGAGGCGAGTACGCATGAGTCCGCTTCTTCCTTCGTCTCGATCGCATGCCGTCGGCCTGCGACGGGCGGCTTCCGCCGCGGGGACCGTAGCGCGGGTCGGGGGGGGTCCCCGATGCGGTCGGGCGGTGCCCGCCGCGACCGGTCCGGCGGACAGGGGCGGCGGGTCGCCCATGGTTGCATTGGGAGCAGGACGTTCCTACTCTGAGCCGATCGTGGCCGACGTCGGGAGGTGGGTGTGAGCGTCGTCGCAGCGCCCCCCGTGGCCGAGAAGATCACCAAGCGTCGGCTGTGGCTGATCCTCGGCGCCCTGCTGCTGGGCATGCTGCTGGCCGCGCTCGACCAGACCATCGTGTCGACGGCGCTGCCCACCATCGTCGGGGACCTGCACGGGGGCTCGCACCTGGCCTGGGTGGTCACGGCCTACCTGTTGGCCTCGACGGTGTCGACGCCGCTGTGGGGGAAGCTGGGCGACCAGTACGGGCGCAAGACCTTCTTCCAGGCGGCGATCGTCATCTTCGTCGTCGGCTCGGCGCTGGCGGGCTTCAGCCACACCATGACCGAGCTCATCGCCTTCCGCGCCCTGCAGGGCCTGGGCGGCGGCGGACTGATGGTCGGCGCGCAGACGATCATCGGCGACGTGGTCTCGCCCCGCGACCGCGGACGCTACATGGGTCTCTTCGGCGCCATGTTCGCCGTGGCGACCGTCATCGGGCCGCTCATCGGCGGGCTGTGCGTGACCTACCTGTCGTGGCGCTGGGTCTTCTACATCAACCTGCCGCTCGGCATCCTGGCCCTCTTCGTCACTGGTGCGGTGCTGCCCGGGCACCTCCGCCGGGTCGGCCACCCCATCGACTACGCCGGGACGCTGCTCCTGGCCGGGTCGGCGACGTCGCTCATCCTCTTCGCCAGCCTGGGCGGGATCTCGTGGGCGTGGGGGTCGGCGCCCGAGCGTCGCGCTGCGCTGCCGTCGGCGTCGTCCTCGCCGTGGCCTTCGTCTTCGCGGAGCGGGTGGCGGCGGAGCCCGTCATCCCGCTCAGCGCTCTTCCGGGTGCGGGTCTTCACCGCCGCCAGCGCCATCGGCTTCGTCATGGGGTTCGCCATGTTCGGTGCGCTCACGTTCCTGCCCGCTGTTCATGCAGAACGTGAAGGGCGTCAGCCCGACGGCATCGGGCCTGCGCATCCTGCCGCTCATGCTCGGGATGCTGGGCGCGTCGGTGACCTCGGGCCGGCTGGTGACGCGCTGGGGCCGCTACAGGATCTTCCCGATCGTGGGCACCGCGTTGATGACCGTCGGCGCCTATCTGCTGTCCCTGATCGACGCCTCGACGAACAACTGGGTGCTCGCCGTGCTACATGTTCGTCTTCGGGGTGGGCATGGGCCTCATCATGCAGGTGCTCGTCGTCGCCGTGCAGAACGCCGTGTCCTACGAAGACCTCGGCGTGGCCACCAGCAGCGCGACCTTCTTCCGCATGATCGGAGGTTCGTTCGGCACGGCGGTGTTCGGTGCCATCTACGCCATCGTCTTCAGCCACACGATCGCGCCGACGCTGGCCAAGGTCCCGGCGGCCATGCTCCGGAACTTCAACCCGCAGACGATCAACCCGGCATTGCTCGTCAGGCTCAAGTCGACGGCGGAGGGCCTGCTCTTCTACAACAAGTACATCGACGCGGTGACGCACTCGGTGCAGGTCGTGTTCCTCGTCGCCGTCCCGATCTGCCTTCGTCGCCTTCCTGTTGAGCTTCCTGCTGCCCGAGGTGGAGCTGCGCAAGACGGTGGAGACCGTCGACATCGGCGAGGTGCAGGGGGCGCCGCAGCACCGGTCCTCGTTGCAGGAGATCGAGCTGGCGCTCACCCGGATGTCGGCCCGGGAGAACCGCGCCGAGCTGTACCAGACGCTGGCCCACCGGGCCGGCATCGATCTGCCGCCCCGGTCGGTCTGGCTGCTGTACCGGCTGTCCGAGCAGCCCGCCTGCAGCGTGACCGAGGTGGCCGAGCGGCTCAAGGTGGACCCCGAGATCATCCAGCCCGGCGTCGACGGGTTGACCTCGGCCGGGATGATCGAGGAACGCCGCCGGGGCGCCGACTGCGATCTCCACCTGACGACGGCGGGAACGACTGCGCTCGAGAAGCTCACCGAGGCGCGGCGGAGCGGGCTCACCGAACTCCTCGAGGGATGGAACCCCGAGGAGCACCCCGAGGTCATCGAGATGGTGAAGCACCTGGCCCACGCCCTGCTGGCCGACGACGAACGCCTGGTGGCCGACGCCATGCCGGAACCGGCGGGAGCGGGTTCGGGTGCGGGTTCGGCTCCGGGTTCGGCGTTCGGTGGGCCGGGTCCGCCGGCTAGGGCCGGGGTCGGCCGCAGGGTCAGGGCGCGGTGCGGTGAGCGCGTGGCGCACGGCGGCCAGCGCGGTCGGCGGGGCCCCGATGGCGTCGAGGCCGATCAACGCCGCACCGAGCACCGGGGGCGCGTCGAGACGGACGAGCACCGCCCGCGGCGCCACGTCGTGGACGCCCGCGGCCACGCGCTCGTGGAAGGCGACGTCGTCGGTGTCGAACACCCCGCCGCCGAGCACCACCTCGACCGGCTCGTCCTGCAGGTCGAGCCGGATGACGGCGGCCCGGACGAACGCGACCACCTCGTCGGCCAGCACGTCCGCCGCCTCCCGGGCGAGCGCGTCGCCGTCCGCGGCGGCTTCGAGGAGCACACGCGCCAGTTCGAAGAGGCGGCCATAGGGGATGGTGCCGGTGTAGATGCCCGTCAGCACCGCCTCCGCGTCGGGTTGGCCCGAGGTGCGCCGGCACCCGTTCGACTGAGCGTCGTGGGGCCGCCGCGGCCGTCGCCGGCCCGCAGCGCCAGCCCGAGCGCACGGACCCCGAGCCACGCGCCGCCGGGGGCGAAGTCACCCGAGAGCTCGGCGAGAGCCGGGAACCGGACGGCCCTCCCGTCGGGCCCGACGGCGGCGCAGTTCATCCCGGTGCCGCAGACGACACCGATGCCCCACGACGACGTCGTGCCCGCTCTCGAGACGGCGAACGTGTCGTTGCGCAGGATCACCTGTTCGGTCCATCCCTCGGCGCCGATGGCCGGTGCGAGCTTCTCCTCGTCGACCGGGAGGTCGATGCCGGCCAGGCAGTAGACCCCGGTGGGACAGACCGGCGCACGTCGGGGCGGTGCGCCGCCCCGGTCACCGCGGTCACGGCCTCGGCCAGGGCCGAGCGCATGCCCTCGAGGCCGACGAGCTGATGGTTGCTCGGACCGACCCGGGCCCGGCCCAGCACGGCGCCGTCACCGGACACGAGGACGACATCGGTCTTCGTGCTGCCGCCGTCGAACGCGAGCACGGCGGGCTCGGAGGACGAGAGGTCGGACACGCACGGATGTTACGTTGCGCTGCGTGGGGACAAAGGTGGCCGTCGTCGGAGGAGGGAGCACCTACACCCCCGAACTCGTCGACGGCCTGTGCGACCTCGAGGACCGGATGGTCGTCGACGACCTCGTCCTGCTCGACCCGAGCGACGTGCGGCGCGACGTCGTCGGTGGTCTCTCCGAGCGCATCCTGCGGGCACGCGGATGGGGTGGGACCTTCTCGACGACGGCCGACCCCCACGCCGCCCTGGAGGGCGCGGACTTCGTCGTCGTGCAGTTGCGCATCGGCGGCCAGGCGGCGCGCCACGTCGACGAGACCCTGCCCGTCGGCTACGGGTGCCTGGGGCAGGAGACCGTCGGCGCCGGCGGGTTCGCCAAGGCGCTGCGCACGGTGCCGGTCGTTCTCGGGCCTGGCGGAGGAGATGGCGGCTCGGGCCAACCCCGGCGCGTGGCTGGTCGACTTCACCAACCCGGTGGGGATCGTGACGCAGGCGCTGCTCGACGAGGGCCACCGGGCCGTGGGCCTGTGCAACGTCGCCATCTGGGCCCAGCGACGGCTCGGGCACTATCTCGGCGTCGATCCCGACGAGGTGGCGATCGAGCACGTCGGGCTCAACCACCTGACGTGGATCCGCTCGGCCCAATCGGCGGGCGGTGACGGGGCCGACGCCGGACGGTGCCGATCGGCTCGACGATCTCTTCGAGCGCTTCGGCCCGGAGCTCGAGCTCGAGAGCGGCGTGCCCATCGACGTGCTCCGCATGCAGCACGCGCTGCCCTCGTACTACGTGCACTACTACTACCAACACGACGCCGAGGTGGCGCAGCAGGCGGCCCCGGGCCACCGCTCGCGGGCCGACGTCGTGGCGGAGCTCGAGACGAAGCTGCTCGAGGAGTACCGGGATCCCGCCCTCGTGTCGAAGCCGGAGCAGCTGTCGTACCGCGGCGGCGCCTTCTACTCGCTGGCCGCGGTGCGCCTCATGGCATCGCTGCACGACGGGACGGGCGACATCCAGGTCGTCGACATGCGCAACGACGGGGCGGTGCCCGGGCTCCCCGACGATGCGGTCGTCGAGACGACCGCCGTCGTCGATGCGCAGCGGCGCCCACCCGCTGCCGCAGCGCCCGCTGTCACCCGAGATGCTCGGCCTCGTCCAGCACGCCAAGGCCTACGAGCGGCTGGCCGTCCGGGCCGCCTGCTCGGGGAGCCGTGACGACGTGGTGCGGGCACTGCTGGCCAACCCGCTGGTCGGCCAGTACCCGCTGGCGGCCGAGCTGGCGGACGAGCTCCTTGGCGGCGAACAGGGATCATCTGCCTCGCTTCTTCCCGGCGTGAGCCGGGAGGGGCCGCAGCAGGGAGTGGGGCTAGTGTTCTCACGGTTCATCGGTGTGCCGGGAAGACTGGTCGGCGACGAGTGACAGCTTGCCCATGACCGACGACCATCTCCTCCGACCCGCTCCCCGCGTTCCGACGGGCGCCCGCACCCGATCCCGCGTCGCGCTCGGATGGACCGCGCCGTCGTGACCGACATCGACGAGATCGTCACGCCGCAGCCGGCGCGGGTCGGCAAGGACCGCCGCCAGCTGCCGAGCTGGCGCTGGGAGGAGCTCCGGACGACGTTGTGGGTCGTCCCGAGCCATCCTCATCGTGGTGTCGGTCCTGCTGTTCGTCGTGACCTTCGAGATCGACCTGGCGGCGTTCCACGGTCACATCTCACCTGCCGGTCTGGATCCGCACGGGGAGCGCCGACGCCGAACGCCAGGTCCTCATCGCCATCGCCGCCGCCGTCATCACGGTCGTCGGTGTGGTGTTCTCCATCACCATCCTGGCGCTGACGCTGGCGTCGCAGCAGTTCGGGCCCCGCATGATGCGGAACTTCGTGCGCGACGTCGGCAACCAGGTCACGCTCGGCGTCTTCGTCGGGACGTTCGTGTACTCGGTCCTGGCACTCGTCTCCATCAACAGCGCCGAGCGCGCACTTCGTCCCGTACCTCTCGACCTCGGTGGCCGAGGCCTTGTTGATGGTCGACCTCGCGGTCCTGATCTACTTCATCCACCACATCGCGAAGTCGATCCAGCTCCCCGAGGTCATCGCCGGGATCGCCGACGATCTGATGAAGTCGATCGACGCGGAGTTCCCCGACAGGGTCGGGGACGGGACCGATGACGATCCCGCTGCCGCAGAGGCACGCGGGGAAGTCGCGTGCCGGAATTGCTCGACACTCATCGAGGAGCGCGGGGCGGAGGTCCCGCTCGCAGGTGAGCGGGTACATCCAGTACGTGGGCTACTCCCAGCTGATCGGCATCGCGACCCGGACCGACTCGGTGATCCGGCTGGAGCACCGGCCCGGCCACTACCTCGCGACGGGGCGGCGCCCTGGCGATGGTCTGGCCGCGGGGCGCGGCGCCCGAGGTCGCCCGGGCCCTCTCCAAGGCCCACGTGACCGGCCCGCACCGCACGCTCGTGCAGGACCCCGTGTTCGCCATCGACCAGCTCGTCGAGATCGCCATCAGAGCCCTCTCGGCCGCGGTCAACGACACCTTCACCGCGCTCACGTGCATCGACTGGCTCTCGGCGGGCCTCGGTCGGGTGTCGGGCCGGGTGCTCGACGAGGGCGTGTACCGGGACGTCGAGGGCAACGTGCGCCTGATCGAGTCGGACCCGTCCTACGCCCGCATGGTCAACCGCGCCTTCGACAAGATCCGTCAGTCGGGCGCCCGGAATCCGGCCGTCCTGATCCGGCTGATCGACTCGCTGGGCTCGATCATGCTCGACACCACCTCGCCCGAGCAGCGCGTCGTGCTCCGGCGCCAGGCCGACATGGTGCTGCGCCTGTCGGAGGAGACGGTCACCGAGCCGAACGACCTCGAGGAGATCCGGTTCCGCTACCGCCGCCTGCCCGGTGAGGACGCGTTCGGGGAGAAGCCGCACACCTGGTCGAAGATGGACCCGCGCTGATCCACCGACGCTTCGACCTCCGACCCCGTCGACGACCATCCGCGGCGGGGTCAGGGATCCCGGCGGTCCTGCGCCTTCGCCCCAGCGATCCGCCCACTGCTGCAGCGGTGTGATGGCGTCACCGAGCTGGCGCCCGAGCGTGGTCAAGGCGTACGTGCCGTCGTCACCCTTCACGACGAGTCCCGCCGTGCGGAGGTCGGCCAGTCGCTCGTAGAGCACGCTCGACGACATGTCGTCGCAGCGGGCCCGCAGGGCACGGGCCCCGAGGCTCCCGTCACGCAGCTCCCAGAGGATCCGCAGCGTCCAGCGCCGGCCGAGGAGGTCCAGCGCCGCCATGAGCGGCCGCCCGGAGGTCGATCCGCGGACCGAGCGGCCGGGAGGGGGGACTCGGGTTAGCGGCGGTCGGTGGCGGTGGCGGTGAGGGTGTCATGGGCGAGGGCGCCGGGTGTTCTGAATCCGAAACACTTCCGCTAGGGTAGCCGACATCGTGTTTTGGATTCAGAAACGCCGGAGGTGACGCAATGGTCCTGGACCCGACCCCGCGCATCGCACCGCTCGAGCCACCCTTCGAGCCCGCGGAGGAGGAGCAGCTGCGGGCGATGATGCCGCCGGGAGTGCCTCCCATCGCGTCTCTTCCGGACGTTCGTCCGGAACCTCGCCGATGGCGGCCGCGATGCAGCCCTGGGGCCGCCACCAGCTCGGGCGGTCGTTCGCGCTCGGGCTGCGCGAGCGCGAGATCGTGATCGACCGCACCTGTGCCCGCTGCGGCTGTGAATACGAGTGGGGGGTGCACGTCTCGTTCTTCGCCGAACGCGCCGGACTCGACGCGGCGCAGGTGACGTCGCTGACGCACGGCGGCCCCGCCGACCCGTGCTGGGTGGAAGATCAGGAGCGCCTCCTGATCCGGCTGGTGGACGAGCTGCACGATCGCTCCGACGTCGGCGATGCCCTGTGGCAGGAGCTCCAGAGGCACTACGACGCGGCGCAGCTGCTCGACCTGCTCCTGCTCTGCGGCTGGTACCACGCCATCAGCTTCACCGCCCGTGCGGTGCGCGTGCCGCTCGAGGCCGGCGCACCGACGTTCGACTCGGTGCGCTGAGCCGACGGCCGTCACCGGCGCGCGCCGGGCGTCAGCCGGCGTTGAGGGTGGGAGCCGTCGTGGTCGAGGCCGGGACGGTCGTCGTGGTGGTCGTGGCAGCCGTGCCGCCACCGCCACCGCCGCCCGTCGACGACGATCCCGATCCGGTGGTCGTGGTCGACGCTCCGGACGCCGGGGGCCGTCGTCGTGGTGGTCGCCGCCGCGTCGCCGGCGGGGCGACGAAGCGAACCGTCTCGCCGTGCATGGTGGCCAGACTCGTCGCGGGCGTGACGGAGAGGTTGGTGCAGCCGCGGGCGGCGTTCCAGCTCTGGACGGCCGCCGCGGCCGGCGCTCCGGTCAGCGGTTGGGGCAGTCCCGACAGGATCGTGGCCGGCCGGAACACGACGTTCGTGATGTGGCGGCCCTGGGCGGTCACGATGAGCGACCCGCTGTCGGTCTCCGGCGGGTTGCTGTCGTAGAAGGCGAAGTTCCCCAGCCCGTAGTCGACGTACGCACTGCCGAGGTAGCCGCCCCCGAGCAGGACGTGGGCGTCGGCGCCGATCGACGACGTCGGCCCCGGCCTTGACGAGCTGCTCGGCGAGAGGCTCCTGCTGCGGGTTCGGGCAGGCCTGCGTCTCGGTGCCCCAGTGCACGTAGACGATCACGGTGTCGGAGTTCCGTCGCACCTGCTGGACTTCGCGCACGAGTTGTGTGGGATCGATGGCCGAGGCGACGCCGGGTTGGGTGCTGCTGGCCGTCCACGTGCTCACCAGGTTGTCGGGGATGACCTGGGTCGCCGCGATGATGGCGATGCGCTGTCCGTTGATCGTGATCCGGTACGGGGTGAAGGCCTGCGCGGCGTCGCTGCCGATCCCGATGACCGGGTAGTTGGCCTGGTTGGCGATGGTCAGGTTCTGGGACAGTCCTTGCGGCCCGCAGTCCAGGCCGTGGTCGTTCGCCTCCGTGACGACCGAGATGTTGGCGCTCTTGAGGGCGGTGATCGCCGTGGCCGGCGCGTCGAAGATGTACGGCTTCGACTGGGGCTCGGGGCAGACGTTGTTGTTCGTCACCACGGTCTCGAGGTTCACCATGGCCAGTGAGGAACCGGCGAAGAGTTGCGGGATCGTGGTGCCGAGTGCGGTCGACGGGTCCTGGGCGAGGTTGGCGCCGACGGCGCCCTCGAAATGCACGTCGCCGCCGAAGCCCATCGTGACGGTCCGCCCGCTTCCCTTCCAGTCCGGGTTCAGCGGCGAGTGCTTCGGGAAGTGCTCGGCGGTGACGGTGGCGTGCTGGGTCGTCGGGTCGGGGTCGACGTCGGGTGGGCGCCTTGCCCGAACCACCCGAGAAGAAGGCGAAGTAGATCAGGAGCAGGAGGAGGAGCGGCCCCCCCGACCGCGAATTGGCGGCGCCGGCGCATGACCCGTCGTGAGACCACGTCGGCACTATGTCACACGATCCGGCGCGAGCCCCCGGCAGGTGGGTCGCTGACCTGCCACTTCACGTCGGCCGGTGCGGCGTGTCGGCTACGCCGCCCAGAGCGACTCCCAGTGGGCCGCCAGCGAGGCGACGAGGCCCGGTGCAGCCCGCGGCGATCATGTCGCGGCAGTCGTCGAAGACGGCCTCGTCGCCGTAATAGGGGTCGGGGACGTCGGCGGCGGCGCCCGCGGCGGGATCGAAGGCCCGCAGGAGTGCGAGGCGCCCCGGGTCGGCGCCCAGGCCGCGCAGGGTCTGCTGATGGCGGCGGTCGAGCGCCACCATGAGGTCGATCTGACCCAGCCCGGATGCCATGAACTGGTGCGCCACATGGCGGTGATCCGGGTAGCCGCCGCGGATCAGCGTGGCCGACGCGAGCGCGTGCATCGGCTCACCCTCGTGCCAGGGTCCGGTGCCGGCGCTGCGCACCTCGAGGTGGTCGGCCAGGGTGGTGCCGTCGCCGAGCTCCGTCGAGGCCGCCAGCGAGCGGGTGATGACCTCGGCCATGGGGGAGCGGCAGATGTTCCCGGTGCAGACGAAGACGATGCGGTAGGGACGATTCCCGAGGGGGTCCGGGGGCACCACCAGACTGGGCGCGGAGCGCGCTCACGCGCCGAGTACTCGTCGCGCAGCGACTTCTTGACGATCTTGCCCGTGCCGGCCCGCGGCCAGTCGGCGCGGATCTCGAGCTGCTCGGGGATCTTCTGGGTCATGAGGCCGGCGTCGCGGCAGAAGGAGACGACGTCGGCGAGCTCGAGCCCGTCGGCGCCCTCGGCGAGCTGCACCACGGCGCAGACCCGCTCTCCGCGCTCCGGGTCGGGAAGGCCGATGACCGCGACCTCGACCACCTTGGGGTGGGTGTAGAGCAGGTCCTCGATCTCCTTGGCGCTGATGTTCTCCCCCTTGCGGACGATGACGTCCTTCAGGCGGCCGGTCAGCGTCAGGTGCCCGTCGGCCCGGAGCCGGCCGAGGTCGCCGGTCCGGAAGAAGCCGTCCTCGTCGAAGGCCTCCTCGGTCAGGGAGGGGTCGGTGTAGCCGTGGAACACCATCGGGCCCTTGACCCGCACCTCCCCCTCCTCGTCGGGCGCGGCGACGCGACCGTCCAGGGTGACGATGCGGACCTCCGCACCCTCGACCGGCTTGCCGTCGGTGTTGGCCAGCTGCTCGTCGGTGTCGTGGGGCGAGCCGTTGGAGATCATCGGCACCTCGGTCATGCCGTAGCCGTGGACGACGCCCCGGCCGCCGATCTCGTCGCGCACCTCGTAGTGGACCTCGGGCGGCTTGGCGGCGCCGCCGCCGGACATGAGCCGCAGGGCGGGCAGGATGGGATCGCCCGGCGTCTTGCGCTGCTCGCCGAGGTAGGCCACGTAGAAGGCGGTGCTCCCGCCGACCATCGTCGCGCCGTACTTGCGGAAGACCGGCAGGACGTCCGGAGCGGAGAAGGCCTCGACGAGGATCGCCGGGAAGCCGAAGGAGAGCATCGTCACCAGATAGTCGGGTCCCGCGATGTGTGCGAACGGGAAGGCGATGGAGCCGACGTCGTCGGGTCCCATGTCGAGCGCCCGCGCCAGCCCCCAACCGCCGGCGATCAACGTCTGGTCGGTGTGCTGCACACCCTTGGGGTCCGCCGTGGAGCCCGAGGTGTAGTAGATCCAGCGGATCGGGGCGGCGTCCGGTGCGGTCCCCTGGGGCGGTGGGGGAAGAACGGCGGGGTCGCCTTCGGGAAGGCCCTCGTCGATGGTCAGGATCGTCGGGCGGGTCGGGGAGCCGGCGAGCGCCCGCTCGGCGATGGCGGTGAAGTCGGTGTCGCGCCAGGTGCCCGGGACGACGAAGAGCGAGGCGCCGGTCTGGCGGAGCGCGAACCCGACCTCGCGTTCGCGGTAGAGGTGGATGATCGGGTTCTGGACCGCACCGAGGCGGGACAGTGCGATCGACAGCACGACCGTGTCGATGCGGGTCGGGAGCTGCCACGACACGACCGACCCGGTGGTCACGCCCATGCCGTGCAGCCCGGCGGCGACCCGCTGCGCCCGGTCCCGGAACTGCCCGAAGGTGACGGTCTCCCCGTCGGCCGCGATGAGCATGGGGTGATCGGGCGACGCTGTCGGCCCGGCGGTCGACGAGCTCCCACATCGTGCGGGCGCCGGTGAGTATCTCGCGGGTGCTCATGAGGCCTCCTTTCGGGAACACTCTCATAGCAGCTGGCGACGGGCGCGGCGCCCGACCGGGCCGGCCCGGGCGGGCGTGGCACCAGGCGCCGGGCGGCAGCGCCAGCGGGCGGTCAGGGGGCAGAATGGGCACGTGGCGAAGCGTCCCGTGCACACCGGACCCCCTGGAGCCCGGTCGCGACGACGGCAAGACCGTCGACCGCCGGCACCGGGCCGCCCTGGTCGTCGTGGCGGTGGCGGTCATCCTGCTGGGCTGGTTCGCGCTGGCCAACCTGAACCGGGTCAGGATCGACTTCTGGGTCTTCCACCGCCAGGCGCCCCTGATCGTGGTCATCGTCATCTCGGGCCTGCTCGGGGCGCTGATCACCGCGCTGATCATGCGGCGCAAGCCCAAGTCGCCCAAGGAGTAGCCGTGGCGGCGGGCCCAGGCCCGGCGTCTGGATCCCGGCGGACCCGGCCCGGGGCCGCCCTCGGTCCTGAGCTGGCCCGCGGGCGCTTCGTGACAGTTCCGTGGCCGCGTCCGGGCGGCTCCGATCGGGTTCTAAGCTGCGAGGCGGTGGAGACAGCCTGTTGGGCAGGAACGAACGGGGACATCCTCATTGTCCGCGCCGTCCGGGCGTGCAAACATGGGGCGCAGATGGATGTGGAGATCCCAGGGGGCAGGTTGTAGTGCCGCTTTCCGACCACGAACAGCGAATCCTGGCCGAGCTCGAGGAGTCACTGGTCCGCCAGGACCCCGAGTTCGCGGAGCGGGTCAGGTCGGAGACCGTCTACCGGCACGCGGGCCGCTACTGCAAGTGGGCCGCCGTGACCTTCGTCCTCGGCGTCGTGATCCTGGTCGCCTTCTACAGCAAGTCCGTGATCGCCGGCTTCGTCGGCGTCATCATCATGTTCGCCTCCGCCGTCTGGTTCGAGCGGAACCTGCGGCGCATGGGCCGGGCCGGCTGGCACGACTTCACGCGGGCGAAGGACGGCGAGCAGGCGAAGTCCGCGGGGGCGTCGAACGGGATCGAGGGCGCGGTGAGTGAGGCGCGCGACTGGTTCCGTTCCCGCTTCCACCGGCGCGAGGACTGACGCATCCCACCGAGTTGCGCGCGGCCCCGCTGAGCCGCGGCATCCCGACGACGAGGATGACGAGGTAGTCCCGGCACCATGGCAGACCTCGTTCTGGCCGTCGACATCGGCGGCACCAAGATGGCCGCCGGGCTCGTCGCGCTCGACGGAACCCTGGTCGAACGGGCGATGCAGCCGACCCGGCGTGGTCGGCCCCGGAGGGACGTGACGGCGACGGCCAGAGGTCCGACGGGCCGAGCGGCCGAGCTGCTGTGGGGCGACCTGGCCGCACTGGTCGAGCGCGTGCGGTCGGCCGCCGGCTCCGGGGACCGCCTCGTCGTGTGCGGGGCCGGATGCGGCGGACCCGATGAGCCCGGGCGGCGACGAGGTGTCGCCGCTGAACATCGAGGCATGGCGGTCGTTCCCCCTGCGAGCCCGGCTGGCGGAGCTGACCGGGCTGCCCTCGTTCGTGGACAACGACGCGAAGGCGCTCGCCCTCGGTGAGGGCTGGGTGGGGGCGGCGACGGGCTGTGCCGATTACATCGCGATGGTCGTGTCGACCGGGGTGGGAGGCGGCATCGTGCTCGACGGCCGACTGCTCGCAGGCCGGCTCGGCAACGCGGGCCACATCGGCCACGTGATCGTCGAGCCCGCCGGGCGCGTCTGCCACTGCGGCGCCCGCGGGTGCCTCGAGGCGGAGGCGTCGGGGACGGCGCTCGCCGAGATCACGGGCCAGCCCGCGCGGCTGGCCCCCTCGGTCGTCGTGGCGCGCGCCGGGATGCTGGTCGGCCGCGCCCTGGCGTCGGTCGTCAACCTCCTCGACCTGCCGCTCGCCGTGGTCAGCGGATCGGTGGCACTCGGGTTCGGCGATCCGTTCTTCGCCGCCGCCCAGGCCGAGATGGATCGGCTCTGTCGTCTCGAGTTCGCACGGGGTGCCCGCGTCGTCCCGGGCGGGCTGGGGGACCGAGGCCCGCTGGTCGGCGCCGCCCGTGTCGGCCTGTGCGGGTCGGGTGTCGGGGCGTGACGGACGCGGCGGCGCCCGGTCGTGGCTCCGGTCTCCGGCTCCGGCTCCGGCCCCGGGCGGCCGGGGCCCGCTGGGGCCGGGACGCGGCCGTCGTGGCGCGGGCGGTGCTGCCCCATCCCTCGCTGTGGTGGGCCTCCGCTCGGCGCCATGCGGCGGATGGCGCGGCGAGGGTGGTGGCACCGCGCTCCCTTCGCTGCCGCTGCCGGGGGAGGCCTACTGGCGGTTCCGGCTGGTCACCGCCTACGGCGGGGACGGCGAGACCGAAGCGCTCGTCCCGTCCGACGTCGTGGCCTACCTCCGCTGGTGTCAGAGGTCGCGTCCCCGCCGCGGATAGCCTCTCTGGCGTATGGAGCGGGTGCTCCTCCTCAACGCGACCTACGAGCCGCTCGCCCTCGTCTCCGATCGTCGTGCCGTCGTTCTGATGCTTGCCGGCCGCGCCGAGGCGGTTGCCATCCGGGACGACTGCAAGGTGTTCCACTCTGCCAGGCTCCAGATCGAGGTCCCGTCGATCGTTCGCCTCTCGCACATGGTGCGTATCCCGCGCTGGGCCCGCACCCCGCCCGTGACCCGGCGGTCCGTGCTGCGAAGGGACGGCGGGCTGTGCGTGTACTGCTCCCAGCCGGCCGACACCATCGACCACGTGATCCCGCGCAGTCGTGGCGGCACGCACGACTGGTTCAACGTCGTGGCCGCCTGCAAGCGGGACAACCTCGTCAAGGCTGATCAATTGCTCTCCGAGCTGGGTTGGACGCTCCGGGTCAAGCCCGCTCCGCCCGACGGGCACCTGTGGCGGCTGCGCCACCTCTCGGACGTGGACCCGCTGTGGGAGCCGTATCTCGCCGCAGCCTCCTGAGGTTGTCCCCGTCACAGCCACTCTTCGAGGTCGAGCGGTTCCGCTCCGAGCCCCGTCGGCTGGCCGTGGCCCGTGAGGTCACGCGCCCGACGCTGGTCCTCGGCAGCACGCAGCCGCCGGAGCTGGTGGATCCTTCCGCGCTGCGCCGGCAGCGGCGTCGAATTGGCCCGGCGCCGGGGCGGCGGAGGAGCGGTCCTCCTCGAGCCGGCCCGTCAGCTCTGGCTGGACGCCTGGATCCCGCGGGACGACCCGCTGTGGGTCGGCGATGTCTCCGCTGCCGCCGAGTGGGTCGGCGCCTGGTGGGTGGCCGCCCTGGCCCGGCAGGGGCAGTCCGGCTTCGACGTCCACGCCGGCCGCTCGGTCCCCGGTGAGTTCGGTGACCTGGTGTGCTTCGCCGGCCGTGGGCCCGGTGAGGTGTTCCACGGCGGGCGCAAGGTGGTCGGTCTCTCGCAGTGGCGGGCGCGCGAGGGCGCACTGTTCTCCTCCTGCGCGTACGCTGCGCTGGGATGCCGCGCCCCTGCTCGAGCTCTTCTCCGTGGACGAGCGCGGGCGGCAGGAGCTGGGCCGCGGCGTGACCAGGCTGGCGGTGGGGCTGGCGGAGCTCGAGCCCGCGGTGGGAGAGCTGCGCAACGTGCTCGACGATCTGCTCGGATCGTTCTCGTCGCTGGGCCCCGCATAGCCGGCCGCCCGCCGGCCCGCCCACCTCCCGCCCCGACCTCGTCCGCCCTCCTCCTTCGCGGCCCGTCGGCCATCTCTGGCCCGGTGGCGGCTCGGCCCGGTCCGGTGGCGTCGTCAGGGCCCGGCCGCCGGCGCGGCCTTCGCGCGCCGTCGTCACGGGAGCCGGGGGAGAGGCGGGGTTGCGTTTGGGTTGCCTGGGGTGTGCAGTGGTTGTGTAGTGGAGGGAAATGGCGTAAAGTGGTGCGAAATGGTGTAACCGGGCGTCAAAGGACGCAAACCAGGGAGCGTCGTGGGAGATAGGGCTGGTGGCAGGCTTCGTCGGGAGGTACGAGCACTCGCTCGACACGAAGGGCAGGGTGATCCTGCCCGCGAAGTTCCGCGGCCAGTTCGAGCGCGGCGGCTACCTCACCCAGAACTCGGAGGGCTGCCTCGCGCTCGTGGACGCCCGGAGAGTTCGAGCGGCAGATGGAGTCCATGCAGGAGCGGGCCGAGGGGGGCGCTCGGATCGGAACCGGGCGCGGATCTGGGCCTCGAACTCGGCCGAGGTCGAGATCGATCGCCAGGGGCGCATGCCCATCCCGGCGCACCTGCGCTCGTTCGCCGGGCTCGACGCGGAGGTGCTCGTGCACGGCGCCATCGACCGGGTGGAGCTGTGGAACCCGGCGGCCTGGGCCGAGCGGGTGCTTCCCGAGGAGAGCTGGCTCCTCGAGGACGACGGGGCGTAACGCGAGATCGACGGGAACCGGCAGCAACGCTGGCAACAGCGGCACGAACACTGACACCAAGAGAAAGGAGCGACAACCGGGACGGCGACAGAAGCGACAGACGGAAGCACGGCGACGACGTACCGAACGAGCAGGACCATGTGCAGCTCCTCGACCGGCACGCAGGAAGGCCACTCCACCCTCTTCCTCGCTGGTCGTATGGATCTCCACCTCCCTCTCGACCCACCGGCCGGGGGGCTGCAGATGGCCCACTCGTTCGAACACCTCCCCGTGCTGCGCGACGAAGTGGTGTCGCTGTTCGCGTCCGTTCCGCCGGGCGTGCTCGTCGACGCGACCGTCGGCGGGGGCGGTCACGCCGCGGCGATCCTCGAGGCGTATCCAGCGCTGCGTGTCGTCGGGCTCGACCGCGACCCCGTCGCGCTCGAAGCCGCGGCGGCGCGGTTGGTTCCGTTCGGGGACCGGGTCACCCTGATCCGGTCCCCGTTCTCGGCTTTGGAGGACGTGGTGTCCTCGTCGGGGCTCGGCGCCCTCGTCGGGTGTCCTCCTCGACCTCGGCGTCAGCTCGCCCCAGCTCGACCGCGCCGAGCGGGGCTTCTCCTACCGCACCGACGGGCCGCTCGACATGCGGATGGACCCGACGACCGGTGTCACGGCGGCCGAGCTCGTGAACGGCCTCCCGGAGGAGGCGCTGGCGGCGCTCTTCCGTGCCAACGGAGAGGGGCGGCTGTCGGGGCGCATCGCCCGGGCGGTCGTGGGGGCCCGGCCACTGACCTCGACGAGGCAGCTGGCCGAAGTCGTGGCGGCGGCGGTGCCGGCGGCGGCGCGCCGCAAGGGGCATCCCGCCCGCCGGGTGTTCCAGGCCCTGCGCATCGAGGTCAACGACGAGCTGGGCCAGCTGGGCGAGGCGCTGCCCGCTGCGCTGTCCCACCTGGCCGTCGGTGGCGTGTGCGCCGTCATCAGCTACCACTCCGGCGAGGATCGCCTCACGAAGCAGACCTTCGCCGAAGCCGAGTCCGGCGGCTGTGTCTGCCCGCCGGGCCTGCCCTGTGTCTGCGGTGCGGTCGCCCATCACCGCCTCGTCTTCCGCGGCGCGCGCAAGCCCTCGCCGTCGGAGGTCGCCGCGAATCCGCGCGCCGAGAGCGCCCGACTGCGGGCCATCGTGCGAACGGACGCGGACTGATGGCACCTCCCCCTGCGTCGGCTGCAGCGCCGGCCCGCCGGCACGGCGGGTGCCGCGAGTCCGTCGCGCCGCCGGGCGCCGCTGCGCGTCATCCCGGGCCGGCTGCGCCCGGGAGGCAGGCGTGCGAGGTCGCGGCCGGAGACACGGACGCGGACGCGTCCTCGTCCGATCGCCGCGCCCGGGCGGCTGCTGAACATCGTCGCGGTCTGCCTCGTGCTGGCGGCGCTCCTGGCCGTGGTCGTCGCCCAGGCCATGCTGGCCAACGGCCAGGTGAGGCTGTCCGCTCTGCAGCACGAGCTCTCCCTCGAGCAGAGCACGCACCGTCAGGCCGAACTGTCGGTCTCCCAGCTCGAGACGCCGTCGCGCATCGTGGCCGCTGCGACGGGCGGCCTGCACATGGTGCGGCCGGCCAACGTGATCCAGCTGCCCTATGTCTCGCTGTCGGTGCCCCTGCCCGCACCCAAGGTGACGGCGGCGCCTGCGCCGACGACCACCACCACGGCGCCGCCCGCGGCCATCGCAGGGCTCGGGCACCGGCGGGTCCGCGACGGCGGGGACGTCGACGACGCCCGCAACTTCGACGACGGCAACCTCCATCCCATGAGCACCACGACTCGACCTGGGATTCGCGCGGCGCGCGCCGATTCGAAGCCGCGGGGCGTTACGTCGACCCGATCGTCGGCACGGTCGGCGGCGCCGAGGTCGTGGGGACGACCCGCACGGACTCGGACTGCCGCGGCCGGCGCAGCCACGAAGCCCTCGAAGCGGGCCAAGCCCGTCCGCCACCCCCGGACGCCGCTGCGCCCCGGCGCACGCGGCGGCGTCGGGCGCCGCTCGCCCCCGTCCCCGCGCCCGCACCGCAGTACCCACCGGCCGACCGGCCAAGGTGGCCCGGCTGCCCCGTGTCGCGGTCGCGGGGTTCGTGGGCGTCCGGCACGTTCCAGCGTCGCGTCCGACTGGTCCGCCTCGCCCTCGTCGTCGCGCTCCTGCTCCTGGTGGCCCGCCTCGTCGACGTCCAGGTCCTCCACGCCGGAGCGTACGAAGTGGCGGCGCGGGGGCAGTCCTCCATCTCGGTCTCCCTGCCGTCGCTGCGTGGCGGGATCTACGCCCGCGACGGGTCGCCGCTGGCGATGTCGGTGCCGACCGACGACGTCGTCGCCGACGACTTCCAGGTGGCCCATCCCGTCCGGACGGCGCTGGCGCTGTCACCGCTGCTGCACGTCCCCGCGGCGACGCTCGCGACGCAGCTGCACCGGCCGTCGGGCTATGTCGTCCTGGCCCGGCAGCTCCCGCAGTCGGTCGGCCACACGATCGCGGCCGATGCCATCCCCGGCATCACGTTGGTCGCCGACTCCAAGCGGCTGGTGCCCAACGGGAACCTGGCGGCGCCGGTCGTCGGCTTCACCAACGCCGCCGGGCAGGGCGCGGCCGGCCTCGAGTACGGCAACAACCACGTGCTGGCCGGGACGGCCGGCAAGGAGACCATCATGGAGTCGCCCTCCGGGGTGGCGCTGCCGCAGTCGCCGGTGACCAACCAGACGCCGACCGTCCCCGGCACCGGTCTCGAGCTCACGCTCGACACCCAGCTCCAGTACGAGTCCGAGCAGACGTTGGCCAAGGCGATCCAGTCGTCCAATGCCGTCAGCGGCACCGCCGTCGTGATGGACGTCAAGACGGGCCAGATCCTCTCCATGGCCAACCTCGTGGCCACCCACCCCGGCCCCGTCGGCACGACGGGCACGTCGGGCACCGGCACCTCCGGCACCGGCACGTCCGCGGGAGGGGTCGTCCCGATCGGGCCGCACGACGCCGTCGACGAGGCACCGAACAACCTGGCGTTGACGCAGCTCTACGAACCGGGCTCGGTCTTCAAGCTCGTCACCTTCTCCGCGGCACTGCAGTACGGCCTGATCAACCCCAACACCGTCTTCTCCGTGCCCGACCAGCTCAAGCTGGACGGCTCGACCTTCCACGACGCCGAGCCGCACCCGACGGAGTCACTGACGGCAACGCAGATCCTCGCCCAGTCCTCCAACATCGGCACCTCCGAGATCGCCCAGGGCGTGGGCGAGCAGCGGCTGCTCTCGCAGGTCGAAGGCGCTCGGTTTCGGGCAGCCGACCGGCATGAAGTTCCCGGGGGAGTCGCCCGGCCTCCTGGCCACCGCCGCCAACTGGGAGCCGACCGACTACGTGTCCCTGCCGATCGGGCAGGTGGACGCGGTCAGCGCCCTGCAGGTGCTCGACGCCTACAACACGGTGGCCAACGGAGGCGTGTACGTGGCGCCGAAGCTGGTGCAGGCGACGATGAGTCCCTCCGGGGCACTGACCAAGACGGCGCCCTCGGCCACCCACACGGCGATCTCGCCGTCCGTCGACTCCGAGCTGACGTCCATGCTCGAGCAGGTCGTGAACACGGGCACGGGGACCAGCGCCGCCATCCCGGGCTACACGGTGGCCGGCAAGACGGGCACGGCCCAGATCCCCACCCAGGGCCACGACTCCTACGTCACCGGCGCCTACATGGCGTCGTTCGTCGGGTTCGCGCCCGCCGTCAACCCGACCCTCTCCATGATCGTCGTCCTCGACCGGCCGACCCCGATCTTCGGTGGCACCGTGGCCGCACCGGTGTTCTCCCAGATCATGAGCTACGCCCTGCACCGCTACGACATCCCGACGACGCCCGGCGTCCACACCACCCCGGGGTCGACACCGGGATCGGCGCCGGCCCCGGCGACCAGCCAGGCCCAGGACATCACGTGATCTTCGGTCACACACCTGTTGCGGGCGTGACGCAGGGGTGTCCGAGGCATGCAACGCTGTCGGGTCGACCATGCGAACCGTGCCGATGAACCTCCTCTTCGACGACATCGAGGTGATCGAGTCGGTCGGCGATCCCTCCGCCGTCGACGTGGGCGGCATCACCCACGACAGCCGGAGGGTCGTGCCCGGGGACCTCTTCTGCTGCGTCCCCGGCCAGGTCAGCGACGGGCACGTCCACGCCACCGAGGCGGTGGAACGCGGTGCCGTCGGCCTGCTGTGCGAGCACTTCATCCCCGAGCTGCTCGGCCGGGACATCGTCCAGACCCGCGTGGCGCGCGGGACGATGCGGCCCGTCATGGCCCGGCTCGCCGCCGCCTTCTACGGGTACCCGGCGCGGGATCTCCTGATGATCGGCGTCACCGGCACCAACGGCAAGACCACCGTGACGCAGATCCTCGGCGATCTCCTCGGTGCGACCGGGCGGCCGACCAACGTCATGGGAACGCTCTCGGGTGCGCGGACGACGCCCGAGGCCACCGAGGTCCAGCGCGTCCTCGCCGGCGTGCGCGACCGGCAGAAGTCCGACGGCTCCCGCCACGCCGTCGCCATGGAGGTGTCGAGCCACGCGCTCGTCCAGTCGCGCGTCGAGGGCATCCACTTCGACGTGGCCGTCTTCACCAACCTCAGCCACGACCATCTCGACTATCACGGCACCATGGAGGAGTACTTCGAGGCGAAGGCGACGCTGTTCACCTCGAAGCACGCGTTGCGCGGGATCGTGCACGCCGACGACGTCTGGGGCCAGCGCCTCTTGGAGCGATCGAGGATCCCGACCGTGGCGGTCCACCACAGCGACGCCACCGACGTCGTGCTGCGACCCGGGCACAGCGAGTTCACCTGGCGGGGCCAGCGGATCACGACGCGCCTGACCGGAGCCATCAACGTCGACAACACCCTGCTGGCGGCCGAGGCGGCCCTGGCTCTGGGCGAGCGGCACCTCGGACCCGACGAGATCGCAGAGGCCCTGGGCCACGTCGCCCCCGTCCCGGGGAGGCTCGAGGTGATCGCCTCGCCGGCGACCGTGGCGGCGGAGGCCGGAGGCGGGCCAGGCGAGCGCTCCCTTCACGGTCCTCGTCGACTACGCCCACACCCCGGCCGGCCTCGAGGTGGTCCTGGGCGAGGCCCGCACCCTCGCCCCCGGCGGCCGCGTGCTGAGCGTCTTCGGGTGTGGCGGGAACCGGGACCGGGCCAAGCGCCCCGTGATGGGCGGCGGTGGCCGAGCGCCTGAGCGACCTCGCGTTCGTCACCTCGGACAACCCGCGCCACGAGGACCCGCTCGCCATCATCGAGGAGGTGCTCGGCGGGATCGCCGGCGGGCGCGCCAACCCGCAGGTCGTCGTCGAGCCGGACCGCCGCCTGGCCATCCGCCGCGCCCTCGATGCGGCCGGGCCCGGCGACGTCGTCGTCATCGCCGGCAAGGGCCACGAGACCTACCAGGACATCGCCGGCGAGCGACGGCCCTTCGACGATGCGGTCGAGGCGCGCCAGGCACTGGCGGCTCGATACACCACGGACCCGGGCAGGGCGCGGAGCGTGACGGCCACCTCCACGGCCCCCTCCGGCGGCGCGCACCCGGGGACCTGACGCCAACGTGCTCGGACTGCTCGTCTCGGGAAGCGTCGCGCTGTGGATCGCGATCATCGCGACCCCCTTTCTCATCCGCTACTTCCGGAACCGCCAGATCGGCCAGCACATCCGGGAGGACGGCCCCGCCACCCACACCGCCAAGGCGGGCACGCCGACCATGGGCGGCATCGCCATCGTGGGGTCGGTCGTGTTCGGCTACGCCATCGGTCACATCGGGACCGAGGTGCGCTTCTCGCGCACGGGCTACCTCGTCATCGGTGCCGTCGTGGCCTTCGGGCTCATCGGGTACGTCGACGACTACATCAAGGTGCACCACCGACGGAGCCTCGGCCTCAACAAGCGGGCGAAGTCGGCGGCGCAGCTGGTGTGCGCGATCGTCTTCGCCGAGCTGGCGGTGCACTGGGCCCACACGTCGACGGCGCTCTCGTTCACCCGGGCCGACGCCATCGGCGTCGACCTCGGGGAGGTCGTGTGGGTGATCTTCGCCGTCGTCGTGATGGTCGGCTCGTCCAACGCGGTGAACATCACCGACGGCGTGGACGGTCTGGCCGCCGGGGCGGGGACGTTCTGCTTCGCCGTCCTGTCCATCATGGGGTACTGGATCTTCCGGCACTTCGCCATCTACCACGTGCTCCCCGCGTCGGCGATCGACCTCGCCCTCGTCTCGGTGGCGCTGGCGGGGGCGTGCATCGGGTTCCTGTGGTGGAACGCCGCACCGGCCAAGATCATCATGGGCGACACCGGGTCGCTCGCCATCGGCGCCGGCCTGGCGGCGCTGTGCCTGCTCCTCAACCTCGACCTGCTGCTGCTCGTCATCGGCGGCCTCTTCGTGATGGAGACCGTGTCGGTCATCCTCCAGGTGATCAGCTTCCGCGTGTTCCACCGGCGCATCTTCCGCATGGCGCCCATCCATCACCACTTCGAGCTCGGGGGCTGGCCCGAGACCACGGTGATCGTGCGGTTCTGGATCCTCGGCGGCCTCTTCTGCGCGCTGGGACTCGGCATCTTCTACGGCGACTTCCTGACGGTGGCGAAGTTCACATGACGCGCCGCCGCAGGGGCCCGACCCTCCGCCACTTCGGCCCCCCGGTGCGGGAGACTGGAACCGTGCAACGGGTGTCGGACCGTGCAGAGGGGCGCGCCCGCGCCCGGCGCCGCGGGGCGCGGCGGCGATGACGCCGGCCACCACGCGTGCGAGACGGGCGCCGCCCCGCCCGGACGGCCCCGGCGCAGGCGCCCGCGCCGGCCGGGCCTGCGCATCGGCGGCCGCCAGCTGACGATCTCGACCCTCCTGCTGATCGATGTCGCGCTGCTCTGCGTCATCGGGCTCGTGATGGTCGGGACCGCCTCCTCGGTCGTCTCCATCGCCACCTACGGCACCCCCTGGGCCATCCTGATCCGCGAGGGCATGTGGATGGCCATCGGCGCCGTCGCGCTGGGCGTCACGCTGCGTGTCGACTACCGGCAGCCTGCGCCGCTTCAGCCCGCTGCTGCTGCTCGTGACCTTCGGGCTCCTCTTCGTCGTCCTCGTCCCGGGCCTCGGTGTGCACGCGATGGGATCGAGCCGCTGGGTCGGCTTCGGGCAGTTCCGCCTGCAGCCCTCCGAGCTCATGAAGCTGGCGCTGACGCTGTTCGCCGCGGACTTCATCGCACGCCGCCTCGATGAGGACGCCACGGACCGCCGCATCATCGGGCCGCTCATCCTCGTGACGGGCTTCGCCTCCGTGCTGATCCTGGCCCAGCCCGACATGGGCACGGCCATGGTCCTCGGCGTCATCGCGCTGGCCCTGTTGTTCGTCTCGGGCGTGCGGCTCGGTCCGGTGATGAAGGTGATGGCCGCCCTGTTCGTGCTCGCCCTGATCGTGGCGGTGGCCTCGCCCTACCGCCGGGCCCGGCTGCTCTCGTTCATGGACCCCTCGGCCCACAGCTCGGGCTCGGGCTACCAGGTGATGCAGTCCCTGATCGGTCTCGGGTCGGGCCACCTGTACGGGGCGGGCCTCGGCGGCGGCCAGGCGCAGTGGGGCTACCTGCCCAACGCGCACACCGACTTCATCTTCTCGGTCATCGGCGAGGAGCTCGGCATCGTCGGCGCTGTCCTCGTGCTCGCGCTCCTCGGCGGCTTCCTCTGGCTCGGCATCCGGGCGGCGACGCAGTCGGTGGACCGCTTCGGCGCCCTGCTCGCACTCGGGCTGGTGGCCTGGGTCGGCGGCCGAGACCCTGATCAACGTGGGAGCGGTGGTCGGCGTGCTGCCGGTCACCGGGATCCCGCTGCCGTTCATCTCGTTCGGGGGCTCGTCCCTCGTGATCACGATGGCCGCGGCCGGCGTGCTCGTCAACGTCGCCCGGCAGGGCGAGGCCGGCCGGGCGCTGCGCGTCGCCCGCGGCGGCCATCGCGGCCACGGCGTCGCCCGGGGTCGGTGAGCGCCCGCCGCGGCACGGTCGTCGCGGGCGGCGGGACGGGCGGTCACATCGTTCCCTCGCTGCAGATCGCCCGGGCCCTGGTCGAGCGCGGCCACGCGGCGCGAGACGATCGAGCTGTACGGCTCGCGCCGGGGGCAGGAGGCCCGCCTGTGGCCGACCCTCGAGTTCCCCTACACGCTCCTGCCCGGGCGCGGGCTCCGGCGCAGCCTGCGGCCCGCGGCGCTGGTGGGACAACGTCGGCGCCGTGCGTCGGCATCGTCTGGGCCTGTGCCCGCGCCCTCGGCTCGTTCGTGGCCCGGCGGCCCCGGGTGGTGGTGATCGTCGGCGGCTACGCCAGCTTCCCGGCCGGGCTCGCCGCCGTCCTGACCAGGGTCCCGCTCGTCTCCGTGAACACCGACGCCGTGCCCGGCGCGGTCAACGGCCTGCTGGGCCGCTTCGCGGCGGCCAACGCCGTCGCCTTCGCCGGGACGGACCTGCCGCGTGCGCACGTCACCGGCACGCCGGTCCGTCCCGAGCTGGCCTCGCTGGATCGGACGCCCGAGGGCCGGGCGCGGGGCCGGGCGGCCCTCGGCCTCCCGCCGGATCGCCAGACGATCGCCGCCGTGGGCGGCTCGCTCGGGGCGCTGCGCATCAACCGCGCCGTGTCGGAGCTGGCCCGGTCCTGGGCCGACTGTGGCGGGCGCACGCTCTACCACGTCACGGGGCGGCGCGACTACGAGGCGTTCGCGCCGGCGCGGGCCGCGCTGCACGGCTGAGGGTGGGCTGCGCTACGACGTCGTGCCCTTCGAGGAGCGCATGCCGGAGCTCTACGCGTCGGCCGACGTGTGCGTGACCCGGGCCGGCGCCATGACGGTGGGCGAGCTGCTGGTGTCGGGGGTCCCGGCGATCCTGGTGCCGTTGCCCGGCGCCCCGCGTGACCACCAGACGCGCAATGCCGAGGCCCTCGTGGGCATGGGCGCGGCCGTGCACCTTCCGGACCCCGAATGCACCGGGCCGCGCCTGGCGGCCGAGCTCGATGCGCTCCTCTCCGATCCCGAGCGCCTGCGCGCCATGGGCGAGGCCGCCCGCGCCCACGCGCACCCCGACGCGGCGGCCCGCATCGCCGAGCTGGTGGACGCCAATGCCCGCTGACGCCGGCGCCGGCAACGGCCCCGGACAGCACGGCACCCCGGAGCCGCTCGGCCTCGGCCGGCGCGCGGCGCATCCACGTGGTCGGCATCGGCGGGGCCGGCATGAGCGCCATCGCCCTGGTGCTGCTGGCGATGGGCCACACCGTCTCGGGCTCCGACCTCAAGGACTCGCCGGTGGCGGAGCGGCTGCGCTCGCACGGGATCTCGGTGGCGGTGGGGCACGATCCCGAGAACGTGGCCGGAGCCGACGCGGTGACGTATCTCCCCGGCGGTGCCCCCGGAGAACCCCGAGCTGGTCCGGGCGGCGGCGGACGGCATCAGGGTCGTCGCCCGCTCCGAGATGCTCGCGGCCATCTGCGCCACCCGTCGCTGCCTCGCCGTGGCCGGCACCCACGGCAAGACCACGACGGCCTCCATGCTGTCCCTCATCCTGGTGGAGGCGGGGCTGCGGCCCTCCTTCGTCATCGGGGCCGACGTCAACGAGATCGGCACCAACGCGGTCTGGGACTCCGGGGAGTGGCTCGTCGTGGAGGCCGACGAGAGCTACGGCACGTTCCAGGCGATCCGCCCCGACCTGGCCGTGCTCACCAACGTCGAGCCCGACCACCTCGACTACTACGGCACCTTCGAGGCGCTGCGTGGTGCCTTCTCCTCCTTCCTGGCGAGCGCAGGGATGGGTGCGCGGTCGTCTGCGCGGACGATCCCGAGGCGGCGGGCATCGCGGCGGCGCACGGCGCGATCACCGTGGGGTCGGCGCCGGGGTCGACCTACGCCATGGGCGACCTCGACCTGCAGCGCAGCTCGGTGTCCTTCACGCTGCGCGGGCCCGACGGGGACCTGGGCGGGCTGCGCATCGGCGTCCCGGGCCTGCACAACGCCCGCAACGGCGCGCTGGCCGCCGTGGCGGCGCTCCAGGCCGGCGCGCCCTTCGAGGCGGCGCGGGCGGCGCTCGCCCGCTTCGCCGGCGTCACCCGCCGCTTCGAGTTCCGGGGCGAGGCCAACGGCGTCACGTTCGTCGACGACTACGCCCACCTCCCGACGGAGGTGCGGGCCGCCCTGGCGACGGCGCGCGAGCGGGGGGTGGAGCCGCGTCGTGGCGGTGTTCCAACCGCACCGGTTCTCGCGCACGGCCGCCCTGGCGGCAGCGTTCGGGCCGGCCTTCGCCGACGCCGACGTGCTCGTGGTGACCGACGTGTACAGCGCGGGCGAACGACCGGTCCCGGGCGTGTCGGGGCGCCTGGTGGCGGACGCCGTCCGGGCCCAGGACGCGCGGCTGCCCGTGACCTACGCACCGGGATGGGAGGAGCTGCGCCGGGCCGTGGGCGCGGTGCTCCGGCCCGGCGACCTCTGCCTCACGCTGGGCGCGGGCGACCTGACCACGCTCCCCGACGACCTGCTCGACGCACCGCAGTGGTGAGCCCGGGCCCGGGGCTGCGCGCCGTGGCCGCCGCACTGGGGAGACGGGCGGTGCTCTCCAGCCGCTCGGACCGCTCACCACCTACGGCGTCGGGCGGCCCGGCCGCCCTCTTCGTCGAGATCGAGACGGCGCCCGAGCTCGAGGCGGTGCGCGCGCGTGCTGCGTGACGCCGCGGCGAGCGGCGCCCTCGGGGAACGGTCGGTCTTCGTCATCGGGCGGGGCTCGAACCTCTTGGTGTCCGACGCCGGCTTCGACGGGATCGTCGTCCACCTCGGCGCAGGCTTCGCCGGGCTGGACCTGCCCGGTGCCGACGGCGGCAGCGCCCGCGCGGCCGTCGCGCGCCGGCGCCGCGTTGGCGCTGCCCGTCCTGGCACGGCGGGTGGCCGATGCGGGATGGTCCGGCCTGTCGTGGGCCGTCGGCGTACCCGGGTCCGTCGGCGGCGCGGTGCGCATGAACGCCGGCGGGCACGGATCGGACATGGCGTCGTGCCTCGTCTCCTACCGCTGGGTCGACCTGCTCGACCGACGACGGCGGGACCGACGAGGCGGCGCGCCTCGCCTACGGCTACCGGACGTCGTCGGTGACGCGGGGGCAGCTCGTGCTCGAGGCCACCCTGCGGGTCACCCCGGGATCGGCGGCAGCCGAGCAGGCGGCGGTGGCCGACATCGTGCGACTGGCGGCGGGAGCACCAGCCGGGCGGATCCAACGCCGGCTCGGTGTTCACGAACCCCGAGGGCGACTCCGCCGGGCGCCTGATCGAGTCGGCCGGGCTGAAGGGCTTCCGCATCGGCTCGGCCCACGTGTCCGAGAAGCACGCCAACTTCATCCAGGCGGACAAGGGGGGGAGCGCCGACGACGTCCGTGCCCTGATGGAGCACGTGCGCGGCGTGGTCGCCGAGCGTTGCGGGGTGACGCTGCGCACCGAGGTCCGCCTCCTCGGATTCGGCGAAGGGAAGACTGGGGCGGTGGAGGCGACCGATGACCGGCAGGGGAGTGGCGGCGCCGGGCCGGGCGGTCCGTCGTGACCGAGGTCGGGACGAAGCCGCCGCGCCTGCTCCGGCTCCCGGGCTGGGCGCAGGGCCGCGGGAAGCGGCCGGGAACGCGAAGGGCGCCCGCCACAGTGCCAAGAGCGGAAGGGCCACAGCGGCAGGGCCAAGAGCGGAGGGGCGAGCCGGATCGACCCGCGCATCTCGGCCCGGCGGACCGCCGTCATCCGCGAGCAGGGTCGTCGGCGCCTGCGCGTGCTGACCATCGGGCTCGTCGGGACGGCCGTCATCGTGGGCGCCTGGTTCCTCCTCCACTCGCCCCTCTTCGCGGCCCGGTCGGTGACGGTGACCGGCGCCGTGCACGAGTCGGCGGCGCAGGTGGTGGCCCAGGCCGGGCTGGCGGGCCGCCCGCCGCTGCTCGACGTGGACGCCGGCGCCGCCGCGGCGGCCCTCGAGCGGATGCCATGGGTGCGCACGGCCACCGTGCGCGTGTCGTGGCCCGACGGCGTGCACATCGCGGTGACGGAGGAGATCGCGCGGTTCGCCGTCGGCGCGGCCGGCGGCCAGTGGGACACGCTGAGCGCCGACGGCCGGGTGTTGAGCGTGTCGCCCGCCCGCCCGCCGGGGTTGCTGCTCCTCTCGGTGCCCCGGGCCCCCGGCGCCCCCGGCACCGTGCTCCCGGCCCAGGGACGCCCCCGGGCTGCGTCGTCGCATCGACCCTGCCCGCCTCCTTCGCGGCCCAGGTGACGGCCGTCACGGTGGAGCCGGCGGGCTGGGTGCGGCTCGCCCTGACCACGCCCATCGCGGTGAACATCGGCACGCCCACCCAGCTCACCGCCAAGTACGAGGACGTCTCCTCCATCCTGGCCGGTGCGACCCTGCACGACGGGGACGTGATCGACGTGAGCGTGCCCGGTGCGCCGACCGTGACGCCAGGGTGACGTAGGATGCTTGACCTGCCTGAACACCCCCCGTATGGTGGGGTCACGTTGCCGTACTGTGAACATCAACCTTCCCAAAAGGTTCAGGGATGGCTGGCTGGGCGAACGTCCCCCGTGACGGCTGGCGGAACGAATCAGCGAGCGACCGGTCGGCGATCGACCCGAAGACGAGGGAGTTCATGACGACCGTGCCTTCCCAGGGCAACTACCTGGCAGTGATCAAGGTGGTCGGCGTCGGAGGCGGGGGCGTCAACGCCGTCAACCGGATGATCGACTCGGGCCTGCGCAACGTCGAGTTCATCGCGGCCAACACCGACGCCCAGGCGCTGTTGATGAGCGATGCCGACCTCAAGCTGGACATCGGGCGCCAGCTGACACGGGGACTCGGCGCCGGGAGCGACCCCGAGGTCGGGCGCCTGGCCGCCGAGGAGCACCGCCCCGAGATCGAGGAGGCGCTGCAGGGGGCCGACATGGTCTTCATCACCGCCGGCATGGGCGGCGGCACCGGGCACCGGCGGTGCGCCGGTCGTGGCCGAGATCGCCAAGGGGCTGGGTGCGCTGACGATCGGCGTCGTGACCCGTCCCTTCACCTTCGAGGGCCGGCGCCGCGCCATGCAGGCCGAGAAGGGGATCCAGATCCTCAAGGAGAAGGTCGACACGCTCATCGTCATCCCCAACGACCGGCTGCTCACGGTGTCCAACGACAAGACGAGCATGGTCAACGCCTTCAAGATGGCCGACGAGGTCCTGCTGCAGGGCGTGCGCGGCATCACCGACCTCATCACGGTGCCCGGGCTGATCAACACCGACTTCGCCGACGTCAAGATGGTCATGACCAACGCCGGCACCGCGATCATGGGCATCGGCTCGTCGATCGGCGAGGGCCGGGCGGCGAACGCGGCACGGGCGGCCATCACGTCGCCCTTGCTCGAGGCGTCGATCGAGGGTGCCCGCGGCATGGTCCTCAACATCGCCGGCGGCTCGGACCTCGGGCTCTTCGAGGTCAACGAGGCGGCGGAGATCATCCACGGCGTCGCGCACCCCGACGCCAACATCATCTTCGGCGCCGTCATCGACGACAACATGGGTGACGAGGTCCGGGTGACGGTCATCGCCGCCGGGTTCGAGCGCTGGGAGGAGGGCGTGGGCGGGTCCTCGAAGTCCAGCGGACCTGGCCTCGTCGATCTTCGCCACGCCCGAACCGGTGGACATCTTCGCCGACGCCACGGGGTCCGAGAACAAGAGCTCGACCTGGGTGACGACGATTTCGACGTCCCCTCCTTCCTCCGCTAGCGACGAGGTCGCGCGGAGGCTGACGGCCGTCCGGTCGCGCATCGAGCGCGCCGGCGGCGATCCGGCCCGCATTCGCGTCGTGGGCGTCACCAAGGGGTTCGGGCCCGAAGCGGTGCGCGCCGCGTCGGGCGCCGGGCTGCGCGACCTGGGCGAGAACTACGCCGCCGAGCTCGTCGCCAAGGCGGCGGCGGTGGCGGGCGCCGATAGCGCCGGTGTGGCACTTCCTCGGGGCCGTGCAGCGGAACAAGGTGCAGGCGCTGGCACCGATCGTCGGCCTGTGGCAGAGCGTGGCCCGCGCGGCCGAGGGCGCGCGCATCGCCCGCTTCGCCCCGGGGCCGGTGTCCTGGTGCAGGTCGACACCACCGGACTGCCGGGCCGCAACGGCTGCCCCCCGGCGGAGGTGGGCGACCTGGTCCGGCGGCTGGCCGATCTCGGGCTCGACGTCAGGGGCCTCATGACGGTGGCGGCACCGGGTCCGACCGCCGCGCGGGAGGCCTTCACGGCGGTCGGGCGGCTGGCCGACCAATTGGGACTCGAGGAGCGCTCCATGGGGATGAGCGACGATCTCGAGGCGGCGGTCGCCGCCGGCACGACCATGGTGCGGGTCGGCCGTGCGCTCTTCGGGGAACGCCCGCCGGCGGCCCCAGACCGAGGTGGAGCGTGAGTCGGAACCTCGGGTGGAGGCCGATGTCAGGCTCTGGAGGAGCCTGACATCGCCTGCAGCCCTGCGTACGGACCTGCCAGGGGTGCCGAGCAGGCACTACGCTGTGGCGCGGACAGGAGAAGGCATGTCACCCTCGTTCATGAAGAAGACCATGGTGTATCTCGGCCTGCTCGACGACGAGTACGACGAGTACGACGACCTCGAGGACCGGGCGCCCCGCGGGTTCTCGGCCGCCACCCGGGTGGAGCCACGGGTCCCGGACTACGACCAGCCCGAGGAGTACAGCGGCGGGATGAGCAGGGTCCGCACCATCCCCCGCGAGTCGGCCGTCCCCGCCCAGCCCGGCCCGCTCCGAGCAACGTCGCACCGCGCCCGCAGGCCGTGCGGGCCATGCCCGCCGACCCCTCCATCAGCCCGTCCGGGGCGGCGCCGTCGACGGCCCGGGTGCACGTCGTGGCGCCGTCGAGGTTCGGTGACGCCAAGGAGATCGCGGACCGCCTCAAGGACAACCGGCCCGTGATCGTGAACCTCCAGATGGCCGAGCGCGACCTGCAGCGGAGGATGATCGACTTCTGCAGCGGCGTCACCTACGCCCTCAGCGGGGAGATGGAGAAGGTGGCCGACCAGGTCTTCCTGCTGGCGCCGACGAACGTCAAGGTCTCCGACGAGGAGCGGCAGCGCCTGGTGGAGCGCGGCTTCGGCCGCGACTAGACCCACTACCCTCGCAGGCGGTGAACCTCTTCCCGGATCCTCGCGTGGCTGATCGAGGCCTACATGTGGCTGATCATGTTCCCCTACGCCATCCTGAGCTGGTTCCGGATCCAGCCGGGCACCACGCTGGCCCGGATCCAGTACTTCCTCTACCAGGCGACCGAGCCCGTCCTCCGCCCGGTGCGGCGGATCATCCGCCGATGGGCAGGCTCGACTTCTCGTTCCTGGTGGTCATCCTGGTCGCCCAGTTCGTGCTGATTCCGGTGCTCTCCGGGTCTGAGCGGCGCCTACTGGACGCCCGCAGGAGGGGGATGGTTAGACTCGGCCTCCATGGACAATTCCCAAGCTTCCGCATCGATCCTCGACACCCTGCGCACGGTCGAGTTCCGCCTCGGTCTGAAGGGGTACAACGTCGATGAGGTCGATGAGTACCTGGACAAGGCGGCCCAGGAGGCCGAGGGGCTCCAGGAGCACGTCCGGCAGCTGAACGAGCGGCTGCGTCAGGCGAGCGAGCGGATCGCCCAGCTCGAGCGCGACAAGCGGGCCGCCCCGGTGGCGGCCGAGGGCGAGGCGGCCGCGGCGGCCGCCTCCGGCGGATGCGGCGCTCACCGACGAGACGCTGCAGCGCACGCTGCTCCTTGCGCAGAAGTTCGTCGACCAGACCAAGCGCGAGAGCGAGGCCGAGGCGGCCGAGGTCGTCGCGCAGGCCGAGGAGACGGCACGGGCTGCCATCGCCGCGGCCGAGGCGACGGCCGCGCAGCTGCAGGCGGAGACGCACCAGAAGCTGCGCGAGGAGGTCACCCGGCTGGAGGCCACCCGCACCGAGTTGGCGACGGACGTCGAGAGCATGGCCCGGCACCTCGAATCCGAGCGGAACCGGCTGCGCGGCGCGCTGTCCGAGATCCTCAAGTGGGTCGACGAGAACGTGCAGCCGGCCAATTCGCTCATGGGCGTCAAGCCGAAGTCGGACGCCGGCGCCGCGGTCGGCGGGGGGTCAACTCCCCGAGGCCGACGACGGTGCGCCGACGCTGAACCTCCAGAGCGCCTCCGGCGCCGCCGTCTCGGGGGCGCCCCGCCCCATCTGAGCACGCCGGCGTGGCGGGCGGCCGCGGTGTTGTTGCCCGTGCCGACGCCGTCCGGTATCGTCACCCGCTCCCCGGACGAGGTCGTCGTCGGAGCAAACCGGCCACCTCCCGTGGTCCGAAGGAGGGATCGATGACGCCAGCGAGCAAGGGCGCCCAGGTCAAGAGGGTGCCTGCGTCGCGTTCGGGCTCCGCCGCCTCGTCCCGGACCGGGAACAAAAGCTCCTCCTCAAAGGTTGCTGCAACAGCTACAAAGCGTCCCGCTCTCACGAAGAAGAAGGCAGCGCCCGTTGTGAAAAAGGCAGCTACGGCGACCAAGAAGGTCGCCTCACCAGCCAAGAAGACCGCTCCGTCCGCCGCCAAGAAGGCGGTCGGGGCGACCGCGAAGAAGGCGGCACCGGCCAAGAAGGCCACGCCGGCCCGGAAGAGCGCGCCGGCGGCCAAGAAGGCGGCCGCGCCGCCGAAGAAGGGGGCGGCCGCGACGACGACGGCTGCGGCTGCGACGGCGAAGAAGGTGGCCGCCAAGCCTGCGGCCAAGGCGCCGGCCAAGAAGGCGGCTGCGCGCGGCAGCTGCGCCGGCGCCGGCGCGCACGACGTTCACGCCCAAGCCGAAGCCACCGGCCCCCGTGCGGCCCAAGACCGGCCCCTACGCCAAGGACGCGAAGTTCCTCGAGGAGGTGCGCGAGCTGCTGATCGCCGATCGGGCCATCTACCAGGAGCAGGCGACATCGCTGCGGGCCGAGGCGGACTCCCTCGCCCTGGAGCGCGAGCCGGGCGACGTGCAGTTCGACGAGGAGTCCGGCGAAGGCGGCACGGTCACGGTCGACCGCGAGCGGAACCTCGCCCTCTCGGGACAGGCGATCCTGGCCGTCGAGGAGATCGACGACGCGATGGGGCGCATCGACGACAAGACCTACGGGTACTGCGAGCGCTGCTTCCAGCCGATCCCCAAGCCCCGCCTGCGGGCGCTGCCGTATGCCCGGCTCTGCGTGGCCTGCAAGAGCGGGGGACTGTCGCGGCGCTGACCCGGCCGCGGGTGCTGGCCTTCGCCATCGCCGCAGTCGTGGTCGTGGCGGATCGGGTGACGACCACCCTGGTCCTCGACCACCTCCACGACGTGCGGCACGTGTGGGGCCCCTTCGGGCTGGCGTTGACCTTCAACTCGGGCTTCGCGTTCAGCCTCTTCAGCGGCCGGGCCGTCGCGGTGACGGTGCTCCTGTGCATCGGTGTCCTGGTGCTGGCGTACGTGGTGGCCCAGGTCAAGACGGTGCCCCTGGCCGTGGGCGCGGGGCTGGTGCTCGGGGGCGCGGTCGGGAACCTGAGCGAGCGGATCGCCGGCGGCCACGGGGGCCAGGTGCCCGACTTCATCACGCTCGACTACTGGCCGACGTTCAACGTGGCCGATGCGTGCGTGACCGTGGGGGTGATCGTCGTGGTGGCCTCCCTGCTGTTCGGGGGGCGCACAGGGGTGGAGCACGGGGGTGCAGCGTGAGCCGGGGCCGGGCGTCCGGGGGCCGAAGGTCCGGGGGCCGTGCGTCCGGGGGCCGAGGGACCGGGGGCCGGGATCCGGCGGCGGAGTCGCAGTCGCATTCGGAGGAGGCGGATCCCGTCGTGACGGGGGAGACGATCTCGGCGGAGGTCCCGGCGCTCCTGGCGGGCGTGCGGGTCGATCGCGGCGTCGCCATGGTGGCCAACGTGTCGCGGAACGCCGCCGCCGAGCTGATCGACGCCGGCCGGGTGCTCCTCGACGGCGTGCCGGTGTCGGCCGGCCGCGTCGTGCTGCGTGAGGGAGGGACGATCACCGTCCTCCTGCCCGAAGCCCGCCAGGCCGGCGTGGCGGCGGAGCCGGGCGTGCGCTTCGGGGTCGTCTACGAGGACCCGCTGGTGGCTGTCGTCGACAAGCCGGCCGGCCTCGTCGTCCATCCGGGGGCGGGGCATGACGAAGGGACGCTGGTCGGGGGATTGCTCTCTCGGTTCCCCGACCTCGCCGAGCTGGTGGCGGCGGGCGTGTGCCGCGCCGGATCGACCGGGGATCGTGCACCGGCTCGACAAGGGGACCTCGGGGCTACTGGCCGTGGCCAGGACCGCCGACGCCTACCGTCATCTGGTCGACCAGCTCGCGACGCGGACCATGGAACGCCGCTATCTGGCGCTCGTCGCCGGCATCGTCACCGAGGATCGAGGAGAGGTCGAGGCGCCGATCGGCCGCTCGGCCCGCACCCCCACCAAGATGGCGGTGACCGCGGCGGGGAAGCCGGCCCGGACGGGCTACTCGGTGATCGAGCGCAGGGAGAGGGAAGACGAGGCTCCGACGACCCTGCTCGAGCTCTCCCTGCAGAGCGGCCGGACCCACCAGATCCGGGTGCACATGGCGGCCATCGGGCATCCCGTGGTGGGCGACGCCCGCTACGGGGCTGCGGACAAGCGACTCGGATCGGGTCGCTTCTTCCTGCACGCCTTCAAGCTGGCGCTCACCCACCCGGGTACGGAGACACGGATGGAGTTCGACTCCGCGCTCCCAGAGGACCTCGACGCCTACCTGGGCTGAGACCGGTTCGGCCCCGTCCACACGTTGTCGACCGGGACAGCCCGGGGCTCCCGGGTCAGGCCGCCTGGTGGACGCCGAGCACGTCGGCGTCGAAGGACAGCGCGGCGAGCGCCTCCTCCTCGGCCCGGCGGACCCGCCGGACCCCGACGCCCAGGCGCTCCGCCGTCGACTGGAGCGACGCCGGCGAGTCGCCGTCGAAGCCGAAACGAAGCCGGAGCACGTCGCGCTGGAGGCCGGGCAGCCGCTCGACCGCCTCACGAACCCGGTCGTAGACCATGGTCTCCTCGACGTCCGCCACGAAGTCCGACTCGTCGGGTGCGACCAGCTCGCCCAGTGTGGTCGACGACTCGAGCGCGGCGGGCTGGTCGAGCGACGCGGTCACCCTCGCCACGTCCTCGAGTGACTCGCGCTCGTCCGCGGTCATGCCCGTCGCTTCGTCCAGCTCGGCCTCGGTCGGCGCGCGGCCCAGGGTGCTGGCGAGCTCGGACTTGGTCAGCTCGAGGCGCTGGATCTGCTCACCGACCTCGAGAGGGATCCGGATGGTGCGCCCGTGCTGCTGCACGGCACGCTGGAGGGCCTGGCGGATCCACCAGGTGGCGTACGTGGAGAAGCGGAAGCCGCGCTCCCAGTCGAACTTGTCCACGGCGCGCATGAGGCCGAACGTGCCTTCCTGCACGAGATCGGCCATGTCGACGCCACGGTCCTGGTACCGGCGGGCCCAGTGCACCACCAGCCGGAGGTTGGCGGCGACCATCTGCTTGCGCGCGGCCTCGTCGCCCGCCACCACGCGCTTGGCCAACTCGACCTGCTGCTCGTGATCGGGCATGGGGAACTGGTCGAGGTCCCGCAACATCAACCCCAACGTGTCCGACGTGCTCACCGCGCTCTTCATCATCGCTCCAGACGCTTTTCGCTCACTCTCAGTCGTACGTACCCGGACGCATCCGGGATCAACCTGACGGGTACAACCCGGCCGTGGCCCGGATCATTCCATGAGGGTGTTCGGACCGAGTTGCGCCTTCTCGGTCCCCGTGCTGATCTACGGCGCATGGCCGCCCGGATGGTGCTCCTGCGGCACGGCGCAACCGAGTGGGCCCTCAATGGTCAACACACGGGCACGGACGGATATTCCCCTCCTCGACCAGGGCCGTGAGCAGGCAGAACGGGCAGGTCAGATCCTGCGTGACCATGGCTTCACGAGGTTCGCACTGGTCCTGACGAGCCCGCTGCTGCGCGCCTCGGAGACCTGTGCGCTGGCCGGGTTCCCAGGGGGCGAGGCCGAGCCCGATCTCATGGAGTGGGACTACGGCGACTACGAGGGCCTGACGGGCGCCGAGATCCGCGAGCGACGACCCGGCTGGACGCTGTGGGACGACGGGGTCCCGGGGGGCGAGCGGATTTCGGACGTCGGGCGCCGGGCGGACCGGGTGATCGAGCGGGCCCGGAACGCGGACGGCGACACGCTCTGCGTCGCGCACGGCCACCTGCTGCGCGTGCTGGCCGCCCGCTGGGTGGGTTTGCCGCCGGTGGCCGGTCGGCTGTTCCTGCTGCGGCCCGGGGGGATCTGCGTGCTGGGCTGGGAGCTCGACTTCCCGGCCATCGAGGTCTGGAACCGGAGCGCGGCCCCGTGAGCGCCGTCTCCGGTGCGGGCCGCCCGGCGCTCCGGTGCGGCGGCCCGGGGTGCGCGTGGGGGCCGTGTCGGGCGGCTCAGACCGGGGCGGCGACGTTGCCCTGGGCCCGGTCGACCATGTCGGCCAGGCTGTAGGACTGCAGGTGGGTGCGGATCGTCTCACCGACGTCCGCCCAGACGGCCAGCAGGACGCACTGGCCCTCGTGGTCGCAGGCACCGTTGGCGTGGGGCTCGCCGAAGTCCCCCGCCGCGATCGGGCCGTCGACGGCCGACACGATCTGGGCCAGGGAGATCTCCTCGGGGGGGCGGGCCAGGACGTACCCGCCGCCGACCCCCCGCTTGGAGCGGACGAGGCCGGCGCCCTTGAGGGCCAGGAGGATCTGCTCGAGGTAGGGCTGGGGCAGCCCGGTGCGCTCGGCGATGTCGCGGACCGAGGTCGGCGTCTCGGCGCCGTGGAGGGCCAGCGACAGGAGGGCCCGACTGGCATAGTCACCCCGCGTTGAAACCCTCACAGGAACGGATGCTACCGGCCCTCACGTGGGTAGAGGGGGTGCCCGGGTCGTAGGGTGTCCCTCCGTGAACGACGCAGCGACTGCCCGGGCGACCTGGCGGAGCCCCTGGGCGGCCAGGACGCCGGCCCGAACCCGTGCCTGAGCCACTCCTGCCGGACTGGGACGGGGCCAGCCTCCATCGGGTGGTGCCGACCCTGCTCGGGGAGCTGGCGCGCCCGGGGGAGACCGAGCTCCCGCCGTGGTTCCCCGACCCGGTGGCCGGGGCGCGCCAGGTCGTTCTCCTCGTCATCGACGGCCTGGGTGCCGAGCAGCTGCGGGAGCGCAGCACGCTGGCCCCGGTACTGACGGCGGCGGCAGGTGGGGCCGATCACCTCGGTCGCACCGAGCACCACGGCCTGCGCGCTGACCACGCTCGTGACGGGCAGGGTGCCGGCCGAGCACGGTGTGGTGGGCTACCGGGTCGCCCTCGACGGCGAGATCATGAACGTCCTGCAGTGGTCGGTGCGAGGCAAGGACGCCCGCATGCGGGTGCCGGCGTCCGAGTTCCAGCCCTGCGAGTCCTTCCCCGGTTCGACGGGGCTGGTGCCGGTCGTCACCCGGCACGACTACGGGCCGACCGGCTTCACCGCTGCGCACCTGGGTCACGTCGAGCTGCACCGCTGGCACACCCCGGCCGGGCTCGTGACGGCGGTGCGGGAGCTGGCCGCGGCCGGCAGCCCCTTCGTGTACGCCTACTACGAGGGCATCGACAAGGTGGCCCACGCCGAGGGGCTGGGTCAGTACTACGACGACGAGCTGCGTGCGGCCGACCGCCTCGTCGGCGACGTGCTCGACGTGCTCCCGCCGGGGGCCGTCCTCGTCGTCACCGCCGATCACGGTCAGGTGGAGGTCGGCGGCTCCGTCGAGGTGTTCGGCCCCGAGATCATGCAGGGCGTGACGCTGCTCAGCGGCGAGGGCCGCTTTCGCTGGCTGCACGTCCGCCCCGGCGCCTGTGCCGACATCACGGAGACGGCGACGGGCCTGCACGGCGAGGTGGCCTGGGTGCGCACCAAGGAGCAGATCATCGACGAGGGGTGGCTCGGCGGCGTGCCGTCGGCCGAGGTCGCCGCACGGCTGGGGGACGTCGCCCTCGTGCCGTTCACGCCGACCGCGTTCCTCGACCCGGCCGACACCGGGGAGCTCCGTCTCAAGGCCCGTCACGGGTCGCTGACCCCGGCCGAGATGCTGATCCCCCTGCTCGCCTGGCGCATCTCGTGACGCGGCCCGGCCGGTGGCACCATTGGGCCGTGGTCGAGGACGTGCTGGCGCGCGACGGGCACGATCCGTTCGAGGGGCTGACGGGTACGGAAAGGCACCATGGCTGACGTGAGCAACGATGGAACCGCCGACGACACTCCAGACGGCGGCGGTGGCGGCGATCTCACCCGACGAGGTCCTGGGCGCCGTGCGCGCGGGACGGCGACGCCGCGGAGAGCCGGGACCGAGTCGGTCAACCAGCCGGCCAAGGTGCTGCGCATCGGCTCCATGGTCAAGACGCTGCTCGACGAGGTTCGTGCGGCCCCGCTCGACGAGAAGAGCCGGGTGCGGCTGCGCGAGATCTACGAGCAGTCGATCCGCGACCTCTCGGAAGGGCTGTCGCCCGACCTGGTGGCCGAGCTCGAGCGGATGGCGCCACCCTTCGACGCCGACGCCCCGAGCGAAGCCGAGCTGCGCATCGCGCAGGCGCAGCTGGTGGGGTGGTTCGAGGGCCTGTTCCACGGGATCCAGGCCACGCTGATGTCACAGCAGATGGCGGCGCGGGCCCAGCTCGAGGAGATGCGCCAGCGGGGCCTGCCGTCGGCCGGCGAGACGGGACGGACGGGCGCGTACCTGTGAGCCGCGCTCGCCCCGGAGCGCGGTGGCTGCGCCGGTGAAATCAGACCCATGCCGGATCGGTCGGTGGCCTCCGGTCCCGGCCGGGCGGGCTAGATTGCAGAGCCCGGGGAGAATCACACCGGTGTAAGTTTGACGTGGCGAAAGGAGGGCCGGTGTCGGAGCGGTCGTTTACGCATCTGCACACCCACACCGAGTTCTCGATGCTCGACGGCGCGGCGCGGGTGGGGGACCTGGTCGCGGCCGCGGTGGCCGACGGCCAGCCCGCGCTCGGCATCACGGACCACGGGAACATGTACGGGGTCCTCGACTTCTACAAGGCCTGCCGGGACCAGGGCATCGTCCCGATCATCGGCACCGAGTCCTACATGGCCGGCGAGTCCCGCCACGAGCGCCCGGTGCGCCGGGGCAGGGTCGACGACACCGGCGGCGACGTCGACGGCGGCCAGAAGCTCTACTACCACCTGACCCTCCTGGCCGAGACCGTCGAGGGCTACCGCAACCTGATGCAGCTGTCCTCGGCCGCCTACCTCGAGGGCTACTACTACAAGCCCCGGGTCGACTGGGAGCTGCTGGAGCGCCACCACACCGGTCTGATCGCCACCACCGGCTGCCTGGGCGGGGTGGTCCTCCAGGCGTTGTTGTCCGGCGACGAGGCGGAGGCCGAGCGGCGGGCCGCTCGGCTCCAGGACATCTTCGGACGCGACAACCTCTTCGTCGAGCTGCAGGACCACGGGATCGCCGACCAGCACCGGACGAACCCGCAGCTGATCGAGATCGCCCGCCGCCTCGACGCCCCGCTGCTGGCCACCAACGACAGCCACTACACCCACCGCGAGGACGCCGTGGCCCACGACGCGCTGCTGTGCGTGCAGACGGGCGCGCTGCTCTCCGACACCAACCGCTTCAAGTTCGAGGGCACCGAGCACTACCTCAAGTCGGCGGCGGAGATGCGCCACCTGTTCCGTGAGGTGCCCGAGGCGTGCGACAACACGCTGCTCATCGCCGAGCGGGCCGACGTCCAGATCGAGCTCGGCAAGCCGAGCCTGCCCGAGTTCCCGGTGCCGGAGCGCTTCACGGGCGACACCTACGAGGAGCGGGCGCTGGCCTATCTGCGCGACCTGACCATGGACGGGGCGCGGCAGCGCTACGGGACGTCGCTGCCGCCCGAGGTGGTCGAACGTCTCGACTACGAGCTCGGCGTCATCGGCAACATGGGCTTCGCCGCCTACTTCCTCGTCGTGTGGGACCTCATCCGCTTCGCCCGCGAGTCCGGTATCCGGGTCGGCCCGGGCCGGGGCTCGGCGGCCGGGTGCTGCGTGGCCTACTGCCTGCGCATCGTGGATCTCGACCCCATCCGCTACGACCTTCTCTTCGAGCGCTTCTTGAACCCCGGCCGCAAGCAGATGCCCGACATCGACATGGACTTCGACGAGCGCTACCGCGCCGACGTGATGCGCTACGCGGCCGAGAAGTACGGCAGTGACCGGGTGGCCCAGGTGATCACCTTCTCGACGATCAAGGCCCGGGCCGCCGTGCGCGACGCCGCCCGGGTGCTGGGCAAGCCCTACATCGTGGGCGACAAGATCGCCAAGGCCATGCCGCCGCTCGTCATGGGCCGCGACACGCCGCTGCGCGCCCTGCCTGACCAAGACCGAGGGCCACGAGGACGGGTTCGCCGCCGCGGCCGAGCTGCGCACCATGTACGAGACCGACGCCGACGCCAAGGAGGTCATCGACGTCGCGCTCGGCCTCGAGGGGCTGCGGCGCCAGGACGGGATCCACGCCGCGGCCGTCGTCATCTCCCGCGATCCGCTGACCGACTACCTGCCGATCCAGCGCAAGCCCGACGCCGGCGGCGATCCCGAGGACGCGCCGATCGTCACGCAGTACGAAATGCACGGGGTCGAGGACCTGGGGCTGCTCAAGATGGACTTCCTCGGCCTGCGCAACCTCTCGGTGATCGAGCGCACGCTCGACCTGATCGAGGCGGACACCGGGGAGCGGCCCGACATCGACAACGTCGACCTCGACGACGAGCCCACCCTCGAGATGCTGCGGCGGGCCGAGTCGGTCGGCGTGTTCCAGCTCGAGGGCGGCGCCATGCGCCAGACCCTGCGGGCGCTCGCCCCGACGAGCTTCGACGACGTGGCCGCGCTGGTCGCCCTCTACCGGCCCGGCCCGATGGCGGCCAACATGCACCGCGACTACCCCGAGCTGAAGAACGGCCGCAAGCAGCTCACCTACCTGCACCCCGACATCGAGCCGATCCTCAAGGACACCTACGGGCTCATGCTCTACCAGGAGTCGGTCATGCGGGTGGCCCAGAAGTTCGCCGGCTACACGCTCGAGGAGGCCGACAACCTCCGCAAGGCCTGCGGCAAGAAGATCCGGGCGATGATCGCCGCCGAGCGCGAGAAGTTCGTCGCCGGCTGCGTGACGCAGGGTTACGGGGAGGAGCTGGGGACGCAGCTCTTCGACATCATCGAGCCGTTCGCCGACTACGCGTTCAACAAGTCGCACTCCTACGGCTACGGCCTGGTGGCCTACCAGACGGCGTGGCTCAAGGCGCACTACCCCGTCGAGTACATGGCGGCCCTGCTCACCTCGGTCAAGGACAACAAGGACAAGACGGCCGTGTACCTGGCCGAGTGCCGCTCCATGGGGATCGACGTCACGGTGCCCGACGTGAACCGCTCCGTGGCCGAGTTCGCGCCCGACCGCAGCGGCGAAAGCGATCCCGCCCGGCCCGCCATCGTCTTCGGGCTGGCCGCCGTGCGCAACGTGGGCGAGAGCCTCGTGGAGCGGATCGTGGCCGAGCGCACCGCCAACGGGCCCTTCGGGGACATCTTCGACTTCTGCCAGCGGGTGGACCCCGTCGTGCTCAACAAGCGGACGATGGAGTCCCTGGTGAAGGCGGGCGCCTTCGACTCGCTCGACCACCCGCGCCAGGGGCTGTGCCTCGTGCTCGAGAACGTGGTCGACCGGACCCTCGAGCGGCGCCGGGAGCGTGACCTCGGCATCACGACGCTGTTCGCCGCCTTCGAGGAGGAACAGGCCGACCCGGGATGGGGAGGGGCCAAGGTGGCCATCCCCGACACCGAGTTCGACAAGGCCCAGCGCCTGGCCTTCGAGAAGGAGATGCTCGGCCTCTACGTGAGCGACCATCCCCTGATGGGTTACGAGGCCGCACTGGCCCGGCACACCGACAGCACCCTGTCGGACATGCGCGAGGACGAGGGTCCGGCCCAGGGCGACCGGTCGCCGGTGCGGACGGTGGGCGGAGTGGTCACCGACCTGCGGCGGTCCTACACGAAGAAGGGCGACCTGATGGCCCGGTTCGTGCTCGAGGACCTGCAGGCGGCCATGGAGGTCTTCGTCTTCCCCAAGACGATGGCCGAGTACGGCGCGCTCATCGAGAACGACGCCATCATCGTGGTGCGGGGCCGGCTCGACACCCGGGAGGACGAGCCCAAGATCGTGTGCATGGAGGTCTCCCGCCCGCTCCTCGAGCGGGGCCAGGAGAACCTCCACATCACGCTCCCCCTGGGGGTGCTCACCGACGCCAAGGTCGACGGGCTCAAGGAGGTCCTGAGCGGCCATCCGGGCCACTCTCCCGTGCTGCTCCATGTCGGGGCCAAGGTCCTCCGCCTACCGCCGGAGTTCAACGTCGACTGCCGCAACGGGCTCGTCGGGGAGCTCAAACGACTGCTCGGACAGAGCGCCGTCCTGTCTTGAAGAAAGTGACGTCCACGTCAGAATTGTGGGTCTGAACTGGGACGATAGGTGGCCGGGGCACCTGCTTTCCGGTTGGGACAGGCGTTGCCGGTTGGGAACGCAGCGAGCGCAGCCAGTAGACTCACCGCATGCCGATCGTAGTGAGCACCAAGGATTGCACTGCGCTCAGCGATGCTGAGCTGGTCGAAATGGCGGATCTCTGTGCGGACCGGCCTCCGGGCTTCGACATCGGCTTCCTCTCCAAAGAGCGCGAGGCCTGGGTGCTCATCACCCAGGCCCGTGAGGGCAACAAGCTCCGGGGCTACTCCTTCTGCACGCTGGAGCGCATCGGCGGGACACCCTCCCTGCTCGTGGGGCTGGCCCTCGTCGACCGCACCTCGCGGGCCGAGGCGGCGCTGAAGGGGATCATGACCGACCAGTACCGCCGTGCCCTGCTCGCCTTCCCCGACGAGGACGTCCTCCTCGGCACCCGGCTGCTGTCGCCCGAGGGGTTCCGGGCCTTCACCGGCCTCCAGGACGTCGTGCCCTTCCCCGACCACAAGTCCTCCGGTGAGGAGCGGGCCTGGGCCCGGCGTCTCTCGAAGCGTTTCGGCTGCGAGAGCAAGCTCGACGACCGCACGTTCGTGCTGAAGGGCGACGGATCGGTCGCCGGCGGCCTGGACTTCTTCGCACCCAAGGTGAAGATCCCGACGGGGTCGAGACCCACTTCAGTGGCTTCGACGCCGACAAGGGCGACCGGCTCGTCGCCTTCGGCTGGGCCATGGCCGAGGACCTGGCCGGGGGCAAGCTCGGTCGCTGAGCCGCCCGCCGCCGCCGCCTGCCGCCTGCGACTGGGCTCGCAGGATCGCTCGAGGCGACCGTTGTTCGATTCCGAGGGAGGCCCCGCGCCGTCGTCCACCGCCGATCCAGCGCGGCAGCACCGTCGGGTGGGGGAGCCACGGTCATGTTGATGGACTGGGACCACCTCCGTCGGACGTATCGGCTGGCGGAGCGCGTCACCGGCGTCCTGCACTGTGGAGCCCATCTGGGGGAGGAGGCTCGGGAGTACGACGAGGCGTTCGGGCCCGACGTCCCCGTGTGGTGGGTCGAGGGCAATCCGGCTGTGTTCGACAAGATCACGGCTGCGCTGCGCCCGTATCCGAGCCAGCATCTGGTCCGCGCCCTCCTGGCCGACGTCGACGGCGACCGGCGCCAGTTTCACGTCACGAACAAGGACGGGATGTCGTCGAGCCTGCTGGAGTTCGGGACGCATGCGACGCTCCATCCGGACACCGTGTTCGTCGAGCACCTGACACTGCCGACCCGCACAGTCGACTCGCTCGTGGCCGAGCTCGGGATCACCGGTGTGAACCTCCTGGTGATGGACCTGCAGGGCGCCGAGGGGCTGTGTCTGGCCGGGGCGTCGGAACTCCTGCCCTCGATCGACTTCGTCATGAGCGAGGTCAACGCGTCCGAGCTCTACATCGGGAACGTCATGGTCGGCGAGCTGGACCGGATGCTGCAGGGTTTCGAGCGCACGGAGACGCAGTGGTTCGCCGACTTCGGATGGGGGGACGGATGGTGGGTCCGGCGCCAACGGTGAGGCGCCGATCGTGCCCGTGAGGACGGCCCTGCTCGCGACGATACGGACGCCGGATCAGCCGGCCGGGAGCACGGCGGCACACACCTTGTAGCAGTGGCCGTCGCGCGGCGGGCTGACGGTCACCAGGAGGTACTGCGGCTCGAACCCCAGCGCGGTGGCGAGGCTCTTCCCGCTGAGGCGCTCGCGCCGTGCCGCGTCGAGGGCGCGGGCGGCGTTGCGGTCCTCGACGGGCAGCCACACATCGTCGCGGTCCCAGCCGAAGCGGACCCAGGTGGTGCCGTCGGCCTGGCGCCGGATCAGCTGGGGCCGCCGGGTGGGCTCGATGAGCGCAACCGAGGGGCGGAAGCCGCGGAACTCCCAGTAGGGCGCCGAGGGACCGGGGAAGCCCAGGAGCGGTCCGTCGGGGCTGGCCACGAGGCGCCGCAGGAGCTTGCGCAGGTGGCGGCCCCGCAGCGTGCCGACGTGGCGGGGGAGGTCGGCCACCGTCGTCGCCTCCGGCTGAGCCAGGTCGTCGCGTTCGGGATCGTCGGCCAGGGTCACCTCGACGACGTCGAAGGTGCTGATGTCGGGGTCGTGGCCCTCGGGCCACGGGACGCGGACACGCATGACCGTCCGCGTCGCCAGGTCGACGACGGTGGTGTCCTCGAGGGTGGAGGACAGGACAAGGAGGTGCAACGTCGAGCCGCCCGCCGTGGGCACCCGCTCCTTGCGCCGGGCCGAGCGCCTGAGGAGGCGGGAGGGGTCGGTGGATCTCTTGGTGGCGCCGGCGTCCTCCGGGGTCCTGGTGCCGGTGGCGGACCCGCCGCCACCCCCGCCGATCGCGTCGCCGTCGGCTCGGTTCATCGGCTCCTCCGACGGTTCGCGTCGTCCTCCGAGCGCCGGCCCGTTCGCAGCCACGTCCGGCCGGGCGTCATCGTCTTCGCTCGCCCCGGCGTCCCCGGCACCGCTGCCGTCCCCCGTCTCGGGGAAGATGACGTGCTCGCTCATGCGACGAGCGCCTCCAACTGCACCGCCAGCGTCTCGACGTCGGCGGCGGGCATCCGGCAGGCCCGGGCCTGGCAGACATACGCCAGTCCCGGGTCCGAGGGCCGTCCCACGAAGAGCGGACCGCCGTCGGGCTGGCCCCAGGCCACGACCGCGGACGGCAGCCAATGGCGGCGGACCTCGGCCAGCAGGTCCGGGCGGTCCCCGGTGACCACGATCTCGTGCCGACCGTTCCACATCGCCAGCGCAGCGACGAGGTCGGCGAGCGCAGCGGGGTGCCGCTCGAGGAGCGGGCGGGCGAGGGCGATCGTGCGGTCCACGGACTCGTCGATCCTCGGGTCGTCCGCCAACGCATTGGCGCGCAGCAACGCCGCCACGGCGACGGAGTTGGCGGAGGGAACGGCGCCGTCGAAGAACTCCTTGGGACGGACCACGAGGGCCTCGGCATCGCTGCCGGTCGTGAAGAAGCCGCCCGACTCGTCGTCCCAGAAGAGGTCGAGCAGCTGGCGCACGACCTCGAGCGCCCGCTCGCGCCAGACGGAGGTGCCCGTCCACTCGGACAGGCGGAGGTAGGCCTCGACGAGCCAGGCGTGATCGGCGGCCACCGCCAGATGCCGGGCCCGCCCGCCCTGCCAGCTGCGCATGAGCCGCCCGTCGGCGTACATCGACGCCCAGAGGAACTCGCAGATCTCCTCGGCCCGCCTGCCGTAGTGACCGCTGCCCGTGGCGGACGCCACTTCGGCCAGCGTGGCGGCGGTCATCGCGTTCCACTCCGTCAGCACCTTCTCGTCGCGGGCGGGCTGGACTCGCTGCGCCCGCGCCGCGGCCAGGAGGGCGCGGGCCTCCTCGATCTCGGGCGGCCGTTCGAGCGGTGCGCCGAGCGGGCGCACCGGGATGGACCGCCCCTCCCAGTTGCCGCGCTCGGTGATCCCGTACCACTCGGCCGCCGGCCCGACGAGCGACGCGGGAAGGATCTGGCGCAATTCGTCGAGGGTGAAGGTGGCGTGCGCCCCTTCGACCCCGCCGGCGTCGGCGTCGAAGGACGAGTAGAGCGCACCCTCGGGCGTCGACAGGTCCCTCAGGACGAAGTCCAGGGTCTCGGTGACGACACCGAGATACGCCGCCTGCCCCGTGGCCTGCCACGCATGCAGATAGGCCCGGCCGAGGAGCGCCTGGTCGGTGAGCATCTTCTCGAAGTGGGGCACGAGCCATCGGGCGTCCGTCGAGTAGCGGCAGAAGCCGCCCACGAGATGGTCGTAGATGCCGCCGGCCGCCATGGCGTCGAGCGTGCGCAGCGCCATCTGCACGGGCGGGCGCGGCGTCGGCGCCGCCGCGAGCCGCCTGGCGCAGGCAGAGCTCGACGAGCGTGGGCCGGGGAAATTTCGGCGCCGGGCCGAAGCCGCCCCATTCGGGGTCGAAGCCGGCGGCGAGCCCGGCGACGACCTGGGCGAGCACGGCGTCGGCGTCGAGCGCACCGGCACCCGAGCCACCCGGCAGGAGCGTGGCGCCACCGGTCCGGGCGGCCCCCGGCCCTCGCCGCCCGCCTCGAGCCCGTCGCCCGCCCCGCCCTCCGCCCCGGCGTCGGCCTCACCGAGGCTCTCGGCCAGCCGCAGCTCGTTGCGCACGGCGCCGACGAGCGCATCGGCCTGCGCCAGGACCTGCTCACGCTCGCCGACCCATGCCTCGCCCAGCGCCTGCACGACCCGGCGGAACGAGGGCATGCCGTGACGCTCGACGGGCGGGAAGTACGTCCCGGCGTAGAAGGGACGTCCGTCGGGCGTGCAGAAGACGGACATCGGCCACCCGCCCGAGCCCGTCAGGGCCTGGGTGGCCGTCATGTAGACGGTGTCGAGGTCGGGCCGCTCCTCCCGGTCGACCTTGACCGAGATGAACCAACGGGCCAGGTCGGACGCCGTCGCCGGGTCCTCGAAGCTCTCGTGGGCCATCACGTGGCACCAGTGGCACGAGGCATAGCCGATGGAGAGGAAGATCGGCTTGTCCTCGTCCCGGGCCCGGCGCAGTGCCTCGTCCCCCCAGGGATACCACTCCACGGGGTTGTCGGCGTGCTGGCGGAGATACGGGCTCGTCTCGTCGGCCAGGTGGTTCACGGAAGCGATGCTAGGGCGCCCCCGTGCGGGCGACGCACCCTGCGGCACCCGTGCAAGGCTCGGGCGATGGAGCTCGAACTCAGGGGAAAGACGGCGCTCATCACCGGTGGCAGCCGCGGGATCGGGCTGGGCATCGCCTCGAGGTTCGTCGAGGCGGGTGCGAACGTGATGCTCACGTCGAGGACGGCGGAGGACCTCGGCGAGGCGGCCGAGGGGCTCGTGGCGGGGGGAGCGCCCGAGGAGCGGGTGGCCTGGACCGCCGCCCACGTCGGACGGCCCGACGACGCCCGGTCCTGCGTCGCGGCCACGGTCGCTCGATTCGGCGGCCTCGACATCCTCGTGAACAACGCCGGGACGAACCCGTATTTCGGGCCGATGATCGACATCGACGTCGCCCGGGCCCAGAAGACGTTCGAGGTGAACCAGCTCTCGGTGCTGGTCTGGACGGGCGAGGCGGTACGGGCGGGGCTCCACGGCTCCGTGATCAACGTCGCCTCCATCGGCGGACTCGGCGTCGAGCCCAACATCGGTTGGTACAACGTGACCAAGTCGGCCGTCCTGCACATCACGCGCCAACTCGCGTTCGAGCTCGCGCCCGACGTGCGGGTCAATGCGCTCGCACCGGGCCTCGTCAAGACGAAGCTGGCGGCCGCCCTCTGGGAGGGCCCCGGCGAGGACCGCATCGCCGCCCACATCCCGCTGCGGCGTCTCGGCGTGCCCGACGACGTGGCGACCGCGGCGCTCTTCCTGGCCTCCGAGGCCTCGTCGTGGGTCACGGGCCAGACGTTCGTGGTCGACGGCGGGACGACGACGCAGCCCTCGGGTGGGGTGGGCTGAGCCCGGCGGCCTGCACTCGGTCGCCGGCGGGCCATGTCACACACGGCCGTGCCTGTTCCGTCTGGTGGGGTGAAGGACAATGACACGGACGGACGAAAGGTGGCACACCATGGCCCATGTCCCGTTGCACGATGAACCCCACGGCGTGATCCCCCGGCTGGCGCGCCGGTACACCGAGCGCCGCTTCGGGCAGATGGTCGAGCCCACGGCGGCGGCCTCGCATCACCCCGGCGTGCTGGTCGCGATGGGCAGCCTCGAGACGGCGGTCCAGCGCGGGTGGAAGAAGCTCGATCCGACGTTGCGCTGGCTCGCAATCCAGACGTCCGCCGCGAAGATCGGCTGCTCGTGGTGCATCGACTACGGCTACTACGAGGGCATGAACGAGGGGATCGACCCGGCCAAGGTGCGGGCCGCCGCCCACTGGCGCACGAGCGACCTCTTCGACGAACGCGAGCGCGTCGTGCTCGAGTACGCCGAGGTGGCGACCGGCTGCCCGGCCGAGGTCTCCGAGGAGCTCGCCGCCCGGGTCCGGGCCCACCTCAGTGATGCGGAGTTCGTCGAGCTCGCCGCCTGGGTCGCGCTCGAGAACTTCCGGTCACGTTTCAACGCGGGCCTCGGCTTGCGCAGCCAGGGGTTCTCGGACAGGTGCGAGATCCCCATGCACGACGCCGGCGAGCACGGCATCGCCGCGGACGCCCTTGCCTGACGCCGAGGCCGACGCGGCCGCCTTCGAGGAGTGGCGCTCACTCCTGTTCGGCATCGCGTACCGCATGCTGGGCAGCGCCGCCGACGCGGAGGACGTGGTGCAGGACGCCTGCGTGCGCTGGCTGCGGCGCCGCGGCGAACCCGTCGAGTCGGTTCGCTCCTACCTGGTCACGATCGTGACCCGCCTGTGCCTCGACCAGCTCGACTCGGCCCGGGCACGGCGGGTCACCTACGCCGGTCCGTGGTTGCCCGAGCCCGTGGCGGACGACGAGCCGTGGGCGGCCGAGCAGGCGGACACCCTGTCGCTGGCGTTCCTCGTGCTCCTCGAGGAGCTCACGCCGCTCGAGCGGGCCGCCTACCTCCTGCACGACATCTTCGGCTACTCGTTCGAGGAGGTCGCCGCGTCGCTCGGCCGCTCGCCCGCCGCCTGCCGGCAGCTCGGGGTACGCGCCCGCGGGCACATCGAGGAGCGCCGGCAGCGCTTCGACGCCGATCTCCGCCACGGCCGCGAGCTCACCGACCGCTTCCTGGCGGCCTGCGCCACCGGGGATCTGTCCGGCCTGCTCGGCATGCTCTCGGACGACGTCGTGGTCTGGACGGACGGCGGGGGCAAGGTGCGCGCCGCTCTGCGGCCGGTCGTGGGACCACACCGCAGCTCACGCTTCCTGCTGAACGTGGCCAAGAAGGTCAAGGGCCGACCGCAGGCCGCCGTCCTCAACGGCCAGCCGGCCAGCGTCTTCGTGCAGGACGGCGCCGTCGTGTCCGCCCTCGTGCTCGACATCATGGACGGGAGCATCGTGGGCGTGCGGGTGGTGTCGAACCCGGACAAGCTGGCGCGCCTCAGCACGCACCTGCGGGCCGACGCCCGAACCCCGGGACGGGCGGCGCCTAGGGCCGGAACGTCTCGAGCTCGCGGCGCCGCACCTTGCCGGCTGCCGTGCGGGGCAGGTCGTCGACGATCACCAGTTCCTTGGGAGCGGCCCAGGGGGCGATGCCGTCCGCCACGATCTGCCGCAGTTCCTCGAGGGAGGGGGCGTCGTCGCCGGGCACCACCCAGGCGACGACCCGCTCACCCCATTCGGGGTCGTTGCGCTTCCACACCGCGACCTCGGCCACACCGGGGTGGGCACTGAGGACCCGCTCGACGAGGTCGGGCCAGACCTTCTCGGCGCCCGTCGTGATGACGTCGTCGATCCGGCCGGACACGACGAGCGCGCCGCCGGGTTCGAGTTGCCCGGCGTCCCCGGTGGCGAACCAGGTCGTCGTGCCGTCGGGACCCGCCACCCGTCCGTCGCCGCCGTCGCGGTAGCGGCTGAAGAGCATGGGCGCCCGGATCAGGATCTCCCCGGCCGCCCCGCCCGGCTCGGCGGTGCCCGAGGCGGGCAGCGGTCGCACGGCGATCTCGACACCCTCGAGGGGCAGCCCGTCGTAGACGACGCCCGAGCCGGTCTCGGTCATGCCGTAGGTCGACACGACGTTGGGTGGGAGGTCGTCGGGTGCCTTGCTCCCGCCGAGGAGCACACAGGTGAAGACGGAGGGGTCGATCCGGCCCAGCGCCGTCGCGACCAGGGCGACGTGGCTCACCCGGCCCGACCGCCCGGCCGCCTCGACGGCCTCCGCCTCGAAACCCGGCATCGCCATCAGCGGGGTGCCGGTGACGATCGACCGGGTCACGACCGAGAGGCCCCCGATGTGCGCGAGCGGCAGGCAGGCGAGCCACGCATGCCGGGCGGGATCGACGCCCAGCCGCTTCGAGGTGGCCCGGGCCGACGCCGCCACGGCGTCGTGCGAGAGCACGACCCCCTTGGGCTGACCCGAGGTGCCCGACGTGGCCACGACCAGCGCGTCGCCCTCGTCCACCCCGACGCCGCCGGGGACCGCATGCTGCTCACCGTCGGATCCCACGATCCGCGTCGGGCGCAGCGCCTCGAGCATCGCCGTGCGGGCGGCGAGCGGGAGCCTCGAGTCGAGTGGAGCGGCGGCGTCGCCGGTGTCCCAGATCGCTCTGAGCGCATCGACAAAGCCCATCCCACCAGGGAGGTCGAGGGCGACGAGTTCAGGCACCGGCCAGTAGCGTAGGGCGCCGTGCAGACCGTGGTCACCGGAAAACCTCATGATCCCCTCGACGACCTTCGCCCCCTCCCGGCCCCGGCCTGGAGGCGGCAAGGGTCCTTCAAGGACATCCGCTACGACGTCGCCGAGGGCATCGCGAAGCTGACGATCTGCCGCCCGGAGCGCCGGAACGCCTTCCGGCCCCAGACCCTCTTCGAGCTGACCGAGGCGTTCACCATGGCGCGGGACGATCCGGACGTCGGCGTGATCATCCTGTGCGGTGAGGGTCCGGACGCCTTCTGCTCGGGTGGCGACCAGAAGATCCGCGGCGACGACGGCTACATCGGTGACGACGCGGTCGCCGAGCGGGGGATCGGGCGGCTCAACGTGCTCGACCTGCAGATCCTGATGCGGCGCATCCCGAAGCCGATCGTCGCCATGGTCGCCGGGTACGCGATCGGTGGTGGCCACATCCTGCACCTGGTCTGCGACCTCTCCATCGCGGCCGACAACGCCCGGTTCGGCCAGACGGGACCCAAGGTCGGGAGCTTCGACGGCGGCTACGGGTCGTCCATCCTGGCCCGGACCATCGGGCTCAAGCGGGCCAAAGAGGTGTGGTTCCTCTGCCGCCAGTACGGGGCGGAGCAGGCGCTCGACTGGGGACTGGTGAACACCGTCGTCCCGTTGGACGATCTCGAGCGCGAGACGGTGGCCTGGTGCCGGCAGATGCTCACGCTGTCTCCCATCGCGTTGCGGATGATCAAGGCGGGCATGAATGCGGCCGACGACGGCCTGGCCGGGGTGCAGCAGCTCGCCGGCGACGCCACGATGCTCTTCTACATGACCGAGGAAGGGCAGGAGGGTCGGAACGCCTTCGTGGAGCACCGCGCCCCGGACTTCTCCCGGTTCCCCCGTCGCCCGTGAGTCCACCACTCAAGCTGTGGGTGGCCGGTGCGCGCCCCCGCACGCTTCCGGCGGCGATCGTGCCGGTCGCCGTCGGGACCGCGGCGGGCTACCTCTCGAGCGGCCGGTTCGTCATCACGACGCCGCAGATCACGAGCGCCTGCCACGCCGCCGTCTGCACCAACTTCGACCGGCACCTGTCGTGGCTCAACGCCCTGTTGGCTCTGGTGGTGGCCCTGGGCATCCAGATCGGCACCAACTACGTCAACGACTACGCCGACGGGGTACGGGGCACCGACGAGCACCGGGTCGGTCCGGTGCGCCTCGTGGCGGGCCGGCTCGCCACCGTCCACGAGGTGAAGGTCGCCGCGCTGATCTCCTTCGGCGTGGCGGGACTGGCCGGCCTGGCGCTGGCCGCCAGGGTCACCTGGTGGTTCGTACCGTTGGGGCTCCTCTGCGGCCTCGCCGGCTGGGCCTACACCGGCGGCCCGAGGCCCTACGGCTATCTCGGGTTCGGCGAGCTCTTCGTCTTCGTGTTCTTCGGCCTCGTGGCGACCGCGGGGTCGGCGTACGTGCAGCACGCCCCGTTCGTGATCTCGTTCGGGGGGCACCTGTTCTCGTACAACTACGACTGGGGGTTCGTCCTGTGGGCCGGCGTGCCCGTGGGGCTGTTGGCGGCAGCGCTCCTCGAAGCGAACAACCTGCGCGACATCGCAACCGACACGGAGTCGGGCAAGAGGACGCTGGCGGTACGGCTGGGGCGTCGGAGGGCCGGCTTGCTCTACTGCTTCACGCTGATGGGCGTGGCGCTCTCCGTCGGGGTGCTGCACAACTACCGCGCCTGGGCGCTGCTCGCGTTGGCCGCCACGCCACTGGCCATCTACCCCGTTCGGCTCGCGTTGAGCGATCGGAACGGGCGCCGCATGCTGCCGGTGCTCGGGGCGACGGCTCGCCTCCAGATCGTGACCGGCGTCCTCCTGACGATCGGACTGCTCATATGAGTGCGGGTCATATGGGTGCGGGTCTGCGGGCTCCGCCGTGCCGAGCCAGTGATCCACGATCCGCCACGCCTGTTCGGGTTGCGACAGATGGACGGCATGTCCGCCACCGGGCACGAGGGAGGCCACGGCGTGCGGTGCGAGACGGGCGATCCTCAGCGCATGCGCCGCGAAGCGGAAGTCGTCTGTTCCCGCCATCGCCAGGACCGCGCCGCCGAGGGTCGGGAGGCGCTCCCAGAGCGGCTCCTGGGTGCCGGTTCCGCACAGGCGCAAGCTCGACGGCCAGGCCCGTCGCGGTGTTGCGGCCCCGCTCGGCCCGGCCGTCGGCCCCCAGGGCGGACAAGCCGAGCGAACATCGGTCCGCCCAGCCAGGTGTCCAGGAATCGGTCGACGTCACCGGACGCCTCGAGCTCGTCGGCCAGGGCCTCGTCGGACAGGCGCCGGCGTCGGCGTTCCGTCGGGTCCTCGATGCCGCCGGTGGCGCCGATGAGGACGGTCCGGCGCACCGCCAGATCGGTCGCCGTCACGACATGAAGGGCAACCCGTGCTCCGAGCGAGTAGCCGAGCAGGTCGCACGGGCCCTGGCCGACGTGGCTGCGGACGGACTGCGAGACGAGTTCCGCGGTCTCGGGAAGGTCGGCCCGCACGGCGTCGGATCCTCCGTGGCCGGGCAGGTCCACCGCCACCAGCGTGCGCGAGTCGCTGAGGTGGTCGCCGAAGCGTCCGAAGAGCCGGCCCGTCTGGGTGAAGCCGTGGAGCACCACGAGGGGCGGACCCGACCCGCGCACCTCGACATGGAGTGGCACGCCGGGTGAGCGTACAGGCCACCTTCAGCGCGACCCTGGTGGACGAGTGGGTGGGGCTCGGGGTCACCGACGCGGTGATCTGTCCCGGCTCGCGGTCGACTCCGCTGGCGGTCGCCCTGGCGGAGCGTCTCCGGACCCACGTCCGCCTCGACGAGCGCAGCGCCGCCTTCTTCGCCCTCGGCCTGGCGATGGCGACGGGAAGGCCGACCATCATCTGCGTGACGAGCGGGACGGCGGCGGTGGAGCTCCATCCCGCGGTCGTCGAGGCGCACCACGCCCGAGTGCCGCTCATCGTCTGCACCGCCGATCGACCCCCCGAACTGCACGGCACCGGGGCACCCCAGACCATCGACCAGGACGGCCTCTACGCAGCGGCCGTGCGGTGGGCCAGCCGCACCGGGCGTCCCCTCCACCGGACAGGAGGGGACCTGGAGGCCGTTGGCCGTCCGGGCCTTCACCGAGTCGACCGACGGGCCGAAGGGCCCGGGCCCGGTCCACCTCAACCTGGCCTTTCGCGAGCCGCTGACCGGGACGGCCGGCGATCTCCCGGGGCGACCCGGTCCGAGGATCGTCGTCCCCGACGGCGCACCGGCGGCCGTCGAGACGGGGAGCCGCTCGGCGGCCGGGGGATCATCGTCGTCGGCGGGCTCACCCCCGAGCCACCGCATCCCGACCGGGTGCGGGCGCTCGCCGAGGGTCTTCGGTTGGCCCGTGATGGCCGACCCACGGTCGAGGAGCCGGTTCGTGGGGACGATCGCCGCCGCCGATGCCATCGTCCGCACGCACCCGCCGCTTCCGGAGACCGTCGTGGTGATCGGTACGCCGTGGCTCTCGAAGGCGCTGGGCGAGTACGTCTCGGAAGCGGCCGCCGCCGGGGCCAGGGTCGTCGCCGTCGACCCCTGGCGGCAGTGGGCGGACCCGCAGCGAGTGGCGACGGAGTTCCAGTTTCTGCCCCGCCGAGGCCTGGCTGACCGCGGCCTTGGAGTCTGCGTCACCCTGCGACCCGGAATGGCTCGGGTCGTGGCAGCTGTGGGAGGAGCGGGCGCAGGCCGCCATCACGGCCGTACTCGGGAGCGACCTCAACGAGCCCCAGGTCGCCCGGGCCGTGCACCGCTACGCCGCGGAGTCCGACGCCACGCTGGTCGTGTCGGCGTCCATGCCCATGCGCGACCTCGAGTGGTTCGCTCCGGCGCAGACGAGCCCACCCCGGGTGCTCGCCAATCGAGGCGTCAACGGGATCGACGGGGTCGTGTCGACGGCGCTGGGCGTCGCCGCCTCATCGGGACGCAGGCTGTCGCACCGTGGCGCTGCTGGGGGACCTGGCGTTCCTCCACGACGTCTCGGGGCTCGTCAACCTTCCTGACGTCCCGTGCACCTTCGTCGTCGTGGACAACGGCGGGGGAGGGATCTTCTCGTTCCTTCCCCAGGCGGGGATCGATCGACCCCGGTCAGTTCGAACGGCTCTTCGGTACTCCGCCCACCAGCGACCTGGGCGCGGTCGCGCGCGGGTTCGGATTGCCCGTCCACGAAGTGACCGCGCTGCCGCAGCTCGAGCCCGCCCTCGCGGCTCCTGGGCCTGCGCTCGTCCGGGTGATGGTGCCGGGGCGGTCGCAGAACGTCGCCCTGCACGAGGCGATCAACGAGGCGGTCCGTCTCGCGCTGACGTGAACGTCGGCGAGGGCGTCGAGGTGGAGCGTCGTCCGGTCGGGCTCCGGAATGTCAGTTCGACGTTGGCGTCGCCGGACATCTTCCAGCCCATCTCGTGGACACAACGGTGATGCTGGTCGCAGAGCTCGACGAGGTTGCCGACGTCCGTCGGGCCGCCGTCGACCCAGTGGCGGACGTGGTGCACGTCGGTGAACTCGGTGTGGGTGCAGCCGGGGAACCGGCACCCCTTGTCCCGCCGCCGGATCTCCAGCCGCTGGGCGTCGGTCGGATCGCGCCGTGTCCGCCCGAGGTTGAGGCTCTGCCCGCCGGCGTCGTCAGCGGAGACCAGGACCTTGGCGTCGCACGCCAGCCGTCGAGCGACCTCCCGCGAGAGCGGCCCGAGCACGTCGAGCTCGGCGCCGCCGTCCGCCTCCGGCCAGGAAGCTCAAGTCGGCGTGGACCACGACGGTGGGCCGGTTGCGGTGCGCACCACCGGCCCGGGGGCTGCCCGGGTGAGTGACCGGCGCCGGAGTCGCCGCCCTCGGCGTCGTTCTTGCACACCGCGACGAGGGCGTCCGCCATGCGCTGGTCGAACGGGGTGCGATCACGCAGACGACGACGAGCCCGTGCGATGAGAGAGCTCTTCACGACCGTGTACTGGTCCTCGGGGAGCACGCCCGTGAAACTGCGACGCCGATCGTCGAAGCGGAGGAAGCGGCGGGCGTAGAACCCGGTCGCCTGCTCGTCTGACTGGTTTCGTGCTGCGATCGCGAGCTCCCGGACCTGCTTGGCCGACCAGTGGGTCGCCTGCTCGGCCAGCTTGGCGTCGGTCTCGGGCTTGGCCACCTCGACGAGTGGCTTGACCTGGTCGAACGAGAGCTTTCCCTGAGAGAGCGCGTCCGAGATCTTCGGCAGTCGATGGAGCTTCGCCGCCGCCGTGACCCATTCACGGGCCGTCGTCGCCGTGACGCCACAGCGCTGCACGAGCCAGGCCACCATGGAGGTGGCCCCGTCGACCCGCCACGCCTTGCGCCGGTCGAGTTCGACCACCGCCGCGAGCAGCTGGCTCTGGTGGGCGGAGATGGCCCGATGGTGTTGGGCCACGCTCGCCACCAGGCTCTCGGTCCGCCGGGACACGGTGTCGGGCCGGGGTCCGTCTCGGAGGGTGGAAAGTGCCATGCGAAGCAGGAACGGTCGCGGGACCTCGCCGGCGAGACATCGGATCCCGACCCGTACCCGACGAGACCCGGTGCTATCGATAGCGGTCGGCCGGGACCCACTCGCCGTGGCTGCGAAGCGGCAGGCGTTCGGGCAGGCGGATGACCGCCTCGGGACGACGCCGCCCCAGGGACGATGCATCGAGAACGTACAGAGCGCTCGAGCCGTCGTTGGCATCGTCGACGACGGTCAGCAGCCAGCCCTCGTCGTCGCTGCCCCCGTCCCCGGCGCGGACGAAGACGGGTTCACTGGCCCGCCGCCCTGGACCGGGGTTCCAGGCCGTGACCTCGTCCCTGTCCAGGTCGAACTTGAGGATTCCGTCCGGAGAGACCCCCGCATTCGCGTCACCCCAGGTCATCTCGACGCAGTAGCCGTACCGGAAGAGCCTCACCCTCGCAGAGGGCATCGATTCGTGGGTACTCGACGTGGCGCTCGTCGAGCTGCATCCGCTCCACCCTGTCACCGACGATGCGCCAGCGCTCCAGGACAGCCAGGCTCCCACCGATGGCCGACAAGCCGATCCCGTCCGGTCCGACCACCGACGCCGACAGGTCGACCGGTTGCCCCGCCTCGGGTACCGCATAGCGGCAGACGTACAGGACGATCGGGACATCGGCAGCACCACCCACCACCGCTCGCCACCGCACTGCGCCCCGCATCCACCTCGACGGCCCCGAGCACGTGCGTCACCAAGCAGGGATCGAGACGGAACCACCGCACCCGCCGTCCGCCGCCGTCCGCTCGTCGCCGCCGCTCCCGTCCCACCGCGGGGACGACGCCCATCCACCCTTCGGCGCCCGGCACCCAACCGAAGGGGACGGCGCTCTCCCCGGCTTGCGTCAGCCGGGTCGTGGGCGACTCGATGAAGACGACATGGTCCGCCGTGACCCCGATGTCGTGCTGCCACGTCGCCCGCTCGAGTTCGACCGACTGGGCGCTGCGCAACGCACCCGTGGCCTCCCATTCACCGATCCGCAGCCAGATCCCCTCCGCGCGCAGGCTGCTCGCCGTTCGTCTCCGCTCGCCCAACGCCGTCGTCGACCGCAAAGAGCACCCGACTGCCGTCCGCCGCCACCCGATGCACGTGCGACGCAATGGGTACCGTCAGCGCTCCGGCGAAGTCCTCGGGTTCGAGGAACCGGGAATAGCGCGACGGGAGGCCGGATTCGGGGAGCGCCAGCACCGAGCCGGCGTGCCAGAAGACACCGGCATCGGCCTCGGAGTCACGACGCAGGTAGGAGACGGCCTTGCCGTCACGCAGCTCGATCGCATGCAGCGCGCCACGAGGTTCCCTCGCCTCGTCGCCGCCACCCCCGCCGCGCGCCACCCTCACCGCCGGCGCCCCACCCCAGCGCCCACCGAGCCCATGCTCGCGCCACCCGCGACTCCGCCCCGCCCCGGCCCGCCCGCGGCCCGACCCGGAACAGCATCCCCTGCAGGTCCGGAGGCAACGCGCCCTCCATCGGCAGCGCCTGCTCGTCGGAGACCCCGATCACCATGCGGCCGATCAACCTACCTGCGTATGGCAAAGTCGGGTCATGCCCACGCTGTCTGAGGACCTCGCCTTCCGCGGCCTGATCCACCAGATGACCGACGCCGAGCTGCCCAAGCGGCTCGACCACCCCGGCCTCACCGTCTACGCCGGGTTCGACCCGTCGGCGGACAGCCTCCACGTGGGCAACCTCCTGCAGCTGTGCACGCTCCGGAGGTTCCAAGAGGCGGGCCACCGACCGATCTCCCTCGGCGGGCGGCGGCACCGGCATGATCGGCGACCCCGGCGGCAAGGAGGACGAGCGCCAGCTGCTCGACCTCGGGACGATCGAGGGCCACCTCGAGAGCATCCGCCCCCAGCTCGGCCAGTTCCTCGACCTCCAGAACGGCCGCGCCCTGCTCCTCAACAACGCCGACTGGCTCGGCACGCATGTCCGTCCTCGAGTTCCTGCGCGACGTCGGCAAGCACTTCACGGTCAACCAGATGGTCGCCAAGGAGTCGGTGCGGTCGCGCTTCGAGCGGCCCGACCAGGGGATCTCGTACACCGAGTTCAGCTACATGCTGCTGCAGGCCTACGACTTCCTGCGCCTCCACCTCGACCACGGCTGCGACCTCCAGATCGGCGGCAGCGACCAGTGGGGCAACATCACGGTGGGCGTCGACCTCGTCCGCAAGGTCTGCGGCGACGAGGTCTGGGGCCTCACCACCCCGCTCATCGTGAAGCCCGACGGCACCAAGTACGGCAAGAGCGAGACCGGCACCGTGTGGCTCGACCCCGCCCGGACGAGCCCGTTCGCCATGTACCAGTTCTTCGTGAACACGCCGGACGAGCAGGTCGGCCAACTCCTCCGCTACCTGACCTTCCTCGACCACGACGAGATCGGGACGCTCGACGCCGAGACGGCACAGCACCCGGAGCGACGTGCCGCGCAGAGAGCGCTCGCCCGTTCCGTCGTCGAGCTCGTGCACGGCGAGGCGGAGGTCGCCAAGTGCGAGGAGGCCTCGGGAGCGCTCTTCGGCGAGGAGATCGCCGCGCTCAGCGAGGAGATGCTGCTGGCCGTGACCCAGGACGCCCCGACGACCGAGGTCCCGAGGGCCGAGCTGCTCGACGGCCTCACGCTCGTCGACATCCTGGAGCGCACCGGTCTCGCCAACTCGAAGAAGGAGGCGAAGCGCACCCTCGACCAGGGCGGTGCCTACGTCAACAACGTGCGGCAGAGCGACGCCACCCGGACCCTGGGCCCCGCCGACCTCCTGCACGACCGCTACGTCGTGCTGCGCAAGGGGCGCCGGGACGTCCACATCGTCCGGGCCACATGAGGCGCCGGCTCCGGGCCGCCTCCTTCGTCGTCGCTGCTCGGCTCCGCCCTGATCCTCACGTCGTGCGCCGGGGCCGACCAGCGCGGCACCCCGGCCCAGCGGATGTCGTCCTGGGTGAGCGGGACGAGCTTCGGCGCCCAGATCGGGACCCTGATCGCCGACAACGCGCGGGTGTCCAAGGACGTCGCCAACGGCACGGGCGCCGTGCACGCCGCCTGCGGGACCCTCCTCAACGACGCGCAGATGGCCTACGCCGAGCTGCCGTCACCGGACCCCGACGTCAACCAACTGCTCAACGACGCCTACACGCTCGAGCAGTCGTCCGCCAACGACTGCTACAACGCCGGTGCCACCGACCCGACGCTCCTGGCCAAGTCCCGGCGCGAGGGGATCAAGGCCGAGGCGCTGTACGACCAGGCGCTGCAGCGCATCCGGGCGATCGACGGCAGGGCGGTCCCGACGACGACGACCACCGACAATTCGTCGGGAGGGATCTTCGGATGAGCGCCGCCGGCACTGCCGCGAGCACGCGACGGCGCCGCCGCGAGCGACCCCGGCCGACGAGGAGCTCGACCGCCACCGGCGCCGGGTGCTGTGGGCGCTGCCGACCGGCCTGTACCTGGTGGGCAGCCGCGCCGGCGACGAGGTGAACCTCATGACGGCCAACCTCGTCGTGCAGGTGTGCATCGACCCCAAGCTGGTCGCCGTCGCGCTCGAGCGCGACTCGGTGACGGCGCGGCTGGTCACGGCGGGACGGCTCGTTCGCCATCTCGCTGCTCGAGCGGACCGACCGCGACGTGGTGCGGCGCTTCGTGAAGCCGGTGACCGAGGTCGAGCGTGACCCTGACGGGGCCGTCCTCGCCATGTCGGGCCACCCCGTCACGGAGGCCGGACCCGACCGGTTGCCCGTGCTCGGGACTGCCGCGGGCTACCTCGTCTGCAGGCTCACGGCCGCCGAGGAGCTCGGGAGCCACACGCTGTGCATCGGGGAGGTCATCGAGGTCTGGGGTGAGCCCTCGGAGGTGCTGCGCATGGAGGACACCCGCATGCACTACGGCGGCTGAGCCGGGTCGGCCACCTCCGTTCAGCCGTCCCCCCGTCGGTCCGGTGGCCGCAGGTCGATGCGCAAGGGTGAGGATCCCGTCGACCAGTTCGGCCTCCGCGTCGCCGATCATGGCGTAGTCCGTGTAGTCCCGCTGGGCCTGCTCGCGGAAGCGCTGCCGCTCGGGGCCCTCGATCGGCGGGATGCCCCTGTGACCGCACCGCCTCGGCCCGCTCCCGGAAGCGGACCACCATCGCCTGGGGGTCGAAATCGGACACGGCGGTCAGCGTAGAGGTTGAATGGAGCGTGAGATGAGCGAACACCCCGATGGCGCCGAGGCGGCCAGGGCACCAGCCGGCGACCGTCCCTCACCGCGGCGTCCATCGCCGACCGGGTCAGGCGGGCGCTCGAGACGGCCGACCTCGACGAGTTCGCGGCGCTCCTCAGCCCGGACGTGCAGTGGGGGTCACCGGGCGATCCCACGCCGCCGTGCCGCAACCGCAGCCAGGTGCTGCGGTGGTACGCCAAGGGCAGGGCCGAGGGGCGGCGGGCCAGCGTCGTCGAGGTCGAGGTGCACGGCGACGCCCTCGTGGTCCACCTGCGGCTCGAGGACGGGGGGGAGCGCTGGCAGGTGATGCGGGTGGGGCCCGACGGCGTCGACGACATCCGGGGGTACGAGGACCGACGGAGCGCCACCGGAGCTTTGGGCCGCTGACCTGGGCCAGGGGGGACCGACGGCCCGCAGCCACTACACTGGCGCGGCGGCCGACATGGCCCGTGTGGTCCGGCCGTGGGGCGGGACGCCGTCGGTGCGGACCGGGTGTGACAAGGAGTTCTCGTGAAAAAGGGACGCCATCGGCGCTTCGAGGAAGCGCGCAGCCTGAAGCGGTCTTCGACCGAGTCCACGGGACGTTGTGTCGAATGCGGAGCTGAGCCCGACGACGTCCACGCGTCATGGTGCCTGGCCGAAGAGGACAAGTACGACCGCATTCTCGGATCGATGCCGGCGCCCTCGCACTCCGACGACGACCCGCTGAAGGACTGACCCGACCGGCGAGCAGCGTCGCAGCAAGAGCGGCGGCTGAGCGAACCCCGGCCTCGCTCAGGCGCCGCCTGCGGCCGCCGCACCGGCCGCGCCGGCCCGGTTCCGCACCGCCGGGTGGGGGAGCGCCACACCCTGGCTCCGCAGGCGCTCGCGTTCCTGCACCAGGGCGACGAAGCGCTCGTAGATCTTCGGCCCGACCATCTTGGTGAGCTCGGCCTCCATCTCTTCGTAGACCGGCTTCGTGCCCACGAAGGCGTCGGGCGCCTCGGTGCACCACCAATGGAACTCGCGGCCGCCCTTGCCCCAGTGGCGGCGGTCCCATTGCCGGATGACCGAGGTGACGTGGCCCTCGTCGTCGTCGACCTCGTCCTCGCGGCGCAGGGGCAGCTGCCAGCACACCTCGGGCTTGAGGGTCATCGGGTTCGAGGCCCCGGCGCACCGCGGCGATGTGGAAGGCGCAGCCGGCCCCGGCGGCGAACCCGGGGCGGTTGAGGAAGATGCAGGCGTCGTCGACGAGCCGGGTGACCGTCTCACCCTGCTTGTTGGTGTGGATGACGGTCTTCTTCACCCCGTGGTTCTGCCACTCGTCGGGGGTGAGCGTGGCGGCCGCCTTCTCCACGTGCCGGGCGTCCTTCTTGTCGACCAGGTGCGCCCCGTAGCTGCAGCATCCCTGGACGAGCTCGGGGGACGGACCGGTGAGGACGCCCTGGCACCCGTTGCCGAAGATGCAGGTCCAATTGCTCGTCAGGAACGTGACGTCGAAGAGCCAGGTCCGCTCCTCGTCCTCGTCCTCGAAGCTGATCCACTCGTGCGTGTCGGTCGGAGTCTGCGCCACGGGTGCGCACGTTACAGCGCGCGCATGGAGCCACGATGCACCGTCACGGACGCGCTCGCCCTCGCACGAGCACCCGATGAGGGCAGCCCGCCCCCCCGTCCCGCCGGACCCGGACCGGGGGCCGGACCCGGGACTCCGATCGATCAGAGACCCGTGCCCGGCCCGCCGCGTCGTTCAGGCGTTCTGCGTCGCCGACCCGAGATGCTGGATCCCGACGATCGGCCCGTTGAGCGTCTTGCCCGGGATGGCGGTGTAGATGGAGCCCAAGAAGGGGGCGTCGCCGTAGTTGAAGAGCCCGCCGTCGGCCCCGACCTCCCAGTAGCCCTTGCCCGAGTGGGTCACCGCGATGCCCACGATGGGGGCGACCAGGTGCTGGCCGGCGTGCAGCGATCCCGGCACCGAGCCGTAGAAGCCGATGTTGTAGTTGAACGTGCCGCCGTCGGAGGCGACGAGGATGTAGCCCTGGCCCGTCGCGGCGGCCGCGATGCCGACGATGGGGGCGTTGATGTGCACCCCGCCCAGGCCGCCCAGGTACTGGGCGTCGCCCTCGGCGTAGACGTCGCCGTAGTTGTCGACGAGCCAGGCCCCCTTGCCCGTGTTCGTCGAGGCCATGCCCACGATGTGGGCCCCCGGCGGCAGCTGGATGGCCGGGAGGTCCGGCGTGTTGCCGAAGTGGTAGATCTTGCCGTTCTGGGCCACCAGCCAGTAGCCGTCCTCGCTCGGCGTGGCCGCGATGGCCGCGATGGGCGAGGGCAGGACCTGGCCCCCGAGCGAGCCGAAGAAGTTCGCCCCGCCGAGCGCGAAGACCCCGCCGTCACCGCCGGCCATCAGGTAGCCGCTCGGGCCCGGCGAGTTGGCGATGCCGACGATGGGGGCGTTGAGGTGGTTGTTGGCCAACGAGCCGCTGAAGAGCAGGCCGAAGTCGAAGATGCCGCCCTCGTTGCCCACCATGCGGTAGCCGTTGAAGTTCTGGCCCACCTCGACCGCCCCGATGGTGGCGCTCGAGTTCGCCCCCGCCCCGCGGGCCACCCCGCGCTGGTCGGCCGCGACCCCCGTGGCCACCCACACCGCGTCGGGGACGGCGCCGACGGCCGGGCTGGCGTTGGCCGGCAGCTCGGTCTGGGTCGGGCCCCCGTTGTTGGCCAGCGCGCCCAGCTGGGGGTTCTTCCCGATGATGTCGGTCCCCGCCGGGGTGCCGCAGGTCGAATCGTCGACCAGGTTGTAGCCGCCCGAGGTGAAGGTGCCGGGGTTGCCCACGAAGCAGTTGGCGGCGGAGCCTCCCGAGGTGCCGCCCGCCACGATCGTCTCGGCCAGGCTGATGACCGAGGAGTCCGCCTGCTCGATGTTCCCTCCGCCACCCGACACTGCGGCCGAGTTGCCGGCGATGGTGTCGAAGAGGAAGGCGCCCTCGGTGCCGCCGTCCTGCGCTCGCACGCCACCGACGCGGGCCCATGGGGCACTCGCGATGCCCGGGACCTGGGAGCTCCCACAATCGACCCCGAGGTAGCCGCCGACCGCGTAGGCGGTGCTGGCGGAGTAGGTGTCGGTGTTGCCGGCGATGGTGTCGTTGGTGAGCATCAGCACGTTGCAGCCGTCATTGACGATGCCACCTCCACCCGTTCCGGCGGTGGTGTTCCCACTGATCGTCGATGCGGTGATGGACAGGCCGGACGTGCCGACGAAGACGCCACTCGCCCCGAAGGTCGCCGAGTTGCCGCTGATCGTCTCGTTGGTGATGGAGTCTCCGAGCCCCGCGTACGAGAACCCGGCGCCGATGCCGGCCGAGTTGTCGCTGATGGTCTGACCGCTGAAGGTGTTCGTGCCGCCCGCCACCTCTATCCCGCCACCGAGGGTCTCCCCGCTGGGGTCCGCCGAGTTGCCGCTCACCGAGCCCCCGGTGAACGTGTTCGTCCCGCCATCGAGGTACACGCCGCCGCCGCTGGCCGACGCCGTGTTGCCGTTGATCGTCTCACCGCTGAAGGTGTTTGTGCCGTTGTTCACGTAGACGCCGCCGCCGTCTGTACCTGCCGAGTTGCCGCTGATGGTTCCGCCGGTGAACGTGTTCGTCCCGCCATCGAGGTACACGCCGCCGCCGGACCCCGTGGCGGTGTTGCCGTCGATGGTGACGTTGGTGAAGATCGGTTCGACCGCGTTGGTGTAGACGCCACCACCCGTATCGGCCTGGTTGTCCCCGTTGATGGTGTCGCCGGTGAGGGTGTCGGTCGACGTGGAGTCGAGGAACAGTCCGCCACCGCTGATCGTGGCGCCCTCGGAGGGCCCGTTGCCCGAGATGGTGGTGTTCGTCACGGTCAGGGTGCTGGTCACGAACTGGCCGATTCCTCCCCCGGCGGCGTCCGTCACGTTGTTGGAGATGGTCGAGCTGTCGATGGTGACCACCGTGTTGACGTTGGGTGCCCCGCCGAGGGCGATGCCACCGCCGTCGCCGCCGAAGGCCGAGTTGCCGGTGATGGTCGTGCCGCCGTTGATCGTGAGGCCCGACGCCTGGGTCGCCTCTCCGACGACGAAGATGCCACCACCGCCCTGCTCCGCAGCGCCGTTCTGGGTGTTGTTGCTGATCGTGTCCCCCGTAAGCGTGGTCGAGCCGCCGGCCGAGTCCTCGATCCCACCGCCGGAGTCGACCGCGTTGTTCTGGGTGACAATCGAATCGGTCAGGATCATCGTCCCGCAATTGAGGATGCCGCCGCCGACACCACCCGACGGGTTGCCGTCCTCGACGGTGATGCCCGAAATGACCCCGGTGGTGCCGGTCTCCACCTTGAGCACGCGTGTGGTGATGGTGCAGCCGCCGCCGGTGCACTGGGCCTGAAGGATGGAAGCGGACGCACCGGCGCCGTTGATCGTGACGGTGTGGGTGTTGTCGTTGACGTCGAGCTGTCCGTTCGAGGAGAGCACCTGGTAGATGTGGTCGGGATTGGCGTTGTTCGTCACCGACGCCGCGTCGGGCACGGTGATCGTGACGTCCTCCGCGAGCGATTGCGCTTCGGCGAGGGCCGAGCGGATGGTGCAGTCGGTCTCCTCACCGGGCGTGCAGTTGGATGCCGTCGCCGCGCTGTCATTGGCGTCGTTGACGACGATGGTCGTCACTGCGCCGGCTGGTCCGGCCGCGACGAGATCGACGGTGAGACCGGCGCCGACACCGATGGCGCTCGCCAAGAGAAAGAGTCCGCCGACCAACCGACCGAATGCCTTCGTCATACCCGGCTACCTTTCGCGATTCCCTCAACCTGCGACCGTAGCCGTCGGTCCGTGCAGGCGCCACGGGGATTTGGACGAGGATTTCACGGGCTCGCGACCGAACCAGCACGAGCCGAGGTATTCGCGCGACCACCCGAGAAGGGCAGCCCGCCCCGCCGTCCCGCCGGACCCGGACCGGGGGCCGGACCCGGGACTCCGATCGATCAGAGACCCGCGCCCGGCCCGCCGCGTCGTTCAGGCGTTCTGCGTCACCGACCCGAGATGCTGGATCCCGACGATCGGCCCGTTGAGCGTCTTGCCCGGGATGGCGGTGTAGATGGAGCCCAAGAAGGGGGCGTCGCCGTAGTCGAAGAGCCCGCCGTCGGCGCCGACCTCCCAGTAGCCCTTGCCCGAGTGGGTGACCGCGATGCCCACGATGGGGGCGACCAGGTGCTGGCCGGCGTGCAGCGATCCCGGCACCGAGCCGTAGAAGCCGATGTTGTAGTTGAACGTGCCGCCGTCGGAGGCGACGAGGATGTAGCCCTGGCCCGTCGCGGCGGCCGCGATGCCGACGATGGGGGCGTTGATGTGCACCCCGCCCAGGCCGCCCACGTACTGGGCGTCGCCCTCGGCGTAGACGTCGCCGTAGTTGTCGACCAGCCAGGCCCCCTTGCCCGTGTTCGTCGAGGCCATGCCCACGATGTGGGCCCCGGGCGGCAGACTCAGGGCGGCCAGGTCCGGCGTGTTGCCGAAGTGGTAGATCTTGCCGTTCTGGGCCACCAGCCAGTAGCCGTCCTCGCTCGGCGTGGCCGCGATGGCCACGATGGGCGAGGGCAGGACCTGGCCCCCGAGCGAGCCGAAGAAGTTCGCCCCGCCGAGCGCGAAGACCCCGCCGTCACCGCCGGCCATGAGGTAGCCGCTCGGGCCCGGCGAGTTGGCGATGCCGACGATGGGGGCGTTGAGGTGGTTGTTGGCCAGCGAGCCGCTGAAGAGCAGGCCGAAGTCGAAGATGCCGCCCTCGTTGCCCACCATGCGGTAGCCGTTGAAGTTCTGGCCCACCTCGACCGCCCCGATGGTGGCGCTCGAGTTCGCCCCCGCCCCGCGGGCCACCCCGCGCTGGTCGGCCGCGACACCGCGTCGCCACCCACACCGCGTCGGGGACGGCGCCGACGGCCGGGCTGGCGTTGGCCGGCAGCTCGGTCTGGGTCGGGCCCCCGTTGTTGGCCAGCGCGCCCAGCTGGGGGTCCTTGCCGGTGATGTCGGTCCCGGCCGGAGATCCGCACGGGCTGTCGACCAGGTTGTAGCCGCCCGAGGTGAAGGATCCCGGGCCGGTGAAGGCGCAGTTGGGGGTCGCGCCTCCCGAGTCGGACCCGTTGGCCACGATGGTCTCCGCCATGGTCAGGGTCGAGTCGTCGATGGTCTGGATGTTCCCCGCCCCGGTCGTCGGGTCCTGGGCGGTGTTGCCCGAGACGGTGTCGAACACTGAAGGCGGTCGACACGGTGGGCGACTCGGCGCAATTGGTGCCGAAGTACCCGCCGCCGTTGACGGCGGAGTTGCCCGTGATGGTGTCGTTCGGTCAGGGTGATGGCGTTGCAGCACGTCCGCCAGGATCCCGCCCCCGTCGCCGAGCAGCGCGCTGATGCCGACGAGGCCCCGCACGTCGTTCCCGCTGATCGTCGACGACGGTGATGCTCGTCGCCCCGGCCTGCGCGGTATCGAAGGCGAAGCCTGCCCCGCCTCGCTGGCCGTGTTCCCGGCGACGGTCTCCTGCGTGAAGGTGTTGGTGGTGCCGCCGCGGGTGCCCGACGTCGACGTAGACGCCCCCACCGATGTAGGCGGAGTTGCCCGAGATGCTGCCGCCCGAGAAGGTGGCGGTGCTGGGGTCGCCGTCGTCCTGCATGTAGACCCCGCCCGCGTAGCCGGTGTCATTGAGGGCCGCGCTGTTGTTGTCGACCGAACCGCCCGTGAAGGTGAAGGTGGCGGGACTGCCGCTGTTCTCCACGTAGATCCCGCCGGTGTCCGTGCCGGCCGTGTTGCCGTTCACCGCTACGCCGGAGAACGAGGCCGTCGACGTTGGTCCCGCTGTTCTCCGCGTAGATCCCGCCGGTGTCCGTGGCAGCCGTGTTGTTGCTGACGGAGCCGCCGGTGAACGTGACGGTGCCGCCGGTGCCGCTGTTCTCCACGTACAGGCCGCCGGTGTCCGTACCCGCCGAGTTGCCGTCGATGGCGGTATTGGTGAACGTCACCGTGTTCGCTGTACTCCCGCTGTTCTCGACGTAGGCACCACCCGTGTCGGTACCGGCGGTGTTGTTGTCGATGGTCGTGCCGGACACGGTCGTCGTGTCGCCGACGCCGTCGTTCTCCACGTACAGGCCGCCCGTGTCGGTGGTGGCGGTGTTGTTGGTGATGGCACCGCCCGTGATCACGTTGGTGCCGTTCTGCGACGTAGACGCCGCCCGTGTCGCCACCGGAGGTGTTGCTGTCGACGGTCACGTTGGTCAGGGTCGACGCGCCCGCCTCGAGGTAGACACCGCCACCGAAGGCGGCCGAGTTGTTGGTGACGGCCGAGTCGGACAGGTTGAGCGTCCCGTCGTTGAGGATGCCGCCGCCGCCGCGAGCCGGTGACGGCGCCGTCCTCGACCCGGACGCCCGAGATGACCGCGGTCGTGCCCGTGTCGACCGCCAGCACGCGGTGGGTGACCGCTCCTTCGTTCTGCATCTGGAGGATGGCCAGGGTCTGGCCGGCCCCGTTGATCGTGATGGTGTGGCCGCTGTCGTTGAGGACCAGCGACCCGTTCGGGTCGAGGACCTGGTAGATGTGGCCGCCGCTCGGATTGAAGGCGACGGTGCTGGCGTCGGGCAGGGTGATGACCGAATCGCCGGCGACCGCGTTCGCCGCGGTGATGGCGGCGCGGAGCGAGCAGTCGCCGCTCGGCGTGGAGCAGTCGAACGGGCCCGCGCCGTCGTTGGCGTCGGTGACCGTGAAGGCGGTGGCGGCGCCCGCCGGGGACACGCCGAGGACGACGACGCCGAGGCCGGCCCCGACCGTCGATCCGACCAGCACCAGTCCCGCCATGAAACGCCCGAATCTCGTCATCGATCCACCTCTCGCTCGGTCCCGCCCTGGGGGTGACGGGCTCGTCAGGCCATCTGTCGGGTCGGGAGGCCGGCGCCGTGTCGCCTCTCGGGATCCGTATCGTGACGGAGCCCGAGGGCGGCAACCGGCGTGACCTCTCGCCACAGCACTGACGGGCGAAGACCCGGATGGTTACACCACGTCTCCACGCCCGTCTCCACGCCCGCTCGGGACCCGTGCTCGCCCGGAGGCGGGACCCCGTAGACTTGCCCCCATGGCGACGACGACCGACGACCTCCAGGCACTTTCCCCCGTGGTGACGCTCACGCCCGAGGCGTACAAGGTGGTGCGCGACGCCATCGAGCAGGAGCCCGACCCCGCCAGCCTGGCCCTGTGGCTCGAGGTGCGCGGGGTCCAGGCGGGGTCGTTCGTCTACGACCTCTATTTCCAGGCCACCTCCGACGCCGGCGAGGGCGACGCCCGCCACGCCCAGGAGGAGATCGAGATCGTCATCCCCGCCGCGAGCATCGAGAACCTGCGCGGTGCCCGCCTGGAGTGCTCCGAGGAGGGTGGGGGCGGACTCGTCCTCGTGAACCCGAACCGCCGACTCCCGAGGAGGCGGCACCGGGCGTCCCGCCCGAGGTGCTCGCCGCCGGCATCACGGGGCCGCTCGCCCAGCGCGTCGTGGCCGTGCTCGAGCAAGCGGTCAACCCGTCGATCGCCAGCCACGGCGGGCGGGCCGACCTGGTCGCTCTGAACGAGGAGGAGGGCACCGCCTACCTGAGGCTGTCCGGGGGCTGCCAGGGCTGTGCGATGTCGCAGATGACGCTGCGCCAGGGCATCGAGACCACCCTGCTCGAGGAGGTCCCGCAGCTCACCCGGGTGCTCGACGTGACCGATCACGGCAGCGGAGAGAACCCCTTCTACTAGGCCGGACGCCGGGGGAAAGCGAAGCCCCCAGCTCAGGTACGCCATCGGCCGTCCGGTAGCGTTGCGACGTGCTGCGCTTCCTCACCGCCGGCGAATCCCATGGCCGCGCCCTCGTCGTGATCGTCGAGGGGCTGCCGGCCGGGATGCCCGTCGAGACGTCGGACATCGCCGGCTGAGCTCGCCCGCCGCCGCCTCGGCTACGGCCGCGGGCCGCGCATGCGCTTCGAGGCCGACGAGATCACGCTGGTCGGCGGGATCCGCCACGGCCGCACGCTGGGCTCGCCGGTCGCGGTGGAGATCGCCAACACCGAATGGCCGAAGTGGACCGAGGAGATGTCCCCCGAGCCGGGTGCACCCGCCAAGGTCCTGACCCAGCCCCGGCCCGGCCACGCCGACCTGCCCGGGATGCTCAAGTACGGCTTCGACGACGCCCGCGACGTGCTCGAGCGGGCCTCCGCCCGGGAGACGGCGGCCCGCGTGGCGGCCGGCACGCTGGCCAAGCTGCTGCTGACCCACCTCGGCGTGTCGATCGTGAGCCACATCGTGGCGCTGGGGGATGCCACGACGACGCCGGAGAGCGCGCGTCCGGGCCCGAGCGACCTCGACAAGGTCGACGAGAGCGCCGTGCGCTGCTTCGACCCCACGGCCGAGGAGGCGATGATCGCCGCCGTGAAGGCGGCGGCCAAGGAGGGTGACTCGCTGGGCGGCGTGGCCGAGGTGCTGGCCTACGGCGTGCCGGTCGGCCTCGGCAGCCACGTGCACTGGGACCGCAAGCTCGATGCCAACCTGGCCCAGGCGCTGATGTCGATCCAGGCCGTCAAGGCGGTCGAGATCGGGGAGGGATGGGACAACGCGGCGCGGCGGGGCTCCGAGGCGCACGACGCCATCGCCTACGACCCCGACCGAGGGCTACGTCCGGCCGACCGATCGCGCCGGCGGGATCGAGGGCGGCATCTCCAACGGCGCCCTCCTGGTGGCACGGGTGGCCATGAAGCCGCTCGCCACCTTGAACCGCCCGGTGCTCCAGACGGTCGACGTCGTCACGAAGGAGTCGACGGTCAGCTTCCGCGAGCGCACCGACGTCACCGCCGTGCCCGCCATGGGCGTCGTCGCCGAGTCGATGACGGCGCTCGTCCTGGCCTCCGAGGCGCTGCGCAAGTTCGGCGGGGACTCGCTGGCCGAGGTGGTGCGCAACCGCGACGGGTTCGTCGCCGCGCTGGGCACGACGCCCTCGGCCGCGGTGGGCGGCCGGACCAGCTCGGATCCCGGCAGCGCGGCAGGATGACGCCCCGCATCCTGCTCGTCGGGATGATGGGCGCGGGCAAGACCACGACGGGCCAGCTCGTTGCGCGCCGCCTCGGCTGGGGCTACCGGGACTCCGACACCGACGTCGAGTCGGCGACCGGTCTCACGCGTGCCCGAGCTCTTCGCCCGCGACGGCGAGGCGGCCTTCCGCAAGGCCGAGGCGGACGTGCTCGCCGCGGCCTGTGCCGAGCCCACGCCGTCGGTCGTCTCCGTCGCCGGCGGCGCGGTGCTGAGCCCCGACAACCGGCGGCTCATCGCGGCGAGCGGCACCGTGGTCTGGCTCCGGGCCCGGCCCGAGACCCTGGCGGCCCGGGTGGGCGACGGATCCGGGCGGCCCCTGCTCGGTGACGACCCGGCCGAGGCCATGGTGCGGCTCAACGAGGTGCGTGCCCCGCTCTACGCCGAGGTGGCGGACCTCGTCATCGACGTCGACGACCTGCCGGCCGAGGAGGTCGGCCGGCGCATCCTCGCTGCGGCGGCCGACCGGATCAACGCCCCGGGCCAGGCCGCGCCCGCGGCGAGCACGACCGAGTAGGGAGACCGACGTGCGCGCCCTCTCCGTCGACCTCGCCGAGCGCACCTACCCCGTCCTGGTCGGACCGGGCGCGCGCCACGAAGTCGGGCGCTTCCTGCCGCCCGGCGCCAAGTCGGCCGTGATCGTCACCCAGGAGGCGATCCGGGCCGCGGGGTGGGTCGACGACCTCGACCCCGGGGTCCCGACCGAGCTCTGCATCATCCCCGACGGGGAGGACGCCAAGACGCTCGCACACGGTGGAGGACCTGGCCCGCCGGTTCGCGCGGGCCGGCCTCTCGAGGGCCGACGCCGTCGTCGCCGTCGGCGGGGGCATCGTGACCGACGTCGCCGGCTTCGCCGCCGCGACCTACCACCGGGGGACGGCCTACGTGAACGTCGCCACCTCGCTGCTGGCCCAGGTCGACGCGGCCATCGGCGGCAAGACGGGCGTCAACCTGCCGGAGGGCAAGAACCTCGTCGGCGCGTTCTGGCAGCCCAACGCCGTCCTGTGCGACACCGAGACCCTCTCGACCCTCCCGCCGCGCGAGTGGGCCTGTGGCCGCGGCGAGATCGCCAAGTACGCCTTCCTCGGGGAGGCGCCCAGCGCCGACCAGCCCATCGACGAGCAGGTGGCGCGCTGCGTGGGCATCAAGGCGGCGGTGGTGGCCGAGGACGAGCGCGAGGGCGGCCGCCGCATGATCCTCAACTACGGCCACACGCTCGCCCACGCGCTGGAGGGCGCCGCGCTGGCGGACCACCACGAGTGGGACCTGCGCCACGGGGAGGCGGTGGCCATCGGGCTGTTGTTCGCCGCCCTCCTGGCCCAGCGCCTCGGGCGCATCGACGACACGCGCGTCAACGACCACCGCAAGGTGATCGGGAGCTTCGACCTGCCCGCCGACCTCCCGCCCGGCGCGGACGCCGGGGAGCTGGTCGCGTTCATGGCCCGGGACAAGAAGGCGCAGCAGGACCTGACCTTCGTGCTGGACGGACCCGACGGTGTCGAAGCGGTCCACGGCGTCGCCGCCGCCGACGTGGTCGCTACCCTGGCTGACATGGGTGCCCGCACGTGAGCCTCGTCCTGCTCCTCTCGGGGCCCAACCTGAACCTGCTCGGCGAGCGGGAGCCCGCGGTCTACGGGACCGACACGCTGGCCGACCACGTCACCCGGGCGCAGTCGGCCGCCGCGCGGCACGGCCTCGAGCTCGAGCACCTGCAGTCGAACCACGAGGGTGACCTCATTGAGGCGGTCCACGCAGCGCGGGGGAGGGCCGACGCGCTGGTGGTCAACGCCGGCGCGCTGAGCCACACGTCGTGGTCGCTCCACGACGCCGTCGCCGCGTTCGACGGGCCCGTCGTCGAGCTGCACATCTCCAACCCGGCCGCCCGCGAGCCGTTCCGCCACACCTCGGTGCTGGCGCCGGTTGCGTCGGGTGTCATCGCAGGCTTCGGCGGGCTCGGCTACGAGCTGGCCGTCGACGCCGTCGCCGCACTCCTGAAGGGAGCCTGACCCGTCCATGAGCACGACCACCCGCGCGAACCCCTACACCCCCGCCACCACGCCGCTGCCGCCCATCACCGTGACCGGGCGACTCGCTCGCCTGCGTGACGCCTTCGACGAGCACGGGATCGACGCGCTGGTGGTGACGACGCTGCGCCAACGTCCGCTACCTGACGGGCTTCTCCGGATCGGCCGGCGTCCTCACCGTCACCCGGGACGGCGCGCTGCTCACCACCGACGGGCGGTACCGCACCCAGTCGGCCGAGCAGCTCGCCGCGGCGGGCGCCGCGGCGCAGGTCGACGTCACGATCGGCCCGGTGACCGAGCAGCGCAAGGCCGCCCAGTCGGCCCTCGGCGACAGCGCCGTCACCCGCATCGGGCTCGAGGCCGACAACGTCAGCTGGAGCGCGCAGCGCACCTGGGCCGACCTGCTCCACGCCGACCGGCTCGTCCCCACCTCCAACGCGGTGGAGGCGCTGCGGGAGCGGAAGGACGCCGCCGAGATCGCCCGCATGGAACGCGCCGCGGCCATCGCCGACGCCGCGCTGTTCGAGGTGCTCCCGCTCATGAGCCAGGGGGTCACCGAGGAGCACTTCGCGCTCGAGCTCGACACGGCCATGCGCAGGGGAGGGGCCGAGAGCACCGCCTTCGAGACGATCGTCGCCGCCGGCGAGAACTCGGCCAAGCCCCACCACCATCCGGGCTCGCGGCCCATCAACGAGGGCGACCCGGTCGTGGTCGACTTCGGCGCCACCTTCGAGGGCTACCGCTCCGACATGACGCGCACGTTCTGCGTCGGCGCCGACCCCGAGGGCGAGCTGGCCCGCATCTTCGCCGTCGTCGGCGAGTCGCAGGCCGCCGGCGCCGCCGCGGTCCGCCCCGGGATCTCCGCCAAGGAGATCGACGACGTCTGCCGGCAGATCATCGCGGCGGCGGGCTGGGCCGAGCGCTTCGAGCACGGCACGGGCCACGGCGTCGGCCTCGATATCCACGAGGCGCCCACGGTCTGCCAACTGGGCACTGCTATCCTCGCCCCCGGCTTCGTCGTCACCGTCGAGCCCGGTGTCTACCTCCCCGGGCACGGTGGTGTCCGTGTCGAGGACACCCTCGTCGTGACCGAGGACGGCGCCCGCCCCCTGACCCGCTTCACAAAGGACATCCATGGCAGTCTCGACCAATGACCTGAAGAACGGCATGAGCCTGGACCTCCCCGAGGGCCTGTTCAGCGTCGTCGAGTTCCAGCACGTCAAGCCGGGCAAGGGCGGCGCCTTCGTCCGCACGAAGCTGAAGAACGTCCGCAGCGGCGCCGTGATCGAGCGCACCTACCGGGCCGACGAGAAGCTCGAGCAGGCGATCATCGACAAGCGCGACATGCAGTTCCTCTACCGCGACGGCGCCGACTTCGTGTTCATGGACACCACGAGCTACGAGCAGATGACGGCCGCACCGGCGTCGCTCGGCGACGCGCCGAACTACCTGAAGGAAGGCGACGAGGCCATCCTGCAGATGTACAACAGCGAGATCGTGGGCGTCGACCTCCCGGCCGCGGTGGAGCTCACGGTGACCGAGACCGAGCCCGGCATCCAGGGCGACCGCGTCTCGGGGGCGCGCAAGCCGGCCACGCTGCAGACCGGACTGGTGGTCCAGGTGCCGCTCTTCGTGAACACGGGGGACGTGATCAAGGTCGACACCCGCTCCGGCGAGTACCTGACCCGGGCCTGACGGCCCGGCCGCCTCGACCTCCGGCACCGCATCGCCGCCGAGGCCAGGACCGTCCCGCCATGACCGACGCCGCCCCGCGACACCAGCAGCGCGAGCGGGCGCTCTCGCTCCTCTACGAGGCCGAGCTCAAGGGCGAGGGCCCGCTGCAGGTCGTCGACGCCCTGCCGGTGCCGCCCGACCCCTACGTGTGCACCCTGGTGGGGCAGGCCGTCGCGACGAGGGAGGAGGCCGATCGCCGCATCACCGCCGCCTCCGTGGGGTGGCCGATCGACCGCATGGCGGTGATCGACCGCATCGTGCTGCGCCTGGCCGTGGCCGAGCTGCTCGACCCCGACGGCCCGCCGGTGGCGGTCGTCATCGACGAGGCCGTCGAACTGGTCAAGGAGTACTCGACCGACGAGTCGGGTGGGTTCGTCAACGGGATCCTGTCGACGATCGCCCGCGATCTCGCCGCGCCGCCGGCCTGAGCCCCGGTCCGCGCCCGGCTCGGGCGCGCTAGAGTTGTCCTCTGACCGTGAAGTGAGTCCCGTGAGGCTCACACGGCAGGAGGAGCAGTGGCCGAACGCGAGCGCAGTCATACGCGGCCCCTCGGGGGCGTGTTCGTGGCCCACTCCCAGGTCCTGAGCTCCGCCGACGTCCAGCGCGCCCTGACCCGGATGTCGCACGAGATCGTCGAGCGCAACGGCGGGGTCGACGACGTCGTCCTGGTCGGGCTCCAGACGGGCGGCGTCCCGCTCGCCACCAAGATGGCGGAGACCCTGCGCCAGATCGAAGGGACCACGACCATCGACGTGGGCAGCCTCGACGTGGCCTTCTACCGGGACGACATCGGCCTGCGCCCGGTCCTCCCCGAGGCCGTGACCGACATCCCCGTCGACCTGGCCGGCCGGGTGGTCGTGCTGGTCGACGACGTCCTCTTCACCGGCCGCACCATCCGGGCCGCCCTGAACGCCCTGAACGACTTCGGGCGGGCCCGCTCCGTCCAGCTCGCCGTCATGATCGACCGCGGCCATCGCGAGCTCCCGATCCGCCCCGACTACGTCGGCAAGAACCTCCCGACCCGGCGCGAGGAGATGGTCGACGTCGGCGAGGACGGCGTCTGGATCGGCACCTTGGAGGACAAGTGACCGCGCCCCGGCACCTGCTCTCGGTGGCCGACCTCGGGACCGAGGGCATCGCCGAGGTGCTGCGCGTCGCCGAGGCCTTCGCCGAGGTGGAGCGGCGCTCGGTGCCCAAGGTCCCGACGCTGCGGGGCAAGGTGGTGGCGACGCTGTTCTTCGAGGAGTCGACGCGCACCCGGCTCTCCTTCGAGACGGCGGCGAAGCGCCTGTCGGCCGACGTGCTCTCGCTCGCGGTGGCCAGCTCGTCGGTGAAGAAGGGCGAGAGCCTGCGCGACACGGTCGAGACGGTCGAGGCGATGGGCATCGACGCCGTGATCATCCGCCACTCGTCGGCCGGCGCCCCCCACCAGGTGGCGCGCTGGGTCGAGCGGGCGCGCGTGGTGAACGCCGGCGACGGCTGGCACGAGCACCCCACGCAGGCGCTGCTCGACTGCTTCACCGTGCGCCAGGTGCTGGCCGAGCGCAAGGGCGTCGCGCCCGAGGAGCTCGGGATCGAGTGCTTCGACGGCCTGCGCGTGCTCATCGTGGGTGACGTCCGCCACAGCCGCGTGGCCCGCTCCGAGGTGCTGGCCTACACGGCTCTCGGGGCCCACGTGACGCTGGCCGCCCCGGGCAGCCTGCTGCCGCCGTCGCTCGAGGGATGGCCCGTCGAGGCCGTCACCGACCTCGACGACGCGCTGGGCGACGCCGACGTCGTCTCGCTCCTGCGCCTGCAGGCCGAGCGGGGGAGCGGGTCGTTCGTGCCCAGCCTGCGTGAGTACACCGCCCGGTGGGGCCTGACGGCCCGCCGGGCCGAGCGCCTGGCCGACCACGCCATCGTCACCCACCCGGGCCCGATGGTGCGCGGGGTCGAGATCGCCTCCGACGTGGCCGACCTGCCCCGCACGGTCGTGACCCAGCAGGTCGCCAACGGGGTGGCGGTGCGGATGGCCATCCTGTTCCTGCTGCTCGGTGGCGAGCAGCCCGGCGCGGCGGAGGTGCCCGCCGTTGCCTGAGGCCACGCTCGTCATCCGGGGCGGCACCGTCGTCGGCCCCGAGGGCCTGCAGCGGCTCGACGTCGCCGTGCGCGGCGCCGCCGTGGTCGGCCTGGCCGAGTCCGTCGACCCGCCCCGCGGCGCGGTCGTCCTCGACGCCGGCGGCTGCCTGGTCGGCCCGGGCCTGGTCGACCTGCACACGCACCTGCGCCAGCCGGGGCGCGAGGAGGCCGAGACGATCGAGTCCGGCGCCCGTGCCGCCGCGCTCGGCGGCTACACGGCCGTCGTCGCCATGCCGAACACCGAGCCGGCGATCGACTCCGCGGGCGTGGCGAGCGAGGTGCTGGCGCTCGGTGCCGGCTGTGCGGCCGAGGTCGCCGTCGCCGGCGCGATCACGGTGGGCCGGGCCGGCCACGCGCTGGCCCCGCTCGGTGAGCTGGCCGCGCTCGGGGTGACGCTCTTCACCGACGACGGTGCGGGGGTGCAGGACGGCGCGCTCATGCGGCGCGCCCTCGACTACGCCAAGGGACTCGGCGTCACGCTGGCCCAGCACTGCGAGGACGCCTGCCTGGCCGCGGGCGGCGCCATGCACGAGGGGTGCTGGTCGAGCCGGCTCGGCATCCCGGGCATGCCCGCCGCGGCCGAGGAGGTCATGGTCGCCCGCGACATCACGCTCGCCCGGCTCGACCGGCGCCCCGGTCCACTTCCTCCACCTCTCGACCGCCGGCTCGGTGGATCTCGTCCGCCGGGCCAAGGCGGAGGGACTCCCGGTGACGGCCGAGGCGGCGCCTCACCACATGCTCCTCACCGACGCCGCCGTGGCCGGCTACGACCCCGTCTTCAAGGTCAACCCACCGCTGCGCACCGACGCCGACGTCCAGGCCGTCGTCGCCGGCCTCTGCGACGGCACCATCGACGCCGTGGCGACCGACCATGCTCCCCACGCCCCCGAGGCGAAGGACGTGCCCTTCGATCAGGCGCCCCCGGGCATGCTCGGGCTCCAGACCGCGCTGCCCATCGCGTGGTCGGTCCTGGCACCGCACCTGGGGCCCGAGCGCCTCTTCGCGCTGATGAGCTCCCAGCCTGCCGCCATCGCCAAGCTGACCGCCACCCACCCCCGCATCGGCGGCCACAGCGCCCAGGGCGGCCCGGTCGAGGTGGGCGCAGCGGCGAACCTGTGCGTCTTCGATCCCGCCGCGACCACCGTGGTGGACGCGAGCCGTCTGGCCAGCCGCAGCCGCAACACGCCCTACGCCGGCCGCTCGTTCCAGGGCGCGGTGCGCCACACCGTCCTGCGGGGCGAGGCCGTCGTGATCGACGCGGCGGCGCAGCGGTGAGCGCCCGAGCGGGCGGCGGCCCGGACCGTGCCGAGGCGCTCCTGGTGACGGCGGACGGCGCCGTCTTCACGGGGGAGGCGGCCGGCGCCCTCACGCCCGTCGCCACCGGCGAGCTCGTCTTCAACACGGCGATGAGCGGGTACCAGGAGGTCATCACCGATCCGTCCTACGCGGGCCAGGTGATCTCCTTCACCAGCACCCACATCGGCAACTACGGCACCAACGCGGCCGACGACGAGGCGCTGTCGCCGCACTGCCGCGGTGTCGTGGTGTGCGACCTTGCCGCGGAGCCGTCCAACTGGCGCGCCACCGAGGGCCTCGAGCCGTTCCTGCGCCGTCACGGCGTGCCCGCCATGACGGGGGTCGACACCCGGCGCCTGGCCCGACACGTCCGCGAGGCCGGGGCGGTGCCCTGCGCGTTCGGCACCGCGCCCGAGGCGGAGCTGCGCGCCGCCGCCGCGTCCGCCGTCGGCACCGACGGCCTGGACCTCGTGTCGGGGGTCACGAGGTCCGAACCCAGCGTCCACCCCGGCACCGCGGCGGGCGCAACGAGCGGGCTGCGCATCGTGGCCTACGACTTCGGGGTCAAGACAACGATGGTCGACCTGCTCACCACGCTCGGGACGGTGACGGTCGTGCCGGCCGGCACGACCGCGGCGGAGGTGATCGCACTCGACCCCGACGGCGTCTTCCTCTCCAACGGGCCCGGCGACCCGGCCGCGCTGCCGCGCCAGACCGCCGCCGTGGCTGACCTCGTCGGGCGGGTGCCCATCTTCGGCATCTGCCTCGGCCACCAGATCCTGGCGACCGCCCTCGGCGGCACGACCTACAAGCTGCCCTTCGGGCATCACGGCGCCAACCACCCCGTGCAACGGCTCGAGACCGGCGCGGTGGAGATCACCAGCCAGAACCACAACTACGCCGTCGCCGCCGGCTCGGTCGCCGATGCCGAGACGACGCACGTGAACCTCAACGACGGGGTCATCGAGGGCCTGCGCTCGCTCACGGCGCAGGCGTTCTCGGTGCAGTACCACCCCGAGGCCGCTCCCGGGCCGCACGATGCCCGCTACCTCTTCGGCTCCTTCCTCGACCTGATGCTCGCCCGTCCCACGCCGGCCGGGACGCGCTGAGCCGGGCGGGACGGAAGCCGACGTGCCGCGCCGCGACGACCTGCGGTCGATCCTCGTCATCGGGTCCGGCCCGATCGTCATCGGCCAGGCCTGCGAATTCGACTACTCGGGCACGCAGGCCTGCCGGGTCCTGGCCGAGGAGGGGTACCGGGTGATCCTCGCCAACTCGAACCCGGCCACGATCATGACGGACCCGGCCACCGCCGATCGCACCTACGTCGAGCCGCTCGATCCCGAGGTGCTCGAGGCCATCATCGACAAGGAGCGTCCCGACGCGCTGCTGCCGACCCTCGGCGGGCAGACGGCCCTCAACCTGACCATGCAGCTGGTCGAGATGGGCGTGCTCGCGCGGTACGGGGTCGAGGTCATCGGCGCCCGGCCCGAGGCGATCGCCACGGCGGAGGATCGGGACCGGTTCAAGGCGGCCATGCAGGACATCGGGCTCGAGGTGCCGCATTCGGGTTTCGCGCACTCCCTCGGGGAGGCCGAGGAGATCGCCTCGGACATCGGCTTCCCCATCATGGTGCGGCCGAGCTTCATCCTCGGCGGCAAGGGGACCGGCATCGCCGAGGACGCCGCACACTTCACCCAGCTCGCCTCCGAGGGCCTGGCGGCCAGCCCGATCGGGCAGATCCTCGTGGAGCAGTCGATCGCGGGCTGGAAGGAATTCGAGCTCGAGGTCATGCGCGACGCGGCCGACAACTGCGTGGTCGTGTGCTCCATCGAGAACTTCGACCCGATGGGCGTCCACACCGGCGACTCCATCACGGTGGCGCCCGCACAGACGCTGACCGACGTGGAGTACCAGGCCGATGCGCGACGACGCCTTTGCGTGCCTGCGCCGTGTCGGCGTGGAGACCGGTGGTTCCAACGTGCAGTTCGCCGTGGACCCCGCCACCGGCCGCCGCGTCATCATCGAGATGAACCCGAGGGTCTCGCGCTCCTCGGCCCTCGCCTCGAAGGCCACCGGGTTCCCGATCGCGAAGATCGCGGCGCGGCTGGCCGTCGGGTACCTCCTGAACGAGATCCCCAACGACATCACGAAGGCGACGCCCGCCTCCTTCGAGCCGACCATCGACTACGTCGTGACCAAGGTGCCGCGGTGGGCCTTCGAGAAGCTGCCCGGCGCCGACGGCCGCCTCGGCACCCGCATGCAGTCGGTGGGCGAGGTCATGGCGATCGGCCGCACCTTCCCCGAGTCGCTCCAGAAGGCGCTGCGCTCCCTCGAGCAGGGCCGCGCCGGCCTCAACGCCGATCCGGCCGAGGCCGCGCTCGAGGCGACGCCGGTCGCAGCGCTGTTGGACCGGATGGCGGTGGCCACGCCGGAGCGCGTCTACGAGGTCGAGTCGGCCCTGCGCCGGGGTGCGACCGTCGGCGAGGTGGTGGCCCGCACCGGCATCGATCCGTGGTTCGTGCGCCAGCTCGAGCGCATCGCGGCCGAGCGGCTCCGGATCGCGGCGGCCCCCGCGCTCGGTCGGGCCGACTTCCGCCGGGCCAAGCGGCTCGGGTTCTCCGATGCCCAGCTGGCCTACCTGCGCGGCACGAGCGAGGCCGAGCAGCGAGCAGCCCGCCTGGCGCACGGCGTGCGGGCGACGTTCAAGACGGTCGACACCTGCGCGGCGGAGTTCGAGGCGTTCACGCCGTATCACTACGCGACCTACGAGGAGGAGGACGAGGTCCGCCCCTCCGAGCGCGCCCGCGTCATCATCCTGGGCTCGGGCCCGAACCGGATCGGGCAGGGGATCGAGTTCGACTACTGCTGCGTGCACGCGTCCATGTCCCTGCGCGACGCCGGCTACGAGACGGTCATGGTGAACTGCAACCCCGAGACCGTGTCGACGGACTACGACACCTCGGACCGCCTCTACTTCGAACCGCTGACCGACGAGGACGTCGCCAACGTGCTCGAGGCCGAGCAGGCGGCGGGCGGGAAGGTGGTGGGCGTCATCGTCTCGCTCGGAGGTCAGACCCCACTCAAGCTGGCCGGCTCGCTGCCACCCGAGCTCGTGCTCGGGACGAGCCCGGCCTCCATCGACCTGGCCGAGGACCGGGAGCGCTGGAACGCGCTGTGCCACGAGCTGTCCATCCCCCAGCCGCCCGGCGGCACCGCGACGACCAGCGGCGAGGCACTGGCGATCGCGGCGAGGATCGGCTACCCGGTGTTGCTCCGTCCGAGCTACGTGCTGGGCGGCCGCGCCATGGAGATCGTCTACGACGACGACGGGGTGCGGCGCGTCATGCAGGCCATGACGACCGGAGCGTTGGCCCGGGAGGGCGGGGTGACCGCCGAGCGGCCCGTCCTGGTGGACCGCTTCCTCGAGGACGCCGTCGAGGTGGACGTGGACGCGGTGCGCGACGGCGCCGGAGAGATCCTGATCGCGGGCGTCATGGAGCACGTCGAGGAGGCGGGCGTGCACTCGGGCGACTCGGCCTGTGCGCTCCCGCCGCAGACCCTGCGCGAGGACGTCGTCGACATGCTCGAGCGGTACACCCGGTCACTGGCGGAGTCCCTCGATGTGTGCGGCCTCATCAACGTGCAGTTCGCCGTCAAGGACGGGCTGGTCTACGTCCTCGAGGCGAACCCGCGGGCGAGCCGGACGGTGCCGTTCGTGGCGAAGGCGACCGGCGTGCCGCTGGCCATGGTGGCCGCCCGCGTCATGGTCGGCCAGACGCTGGCCGAGCTGCGCCAGGAGGGACTGCTGCCCGCCGACGTGGTCGGCCGGGTTCCCGTGCTCGATCACGTGAGCGTCAAGGAGGCGGTGCTTCCCTTCGATCGCTTCCCCGGCGTCGACACGCTGCTCGGGCCCGAGATGCGCTCGACCGGCGAGGTCATGGGTGTCGACATCACCTTCGGCCTGGCGTTCGCCAAGAGCCAGATGGCGGCCGGCACCCGGCTGCCGGACTCGGGCACCGTGTTCCTGTCCCTGGCCGACCGGGACAAGCCCGCCGGCCTGGAGGTGGCCCGGGCCTTCAGCGCCCTCGGGTTCTCCATCGCGGCCACGCTGGGGACCGCCGGCTACCTGCGATCGGCGGGCGTGGTGGTCGACACCCTGGTCGCCAAGGTGGGGGAGGAGGGCGTGGCCTCCGACGCCGTCGATCTCATCGCGCAGGGCAAGGTGCAGCTCGTGGTGAACACGCCCCGCGGCCTCGGGCCGCGTGCGGACGGCCAGCACATCCGCATGGCGTCGGTGGCCCACAAGGTTCCGTGCCTCACCACGCTCGCGGCGGCACGAGCGGCGGCGGCCGGCATGGCCGACACCCGCACGCACGCGCTCGCAGGTCCGGCCGCTGCAGGACCTGCACCCGGTGCCGGGGGACGCTGCGATGAGCCGGGCCGGACGCGACCGCCGCGCTCGGAGGGCCTCGCCACACAGGTGGGCGGCGTGGAGCTCGCCAACCCGATCATGACGGCGTCGGGGACGTCCGGGCACGGGACCGAGCTGGCGGAGTACGGCGAACTCGGCGAACTCGGCGCCGTCGTCGTCAAGTCGCTGAGCGTCGATCCGTGGCCCGGCAACCCCGCACCGCGGGTGCACGAGGTCGGCGCCTCGATGCTCAACAGCGTGGGTCTGCAGGGCCCGGGTCTCGCTGCCTGGCTGGAGCACGATCTCCCGGCACTGCACGTGTCGGGCGCCCGAGTCGTCGTCAGCATCTGGGGCCGAACCGTGCCGACTACGCCAGAGCGGCGGAGCTGGTCGCCGCCGCCGTCCACGGCGGGCGCCGGCACCTGCATCGCGGCACTCGAGGTCAACGTGAGCTGCCCCAACGTGGAGGATCGCTCGCGCATGTTCGCCCACTCCGCGGACGCGACGTCCAAGGTGATGGCGGCCACGGCCTGCGGCCTGCCTCGCTGGGCCAAGCTCAGCCCCAACGTGCCCGACGTGGTGGAGATCGCCTCGGGTGCGCTCGAGGGAGGTGCCGACGGGTTGACGCTGGTGAACACGCTGCTCGGTCTCGCCCTCGACACCGAGACGGGCCGGCCGGTCCTCGGCGGTGGTGGCGGCGGGCTCTCGGGCAGCGCGGTGCACCCGGTCGCGGTGCGCGCCGTCTGGGAGTGCCGGGGCGCCTACCCGGGGGTGCCCATCGTGGGCGTGGGCGGGGTCCTGACCGGCCGCGACGCCGTGGAGCTGCTGCTCGCCGGTGCAGACGCCGTCCAGGTCGGCACCGCCATCTTCCGGGATCCCCGGGCGCCCTGGAAGGTGCTTCGGCAGCTGGCGCAGTGGTGCGACGCCCACCGCGTGACCGTGCACGACATCCGGACGCGGGCTCGCCAGCGGGCTGACGCCGGTCGGGACGAGGCGCCGTGCACACGCCGATCCAGACTCGGCCGACGACCACGACCACGACCACGACGCCGACGCCGACTCCAACACCGGCGCCGGCCGCCGCCGGTCCGGGCGCGCCCGGACGCAGCCGTGCCGTCGCTCAACGAACGAGGCCGCCATGGGTGAGAGCTTCGGGGACCGCGTTGCCGCGGCCGTGCTCGCGACGGGGCCGCTGTGCGTCGGCATCGATCCGTCGGCGGCCCTGCTCGCCGAGTGGGGCCTCGCGCGACGACGCCGAGGGACTGCGCTCGTTCTGCCGCACCTGCGTCGAGGCCTTCGCCGGGACGGTGGCGGTGATCAAGCCGCAGGTGGCGTTCTTCGAGCGTCACGGTTCGGCGGGGATGGCGGAGCTCGAGCGCCTCATCGTCGAGGCGAGCGCCGCCGGTCTGATCGTGATCGCCGATGCCAAGCGGGGTGACATCGACTCCACGGCCGAGGCGTACGCCGACGCGTGGCTCGGTGCAGCGAGCCCCTTGGCCGTCGACGCGGTCACGGCGCACCCGTACCTCGGCCTCGCGGCGCTGGCACCGCTCGTCCGGCTGGCGGCCGCCAACGGGCGAGGCGTCCTCGTGGTCGCCCGCAGCTCCAACCCGGAGGGCCGTGGCCTGCAGCAGGCGGTGACCGCCGACGGCAGCGCCGTGGAGGACTCCTTGCTCGCAGAGATCGCAGCGCTCAACGGCTCACCGGGCATCCCGACCGGGACGGTGGGGGCGGTCATCGGTGCGACGTTGCCGCCCTCGGCGTTCCCATTGTCCCAGCTCGGAGGGGTAATCCTTGCTCCCGGGCTCGGTGCGCAGGGCGCCGGACCGGTCGATGTGGCCGAGCGGTTCGCCGGCTGCCGACCCGGGAGCGTCTTGCCCAGCAGCTCGCGGGGGTGCTCAGCAGCGGACCGGATCCGGACGACCTGCGGCGCAACGCCAAGTCGTTGGCCCGCGAGCTGGCGGCGATCATGGGCTGAGTAGGGAAAATGGGTGTGACCGTCCCGGGCCGAGGCGCTATGGTCTCGCCATGCCGCAACCTCCCGCACTCACTCCCGAGCAGCGCGCCGCTGCACTCGAAAAGGCTGCCAGGGTTCGCCGCGAGCGGGCCGAGGTCAAGGACAAGCTCAAGATGGGCAACTTGTCCCTGGCTCAGCTCCTCACCGAGGCCGACTCCAACGAGACCATCGGCAAGATGAAGGTGGTCTCGGTGCTCGAGTCCTTGCCCGGCCTGGGCAAGGTCAAGGCACGGCGCCTCATGGAGACGGTCGGCATCAGCGACAGCCGGCGTCTGCAGGGGCTCGGTGCCAAGCAGCGCGAGTCGCTGCTCAAAGAGACTGCGCGCTGAACCTCTCATCGACCAGCCTCGGATCTTCGTGCTCATCGGCCCCGGAGGGGCCGGCAAGGGCACGCTGGCGACCGAGCTCGTCGCACACGACCCCACCATCTGGCTGAGCCGGAGCTGGACCACCAGGGCGGCCCGGCCCGGCGAGGAGGAGCGGGGCGCCTACGTCTTCGTCGACCGCGACACGTTCGAGCAGGCGATCGAGCAGGGCGGGTTCTTCGAGTGGGCCGAGTTCCTCGACTACCTGATGGGCACGCCCATCCCCAGCCCGCCGCCGGGGACCGATGTGCTCCTCGAGATCGACGTGCAGGGTGCCGAGCAGGTGCTCACCCAGCGTCCCGATGCGACGGTGATCCTGCTGCTCCCCCCGTCCCCGGAGGTGCAGGCGGAGCGGCTCGCCGCCCGGGGTGACGACGAGGCACATATCCGGCGGCGCGTCGAGTTGGGGCGCTCCGAGGTGGAGCGCGGAGCGAAGATCGCAGCTCACACGGTGGTCAACGACGACCTGCCGCAGGCCCTGGCCGACCTGAGGGCTATAGTTGATCGGACTCGAACGGCTGCCCCCTGCGCCGCGAGCCCGGAGGAATCCTGATGGCCCAAGGCCGCCACACGCTCATGGACCCACCCATCGAAGAGCTGCTGGACAAGGTGGACTCGAAGTTCACCCTCGTCGCGCTCGGCTCGGCCCGCGCCCGGCAGGTGAACTCGTACTACAACAGCCTCGGTGAGGGGCTGGGCAAGGTCGTGCCGCCTCAGGTCGCATCGGTCTCCGGCAAGCCCGTCTCCATCGCCTTCGAGGAGATCGCCGCGGGGAAGGCGACCTTCACGCGCCCCGACCCCGAGGAGGAGGCCGCCCTGGCTGCGGCCATCGCGGACGCGGCCGAGGCCGGACTGCTGGGGGAGAGCGAGGCGCTCGAGGGCGCCGAGGTGATCGAGGCGATCGACGTCGGGGACGAGGACCCGACCGCGAGCTAGGCGCGAGCGGAGAGGCACGGCGGTCACCGCCGATGGCCGGACATCCGGGAGCCGCAGAACCACCGATGCACGCCGATCCAGACCTCGCCGCGGCCACGCGTCGTCCTGGGCGTCTGCGGGGGGATCGCCGCCTACAAGGCGGTCGAGGTCTGCCGGCGCCTCGTCGATGCCGGGGTGCATGTCACGCCGGTGCTGACCGAGGACGCCACGCGGTTCGTCGGTGAGGTCACCTTCTCGGCACTGGCCTCGGAGCCGGTCCAACGCTCGCTGTGGGACGAGTCGTCGCCCATCCCGCACACCAAGCTCGGGCAGGCCGCAGACCTCGTCCTCGTGGTGCCCGCCACCGCCCACACCATCGCCCGTTACGCCGCCGGGCTCTCCGATGACCTGTTGTGCGCCACGCTCCTGGCAACCCGGGCACCGGTGATCGTCTGCCCCGCCATGCACACGGAGATGTGGGAGCACGCGTCCGGTGCGGGACAACCTCGCCACGCTCGAGCGGCGCGGCGTCGAGATCGTCCCGCCCGAGAGCGGGAGGCTGGCCGGCGGCGACTCGGGAGATGGCCGGCTGGCCGACCCCGGGGTCATCGTCGAGCGCGTCCTCGAACGGCTCGGCCGGGCGACGCGCCCCGATCTGCTCGGCGCCACGGTCGTCGTCAGCGCAGGCGGTACGCGGGAGCCTCTCGACCCGGTCCGTTTCATCACGAACCGCTCGTCGGGGAAGCAGGGTCACGCGATCGCGATCGCGGCGGCCCGCCGCGGTGCCACCGTCACGCTGGTCACGTCGTCACCGCTGGCTCTGCCGCCCGACGTCGCGGCTGCGATCACGCGGGTCGACGTGGAGACGGCGGCCGACATGGAGCACGCCGTCGGGTGCGGCGGCCGAGGGTGCCGACGTGGTGGTCATGGCGGCGGCGGTGGCCGACTTCAGGCCCAAGCGTTCGGCCGGAACGAAGATCTCGACGGAGGAGGGGATCCCCGAGCTGGTGCTCGAGCCGACACCGGACATCCTGGCCGGCCTCGCGGCCCGGCGCGCCCCTGGCCAGGTGCTGGTGGGGTTCGCCGCCGAGACCCACGATGCGGTCGAGCGGGGGCGGCGCAAGCTCGAGCGCAAGGGCGTGGACGTGCTCGTCGTGAACGATGTGAGCGCGCCCGGTGCGGGGTTCGACCACGACACCAACGCAGTCGTCATCCTCGGAGCCGACGGGAGCAGCACCGAAATCCCACTGACCTCCAAGGATGCAGTCGCAAATGCCGTATTGGATAGGGTGATCGCCCACCACAACGAGAAGCGGAGCACCACGTGAAAACCACATTCACCTCGGAATCGGTCACCGAGGGGCACCCGGACAAGATGGCGGACCAGATCTCCGACGCCGTCCTCGACGCCATCCTCGAGGGCGATCCCTCGAGCCGCGTCGCCTGCGAAACGCTGCTGACCACCGGGCTCGTCGTGGTGGCGGGTGAGGTGACGACGTCGACCTACGTCGACATCCCGTCGCTCGTGCGCGACACGGTGTGCGACATCGGCTACGACAACGACTCCTACGGCTTCAACGGGAAGACGTGCGGCGTGCTGGTCTCGCTCGACGCGCAGTCGCCGGACATCGCGCAAGGCGTCGACGCCGCCTTCGAACTGCGCAGCGGCAAGGGCGGCGAGGACGTGCTGAATGCCCAGGGCGCCGGCGACCAGGGGATGATGTTCGGGTACGCCTGCGACGAGACGCCGGACCTCATGCCCCTGCCCATCTGGCTGGCCCACCGCCTCTCGGAGCGCCTGGCCCAGGTGCGCCGCGCCGCCGCCGTGCCCTACCTGCGTCCCGACGGCAAGACCCAGGTCTCGGTCGTCTACGAGGATGGTCGCCCCGTGCGCATCGACACCGTGCTGATCTCCACCCAGCACGCGGGCGGGATCGATCTCGAGGAGCAGCTGCGTCCCGATCTCATCGACCACGTGATCAACCCGCTCCTGCCGACGGATCTCGACAGCGAGGACCTGCGCATCTTCGTGAACCCGACCGGGATCTTCGAGCTGGGCGGTCCGCACGCCGACACCGGGCTCACCGGCCGCAAGATCATCGTGGACACCTACGGCGGCATGGCGCGCCATGGTGGTGGCGCCTTCTCCGGCAAGGACCCCTCGAAGGTCGACCGCTCCGCGGCGTACGCGGCGCGGTGGGTGGCCAAGCACGTCGTGGCCGCCGGCGCCGCCCAGCGGTGCGAGGTGCAGGTGGCCTACGCGATCGGCGTCGCGCACCCGGTCTCCTTGTTGGTCGAGACCTTCGGAACCGAAAAGGCCGACCCGGAGAAGATCGCCGACGCGGTGCGCGAGCTGTTCGACCTGCGCCCGGCCGCCATCGCGCGCGACCTGGACCTGCGGCGGCCCATCTACAAGAAGACGGCGGCCTACGGCCACTTCGGACGGTCGGAAAAGGAGTTCACGTGGGAGGCCACTCCGCGGGTGGACGACCTGCGGTCCGCGCTCGGACTCTGACCGTCCGGCCGCTCCCCTGAGGGGAGCCGGCGTGACGTGCCGGTGACGTCATGACGCCCGACGGTGCGGTGACCGCCCCAGCGCGCACGGTGCGCGTGCGGACCGAGGTCGCTGCGCTGGACAAGACGTTCGACTACGCCGTCCCGGCGCGCTGGTCCGACGACATCCGTGTCGGCACGCGCGTGCGGGTGCCGCTGCACGGTCGCAGCCTGCGCGGGTGGGTGGTCGAGTCCGACGTGGCCACGCCGGAGGGCATCGACCTCCTGCCGCTCAAGTCGTGGCTCGGATGGGGCCCGCCCTCCGAGGTGATGGAAGTGGCGTACTGGGCGTCGTGGCGGTGGGCGGGGCCCGCCTCCTTCTTCCTGCAGGCGGCCTCGCCGTCCGTCGTGGTGCGGGCGCTGCCGAAGCCCCCACCGATGCCGGCGGCGCCGACGCGGAGCAGCGCACCACGCCGCGGCAGCCGAGTGGGTCGGTGACCTCGCCACCCCCGGCGTGACGGTGGTGCGGCTCCCGCCCGCCACGGACCTGATCGACCTGGTGCTCTCGGTCGTGGCCGCCCCCGGAGTCAGGGCCCGCGACGGCAGCGTCGTCGTCCTTGTTCCGTCCACCGGATGGGCCGAGCGCCTGGTGGCCCGGCTCGTGCGGCGGGGCTGCCCGGCCACCAGCGCGTGGGAGGAGGCGCGGGCGGGCTGGCCGGTCGTCGTGGGGAGCCGCGTCGGCGCGTGGGCACCCGTCCCGCGGCTGGCCGCGGCCGTCGTGCTCGACGTGCACGATGCGTCCTACCGGGAGGAGAGTGCGCCGACCTACAGCGCGGCCGACGTGCTGCTCGAACGGGCCCGCCGGCAGGCCGCTCCCTGCGTGCTGGCCTCGCCCGTGCCACCGGCGGCGCTGGCCGCGCTCGAGTCGGTCCGGACGGTGGCGCCCGCGCCGCCCCGGGAGCGGGCTGGTTGGGCGGCGCTCGAGCGGGTGGACCGCCGGGGCGCCGACCCGCGCAGCGGGATGTTCTCCGAGGAGTTCGTCCGCCTCGCCCGCGCCGTGCTCGATGATCCCGCGGCCGTCGCCACCCGCGGACCTCTCGTCTGCGTCTACAACCGCACCGGCGGGGCTCGGCTCCTGGCCTGCCGTCACTGCGGCGAGCTGGCTCGCTGCGCGCGCTGCGGCGCCGCCGCGGGCCGGCCCCGTGGCGAGGAGGTGTTGCACTGCCCCCGCTGCGGCGAGACGAGGCCGGTGGTGTGTGCCGCGTGTGGACGGTTGCGCATGAAGACGTTGCGCGCCGGCGTGAGCCGGTTGCGCGAGGAGCTCGAGGCACTGTTGGGTGAGGCGGTGGGGGAGGTGGCCGGCCCTCGCAGCGGCGGGGCCGAACCCGCGGTCCCGGGCACGCGGGTGCTCGTCGGCACCGAGGCCGTGTTGCACCGGGTGCGCCATGCGGCCGCCGTCGCCTTCCTCGACATCGACCTGCACCTGCTGGCGCCACGCCTGTCGGCGACCGAGGACACGCTGGCGCTCTTCGTCCGGGCGGCCCGCCTCGTCGGCGCCCGCGGCACGGCTGCGGCGTGGGCGCGGGTGCAGGTGCAGACCCGGGTGCCCGACCATCCCGTCCTGGAGGCGGTGTCCCAGGGCGAGCCCGCAACGGTGCTGGCCGACGAGGTCGCCACCCGCCGCGCCTCCGCGCTGCCGCCGTTCGCCGCCCTGGCGCTGGTGTCGGGCACCCAGGCGCCGGACTACGCCGCTGCCCTGGCGCAGGAGGCGGCGGCCGGGGCCCGCGTCCGCGGCGACACCCGCCTCCGTCATCGTCGGCGGTCACGGTCTCCCCGTTGGGCGAGGACCGCTTCCTCGTGCGCGCCGACACCCACGCCCCGCTGTGCGACCTCCTGGCCCGGGTGCCCCGCCCGCCGGGCCGTGGCCTGCGCATCGAGGTGGATCCCGCCTCTCTGTGAGGCGTCCGAGCGAGCCCGGGCCCCGTGTGGCCACCGGTAGGATGGCTGCGTGCCCGGTCTCACCATCCGCCAGTACGGCGACCCCGTGCTCAAGGAGCGGACCCGTGACGTCGACGACATCGACGGCGCGGTGGCGAGCCTGGTCGACGCGATGATCGAGACCATGTACGCCGCCCCCGGGACGGGCCTGGCGGCCAACCAGGTGGGTGTGCAGCGCCGCATCTTCGTCTACGACGTGGGTGAGGGCGCCCGCACGATCATCAACCCGCGCATCGTCGAGAGCGACGGTGAGTGGCTGTTCGACGAGGGGTGCCTGTCGGTGCCCGGGCTCAGCTGGGAGATCGTGCGTCCCAACGCCGTCCACCTGGTCGGCCTGGACCTCGACGGGAACGAGGTCTCCATCGAGGCCACCGAGCTCGAGGGTCGTGTGTTCCAGCACGAGATCGATCACCTGGACGGCATCCTGCTCGTCGAACGCCTGAACGAGGACCAACGTAAGGAGGCGCTCAAGATCCTGCGCACCCGCACGTTGGACATCTCGCCCTCCGATCCCGACGGGCTCTCGAACCTCTTCACCCGCTGAACCACCCGGTCCTCACGCCGAACCCGGCAGCTGCCCTACGGTGATCGGGTGGCACGCCTGGCGTATCTCGGTACCCCGGAAATGGCCGTGCCACCACTGCGCGCGCTGGCCGAGGCGGGGCACGACGTCGCCCTGTGCGTCACCCGGCCCGACCGGCGGCGGGGCAGGGGTGCGCACGTGACGCCGAGCCCGGTGAAGGAGGCGGCGACGGCGCTCGGGATCACGGTGACCCACGACATGGACGACGTCGCAGCTGCCGGGGTGGAGCTGGCCGTCGTGGTGGCCTACGGCCGGATCATCCCCGCCCGGCTCCTGGCCCTGGTCCCCATGGTGAACCTCCACTTCTCGCTGCTGCCCCGGTGGCGAGGGGCGGCGCCCGTCGAGCGGGCGATCCTCGCCGGCGACCACGAGACGGGGGTCTGCGTCATGAGGGTGGAGGAAGGTCTCGACACCGGTCCGGTCTACGCCGTCCGCAGCCTTCCCCTCGACGACGACGTGACGCTGGCGTCGTTGCGGGAGCGGTTGGTCGCCCTCGGGAGCGTCCTCCTCGTCGACATGCTCGCCGCCGGCGTGTCCGGGTTGCCCGAGCCCGTGCCCCAAATGGGCGAGGCCACGATCGCGGGCAAGGTCACGAAGGAGGATCTCCACCTCGAGTGGGCGGAGGACGCCGTCCAGCTCACGCGCGTCGTCCGTCTCGGGCGAGCATGGACCACGTTCCGGGGCAAGCGGTTGACCGTGCTCGACGCCGGTGTGGGCGAGAGCGCCCGGGGATGCCGGCATGCTGCCGCCCGGCACGCTGCTCGGGTCCGCGGTCGCGACGGGCGCCGGCACCCTCGTGCTCCGGCAGGTGCAGCCCGAGAGCCGTTCACCCATGTCAGCCGATGAGTGGCTGCGCGGTGTGCGGCCCGGTTCCGGTGAGCGTCTCGGGACGGACTAGACATGAGACCGGTGACTGTGACTCCGATTGACGGGTGGAGCCCCGACCAGTACGAGCGCTTCAGGTCGGAACGCCAGCAGCCCTTCGACGACCTCCTGATGCTCTGCCACCCCGTCCCCGGCGGCCGGGTCGTCGACCTCGGATGCGGGATGGGCGACCTCACCAAGATCCTCCACGAGGAGATGGAGGCCAAGGAGACGGTCGGCGTCGACTCCTCGACGGCCATGCTGGCCCGCGCCCAGTCGGACTTCGGGGACGTCCCGGGTCTCTCCTTCGCACAGGGCGACATCGCGTCCTGGCTCGACGAGGGCCTCGATCTCGTGTTCGCCAACGCGTCGCTCCAGTGGATCGACGACCACCTCAATCTGCTGGCACGCATGCGCACCGCGGTCCGCGCTGACGGCCAGCTCGCGTTCCAGGTGCCTGCCAACTACCGGCACCCCTCGCATCTGCTCGCATACGAGGTGGCCAACGAATCCCCGTTCATCGACGCGCTCTACGGCGACGTCCCCGAGGACCGGGGGCGCTTCGTTCTCTCACCGGAGCTGTACGCCGACCTCCTCTACGAGCTGGGCGCAAAGGACCAGATCGTGCGCATGGAGGTCTACGGCCACGAACTGGAGTCGACCGACGAGGTGGTCGAGTGGGTCATGGGCACGCTGCTGACCCCGTACCGCAAGCGTTTGAGCCCGGAGCTCTTCGATGCCTTCGTGGAGCGCTACAGGGAGCGGCTGATCGAAGAGCTCGGGGAGCGGGAGCCGTACTTCTACGGGTTCCGGCGCATCCTCTGCTGGGCGCGTTTCAGCTGAGCGGTACCGCTGATTCCATGCCCGGACGCTCGACGGCACGGCGGCGCGACCCCGGTCCCTTCGGGGAGGTGCGGATCGCCCCTTCCGTGCTCTCGGCCGACTTCGGGATCCTCGCCGAACAGGTGGGCGAGGTGGCCCCGGCGGCCGACTGGCTCCACGTCGACGTCATGGACGGTCACTTCGTCCCCAATGTCACGATCGGGCCACCGGTCGTGCAGTCTCTCCGCCGCCACACGCCCCTCTTCTTCGACTGCCACCTGATGATGACCGAGCCGGGACGGTACCTCGAGGACTTCGCCGCTGCGGGCGCCGACGGCTGCACCGTGCACGTCGAGGTGGGTGGCACCGATGAGCTGATCGCGCAGATGCGCCGGCTCGGCCTGCGGGCCGGGTTGGCGCTGAATCCGGACACGCCTTTCGAGGCCGTGCGTCCCTATCTCGCCGATGTCGACCTCGTGCTGTGCATGACGGTGTTCCCGGGGTTCGGTGGCCAGAGCTTCATCGCCGACGTCATGCCCAAGGTCGAGCAGGTGCGGGCAGAGGTCGACGCGGGGCACCTGGCGCTCGACATCGAGGTGGACGGCGGGATCGACACGACGACGGCACCCTTGGCCGCCACGGCCGGCGCCAACGTCTTCGTGGCGGGCAGCGCGATCTTCGGGCACGAACGACCCTGGGAGGCTGCCGACGCCATCCGGCAGTCGGTGCGCGGCGCCCAGTGACCCCCTTCCCCACGTGACGCCCGCCGGGGCATGAGGCGCGCCGGACGCCCGGGCCGTCGTGGTCGGCGGTGGCATCCTCGGGACCTGGCACGCGCTGGAGCTCGTCCGGGCGGGTTACGCGGTGGACCACCTCGAGGCGGACGCCGCACCCACCGGCGCGTCGGTGCGCAACTTCGGGCTGCGTCTGGGTGAGCGGCCGCCGCTCCGGCGGGGAACTCGATGCGGCCCTGCGGGCCCGCCGTCGCTGGGAGGAGGTGGGCGCGGAGGTGCCCGGCATCGGGTTCCGCGCCGCTGGGCTCGCTGACCGTGGCCGTCGACGGAGCCGAGCGGGAGGTGATGCAGGCCTTCGCGCACCACCCGGACGCGGAGGTACGCGGCATCTCGTTCCTCGAGCCCCGCGAGGTGCGCGAGCGCAACCCGGCCGTCGCGGGCGCCGTCGCGGGGGCGCTGTACTGCACGCAGGACGCGGTGGTGGAGCCCCGTCTCGCCCTGGGCGCGCTGCGCGCGCACCTCGACGCCACCGCGGGCCCGGACCGATACCGCTTCCACCCCGGTCACCGGGTCGTGGCGGCGGAGGCGAGCGCCGTCGTCGACTCGACGGGCGGGCGCTGGGAGGGGGACCCGGTCGTCGTCGCCACGGGCGCCGCCTATGACCACCTACCCGGCGCCGGGGCGCCGGCGACACGGCTGCGGCGCGTGCGCCTGCAGATGCTCGAGACGGCGCCGTTCGGCCCGCGGCTCACGACGTCGCTGGCCGACGCCGACACGCTGCGCTACTACCCGGCCTACGAGGTGGCGCCCCTCTCCCGGCTGGAGCAGCCGAGCGCCGTGGCCGCCGAGCACCACCTCCAACTCCTGCTCGTCCAGCGCCCCGACGGGGGGCTCACCATCGGCGACACCCACGCCTACGAGGAGCCGTTCGACTTCGCCCTCTGCGAGGACCCCACCGAGGAGTTGCTCTCCCGGGCGGCGAGGATCCTGGGCGTGGAGCTCCCTCCGGTACGGCGCCGCTGGGAGGGTGTGTACGCCCAGTGCACCGACGGCGCCGTGTGCCTGCGCGAGGAGATCCGCCCCGGGGTCTGGCTCGTCACCGGCCCCGGTGGGCGCGGCATGACCTGCGCCCCCGCCATCGCCGCCGACACGCTGGCCGCGGCCGGGGTCGCGCCGTGATCGGGCGGTACGCGCTGGTCTGTCTCGACATGGCGGGCACGACGGTGCGTGACGACGGTGCGGTCGAGGCCGCCTTCAGCCGCGCGCTCGCGGCAGTGGGGATCACCTCGGGGACGGCGCAGTACGACGAGGCCGAAGAGGTCGTCCGCGCCACCATGGGGTGGTCGAAGGCCGACGTGTTCGCCGAGCTGCTCGGGCCCGGCGATGCGGAGCGGGCGACGGCCGCGTTCGCGGCCGCCTACGAGGCGGTCGCCGCCGCGGGTGACGTCACCGAGATCCCGGGCGCCCTCGAGGTGATCCGGGACCTGCGAGCGCGGGACGTGCGGGTCTGCCTCGACGACCGGCTTCGCTCCGTCGACGCGGGAGGCACTGCTCGACGCACTGGGCTGGCACGGCGAGATCGACCTCGCCCTGTCCCCGGCCGACGTCGGGCGGGGACGCCCGGCGCCGGACATGATCCTGGGCGCCATGGCCCGTCTGGCTGTCGACGACCCGTCGGCCGTGGCGGTGGTGGGCGACACCGCCAGCGATCTCGAAGCCGGTTCCCGAGCCGGCGCCGGCGCCGTCATCGGCGTCCTGAGCGGGGCCCACGACGAGGCCACCCTCGTGGCCTCACCGCACACCGCCATCATCGACGACGTCACGTCGCTGATCCCGTTGCTCGAGGGCCCGTGACACCCCAGCGCAGGCCAGGTCGCTGACCAGGACGTCTCGACAAAAACTGTAACGTGTTCTATAATTCAATCCGGAGGGTCGGGGGACCGGCCCGGACGAGGACGTGACCATGGACGATGTGGAGCTGATGCGCCGGGCGATGGCGCAGGCGGCAGCGGTCCGTTCGGTCACCGCACCCAACCCCTGGGTCGGCTGCGTGGTCGTCACCGACACCACCGGCGAGGCGCCCGTGCCGGCCTTCGAGGGCGCCACCGCACCGCCGGGCGGCCCCCACGCCGAGGTCGCCGCCCTCGCCGCCGCGGCCGACGCCGCCCGGGGCGCCACGCTCTACGTCACCCTCGAGCCCTGCGCGCACCAGGGTCGGACGCCACCGTGCACCGAGGCCATCATCGAGGCGGGGGTGGCTCGGGTCGTCATCGGCGTCGAGGACCCCGACCCGCTGGTGGCGGGACGCGGCGTGGCCGCGCTCCGCGCGGCCGGCATCGAGGTGACGGTGGGCGTGGCGGCGGACGAGGTCGCGCGAACAGCTCGCCCCGTACCTCAAGCACCGCACGACCGGGCAGCCGTGGGTGGTCCTCAAGCTGGCTGCCAGCCTGGACGCCCGTACCGCCGCGCCCGACGGCACCAGTCGCTGGATCACCGGGGACGCGGCCCGGCGGGACGCGCACCGCCTGCGCGCCAGCTCCGACGCGGTGCTCGTCGGGGCGGGCACCGTCCGGACGGACGACCCCGAGTTGACGGTCCGCCTCGACGACGGGCTCGACCACGTCCAACCGCTGCGTGTGGTGCTGGGCCGGGCGCCGGCCGAGGCGCGGGTACAGCCCGCACTGGAGCTGTCGGGCGACCTCGACGACGTCCTGGACGAGCTGGGCCGGCGCGGCGTGATCCAGCTGCTGGTCGAGGGCGGGGCGACGGTGGCCCGGGAATTCCACTCCGCCGGCCTCGTCGATCGCTACGTCCTGTACCTGGCGCCGGTCTTCTTCGGGGGCGACGACGGACGCCCGCTCTTCGCCGGTCCCGGGGCTGGCACAATTGGTGACGTGTGGAGAGGCAGGCTGGTGTCCGTCGAGCGGCTCGGAGAGGATCTCCGCGTGGAGGTGGCGGCCTGATGGGGTTCTCGACCGTGCAGGAGGCCATCGACGCCATCGGCCGGCTGGGCATGGCCGTCGTCGTCGACGACGAGGACCGTGAGAACGAGGGTGACCTCGTCATGGCCGCCGAGGCGGCCACTCCGGAGAACATCGCCTTCTTCCTGGCCCACACCTCGGGCGTCATCTGCGTCCCCCTGTTGCCCGAGCGGGCGGACCTGCTCGACCTGCCCCTCATGGTCACGGCCAACACCGAGGCGCAGCGGACGGCCTTCACGGTCAGCGTCGACTACCGGCACGGCACGACCACGGGGATCTCCGCTTCGGACCGGGCGTCGACCATCGCGGCGCTGATCGATCCCAACACACGCCCGAACGACCTCAACCGTCCGGGCCACATCTTCCCGTTGCGCTACCGGGCCGGTGGCGTGCTCAAGCGGGCCGGCCACACCGAGGCGACCGTCGACCTGAGCCGCGCCGCCGGGCTGGCGCCGGCCGGCGTGCTGTGCGAGATCGTGACCGAGGACAAGTCCGAGATGGCACGCCTGCCGGATCTGGAGCGCTTCGCCAAGAAGCACGACCTCCCGCTCATCTCCATCGCCGACCTGATCCGCTACCGCCGCCAGAACGAGAAGCTGGTGCGGCTCATCTCCGAGGCGCGCATCCCGGCACAGGACCGGGAGTTCCGGGCCTTCGTCTACGAGTCGGTGCTCGACAACGAGCAGCACCTGGCTCTCGTGATGGGCGACGTGGCGGGGACGGAGGACGTCCTCGTCCGCGTGCACTCCGAGTGCCTGACCGGCGACGTGTTCGGCTCACTGCGCTGCGACTGCGGGCCCCAGCTGCAGGCCGCGCTCGACCTGATTGAGGAGGAGGGGCGGGGCGTGCTGATCTACCTGCGCGGCCACGAGGGGCGTGGCATCGGGCTCGGCCACAAGATCCGGGCCTACCAGCTCCAGGAGGAGGGGCACGACACGGTCGACGCCAACTTGCAGCAGGGGCTGCCCGTCGACAGCCGTGAGTACGGCATCGGCGCCCAGATGCTGGTCGATCTCGGCGTGACCACCATGCGCCTCATGACCAACAACCCGATCAAGTACGGCGGGCTCGAGGGCTTCGGGCTCGACATCACCGAACGGGTCCCACTGCAGACGTCGGCCAATCCCGAGAACATCGCGTACCTGCGTACGAAGCGGGAGCGCATGGGCCACCTGCTGCACGGGCTCGACGACGTCCTGTGACGGCCCGCCCCGCCTGATGGCCGGCTCCGACCTGATCGCCCTGCCCGAGGGCGCGCTCGACGACGTCGCCGCCCGGGTGGGCGCCAACCTGCGGGGCGAGCACACCGGCACCGGACTGCGCTTCGGGATCGCCTGTGCCCTCTTCAACGGCGGCGTGACGCTGCGCCTCCTCGACGGAGCCCTCGAGGCGCTGGCCGAGGCGGGAACGGACCGCCGCGACATCACCGTGGCCTGGGCCCCGGGGGCGTTCGAGGTGCCGCTGGTCGCCCGTGCCTTCGCGCATGCCGGCAAGGTGGACGCCGTGCTCTGTTTCGGTGCCGTCATCCGCGGCGACACGAGCCACTACGAGTTCGTGGCGGGGGAGTGCGCGTCGGGGATCCAGCAGGTGCAGCTGGCGACGGGTGTGCCGGTCGTCTTCGGCGTCCTGACCACCGAGACGCTCGAGCAGGCCCTCGAGCGCTCGGAGCCCGACGAGTCCAACAAGGGCCGTGAGGCCGCGCTCACCGGGATCGAGATGGTGCGGCTGCTGCGGAGCGGCCCCTTTTCGTGACGGGGCACGCACCGCGCTTCATCGGCTCGACGGGCTGCATCGTGCTCGACGTCAACGAGCTCACGCTCGTCCACTCGCCGACGACCACGGCGTCGGGCTCGGGGTAATCAGCCGGCCACCCGCAGACGCGATGGCCGCGCCAATGCGAACAGCGTCGTGAGCAGCCGACCTGGACTCGAACGAGGGGTCAGACGGTGACGCTCACGTGGACCGAGTCGTCGTGGGCCGCCTGATCCACGACGAACGCACTACAGCTGGGACACACGGTCTCCTCGGACCGGGTGGGTGCAGCAGGCGTCAATGCTCCGAGCGACGCCTGCTGCATGCCCGGACGAGATCCGTGGTGGCCGTATCGCTGTTGGTGACGGGTCGCCACGCCGAGCGGAACCAGCGCAGCGAGCAGCCCGAGGATCATCAGTGGAATGCAAACAAGTAGCCAGGTCATGGTTTTTGGCCTCGGCTGGATATCCACGGGACCGCGGCCTTGCGATCCTGCCATTTCCAACCCGTGCGCCGGGCGGCGGTGACCGTCAGTACAGGATGAGCTGGGTGCAGCGGTACGACGCCATCAGCCGCTCCGTGGTCTCGTTGGTCACCCGGGCGTCCCAGACCTGGGTCGTGCGCCCGGTGTGCAGCGGGGACGCCGTCGCCATCACGAGCTCGCCCTCCTTGGCGCTGGCGATGAAATTGGCCGAGCAGTCCACCGTGGTGAAGCCCGTGGCGCCCTGGGGCCAGTGGTGGTTCACCCCGAAGGCGCACAGGGCGTCGGCCAGGGTGATGACCACGGGCGCCCACAGGTACCCGGTGCCGGCGATCAGGTCGTGCGTCACGGTGAGCCGGGCGACCGGGTCCTCGACGTCGCCGGCGTGGGGGATCTCTATCCCGAGCAGGTTCAGGAAATTGAAGACGTCGTAAGGCGGGGGCACGGACACAGCTTGGCGCAGACACCGCCACCGCCGCGGGTCTGCGAAGATCTACCCCCATGCTCCGCCTCGTCCTGCCCAAGGGCTCGCTCGAACGCGCCACCATGCAGCTCTTCGAGGACGCCGACCTCGCGGTCAACCGTGCGTCGGACGTCGCGTACCGGGCCAGCATCGCCGACCCCCGCATCAGCGAGGTGCGGATCCTGCGGCCCCAGGAGATCCCCGTCTACGTGGCCGACGGTCTCTTCGACCTCGGCATCACCGGACGCGACTGCATCGAGGAACGGGGGAGCGATGTGGTCTCGCTCGGCGAGCTCGCCTACTCGAAGGCGACCGCGAACCCGGCCCGGATCGTGCTCGCCGTGGGCGCCGACTCGCCGGTGCGCTCCCTGGCCGACCTGGCCGCTGCGGTGGCCGAGCGCCCGGGACCGCTCCGGGTGAGCACCGAGTACCCCGAGCTCACCCGCACGGCGCTCGCCGCGCACGGCATCGAGGCGGACATCGCGCTCTCCTACGGCGCCACCGAGGCCAAGGTCCCCGACATCGCCGACGCGGTCGTCGACATGACCGAGACCGGCAGTGCGCTGCGCGCCGCTGGGCTCCGGGTGATCGAGACGCTCCTCGTGTCGCACACAGAGCTCATCGCCAATCCGGCGGCGGCGGCCGACCCCGAGAAGCGCCACGCCATGGAGCAGATCCTCACTCTCCTGCAGGGCACGCTCGAGGCACGCGGCAAGGTGCTCGTGAAGCTCAACGTCTCCGCCGAGAACCTCGATGCGGTGCTGGCGGTCCTCCCCTCCATGCGCGCCCCGACGATCTCGGAGCTCTCCGGCGGCGGGGCGTTCGCCCTCGAGGCCGTGGTGGCCAAGTCCGACATCAACGTCCTCATCCCCGCGCTGCGCGACCAGGGCGCCAGCGACATCTTGGAGATCCCGCTGTCCAAGATCGTCCACTGACGTGGCCGGCCCCGCGCCCACCGCCGGGCCCCGTCACGGGCGCGTCGCCTCTTTCGACCCGGCCCGCGGCCTCGGCAGCGTGTACGACGACGCGGGCGCCGTGTACGGGTTCCACGCCACCGCCATCGCGGACGGCAGCCGGCGGATCGAGGTGGGTGCCGCCGTGACCTTCGTGGTGGCACCGGGCCACCGTGGGCGCTACGAGGCGCGGTCGCTGGTGGCGGCGCCCGCGCCCGGACCCCGCGGGCGGAGCGTCGGCCCACCACCGCCCGGCGTAGCGCCGGGCGAACGCCTCGAGGGCGGCGTCGACCCCGTCGCGGTCGCCCGTGGCCAGGAGGTCGAGCAGGAGGCCGCGCGTCACCGCCAGGCAAAGGCGGGCATGGGTGCGCGCGACGTCGTCGGGCACGCCCAGCGGGGCGGTGAGCGCCGCGTTGGCGGACAGCCAGGTCTCGATGTCGTCCTTGAGCAACGGCCGCGCCGCCGAGTCGCCCTGCAGGGCGCGCCCGTAGAGGGCGAAGAACAGGCGCTCGAAGTCCGCCACGGCGGGATCGGCGACATAGGCCCACATCCGGCGGATCAGCTCGTCGGGCTCGCCGCGGGCGTCACCGCCGAGAGCGGCGAACGCGGCCCGCGTGCCGCGCCTCCACGGCGCGCACGACCTCGAGCATGAGCCCGTCCTTGGAGCCGAAGTGGTACAGCAGCATCCGGTGGCTCGTCCCCACCGCCTCGGCGATGCGGCGCAGGCTCTGGTCGGCCAGGCCGTCGGCCGAGAAGTGCTCGACCACCGCCTCCAGCAACCGCTCCCGGGCCGACCGGGCCGAGGATTGTCCTGGCATGTACCAAATGGTACATTCCCGCGAGGTCCACAGCACGAGGAGGCAGACCCATGGCCCAGCAGGTGATCGACCGGACGGCGACGACCGCGGGCGACCCGCCCACGGTGTGGGCGCTCCTGGCGGACGGCGCCACGTGGCCCGAGTGGTCGCCCATCGGGTCCTTCGACCTGATCGAGCCCGGGGACGGCGCACCGGAGGGCCTCGGGGCGGTCCGGCTCTTCACCACCGGCCGCTACAAGAGCCGCGAGCGCGTCGTCGAGCGCACGCCGGGGGAGGTGTTCTCCTACGTGCTCGAGGCGGGCCTGCCGCTGCGCGACTACAAGGCGGTCGTGACGCTCGTGCCCAGCGACGCCGGCACCGTCATCCGCTGGCGTTCGACGTTCCACGCCAAGGTGCCCGGCACGGGCTGGATCTACCGTCGCCAGCTGGGGAACTTCATCGGCCGGACCGTGGACGGGCTGGCCGCGGCCGCCGCCCGGGCCCGCCTGAGCCAGCCAGGCTGAGCCTGCGGTTCCGGGGGTCCCTCAGTTCTGGCCGGTGTTGGCGGCGTTCTCACCGCTGGCCTGGTCGGTGCCCTCGAGCCGGACGAAGGCCAGACGGAGTTGCGAGAGGGAGTCGTGGAGGGCCGGCTCCGCCTCGCCGAGCCGGCCGCGGAGGCCTTCGAGCAGGTAGCCGAGGCCGTCGATGGCCAGGCGGGCCTGGAACAGCATCGGCGGCGACTGCGAGAGGTAGATGGCGGCCAGCTCGAAGAGTCCGTAGCAGTGGTTGGCCACGACGACCTCGGCGGGCGTGTTGGCCAGCTGGGCCCGCATGGCGTCGACGGCGGCCTGGGCCTCGGCGTCCGGTGCCTCCGGTGACGGTTCGGACGTCGGTGTCGCCGGTGGCGGTGAGCGGCGGCCGGGCGGCGTCGTCACCCTCCTCGTGAGGGAAATGCTCGCCCGACGGTGTCCAGAGGCTGCTCATGCTGGTACTGTATGCATCTTGACTACTTGGAAGCGGGGCTCCCTCTGAGGGGTCTCCACCTGGCCACCGCCCAGCAGCAGCGGGGAGCATCGTGCGCCAGGTCGATCGTCCTTCGGGCGCGGGCCTGCCCGCGGGTCGGCCCCGCCTCCACCGATTGGCTTGCGGAAGGACCGCGGCCCGAGTGAGAGGTGTGATGACGCATCGTCGCTGAAACCACAACTGAGCACCGGATCAATGACCGAATCCGTGCCCGTGAAGTCCGGCTCGTGGACCCCGACGGTGTGCAACTAGGCATCAAGCCGTTGCCCGAGGCCCTGGCGATCGCCAAGGAGCTCGACCTCGATCTCGTGGAAGTGGCCCCCATGGCCAACCCGCCCGTCTGCCGGATCATGGACTTCGGGAAGTTCAAGTTCGACGAGGCCCAGCGGGCCAAGGAGAGCAGGCGCAAGGCCGTCCACGTCGGGATCAAGGAGATGAAGTACCGGCCCAAGATCGGACCGGGCGACTTCGACACCAAGACCCGTCAGGTCGCCAAGTTCCTGAACGAGGGGCACAAGGTCAAGATCACGATCATGTTCCGAGGCCGCGAGGTGTACCACCCCGAGCACGGCAAGCGGATCCTGGACCGCATCGCCGAGCAGATGGAGGGCATCGCCAAGGTCGAGGCCGAGCCCAAGCTCGACAATCGCAACATGATCATGGTGCTCGCCCCCGACAAGCGGGCCCGCCAGGCGGCCCAGTCGAGAGCCTCGAACCAGGAGCGCGCCGAGAGGAAGGCCACCGCCACCGCCAAGGCGGGGGGCGGGACCGAGAGCCCGGCAAGTTCCGCACCGGCCGAGGCGAACGGCACGGCTCCACCGGTCGGGGACGCCACCGAGGTCAGCGAAGTCGCCGCATCAGCCGAAGAGGGATGACGCAATGCCGAAGATGAAGACAGACCGTGGCGCCGCCAAGCGCATCAAGGTGACCGGCACCGGCCGCCTGCGCCGGCGCAAGGCGTTCCGGTCCCACCTGCTCGAGCACAAGTCGAGCGAGCGCAAGCGCCGGCTGGGCCGAGAGACCGACATCGCCAAGGCGGACGAGCGGGCGACCCGCCGCATGCTCGGCCTCTAGCGCTGCCCTGGCGTACCCGGCGCCCCGGCGCCGTGGCGCCCTGGCGCGCACCACACGACCCACCCAGGAATTTCGAAGAGAGGAGCACCCCCATGGCCAGAGTGAAGCGGTCCGTCCACGGTCGCAAGCACCACCGCGCCGTCCTGGAACAGGCGAAGGGGTACTACGGAAACAAGAGCCGTTCCTACCGGGCTGCCAACGAGCAGCTCATGCACTCGATGCAGTACGCGTTCCGCGACCGCCGGGCCCGCAAGGGTGACTTCCGGAAGTTGTGGATCCAGCGCATCAACGCCGGGGCGAGGCAGCACGGCCTGAGCTACAGCCGGCTGATCAACGGCCTGCACCTGGCCGGGGTGGAGGTCGACCGCAAGGTCCTGGCCGATCTCGCGGTGAGCGACCCCGAGGCATTCGGCGCGCTCGTGGCGACGGCGCAGGACGCGCTGGCGCAGGCGCCCGTGGCGGAGGTCGCTTCCTGACCCAGCGGCTGGCCTTCGCGCACCGGCGCTGTCCGCCGGCTGCGCGGCCTGCTGCAGAAGCGCTCGGCTCGCTGGGCCGAGCGTGCCTTCGTGGCCGAGGGCGCCGAGCTGATCCGCTGCGCGCTCGACGCCGGCGTGCCGGTCGAATCGGTGTACGCCGCACCCGACGGCGATCACGACCGGGCCACCCAGGACGTCTGCCGGCGGGCGACCGCGGCCGGGGCCCGGGTGTTCCCGCTGGCGGCCGGGGTGCTCGAGCGTGTGGCCGACACCGTCACCCCCCAGCCCGTCCTCGCCGTGCTCCCCATGCTCGACGAGCCGGGGCCCGGCTCGGCGGTGTGGCAGGCCCGTCCCGGCTCGCTCCTCGTCGTGATGGTCGACGTCCGGGACCCCGGCAACGCCGGCACGGTGCTCCGGGCGGCCGACGCCTCGGGCTCGACGGCGGTCCTGTTCGCCGGCGATTCGGTCGACCCCTACAACCCCAAGACGGTGCGCGCCTCGGCGGGATCGCTCTTCCACGTTCCCCATGCGGTCCGCCACGACCCGGGCCCGCTGGCCGCCGAGCTGTCGGCGGCCGGCTTCCGGACGTGGGCCACGGTGGTGCGCGACGGCGAGGACTACGCCGGGCTCGACTGGACGGTGCCGACCGCCCTGTTCCTGGGCAACGAGTCCGCCGGCCTCGACCCCGCCCTGTGCGCCACGCTCGACGGAGCGCTCGCCATCCCCATGGCGGGGCGGGCCGAGTCGCTCAACGTGGGCGTGGCGTGCGCCGTCGTCTGCTTCGAGGCGTTCCGCCAGCGCCGGGGTGGCGGGCCCGGGGCACGTAGCATCGCAGGCGACGGCGAGGCTCGACATGGTGACTGACAACGTGGAACTCGACATCGACGGCATCGCCGGCGACGGCGAGCGGGCCATCGCGGGCGCGGACACGACCGAGGTCCTCGCCCAGGTCGAGACGGAGTACCTGGGCAAGCGCTCGGCGCTCACCCGGGCGCACCGCACACTCGGCGCACTGAGTCCGGAGGCACGCAAGGAGGCGGGCCGCCAGCTGAACGAGGTCCGGGCCCACCTCGAGTCCCGTCTGGCCGAGCGCCGGGCCGAGCTCGCCGAGTCCGAGCGCGCCGCCGCGCTGCGGGCGGACCGGCTCGACCTGACGGAGGTGATCCCCGCCCAGGTGCGCTCCGCACCGTCCCGGGGCCACCTGCACCTGGTGACGCAGGCCCGGGCCGAGCTCGAGGACGTCTTCGTCGGCATGGGTTTCACCGTGGCCGAGGGGCCCGAGGCCGAGTCGGACTGGTACAACTTCGAGGCCCTGAACATCCCCCCGGCGCACCCGGCGCGTGGGATGTACGACACGATCTACCTCGACATCGGCGAGCCCGAAACCGTGTTGCTGCGCACGCACACGTCCCCGGTCCAGATCCACCTGATGGAAGACGCCGTCCGGGACGGGTCGCTGCCGATCCACGCCGTGATGCCGGGGAAATGCTTCCGCCTCGACACTCCCGACGCGCGGCACCTCCCGGTGTTCAACCAGATCGAGGGGCTGGTGGTCGATCGCGCCATCACGTTCGGCGACCTCGCCGGAACGATCCAGGCCTTCACCGAGGCCTACTTCGGCGAGGGCATGCAGTCGCGCCTGCGCCCGGCCTATTTCCCCTTCACCGAGCCCTCGGCCGAACTCGAGATCACCTGCACCCTCTGCTTCGGCGAGGGCTGCCGTACCTGCTCGCACACGGGCTGGATCGAGCTCGGGGGCTGCGGCATGGTCGACCCCGCCGTGTTCGCCGCGGTCGGGATCGACCCCGACGTGTGGTCGGGCTTCGCGTTCGGCTTCGGCATCGACCGGCTGGCCCAGATGCACCACGCCATCCCCGACATGCGGTCCTTCCTCGAGAACGACATCCGGTTCCTCTCGCAGTTCTGACCCGACCCGACGACCCCACACCGACGATCCCACCACCGACGACCCCAGCCCACCCGAGAGAAAGATCCCGTCCACCCCGTGCGCGCCCCGCTCAGCTGGCTCCGTGATTTCGCTCCGTTCCCCGACGACGTCGGGGAGCTGCGGGCCGCGCTCGACGACCTCGGACTGGTCGTCGAGGCGATCGAGCGCGTCGGCGAGGGACTCGGTGACGTGGTGGTCAGCCGGGTGCTCGAGATCGACTCGATTCAGGGCGCCGACAAGATCCGCCGCGTCGTCGTCGACGTAGGGGTCGAGCCGTTGGAGATCGTGTGCGGCGCGCACAACTTCGTGGTGGGGGACCGGGTCCCCCTGGCGCCGGTCGGCGCCATCCTGCCCGGCGGCGACGAGATCATCCGCCGCAAGATGCGCGGCGTCTGGTCCAACGGGATGCTGTGCTCGGGGAAGGAGCTCGGGCTCTCCGACGACGGTGCCGGCCTGCTGGTCCTGGGCGACGAGGCGCCGGGTGAACCGGGCACGCCGCTCGTCGAGGCGTTGGGGCTCGAGCCCGACACCGTCTTCGACATCACGGTCGAGGGCAACCGCCCCGACGCATGGTCCATGGTCGGGATCGCACGCGACCTGGCGGCCCGCCTCGGTCTCCCGTTCGCCGCGCCGGAGCCACCCGACCCGGCGCCGAGCGGGCGGCCGGTCGAATCGGCAGCGACCGCGGCGGTCGAGTCGTCCGACCTGTGTCCCCGGCTCACCGTGACGGTGCTCGAGCGACGTGGTGGTCGGCCCGTCACCGCGCTGGATCGCGCAGCGCCTCCTCCTCGCCGGCATGCGGCCGATCAACAACGTCGTGGACGCGTCGAACTACGTGATGCTCGAGCTGGGGCAACCCACGCACCCCTACGACCTCGCGCTGCTGCCCGGCCACGGGCTCAGCGTCCGGCGGGCACGCGAAGGCGAGATCCTGGTGACGCTCGACGAGGCGGAGCGCACGCTGGGCGTGCGGGGGCGGGGCCTCGGCGACACCGGCGAGGACTGCCTCATCTGCGACGCCGAAGGCACGCCCGTCGGCATCGGCGGCATCATGGGCGGCGCGTCGTCGGAGATCTCCGAGGCCACCACCGAGGTCCTCCTCGAGGCGGCCTACTTCGCGCCGATGGCGATCGCCCGCACGTCCAAGCGCCTGGGCCTGCGCACGGAGGCGTCGGCCCGTTTCGAGCGGGGCGTCGACCCCTGGGGGATCGAGCCGGCGGTGCGCCGCTTCTGTGAGCTGCTGGCCGAGAGCACCCCCGGGCTGACCGTGGCCGACGGCATGCTCGACGTCCGCGGGGAGGTGCCCGAGCCCTTCGTGGTGTCGGTGCCCACCGCCCGCGTGCACGGCCAGATCGGCGTCGAGCTCGGGCGCGAGGAGATCGCACGGTTCATTGAGCCCATCGGGTTCACCGTGTTGGATCGCGACGGGGAAGGCGGTGACCGGGTCACCGTGGTCGTGCCGACGAACCGGCCCGATGTGCGGCCCGAGCCCTATGGGGTGGACGACGTGATCGAGGAGATCGCGCGGATGTTCGGGTACAGCAACATCCCGCGGCGAGTCCCCACCTGGCCCCAACCCGGAGGCCTCAGTGCGCTGCAGCGCTCCCGCCGGGTCATCAAGGACATCCTGTGCGGCCTGGGCGCGTCGGAGGGGTGGACCGACACCTTCGTGTCGGCCCAGGCGCATGCCGACGCCGGCCTCACGGGTCCGGCGGTGCGGGTGTCCAACCCGCTCGACGCCGAGAAGCCGTTCCTGCGTCGGTCCCTGATGCCCGGCCTGCTCGGGGCGCTGGCCTACAACGCGAGCCGCCGCCAGCCCGAGGTGCGGCTGTACGAGGTGGGCGTCGTCTTCTCCCATCCCGGCGAGGGCGCGCCGCGCGTGGTGGAGCGTGCCGGCGCCGGCGGGGCGGAGACCGCAGAGCTGCCCGGTGAGCGCGAGCTCCTGTCGGCCGTGCTCGCCCTGGACACCGACGACGCACGGCAGGCCGTGGCCTCGTGGCACGTGATCGCCGACGCGCTGCACCTCGACGGCGTGCGGCTCGTGCCGCCCGGTGACGACCTGGGCCCGCTGCCCGGCCTGCACCCCACCCGGTCGGCCCACCTGGTGGCGCACGGCGCCGAGGCGGCGCGGGTCGTCCTCGGCTCGGTCGGCGAGATCGACCCGGGCGTCGCCGCCACCTTCGGGCTGACCCTTCCCTCCGGCAGCGGCACGTCGGCGCGGCGCGTCGGCTGGCTCGAGCTCGACCTCGGCCTGTTGTTCGACGAGGAGCGGGTGCCCCGCCACGTTGCGACAGGGGGCGCGGTGAGCCGGTTCCCGTCGTCGGACATCGACCTCGCGTTCGTCGTCGAGGACCGGTGGCCGGCGGACACCGTGGCCGCGGTCCTGCGCGCGGCCGGCGGGGACCTGCTCGAGTCGGTCAGCCTGTTCGATGTCTACCGGGGTGCGGGGATCCCCGAGGGCTCCCGCAGCCTGGCCTACCGCCTGCGCTTCTGCTCGCCCGAGCGCACGCTCACCGACGAGGAGGTCGGGACGCGGCGCGCCGGTTGCATCGAGGCCGCCGAGAGGGAGTTCGGGGCCGTCCTGCGCTGACCGGTGCGGCACGCAGGGCCGTCCCCGCCGGCGCGCCCGTGGCAAGGTGAGCGGGTGCAGGTGTGGCAGCTCGATCCCGCTGACGAAGAGGGCCTGGCGGCCTGGCATGCCGTGCTGCACGCGGTCGAGCGTGACACGTGGCCCGACCGGACCGGGTTCAACCTGCGCGAGGTGCGGGCCTTCGCCAACCACCGGGGCAGCTTCCGCCGGTTCGTCCAGCTGGCGGCGGGGGAGGGCGACGGGACCGTGATCGGTGTCGGCGTCATGGAGCTCCCCTTGCGCGACAACCTGCACAGCGCGGAGGTCACCGTGGGCGTGCACCCGGCACACCGCCGGAGGGGAGCGGGCCGGGCCATCGTCGGGCGGATGGAGGCCGTGGCAGCAGGGGAAGGGCGACGCTCGCTCAACGCCATCGTCGACGTCCCGGTGGCGTCGGCCGGGAGGCATCCCGGCGAGGCGTTCGCGCGACGTGTCGGGTTCGAGGCCACCATGCCGGGGAACAGCCGCTACCTCGCCGTCCCGCTCGACGACGACCTGGTCCGCGAGCTGCACCACGTCGTCGAGTCGGCGCGCGGCGCCGCCGACTACCGGGTCTTCACCTTCACCACACCCTGGCCCGAGGACTACCTCGAGGACCACTGCGAGCTCGCCCGCCGCATGTCGACCGACGAACCGGCGGGCGACGGCGAGAGGGAGGAGGAGGTGTGGGACGCGACGCGCATCCGCGAGGGCGACGAATTGCTGGCGGCACGGGGCGTCTGGAAGCTGGCGGCGGTCGCCGAGCACGTGGGTTCGGGTCGGCTGGTGGCCTTCAGCGAGCTCCTGCTGTCGCCGGACGCGCCGCGAGAGGCCTGGCAGATGGCCACGCTGGTGCACCCGACCCATCGCGGGCACCGGCTCGGCCTGGCCGTCAAGCTGGCCAACGCGGAGGCGCTCAATGCCGCCGCGCCATCGGTGCGTCGCATCGTCACCGGCAACGCGGCGGAGAACACGCCGATGATCGCCGTCAACGACATGATGGGCTTCGAGATCGCGGGCGCCGGCTGGTTCTGGCAGAAGGCCGTGGCGGGCGCCTGACCCCTCCGGCCGTCACCCCGCACGCAGCCAGCCCTGTATCGCATGATTATGCAGATATATGTATACTGATGCGATGAAGGCCGGGATCATCGGGGCGTCGGGCTACACGGGGGCCGAGCTCCTGCGCCTGCTGGCCGGGCATCCCTCCTTCGAGGTCGCGCTGGTGACCGCCCGTTCGCACGCCGGTGAGGCCGTGGGGGAGCACACACCGTCGCTGGCCGGGGCGTACCCGGGGCTGGTCTACGAGGAGAGCGTCACGGCCCGCCTCGATGGCCTCGACCTGGTGTTCTGCGCCCTGCCCCACGGCGAGTCGCAGCGGATCGTCCCCGAGCTGCGCGGGCGCGTCGGCCTCGTCGTGGACCTGGCCGCGGACTTCCGGCTCAAGAACGCGGCGCTCTATCCGCGCTGGTACGGCGAGGAGCACGCGGCGCCCGAGCTCCTCGAACAGGCCGTCTACGGGCTGCCGGAGCTGTCCCGCGACGGGTTGGCCGGGGCCACGCTCGTGGCGGTTGCGGGCTGCTACCCGACGGCCGCCGCGCTGGCCCTCGCCCCGCTCGTGCGCACCGGGCTGGTGGAGCGCAGCGGGATCATCGTGGACGCGGCCTCCGGCGTCTCCGGCGCCGGCCGCGGCCTCAAGGAGTCGCTGCACTTCGGCACGGTCGACGAGGACTTCGTCGCCTATGGGCTGCTCAACCACCGCCACACGCCCGAGATGGAGCAGGCCCTCGGTGCCCAGCTGCTGTTCACCCCGCATCTCGCCCCCATGGTCCGCGGCATCCTGGCCACCTGCTACGCCCGGCCCGCTCCGGGGCGGGCGCTCTCGACGCCGACGGTCATGGATGCGCTCCACGACGCCTACGACGACGAGCCGTTCGTCGTGGTGACCGACGAGCCGCCGTTCACCAAGGCGACCGCGGGTTCCAATGCTGCGCACGTCAGCGCACGGGTGGACCCGCGGACGGGTTGGGTCCTCGCGCTGTGCGCCCTCGACAACCTCGTGAAGGGGGCGTCGGGTCAGGCCGTACAGTGCGCGAACGCAGCACTCGGCCTGCCCGAGACGACGGGCCTGCCCATCGCGGGGACGTACCCGTGAGCGTCACCGCGCCCCGGGGCTTCGTGGCCACCGGGGGGCCCGCCGGCATCAAGGCCGGCGGCGCGCCCGACGTCGCCGTGGTGGCCACCGAGGACGGCCGTGCCGTGCCGGCGGCCGGGGTGTTCACCGCGAACCTCGCCGCGGCGGCACCGGTCCAGGTGAGCAGGGCCCACCTCGCCGCCACCGGAGGGGCCGCCGCGGGCGTGATCCTCACCTCGGGCAACGCCAACGCCGCCACGGGCGCACCCGGCCGCACGGCGGCCGAGCGGCTGTGCGTCGCCGTGGCCGGCGGGATCGGGTCGACCGCGGAGGAGATCCTGGTGTGCCAGACCGGCCTCATCGGGATCGCCTTCCCCGTCGACCACGTCCTCCCGCAGCTCGAGCCCATCGTGATGGCGCGCGGCGGGACGGAGCACGACGGGGCCCTGGCCGCCCGGGCGATCATGACGACGGACACCGTGCCCAAGGAGGTCGTCGTCGCGGGTGAGGGCTTCACCGTGGGCGGCATGGCCAAGGGCGCCGCCATGCTGGCGCCGAACATGGCGACGATGCTCGCCGTGTGCACGACGGACGCCGCGGTCGACGCCGCCACGCTGCGGGCGGCCCTCGCCGAGGCCGTCGGGGCGTCGTTCAACACGATCACGGTCGACGGCTGCACGTCGACCAACGACACGGTGCTGGTGCTCGCCAGCGGCCTCGGGTCCAGCCCGTCGCCGGCTGCGCTCACCGCCGCGCTCACCGAGGCCTGCCGGTCGCTGGCCGTGCAGATGGTCGACGACGCCGAAGGGGCGACCAAGGTGTCGCACGTGAGCGTCCGCGGCGCGGCGAGCGACGAGGCGGCGCACCTGGCGGCGCGTCGGGTGGCCGACTCCATGCTCGTGCAATGCTCGCTCAACGGTGCCGACCCGTACTGGGGCCGCATCGTCTCCGAGCTCGGCTCGGCCGGCACGCCCTTCGACATGGACCGGGTGTCGGTGGCCTACGGCGGCACCGTCGTGTGTGCCGGGGGGGTGGCCGCGCCCCACGACGAGGCGGCCGTGGCCGTCCACATGGCGGGACGGTACATCGAGATCGACTGCGACCTCGGCCTCGGCCCCGGCGAAGCGGTGGTGCTCGGGACGGACCTGGGGTACGGCTACATCGACGAGAACCGGACGACCTCGTGACCGTGCCCGGCGCTCTGCCCGTGCCGCCCAAGGTGACGCGGGCACAGAAGGCGGCCGCCACGAAGACCGCATCGGTGCTGGTGGAGGCACTGCCGTACATCCGGCGCTTCTGGGGGAAGATCGTGGTGGTCAAGTACGGCGGCAACGCGTTGCACGCGTCGGGTTCCGGCGACGGCGACGACGAGGACACAGGCTCGGCCGACGCGCTGGCCTCGTTCGCCCAGGACGTCGTCCTGATGCAGGCGGTCGGCATCCTGCCCGTCGTCGTGCACGGTGGCGGTCCGCAGATCGGCGAGCTGATGGCGCGACTCGGCATGGAGTCGGAGTTCCGCAACGGACTGCGCGTCACCGATGCCGACACGCTCGACATCGCGCGCATGGTCCTGGTGGGCAAGGTCAACCGCGACATCGTGTCCGCCATCAACGTGCACGGACCGCTGGCCGTCGGCATGTCGGGCGAGGACGCCAACCTCATCACCGCAGCACCGAGCCACGCCGATCTCGGGTTCGTCGGCAACGTGTCGCTGGTCGATCCCACGATGCTCGAGCGCCTGGTGGCCGAGGGGCTGATCCCCGTGGTGGCGACGATCGCCTCGGACGAGAAGGGACAGGCGTACAACATCAACGCCGACACCGTGGCCGGCGCGTTGGCGGAGGCGCTGCGCGCCGAGAAATTGATCTACCTGACCGACATCGAGGGGTTGCGTGTGGTGGCGGACGATCCCACGACGGTCATCCACCAGGCCTCCCTCGAGGTGATCGACGAGATCCTCCGCAGCGGCGGGGTCCAAGGCGGCATGATCCCCAAGGTCGAGGCGTGCGCCCGTGCCGTGCGATCCGGCGTCAGCCGTGCCCACATCCTCGACGGGCGGGTGCCCCACGCGCTGCTCCTCGAGCTGTTCACCGACTCGGGTGTGGGGACCATGGTGCTGCCATGACCGATGCGACGCCGCTCGCCGGACGCGAGGCGCTGATGCGCACCTACGCAGACCCGCCTGCCACCTTCGTACGCGGCGAGGGTACCGTGCTCTACGACGTCGAGGGCAAGGCGTATCTCGACTTCATCACCGGCCTGGCCGTCGTGTCGCTCGGGCATGCCCATCCCGTCGTCGCCGAGGCGGTGGCGGAGCAGGCGCGCACCTTGTGCCACGTCTCCAACCTCTACGGCAACACGCTCGCGCCCGAGGTGGCGCGCACCATCGACCGCCTGATCAACGGCGGCACCGCACAGGCCGGAGGGCAGGTCTTCTTCGCCAACTCCGGCGCGGAGGCGAACGAGTGTGCACTCAAGCTCGCCCGGCGCTGGGCGGGCGGGGGGCGTCATGTCGTGATCAGCGCGGACAATTCCTTCCACGGCCGGACCCTCGCGACGCTGACGGCGACCGGTCAGCCCGAGAAGCAGGCGCCGTTCCTCCCGCTCCCCGAGGGATTCGTGCATGTCCCCTACGACGACGTCAGCGCGCTCGACAAGGCGCTCGACCCCGACGTCGCCGCCGCCGTTCTCCTCGAGCCGCTCCAGGGCGAGGGTGGCGTGATGGTGCCGAGCTCGGACTATCTGGGCGCGGTGCGGTCGCTGTGCACCGAGCGCAACGCCCTGCTCATGCTCGACGAGGTCCAGACCGGCCTCGGCCGCACCGGCCACTGGTTCGCGTTCCAGTCCCTGGGGCTCGAGCCGGACGTGGTCACGATGGCGAAGGCGCTCGGCAACGGCATGCCGGTGGGCGCCTGTTGGGCCCGCGCCGAGGTGGCCGCCGCCTTCGGCCCGGGGGACCACGGCTCGACGTTCGGGGGGCAACCGCTCGCACTGGCCGCGGTGCGGGCGACGCTCGCCGTCATGGAGGCCGAGGACGTGTGCCACCGTTCCCGTGTCGCCGGGGCCCGGTTGGCCGAGGGTTTGGGGCGCCTGCCCGGCGTGGTGTCGGTGCGCGGTGCGGGCCTGCTGCTCGCCGCCCAGCTCGAGACCCCGGTGGCCAAGGAGGCCGCCGCGTTGGCGCTCGAGCGCGGCCTCCTCGTCAACCCGGTGCGCCCCGACGCCATCCGCGTGGCGCCGCCGCTGCTCGTGGGGGACGAGGAGCTCGAGGCCGCCCTGCGGATCCTCGCCGACGTCCTGGCCGAGATCACCGCCGGTCCCGGCGGCTGAGCAGCGGGAGACCCGAACTGTGCCCAACCTCTTCGACATCGACGACCTCGACCCTGATGCGTGGGACGCGGTGCTGTCACTGGCGCTGGCCGACCCGCCGCGACGGTCGCTGGAGGGTCACGGTGTCGCACTCCTCTTCGAGAAGCCGTCGGCGCGGACCCGCAATTCCACCGAGATGGCGGTGGTCGATCTCGGCGGGCACCCCGTGTACATCCAAGGGGCCGAGGTGGGTCTCGATGTGCGCGAGACCGCCGAGGACGTGGCACGGACCCTGGCCTGCTACCACCGGGTGCTGTGCGCGCGGGTCTTCGAGCACGGCGTCCTGGTGCGCATGGCCGCCGCGCTGGCGCGGAGCGGGTTCGACACCCCGGTGGTGAACCTGCTGTCCGACACCGCGCATCCCTGCCAGGCGGTGGCCGACGTGCTCACGCTGCGCGAAGCGGCCGGCCCGCTGCGTGGCCGCGGGCTGGCCTATGTCGGCGACGCCAACAACATGGCCCGCTCGCTGGCCAAGGCCGGGCTGCTCGAGGGGATGGACGTCCGCATCGCCTCCCCGGCGGGCTACACCCTCCCGGCCGACGAGCTGGCGGCGTTGCAGGCATTCGCCGACCGCGCCGGGCGTGGCGGGTCGGTCCAGCTCTCCGACGACCCGCGTCAGGCGGCGAAGGGAGCGGTCGCGCTCTACACCGACGTCTGGACGAGCATGGGCCAGGAGGAGGAGCGGGCGGTCCGCCTGCGGGCGTTCGCCGGGTACTGCATCGACGACCAGCTGGTGGACCTCGCGGCGGACGACGCCGTTGTGCTGCACTGCCTTCCGGCACACCGCGGGGAGGAGATCACCGATTCCGTGCTCGAGGGCCCGCGCTCGGTGGTGTGGCGCCAGGCCGCCCACCGCCGCACGGCGATGCGAGGGATCCTGGCCTGGGCCACGGGGGGCCTGCCGTGAGCGGGCACGCCGGTGGCGCGGGGCGCCTGACCAAGAACCAACGCCAACACCGCATCGCCAAGCTGCTCGAGTCCCAGCCCGTCACGAGCCAGGCGCAGCTGGCGGCGCTCCTCGGCGACCAGGGGATCGACGCCACCCAGACGACCATCTCGCGCGACCTCGAGGACCTCGGTGCGGTCAAGGTGCGCCTCCCCGGCGGCGAGACCGCCTACGCACTGCCGGAGCTGCCGGTGCACCAGATCGCCCCGGAGGACCACCTGCGCCGTGTCCTCGGCGAGTGGGTGGTCGAGGTGGCGCACTCGGGAAACCTGGTCGTGCTCCGCACGCCGCCGGGATCCGCCCACGTCGTGGGCTCGGCTCTCGACCGCAGCGGGCTCGAGGGAATCGTCGGTACCGTGGCAGGCGACGACACCGTGCTGGTCATCGTCGCCGAGGAGCTCGGCGGAGGCGTCATGGGGGAGCGCCTGCGGGACGTGGCGGGCATTGCCGTCACCAACAAGATCACGTTGAATGGGAAGGAAGAGGGGACTGCACATGCCTGAGCGGGTCGTACTGGCCTACAGCGGTGGACTCGACACGTCGGTCGCCGTCCGCTGGCTGATCGAGAACGAGGGGGTCGAGGTCGTGGCCGTCGCCGTCGACGTCGGCCAGGCGGCGGACCGCGGCGGCGAGGACTGGGACGCCATCCAGGCCCGGGCGCTGGCCGCCGGCGCCGTCGAGGCGGTGGTCATCGACGCCCGCCAGGAGATGGCGGAGCAGTTCTGCGTCCCGGCCCTGCAGGCCAACGCCCGCTACGAGGGCAAGTACCCGCTGGTCTCCGCGTTGTCGCGGCCGGTGATCGTGCGTCACCTCGTTGCGGAGGCTCGCCGACACGGGGCGACGGCCGTCGCGCACGGCTGCACCGGCAAGGGGAACGACCAGGTGCGCTTCGAGGTCGGCGTGCGCGCCCTCGCCCCGGACCTGGGCATCCACGCGCCGGCCCGCGTGTGGGGACTGACCCGCGAGGACTGCGTCGAACTGGCGGCCAAGTGGGAGATCCCGATCACGGTCACCAAGGAGAAGCTGTACTCCATCGACGACAACCTGTGGGGCAAGGCGATCGAGTGCGGCGCCATCGAGGACCCGTGGGCGCCCGCGCCCGACGACGTGTACACGCTGACCCGCGTCACCGAGACCGAGCCCGTCGAGGTCATCGTGGGGTTCGAGGCGGGCGTCCCGGTCAGCCTCGACGGCACGCCCCTGACGCCCTACGACGTGATCAGCCGGCTCGGCGCGCTGGCAGGCAGCCGGGGCTTCGGGCGCCTCGACATGGTGGAGAACCGCCGGGTCGGCATCAAGAGCCGTGAGGTCTACGAGTGCCCGGCCGCGCTGTCCCTGATTCGTGGCCCACGCCGACCTCGAGGACCTGACGCTCGAGCGCGACCTCCACCACGAGAAGGCCCGCCTCGAGCCCCGCTGGTCCGAGCTCGTCTACGACGGGCTGTGGTACTCGCCGCTCAAGGCGGCGCTGCAGGCGTTCATCACCGAGAGCCAGCGCCACGTGAGCGGCGAGGTGCGCCTGCGCTTTGCGGCGCCCGGGACCTGCACGGTCGTGGGTCGACGCAGCCCGGTGGCGCTCTACGACCACGGCCTGGCGACCTACGACGCGTCGGACACCTTCCGCCACGCGGATGCCGAGGGTTTCGTGCGGCTGTGGGGTCTCGGCGTGGCGACGTGGTCGGCCCGCCAGGGGCCCGGAGCGCAGGACATGGAAGCGGGAAGGGGCGGCACATGACGCTGTGGGAGGGCCGTATCTCGACCGGCATGGCGGACGCCGTGGCGGAGTTCACCGTCAGCCTGCCCTTCGACCGGCTGCTCGCCGCCGATGACCTGGCCGGCTCGCGCGCCCACGTCAAGGGCCTGGGCAAGGCGGGGATCCTCACCGACAGCGAGGTCGGCGTCGCTGGTGGACGCGCTCGACATCGTGGAGGAGGAGTTCACGACCGACGTCTTCGTGTTCGCGCCGGGGGACGAGGACGTTCACACCGCCATCGAACGGCGCGTCACCGAGCTGGTGGGTGACGTCGGCGCCAAACTGCACACGGGGCGGAGCCGCAACGACCAGGTCGCCACCGCCCTGCGCCTCTGGTGCCGCCGTTCGCTGGTTGCCGTGGCCACGGAGGTCATGGCGCTGCAGGACACACTGGCCCAGCGTGCCCGCGAGGCGGCGGACGTGTACCTGCCCGGGTACACCCACATGCAACGGGCCCAGCCGGTGCTGTTGGCCCACCACCTGCTGGCGCACGGATGGGCGCTGGCCCGCGACGTCGACCGGATCCTCACCACGGTCGACCGCCTCAACACGTCGCCTCTCGGGGCGGGCGCGCTGGCCGGTTCGTCGCTGCCCCTCGATCCCGACTACGTCGCAGCCGAGCTCGGGTTCCACGGGCGCTTCGAGAACTCTCTCGATGCGGTGTCCGACCGTGACTTCGTCGCCGAGGCGCTGTTCGACCTGGCCCTTCTCGGCGTCCACCTGTCGCGCATGGGGGAGGAGATCGTCCTGTGGTCGACCGACGAGTTCGGTTTCTGCACGCTCGACGACGCCTATGCCACCGGAAGCTCGATGCTCCCGCAGAAGAAGAACCCCGACGTGGCGGAGCTGGCCCGTGGCAAGGCGGGTCGCCTCGTCGGCCATCTCACCGCCGTGCTGGTGACGCTCAAAGGGCTACCGCTCGCGTACAACCGCGACCTCCAAGAGGACAAGGAACCGCTCTTCGATGCGGTGGCCCAGGTCTCGCGGGCCCTGATCGCGCTGCGCGGCGTGTACGAGACGGCGACGTGGAACGAGGACCGCATGCAGACGGCGGCCGACGGTCCCGCTGCCAGCGCCATCGACCTGGCCGAGATGCTCGTCGAACAGGGCATGCCGTTCCGCCAGGCCCATGCCCTCGTCGGCGGCCTCGTCCGGGAGTCGCTCGAGCGCCATGTGCCGCTGGTCGAGCTGGTGGCCGCACACCCCGAGTTGGGCGAGGCCGCAGTGGAGCTGCTCGAGCCCGGGGTGGCCGTGACACGCCGGCGGACGCCGGGGGGCGCCGGGCCCGGTCCGGTCGGCGAGCAGGCCGAACGCTTCGTCAGGCGCCGCGAGGTGGACCGCACCCGGCTGGCGCAGTGGCGCCCTCCGGGACCGACGCCGTAGCGCCCGAGCGTTGCCATGGGGGTGGGGACCGACCGGCCGCCCCCATGAGATCCCGCGTCGGTTCCACGATCAGCCCCCGTGTCGGGTAACCCCCGGGTGAACGCAACATAAAGATTCGCTCGAATGCTTGTATTGCCCACCGGCGCGGGGTCACGCTGAAGGTGAGGAATGCGGGGCCCGACACGACGGCGTGGCTCCGACTCGACGAGCGAACGACACCCGACAGTGGAGAGGCGCCCATGGAGCGAATGACCGGCATCGACCCGATGTTCATCTACTCCGACACCCCGGAGACACCAATGGAGATTGCGTACGCCTGCGTCTTCGACCCCTCCTCCGCCGACGGCGGCTACGGCTTCGAGCGGATCGCCGACGTGCTCCAGGCCCGGATGCCGACGCTTGCCCTCGTTCCGGCGCCGGTGCCTGGCCGTGCCCCTCGGACTGGACCATCCCCGCTGGGTCGACGATCCCGATTTCGACCTGGGCAACCACCTGCACCGCGCGGCAGTCCCCGAGCCGGGCGGCGAAGCCGAGTTCACGGCGATGGTGGCCGAGGTCATGGGCCGCCCGCTCCAGCCGGAGCAGCCGCCGTGGGAGATGCATGTGATCGAGGGGTTGGCGGGGGGCATGGTCGGCCTGATCGCCAAGGTGCACCACGCAGTGATCGACGGGGTGGCGGGTGCACAGCTGCTGGCGCAGCTCCTCGACCTGACGCCGGAGGGCAGTGCCGTCACCGAGCCGGGCCGGCCCTGGGTGCCGGCCCGTCTGCCGTCGAACGCCCGACTGGTTGGCGATGCACTGCCGAGCCTCGTCAACAGCCCGGTCCGGGCGCTGCGCGCGGTACGGGAGATCGGACGCACCACGGTGCGCCTCGCCCGATGTGCCCTCGACGACGACACCGGGCCGGTCTCCATCCCGCTCGGCGCTCCCAGTACGTTCGAGTCGCCCGTCGGCGCCCGACGGGCGGTCTCCTTCGCGCAACTCGACTTGGCGAAGGTGCGCACGCTGACGGATCGCTACGGGTCCACGATCAACGACGTCGTGCTGGCCGTGTGCTCCGGCGCGCTGCGCAGCCATCTGTCGGTGCACGATCAGGACGCCGACAGTCCCCTGGTGGCGGTGGTCCCGGTCTCGGTACGCGGTGACGGACGGCAGGCAGCGGCGGGGAACCAGCTCTCCGCCATGTTCGTGCCGTTGGCGAACGACCGGCTGACGCCGCTCGAGCGGCTGCGGACCGTGACCGCCTCGAGCGCCTCGTGCAAGGGACAAGAGCGCGCCGTCGGCTACGGCCCGATGGCCACCTTGTTGGCCGATGCCATTCCGCCCGCGCTGGCCCGGCCGGTGATCCAGCTCGGTGTGCGCTCGGGTGTCCTGCGCAAGCTGCGCGCGGGCAACCTGATGATCTCGAACGTCCCCGGACCCGACTTCCCCCTCTATTTCGCCGGCATGGAGCTCCGGGCGGTGCACCCGCTCGGGCCGGTCGTCGACGGCGTGGCGCTGAACATCACCGTGCAGAGCTACCGCGAATCGCTGTTCGTCGGGATCAACGCGTGCGCCACCGCCGTGCCCGACCTCGGTGGCCTGGCCCGGGCCATGGTGGACGAGCTGAGCCTGCTCAGCACGATGGCGGCCGGCGCGGGGGAGCGGCGGAGCTCCTCCCCGTCGCGCCGGCGCCGGACGGTGGCGCACACGCCGGCCGCCTGAACCCGGAGCGGGCGGGGCACCGGGGACGGCCCGGGGTGGCGCCCCGTGCGCCGGCTGCGCCAGGGTGGCCCGGTGCAACGGTCAGACCTCGAGGAGAACCCGGTCGTCGTCGCACCGCGACTACTGAACAAGGTGCTCGTCAACGGGGACCGGTCCGGTCGGATCGTCGAGGTCGAGGCCTATCACGGAGCCAATGACGCGGCCTCGCACGCCTACCGGGGCCTGACGCCCCGCACGGCGGTGATGTTCGGTCCGCCGGGGTTCCTCTACGTCTACTTCACCTACGGCATGCACTGGTGCGCCAACGTGGTGTGCGGTCCCGATGGCGAGGCGGCGGCGGTCCTGGTCCGGGCGTTGGCCCCCCTGACCGACCTGGAGGCCATGCGGGTGGCGCGCCCCGCCGCCCGCACGGACCGGGAGCTGTGCAACGGCCCCGCCAAGCTGTGCCAGGCCCTCGGGATCGGCGGGGCGGACAACGGCACCGATCTCCTCGCGGTCGCCCCGGGCACCGTCGCGCTCAGGGACGACGGGAGCCCGCCTCCCCGACGCCCCGGCCGCGGGACCCGGATCGGCATCAAGGAGGCGACGGAGAAGCGGTGGCGCTTCTGGGTGCCGGGAGACCCGCACGTGTCGAGGGCCTGATCCCCGGGCCCATGGCATTGGGTCGGTGCCGATGGCTCTCGTGAGCAGGAGAAACAGGCGATGGGCGATGTCACCGCCCTGTCACAACGGTGCAACAAGCTGGGTGCATGATGCTGTCATCGCATGTCGTGACATGCGATGACGGCGGTAGATCGAGGAGATCAGCAGGCGGCGCACGCTCCGGGGCGGACCGTTGGCGACGGCGGGGCGGAAAGCCAGTTGGGCTTCGAGCACCGGGTGGCATGCGGAGGGCCGGGTGGTCCACCGCATGCCACCGTCCGGTGTCGGCATTGGGCCGTCGAGGGGGAGACCGGGGCGCTCCGACGGGCATCCGCGGGGTGGGGCGGTTGTCCCGCTACGATTCTTCTCGGGGCCGGACCCGGGCCGAGAGCCCGGCGGATATCGGCCCGCCCGAACACGTTGACGCTGCGGCGCGACTCTGCTAGGGTGACACACCCGTCGGAACGGCCACCCCTGGCCCTCCGACAGCCGAAGGAGACTCTCCGGCGAAGCAATTCGTCCGGAACAGTCCTTCGGGCCACCCGGCACCAACACCGGCAGGATAGGTGTGTGCCCGGTCGCTCCTTGAAAACGGAATAGTGAGAGCCAAAAGCCAGTGCGGGCAATCCATTCGGACTCAAACGGATGGGTTGTACGTCAATTAAGCATTACGCAGGTCTCGAACCCTCTGGGTGAAGGGCCTGTGGTTACCAATGGTTCGAGTCAAATCATGGTGACTCTCTGATTCTTGGCCGGCTGGGCCCCCTCCGGGGAGCACGACCGGCTGTGAGTCTCGATGGAGAGTTTGATCCTGGCTCAGGACGAACGCTGGCGGCGTGCCTAACACATGCAAGTCGAACGCGCTCCATTCGGTAGCAATACTGATGAAGAGCGAGTGGCGAACGGGTGAGTAACACATGAGCAACCTGCCCCGAAGACTGGGACAACACCGGGAAACCGGTGCTAATACCGGATATCCCTATCGGACCGCATGATCTGATAAGGAAATGGATTCCGCTTCGGGAGGGGCTCGTGGCCTATCAGCTAGTTGGTGAGGTAATAGCTCACCAAGGCTTCGACGGGTAGCTGGTCTGAGAGGACGATCAGCCACACTGGGACTGAGACACGGCCCAGACTCCTACGGGAGGCAGCAGTGGGGAATCTTGCGCAATGGGCGAAAGCCTGACGCAGCAACGCCGCGTGGAGGACGAAGGCTTTCTGAGTTGTAAACTCCTTTCAGCAGGGACGATAGTGACGGTACCTGCAGAAGAAGCACCGGCCAACTACGTGCCAGCAGCCGCGGTGATACGTAGGGTGCAAGCGTTGTCCGGATTTATTGGGCGTAAAGAGCTCGTAGGCGGTTTGATAAGTCGGGTGTGAAACCTCCAGGCTCAACCTGGAGCCGCCATTCGATACTGTCATGACTAGAATTCGGTAGGGGACCACGGAATTCCTGGTGTAGCGGTGAAATGCGCAGATATCAGGAGGAACACCAGCAGCGAAGGCGGTGGTCTGGGCCGACATTGACGCTGAGGAGCGAAAGCGTGGGGAGCGAACAGGATTAGATACCCTGGTAGTCCACGCCGTAAACGTTGGGCACTAGGTGTGGGGACTATTCAACGGTTTCCGTGCCGCAGCTAACGCATTAAGTGCCCCGCCTGGGGAGTACGGCCGCAAGGCTAAAACTCAAAGGAATTGACGGGGGCCCGCACAAGCGGCGGAGCATGTGGCTTAATTCAGAGGCAACGCGAAGAACCTTACCTGGGTTTGACATGTAGGGAAAAGCCGTAGAGATACGGTGTCCTTCGGGGCCTTACACAGGTGGTGCATGGCTGTCGTCAGCTCGTGTCGTGAGATGTTGGGTTAAGTCCCGCAACGAGCGCAACCCTTGTCCTATGTTGCCAGCGGGTAATGCCGGGGACTCGTAGGAGACTGCCGGGGTCAACTCGGAGGAAGGTGGGGACGACGTCAAGTCATCATGCCCCTTACGTCCAGGGCTGCACACATGCTACAATGGCTGGTACAACGGGCTGCTAATCCGCGAGGAGGAGCCAATCCCAAAAGCCAGTCTCAGTTCGGATTGGAGTCTGCAACTCGACTCCATGAAGTCGGAGTCGCTAGTAATCCCGGATCAGCAACGCCGGGGTGAATACGTTCCCGGGCCTTGTACACACCGCCCGTCACACCACGAAAGTCGGTAACACCCGAAGCCGGTGGCCCAACCTTTTAGGAGGGAGCCGTCGAAGGTGGGATCGGTGATTGGGGTGAAGTCGTAACAAGGTAGCCGTACCGGAAGGTGCGGCTGGATCACCTCCTTTCTAAGGAGTGCTGTCAGCTATAGATGCTGACCACTACCCAGTTGAACACTGGTTATTCGGTCGCTCTCGTATACCGGCAGACGATTGGCCGCCTTCGGACGCTTTGCTTGCATCGCGATCGGAGCCCGCCATTCACGGACCGGTTCCTACGGGGTCGACCGGACTCTCACTATTTCGTTTTGAGGGAGCGACCCATTGGTGGGTCGATCCCGGTGACGTCCCC